>JAXMNT010000005.1:0-256414 GCA_034670305.1 Deltaproteobacteria bacterium
TCCGCTGGGCATCGCGCTCCGATTCGCGCCTCGCCGTCGCGAAACACACGGCGTCCACGACGCGGGCAAGGGCACGGGCAAGGGCAACGGCAAGGGAGCAGGTCGCTTTTCAGCGACCTGCTAGCCGGCGACGCCTTCGCCGCCGAGCGGAAGGTCGAGCACCGTGATGTTGGCGCGGGCGCACGCGGCTTCGAACGCCTTGGCGCCAGTCCTGGACGCGAAGAACGCGAGCGCGACGTCGCCCCCACCCGCGCCGCTCGGTTTGGCGCTGCCGCCGGCGTCGGCGGCGAGCCGCGCGATCTCGGTCAGGCGTTCTTCGACGATCGGCGCGCCCGCTGCTTCGCCAAGCGCCGCCATGGCCTGGTGGTAGCGCTCCGCGGCCTGCACGACGGCGTCGGCGCCCTGGCCGACGCAGGCGACGAAGCGCCCGCTCTCCTGTACCAAACGTTTCATGACTTTTTGGTAGCCGGCTGCGTCGCGCGTTTGAAACGCGCGCACCTGCTCGACCAGATCGCGGGTACTGGCGGCCTGACCGGTCCAGGCGATCCGCAGTTGCAGCGTGGACGGCCAGACGAGCTTGCGTGCCGCCGATGCGATCGACTTCGGGTCGTTCATGTCGGGCAGCCGGTACTCGAGGAAACCGCCGTACACGGCCGCGGCGACGTCGGCGCCGCTGCCCTGCGGGGCCACTGCCGCGTGTCCACGCAGCGCCGCGGAGAAGATCTCGGCTTCGTGGTCGCGGACCGAACGTCCGTGCGCGACGAACACCGCGCCGGCGCCCGCCGCAGCAGCGGCCGCGCTCGAGCCGAGCCCGAGCTTCACGTCGCCGCGGCGGAGCGCGGTCACGTCGAGCATCAGGTCGCCTTCGGTCGGGCCGAGCTCGGCTTCGGCCAGTCGGCGTGCGACGGCGGCTTCCGGATAGCGCCCCGTGGTGCCGCCCGAAGCGGCGTCGCCCTCGAACGCGAACCGCGAGAGATCCGGCAGGGTCGTGCCGAGCGACTCGGCGGTGATGAGGCGCGCGGTGGCGCGGGCTTGCACGGCGGCGACGATGGCGGGTGCACCGTCCAGCACGGCGTACTCGCCGGAGACCATCATCTTGCCGGGGGCGGTCGCGAAGTGCCCGAGCAGATCTTCGTTGGGGCTCACAGGATCTCCACTTCGACGCCCGCGCCCGGCTTGGCGATCAGGGTCGACTGCACACCGTCGGTGCGTTTGAGGGCGCGCTGTACCTTCTTCGCGTCGTCCGCGTGGCACAGCACCTTCACGTGCGGGCCGGCGTCCATGGTGGCCCACGCGCTCACGCCGCGATCGCGGAGCGACTCGACGGTGCGCAGTGCCGCGATGGTCGGCGGCTGCCAGTAGAGGATGCTCGGCGAGGCGCTCATCGCGCAGGCGTGGAACGCGAAGGTGCTCTGCTCCATCGCGGCACCGAGGGTGTCGAGGTCCTTCTTCTTGAGCGCGCGTTTGATCTTCCGGCAGAGCGCCGGCGCGCGTTCGACCCACGCGTCGTAGAGCGGCGAGGTCTTGCGCGAACGCTCCATGCCTTCGGTGGAGCCGACCTTCTTCGGGCCCTTGGCGGTGACCGCGACGACCAGGCGCACGTCCCAGTGGTGTTCGTCGAAGAGCGGCTTGCCGGCCAGGCGATCGTCGCCCGGTTTGCCGGCCGGCAGCTCCGCGAACCCGCCGAAGAACGAGCGCGCGGCGGACGCACTGGCCCATCGTGCGAGCGCGCTCTGCTTGCGGACCGACCAGCGGAGATCGGCGGCGGTGGTCGCGGCGGCGGCGAGTGCGGCGAACCCGGAGGCGCTCGACGCGAGGCCGGCGGCGGTGGGGAAGTGGTTCACAGAACGCACATGGGCGAAGCGGGTCTCGCTGCTCTGCTCTCGGATCCGATCGAGCATGCGCACCACACGCGCGCGTTCGGCTTTCGACGCGCGGCGTCCATCGAGCGACACGCGGTCGGCCCTCAAGGTCGCGTCGTACGACACCTCGGTCTCGGTGAGCAGTCCGTCGAGGGTAAGCGAGATGCTGGGGACCGCGGGCAGGTTCAGCGCGAGGTCGTTCTTGCCCCAGTACTTGGCGAGCGCGATGTTCGCGCGGGCCCGGGCGACGACGCGGTTGGACGTGAGGCGCGTCGGGGCGTGCGCGCCCATGGCGGGCGGCCGGCGGGTCGTGTGCTGGGTCATGGGGTGTTCTTCTCGTGCTCGGTGGCGCGGGCGTCGGCTCGGCTACCGACTTCGGCCACGAGCGTCATCGAGGCGTGTTCCGCGAGCTTGGGCTCGAGGGCGCGCGCCTCTTCGAGCGAAGCGCACAGCGCGATCATACAACCCCCGCCACCCGCGCCGGTCAACTTCGCCCCGAGCGCCCCGCCGGCGCGTGCGACGCGGCAGAGGGTCTCGAGTTTCTCCGTAGAGATCATCATCGCGCTCAGCAGCGCCTGGTTCATGTCCATGAGCTGGCCGAGCGCGCGCAGGTCGTCCGCTTCGACCGCCAGCCGCGCGTTGTTCACGAGCACGCCGATGCCTTCGAAGATCTGCTGCATGCGCTCGGGCTCTTTGTCGTGCTGGCGCGCGACGTGGTCGACGATCTCTTTGGTGCTGGACGACTCCCCGCTGTGGGCCACGACAAGCGCGAAAGGCTGCTGCACCTTCACCGGCCGCAGGGGTTCACCGCGCTTGAACACCGCGACGCCGCCGCACGCCGACATCGCGTTGTCGACGCCGGAGGGGTTGCCATGGAAGACGCGCTCCCAGCGCATGGAGTACGCGCCGCGTTCTTCGTTGGTGCGCTCGACGCCGTAGTGCGCGTCGAGCGCGCCCACGACCGCGACACCGATCGCGGCGGAGCACCCGAGGCCCGCGCCGCCGGGCAGATCGACCTCGGCGCGGATGCACACCGGCGCCGGCCGATCGAGGTAGCCCTCGAGCGCCGCCGCAAAGGCGCGGGCGAGCGACGCTTCTCCGCGGGCTTCACTGCGATTCCCAAAGCCAGCGCCACTGGCTTCGAGGAGCTCCGGGCCGCGCACGTCGACGTCCCAGGGCGAGACGACGAGCCGGTCTTCGGTCGACGGTTCCGCAACCGCGGTGACGCCGCGGGTGAGACCCGCCGCCAGGGCCGGGTGGCCATACACGACGCTGTGTTCGCCGAGGAGGATGACCTTGCCGCCACCGAACGCGGCTGCGCTTCCCGAAGACACCACCGGACTCACACCCGGCGGATGGCCAAGCGCTCGGCCACGTAGCGGAGCACGTCGACGCCCGGGCCATCGAAGGGCGAGTTGTCGAGCGCCTGGTGGGCGTCGCCGAGCAACTTCTCGAGCCGGGTCTCGACCTTCGTGCGCGCGCCGCAGTCGACGATGAGTTTCGCGGCGGCGGCGACCTGCGCTTCGGTCGGGGACTCGCTCGCGAACAGATCCGTCAGCGCGCCGCGCTCGGCCTCCGGCACCATCTGCTCCGTCTCGGACACCAGACATGTGCGCTTGCGGTTGCGCAGATCGTTGCCGGGTTTGCCGGTCTCGTCTTGGTCGCCGAAGGTGCCGATGAGATCGTCGGCGAGCTGGAACGCTTCGCCGAGCGGATCGCCGTAGGCGAGCATCGCGTCGAGCTGTGCCTGATTCGCCCCACCGAGGAGCGCGCCGAGAAGCAACGGGCCCCGCACGGTGTAGCTGCCGGTCTTGAGATCGTGCATGCGCGAGACGTCGGCGTTCGCGGTCAGGTCGAGGTGCTGTCCGAAGAACACTTCTTTCTGGATGACGACGAAGCGGTCGTAGGCCGCGCGCTGGGTGGCCGCGGGGTATGGTGCTTCGAAGAGCAGCTCCCAGGCGTACGCGCTCGCGAGGTCGCCCGCGAGGATGGCGAGCGCATTCGCGAGGTGGGTCTCGTGGGCGGCGCGGTACTGCGCGTGCACGGCCGGACCACCCCGGCGCTCGTCGTCCTGGTCCATCCAGTCGTCGTGGATGAGCAGGTACGACTGCAAGAGTTCGAGCGCGGCACCGACGCAGGTCGTCGCGTCGTCGTCCGGATCACTCGCGACACAACGATACGCCGCGTCGACCACGATGGGCCGGAGCCGCTTGCCGCCCCGCAGGGTCAAATCGCGGATGCCTTCGACGAGCTCGATCGAGTCGGGCGAGGTCGCGCGGCCTTCGACGAGCTTGGCCTCGAGGTACTGCTCCAGTTTGGCGTCGACTCGGGTTCGAACCCCCTGCATCCACGCGGCGACGTCTCGTGTGTCGTTCATCTCTGCGGGCGTGTAGGCGTTTGGTGTTCGACGGGCAAGCGCCGCGGGTCCGGCCGGTGCCCACGTAGGGCCAAAGGTCCGCAAGCGCGGGCCACCAGGGGATCATTTTGGCTGCGCGCAGTATGGTCACCCATGACCGATTGGACACCAGGTTCCCGCGGAGGCTTCGGCGGCCAAGAAGCCCCAGGGGGCGCGGCCCGCACCGTCGCCCAGGAACCAGCCCGCCCGCCGAGCATCGAGACCATTCCTTTCAACGCCCTTCCGGCGGTCAGCCGGGAGGCGCTGACGAGGGCCAAGCCGCTCTTGAAGGGGCCGGCCAAGGGCGGAGGCAAGACGTTCTTTGCGTGTCTGGGCGTGCTCGCCGGCGTCGGCGTGCTGAGCATGGCGATGAAGTTCGAGTACGGGCGACCGTACCGGCCGCAGGCCGAAGCAGAGAGCCTCCTGGTGTACGCCGGCGCGCTCTTGGTGATGGCGTTCTGCGGGCTGTGGTTGGCGCGCCGGTTCATGGCGTCGAAGAGCCCGTTCAAAGGCGGGGTCTACCTCTTCGGCACCGGTTTGGTGGTCTCCGACGGGCCGAACATCACTGTGTACCCGCTCTCGCTCGTGACCAAGATCAACACGGTGCACCAGCACATCAACGGCGCCTACGCGCACACGACGATCTACTTCATCTTTCCGGGGCGGAGCGAGGCGTTCAAGATCCACCGCAACGACAATGTCGGCGCCCGGATGGACGCGTCGAGGTTGCAGTTGCGCGACGCGCTGATGGCCGGCGACATGGCGACCGCGCGGGTGATCGATCCGCTCATCGACGGGATCATCGACCCGACCTGGGGCGACGTCGAAGCGATGCAGGCGAAGTTCGGCGGGGAGCAGGGACTCTCGGCGGCGTCGGTGCCGAAGTGGCTCGGCATGGCGCCGATCGCGGGCATCTCGGTGGCGATCGCGCTGCTCGCGGTGCCGATGTGGATGGTCCGCAACTCGATGAGCGACAGCGCCGCTTTCGACCGGGCGCTGGCGTCGGCGAACGACACCGGCGACGTGTATCAATTGGAGTCGTACGCGCGCAACGGCGGCGATCGGGCGGACGAGGTTCTGTCGTTGCACCTTCCGCGCGCGCTCTTGACGAAGGCCCAGGAGACCGGGGAGGTCACCCCGCTGCGCGAGTTCGTCCAGCGGTTTCCGGAGACGCCGTTCGCGGGTGAAGCGCGCGCGACCATCCACCAACGCTTCGAGGAGGTGCGGGCCGAGTTCCTGGCGCAGGCCAACCCCGAGGGCGGGGTGCGCGCGTTCATGGATGGGCTGCTCGCGTGGCTCGAAGCGAACGACTCGCCGCCGGTGCGCGTTCGCTATGCGCCGCCTTCGGTGGAAACTTTGACGGGCATCGACGAGACGCTGCGCCGGCGTTCCCGCAACGTCATCCCAGTGTCGCCGCACTTCACTCAGGAGCGGGCGCAGTCTCGCGAGACGAGTGTGACGCGCGCCCTCTCGAGCGGCTTCGCGACCGTGTTTCCGGCCGACGTGATGCGGCTCGAGCACGGCAACGACATCGCGGTGTCGCAGGCGTCCGACGTGCCGACCATCGACGTCGAGTATGCGATTCAGCCCTCCGGTGCGATCTACGTCTCCGAACGCGACGGACGGCAGTTCGTCGGCATCCACATCGACTTCCACGTCTCGATGCACATCCCCGGCGCCGCGGTGACCCACGCCTTCCAGGTCGCGGTCGAACCGCCCGAACGGTTCTCGGTCTCGTACCAAACCTTCGGCGGCGTCGGCAACATGAGCGAAGGCGCCGTCTACTCGACCATGGCCGAGCGCGCCTTCGACAAACTCGCGGTGGATCTCGGCTTGGCGTTCTTCGCCCCGGGCTCCGCGGCCTACCTCGCGGCCGAACAACGGTCCCAACGCAGCGCGGAGGGCACCCGCCGACCCTCGACCGGCCTCGGCGGCACGCCAGGCTTCGGCGGCGGCCTCGACCCGGCGCTGCTCGACGGCCTCGGCGCCGGCGGCGACGCCGAGACCCAGCGCCGCATGCAGGAGCTGCGCGACCTACTCAACATGCACTGACGTTCGCGAGGGGTAGCTACATGGCGCCGTTGTCGAGCATGTGGCTCATCATCTCTTCGGCGGTGTCTGCGTTCTCGTTGGGCTCCGGCGGGTCGTGTTCAAACGATGCCCCTCCAGTATCCATGTGGCCCGTCGCGGCATCCACAATCGAGTCGGCGAGCGCCTCCATCGAGTTGTGGAACATGCCGATCGGGGTCATCGCATAGAGACCTCGACCGGCGGTCGCGAGTCGTTGCCCCTCCGGTGCGTTCACGACGTCATGGAGCACGAGCACGCCTCCCGCGACTCCAAGAACCCTCCCCGCGCCCGATGCCGTGGGAGGGGGGTTCTGGATGCGCGGAACTGCTCGACGCCTGGTGTGTCTCAGCAGTTTGGCCTCTTCTTTGCCGTTCTCGAGGTAGATTCCGGTCACGCGAGGGTTCGTGGTCAGCCTCCAACGGCGGCCGGCCTCGTGGTTTCGGGCCCTGAGCATTTCAGCCGGAGTGCGCTGGTTGTGGAAGGTGACATCGCTCCTGCCCTGCAAGTACGGGGCGCACTGCGCGGTGCAAGGCGGGTGGAGCACATCCGTCGCAATGGTGATCTTGCCACTGCTGGCTCCCCGAAGGTTGTCGTGTGCGATCACAACCGCCCGTTCGGCATGCGTACCAGCGATCCCCAAACGACTGCCGGGTGAGGACGCATAGATCACCCGCTGGTTTGGCAGGGTCTTCTGCACTGCGTCTCTCAAGGCACTGTACCCGCTGCCCGAACGTCCAATGATGACGGTTCCGTCGGCCTGTATGCCCACCGCGATGGTGTCCCGCAGGCCGGACGCCTTCTTGATTGCGTCCGCCCACTGCTGCGCCAGGGCTCCGTGCGCCGGGTTCAGCCCGATCGGGTCTCGGGTTTGTAGGACGTTGCCGCCGACGTAGTGGTAGCTGTTGAGGACTTCGCCGCCGGCGAGCGCGTGGATCTCGGCGGGGTCGGGGGTCGCCCAGCGGCCGAGTCGAGGGATCAGGTAGCGCTCGCCGAAGTAGACGAGGCCGACCTCTTCGTCGGCTTCTTTCGTCGTGAAACCGGCCGGCTCGGGAGAGACGGGATCGTCGGCGACGAGCAACGTCTCGCGCGCGCCGTTCGGGTGGAACGTGCCGACCTGCACGAGCTCGCCCTCGAGCAGATCGACCACCGCCGTGGTGCTCTGCACGAGGTCGGTCAACGCCATCGTCACGCGGTGGCGCGGCAGCTCTCCGCTCTCGGGCGGCGGCTCCTGCCAGACGATGCGCGCGCCGGCGAGCAGGTACTGCGCCTCTGCGCGGTCGGCGCCCTCCCCGCTCGTGTACACGCCGGCTTCGCGCCGCACGCCGCGCAGCACGAAGTCCCCGGCCACGACATCGAGCGCGATGCGTTCGTCCGTGCCGGCCGCCACCGGCAGGGTCTGCTTGACGACACGGCGGTTCTGGCCGTCGTAGCGGTAGCGCTGACGCGCCGCGAGCGTCCACCCGGCGCCTGCGCCCCCGTCGTATCGGCGCGCTTCGTCGAGGCGGTCGAGTTCGTCCCAGTCGTACTCGTAGCGCTGCGCTTCGGCGCACGCGCAACGGGCCAGGTCGTCCGCCGCGCACACGCCGCCAGCGTCCGCGCACCGTGCGTGCACCTCGTAGGCGAGCACGTTGCCCCCGTCCCCGTACGCCACGTCGAGCCAGCCGCCTCGGTTGGCCGGGTCGTCGCCGCCAAGATCGTGGGCGGAGGCAAGCGCGGAGGGGCGGCCTTGCGCGCCGTTGACGAGGGTGCCGAGGCTGCGCTCGTAGAACCCCGCGCTCGGGTCGTCGCCCGTCCACTCGGTCATGTTCGCGAGGAAGTCGTAGGCGTACGCGAACGTGTGGGCGCGGCCTGCGGCGTCTCCGCCGAGACGCGGGGCGGGCACGGTGGACATGGGATCCACCGGTCGTTGACGGGCCCGCTCGTCGCGCCAGTCCTGCGGCGCATCGAGCACGTCCGCGGGGTCGGGCCCGAAGCGGTGTTCCACGCCCACCACTCGGTAAAGGGAGTCGTGACGCGCGCGGGTGCTCCGCGGTCTGTGGCCCGCCGGCCAGGACTCGGGATCGCGCAGGTCGCGGGTCTCCACCAGGTTGTCCGCGTCGTCGAACACGTAGCGGGTGTCGACGAGCTGGGCGACCTCGGGCAGCAGGCCACCCACGACGGGCACGAGACGGGTGGTGGTGGCGCGCAGTGGGCGGCGGCGGGCGTCGCGCTCGGTCACAGTCTCGAAGCGGTCGTCGCCGTAGGTCCCGCGCAGGAGCGCGCCGTCGAAGTCGTACTGCGCGCTCGAGAGCACATCGACGAGCGGCAGGTCGTCGACCAGCACCCGCGCCAGGGCGGGCAGCCCGCGTGCGTCGTACTCGAGCTCGCCGCCGACCGACGCGCCCTCGAACGGATCCGTGGGCAGCGTGGTCTTGACCACGCGCCCGGCGTGGTCGTGCACCGTGGTCGCCAAGAACGGTTGCGCCGGCCACCAGGCTTCGGCCTGCGGCGCCCCGTCGAGCCGCTCCACGGTGCCGTCCGGACGCGTGTCGAGGGCGGGGGCATCGCCGACCTGCCGCACTTGCCGCGCACCCCACACGACCTGCCCGCGGAGGTCGTGTCCCGACTGGCTGCGCTGGGCGCGGTCCGCCGTCGCGACGTGTCGGCCCAGTTCGGACGCACTCGGTGGGAGCCCGTCCCACCCGGCCCAGGCCGGACGGGCATCGTACCAGTGCTGCGTGTCGACGGGCGTGCCGGCGGGCACCGCGCCATCCGCCCAGGCCTCGCCTTCGAGCGGCATCGGAGCGACCGGCGAGGGCGCCGACTCGGCGCAGCCCACGTACTGTTCGGCGCGGAGACGACCCACGCGGTCGTAGAAGAAGTTCTGTCCGCACCCGCGCGGATCGCGCACCGCGAGGAGCTGGCCGAGGTCGTCGTAGAGGTAGCGCCAGCGGCCCTCGGTGGGCGTCGCGCCGGGTCGATCGGTGTCGCGGTCGACGGTGGCGAGGCGGCGGCCAATCGAATCGAAGACGAACTCCCGCGCCACCTGTCGATCGAGCACCACCGGCGCGCCGGGTGCGTCGCTGGCGACCTCCGCGCGCTCCAGCCGAAGGAGGGCGCCGTCCGCGCGGAACTGCTTGCGCAGCACGAAGAACTGCATCGCGGCGCCCGGACCGGACCGGTACCGCTGGACCGACTCGACCGCGCGCCCGTGGCCGTCGCTGCGCTCCGTCTCGCACGTCCCGGCGAACACCGGACCGTCGATGTCATCGACCACGAGCCCGTCCACGAAGTCGCGGAAACCATCGTCGTTGGCGTCGCACGTGGTCACCTCGAGCGGGCGGTAGTGCGCTTCGGTCACCGCGGTGTCGACGACGTTCACCGTCCGGCGCACCCGCGAGAACGCGTCGCGCTCGGTCCACGCCCCGACCCGCGTCACCGGGGTCAGGGCTTGCTCGATCGTCGGGTCGGGGTCGTCCAAGAAGCCGCCCTGGAACGCGCCGGTCGCCGCACCGCGGGCGTCGAGCGCGGTGAGGCCGGATTGGACCCACGGGTGAAGCGCGTCGCCATTGGTGAGCATGGCGCGGCCACGCCCGAGACCATCGACATAGCGGCGCGAGACGATCGCGTCGTCGCCGTGGCAGTTCGTCGAAGTCCGGGTCGTGACGACCGTCATCGGACGGGCGCGCGAGTCGTCTGGCACATCGTACGTGGTCTCGCTGCTGGCCACACCGGCAGGGCATCCTTCGACGGGCGGCAGCACCAGCCCGCTCGCGCGACCGAGCGCGTCGTAACGGGTCTCGGTGGTCGCCCCTGTGGCGTCGGTGTAGGCGCGCGGCACGCCGAGGCCCGCGTCCCACGTCGCCACTACGTCGAGGAACGTCGCGCTTCCCGTGTAGAGCCGTTCGAGCACGGGAAGCGCCGCGTAGTCCGTGTCCCAGACGAGCACGCTCAGGCGCCCACAGTCATCGAGGCCCGCGGCGAGATCGCCGCCGGCGCACATCACGAGCGGGTTCCCGAAGTCGTCGTACGTGGTGCTCGAGACCTGCGCCTCGTCCCGCTGCACGAAGCCGAGCGCGTGATCGTAGCCGTCGAACTCGAGGGCGACCGGCGCGTGCACGAGGGTGGTCGTGCGGATCACCCGGCCGCGTTCATCGTAGGTCTGGAGCGTCTCCCCGAAACGTGCGCCGCTCCCGTCCTCGACGAACTGGCTGACGGTCGCATGCAGCCAACCCGTCGGGTCTTCGAGGCGGGCGTGCACCGTCTGCGAGTGAATCGTGGGGTCGATCGGGCCCGCGTCGGCGAGCGTGACCTGGCCGTGCTGCGTTTGGCGCACGACCTGGCCGAGGTCGGTGACGGTTTCGGTGGTCTCTCGGGTGCGAACGGCGCCCGCGCCGCGGATCGGGATCGTCTCGGTCGCGTGCGTCCGCGCCTCTGCGCCACCGGTGCCTTCAACCCGGACCGCGACCGCGTCCAAGTGATCGTCCAGCGCGGTGAAGGGCTCGGTCTCGTAGGCGAGCGTCCCGGACTCGAACGGGTACGCGAAGGCGATCGGCCGACCGTCTAGACCATGGGCAATGGTGCGGAGCGCGATCTGGGTGAACGACGTGCTCAGGGTGGTGCCCTCGTCGTCCCGCGTCTCGACCAGCCACGGGGTCGCCGCGATCGCATCGAAGGGGTTCGCCGCGAGCCGGTTGCCCTCGAGCGAAGCTGGGCGCGCACCGCGGTGGAAACGCGTCTCGGTGATGGCGGTGGGGTGACTTGCGTCCCCGACCGCGATCTCCTCGGCCCGCCCGAACCCGCGGAAGGCGCGCTCGGTGCCGTCGAAGCGGGGCGCGTGGTAGCGGTATTCGGTCCGGCCGCACCAGCCGGCGGGTCCAAGCACATCGAGCCGGTCACACACCTCGGTGGCCCGCACGACCGTGGGCAGCGCCGGCGAGTTGCCCTCTCGGCCGCACCCTCCGGCGCAGGCCTCGGATCCTTCGCGCACGTCCGCGGCGAGGTCCTCGAGGTAGTCGATCGCACTCGACTCGTATTCGATGCGGGCCTCGCCGCCGGTGGGCAACTCGATCCGCGTCAGCAGACGCGGACGCACCCCGCCGAGCAGGTCGACCCAGCGCCAGTCTCCGGAGGCGGCGTAGAGCACGTCGATCGTGCCGCTCGCGTCGAGGTCCACCAGTCGCACGTCCGCGCCCAAGGCGAAGGGCGCATCGATGCGTTCCCCGGCGGCGAAGAAGTCGCCACCACGGTTGAACCAGACCTCGATCGTCGCGTCCCGGATCTCGAGGAGGTCCGCGGTGCCGTCGTGGTCGACGTCGGCGAAGGACAGCCCGGGGCGGTCGGCACGCACCCGCGGTGGGACCGCCGCCATCTCGACCCCACCGGTTGCGAACCCGTCTTCGCACCCGTCGCCGAACGTGCCGTCGCCGTTGCCCGGGAAGTACACGATCCGTCCCAGGTCCATCCAGACCAGGTCCTGCAGTCCGTCCCCGTCGAGATCCGCGAGCCGAGCTCCTTCGGAGAACCGGACGCGCTCACCTCCCGCATGGGCGGCGCAGTGGGTCTCGGGTTCGTCCACCGCTTCCCAGCCCCGCGCCCCCTCGGCGGCGTGGCCGAAGCGACCGTCCCCGCCGGCTACGTGGCCGAGGTTGAACCACACGCGGTGGTGATCGCCCGCGGTCTCGAGCCAGTCGACGAAACCGTCCGCGTCGAGGTCCACCGCACGGAGATCCGGACTGCCGAGGTCGAGGTCGGGGTCGTCGAGCGGATGGGCCTCCGCGTATGCCCATTGCCAGCGTTCGGAGGTTGGCGAGGTGCGCACCCGCTCGCGCTGTGGGGTGTATCGACCGCGCCGCTCGGAGTACCGCGCCCAACGGACCAGATCGCTGCGCCCGTCGCCGTCGGCGTCCATGGGACGCACATCTCGGTCGGCGAGTGAGACGGCCCCTCGATGGCCAAGTGGCAAGGCCGTTGGGGTGGCAGGCGAGAACGCGCCGGCCATGCCGGGCCGTCCCTCTGGGAAGCCGTTGAAGTGCACATCGATGCGTCCGTCCAACGTCCGGATGACGTCGGTCAGTCCGTCCCCGTTGACGTCGAAGAGATCCGTCGTCGCCTCGCGCACACCAACCGGCGGGCTGCTCGGCGAGTGGTGCGTGATCGGGTTCAACGAACCCAAGCCGCTGTAGACAAAGCGGGTCGCGGGCAAGCGCGGGCGGACCCCGTCGACCTCGCGACCCTCCATCCAGATCTCTGCGAGCAGCGAGTGGTGGCCTGGCGCGTAGCGGAGCGGGTAGCGCCGAACGACGTCGTCCTCGCCCCCAGCCACGCTCACCACATCGATGCGCCGAAGCCGGCGGGCCAGCGTGGTCGAGAACCCACGCGCCCGAGACACGCGGACGTCCTCGCGTGCTTCGTAGTGGAACTCGACGCGGCGTCCCCACGTCGACAAGGGCGCCGCGCACGCGCGGGTCTCCGCCACGCTTGCCCGGGCGCAGTCGCTCGGGCTGTCGTAGTGAACGCTGCGCACGTACGCGAGCCCGCCGTGCGATTCGTAGGTGAAGTGCACGACGTTGCCGTTCGCGTCCGCGCTCCGGACGAGTTTCCAGGTGTGCACGCGCGCGCCGGACCGAACCAGCGCGCCGGTGTCGCGTGGGGTCGGGCCGTCGGTCACCACCCCGTAGTCGAGCCGGCTCCCGTCGGCGCTTTGCACGACCCAGTGTCGCCAGTCGGGGCTCCGGTAGACTCTTCGGAAACCGCCTTCGATGCGGGTCCGGTAGGCCTGGTAGTCGGCGAGCTCGGCGGGCGGGGCCCCGCCTCGGTAGGTCTCGGGCAACGTGGTGGGATCGACGGGGACGAGCTCCGCACCGTCGAGCGCGAGCCGGTCCTCGAGTGCCTGCCAGCGCGGCCTGTCGACGTAGCGCGGGACACCGCGATCCCCCATGCGCGCGACCGACGACACCCCGAGGCTCCAACCGAACCCGAGTGGGCCGTTGCCCGAGCTCGTGGAGTACCCAAGGGTGATGCTGGGCTGGTGCCCCGCGCGTCCGGGCGGGAGGACGATCGGCACCGAGTAGCCTCCCGCGCCGCTCGAGAGGACGGCGCGGAAACGTTCGCCCATGCCCTGCGCCGATCCCTCTCCGTCGGGCAGCGTGAGGCGCTGTGGGGTGGCGGCGCTCCGCTCTTCCCCATCGGGCAAAGAGACTTCGTGCCCCTCGACCGCCGGATCCGCGAGCATCTGCTCGGCGAAACGTTCGGCTCCGTGAACCGCCGGGCCGAGAGCCCGATTCGACTCTGGGGCATGCGTCAGGTTGGCCGAGACGTCCTCCCGGAGCTCCGTGCGGTCCTGGGCCGCGACCCCCGCGCTGGCGGCGAGCACCAGCGCGAGCGTGAGCGTGCGCTGCTGTGTGAACCGGGGATGCCGGGGACGGCGCGCCGTGGGTGCGATCGGGGGAACCATGAGCCTCTCCTTGTCGGTGTGAATGCGTGTACGGGAGGAGAGGACTCAGTCCGCGTTCCAGTAGGTGTACTGGGCGAGGAGCTGCACATCGCGCAGCTCACCCACGTCGAAGCGCCCGTCGTCTTCGATCCGGATCCGCCACTGTCCCTGCACCGGTCGGCCGCGAAGGTCGGCGTGAAACACCAGCTCCCCGTCGCGCTCGTCGCGCACGTAGGATCCGACGCTCGCGTCGGCGACGACCGTCATCGGTGCGAGCGGCACCCGGTACTGCCCGCCTTCGTGATCACGCACGGTGGAGGCATCGTGGCGCAGCTCGTACGGGTAGCGGTCCCGCGCGTAGCAGCTCCAGCCGCCCTCCTCGCACGCCAGCAGCTGGTCGCGCTGCACCAGGTTCACCGCCACCGAGTGCAGCCGGTAGTTGTAGAACCCCGGGTGCACACCCGCTTGCCGCAGGCGCCCTTGCAGGTCCGCGTCGTTGAGGTCGAAGGTGATCTCGTGGAAGCACCGCCCGTCCCAGCCGCACACGTAGTCTACGTGGTCGGCGCGGAACCGCTCGGCGTCCACGTCCGGGCAACCGAAGCGCTCTTGGGCCGGCCCACGCAACGCGCCGTCGGTCGCGACGAAGCGTCGCGGCGACGCGACGTCGACGAGGCGCTCGAGCTGGACGGCTGCCAACGCGCGCGTCTCGTGCCCGGCCTCGAGCGCGAAGTGCACCTCCACGACCTCTTCCACCGGGACGTCGAGGACCACTGCGTGGCGGTGCCAACCGGGCGCGGTGAACGCATCGCTGACGTCGGTCGCGCCGCCTGCGCTGGCCGTGCCCGAGTCCGATGCAACCGCGACGACGAGATGCGACTCGGGGTCGGTTCGTTCCGCGGTGTCGTCCCGCTCGTACCACGAGAGCCAGAATCGACCTCGGACCGGTTCGGTCGTCGCGTTGCCCCATGCCCCTGCTGGATCGCTCGCCAGCTGGTAGGCGACCGAGTGCCCGAGCGGCGCACCAACCTCGCCCGATTCGACAAGGTACGGCACATCGTCGATCGGCCAGACCGCGGCGCAGCTGGTCTCCGGATCCGCGCAGACCGGGAACCAGCCAGCGTCGTCCTCGGTGGCGAGCTCGCCCAGGCGAGCGCTCCAGGCGAACAGGTTCGGCGAGTCGGCCGCGCAGATGCCGGCGCTCTCGAACACGTGGTCGGCCAGCGCGATGGCGGCGGACGCCCGCCCATCGCCAAGACCGATCGCGCCCCGATACCCTCGGGTGAAGTCGCGGAGCAAACGCGCGTAGTCGCCTACGAAGCCATCCGCCAACCCGGTCACGATCCCGCTCGGGTTGCTCGCGGCGAAGTCGCCGGTCTCGCGGAGGTGCCGGTAGTCCACCGGGTTCATCGCGCAAAGCGCATCCGCCCACTCGGGTGGCGCCTCGAGCAGCCCAAGGTCGCCCGTCCGGTTCCACAGCTCTCGGTCGGCGAGATTCACAGCAAAGTGCTGCTCAATCGTGCGGCGCGCTTCCCAACCGAGTGACTTGGCGCGGTCGTGGGCGCGTTCGCACGCGCGTTGCAGCCGGCCGTGCCGGGCACGCATCACGGTGTTGACCGCGTGCTGGCGCCCCGACGCATCCGAACCCGCGAGCAGCATGCGTGAGAACGCGACGCGCGCTTGCTGGCGGTTGCGGCGGAGCCCCTCTACCCCTCTGCCGATCTGCTCGAGCGCGAGCTCCATCGACTCCACGGCGCGCGTCATGTTCTCGGCGTGCGCGGCGAGTCGGTCGCCCGCATCGATCAACGCGAGTTCGATCGCCAGCGCGGTGCGCCGATCCTCTGCCTCGCCGCGGAGCGAGGTGTTGATGGCGAGGGTCCCGGTGGCGGTGCACGTCGCGCCTGCCGACACGACCTGCCGCCCGATGTCCCAACTGATGGTGAGGCTTCGGAGCACGGCCAGGGTGCAATCGAGGTTTTGACGGATGTGTTCGGCCGCGCGGACGTACTCGCTGACATCCCGCTGCGCTTCTTCCATCCGGATCGCGGTCGAGGCCCGCTCGACCGTGACGCGCGCGCTCCGCACTTCGTCGAGCAGCTGACGCTCCGAGCGGGCCAGATCGACCAACGCGGTGCGCACCTGCGCCAACTCCGCGCCGTACGCGCCCTCCGGCGTGCGCTCTCGGGCGGCGAGGTCGCGCGCCACGTGGACCGGCAGGCCGAAGAGCGCGCGCGCGCTGATCGAACGCTGCAGCTGCGAGGCGCGGTGCCCGATGTAGGCGGCCGCCACCGGAAGATCGGCCAGGGTCTCGACGACCGGCGCCACATCCAGATCGTGCCCATCGTCCGGGGGGGACCCGAGCTCGCAGGTCAGCTCGAGCGCATCGAGGAGGTCGGGCATGAAGAGCACGTCGCCGTCGAGGACCCAGCCCTCGAAGTAGGTTGGATCGGTGGCGTGGTCGCGGAGAATCGACTCGAGCGAAGGGGTCGCGACGTGCGCACCACCGCGTGGCGCGCCCTGCCGTGCACGTCCGAAGAAGTCGGGCGGGTCCACGAGCGTGCCCGGGCGCGCCGAGACCGCGCGACCGAACATCGGGGTCAAACCCATCACCTCGAGGGCACGGCGTGAGAGCGCCGCCGGGTCGCCGCCGTCCACCTGATGAACCAGGCCCTGGGTGCTCGCATAGGAGGCGACGCCCGACTGCACCGTTCCCAGCTCGTCGGTAAGCCAGTCTGGAAGTGCTCTTGCCCAGGCGCCGGGCCCGACCGGGGGCTGGTGGAACCATGGCGCGTCGAAGTCTGCGTCCGGAACGCCGCCCCACTCCGGAATCTCGACGAGGGCGCCCACCAACACGTTGGCGAGCTCGGGGTCCGCGGGCCACGCGAGCTCACGCGGCACGAGCGTGGTCTCGCACCCCTCCCCGCAGGAAACCGTGAACCGGCGGGCAGCGGGGACATGGTGGACCAGGACGCGCTGGTAGAGCCCGTCCCGAACGACGTGGTGGCCGAAGTTGTGTCGGACGCTGGTTCGCCAGTCCGTCACATTGTCCGCGGCGCCTCCGGACGATCCGATCGCGTGGAGCGCCGCGACCCCGCGGTACAGCCGCGTGTTCATCCGGAAGCGCTCGACCGGGTCGGAGCAGTCGTAGCGGGCGTCGTAGAGCCGGCTCATCAAACGCATCTGTCCGGGATTGACCGGCTCGCCGGGACCTGCGCAGAGCGTCCGCTCATCGGCGGCGTGGGGCAGGCCTTCTTCCACCGAGCCACTGTGCATCCAGAGGCCGCCGTCGCGGGTCACCCGGCCGAGGTGGTGCAAGTGTGCTTCGTAGCCGACCTGCCGCGCCATGGCGCGGAAGTTGATGCCACGCGCCCAGGCTGCGGCCTGCTCGGCCGCGGCCGCGCGTTCGTTTCCTTCGGCGGTGCGGACATCGTGCAACAGTCCGCGGCACGAGCGGATGGTGACCGCGGCGTCTTGCTCGTTCGACGTCGCGCCGACCAGACCGAGCTCGCGATCGGACGCACGAAACTCGTACCCAAGCCCCCAGCCGTCACCGAGCTCGTTCGCTTGGAGGAAGGACGCCCGATCGCAGTCGCCCTGAACCAGGACGGGACAGGCGCGCGGACACTCCACACCCTCGGGACAGACGCAGGGGTCGAAGCCCGGGGCCTGGAAGAAGCAGACCGGCGCCGTGCCGAGCGCGGTGTCGACGCGAACGTCGTCCGCGGCCTCGCCGAGACAAGCCCGCAACGCCTCCTGGTCCTCCGCCGGGAGCTCGCCCAGGCAGAACCCACCGAAGCACTCCGCGCCCTCCCCGCAGTCCTCGACCGACACGCACGCTGGGGGCGGCTCGTCCCCGGGCCACACGTCGACCACGACACCACCGCACGCAAGTTCGAGTTGCTCACGCGCGGACTCCGCGCGGGCGTCGAGACCGAGGCCGCTCTCGATGACCTGCATGCAGGCTGCGTCGGACTCCTGGGCGGCCCGTTCGAAGGCGCGCAGGCGGCACTCGTAGGCGTTGTCCACGTCGTCGGCGCCGCACTCGTTCTCGTCGATCACACTCTCGAGCGCGACGTGCGCCGAGCGGTCGCCACAGACGAACGCGGGCCGGCTGCAGTGGTCCTCGTCGGGCAGCAGCTGACCGAGCGCGTCGATCAGGCCTGGCCCGAAGATGATCGTCTGAAGCGAAGGGGGCCGGAACTTCGTGTACACGCCGCCCGGCGAGTACGACACCCGCGGGCGGGGGTGCGGGTGCACCCCGAAGAGGACCTCGCCGCCGGCGAGCGCGTAGAGGACATCGTCTTCGGTCCAGTGCGGACAGCCTTCCGTCGCGCAACGGGCGCTCACCGCGTCGCTTCCGACCCGGACGCTGACCGCCTCGCCATGGCCACCGGCTTCGAGCGCTGTGGGCGCAGCTTCTGGAGTCACGGTCGCGGTGTAGCGATCGCAGTCCGTCCCGATGGTGCCGCCCGCGGCGGCACTGCAGGCCACGCGACCGGCCTCGCTCCAGACGAGGCGCACGTCCTTCTCACCAAAGACGGTCACATACAGATGGTCCGCGCCGTCGCCGAGGTCCTTGCCGGTCGCGATCCGCGCTTGACCGCGCACGTCCTGGGACACGAGTCCGAGGCCGCGCGAGGCCGCGCTCTGCACGGCCAGCTGCGCCGCGGAATCGGAGAACGCGGTGGCGTTCCCGACGATGCGGGCGAGCGCTCCACGCGCTTCGAGCATGGCCGCGGCGACGGTTCCACCGGCCCCGAGGGATTCCTCAGGCAGGTGTCCGCAGCGCCCGTAGTGCCAGTCGCTCGTGCCGCCGCAGGCGAGGTAGCCCTGCGATGCAGGCTCGCCCGGCAGCGGCTCATCGACCGAGTGGACGTGGTTGATCTGAGCCCGTCCGATCGTGTTCGCCATCGCCACAACGGGAGACCGGCCGCCCGAGAGCCGGACCTCGCGGCCGGGTCGGGCCGCGTCCGGAACGACCGGGACGCCCACGAGCCGGTCGCGGTCCAAGAGGTAACGTCGCGCGTCTTCGAGCTGCGGCAGGTCGATCCCCGCCGCCGCGAGGACGTCTTCGTCGTCGGCCACTTCGAGGCCTTCCTGGGCGATCCAATCCGGCAGGTCCTCACGCATCGCGTTGACGGTGACGCCGGCCAGCGTGGCGCCGGGCTCGTCGAGTTGCACGCCCAACCGCTCGAGCAGTTCGGCGGTCGCGACTCCGGCGTCCCCGATCTCGTCGCAGAGCAGGTCGTCGTCACCGGGCGCTTGGACCCGGGAGACGGCGTCTGCGAGCCGCGGGTATCCGACGAGCTGCGTCGCGAGCGCGGCCTGTACCCGCGTCGCGGCGTCCGTCCTCCGCTCGTGTTCGGCGGCCGCGGCTTGCACCATCGCGTCGGCGTTGGCGAGTCCGGGCAGCTGCCCGAGACCCACGTCGTGCAAGACCTCCACCGTCTCGGTGAGCGTGGCCACGCCGATCTCGGCGAGCGTGATCGTCTCGGTGTGGCCGATGCCACCACAGTCCGGCAGCTCCGCCGGGCACCCGCCCGTTTCGTAGGTGCTCTCGCCCGAGGGGAAACGATCCTCGAGGTTCACCGTGCCGTCGCCGCCCCCGGTGCTGCCGCCGCGGTCGAGCAACTGGCGTCCCCGGTGCACCGACTCCATGGCCTGCTGGGTCGCAAGCATGCTCAGGGTCAGTCGGTCCTGGGCGCTCTCGGGCTGGACGGTGAACGCGACGACCCCGCACGCGGTGTAGCCGCTCGCCGGATCGTAGCGCTCCATCGTCTCGCGGTCCCGCATCGCGATCGTGCCATCGGAGCAGACGTCGACGGCCAGCGGAACGCTCGCCATCGTCTGGAGCCGGTGCGAGAGACAGAGATGAACCTGCTGCGCGATGGCGTCGCGCAGCGCCGCGTCCCCCATGCAGTCCGGGTCGTAGCATTCGAGCTCACCCTCCACGGCGCGCTCCTCGAACCTCCAGCGCCCGACCTCCTCGACGCAGCCGAGTTCGAGCGTGTGCAGCAACTCGTCGCACCCGCCGTCGCCTGCGTCGCAAGTGACCAACGTATCGCCCTGGACAAACGAGAAGGTGCGGCCCTCGAGCGCGTCGCCGCGTTCCCGCTCGACGATCTCGATCGGCGCTTGGTCCGGATCGCCGTCTCCGCACGCACCCAGCGCCATCAGGCACATCATCCAACTCACTCGGTTTGCTACTCGCATCGCGACCTCCGCGGCGGTGCTAGAGCAAACATCGATCCGGCGAAGTCTCCGGGGATCCGGGGGTCGCCGCGACCGACCCCGTACATGCAGTGGACCGGGTTTCGCCTTTTGAGCGCTGGCAAAGGTGGCGGATCGGTGAACGAGCGAGGGTGTCCGCCCGTACGTACGCCGTACACCCTGGACCGACGATCGCGGGGAACACGACGCACGTTGGCGCGGCACGAAGGTTGCGACAGCGCCCAGCATGCGAACCTGGACGTCTCTTCTTCAGTCTGCCGATGCCCGCCGCGGGGCGGCAGGCACGATGCTCCGTGTGGGCACGACCCCCTGCACTCCGTGCTCGTCGCGACACGCCGCGATGCAGCTCCTCGCACTCGCGGATCCTCTCGGCGCCGCGGTCGTGCTCGCGGGGCCGGACGCGCTGGGCGACGAGCTGCAGCGCGCAGCCGCCTGGCTCGAGCGGGCGGCGATGCGCGCCGAGGACATCCCGGTCGGCGCGCTCATCGATGTCCTCGGCGTGCAGGCGGTCCTCGAGAGCGCTGGGACGCTCGGGTCGCCCTGCCTGCGTGTGGGGGATGCGCTCGATCGACTGGCGCACGCCCCGCGCGACGCGCAGGGGTTCGAGCTGCGCATCGCGCTCCTCGCCCTCACCGCCGACCGGCCCACCCTCGCGTGGCGCATGGTGGGAGAGCAGCTCGACGGTCCGCTCGGACCGGGGCCGCTCGGAGTGGTTCGTTTCCTCACGCTCGTCGCGCTCGACCGGGGCACCACGCCGGCGTTCGACGACCTTCGGCCGATGTGGCGCTCGTTTCTGCGGATCTTCCCACGCGCGCTCGGGGGCATGCTCGGGTGGGCGGACCTGCTTGCCGTCGCGTACGTCGTGCACGTGCTCCACGGCACGCTCACCCCGTCGGAACTCCCGCGCCGCATCGTCGAAGACGCGCGCCAGCTCGAGCGCGCGTGCGCGCCGGCCGCGTGATCATGAGGTCGGGTGTGCTCGGGATGGTCGTCGTCCTCGGTCTCGGATGCGGGGAGGGCGGCGCCGGGCCAGCCGACACGGACGCGGGGCTCCGGCTGTTCTTCGACAGTGGCCGGACAGACGCCGGTCGCCTTCAGGACGGAGGCGAAGACATGCCAGACGCCGCAGCGCCGATGGATGCACGTGGCCCCTCCGACGGAGCGGGGGACGCGCCGTGCATCTGCCCGGCGCGTGCATGCGCGGCGGCCCTCGGCTGCGGAGGCGGGGGCACCTGCGCGTTCGCCATGGAACCCGACGGCTCGGAGTGCGCCGACGGCGTCTGCCTCGACGGTCGCTGCCGCGCGCCGGGGTGTGGCAACGGTTGGCGCGAATCCGGAGAGGTGTGCGACGACGGAACACCCGGCGACGGGCCGTGCAGTGACGCCTGCGAGCCCGTGGGCTTCGATCGTCCCGGCGAACTCGTGCTGCTCGCGGCGGGGCACGACGAGGTGTTGGCGGTGTTCTTGGAGCCCGGCACGCCGGGCCGACTGGTGGCCGAGCGTTTTGCCGACTCCGGAAGATCGCGCGGGCGCGCGGCGCTTGACGCAGCGATCTGGCCAGGCGTTCGACCTCGGCCCGCGGCTGCACAACTCGAGACCGGGAGTTGGATGGTCACCTGGCGCGGGAGCGGGGAACACGCGCGCGCGCCAGTCCGGCTCGCGGCGCTGGATGGGCCCGCACCTCGGAACCTCGGCACGAGCCCAGACTCCACCGAGGACGTCGCGCTCGTCGCGACCGGAGACACTGCGCAACGCTGGGTGGTCCGGTCCGATGGTCGCCTCCGTCGGGAGCACATCGACGACGCCGGCCGCATCGTGGATGTGGTGAACCTCCTCGACGGCGCCAAGGAGGTCGCGGCGGCCGCGCCCGACGCATGGGCCGCGGTGGTGGGCGGGGAGATCTTCTTGGGCGGGGCGTTGTGCTCCGACTGCAGTCCCGGGTGCGCGGAATGCGCTCGCCAAGGGCCGGGACGCGACGTCGCGGTCGGTCCCGGGCGCGCCGCGTGGACGACGACCGAGCGCGACGTGCGCGGCGACATCGCTGGCTACGAGGGCGGCCTCTACGCGCTGGCCGCCACCGACGATGCGGAGCGGGACGTACGACTCGCCTCTGGCGCGACTGCGCACACCGTTGTGCAGGGCGGCGCCACGCGAGTGCAGTTTTCGTTCTCAGGCGGCCCATCGGTGGCGTGGCACGACGCCAGTTCGGGGCAGGTGGCCGCAGGCCGGGCGGGCGTCTGGTTTGGAGCGGCGCGCCGGGACGGAACGACGCAACTCGCGGTTCGCTTCGATGTCCCTGTCAGCGAATGAACGAGACCCCGACGCCGGACTCGCCGACCTCGACGGTGCGCTCGAGCACCACTGCGTCGCCGTCGCGGATCTGCACTTGGTGGGTCCCGACGGGTACCCGGGTCACCAGGCTGCCCCGCCCCACGCGCCGACCATCGACGAACACGACCAGCGGACCGGTCACGATCACTCGGATGGCTCCGGTCCGCGTCCCCGCGCTCTCCATCGAGTTCGACGCGCCCTCGGTGGTCTCCATCGAGGTCGTCCCGCGCTCCATCGAGGTCGTCATTCCGCTCCTTCCGGCGCCCGCGTCACGACGACGCGTAGAGCTTCGCAGCCGGCCTCCGTCCGGCCGGACGACGCGCGTCGAGTGCCCACCCGCATCCAGGCCCGCGTCCAGGCGGCCGGCGTCGACGCCTGAGTCCACTGCGCCCGGCTCCACAGCACCTGAATCCACAGTGCCGTCCAGGCCCCCCGCATCCTCACCGTTCGCGGCAAGGCCCGACGTCGCCCCCGCGTCGGAGTGGCCGGTGACGCGCGGTTGGAAGAGGTCGCTGCTCATCGCCCACGCCCCGCCGCCGAGCAGCAACGCCGCCACGGCCGCGCCCGTGAGCATGCCGCGTCGAGGGTAGGCCCCAGTGTCGTCGCGAGGCGGAGTCGAGACCCGATCGAGGCGGTCGTCGGTGCTCTCCGGGGCGGACGACTTCGGGACGGAGATCTCCGGCTCCTGCGAGATGCGCTCGTGACTCGGCGTCGGGATGGCGAGGGCGGTGCTGACGGTCGGATCGGAGGGCGGCGCGACGGGGGTGAGGGAGGAGTCTCGACGCGCGAAGAGTGGGGCCGCCCACCGCTCGACCTGAGCGGCGCCGCACGGTTCGCCGGTCGTGTAGAGCCAGCGCTCGAGCGCGTCCGCCAGCGCGCCCGCCGACGCAAAGCGGTCGTCTGGGTCTCGCTCGAGGCCTTGGCGAACGATCGCCTCGAGCGCAGGGTCGACCCCGATCAGCTCGGGCACCTCGAGCTCCAGCACCAAGAGCGCGGCGAGCTCCGGATCCGGTCGCGCGAAGAGCCGGCTCCCGGACAGCAACTCCCAGGCCACCACGCAGAGCGACCAGACGTCGACCCGCAGGTCTTGGTCGTCCGACGCCTGCAGCTGCTCGGGCGCCATGTACGGGACTTTGCCGCGCACCATGCCGGTGCTCGTCTCGGTCAGCCGTCCTTCGGCCCGTGCGATGCCGAAGTCGACGACCTTCACGTTGCCGTCGCGCTGGACCACCAGGTTGTGCGGGGACACGTCGCGATGCACGAGACGCAGCGGCGCGCCGTCGAGCTCGGTGTGGTGCGCCGCGTGGAGCCCACGGGCGGCGTCGCAGAGGATGCGGGCGACAATCGAAGGAGGGAGCGCGGCGTCGCTCTTCTTCACGAGCTTGGAAAGCGCGACCCCGTCCAAGTACTCGAGCACCATGTAGAGCAACCCGTGGGACTCGCCGAAGTCGAGCACGCTGCACACGTTCGGGTGGGCGACCGCGGAGACCATGCGCGCCTCGTCGAGGAACATCCGGCGAAAGTGCGCCTGCCCTGCAAGGTGAGGGTGGATCACCTTCACCGCCACGGGTTTGGTGACCCCGTGGCCTGTGTCGAGCTCCCCGCGGTAGACGCTCGCCATGCCACCCGCCCCCAGCAGCCTGCCGATTCGGTAACGGCCGATGACCTTTCCTTCGAGCGTGAACGCGCGCGCTTCGTCGTCGCTCATTCGAGCTCGGGCCCGACGAAACGGTTGGTCGTGCGGTCGGGTCGGAGGCCGACGCCGAGTCCCACCGCGAGTCCGACGGTCGCGACCGCCACCACCGCAGCGATCCACCGCCGCCGTCGCTGCGCGCGGGGTCGCCCCGGAGGTGGTGGCGCGAGCACGTCGGTCTCTTCGGGCACGGTCTCTTCGGGCACGGTCGACGCAGGGAGGTCGCGGCGCTGCTCGAGGAGGGCGGCGCCCGCGGTCCCCACCGCAGAGGCCGTGCACCGGACCGGCTGGGTGGGAGACACCGGGAGCGACACGGCTGGGAGCAAGCCCTCTTCCACGTTGCCGTCGCAATCGAGACGGATCCGCGCGAAGAGCTCTGGTGCGCGGGTCGCGACACGCGCTGTCACTTGGCGCGCGCTCCCATCCGGAAGCGGCACGACGTCCACCGTGAGTTGGGTCGGCCGGCTCCGAAAGGCGTCAAGTCGCGCCGCCAGCGCGGGCGGCGCGCCGAGCGGCGCTTCGACGGACGCGGACATCGCGACGGCCCAGCGAGCGTGCCGCAGTGCGGTGGGCTCGTCCCCGTAGAGCAGCGCGATCGCAGCGAGATGGCGGTGGGCCTCGGCGAGCGCGATGGCATCGGCGGCGCTGGACGCGACCGCTTCGAACAACGCTTTCGCCGCGTCGAGGTCCGCCCCCACGAACCGGGCCCGCGCTTGGGCGAGGAGGTCATCGACCGAGGGTGTCACTGGAGCCGCGGCGTGCCTGGGAGACCTCGGTTGGCCCTGCGCGGCCGCCACCCCCGACCGAAGGCACAGCGCGGCGAGGACGAACGCCACGGTGGCGACGGCGACACCCGAGCCACATGCAACACCCCACGCGGTACGGCCCGGCCTGCCCCCCGAAGTCCCCGGAGCGAGAGCGACAGAGGGCGTGGCGACAAGTCCCCACGCGCCAGCAAGCTCCCCCATCACGCCGATTCTAGCAGTTGCGGCGCCGTCCGGGTGTTCATCGGCACGGAAGCAACTCCGTGCCCAGACTGGCCTCACAACTGCCATCCATGTCCATGCAGAAGAAGACATCCACGTGTTGCCCGCAGCGATCCGCCGTCTCGGCCCGCTGAGGGTAGACGACGAAGGGCCCTGGGAACGGGCAGTCTTCGGGCTGGCAACTGCCGGGCGGCTTGGGGGTCACTTCGCCGTCGCAGTCGTAGTCGTACTCAGTGGCGGGCGCGCCCGAGCAGTCGTTGCAGCGGTACTCGTCTCCACACAAGATCGAGATGCCCACCGCGCAGTAGGGCTCTCCGTAGTGGTTCGACCCCGGGTGGACACGATCGTCGTTGTCGTTGCAGTCGCCCCGCGGCAGCGTGCCTCCGGTGCAGGGGGCGTCGGGCGCGAGCACCCCGTCGAAGTCCTCGTCTTCTTTGCTCCCGTCGCAGTCCCCGTCGATCCCGTCGCACAGTTCGGGGGCCCCTGGATGCACATCCGCGTTCGCGTCGTCGCAGTCCATGTTCAGTTCGGTGGGCTCCCGGTCGGTCGTCCGGTCGGGACAGGGACACGCATAGGTGACCGGGGCTGGGAAGGCCGGGTACCCGTCTCGATCCCAGTCTTCGTAACACGGAGAGAAGCAATCAACGTCTCCTCCCGCGTCCATCGTGGCGGCGTCCATCGTGCCCGCGTCGTTCGGACCGCCGTCGGGCAACGCGCCGATGCAATCGGTGAGGAAGGTGGGGGTGACCGGTTGCGGGGTGAGGCGGATTTCGGTCCCGGCGGCCACTGGGAACACCCACGGATCGCAGGACTCTGCGATGAGATGGCACGACGCGTCGATCGCCCGCGCCCGGAGCAGCAGAGGCCCTTCGGGGACCTCGTTCGTGCCCATGCCTGTACGCCCGACCACGAACCGCTGGACCGGCATCGGGTCGGTGCAGGACGCGAGCACGTCCACGACGAACACCGCCGCCTCGGGAGGCGTGAAGCTGGTGTCGACCACCAGTCGCGCCGGCTCCGGCGTACACGCCGCGAGGCCGAACCACAGCACCAGCGTGACCCGCATCACGAGCGAAACTCCGATGCATCGATGCCGAAGCGCTTCATCTGTTCGTAGACCGTCGCACGGCGCATCGCGAGCCGCCGCGCCACCTCCGCCACGTTTCCCCCCGCGGCACCGAGCGCGCGTACGAGCAGGTCTCGGGGACTCTCCTCGGACTGCTGCGCCTCCGTCGCCTCTTTGCCAGACGGCAGGGCACGCAGGTCGCCGAACAGCGCCCCGCCCAGGGCGGCATCCCCCGTCACGCCCAGTCTGGCCAGCGCCGCCCGCAGGACCTGAGCCAGCTCGCGTACATTCCCGGGCCAGTCGTGCAAGAGCAACGCCTCGATGGCATCGGCGTCGGGCTGCGGCCCGCCGTCTTCGAGCAAGTGCTCGACAAGCAGGGTCACGTCTTCACGTCGGACGCGGAGCGCCGGCAGCTCAATCCGAATCGAAGCAAGCCGGTGGTAGAGGTCCCGCCGAAACCGCCCTGCCCCCACCTCGTCCTCGAGGTCGCGATGGGTCGCTCCGAGCACCCGCACATCGACCGCGATCTCCTCGTCGGAGCCCACTGGACGAACCGTGCCCTCCTCGAGCACCCGCAACAGCTTCACCTGCGTCGACAGTGGGAGCTCCCCGAGCTCATCGAGCAAGAGCGTGCCTCCGTGCGCGCTGCGGAAAAGCCCCTCTCGGCCCCGGTCCGCGCCCGAGAATGCCCCGCGCACATGACCGAAGAGTTCGCTCTCGACCAGGTTCGGTGCGAGGGCGCCGCAGTTGACCGCCACGAACCGACCGTCGCGATCGCTCCGCTCCGCGATGGCGCGTGCGACGCGCTCCTTGCCCGTCCCGCTCTCGCCGAGCACGAGTACGCTGGCGTTCGAGCGGGCGGCGGCTCGAATGTCTCGGCGGACGGCGTCGAGCGACGCCCCGCCCACGAGAGGCGGCACGGTGATCGGTGGCGCTTCGTGGGGGAGGGCATCGCGAACAACCACACCGATGGTCTCGCCGATCCGAACGACCGCGCCCGGTTCCATCCGGACGCTCACTACGTCCAGACCGCCAACGCGGCTTCCGTTGTGGCTCTTGAGGTCTTCGGCATACAGCCCCCCGCGTTCGGGTCGAAGCGCGAGGTGGCGCCGGGAGACCTTGCCGTCGTCGAGCACGACGTCCGACTCGGAGCTCCGGCCAAGGACCACCCCCTTGGGGGGCACGTGCACCACCCGGCGCGTGGGCCAGACGATCACGAGACCCGGACGCGCCTGCTTGCCCCCACGGGGGCCGGACTCGAGCGTCTCGGTCGCATCCATCGGCTGCCATCCTAGCGCGATGCGGCGCCTGGACGCGACCAAGCGACCCAGGCCACTCCTGGACGACAGCAGTTCGGTGACGGATACCTCGGCGGACGCGGCTGGGGCGCTAGCGGGCCAGCTCCATCCACTCGGCGAGTTCGCCGGTGATCCTTCGGGGGGCGGTGCGGAGGGCGGCGACGTTTTGGGCGCCGACGAGGAGCATGACCGAGCGCAGCTCGCGTTCGACATGTGCCAAGAATGATTCGGCGCCGTCGCGGCCGCCTTCGAGGAAGGCCATGAAGACGTTGCGGGCGAAGCCGCCGGCGGTGGCGCCGAGGGCGATCGCGCGGGCGACGTCGTAACCGGTCCGCATGCCGCCGGTGGAGATGGCGCCCATGCCCGCGGTCACGACGTTGTGCACGCTGGCGGCGGTCGGCACGCCCCAGTCCCAGAGCATCTCGCCGAGTGCGAGTTCGGCGCCTTCGGCCCGCAGCGTCTCGACCCCGACCCAGCTGGTGCCACCGGCGCCGCTCGTATCACAGGTGCGCACTCCGGCTTCGTAGAGCGCGCGGGCGGTCTCAATCGAGATACCGTTGCCGGTCTCCTTGCCCACCACCGGCACCGGAAGTTCTTTCACCAAGCGGGCGAGGGTCTCGCGGCCGCCGCGGAAGTCGCGGTCGCCGCCAGGCTGAATCAGCTCCATCGCTGGGTTCATGTGCACGCAGAGCGCGTCGGCGCCGACCTGCTCGAGCATCTTGGCGATGACGTCGGTCGACATCTCGCGCGCCTGCACGACGCCGACGTTGCCGAGCAGGAGCACGTCGGGCGCGTGTTCGCGGACCTCGAAGGTCCACGCGGTGTCGGGGCGCTTCTGCATCGCGCGCTGGGACCCGAGGCCGAAACCGTAGCCCTTGTCGTTCGCGATGGAGGCGAGGGTGTGGTTGACCTCGGCGGCGCGTTCGTGGCCACCGGTCATGCCCGCGATCACGATCGGCGCGCGCAGGGTCTTGCCGAGCAGCTCGACCGAGAGATCGATCTGGTCGAGGTCGATGTCCGGCAAGGACTGGTGCACGAGGCGCACGTGCTCGAGCAAGGTCGTCTTCGTCTTGA
Source organism: Deltaproteobacteria bacterium (assembly GCA_034670305.1). Lineage (GTDB taxonomy): Bacteria > Myxococcota_A > Polyangia > Polyangiales > Houyiibacteriaceae > JAXMNT01. The sequence continues at coordinate 28,418 of JAXMNT010000005.1, forward strand.
AAGCGACCGCGTCGGTCGAACAGAGATCGAGGTGATCGGCTTTGCGCTGCTTGATGTCGGTCGACATGGGGGCCCCCATCCAGTCCTGCCTTTGCTGTACCCGCCCGGCGGGTGCGTGTCGAAGCGCGGCCGCAGCCGGCGCAGAAGTTCAGCGTGTTGCGTGGGGGGCGGCGGGCCGCCGGGCAACCGCTGCTGGACGAAGCGTTTGTCCGGGCGGTCGAGCCGTCGTGGGCGGGCTGCGAGCAGTTCGGCGGCAGGGCGACGTGCTGGGGCTCGTGCTGGAGGCGCTGGGGGCTTCCGTGCAGGGGCTTCAGGGGCGCCGTGTGTGGCAGGCGCTGCGCCCGGCGCTAGAGTCGCGCATGGCGGAACCGAAGGACGAAGTCGCGACGGCTCCAAGCAAGAAGCCCAAACGAGCGTGGTGGCGGCGGCTCTTGCGCGGGCTCGGGGTGCTGGTGCTGGTGTTGATCCTTGGGCTGGTGGTGACCGGGTTCGTGATGCACGAGCCGCTGCCGAGCGCGACGGCGGGACCCGAGGCGGACGCGAGGGCGCGCGCGATCCAAGAGAGCATCGAGCCCGATGCGTGGGCAGCCACCCAGGCAGTCGCCTGGACGTTCCGAGGCCGAAACCGGCACCTGTGGGACCGGGACCGCGGCTTCGTACGGGTCCGGTGGGGCGACACCGAAGTGCAGCTGCGGACCGGCGATCAATCCGGCTGGGCCGAAGTGGGTGGCGAGCGCGTCACTGGGGATGAGGGCGACGAACTCGTCGCGCAAGCCTACCGCTACTTCATCAACGACTCGTTCTGGTTGATGCCGCTCGGCGGCTTCTTCGACGAGGGGGTCACCCGAGGCTCGGTGTCGCTCGACGGCGAAGACGCGCTCTTGATCACCTACGCGTCGGGCGGCGTCACGCCGGGTGACTCGTACGCGTGGTTCGTGGGCGCGGACGGCCGACCGACGAAGTGGAAGATGTGGGTCGGCATCCTGCCGGTCGGCGGCATCGACGTGACCTGGGAGGGGTGGCAGCAGCTCTCGAGCGGGGTCTGGGTGAGCACCTCGCACACCATCGAAGGCCTGCTCTCGCTGGACCTCGGGGACGTGCGCGGCGCGACCACCCTTGCCGCGCTCGAAGCCGAAGACCCCTTCCGGCTCTGACAGAGACAGAGACAGAGTCAGAGTCAGAGTCAGAGTCAGAGACAGCGACAGCGACAGCTACAGCTACAGCTACAGCTACAGCTACAGCTACAGCTACAGAGTCAGAGTCAGAGACAGAGTCAGAGACAGAGACAGCTACAGCGACAGCGACAGCGACAGCGACAGCGACAGCTACAGCGACAGCGACAGAGACAGCGACAGCTACAGCGACAGCTGCAGCGACAGCTGCAGCTACAGCTACCGCGGCAGCCACCCGCAGCCACAGGGACGGCGATTAGCGCAGCGTGGTCTCTCGCGATTCCGCTGCGTCTACCTGGCGGCACCAGTTCGCGAACGCTTCGTACTCGTTCGGCTCGATGCGGACGAGCGGCACCCGGAGCTGCCGTTCGATCTGCAGGTAGCCGTCCTGTTCGCTCGCGCGCACGGTGAACTTCACCCCAGCCGGACCGTTCAGTTCCAAGGGCTCGAGGTTGGTGCTCGGCGCGCCGCCTTCGGTGCGGACCCGGACGACGACGTCGAGGTTCACCGGCGGGCCGACGACCTGGGCCGTCGTGCGGCTGGATGTGCTCGCGAAACGTTGCGCGAGGCTGGTCGGGAAGAGACCCGGCAGCACCATCGCGCCGCCCTGAGCGCGCGCGAGCGACGACACCCGCGCGACGTACCGGAGCACGAAGGGCTGCGCTGGTTGTTCGCGGCCGGTGATGGTCAGCGACTCCATCGTGGCGCCGTTGAAGAGGCGCGCGACGTAGGCTTCTTCGAAGCGCTGTTCGAGGACTGCTTCAGGCACCCCTTCGAGATCGTTGCGCCACTCGATCGCGCCCGCACCCCGGAAGGTCTCGGTGACCTCGACCTGCGCAGAGCCATCCGCCTGCACGTCCGCGACGATCTCGACGCGGCGGTGATCCGAGCCCGGCGGCGCGGGCGGAATGACGATGCGTTCGGCGGCGGTCGCGTCGGCCGATGTGAGCACGAGCGCGTCCTGTTCGCGGAGCGCCGGCGACACGTAGCCGTAGGGGATGCCGCGCGCGGTCGGCTGCAAGAAGTCGCTGCCGACCCGCAGCGCGAGGTTGCGGTAGGTCTCCTCGTCGGCGAGCTCGCTCTGGGTTTGGTCGCTGCCGAAGCCGCGGGCCAAGATGAGCTCGGACTGGATGTCGAGCAGGCCGAGCATGTAGTGCAGAAGCCGGGAGCGGTTGCCAGTGCGGCCAGCCAACATCGGCGCGACCTGCCCGAACACGTCGTTGTTGTGTTCGATGTTCTCGAGCAACCAGTAGTAGAGCTTCTCGGCCTTCTCGCGGTCGGTCTGCGCATGCGCGGTGATCTCCCGCGCGGTGCGCATGGCGGCCGGGTCGATGGTGTCGCGGTCCGCGAGCACGTCGCGGAGTCCGCCGAGGAACCCCACCCAGTTGGCGTTCACGCCCCAGTTGATCGAGGGGATGAACTCGCGGCCGGCGACGCTGGCCGGCTCCTGCACGAGCGGCGCGCTCTGATCGAAACGCCAGCGGTACTCGGTCTCTCCGCTCGGCAGCGCGCGCTGCGCGGTCTCGGGCGCCGGTCCGCGCGGGTCGACGGTGGCCTCGAGGCCGGGCGGCAAGATCACCACGAGTTCGGTGCGGTCGAAGGGCACCTCGAAGCTCGCGAAGTAGAACCGGTCGCCGACCAGTCCGCCCGGGAGACCGGCGGGCGGATCGAGCACCCGCACATACTCGGACTCGACGTAGTCGCCGCTCGCGAGGTTCGGGAGTGAGATCGTGTCCTTGCCCTCGATCAGATCCGGTTCGAGCAAGGTGCCGTCCGGTTTGATGGTGCGCAGCTTGAGCATGTACGCGCCTTCGGGCGGGGCGAACTCGCCTTGTTCGTCCACCGCTTCTTCGCTCTGAAGGCGGTAGATCTGATGGGTGAGCGCGAGCGAGCTCAGGTCTTCGAAGACCCGCACGACCGTGTAGTCGAACACCAAGACCTGGGGCTGGTCGTAGGTGCGCTCCGAGGCTTCGAACCCGCGCACGAGCTCCGGGCCATCCACCCGGTAGCCCTCGAACTCGAAGCCGCCACCGAGCGCGGTGCGGATGCGGCGCAGGTCGGCCATCGACGCGGGCTCCTCTGCGAGGGCTTCCTCCAGAACCTGCAACGCGCCGGCCGCGTTGCCCTGCGCGAGCTGGTGGTCGGCGCGGTTGAGGCGCACCGTGGCCGAACGCGGCGAGTCCTGCTGCATGGCCAAGAGCACCTGGGTGACCGCTTCCGGCGCGCCGCCCGCTTCGGCGAGATCGAGATGACTTGCGAGCAAACGCGCCTGTCCCTGCGGCGGTTCGAGCGACGCGAGGCGGTCGAGTTCGGCGCGGGCTTCGGGCCAGCGGCGCGCTTGCACGAGCTGCTGGTAGCGCTCGCTGCTGCGCGCGTCGCACTCGACGACCTTCTCCAGCTGCGCGTCGATCTCCGCGACGCGGTCGTGGCGCTTCGCGTATGCGAGCGCGAGCTCGAGCGGTACGCAGTTGCCGGGCAGGATCTCGATGGCGCCTTCGATGTGTTCGACCGCGCGTGAGTCCCAGCCTCGGTTGAGCAAGAGCTGCGCGAGGGTCAGCCGGAAGAGCGCGATCTCGGGGAACGTCTCGATGTCGCGGCGCAGGTTCTCCATCGCCGGCTGGTCGCGGCCTTCGGCGGCTTGCAGCTGGGCGAGGGTGAGACGCGCGTACCAGGCCTTGTCGTCCTTCTCCCGCACGTGGCGGAGCAACATGCGCGCGTGGTCCCGGCGCATGTCGCCGGTGATGCCCGGATCGGCGAGCGCGACGGCGGCCTTCAAGGTGCCGGTCACGGTGTTGCGGCCGCCGAGCTGGCGCAGGGCTTCGCGCGCACCAACGGCGTCGCCACGCGAAAAGCGCAGCGTGCCGCGCAGGAAGACGTTCCAGGCGTCGTCGCCTTCGGGTTCGTAGTTCGCGAAGCCCGCGCCCGGGAGGATCGAGACCATCAGGATCGGGTTCGGGTGGCGGGTGGTGACCTTGACCTGCACTTCGTGCCGGCCCGCTTCGAGCCGGGCGCGGTGGAAAGTCACGCGGCGCAGCGGTTCGCGGCGGTGGTCGAGGCGGGTGATGCGCTCGCCATCGATCTTCACCTCGACCGAGTTCGGTGTCTCGAGCCGGAGCGTGTACTCACCGGTCTGCGCGATGTCGACGAAGGTCTCCGCGTAGGTCGTGCCCGAAAGCGGCAGCGGTCCCTGCCCGAGATGGAGTGCGCAGCCGCGGGTCCCGTAGGTGCGGGTCGGGCGTTCGCCTCGGCCGATGCCGAGGTCGTACGACGCGGCCATCGGTCCCACCGCGTCCGCGGCGTGCGTGTCGTCGAAGCTCAGCAGATCGCGCGGGCCGAAGGGACCCGCGACCGACCACTCGGGCGCACAACCGGACTGCAGCGCGAGCTCGGCGACCTTGGCCGCGTCGCCGGCGCGGTAGGCGAGCTCCACCTGCACGTCGGTGATGGTCTGGCGCGCGCCGATCGGAAGGTGCGGGGCGAGCTCCGCGAGCTCGGACGCGGCGACGTCGGCGAAGTTCGGCGCGAGCTGCGCGAGCTCTTCGACGCCGGCCGCGGCGATCTCCGCGACGACTTCATCGCCATCGCTGCGCAGGTTCTTCAACGTGTCGAGGAACGCACGCAGCGCACGCGCCGGCTCGCCGTGACTGTGGGCCTGCAGCGCGACCATCAGGTGCACGCTCGCGCTTCGAGGCGCGAGTGCGAGTGCGCGTTCGATCGCCGCTTGCTGCCGCTCGGGATCGCCGTCGTCGCGGGTCAGTTCACCCGCGGCCAGATCGAACGCGGCGCTGGGGTCGGTGGGGTTGTCGGCCGCCGCGCGCCGGAGGTCTTCGATGGTCAGTTCGTCCGCGGTCGTCTCGCCGCGCCGCGGGCATCCGACCATGGCGAGACAGAGCAAGAGCACGCCGAGTCGGGACAGCGCGGACAGGGTCAAGGAGCGGGGCATGGAGGACATGGATCGGCCGTGCGAAGGAGAGAGGACCTGCGACGAAGGGTGCAGAACGGGGGGCGTCGAAGACGAAGCGGAGAACGACATCAGCGGCCTCCTTCGAGGATCAGGCGCTGTTGGAGAATGCGGTCGGCGGCCTGCACCCAGGCGCGGAACGCCGGGTACTCCTCGGGGGTGACGCGGTCGCGCCGTATCTCGAGTTCGGTGCGGGTCTGCACCTGGCGCGCGGTGGCTTCGACGGTGACGCGCAACCGGCCGAACGGACTCTCCGCTTCGCCGCCTTCGGGCGACTGCGAGGCACGCATGCCGTTCGGCATGTGGATCACGCGCTCTTCGATGTAGGAAGACGGGCTGCCGAGATCGAGCGGGTACCGCCGGGTCTGGGTGCGCGCGAAGCTGCTCGTCAGATCGCCGAGCACGGAGGTCGGCGCGCGGAGCTGCTCGCCGTCGCGTTGCGCGAGCTGCGGCGCTTCGGCGGTGTACTCGTAGCGCACGTTGCCTTCGAGGGTGTCGAGCCCGGTGAAGCGCTGCGACTGCAGGCTCAACCCGGGAAAGAGATGGCGCAGGCTGCGCTCGAGCCGCTCCTGCCGGGTGCCTTCGGCCTGGTACTGGCTGCGGTACGCCGGCGCTTGCCCGCCGGTGACGGTGTCGTTGCCACGAAGGGTCGCGGAGCCATCGCGGGCGAGGCGCACGTCGAGGTTGCGCTCGCGCTGGTTCTGGGCCGGCGGCAACACCGGGGTGCGGCGAAGCTCCGAACCGGTCGGCCAGACGTGCAGCACGGTGACGCCCTGGTCCATGTCGGGCAGCTCCGTGATGCCGCTGTGCTCCGCGGTGCCGTCGATGTAGAGGTCGAGCTCCGGCACGTACGCGATCGCGTGATCGAACACCGCGAGGCTGGCGGGCAGGTCGCGGATCTGACCGTTGCGCCGAGTGCGGGTCAGGATGATGTGCGCGTTGATGCCCGCGTGGGTGAACATCGCGTAGAGCAGCGACGCCTTGTCTTTGCAGTCGCCGAAGCCGCGCCGAACGATCTGCGTGACTCGGTACGGCTTGTAGCCGTGGATGCCGAACTCGAGCCCGACGTAGCGGGTGTTCTGCACGACCCAGTCGTGGATCGCGACGACCTTGTCGCGCAGGTTGGTCTTGCCAGCGACGAGCTCGTCGACCGTGCGTCGGAGCGACTCGTCGGTCTGAAGCTGGTCTTGGATGAGGCCCCAGTACCAGCGCCCGACGTCCTCCCAGGTGCCGTACGTAGAGACGTGCAGGTAGGGCGCGATCTCGGTGAAGCCGGGCATGCCGGGCTCGCTGCGAATCGCCGGCACGTCGTCCGCCCAGTAGCGGTAGATGCGGTTGTCGCCGTCGACCGTCGCGGTGTGCTGCAGGCCTTCGAGTTGCGGTTCGTTGAAGAAGAACTCCCGCGAGGCCGGCGTGATGAGCACGTACTCCTCGTGTTTCACCGGCTGCATCGACTGCAGGAAGGTGAGGTCGCCGTAGTAGTCGGCGAAGAGGTTGCGGTGCGCGACGTCGTCGATGCGCCAGCGCAGTTCGACCACATCGCCCGGCTGGAGATCCGGGAACACGACGACCAGCGCGCGGGTGTCGTAGTAGATCCGGTACCAGGGTTCGCCGAGCTGCTGCTCAAAGTACTGGGTGGCTTCGAGGCGGGTTCCGTCGCGGCGGTAGACCCGCGCGAGACGCACGTCGATGCGCTGCGAGGTGGGGTCGAACTGCATCGAGTAGGTGCGCATCTGGCGCGCGCCTTCGTCGTCGTGGACCTGCACTGCGATCTGCCGAAAGCTCGAGCCGAGCCCGTTGTCGTAGACGGTGTTGACGGTGAGATCCTGCAGGGTGGTGAGCGGGAACCCGCCCGCCTCGCCGCGGCGCGCAAGCAGCGCGTCTCCGTCTGCTGCGAGCGCTTCGTCGCGGCGCTCCTGCGGTTCGATCTGTTCGAGCAGCTCGCGGGTCCCGGCATCCTGAGGACGCAAGACCAGCGCAGCACGCAGCGCTTGAATGGCCGCGTCGCTCTGCTGCATGCGCAGGAGGAGCTGCGCGTGGGCGACCAGGGTGCCGGCTTCTTCGGGCGCGAGCCGGCGCGCCTGGGCGAAGACTTCGATCGCGTCGCCGGTGCGGCCGATCGCTTCGTAGATCGCCGCCACGTAAGTGAGGTTCGGCAGCACCGCCGGCGCGTTCTGACGGATCGCTTCGAGCTGCGCGACGACGGCCGGCATGTCGCGGCGGCGCACCCCGTCGGCGACCAGCACGCGACGGCTCGCGCGGTCGTTCCACTGCTGGGCCACCGCGCGGGTGCGGAGCTCGACGGCGGCATCCGGGTTGTTGGCCGCGGCCAAGTACTCGGCGCGCAGGCGCAACCAGCCCGCCGCGTTCGGGGCGTGTCGTCCCGCGTCTTCGACCACCCGGCGCGCAGCCTGGGGCAGATCCATCTCCTGAAGGATGCGGGCCCGCAGCACCGCGGCCTGCATGCCCATCGTGCCGCTCTGCGCGATCGGTTCGATCCGGTCGAGCACGGGCAAAGCGTCTTCGCCGTGCAGTCCCGCCGCCACGAGCTGCGCGTGCAGCAGGTGCGCCTCGGGGGCGTTCGGGTAGCGCTCGAGCGCCTGGGCGGCGAAGCGCATCCGATCGCCGCGCTGCTCTTGCAGTCGCGACGCGAAGAGGAGGTGGTCGAGCTGCGGATCCGCCTCGGCCGCGCGGGCGGCGAGTTGGCGGGCGGGGAACTCGGCCGGATCGTCGCTGCCGCTCCACTGCAGGTAGCGGGCGAGGTCGTAGAGGTCGCGGCCGCTGGCGCGCTCGGCGTCCGCGGCCGACTGAAGGGTCTCGAAGATGGTCGGGCGGGCGCGCGGCAAGCGTGCGCCGTGGCCGGCACCCGCCGCCTCCGCGATGGTCGCGCCGACATGGGTGACCCCGCGCGGGGCGCGGCCGTTCGGATCGGTCACGCGGAGGTAGAAGCCCCAGGTCGACTCGGTGACGCAGGTCTTCACGAGGAGGCGGTTGACGCCGGCGTGCGCGCCGACGAGCGCGCGCGAGCGGTCCGGATCCGGTTCGCGGTAGACGTTGTCCGAGTGGACCTTCTCGCCGTTCCACCACACCGAGATGGCGCCGCCCCCACCGAGCGAGAGCGCGAGTGCTTGGCTGCGTTCGGACACGATGGTGGTCTGGGCGTAGCCGCAGACGTTGGCGTAGGGACGGAAGAGCGCGTCGAAGTCGACGTAGCCCACCCGCGTGATGTCCGGGTACGGGCGCCACTGCACCTCGCGCTCTTTGCCTTGGTAGCGCACGTCGGTGTCGAACGCGGCCATGCGGTGTTCTTCCGGTCCGTCCTCGCGCTCGAAGCCCTGTTTGCCTTCGTTGTCGAACGGACCGATGACCTGCCAGTCCGTCACGTAGCCGAGGTCGCGGGTGATCTCGACGGCCTGCTCCAGGTGGCCTCGTCGGATCTCCGCGCGCGCGAGCAGCGAGCGGGCGTAGTCGCGCCGCTCTTGGGGCACGCGCCGGTTGTCCACGATGCCTTGCAGGAGCTCCAAGGTGACCGCCGGGTCGACCTGGTCCCATGCGTTCCAGAGCTCGAGGAGCGGCAAGATGCCCCGGGCGCCGCGTTCCGTCGTGGCCTCGCGGGCGAGCGTGCGCTGCGCGGCGTCGAACGGCGTGCTGAAGGTGCGGACCGGGGTCGCCGCGACCGCGGCTGGACGAGCGGTCCGAGCCTGGGCAGCGCGGGGCTGGGCGGCACAGAGCGTTGGCACCGCGAAGGCCAGGAGCAACGAGAGAGGGACGGAGCGAACGGTCAAGGGAACCTCGGAAGGGGAGCGGGCGGATGAACGTGGAGCCCTAATACGACCGCAGCCAGCCGTAAACGTTTGTTTGCGGCCGCAGTCGAGCCCAGCCGTTCCAGTGCCGACACGCCAAAGGGGTCAGATGTTCCGGAGGACCCCAAACCCGACAACCCCAAACCCTTGCCCGTGCCCGTGCCCGTGCCCTTGCCCTGGATTGTCCCGAAGCCGAAGCCGACGCCGAGGTCCGCCGGCGTAGCTGGTGCTGGTGCTGGTGCTGGTGCTGGTGCTGGTGCTGCTGCTGGTGCTGGTGCTGCGGCTGGGTCTGGTGCTGCGGCTGGGTCTGGTGCTGACGCTGGTGCTGTTCACCCGAAGCCGACCCCGAAGCCGCTGCCGAAGCCGACCCCGAAGCCGACGCCGAAGCCGAAGCCGCTGCCGAAGCCGACCCCGAAGCCGCTGCCGAAGCCGACGCCGAAGCCCGAAGCCGATGGCGACGGCGACTGCCGACACCGAACCCGACGCCAAGCGTTTGCGTCGTCGGTGGGTCTATCCGAGGTGGGTGGGGCGGGGCCAGACGCACTGCGGCGGGAGGGGGCGGAGGGTCCACTGGGCGGAGGCGCCTTGGGCGAGCAGCGCCATGGTCAGCGTCACGAGCTCGCGGCGGCCGGCGGTGGGTTCTCCGAGCTTGGCCACCACTCCGTTCACTGCGTGGAAGACGTCGTTCTGAGCGTTCTTCGGCAAATCGACGAACATCATCAGCTGGTCTTCGAAGTGACAGAAGAAGACGAAGCGGTCGCGGGGGTGACACAGCGGGAGGTAGGCCCGGACCGCGTTGATCTCGACGGGGCTCGGCGGCCGGTCGAGCGGTACGACGCGCGCGGCGGCGGAGACCACCGCAGCCAGCCCGGCCGGATCGTTCTGGTCGTCGAGCAGGTACGCACCGGCGATGAGGAAAGCGAACGCGTGCTGCCGGGTCCAGCCGTCAGAGAATCGGTGGAACCGACCGAGGAACGAGATGCGCTGAATGGTGTCCCCGAGGTTGCCCGGCTGGAGCAGGGCCTCGAGCATCGCCGGGTTCTTCGCGCGCATCATGTCCTGCTGGCCCAGCTCCACGTTGCCATCGCCCGAGTCGACCCCCATCTGGCCCTGCGCGCTCCTCCAGACGTGGTGGAGCGTACGGCTTAGGTCGATCGTCGGTGTGGAGCCGAGCGCGCGGATCCGGATGGCGGCGCCGAGCGCCCACCGCAGGGTCTCGCGGTCGCGGGCCACGAGCAGCCGACTGCCGTGACGGAGCAGTTCCGCGCCGAACGCGTCTGGGTCGGGCGCGCGCGCCAGGAACTGCTGCACGACGGGCTCGGCCGCCGCGAGCAGGGTCTCGGCCGGTGCTTCGCAATAACAGGGCACGTACTTTCGCAGCTCGAAGAGGATGCGATCGCGCTGGTCCCCGGTGAGGGGCGCGCCGTCCGCACGGCCGGTCAGCGTCATGAGCACCGCGGCGGACCGAAGCGCGGACCACTCACCACCCGCCGGAAGATTCGTCATCGGGGGAGCGTGCCGTCGGCGCGTGTGCGTTGCAAATGGCGCGACGGGCTCCTTGGTCCGTGCACCCGAAGGGCGACTCATGGAACTCGAAGGGACACGGACTCGATGTGCGGGCGGCGCTATTGCTGCCGAAGAGGAACTCCCGCATCACGCCGCCGCTGCTGCCGGACTGCAGCGCGGCCGTCGCACCACTCGTGTTGTGAAAGGTCCCGTCGCGCCACTGCGGCGAAGCCTGGACCCGCTCGCGCCTCAGCCCGCGGAACCAATGGGCGACTGGGGTCATGGTCTGGGCAACCTGGTCATGGCTGCGCGACTCTGGTCACAGTAGACAACATGGGTCCAATCTGTCTACCTTGTCAACCACCGGGCGAAGGGCTAGCGTGGCGGCGTGGCGAAGGCATCTCCGATCTCTGTAGACGACGCGCGGACGACGCAGATCCTGGACGCCGCAGTCGAGGTGTTCCTGCGGTTCGGGTTCCGCAAGACCTCGATGGCGGAGGTCGCGCGGGCGGCGGACCTGTCGCGGCAGGGGCTCTACCTTCACTACCCAGCCAAGGACGATCTCTTCTGCGCCGCGATCGCACATGTGCTCGCGACGTCGCTGGCCGAGGCCACCACGCTGCTCGAGGACGCATCGCTGGGGCTCGAAGCGCGGCTGTGCGCTGGCATCGATGCGTGGCTTGGGCGCTACGTGGGCGTCTTTGGAACGGACACGTCGGATCTCGGGTCTGCGGTCGAACGGCTCGCCGCCGACGAGGTCGCCAAGCACGTCGCGGCGTTCCGGAACCGGGTGGGCAAGGTCGTGCGCGGTTCGGGGCTGGCCAAGGCGTACCGGCCGGCCAAGCTCACCGCGAAACAGCTCACCGGCGCGCTGTGCGACACCGCCGCGGGCCTCAAACTCAAGTGCGCCACCCGCGACGAGTTCCGCACCCGGCTCAACGCGGTCGTGCGCGCCTGGTGCCTCCCACTCCGGGAGACGCGATGAGCCCTGAAGACGAAGCGGCAGCGGAAGCGGAAGCGGAAGCAGAAGCGGTGGCGGAAGCGGCAGCGGAAGCGGAAGCGGCAGCGGCAGCGGCAGCGGAAGCGGTGGCGGGAGCGGGAGCGGGAGCGGGAGCGGAAGCGGAAGCCGATGCCGAATCCGAAGCCGAATCCGAAGCCGAATCCGAAGCCGACGCCGACGCCGACGCCGACGCCGATGCCGAAGCCGAAGCCGATGCCGAATCCGAAGCCGATGCCGATGCCGAATCCGAAGCCGAAGCCGAAGCCGGAGCCGAAGCCGAATCCGACGCCGAGGCCGAGCCCGATGCCGAAGCCGACGGCGAAACCGAATCGGTCGGAGCCGACGCGCCGCCCGGGGTTCGGAAGAAGCCTTGGGGGCCCAAGGCGGCGCTGGTGCTCACCGTTGTGGCGGGGCTGGTGACGGCGCACCAGTTCGGGGTGTTCGAGGCGTTCGCGGAGCCGGCCGAGCTGCGGGACTGGCTTGTGGCTCAGGGCGGCTGGGGGCAGCTGGCGTTCGTGGTCGCGTACATGCTCTTTCAGCCCTTTGGGGTGCCCGGCACGCTCTTCCTTTTGGTCGCACCGATGATCTGGCCGTGGCCGGAAGCGTTCGCGCTCACGATGGCGGGCACGATGGCCGCGAGCATCGTCGGGTTCTCGTTTGCGAGGTTCGTGGCGCGGGACTGGGTGACGCCGAGGATCCCGGCGAAGTTCCGGAAGTACGACGAGGCGCTCGCACGCCGGGGATTCGTCACCGTGACCGCGCTGCGGTTCGTCCTGTGGATGCCGCCGCTTCTGCACGCGTTTTTCGGCGTGTCGCGGGTGGGTTTTTGGACCCACTTCTGGGGGTCGCTCGTGGGCTACGCGCTGCCGCTCCTCGGCATGGCGTATTTCGGCGAGGGACTCTTCGAGTGGCTGGCGGAGATCCCGGCGGTGGCGTGGGTGGCGATCAGCGTCGCGACCGTGCTGGTGGTGGGTTCTGCGTTCGTGTGGCGCGTTCGCCGGCGCCGCGCCGCCTCGAGCTGACGTCCCCAGTGGAGGACGTAGCTGCGGACCAGACGCGCGGCGGTGTTTCGCACGCATGGGACGCAACCCGGCACCGATGCGGCCGACAAGCACCGCCGGTCCCCTGTTTGGGGGATGTGAACCAGGCCGATGCGCACCCACGGTGCGGTGGGCTGCCTTGCCGGGTCTCTTGGGACACGGCAGATTCGCGCCACTTGAACTGGGTGCGGGGAGTGTCGAATGTCGAAGCGTTGGGGTTGGGTTGGGTTCGTGTGCTTGGTGGCTGCGTGTGGTGGCGACGACGGCACGACGTGCCCCGACGGCATGATGGTGATGGACGGACGCTGTGTGATGGCGTTCGACGGCGGCGGGGACACCGGGCCGTGTGATCCAACCACCGCCGAAGCCTGCAACGGCGTCGACGACGACTGCGACGGGACCGTCGACGAGAACGTGACCCAGGCCTGCGGCCTGACGATGGAAGGTCAGTGCACGATGGGCACCGAGACCTGCGTCGACGGAATGTTCGAAGGGTGCGACGCGGTCGAGCCGGTCGACGAAGTGTGTGGCGATGGGCTCGACGACGACTGCGACGGGGCGGTCGACGAGCGCTGCATGTGCACGCCCGGCGAGAGCCAAGCCTGCGGCAGCGAAGTCGGAGAGTGCATGCCCGGGGTTCAGGTCTGCGGGGACGACATGTTCTTCGGCACCTGCGACGGCGCGGTCGGGAGCTCCGCCGAGGTCTGCGACGGACTCGACAACGACTGCAACGGCGTGGTCGACAACGGCAACCCGGGCGGGGGCGGCGCATGCGGTACGAGCGTCGGCGCATGTTTGCCCGGCATCGAGATGTGTCTGGAGGGCGCCATCGTGTGCATGGGCGGCGTGAGTGCGACCGACGAGGTCTGCAACGACGTGGACGACGACTGCGACGGCATGACCGACGAAGGGGTGCTGCTCGAGTGGTACCCGGACATGGACGGGGACGGCTTCGGCGACTCGACGGTGGGCGCCGTGCTCGACTGCGAGACGCCCCCGGCCCTGCCTGGCGCCGTGAACGACAACACCGACTGCGACGACGACTGCGCCGCGTGCACGCCCGGTGCCGTGGAGCTGTGCGACGGGTTGAACAACGACTGCGACGACGACTCGAACATCGACGAAGGCATCGGCAGCTGCGTGTTCGGCGACGACGTGTCGTGCGTGACGACGTGCGGGAGCACCGGCACCGGCACCTGCAACGCGATGTGCGAGCCGCCGGACGACAGCGCTGCGTGCGACCCGCCGGAAGAGAGCTGCAACTTCGCGGACGTGGACTGCGACGGCATCGAAGACGAGGACACCCGTGAGATCGTGCTGTCGGCCGCGCTCTCGTCGGGGTTCGACGACGCGGACGAGGTGCGCATCGTGCCGATCGCGACCGGGTTCTTGGCGGTCGTGCTCCACGGACGGCGGATCGATGCCCAGAGGCTGAGTACCGCCGGGGTACCGACGGGGAGTTCGCTCAAGATCAACATCGCCAACGACGTCGACAACATGGACATCGATGTGTTCAACGGAGACCGCGTGGTCGTCGCGTGGACCCGCACCGGAGACGAGCTCGCCGCCGCGGTGCTGCGCGCGCGGTCCACGGGCATCACCTTCGAACGGGTGGAGCGGATCATCGACGCGGACGCCGAACAGTTCGGCGACGTCGCCGTGGCCGCGAACGAGAGCGAGATCGTGTTCGCGTACGGCAACGGGATCGGCGCGCTCGGAGACACCAACATCCGGCTGGCGCGGACGACCACAGCGCTCGGCGGTGTGAACACGACCGAGTTGCTTCAGCCACTGGCCTTCGCCCGCAAGTCCGCGCTGGATCTCATCGAGTCGGCCGGCACGTTCACGCTGGCTTTCGAAAACGGCGCGTCGGTGCGCACCGGCACCGTGACCACCACCGCGGGCAACCCGAACTTGCCCTCGAGCTCGGTGGCGGGCACGTGCGAACACCCGGTGCTCGGCGAGCGGGGCGACGGAGAGCGGGTGCTCGGATGTGTGTCCGGGTCAGAGCTTCTGAGTTGGACCTTGAACGCGTCGAGCGCGGTGGTGGGTGCGCCGACGCGCATGACCAACGTGGTGCCAGCGATCTCGTCCGGCACCCAGACGCACCGGGTGGCGTTCAGCGGCGGCGCGTGGATCTGGGGCGGCGCCATGACGCCGGCCGCGGGCTTCAACAACTTCATCGGGACCCGCGAGACCGATGTCGCGCTCGCGAACGTGGGCGCGGCGTCGGTGTTCTTCGGGACCTTCGAGGGCGCGGACGTGGCGGCCGACGGCGCTGGCAACGTCGTGGGCATCATCGCCAACACCGGTTCGAGCACGCGGGTGTGGGTCTACTCGTGTCCATGAGGGGCGCGCGCAGCGGGTGGGTCGACGGGTGGCGTGCCGTCTGGGCGGGGTTCGTGCGCGCCGGATTCGTCACGGTGCGAACCAAGTCGGTCGCGTTGGCGATGGCGGTCGCGGTCGTGCTCGTTGGATGCAGCGGCGGCGCGTGTCCGGAGGGGCTGCGCGAAGTCGGCGGCATGTGCGTCCCAGAAGACGCGGGCGCGGGCGACGCATGCGTCCCCGGCGCGGAGACCTGCGACAACACGGACGAGGACTGCGACGGCGCGATCGACGAGGAGGTCACACGGCCGTGCGGCACCGATCGAGGCGCGTGCGAGACCGGCACCGAGACCTGCACCGGTGGGGTGTGGGGACGCTGCGTCGACCCGGTCGATCCCTCCACCGAGGTCTGTGACGGCAGCCTCGACGACGACTGCGATGGCGCCGTGGACGAAGCATGTGCGTGTCCCGAGGGCATGGCGCGCGCGTGCGGCACCACCGAAGGGCTCTGTGAGACCGGCGGTCAGGTGTGCACCGATCTGGCGTGGGGCGCGTGTGAAGGCGGCGTCGAGCCGGTGGCCGAGACCTGCGATGGACTCGACGAGGACTGCGACGGCATGGTCGACGAAGGACTCGGACGGCTCTGGTTCCGAGACGCTGACGCAGACGCCTTCGGCGACCCGGACGACACGCGCGCCGGCTGCAGCGCGCCCGAAGGGTACGTGAGCCGCGGCGACGACTGCGACGACAGCCGCAAAGGCACCTTCCCCGGCGCGCCGGAAGCCTGCGGCGGCGAGGACGAGGACTGCGACGGGCGCATCGACGAAGGTGCGAGCGGCGGCGATCGGACGTTCTTCCGGGACGCGGACGGCGACGGGTTCGGGGACGACGGCACAACGATGCGCGGATGCGACGAACCCTCCGGCTACGTTGGCCGCGGCGGCGACTGCGACGACAGCGACAACCGCGTGCACCCCGACCAGACGGGGTTCTTCTCGTCGCCCGCAACCGGCGGCGGCTACGACTTCGACTGCGACGGCGCGCAGACGCGCGAGTTCACCCGAGCCGCGGGATCGTGCGAACTGACCTGCCCCTCGAGCGCGAGCGGTTGGTCCGGCGCCGTACCGAGCTGCGGGGCCGAAGGCACCTACCGTCCCTGCTCGTTCGGCGGCGGCGGCGGCTGCAGCAACACCCCCATGTCGCGCCTGCAAACCTGCCGCTAACTTTGGATTCGGCTTCGGCTTCGGCTTCGGCGTCGGCATCGGCGTCGGCTCGTCGGCTTCGGCGTCGGCTTCGGCATCGGCGTCGGCTTCGGCGTCGGCTTCGGCTTCGGCGTCGGCATCGGCGTCGGCTTCGGCGTCGGCTTCGGCCTCGGCTTCGGCTTCGGCGTCGGATTCGGATTCGGATTCGGATTCGGATTCGGCTTCGGCTCCGGCTTCGGCTTCGGCTTCGGCGTCGGCGTCGGCTTCGGCTTCGGCGTCGGCGTCGGCGTCCGCATCGGCTTCGGCATCGGCATCGGCTTCGGGTTTTCGGATTCGGATCCCGCAACTGCTCCGTCCACCGGTCGACGAGGCGCACTCACCAAGGAGTGTGCGATGACGAAATGGTTGGCGATGGGTGTGCTGTGTGTGTCGGTGCTGGCGTGCGATGAGGAAGGGGGCTGTCCTTCTGGCATGCATCTGGAGGCGGGCCGATGCGTGGGCTCGAGGACCGACAGCGGACCGGCGGATGCTGGCTTCGCGGGCGACGGTGGAGCAGCAGACGCGGGTGCGATGCGCGACGCGGATCTGGCGGACGCGTGCAGCCAGGAGGTCTGCAACGGCCACGACGACGACTGCGATGGCGCGACGGATGAAGGGATCCACGGCGAGGTGTGCGGCAGCGACGAGGGTCTGTGCGTGCGCGGCATCGGCTCGTGCGTCGACGGCGTGTTCGCATGCGAAGGGTCCGTCGAAGGCATGGAGGAAGTCTGCAATGGCGTCGACGACGACTGCGACGGGACGATGGACGAAGCGGATCCGGAGCTGGGCGTCGCATGTTCCGCTGGCGGCGGTTGCGGACCCGGCATCCAGGTGTGCGTCGAAGGCGCACTGCAGTGCATGGGCGAGGTCGAACCGAGCGAAGAGATCTGCAACGGGTTGGACGACGACTGCGACGGACACGTGGACGAGGACAGCGTGTCCGGCCGGTGCGGGAGCGATGTCGGCGCGTGTGTGCCCGGACGCGCGCGCTGCACCGATGGCGTGGAGGTGTGTGCGGGCGGCGTGCAGCCGGTCGACGAGACCTGCGATGGCCTCGACAACGATTGCGACGGGGCGAGCGACGAAGGGGTGTCGACGCCTCTCTACGAAGACGCCGACGGAGACGGATTCGGAACCGGCGCACCGCTCGAGCTCTGCGCGGGGACCGAGGGGTACGCGGAGGTCGGCGGCGACTGCAACGATGGCAACCCGGTGGTGCGGCCGAACCAGACCACGTTCTCGGGCGAGCCAATCGTCAGCGGCGGCTTCGACTACGACTGCAACGGGGAAGAGGAGCCGCGGTACACGACGGTGCGGTCGAGCTCGGACTGCACGTGTCCCACGATCGGCTCGACCGCGTTCTGGCTCTACTCGGCGCCTGCGTGCGGTGTCGAAGGACGGCTGAAGCGGTGCGTGCGGAACGCGTTCACGCTGGCGTGTGATCAACTCGAAGTGGACCGAAACTTCGTGCAACCATGCCGCTGACGTATCGTATGTGATACTGGTGTTCGAGGGTTGATACGGATCGGGCGTCGGCTGGGGGGTTGCTGATTCCGAAGCCGAAGCTGACGCCGCCGAAGTCGACGCCGAGGCCGAGGCCGAAGCCGACGCCGACGCCGACGCCGAGGCCGAAGCCGACGCCGATGCCGATGCCGAATCCGAGGCCAAAGCCGAGGCCGAAGCCGACGCCGACGCCGACGCCGAGGCCGAAGCCGAACCCGAGGCCGAAGCCCGAAGCCGAAGCCGACGCCGAGGCCGAAGCCCGAAGCCGAAGCCGACGCCGTGGCCGAAGCCAACGCCGAAGCCGAAGCCGACCCCGACCCCGAAGCCGAGGCCGAAGCCGAGGCCGAAGCCGAACCCGAGCCCGAAGCCCGAAGGCCCAGGCCGAGGCCGAAGCCGGTCGCCTCAGTCGTCCAGGTCTGGCATCGCGCAAGGTGAGGAGAACGGGGCTTGGTGCGGTTGGAGGAGGGCGGCGATGGCCGCGACGTCCTCGAGGACGGGGGCGCGGAGCCAACTTTGAAGCACGGCGCGGTTGGTCGCCTGGCTCTCGTCCGATTCGGGGAACCGGTTCAAGAACACGGCCGTCAACCGCAGCCCTCGATCCGCGACCGCGAGCGCGGCGGCGCGCGCGTCGGAGAGGCACCCGAGGCGGTTGGGGACGACGAGCAAGAGCTCGGGGTGGAGCCGAGCGGCCAGATCGAGCATGTCGAGTTCCGCCGTCAGAGGGACGAGGGGTCCGCCGGCCCCCTCGACCAAGACCATCTCATGGTCGGCTGCGATCGCGTGGATCCCCGCCTCGATCCGATCGATGTCGGGCGGCGCGCCCCCGCCCATGACCACGGCCTGCGGCGCCAATGGTGGGGCGGCTCGGTAGAAGGATGGGTGGTGTGCGTAGGTGAAGCCGCCCGCCTCATCGAGCGCGAGCGCGTCCAGCGGTGCGCCTTCGACCACCCCGGTCTCGATCGGTTTGAGTCCGACCGCGTCGTGCTCCTCGCGCAGGACCCGGAGGAGGTTGCACGTGAAACATGTCTTGCCGACGCCGGTCCCAGTGCCGGTCACAAAGACGATTCGGCTCATCGAAGGGCTCGGATGGCGGAGACCAAGGACTCCACCTCATCGGGTCGATGCGTCGCCATCGGTGTGATGCGCAGGCGGGCGGTTCCTTCTGGAACGGTGGGGGGGCGGATGGCCCCCACCAGAAGATTGCGCTCCAGCAGTGCTGCGGAGAGCGCCAAGGCGCGCTCGTTGTCGCCCACGACCCAGGGGACGATCGCGCCCTCCCCCTCCGCCAGCCCGAGCTCACTCCGCAGCGCGTGGGTGTGGCGACGCAGGCTGTCTCGCAGACCCTCCGCGTCCCGGCAGAGTCTCACCGCGACTTCGATCGCGGGCAGCAACGCCGCGGGGAACGCAGTCGAGAAGACGAAGCTGCGGGCCCGGTTCACCAGGAAGTCTTGCAGCGCGCCCGTCCCCGCCACGAAGGCCCCTGCCAATCCGAGCCCCTTGCCCAGCGTCCCGACCAGCACATCGGGCACCACCCCGAGCTCGGCGCAGCGCCCGGCCCCGCTCGGACCCACGACGCCCAAGGCGTGCGCTTCGTCCACCAGAAGCCAAGCGTCGTGCGCATCGCACAGCGAGCGCAGGCCCTTCAAGTCGGCCAGGTCGCCATCCATCGAGAAGACCGACTCGGTCAGGACCAGCGCTCGACCTGAGCCCCGATGGGCTTCGAGGCCGGTTGAGAGCGCTTCCAAACAGGCGTGCTCGACCACCACCACCTTGGCTCGGGACAGCCGAGCGCCGTCGATCAGGCTCGCGTGAATCAGCCGGTCCGAGAACACGACGTCGCCTTCGCCCATGAGGCTCGAGACCGTCCCCACGTTGGCCGCGTAGCCGCTCGAGAAGAGCGTGGCGGAGGGCAGGCCCACGTACTCGGCCAGGGTCTCTTCGGCCCGAACGTGCCCAATGAGATTGCCGGTGATCAGCCGACTGCTGGGAGACCCCGCGCCCTGGACAGCTTCCAGCAGGCCGGGGTGACTGGCCAAGCCCAGGTAGTCGTTGGAGCAGAAGTTGAGCACGGGCTCCGGCCGACCGCTGAGTCGCACCGTCGTCCCCGGTCCTTCCAAGGTCCGAAGCCGCCGACGGAGACCAAGGCGCTCGAGTTCTTCGAGGCGCGTCCGCAGCGTTTCATCCAAGCTCGACATGGGAGCGCTCTAGCAGACTGCCCTACGTAGACCAGACCGCCGGCCACGTTGCACGTGAAACATTCTCCACGACCGTTGCCTCTGGCACCGAAGTTTCACGTGAAACCTCCCAAGCCAAACCGACCTCAGAACTGCAGCAGATCCGAGCGGGGATCGCCTTCCAGCGCATCGTCCAGCACCTTCACGGCAGCCCGCACCTCATCGCCACCCCCTTTGGGCATGACGACCTCGAGGTGGGCGATGAGATCGCAGGGCGGGCCGCCCTTGAGCCGGGGACCCTTGCCCTTGAGCCGGAGCTTCATCCCGTTGGAGGCCCCCTCGGGCACCCGCAACTGCACCATGCCCTCAGGCGTCGGGACCTCGATCTTCGCCCCCTCGAATGCCTCGAGCGGACGCACCGGGAGCCGCACGTGGAGCACGTCGCCTTCGAACCAATAGGCGTTGTGCGCACCCACCCGCATCGTGAGCACCAGATCCGACCGCCCACCCCGGCCGCGGAGTCCTTGCCCACTCAGCCGCAGTTGGTCGCCGTCCCGAACGCCCGGCGGGATCCGCACCTTCACGGTGCGGGGACCCCTCGCCTCCTGGAGCACGATCTCCCGGGCCCCACCACGCACCGCATCCACGAATGTGAGATCGAGGATGGCCGTGGAGTCGCGCGGCCGCGCAGGAGGCCGCCGTCCCCGCATCTGCTCGAAGATGTCTCGAGGATCAAAGGCGCCCCCCGAGAACGCGCTCCCGACGTCGAAGCTGGCGGCGCGGGCACGGGCGGCTTCCGGGTCGAACCCCTCGCGCAGCCCCACCATGCCGAACTCGTCGTAGAGCTTGCGCTTCCGCTCGTCCGAAAGAATGCGGTAGGCCTCGCCCACCCTCTTGAACCGCTCCTCAGCGCGCGGGTTGTCCGGGTTCCGGTCCGGATGGAGATCCCGAGCGAGCTTGCGGTACGCCTTCTTGATCTCCGCGGTGCTCGATCCCTTCGAAACCCCAAGGTCCTCGTAGTAGTTCGGCTCCATGCACCGACGATATGGGCCAAAGCCGCCGATGGCAACCCTTCTGGCGCCACTTTTGTCATTCTTTGGCCCCGTACGTGCCAATCTTGTCATATGCGGACTGAAACCCGTTGCGGTCCTCGTCTTGCCGCACTGAACCCCCCATGGTAACCGCCGCACCCGTGAGCTTGGTCGATCTAACCCGCCTGCCCCAACACGTCGCCATCATCATGGATGGCAACGGTCGCTGGGCCCGCGCCCAAGGCGAGCTCCGAACGCTCGGCCACCGCGAGGGAAGCCAGTCGGTTCGCAAGATCGTGCGCGCCTGTCGCCGCCTCGGCATCGACGCGCTCACCCTCTACGCGTTCAGCGAACAGAACTGGTTCCGGCCTGGCCCCGAAGTCGCCGCGCTCATGGAGCTGCTGCGCGACTACCTGCAATCCGAACGCGACGAGCTGATGGAGAACGGGATCCGCCTGCGGGCGGTCGGACGCATCGAGAAGCTGCCGCCCTTCGTCCGCGCCGTGCTCGACCCACTCATCGCCGAGACCGCTCAGAACGACGGCATGACCTTGACCCTGGCGCTCTCCTACGGCGGCCGCGAGGAGATCATCGACGCGACCAAAGCGCTCGCCGAGCGGGTCAAGACCGGCGCGCTGAACCCTGAGTCGATCGACGAACGAAGTTTCGAAACGTTGCTCCCGTCCCTCGACGTCGGCCGCGTGGACTTGCTCATCCGCACCGGTGGCGAACAGCGCATCAGCAACTTCTTGCTCTGGGGCGCGGCGTACGCGGAGCTCTACTTCACCGACCGCCTCTGGCCAGACTTCACCGAAGCCGACCTCTACCAAGCGCTCGCTTCGTACCAGCACCGCGACCGCCGCTTCGGCCGGGTCGCCGATGGTTGCGTCCCGTCCGTGGCTGAGTGAGGGTCCCGTCCGTGACGGACGAGAAGACCGAGCCCACCGAAGACGAGACGCCCGACCCCAAGTCGGAGACCAAGAAGCCGGAGACCAAGAAGAAAGGTCTCGGCGGCACCGCCATGCGTTTCGCCACCGCGCTGCCGCTCATCCCGATCATCGTCTGGCTGATGTTCTGGGAGGAGAGTCTGGGCTTTCAGATCTTCGGCGCGATCTGGACCGGCATCTGTGCGCACGAGTTGATGACGATGGCGATGCCGAAAGCCACCCTCTCGAAGTGGTGGGGCGTCGTCGCCACCCTCGGCGTCTCGATCGTCATCTTCCGGACGCCCGACTACTTGATGGCGGCGCTTCTCGCCGCGCTCTTCGGCACCCTCGTCGTGGCGATCAAGGACGCGGAACCGATCGACGCGGCGGCCGGCCGCATCGGCTGGATGCTCGGCTCGGTCCTGTACCTCGGCGTGCCGCTTGGTGCGCTCGCACTTCTGCAACAAGTCGAACACGGCGGCGCCTGGGTGCTGCTCTCGATGTTCGTCGCGTTCCTGAGCGACACCGGCGCGTACTTCGCCGGCCGCTTCTTCGGCAAACACAAACTCTCTCCGAAGCTCTCCCCCAAGAAGACGATCGAAGGATCCATCGGCGGCCTGCTCGCCGCGACCGCGGGGGCCGTCGTGTTGCAGCAGACTCTGCTCACCCACGTGCCGCTTCTGCACATCGCGATCCTCGCGCCGATCGCCGCGGCGTTTGGCCAGGCCGGCGATCTGCTCGAGTCGCTCCTCAAGCGCAGCTGCGGCGTGAAGGACAGCGGCAAGATCATGCCTGGCCACGGCGGCCTGCTCGACCGAAGCGACGCGCTCCTCTTCACCAGCACCGCGGTCTTTGCGTACGTCACCTGGCTCGCCCCGATCCTCGGCTAGCCCTCGCCCGCTGTGCTCCGCTCGGCGTGCTCTGAGTTCTGTCGTCCGTTGCGTCTGCGTTCCGTACTCGGGCTTGGTCTTCGTGTCGGCACCGTTCCCGGTCCGTGAGCAATCGCCCAGCACCGCGCCGCTCAAACCACCCTCTGCGCGGCCCCCCCACCGAACGCACCGAGCCTCTGGCCACCGTCCGAGCAAACGGATCCACCCATCCGACACCCCGCGCCTCCGTTGTTTCTCCGCCCGGAACCGAAGGCCGAGCACGTGACGCGTCGCGTTGTTGACGTGCCCCAACCGCGATGCGATGCAGCCACGCATGAGCGTTACCAAGACGCCGTCGAAGACACGCCGAAAGAAGTCCTCCGCCAAGTCATCCGACGCGGCGAAGAGCACGGCGCCTTCAACCACTGACGAATCGAACCCCGCGAGCGCTGAGCGCACGCCCTCGGAGGCACCTGTGTCCCACGATGATCGGTATCAGTTCTTCAAGGTCGTCCAGGACTACCTGGACCGCGCCGCGAAGGAAGTCTCTCTTCCCGACCACGTCCGCGAGATGCTCGCGCAGCCCAAGAACGAACTCATCACCCACTTCCCCGTCCGCATGGACGACGGGTCGATGAAGCAGTTCAAGGGCTACCGCATCCAGCACAACAACCTTCTCGGGCCCTACAAAGGTGGACTTCGTTTCCACCACTCGGTCTCGCTCGACGATCTGAAAGCGCTCGCCACGATGATGACGTGGAAGTGTGCGCTCATGAACATCCCCTTCGGTGGCGCCAAGGGCGGCGTGAAGGTCGACGTCAGCCAGCTCAGCCAGGCGGAGCTCATGCGCGTCACGCGCCGGTTCACCCACGCCCTCGGCAACAACATCGGACCGAACTACGACATCCCCGCGCCCGACGTCGGCACCAACGCGCAGGTCATGGTCTGGATCATGGACACCTACATGAACCAGGTGGACCACGCCTCGAAGAACGCGCAGCGCGCGGTCGTCACCGGCAAGACGCTGACCTGTGGTGGCAGCGAAGGCCGCGAGAAGGCCACCGCGCAGGGCGTCGTGCACTGCATCACGGAGTGGGCGCTCGACAACCGCTTCGACCTCGAAGGCAAGACCGCGATCATTCAGGGCTTCGGCAACGTGGGCAGCCACGCGGCACTCATCCTGAACCGACTCGGGGTCAGCACGATCGCGGTCGGCGATCACTCGGGTTACCTCCGTACGACCGAAGGCTTCAACGCCCACAAGCTCACCGAGTACGTGAAGCAACACGGCTCGATCGCGGGCTACGGCAGCGGCGAAGAGATCACACGCGAAGAGTTCTTCGCCACCAAGGCAGACCTCTTCATTCCTGCAGCGCTCGAGAACCAGATCGGGGAAGCGGAGGCGCAGGCGCTCGACGTCAAGCTCATCGCCGAGGGCGCCAACGGCCCGTGCAACCCGAAGGGCGAACGCATCCTCGTGGAGCGCGGCATTCCGATCATCCCGGACGTGCTCGCCAACTCCGGTGGTGTGACCGTCAGCTACTACGAGTGGGTGCAGAACCTTCGTTCCGAATCGTGGGACCTCGAAGAGGTCGACATGCGCCTCGAGAAGGCGATGAAGAAGCACTACCGGCGCACCATGTTCTTCGCCCAAGAGAAGGGCGTCGAGCCGCGCATCGCGGCCTACGCGCTGGCCCTCGAGAACCTCGGCCAGGCGTACAAAGAGCGCGGCATCTTCCCCTGAACGAAACGTTGAACGAGTGGCTTCGGGCGGAGCCATTCTCGCTCTGTCTCTCGAGCGGCTTCTTCGGCTTCTTCGCGCACGCGGGCTTCGTCTGCGCGCTCGAAGAAGCCGGACTGCGTCCGTCGCGGGTCAGCGGCTCGAGCGCCGGTGCGTTGGTCGCGTCGTGTGTCGCGATGGGTGTGCCCGGCGAACGGTTGGCGGACCGGTTCCTCTCGCTGCAGCGCGCCGACTTCTGGGATCCCTTCTACGCCGGCCGGCCGACCGTGCCGAAGTTCGGTTTGCTCGAAGGACGGCTCTTCGAAGCGGAGCTCGAGCGGATCTTTCTCGCCGGCACCGCCCAAGAGGCGCCAACCTTCGACGACTGCGCGCTCCCGTTGACCGTCAGCGCCTGGGACGTGCAACGACGCCAGACCGTCGTGCTCGCCGAAGGCCCGGTCGCACCCGCCGTGCACGCGAGCTGCGCGTTCCCCGGTCTCTTCCAGATGGTGCCGCACCAGGGCCGCCTGCTCTGGGACGGCGGCATCGCCGACCGGCCGGGACTCGCGGGGCTCGAAGGACATGGGACGCGCGTGCTGATGCACCACCTCGAGTCGCGGTCGTGGTGGCGCACTGGCGACTCCGCCAAGGTACCGACGACACCCGGGGTGCAGGTCGTCACGCTCGGGGCGCTTCCGCGATCGGGCCCGTCGAAACTCGCGGAGGGACGCCGCGCGTTTGGCATCGCACGCGACCGGACGCGGCGGGCACTCACGCTGCCGATGCGCGGCGGTGTTCTTCGCGTCTCCCGGTGAGGTTCCCCGACGACATGCTACGCGTGTGCCGGTGAGGTTGTTCGGACCGGCGCTCCTCTGCATCGTGTGCACCGCGTGTTCGGTCGCCACGCGACCGCCGATCCTGTCCGCGGCCGACCCGGTCGAGCCGCCGGAAGAGCCCCCGCCCGTGGCGCCGCTCGAACCGGAGCGGCTCGAGTTGCGGTGGACGCCCGAGGGCGCGGCGGCCCGCGCCGGCATGCACGAAGCGCAGTACCCGTTCGACGTCGCCTGGAGACTCGATTCTCCGCGCGAGTCGGCGTGGCTCGCGCTCCCGAGGACAGTCGAAGGGCCGCTCCAAACGCTCCCCGAATCCGCCGAACCGAACGCACCGGTCTGGATGGTGCGCGGCGAAGGAATCACCGAGACGCACGGTGGCGTGACGCTCACGTGTCTCGGTGCCTGCGATGCGGCGCGCGCGGCCCTGCAGGCGGTGCCGCCTTCGCTCGCGCTCGAAGGCGCCGTCCTAATCGCGTTCGAGCCCAACGCCGACCTCGAACCGACCCAGTTCGTCGGCCCAGGGTTCGTCGTCGGCCGCGGCGACGGCCACACCCTGCGCTGGCAGGACCTTGTCGCCGCCATGGTCCCCGGACCGTCCCATTGGCGCGCGGGCGTCGCGCGCTACGCGGAGTGGACCATCGCGTCGGAGGGCGACGGCGCGCGTCTGCTTCGTCTGGTCGCAGAAGCCTACGCCCGTCACCGCACCGCACCGCATCCGATCGCGGCCGGCGACGACCTCGATGGGGCCGGTCTGCTCGCATTCTGCGCCGACCTACACAGCAGCGGCTCCATCTGGAACCAGCGATCGAACGTGGCCGAAGCCACCGACCCGCCGACCGCGCAGCGGTGGCGAACATGGGTCGAAGAAGCCGCGGCGTTTCGTGGCGTGGTCGAGTTCGACGGATGTCTGCGCGCCGCTGGCTTGAAGCTCGTGGCCCTTCGGGTACCGCGCTACGAGACCCGGTCGATCCGGCGACTGCTCGGGGGCGCGACGGCCGAAGGAACCCCGCCCGTCGTGGTCCGCAGCCCAGGCCCGCTGCGACCGGGCGATCGGCTCCTCTACCTGCGTGGGGTGCGGCTCGAGAGCCTGGACGACATCGGCCTCGCGCTGGTCGGCATCGAGCGCGGTCGGCGGCTCGTGCTCACCGTTCAGCGGGACGAGCGCAGGGTCCGCCAGTGGCTCACGGTACCCACGCTGGAGGCGGAATCCGAAGCGGTTCGGTTCGCCATCGAAGCCCCCGACGACTGGTCGGCGCCCCACCGATCTCCGTGATCTTCCGGGTTCGGGTGCGGCGTAGTTGACAGGAGGGGCCCAAAGCCGCGTCAATGGCACCGTGACCGACACCCCTCAGAGCGTGCTGGAGGGCGAGATCCCCGAAGGCGGCATCGTGACGATGCTCCTGGAGATCGAAGCGCTCCGCACCACCGGTGTGCTCCGGTTCTCCGGACCGTGCGAAGGCGAAGTCTCGCTCGTGCTCGGTCAGATCAGCGCGGACCAAGACGAACGGGAAGACGAAGAAGATCCGATCGAACTGTTGCTCGCCATGACGAGCGGGCACTTCGAGATCATTCAGCGCCTCCCTCCCTTGCCCGTGTCGAAGGGAGACACGACCCGCAAAGAGGGCTCTCTCGAAGTGCATGTGCCGGCGGACCTGATGAACTACTGCGAGCGCGCCGGTCTGACCGGCATGCTCTCGCTCGAGCAGGACGACATGCGGGCCGAGGTTCGATACGAGCGCGGCGAGCTCGACACCATCCGTCTCGACGGACTCGATGATCTCCACCACGTCTTCGGCTGGGACGAGGGACACTTCGTCGTCGACACTTACGCGGACGCGCCTTGGCTCGAGGACCTGCCCGACCCCGAAGAAGAGCCAGAGGAAGTTGCCGACGAAGCCGACGCCGACGAAGCCAAGGCTGCTGCGAACCCGCCGACGCCCAAGCCCAAGCCGCCGCGCCCCGACACCACGGGGCAGCAGTTTCTTCGGGTCGTCGAGGTCACCCTCGCGGAGGTGTTGCGCGAACGCGAAGAACGCCGGCCGCCGACCCGAACGAGTCCGCCGCTCCCGGATCTTCCGAAACCGAAGAAACACGCCACGCTCCTGCCCCCCGGCGGCGCGAAGCCCAAACGCAAAGAGCGCAAGGACCAGACGGTCCGGGTGATCTACCTGGGCGCGGATGTCGCGAAGGCGCCTCCCGTCGGCGTGCGACACGTGCAAAAGGGCGTGGTTGGAGAAGAAGAGTTGCCCGAGGCCGCGCCCGCGCGGCGAGGAAAAGATGCGATGAAGGAAGCCGCCGCCACTGCAGACCAGACGCCCGCCGAGGGCCAAGGCGACAAGGGCGACGCCAAGGGTGGCGAAGGCAAAACGAAGGAGCTTCCCACGATCGTCTGGGCCCTCATCGCAGTGATGATCGCGCTGACCGCGCTGACGATCTTGGCGGCGCTGCCGCCGGTCGACTGAACGCGCGCCGGGTGCGGCTCTGAGCGAGGGCGGTGTCGGCTTCGGGAACCGCAGTGCTGGCTTCGGGAACCGCAGTGCTGGCTTCGGGAACCGCAGGTGCTGGCTTCGGGAGCCC
Organism: Deltaproteobacteria bacterium; assembly: GCA_034670305.1. GTDB lineage: Bacteria > Myxococcota_A > Polyangia > Polyangiales > Houyiibacteriaceae > JAXMNT01. The sequence goes on from JAXMNT010000005.1 coordinate 56,099, forward strand.
CAGTGCTGTCCGTGGCACCGCAGTGCTGGCCTCGAGAACCGCAGTGCTGGCTTCGGGAGTCGCAGTACTGTCCGTGGCAACCGCAGTGCTGGCTTCGGGAGTCGCAGTGCTGTCCGTGGCAACCGCAGTGCTGTCCGTGGGAAGCGCAGTGCTGTCCGTGGGAAGCGCAGTGCTGCGGGCGCGAAACGCAGTAGGCTTCGACCCGTGTCGTCTTTCCGCGCGATTCTGATCTGTGTCGCTGCATGGATCCTCGCGACCAGCGGTGCTGGCCTCGGGAATCGCAGCGTGCAGGCGCAGTTGGACGGCGGCGTGCGGGATGGGGGCGTGCGCGTCGGCGGGGTCGATGCGGGTGCCGGCGGCGCAGCGGAAACCGACGCCGTTCCCGGAGCCGAAACCGACGCCGAAGCCGACCCCGAAACCGACGCCGAAGCCGACCCCGATGCCGATGCCGGTGCCGATGCCGATGCCGATGCCGATGCCGATGCCGATGCCGATGCCGAAACCGAAGCCGATGCCGATGCCGACGCCGATGCCGACGCCGATGCCGACGCCGATGCCGACGCCGACGCCGAAGCCGACGCCGATGCCGACTTCGATCCGGACGAGGCGAGGTTCGGCGACGACCTCGACGACGAGCCGTTTGCCGAGGGCGAGGTTCGGGTTCGCTACTTTCTCGAGCGGGTGCAGGTGCGGGGGAACCGGAAGACGCGGACCGCAGTCATCCGTGAGTTCGTGCCGTTCACAGCCGGCTCGGTCATCGATCCCGAGAACGAAGCGTTCGAGTCCATTCAGATCCGGTTGCGCGGCACCGGCTGGTTTCGAACGGTCCGGCTCTCCCTCGAACCGGGCGCGCGGCGCGGCTGGGCCGTGCTCGTCATCGACGTCGAAGAACGCAACAGCATCGTCATCAGTGGACTGACGCTTGGCATCAGCGAAGGGTTGAACAACTCCACCGACTCCACCGCAGACCCGGTCCCCTACCTCGGCGCGACCCTGACCGAGACCAACCTCTTCGGCACCGGCGCGCAGCTCTCTCTCGGCGGGCTCGGCTCGACGCGCGGCTGGGGACTCGACCTCGAGTACGACAACCCGCGCCTCTTGCCACGCCGCTACGGCCTGCGCGCCGGCGGCTTCATGCAGCGCGCCCGGCAGTACTTCGGCAACGACCCACTGCTCGCTGGCGAGTGTCCAAGCGAAGTGGTCGGGTGCATGGAAGAACGCGCCGCGCGCAACGCGGTGGTCTTCTACCAGCGCGGCGGCATCGTGCTCGGCACGGGCCACGAACTCGGGGCGGTGACCCGATTCGACCTCGACTGGCAGGGCGAAGTGCTCGATCTCCGGTCGCGGCCGGAAGCGGCGAGTGAACGCCGCGGGTCCGAGACCCGTCCCATCGATTGGCACATTCACGATGGCGTCAGTTACCTCTCGATGGTGCGGTTCGGATTGACCTTCGACCGCCGCAACGACCCGGCGCTTCCTTCGCGCGGCGTGTACGCACGGTTTCAGTCCGAGGTCGCGCACCGGCTGATCGGCAGCGACTACGACTTCCTGCGCGCCCAGCTCGTGTTCCGCGCGTGGCAACCACTGCCGCGGCAGCACTCGCTCCGCTTCGGGCTCTTCTTCGGCGCCGTCGTCGGCAACGCACCCTTCCCGTACCTCTTCCAGATCTCGGACCTGACCGACCTCATCCCGGCGCGCGTGCAGGGCATTCAGCTCGACCGCCGGGAAGCGCCGAACTTCTTTGGCACCTCCGTGTCGGTGATGCGCGCGCAAGAGTTCGCGAGCCGCATCGACCTGCAGTACGAGCTGCCGCTGGTTCGCAGCCCACGACGCGTACGCGCGCTCAACGGCTACGTGAACGTGGGCGTGTACGTGCTCTCTGACTTCGACGATCTCGCCGTCGCGGTCCCCGGCTTCGTCGGTGCGTCGCGCATCCCGATCGACCTGACCTTCGACATCGGCCTGCGCATGGACACCCGGGTGGGCGTGTTCAAGATCGGGTTCTCCAGCGTGCTCGGGTTGATCGCCCTGTGAGGTCGCAGGCTCGGGCCCAACGGACGTGGTCGCTGCGGATGCGGACCGCCTGTCTCGTGTTCGCGTCGCTCTTGTGGTGCACCAGCATCACCGAAGCGCAGCACCGCCTCCCGGTACGGCGGGTCGGGGTGATGTGGCAGAACGGCACCCCGCGCATCAACGTCAGCGTCCGCGATCTCGCGAACACTCCATCGGTGCGGCGCTCCCTCACGAGCGGCATCGCACGACGCATGAACGTGAGTGTGCAGACCTTCCGCAGCGGATCCGCTCGGCCCGTCGCGAGCCGTTCGTTCGCCTGCACGATCACCTACGACATCTTCGAGCGGAGCTTCGTCGTGCGTCGGGGCCGGCGCAGCGCGGTCGCCTCAGATTACGACGACGTGCTCGAGCGTTGCTTGACCCTGCGACGGCACCGCGCGGGCACCGCCGCGGAGTTCGCGGGGCTCGAAGGCCAGACGATCTTCTTCGCGGTGCGCGCCGAGTTCAACCCGATCGACCGGCGCCGTTGCCGGCAGCTGCTGCGCGGGAGCGGTTCGTCGCAGCAGGATCCCATCGGACCCATCGTGATCAACATCGTGCGCCGCGAGATCTGCGAAGCGGAGCGGGTGGTCGAGTTCCGGTCGCAAGACATCGTGGTGCCGGCCTCGAACGGTGGGTCGCGGTGAAGGGCTTGTCGCGCTTCGAACGGAAGATCCTGGCCGCGATCGCCTTCGTCGGTCTGGCACCGCTGATCGGTGCGTTGGTGCTCGGCCGGTCCACCGTCACAGACGCCTACCGAACCGGCGTGAACCCCTCGGTGCGGGAACAGCTCGACGGTGCGGTCGCCCTGTATCAGACGCACCTCGAGACCCTGCGGGAAGACGCCGAACGCACCGCGGATGCGATCGCCTTTCACCGCGATCTCGACACCCCGGATCCCGAGGTCCTTCGACCCCGACTCGACGCGCTGCTCGACCGCTACGCCCACGTCGCCTCGATCGAACTCTCGACCGACGACGAGACGCTGGTACGACGCGAGCGCACCGAGCGGCTGGACCCCGAGACGCGTCGGCCCATCACGCTGCGCCGCACCGTCGCAGGCCGCGAGGTGGTCGTCGTCGTCACCGCGCCGGTCCGGGTGTTCGAAGGGCTGCAGGAAGCCGGCGAACAGGCGGAGTTCTACGGGCGCATGCTGGAGTCGGCGGACTTCGTCAGCGGCACGTACGTGTGGGTCTACATCGGTTTGCTCGCGCTGCTGATCTTGGTCGCCCTCGGGCTCGCGGGCATCGTCGCGCGGCGGGTCACCGGCCGGGTCACAGATCTCGCGGACGCGGCGCGCAAAGTCGGTCGTGGCGACCTGACCGTGCGGGTGCCGACCAGTGGTCGAGACGAGGTCTTCGAACTCACCGAAGCGTTCAACGCCATGGTCGCCGACCTGCGCGACAGCCGCGCGCGCATCGACTACCTGCAGCGCATCGGCGCCTGGCAGCAGTTCGCCCGCCGCCTCGCGCACGAAATCAAGAACCCGCTCACGCCGATCCAGCTCGCCGCGCAAGAGATGGTGCGCAGCTACGAAGGGGACGACGCCTACCGAAGCAAACTCGAAGAGGCGGTGTCGATCATCGAAGAGGAAGTCGCGACCCTCCGGCGCCTGGTGAGTGAGTTCAGCTCGTTCGCGAAGCTGCCCGAAGCGGACCTCGCGCCCGCGGACCTCGGGGAGTTCTTGCTCGACGTCGAACGGAGCGTGGCCGCCATCGCCGACGACGTCTTCGAAGACGAGCCCGCGCCCGAGGTCACGTTCAAGACCCAGGACGTGCCGATGCCGGTTCGGCTCGACGCGATGATGCTCAAGCGTTGCGTGGACAACCTCATCCGAAATGCGTTTCAAGCCATCCGCGACGCGGCCACCGAACCGGACGCCAAACCGCCCGGCGAGACCCGACTGCGCGTGCGCGCCACCCTCGAGGACGGCCACGCGGTCCTGCGGGTGGAGGACGACGGACCCGGCGTCGAAGAAAGCCACCTCGACCGGTTGTTCGATCCCTACTTCACGACCAAACTCGACGGCACTGGCCTCGGCCTGGCCATCGTCAAGAAGGTGGTCTTGGAGCACGGCGGCGAGATCGCGTACGAGGAGTCCCTCTGGGGCGGCGCTTGTTTTGCGATCCGCCTCCCGATCGACTGAGCCAATCCATCCATGAAGACCGACCTCCAACGCTTGGCGCCCTGGCTCGCCGCCATCGGAACCCTCGCGCTGCTCGCCACGGTCGGCCTGGTGCCGAAGTGCGGCCTGCGGCAGCCCGCGCCGCCCTTCGTCTCGGAGGTGGTGGCCGGGGAGGGCATCGGGGACCGGGTCGCGCTCGAGCACTTGGCCGGCAAAGTGGTGCTGCTCGACTTCTGGGCCAGCTGGTGTCCGCCCTGCCGGGCTTCGATCCCGGTGCTCAACGGGGTTCACGCCCAGTTCGGGTCGGAAGTGCAGATGTATGGGGTCAATGTGGAGCGGTTCGGGCCCGAGCGGGTCCAACAGGCCCACACCAACTTCGGGGCCGAATTCCCGAGTCTTCAGGACGTCTCCGGTGAGCTGCAGGCCATGTTCGGGGTGGAGAGCTATCCGACCCTCGTGCTCATCGATGGGACCGGCGCGATCCGTCACGTAGAGGCTGGAGTGCCGGACCAGGCGGCCCTGGCGGATCGCATCTCTGGACTACTTTCCGAACAATCTCAATAAGTTCGACGTCTCGACATTGATCCATCGGCCGTCTTTTGGTAGATTCCGCCGCCGCTGCCAGCCATGAGTGCTGCCGGGGGGGCCTTCGGGCCCAGGGAACACGTATCGAGCCATGGGCTCGGTGAACATGGGTCGTTTCGTTCCGACGATCGCTCGAAGGAACAAAGGGAGAAGTCGGCTTGGTCAAGCAGCTGAAAGGCGCCAGCCTCGAATCGCGGGTCGCGCGCCTGCAGGAGCTCCAAAAGGTAGCGCCGGAAGGTCTCGTCGAGCAATTCGAAGAGACCCTGGACCTGTCGTGGATCTATCACGACAGCGCACTCGAGGGGGTCGTGTACACGAAGGAAGAACTCACCGGCGCATTCTCCGACGAGGTTGTCACCGACTCCGCGTTGCTGCCGGTGTACGACGAGATCCGCAACCACAAAGCGGCCATCCTGATGATCCGCGAGATGGCGCGAAAGAAGCGGTTCTCGGTCACCCTCGACGTGATCAAGAAGCTGTACGCGCAGCTGGCACCGGAAGAACTCGAGGGACGGCCGCAGCCCACCTACCGCAAGGACATGCCGCTGCACCGGCTGTACTTCCACGAGATCGCGCCGCCCGAGAAGATCAGCTACCGGATGAGGCAGCTCGTTCAGTGGATGAACGCAGCCGACACCAAGCGGTCCACCCATCCGGTGCGGCTCGCGTCCAAGTCGCACGTGCAGCTGCTGCACATCTACCCGTTCCCGCGCCAGAGCGGGAAGGTCGCGCGCCTCGTGATGAACTTGCTGCTGCTTCGCCTCGGCTACCCGCCGGTGATCATTCACGCGACGCAGCGGCAGCGGTACTACGACGCGCTCAAGCAGTCCGAAGACAAGGTCTCGGTGCTGATCAACGCCGCGCTTGGGGCCTCGGTCGAGAGCACGATCCGGTTCTTCGAAGAAGCGGGCGTGCGCTGAAGCCGCCTCGCCCTTCTGGGCGAGGTCGGCCACGTGATGTCGTGAAGACGCGGACGAACCAAGGGTCTCCCCGGACGTGGCGCGGCCTCTACGGGATCGTCGATCCCGAGGTGTGTGCGCGGCGCCAGGTCGCACCGGTCGAGCTGACCGCAGCGATCCTCCAGGGAGGGTGCGCGGTGCTGCAGCTGCGGGACAAACGCGCCGACGATCGAGACGCGCTGGCCCTCGCCCGCGCGATGGTCGCCCTGTGTCGCGAGGCGAACGTGCCCTTCGTGATGAACGACCGCATCGACTTGGCGCTCCTGTGCGAGGCAGACGGAGTGCACCTCGGTCAGGACGACCTCCCGGTCGCCGAAGCCCGACGGATCTTCGACGGACCGATCGGCCTGAGCACCCACGATCTGACGCAGGTGCGGGCCGCCGAAGCGCTCGGTGCGGACTTGATCGGGTTCGGGCCGGTGTTCGAGACAGTGACCAAAACGAACCCAGACCCGACGGTCGGTGTCGACGGACTGCGCGCTGCAGTGCAGGCGTCGCCGCTGCCAGTCGTCGCGATCGGTGGCGTCGACCTCGAACGATGTGCGCTCGTCCGAAGCGCCGGCGCACCGCTCGCCGCCGCGATCGGCGCCCTCTGCAGCGACGACCCGCAGGCTTCTGCCCACGCGATGCACGGCGCGATCCTCGACGGCATGCAGGGAGCATCCGCGTGATCATCGAACTCGCCATCGGTGCCGGTCTGACGCTGGCGGCCGCGTACGGGCTGCGCAAACGCCGGCAAGCGCTCGCCAAGCAAGACGGGGACGGTCCTTCGGTGAAGAAGACCGGGGGCAAGACCAAGGAGCCCCAACCCGAACCGGTCGGTCCGCGCGGGCTGCGCATCGACGACGTGCTGCTCTACGGCGACTGCGAGCTCTGGTTGGCCGCGTCGATCACGCTGGACGAAGAAGGGTTCGTCGCGCGGCTCTTTCGCACCCCCGGCAACGAACGCGCCGAATGGGTGATGCAGGTCGACGAAGAAGCGCGCCGCATCGGATTGATGAACCCCACCACCGAGGTCCCCGACGGTCGGGTGCCGCAGGAGCTGCCCATCGACGGCATGCGCCTGTCCCTCCGCAAACGCGGCCACGCGACGATCGCCATTCAGGGCGACCAGCTTCCGGACACCACCGAGTCGTGCGAGTTCGTCTGGCTCGGCGGGCCCGGCGGCAAGCTGCTCTTCGTGGTGGACTTCAAAGGTGGAGACCGGCTCGCACTCGCCGGTGAAACACTCGGACGCGAACTCTTCGATCTCCTGCCCGGCGGCTAGCGTTGACCCAGCGTCGTCTCCAGTCCTCGCAGCGCGCCGCCGAGATGGCGCGACGACTTCCCGCCGAACGGGTGCACGCCTCCGAACGTCGGCGGCGGGATCTCTTTCTGTTGACCGCCGGCGTGGTCTTCGCGGGACTCGGGCTCGCGCGCTTCCACACGTTCCACAACCGGACCTTCGACCTCGCGTTCTATACGCGCATGGCGTGGGGGTGGTCGCACTTCGACTTCTGGGACCCCTTCCTCGAAGCGTCGGTGCTCGGCGAACACCTCTCGCCGGTGCTCTTGCCGCTCGGCTTGCTCGGCTGGGTGTTCGGCACCGCCAACGTGCTGCTGGTCGCACAGTCCGCCAGCGCGGTCGGCGCCGCGTGGACCCTCGGGCGGGTCGCAGAACGCAACCTCCAAGGACTCCACATCGGCAACGTGTGGTGGCTCGGTGCGGCGGGCCTACTGCTGCATCCCAACGTCGTGCACGTGCTCAGCTACGAAGCGCACCCGGGCACCCTGGCGCTGTGGCCGCTGGCGTGGCTGCTGGATCGCATCGACGCCGGGGACGGTCGCGGCGCGATGTGGGCCACCGTGTGTGTGCTCGCGTGCCGGGAAGATCTCGCGCTGATGTGCGCCATGGCCGGGGTGGTCGCGCTCTTCGTCCGTCCGTCTGCGCGCCCGATCCGGCGCCGCACCGCGCTGCTCATCGTGCTCGGTTCGGTCACCTACCTGATGGTGTTCATGTTGTACCTGCACCCGCAGTTCGCCCCCGCGATGGGTTCGTTCGATCTGCACTTCGGCCGCTGGGGCGACACACCGGGCGAAGCGGTGCGCGGGTTCCTCGCGGACCCCACCGATCTGTTCGCGCACCTGACCTCCGAACGGAACCTGACCTACCTGCCGCGCGTGCTCGCACCGCTGGCGCTGCTCTCGTTGCTGGGCCCGAGGTGGCTCCTGGTCGCGCTCCCGGTGTTCGCCATCAACCTGGTCTCGACCTTCGAGACGACGCCCAACCTCGACTCGCACTACCTCACGCCGGCCCTCCCCGCGCTCGTCATGGCGGCGCTCACCGGACTCGGCCGCTTGCCCGCCCGGGTGCGATCCACCGCGCTCCGGCTCTCTGGCATCACGCTGCTCATCGGGCTCGGGTGGGCCGGGCTCAGTCCGACGGCGGACGCGTTCTGGCCCGACGCGCGCACCCACGCCTCGCGCCGCCTGCTCGAGGCGGTCCACGACGGATCGATCCAGGCGCCCGATGCGCTCGTGCCCCATTTGGCGGAACGCGAGCGCGTCTTCCGCGCACCGCCACCAGACCGCGACGCGGACCAGGTGGTCCTCGATGCCTCGCACCGAGACCGCTATGCGCACGACGAAGATCTGCTTCGCACTCTGGAAGAACCGCTCGTGCGCGCCTGGCTTGCGCGCGACTCGTACGGGCTGGTCGCCTACGAACCACCGTGGATGTTGTTCGAACGCGGCGCCGATCCACGCGCGCACCTGGAAGGCAGCGAGCGCCATGTGCGGCAACGGCGGCGCCTGACCCGCTGCCTCGATCTGGTGAACTCGTCCTGGGCAGAGCACGAACTGCGTCTGCACCTCGAAGCCTCCCGCCCGTGCCCCACCGACCTCGCGCTGCGGTTCGACAGCGGGCGCGTCGACCTGCTCTTCGACGGACTCGTCTCACCGAGCCACCTGCGCGCCGGCGACCGCGTCGTCTCCCGCCACCGCTTCACGTCCGACCGCCCGACCTCCGTCCGCGCCATCCGCAGCAGCGGCGCGCCACCGAACCCCACCGACCGCGCGCTCCCCCTCCGCTGACCACGAAGCAGCCCCGTGCTGCCGCAAGGTTTCGGAGTCGGCGTCGGCTTCGGATTCGGATTCGGAGTCGGCTTCGGCTTCGGCTTCGGCTTCGGCTTCGGCTTCGGCTTCGGCTTCGGCGTCGGCTTCGGCTTCGGATTCGGATTCGGATTCGGCCTCGGCTTCGGATTCGGCTTCGGCTTCGGATTCGAAGGGCAAGGGCAAGGCATCCTCTCCTGCGGATTCGGATTCGGACACCGAGGGCAGGGGCAGGGGCAAGGGCAAGGGCAAGGCATCCTCTCCTTCGGATTCGGATTCGGACACCGAGGGCAGGGGCAAGGGCAAGGGCAAGGGCAAGGGCAAGGCATCCTCTCCTTCGGATTCGGATTCGGACACCGAGTTCTCCTTCGGCGCTACGGAAGCCAGCGCACGAACAGATCGTCGCCCGCCGCCGCGCCCCGCACCTGCAGATCCTGTCCGCCCATCAACGCATCCCGCACGACGGCCCAGTCGGCGTCCCGCAAAAAATACGCGTACCCGTCTTCGAGCAGCTGGGACGCGTTGTCCGCCTGTTCGGGCACGAATGTCAGGTGGCAACCGCCGAGCTGCACCCCGGCGGAGTTCGGGGGCGCGACGGCGCTCGGGCCTGTCTGTCCGGCGCACCAGACCAGGCAGCCATCCGCATTCGGATCGACCTCATTCATCAGCAGCGTGAGCGCGGCGTTGCGCGGCAGACTGGCGAGCTGCTGCAGCAGAGACGCACTCCGCGCCCGGCTCAGCCGCAGCTCGATCAGCGTCGCACCTGCGACCTCGACCGAGGAGGCGCGGGTCACCGTCGCGCCGACCACCGCGAGCCGGGCGATCTGGTGCAGCATGCTCCCCTCGTCGTGCATCGCCGAGAGGCGGGCGCGCGCCGGATCGCTCCACGGCGGGTACGGGTAGTAGCAATGCGTTTGTGCCAGGCGACTGAGCACGCGGCGCAACCCAAACGCCTCCACCATGTCGAGCTCGGCGCTCGTGGCGAGCAGAGCGACCAGCCCTTCGGCATCGATCAGCCCGTCCATCGCAGACGGCCGTGCATAGACCACACCCTGAAACCCAGGCGCCGGTCCGCCGAACGGGAGCAGTCCCCCGAGCCGGGTGACGCCGCCGACCTGGACGCCCATGCCCTGCTCGGCCGCCGAAGCGATCGCGCGCAGCAGAGGCACGAGCGGCTCGAGGGTGGCCTGTCCGGCGAACGCGAACGCGAGCTCCCGATGACCGAGCACCCGCAGGCCATCGGTGACCAGCACTTGTCCAGGCACCTGCGGATCGGTCCCGAAGGAACGCGTCTTTACGTGTGCCTGAACCGCGCCGGTGATCTGCATCAGCCGCTCGCGACCGGGGTCCACGCCACCGCGAAGCGGATGATCTCGATGTCGCCCTTCTTGGGCGCGATCGCGATCTCGTCGACCGGCGGCAGCTCCATCGTCTCCGCCTTCACTTCGACGAGCGCGAACTTGAGTTCGGTGTCGAGTTCCTCGAGCTCCGCCTGCAGGTCGGACAGCTTCTCTTCCGCGCGCTTCACATCGTCTGCTTCGCTCGCCACCCGAGACGCGCGACGCGCTGCAGTCGCGGCGCTGCGCGCGCCGGCCGCCACGCTGCGCCGGCCGAAGATCGCGCCGATCACGCTCGTCGCCACGGTCAGTCCGGTGTCGACCTTCTTCTGACGGGCTTGGCCCTTCTCCTTCGCGACCTTGTCTTCGGCCTTGTCGATCTTCGCGGCGAGCTTTGCGTGTTTCGCCTCGAACTTCTCTTTCACCTTCTCCATCTTCGCGTCGCGATCCTCGCGCACCGCCTGCCGCAGCCGCGCGTAGAACGCATCCGGCGTCTCGCCGAGCGTGCTGTACATCTTGAACGACTTGCAGTGGCCGATCTGCAACGGCGCGGTCGCGTGCAGGTGCTTCTTGAGCGCCGACTTCAGCGAACGAAGCTTGCCCTTCTGCAGCGCCTTGGCGGGCACGTCCTCGTACCCCTTGGCCGCGAGGGGTTGCTCGCGGATCCGCATCTGCGCCGGGTCGACGTACATACCCGCGTCCCAGATCGCGTTGGGCGCGGCGGCGGTCAACGGCGCGAGCACCGTCGGTTCGTACCAGGTGTCGATGCCGGCCGCCGCGCGGCTGTAGTGCAGTCGCACCGTCGCGAGGATCGCCGGGCGGTAGACGAAGTCGCCCACCGGTTCGCCGACGAAGATCTCCTCCTCGATGTGGTCGGGCAGCACCGGGCGCGCGCTCGCCGAGGGCGTCGGGCTCGACGACGCCGCGCCGCCCGCCACCGCTGCCGCGACCGCCGCCGTCGCCACCGCACCGGTCGCCGACGCCGCTTTGGTCCGCGTCGCCACGTCGGCGATCGGCGCTTCCGGAGGTGGGCTGAGCACCCCGATCTGATCGCGGGTGAGCGGCCCGCGCAGAAACGACATCGCCCAACGCGTGTGGAAGAGCACCGGCGCGCGGTCGTGCACGTTGTTCATCAGGAACACGCGTTTGCCGAGCCCGGCCAAGGTCGTGCGCATGGCCGACGCATCGAAGGAGCCACCGGCCGCTTGCGCGGCGCCGCTGAGCCCATCGAGCACCCGGTCCACGTCGCGCTCGGTTTGCAGCCGACCAAGCCACCACGTGCCGCAGTTGGAGAGCGCCTTGTAGTCGAGGTCGGCTGGGTTCTGAGTCGCCAGCACGAGGCCGAGCCCGTACGCGCGCGCTTGTTTGAGCAGGGTCAGAAACAGCCGCTTGGTCGGCGGCTCGCGCACCGGCGGGAGAAACCCGAAGACCTCGTCGACGTAGAGCAGCGCCCGCAAACTCGAGGTGCCGGGCTGCGACCGCATCCACGCGACGAGCTCCCCGAGCAGCACCGTCAGAAAGAAGATCCGCTCCGCTTCACCGAGGTGTGCGATCGACAGGATGCTCACCCGCGGTTTGCCACTCTCGCTGAAGAGCAGGCGCTGGATGTCGAGCGGCTCTCCTTCGAGCCACGCGGAGAACCCTGGGCTCGCCAACAGACCGTTCAGACGCATGCCGAGCTTCTGGCGATCCTTGGGCGGGAAGAACGTGTCGAGGTCGAGCACACCGATGCGGGAGACCGGCGGGTCGAAGGTCGCGCGCACGAGGTCCGCGAGATCCAGCGACCGTCCTTCGGTCCACGCCTTGTGCAGCACCGCCGACAAGAACACGTGTTCGCCGCTCTGCATCGGGTCCGCGTCGATGCCGGCGAGCGCCAACAGGCCGCTCACCGCGGCGCCCACCCGCTCGCGCAGCGACTCGGCGTCGGCGAGCACTTCGGCCGTCGGCGCGCCCAAGGAGCCGAGCACCGAGATCTGCCGACCCGCGGTGGAACCGGGCGTGTAGATCGTCATGTCGACCGCGTCGCGGAGGCGCTGGATGCGCGCGCCGTCCTGTCCCCAGTCGGCGAGCCCCTTCTTCCACCGCGCCGCGACGACGTCCGCTTCTTCGCCCACGCTGCGCCCATTGCGGCGCGCTTCGTCCGCGTCGATCCAAGGCTCGAAGTCGCCGGCGTCCTGGCTCGGAAACGTGAGCAAGAGGTTGCCGAGGTCGCCCTTGGGATCGATGCAGATCGCGGGCACACCGTCGATGGCCGCTTCTTCCAGAAGTGTGACGCACAGGCCGGTCTTGCCCGAGCCGGTCATGCCGACGCAGAACGCGTGGGTCGTCAGATCGGACGCCTCGTAGAGAATGGTCTCGTCGGTGACGCCATCCTCCGCATCCCATCGGCGGCCAAGGTAGAACGCACCGAGCTTCTCGAAGTCCATAGGCGCGGCACGATACCAAACCCCTCGCCTCCGCGAGTCGCGGCGAACGGCCGTGATCCCGCGCCAGTACGCTTCTCGCGGGCTGCGGATCCCAGCGTCGAACGCGTTCAGTCGGTCAGGGCGAACTCCGTGTCGGCGACGACTTCGCCATTCACCAACACGTCCACCGCGTGCTTGCCGGCATACAGCGGGCGGATGCTCACGACCCGTAGGTGTTGCTTCTTCTCGAGTGTGACGGACTCGTCGCGCCCGAGCCGGCGTTCGGTCCACTTGAAGACCTTCGGCCGCGCTTCACCGTTCGCCTTCACGTAGTGCACCCGGTAGTCGATCAGCACCGACTGGGGCGACTTGGCCGCGTTGTGAAGTTCGAGCGTCAGCTGCACGCCACCACCGATCGCGACCTTCTGCGGGTGGACCCGGAGCGTCGCGCGCAGGTCCTTCGGAGGGCGGTAGCCGAGGACCGCGAGGGCCTTCGGATCGCCCGCTTTGATGAGCGAGCGGAGCGCGTGCCGGACGAGTTTCCGCCGGGCCTCGGTGCGCGCCTCCGGTTCGCCCTTCGGCTTCTTCCACCACCGCCGCGCGATCTTCAGCACGAGCGCCGGATGCGCCTTCGCGATGTCGTTGAGGTGGTTCGCGACCGAACGACGCACGTAGAGTTCGGGATCGTCGCGCAGCGCTTCGAGAATCGGCAGCACCGGGGTGGGGTCCTCGTCGAGCGCACGCAGCCGCGCCCCCCACGGCAGCCGCGGTCGCGTGCCTTCGCTGCACCAGCGCCGCACGTGCCGGCTCGGATGCGACGTCCACACGAGCAACTGCGCGAGCACCGGCTCCGGGTACTGGGCGACGAAGGGCCGCACCGCGAACTCGGAGCTGAAGCGCTGGGTCAATTCCATCATCGCGTGCATCGCCACATCGACATCGACCGGGTCGCCCGCCGCGTGGTCGCCGATCAGTTGCCCAAGCGGCCAGAGCAAGAAGCCATCGGTCACTTGGTCGTCGTCTTCGAGGACGGGCGGCAGCGCGGACACGATCGCCGCGAGCATCTCGGGCACCGGCTCTGGCAACTCGCGCCGGAGCGCGGCCGACCACTGGCGCACCCGGTCCATCATCTCGAGCGCGTCCAGATCCTTCAGCGCAGCACGCAAGAACCGCTGGGTGCGAAAACCCTCGACGTGGGCGAACCGTTTCGCCAGACGCTTCGCGGCGGTGGGGTCGTACCAGTGTTTGAACGCGTTCGGGTTGTCTCGATCGTCGGCCATGCGGCGCGCATCCTAGCCGGTGGGTGAGACAGCCCGGACGAGAACGCGGTCAGTCCTGGATCCGGTAGCTCGCCAGCGCGGGCACGAGCCAGCCCGAGAGCAGGCCGACCACCGCGCCGACGACCACATCGCTCGGATGGTGGCGCCCGGCGAGCAGCCGAAGCAGTCCAACGAGCGAAGCGACCGCCACCGACACCCCGCACGCGAGCCGTCCCGCGAGACGGCTGTGGAAGATGTCGAGGTGGCGCTGGTTCGTGCAGGTGAGGGCCGCCCCGGTGAACGCGAGCGAGGTGTGTCCACTCGGAAAGCTGCGGTTGGCCGAACGCGCCTCCGAGTCGCCCGGCCGTGCGCGCCGGGTGGTGTACTTCAGCAGCGTGGTCGCGAAGAGCGCGAGCGCATGGGAGCGCAGGCCGAGCGCCGCCAACTGTCCTGCCGAGTCGGCGCTGCGCCCGTAGAGCAGCAGCGGTTCGACCAAGACCGGAAGCAGCGCGGTCGCGAACGCCAGCGGGTCCGACGCCAGCGCGAGGTGCTCGCGGGTCGCCGGGCGCAGCGGGGTCATGTCCACCGCGTCGAATGGGCCCACGCGCTCCCAGGCCGGCTCGGTGGTGTCCACGGCGAACGCGATGGTCAGGGTGCCCGCGAGCGCCACCCCAGACGTGATGGCGTCGCCGATCCCGAAGCGGTGCCAGTCGGGCTCCCAATCGACCTGGGCGCCAGCGGTGTGGGGCAGCCACAGCACCAGACACACCAGCCACCGACCCCACGCCATGGCTGTCGATGTAGCAGTTTGCCCGACCCAGAGCGCACGGTGAGACCGAGAATCACCCAACCGTACAGTGTAAGATTCACGCCCTTTCGGTTCGGCCGGCCAGCGGCTACCCTTTTGGTCATGTCTCGCGCCACAAAAACACATACGTTTTGTGTAGAGCTCACCCATCCAGGGGAGCACCGCAGACTTCTGGTAGAGGTGGTTGGTCGACTGAAGCGACTCACCACCGACGCAGCTCAACGGCTCGTGTCCCGAACCCCGATCATCCTTCAGGAAGGCCTGTCCCGCCCGGAAGCCGAGCGGGTCAAGGCCGCGCTCGAGGCTGCGGGTGCACGGGTCACTCTGGACTGGCGTCCCGCCGTCGACCAAACGGGCTGAGTTTGGCGTACGGGCCGAGAGGGCCTAGACCGAACCCGTGACCGAGACGCGCTGGGTGTTCGGATACGGTTCGCTCGTGTGGCGGCCGGCGTTCCCCTACGTCCGAAAGGCGCCTGGGTTCGTGCGGGGATGGAGCCGCCGGTTCTGGCAGGGCAGCACCGACCACCGTGGCGTACCCGGTGCACCGGGCCGGGTGGTGACACTCTTGCCCGATGCGGATGCAGCGCCGTGCTGGGGCATGGCGTACGAGATCGCGCCCGAAGACGCGCCGAAGATCCTCGCCGCGCTGGACCACCGCGAGAAGGGTGGCTACGCGCGGCACGAGCTCTCGGTGCAGCTCGACACACCGGGTGAGCCGACCGTGGCTGCGCTCGTGTACGTGGCCACGACTGAGAACCCGGAGTACCTGGGGGAGGCGCCGCTCGAAACGATCGCGGCGCAGATCGCCGCGAGTCGCGGGCCGAGCGGCGACAATCGGACCTACGTCCTGCAGTTGGCGCGCTCACTCCACGAGATGGGCGCGCCGGACCCGCACGTCGAAGCCCTCGCCGCCTTCTTCGAGGGAGCCTCCGCGAAAGGCGGATAACCTCCTGGCCTGCGATGAATGCGTTTCTTGGATTTCTGTTCGGCGTGGTGGCCACGGTCGGGGCGCTCCTCGGCTGGAGCTACTACTCGGACCAGCAAGACCAGGGACAACGGTCATCGGCTCCGACGGTGGTGCCCTCCGCCCCCGAACTGATCCGAGAGATCGTCGATCCCCGACCTCGGACCCCGCGGGTCGTGTACCTCAACCGCGAAGGCGCGATCTTGCGGGCGGGCGTCGACGACTCGACGAAGAACGTGTCGAGCATCGTCGAACACGTCTTGCAAACCGAGATCGACTATCCGGCGTTCGCCTCCACCGGGAGTCGGTGGCGCGGCATCGTCGAGTGCGTGCAGGAGAAACTCGAGGCGTTCGACGTCGTCGTGACGGACCGGCGCCCCACGGAGCCGGGCTACATCATGGTGATGATCGGCGGGCGACCGAGTCTGCTCGGAAGCGACAACCCGCACGTGCATGCGGCGGGGCTGTCGCCGTTTCATGGCGGCGTGATCCCCGATTCGATCGTCATGGTGTTTGCGCAAGAGGTCCGGCACAGCGAACGCGAAACCTGCGAAGCGGCGGCGCAGGAGATCGCGCACTCGTACGGACTCGACCACACCTACGACTGCCGAGACCTGATGACGTACCGGCGTCGTTGCGGACGCGCCCGCACCTTCGTCGACGAAGACATGCCGTGCGGCGAACACGAAGCCCGCGACTGCAAACCGGCCGACTCGGGCCCCACCCAGAACAGCCACGCCCGATTGATGGAAGTGCTCGGGCCCCGCCCCCCACCCGCGCCCGCTCCAGAAGAGTGACGCGACGCGCACTCGGTGCACGCAGCGGTCAATTCTGCGAACCTCGCCGCATGTCCGGCCATTCCTTGGGGGCACCGCCCCCAAACCGACCGCTGGCTCGCTTCGCGAGACTGCACGCCATCGAACTCTGGAGCTCCTTGCTGCTCGCTGGCGCGCTGGCGTGCGGCTCGCAGGCACCCGACACGCACGAACCCGACCCCGAGGCCCACGTGACCGAGACCGAGACCGAGACCGAGACCGAGACCGAGACCGAGACCCCCGGAGGCATCGTGCTCGAGCCGGCGGCGGTCTTGGGTGAGAACTGCGCCGACGCCTGGATCCCGACGTTGCTTGGACGGTTCTCGCTGGTCGACGCGCACCAACCGGTCGGCCCCAACGGCGAACAGCCGATCGGGATGAGCAAGGAGTACACCTTCGAAGCAGAGCGGTATCGGATGCAGGGCTACCCGCCGCTCGTCGTGGAAGGCCGGTGGCGCATCCTCGAGCAGCAAGGGCCGCGCGTCCGGGTCGCGTTCACCGAGACCATCTTCGATGGCACCCCGAGGCCCGATCGCGAGGTCTGGGTGGCGTTCTCGAGCTGCGGTCAGTCCATGAGCATGGAAGGCATGGACTACGCGCGGCGCGACTGACGCGGCAGCGTCGGGGTCGGGCTCGGCGTCGGGGTCGGCTTCGGGGTCGGCTTGAAACCGAGGGCAAGGGCAAGGGCAGGGGCAAGGGCAAGGGCAGGGGCCCCGGATCGACGCGGTAGGTAACATCTGGCGCTGCAATGCGTCATTGTTCCAATCCCCATGGGTGGACTGCGCCGAGAAGACCGCCGAGACCTGATTCTCGGATTCATCACGCTCTTCGCGATGATGATGTCGCACGCGCTCGCAGAGACGGCGCGCGACGCGCTGTTTCTCAGCCGGCTGCCCGCATCGCAGTTGCCTTGGGCCTACCTGGCGATCGCCGGTCTGGTCGGGGTGGTCGTGCGGGGCCTGACGCGGGTCCGCACCGCGATGCCGGACAAGCGGCGGCTCCTGGTGGGCACGATGGTGGTGGCCGGCGCCGTCGACATCGCCCTCGGTCTCGTGGCGCAAGACGCGGACGCGCGGCTCCTCTTCGGCCTCTACACCTGGACCGGTCTCGTCGCGACCGTCCTGATCCTGCAGCTCTGGCTCTTGCTCGAAGACGTCGTCACGGTCACCCAGGCGAAGCGGATCTTCGGTCCGGTCGCCGCGGGCGGCGTGCTCGGCGCGCTCGTCGGCTCGGCGGCCGCCGAGGCGCTGCTCATGGCCGAGACGAGCGCGACCGGCTTGTTGGTCGCCGCGGGCGCGGTGCTCCTGGTCGGCAGCGTCCTGCCCCTGCTGTGGCGCACCCCTGCGCCGGCCGTC
Organism: Deltaproteobacteria bacterium; assembly: GCA_034670305.1. GTDB lineage: Bacteria > Myxococcota_A > Polyangia > Polyangiales > Houyiibacteriaceae > JAXMNT01. Next base: position 73,853 of record JAXMNT010000005.1, read on the forward strand.
GGGCGCGCCACCGTTCGGGTGCCCGACAAACAGGAACACGGGTTCCGCCGGCTCTGCGGTCACCTCTACCTGCGTCGGCTCTTGATGCTGGTGCTCTTCAGCACCATCGCGTTCACCATCGGCGACTACCTCTTCAAGAGCGTCGTCGCGGAGACGATCCCGACCGCGGAGCTCCCGAGTTTCTTCGCGAAGTTCTACATCGTGCTCAACGGCGCCGCGCTCTTCGTGCAGATCTTCCTCTCCGGTTGGCTGCTGCGCGCGTTCGGTGTGGGTCGCGCGCTCTACGTGCTGCCCATCGCCATGCTCGCCGCTGCCGTCGGGTTCGCGACCGTGCCGCTGCTGTTGCCGGTGCTCCTGCTCAAGGGCGCCGACGGGTCGCTGCGCCACTCGCTCCACCGCACCGCGACGGAGGTGCTCTACCTCCCGCTCAGCCAGGAGCTGCGCGAACGCTACAAGGGCCTCATCGACGGCGTGGGCCAGCGCGGCGGACAGGCCCTCGCCTCCCTCGGCATCCTCGGCGCGGTCGCACTCGGTGCCACGCCGTGGCACCTCTCCCTCGCACTCATCGCCGCCGGCGTCCTCTGGGTCGGCGTGCTCTTCGGGCTGCGCGGCACCTACCTCCAGCTCTTCCGCATCGGCCTGCGCGGGGGCGAGGTTCAGGGCCAAGGTCAGTCGCTCGAGATCGATCTGCACGCGCTCGAGGCGCTGCTCTCCGGCCTGAACAGCGAAGCGGACGAAGAGGTCATCGCCGCGCTCGATCTGCTCGAGGGCTTCGACAAGGTCCGCGTCGTTCCGCGCTTGGTCCTCTACCACCCGTCGACCGCGGTGAAGGTGCGCGCGCTCGCCATGTTCGGCCAAGAAGGCGACCGCGCCTTCATTCCGATCGCGCACCGGCTGCTCCGTTCGGAGGAGTCCTCGATCCGAGTCGCGGCGCTCCGCGCATTGGCCAAGGTCGAACCCACCGAGACCCTGTACCCGCCCTTCCTCGACGGCAGCTGTCCGGCGTTGCACGCCACGGCCTTGGTCGGGTTGCTCGCGAGCCGGCGAGACGGCGCGGTCGGCACCACGGAAGTGGCGGGCGACCTGACCGTGTCCGAACTCGAAGACCAGCTCGAGGCGCTGATCCAAGAAGGCGACCCGCTGCTCTGCACCGAGCTCGCCCACGCGATGCGCGCCCATCCGGATCCGCTCTTCGTCGAACCACTGCTGCGCCTCATGCATGCGCGCGAACCCGAAGTCCGCGCAGCCGTCGCCGGCGCGATGGAGAAACAACCGAATCCCCGCTTCTTCGAAGCGCTGCTTCCCCAGCTCGGCGACGGCCTCGTGCGCCCCTTCGCTCGCCGCGCATTTCTGGCCGCCGGCGACGACGCGCTCCACTTCCTCGACCAGTCCCTGGCGCCCTCCTTCCAGCTCTCGACCGACGTCGGCAGCTCCCTCGCCGGCATGCCGCGCGCCGCACTGAAGGCGGGCGCGTTGATTCCTCGGCGGGTGCGCCGCCACATCCCGCGCACCCTCTCGCGTTTTCCAGCGGAGCAAGTCGCGCCGATGCTGCTGCGCCACATGCAGACCGAAGAGGACGGCGCGGTGCGCTACAAGATGCTGCGCGGACTCGGTCGCATCCGGGCCCAACATCCGAAACTCGAGATCGACACCCGCGCAGTGAAGAAGCTGTTCCGCGCCACACTCGAGCGGGTGGTGCACCTACTCGAGTTCCAGATGGCCGTGCGCACGCAGCACCGGGACCACCCCTCGCTTGGCGCGGAGCTGATCGAAGCCAGCCTCGAGGAGAAGGTCGCCAATGCCCTGGAGCGAAGCTTCCGCTTTCTCGGCCTGTTGAACCCACGCGAAGACTTCGCGCTGCTCTGGCGCGGGGTCCGTTCCAAAGACGCCCACTCCCACGCCGCCGCGATGGAGCTGCTCGAACACGTGCTCACCGGAGCCGAACGCACGGCGCTCTTGGCGCTCCTCGATCGACGGCCCACGGCGCAGCGGCTGGCCTACGCCGCCCAAGCGCTGTCGATCACGTTCCCACCCCAGACCTACCCAGCCCGACTCGGCGCCGCACTGCACGACCGCAGCGAGGCGCTCCGCTCGCTCGTCGCCTACCACGTCGCCGAGCTCGGCCTGACCGACTTGGAGCCCCAGTTGCGTGACGCCAAACCCGACCGTGAAGGATTCGTCTCCGAAGTGATGGAGCGCGCGCTTCAGGCGCTGCTCGGCAACCGCGGGGTCACCGGTGCCGCCTGACGGGTCCCACACGCGCCTGTTGCCCAGCCTCGGCGTCGGCCGACTCGAACGCGTGCTCGCGCTGCGTGGCTTCCCGCCCTACGACAAACTCGACGCCGAAGAGGTCTCCCTCATCGCCGCCAAGATGAAAGAGCGCCGGTTCGGCGTCGGCGACGTGTTGCTCGAGCCCGGTCGGCAGGCCACGAGCTTCTTCTTCGTCATCCGTGGCGGGGTCGAGATCCGCAAAGACGGCCGGTTGCTGCGGGCGCTCGGCGACCGCAGCGTGGTCGGGGGCACCGCCGCCTTGGCGGAAGATCCCCTCGGCTACGAGGTCGTCGCATCGCAACCCACGCTCGCACTCGAGCTCGGTGTGGACGATGCGTGGGAAGACTTCGAAGACCACTTCGTGCTCGGCCGCACCGTCATCGAAGCGATCGCACACGAGGTCATCAAGCTGCGCCAAGGGATGCCGCAGGGCCTGGGCTACGCCGCGGTCGACTGGCACAGCGATGCGCCGCTGCCGGAGCCGCTGGATCTCGTGGGCCGTCTCGCGTTGCTGCGTCGTGCGATGACCTTCGCGGGCTCCCGCCTCGAAGCGCTCGCCGACCTCGCACGGGAAGCGCGGGAGATCCGGGCCGAGACCCCATTCGAGCTCTGGAAGACCGGCGATCCGAGCAACGGGCTCGTCGTGATCGTGCACGGCACCGCGGAGTGCACGATGCGCCGCGACGATGGAACCGAAGAAGTCTTCCGTCTCGGGCCAGGCGACATCCTCGGCGCCATGGATTCGATGAGCCAGACCGGGCGCTGGTACGACGCCCGCACCGAAGGCCCCTTCGTCGGGCTCTCGCTTGCCCACGAGAGCTTCATGGACGTGCTCGAAGACCACTTCACGCTTGCGCGCTCCGCGATCACCTCACTCTCCAAAGCGATGCTGCGCCTGCTCGAACAACAAGCGCAGCTCGACGAGAGCGAACGCCCCGCCCCGCGCCCGAGCGCCCGCCCCGCGCCCTGAGCGTTGCCTGGCGGTTCTCGCCGAGCCAGTCGGCCGTGAATCAGTTGAGGGAAGGACCGACGACGCGGACCCACGCGGTGCGCGGTGTGTCGCACCGCGCGCAATGCAGCTGAACCCGTCGCAGCAGCTGCCCGTCCACCGCCTCCGCGTCGTGGCTGTCGGTGCGCAGATGCCCGTCGCAGTGGATGCAGCCGAGCTTCTCCGCGATCGGTTCCACGAGCGACGCGCTCTCGACCTCGAGCGGCCGGTCCGGGTTCCCGCCGGGCTCCAGCAGCGCCAACCTCTTCTGATCTTCGCGCAACGACTTCGCGCGACGCTCCGCTTCGCGCCGCTCGGTGCGCGACCGCTTCTTCTTCTTTGGCTTCTTGGCCACGGTTCCTCTGTGCGGCCGCAGCACGCCCCACGCAACGTGTGCTGGGCTGGTGCTGCTGGCGAAATCAGCGCTGTTGGCGTCGCAGGAGTCCGTGTGGCCGGCCGAGTGGCCGTTCGCTGCTGGAGCCGCTGGCGTGAGAAAAACTCAGGGCCTCACGAACTCAGGGCGTGGCGGGGCGGGGGGCCAGGAGCTGGCGGGCCATGGTGAACTCGTAGAAGTTCACCATGTGGGTCGAGAGCACGCGCTCGAAGAGCTCGCGCGCGCCCGCTTCGTCGCCGCGGCCAAGCCGCTGCGCCGCTTCGTAGAAGTGCGCTTCGGTCTGTTCGCCGGTGCCGGACGCGGCCTGCAGGAGTTCCGCGTAGGGGAGCTGTCCCAGACCGAACGCGGCGAGTTTGCCGCTCCATCCGGAGTTGTCCGCTTGGCTTCGCAACACGCCCGAGGTGTCTTCTTCCGGATGCCCGGTGCCGCCGGCGCGCGCGGCGATGAGCCGCACCCAGAGCGCGAAGTAGACCTTCCACTCGGGCGCCAGGGTGAGCTGCCGCTGCGAGAGCTGAAACACCTCTTGGGCGTACGCCACGTCGGGCGCCGACACCGCCGCGAGGTGCGCGAGGATCGTCGCGTAGATCTCGCGCATCTGCGGGCTCGTCCGCGTGGCCTGGCGGAACGACGCGACGGCCGCTTCGTGGTCGCCGAGCCGATCCTGGAGCACACCGCGCCGGACCTGGAGCCGCGCGAGTGCCGGCGCCGCGTCCGGTTGTGCGAGCAGCTCCGGACCGAGGTCGTCCCACGCTTCGAGCGCGCTGCGGTACATGCGCTCCGACTGCGCGGTGTTGTTCGTCGCGGCGAACGTGTCGCCGAGGCTCTCGAGGATCTGCGCCCGCTGCATCGTGTCCACCGGGCTCGCGTTCGGGGTGAGATCGAGCGCGCGGCGGTAGTGGCGCAGCGCTTCGGTCGCCGAACCGGTCTGTTCTTCCAGCCGGCCGAGCGTGAGCAGCGCGTCCGCGGTCTCTTCGCTCGAGAGGCTCGCCCGCAGGTGGCGCGCGGCTTCTTCGGGGTTGCCCGCCTGCATCTCGACCGTGCCGACCAAGAGCTCGATGCGGTTGCGCGCGATCGGAGACGCGGCGTTCGGCCAGCGCGTCATGCGCTCGTCGAGCAACTGTTCGGCGCGCTCGGCCAGCACCCGGGCGCGCGCGGCGTCGGCCGTGCCCATGCCGCGTCCCAGAAACTCGTCGAGCCGCAGGAGCGCTTCGTCGTAGAGGCCCCGCACATCGGGCGCGAGTTCGATCGCTTGCGCGTAGTAGCCGACCGACTCGTCGAAGCTGCCTTCTTGCGCGGCGAGCCGCGCCAGGCAGGTCGGGAAACGCGCGTCTTCCCGGAAGCGGCGCGCGCCTTCGCGACATACCCCGCGGCCAGTGGCCGGACGCACCTCGCGGTACGCTTCGCCGAGCTCCACCAGCGCATCGGCCGCCAGCTCGTCGCTGCCCCGCGCGCGGTCGAGCACCCGAAGCAAACGCTCCTCGGTCTCGCCCCCGTCGCCCATCGAGCGGATGTGTGTGATCGCCGACGCGAGGTCGCCGTGCCGCAGGTAGACCGCCGCCACATCGAGCGGCGCGAGACGCATCACCTGGTTGGTGAGCGGCCCCATGCGCAACATCATTTGCGCGCCTTCGCGGAACGCTTCGACGATCGCGTCGCGCCGCTGCACGTGCAGCTCAGCGAGGGTGTGCAGAACCTCCGGCGCCGGCGAGAGGCGCGCGTGTTCGTCCCACACCTCGATGAGTTCGCTGTACCGCTCGAAGCCGGTCGAGAGGTTGGCGCGGGCGTCGCGGCCCCACGTGGCGACCTCGGCGTACTCCGACTGAAGGGCGTCCGAATCTTCGATCGCCCTCAGGATGCGCAGGCCGGCCAGCACGCGGCCTTCACGGCCGAGACGCTGACCCTTCTCGACGAGCGCGCGCGCGAGCGGCGCCAGGCTGTCGGGCACGTTGCCGCGCTCGAGGTCGTCCGGGGTGAAAAGATCGATGAGGGTGACCACGTGCTCCGCGATCGCATCCAGATCGTCGCTCTCGGCGATGGGTCCCGCTTCGCGGTTGAAGTAGTCCACGAGCGCCGCCCGCAGGCCTTCGCGCCCGCGCGCGTCCCGCGGGAGGCCGTGGTAGAGGCGCAGCGAGTCCGCCGCGTTCGACGCATCGATGCGTTCGGGCACCTCGACGCCGACCGGCGTCGTCTGGTGGTCGCCACCCCGGCCCGGGCCACAGGCCCAGACGAACGCGGTCGAGAGGAGGAGAAAAGCCGAGAGACGCATCGATGGCCGGAGGAAAGAGGCGCGGGGGTCTCGCGGAGACACCAGAGCGGTGGAGGGGGGCGCGTGCTTCCCCGACGGGGCCGGGTGGGCGTGGCGTGGGGCCGACGATGGGGGAGCGGTACGCACGAAGAACACAGGACAGCATAGTGCCAACGCACAAACCCCCAAGCTTCTTTCGTCTTTCTTGCCAATACGGGCCTGGCTCGCTTCGCGAGACTGGCGGCCCTAATTCGGCGTCCAGAGCACATCGACGTGCTCGCCGCCTGTTCGCTTGATGCACTGAAGAAGCATCTGGATGCTCTTGGCGGCTGTGCGCGGTCGATGCACTCCCGCCGCCTCTATGACGCACTTGGGGAGTGCACCAGTTGCTCGGCCTGCGGCCTGCGCAGGTGCACGGGTGGAGATGCCTGACTCGCTGGCGTCATCTCGTGGCCTGGCTCGCATCGCTCGACCTGTACTCTCTGAGGGGGAAGGGTTCCCCCTCCGGCCTGCGGCCTCCTCCCCACCTGGGGCCCTAATTCGGCGTCCGTCACTCGCCGCGGATCGAACGCCAGAGGGCGCCGGCTTTGTCGGCGGCTCCTTGCGCGGCTCCTTGGGCGGAGCTCGTAGCGGCACCCAGCGCCTGGCCGGTCGCCGAGGAGAAGCCCCGCACCGAGCGGTAGGTCTCGGTCTCCGAGATCGAGTCGACCACCCCGGTCCGCTCCACGGAACGCCAGGTGACGGCCGCCACGAACTTCCCGAAGAACACCTGGTCGAAGTAGCCGTCGAGGAAGCCGCTGTCCGAGCGGTCGAGGTGGGCGATGAGGTCGTCGATGTCCGCGCGGTCCGCGTCTTCGAGGTGGTCGCTGGTCTTGGCGAGTTCGAGCAGCCGGCGGGCGCCCGCCATGTCGTCCGCCCGGTACGCGAGGTACGCCCGCACGAGCGCGACGTCTTCCGGGGGCACCCCCGACGCCTCGGCCGCATCGCAGAAGTGTTCGAGTTCTTCCCGGGCCTCCGCTTCGTCGCCCCGCATCAGGTAGCAGCGGGCGGTGGATCCATGCGCGAGTCCCCGCAGCGCCGCGTCGGCCTGGGCGGCTTGTTCCGCGCTGATCCGGGAACCGCCCGCCGGTTCGAACATGCCTTGCAACAGCGCGTTGCGCCCACTCAGTTCGAGCAGCGCCGCGACGTCGTTGCCGGCGAGATCACACAGCTCGGCGGTCGCGTAGGTCTGCGCCCGAAGCCCGAGGATCACCGGCGCGATCCCTTCGAACGCCAGCTCGTTCACCTGCACGTGCGACGCCTCGTAGAGCAGCACCTCGTGCGGGATCGGCATCGGGTTCTTGGGGTGGATCTTGAGGGCCCACAGCCCGAGAAAGAACAGCGCGTGGTCGGTCGAGAGGTTGATGCGGCTGGCCACCGGGTCGTTCGGATCCTGAAGGCGCAGCATGATCGGCAACACCGGCAGCAGCTCGTCCTCGCTGTCGCCGCGCACGATCGACGCGCCGGTCTCGCGCAGATCCCAGAGCGCGCTGCCCAGCGCCACCACCTGCTCGAGCGAGAGGTGCGATTCGGCCGCCGGCGCCACCGCCGCCGTCGCGTCCGCCGCGTCCCCGAGTGCTTCCACACCATCGGGAAGCGGCGCGTTCAGATCGGCGCCGGTCCCGCCCGCGGCGACCCGCTGGTTCAAGTTCCGGAACGCTTCGAGCGAACGCATCAGCGCGTCGCGCGCTTCGGTCATCACCGGGTCGTCGCCTTTGGTCAGCGCGACCTTTGCGGCCACGTACAAATGCACCGAGGTGGTGTCGACCATCTCCCGCAGGCGTTCTTCGTCGGTCGGGTCGTCGCTGCAGTCGCACGCGACAAGGAGGGCGAGCGCACACACCAGGGGTCGGGTCATGACTCCTCCATACGACCCAGCGGGCCGCATTCTTTCATCGGCTCGACACGGTTCACGAGCCCGGGTCCTGCCGGGGGTCCTTCAGCGACGCGCGGGTCTTCTTCTTCGCCCCGTCACGAGTCATCACGAAATGCGCCAGCCCTGGCATGTGCCGGCCAATGAAACCGCCGATCTTGCCATGCCCCGTGAACACGAACTCTCGTTTGCGCGCGGCGATCGCTTTCACGCAGACCCGCGCGGCTTTGTCGGCGGGCCACATCAAGTTGGCCGGCCGCTTGTCGGGGCGCTTGGGGTTGTGCACGCCCTGGTTGTCCACCTGGGCGATCTCGCTCTCCACGAAGCCCGGGTGAATCGTGGTGCAGCTGACGCCGGTGCCGTGCAGCTCCGTCGACAGGGTCTGTCCGATGCCGCGGACCGCGTACTTGGAGGCCGTGTAGGCGATGACACCCGGCGAAGGGATCATGCTTGCGACGCTGCCGATGAGCACCACCCGGCCCCGGGTCTTGCGAAGCAGCGGCAGCGCTTCGCGCACCGTGGTGCACAGCCCGACCACGTTGACCTCGAACTGCCGACGCCAATCGTCGGAGGTGAGCATCTCGAACCGGCCGGCCACACTGAAGCCCGCGTTGGCGATGCAGACGTCCATCTTCCCGAAGGCCTTTTCGATCGAGACGACCGCCGCCGCGACGCTCTCGTCGTCCGTCACATCGCAGGGCACCGCGAGACCGCGCCGTCCCATCGCTTCGATCTCGGCCGCGACCTCGTCGATCTTGCCTGCCCGGCGGCCGCTCACGACCACGTCCGCGCCTTCGCGCGCCATCTCCAGGGCGATCGCCTTGCCGATCCCGCTCCCGCCGCCTGTGATCCACACCACCTGTCCACCGAACTGCGCCATGCGCGGGACTGTATCAACTCTTCGGAAAGGGGTATCCCAGCAGACCTGGAGTATTGCTGGTCTCTACAATATGCCCGAGCTTCCGGACATCGAGCTGTACCTCCACGTGCTTCGTTCGCACACGGTCGGCCAGACCCTGAACGCGGTCCGGCTGCGCAGCGCCTTCTTGCTCCGCACCGTCGAGCCGCCGCTGAGCGCCGCGCACGGACAGCCGGTCGCCGGGTTTCACCGCATCGGCAAGCGCATCGTCTTCGAGTTCCCGGACGATCTCTTCTTCGTGCTCCACCTGATGATCGCAGGCCGGCTGCAGTGGAAGAAACCGGAGGCGAAGATCGGCGGGCGCATGGATCTCGCCGCGTTCGACTTCGACCACGGCACGCTGGTGCTCACCGAAGCGAGCAAGAAGAAGCGGGCCAAGCTGCACGTGGTGCGGGGCCGCGACGCGCTCGCCGACCACGACCCGGGCGGGCTCGAGCCGCTCGCGATCGACGAGAAGACGTTCGTGCAGACGCTCCGGGCGCGCAACCACACCATCAAACGCGCGCTCACCGACCCGCGCATCTTCAGCGGCATCGGCAACGCGTACTCGGACGAGATCCTCTTCGCGGCGAAGCTGCCGCCCCACCGGTGGACCTCACGTCTGAGCGACGACGAGATGTCCCGCCTCTACGCCGCCACCCAGAAGATCCTGATCGAGTGGCGCGACGCGCTGCGTGCCGAGGTCGGGGAGGGATGGCCGAAGAAGGTCACCGCCTTTCGGCCCGAGATGGCGGTGCACGGCAAGTACAAGGAGCCCTGCCCGGTGTGCGCCGAACCGGTGCAGCGCATCGCCTACGCGGGCAACGAGACCAACTACTGCGCCCGCTGCCAGAACGAGGGCAAGTTGCTCGCCGACCGGGGCCTGAGCCGGCTGCTCAAAGGCGACTGGCCAAAGACCCTCGAACAACTCGAAGAGATGAAACGAGAACGCACCGAGTAACCCGGGTGGTAGAACGGCCTGTGGCGTCGCCCATTCTTCGAGCCGTCGGGTCCAAGTCCGACGACGTCGCGCAGCCCTCCCAGTGGGAACGGGTCGGCGTGCAGCGGCTGGCGTGGGTCACTGGGCTCGCGACCATCAGCGGCGGGCTCGGGTCGCTGTTGGTGCTTCTGCGCCAGCCCAACCTCGGCATTCGCGCGGGGACCGAGCGCCCGCTGCTCATCCCCGCGGTCTGGGGCGCGCTGTCCCTCTTGACCTGGTTCGCCCTTCGGTCGAACGCGCTCAAACCGGCGCGCCGGCTCGACCTCGGTCTCGTGTACCTGGTCGTCACGTGTTTCATGGGCGGCCTCTTCCGCCATTGGTTGCCCTACGCGGAGAGCGACGTCGTGCGCGGCGCGTCCCCGGTCGCGCTCGCGGTGCTCTTCTTCGCCGCAGTCGTGCCGGTGCCGCCCTTTCGCATGGCCGTTGCGGCCATCGCCGCGTCGCTCGCCGACGTGCTCGCGCTCGCGTGTGTGAACCAGTGGCTGGTCCAGCCGAGCCCGCCCTGGAACCTCTGGCTCTGGCTCTTCGCCCCCAACGTGTTCGCGGTCGCCATCGCCATCGTCACCTCCCGCTTTCTTCATCAGTTGGCGGAGACCGTGCGGCGGGTGCGTGAGATGGGCGCCTACCGCTTGGTGAAGAAGCTCGGCAGCGGCGGCATGGGTGAGGTCTGGCGCGCCGAACACCAGGGCCTGGCGCGCCCGGCCGCGATCAAGTTGGTGCGCGCGGAGTTGCTCGGCGGCGATCCAGAAAAGGTGCAGCGGCTGCTCACCCGTTTCGAACGCGAGGCGCGCGCGACCGCGGCGCTCACCTCTCCGCACACCATCGCGGTCTACGACTACGGACGCGCGGAGGACGGAAGCTTCTACTACGTGATGGAGCTGCTCGACGGACTCGACCTCGAGACCCTCGTGGCGCGCCACGGCCGACTGCCTCCCGAGCGCGCGGTCTACCTGCTCGTCCAGATCTGCGACTCACTCCACGACGCGCATCGGCAGGGCCTCGTGCACCGCGACATCAAACCCGCGAACATCATGATCTGCCGGCAAGGCGCCGAACGGGACTTCGTGAAGGTGCTCGACTTCGGGTTGGTGAAACTCGAACCCACCGCCCAGTCCTCGGACGACGCGGACGACGAAGCGAAGTTGACCGCCGAAGGCACCCCGCTCGGCACCCCCGCCTACATGGCGCCCGAGGTCGCGCGCGGGAACGAAGCGACGCCCCTGAGCGATGTGTACGCGTTCGGCTGCGTCGCGTACTGGCTGCTCGCAGGCCGTCTGGTGTTCGCCGATGCCCGCGGCGCGATGGGCCAGCTCGTCGCCCACGGGCAGGATCCGCCCGATTCGATCGCCGACCACGTCGTGCTGAGCGGCGAACTGACCGATCTGGTCATGGCCTGTCTCGAGAAGGACCCCGCGAAGCGACCGTCGAGCATGGCGGTCGTGCAGCGCCGACTGCGCGACACCGACCTCGCCGAGCGCTGGACCCGGACCCACTCGCACGAGTGGTGGTCGGAGGTCGACCTGCCCGCGCTCATCGAGTCGGAGGGCGAGCTCGACTCGAGCGACCCGGCGCTGCTCGCGACGATGGAAGCACCCTCGAACGAGTGAGCGTCAGGGGCAGCTGATCGCGAGCCCGTACATGCCGAGGTCGGTCGAGCTTCCGAAAGCACTCGCCACCGCGTAGACCGCCTCGCCAGGACGCAGGGTGTGCACGATGCGCGCGTCGACCAGGTCGCCGCCGTCGTCGTTCGCGGCCAGGCACGTCGCGGCGTCGTTGGTGTCGGCGGGTAGTGTCGCGCCGCGGTAGAGCACCAGGAAGGGATCGTCGAGCCACGCGTCGTTCTCGAAGTCGCCGATCATGTCGATGGTGCAGGTCACGTCGACTGCGCGGTCGTTGCAAATCGCATAGCCCTCGTACTGCCGCGTCACCGGCGTGCGGATCAGATCGCACGCGCCCGCCATCTCGTCCCGCGGCCGGGAGAGCGACATGTCTTCGGGCCCGATGCTGCTGTCGAAGCGCATGGAGATCGGCGCGGTGCACCCACCGGTGTCGAATCCCATCGGGCCACCGTCGATGCCGCCGTCCGTGCCGCCGTCCGTGCCCCCGTCCGTGCCCCCATCCGTGCCACCGTCCGTGCCCCCATCCGTGCCACCGTCCGCGCCGGCGTCCGACGTGCCGGCGTCCGCACGCACCTCGAAGTCTCGGCACCCCAGCTCCGGATCGCAGTACTGACCGGAGAGACAGGCACCGACCAGCGGCTCTTGCAGGCACACCCCGGCCCGGCACACCGCGCGCACACACAGCTGGGTGGCCATGCATTGAACGTCGGTCGCACACTCGGGATCGCAGCTCGGTTCGTCGCCTTCGACACACGCCTCAGGCACGCAGCGACCGCCCACGCATTCGGTCGCGTCGAATGCGTCGCCCGCACCCGGGCAAGTCTGACCGACGCAGCTGCGGGTGATGGTGACGGTGCTCGCCGTCACGCCCTCTACGGTGACCGCGACCCGACGTTCGAACACCAGCCGACGGTCCACGTCGTCGTAGAACCGAAGCGAGACGTTGGAGAGTTCGGGCGGATCGAAGAAGTGCGCCACCCGCACGCCCGCGATCCAATCGGCGTCTCCGGTCGCGACGACCGTCTCGGTTCGGTCGCCCTCGACCTCGATCTCCAGAAACCGCCACTCCGCGACCGGCACGAGATCGGTCCGCAGGTCGACCAGCAATTCGCGGGACGGAGAACTGCACCCGACGGCCATGGCCATCGCGACGTACCCCAGCACCCAGGAACACCTCACCCCCACAGAATGCCGGACTTCGGTCGGGGGCGGTAGGAAGCGGCGCTGGGGCACGGTCGCCGCGTCGACGGATCAGCGGTCGGGTCGGCTTCGATCGCGCTCGCCGCGTGGACGGATCAGCGCTTTGATCGCGCTCGGCGGCTCGTCCCCGTCAACCCGAAGCACGCGGCGTGCGGACGATGCGCGCGAACGCCACCGAGAGCGCGTGCCCCGCCCAGACTCCGAACAGGGCGCCCGTCCCGAGTTGCAACCACCACGCGTCGAGTGCGTGACCCGCGGGCACGAGCACGTGCACGAAGATGGGCGCCGCGAAGAGCAGCCACGGTTTCCAGTGGGCGGGGTCGGCCACCGGCCAGGACCGGCGCACCGCCGCAGTGCACAGGGCCCCAAGCGCGATCCCAGCATAGATCCCGACGCACCGATGACAGAGACACATCGGCGCGCCTGCGACCCAGAAACATCGGCTCGGCTCCTGATGACAGAACATCGAGAGCAGCGCGCGCAGCGTGCCGGCGCCCGCAGAATGCGGGAACCACGCGGCGTAAACCAACCCGCCGAGCAGCGGCGCCATCGCGAGCGCCAGTCCCCCACCAGTCCATCCCGAACCGGGCTCCGCGCGCCAGCGACTCATACGTTCGGTGTCCTCGCGCGCCATCGACTCACCGGACGTTCGGTGTCCTGGCGCGCACCACGACCCCGTCGCCGATCGTCGCGCTCTTCTCGGGATCGCAATCCAGCAGCACGACGTGCGACCCGGCTTCGACCCAGATCGGTTCCTTGCTCGTGCACCGCACGAGGATGAGCGTGGAGCGGCCACTGACCCGCACCCCGCCCTGCACGAGCTCGCAGTCGACGAGCAGCGCCTGACCACCGCGCTCGAGCCGCACCGCCGCATCCTCCACCACACCCCAGGTGCCGCCGTACGCACACTCGGTGCAGACGACGACCGCGTCGTCGACCAAGAGCCCGGGCAGGGGCCAATCGTCCCGCGGGTTGTGGGTCTGAAACCCCGTCTTGCGCTCCTTGCGATGGCGCACCACCGGGGCGGGCGCGAGCCATGGGGGCGCCTCACGGGCCAGGGGTTCGCCGAGAAACGCCAGCGCGTCGTCCATGCTTCCGCTGTCGGCCATGGCCTTGGCCGGTTGCCACCGATGCAGCGCATCGAAGCGCCGACTGCACAGCCACACGCCGCGATCGTCCGCGAAGCCACGCCGCACCACCGCGTGCGGGTAGGGCGTGCGGCTGGGCGCGAGCAGTTGTTCCATGTGTTCCTCGCTCTCGCTCAAGAGCCGGACGACGTCGCCTCCGCCCACCCAGAACAAACCCCGCGGCGGCGACTCGAACCCGACCGAGGTCGGCCGCAGCAGCGCCGCGGTCTCGCACTGCCAATCGATGACGAAGTCGAACGGAAGCTCGGTCCGCTGAAGCGACCCGCCCGCACCCGCGCGAAAGAGGGTGTGCCCGGCGCGCATGTGAGACGCCGCGGGCCAGCCGTACAGATGGCCGGGGAGGTGGCCCACCTGGAGACTCCCCGACTTCTCCCCACACGCGAGCAACCCTTCCGAACCCACGTAGGCCCACGCGCCGTAGCCGAAGATCGCGCCCTCGCCGAAGCGCACGCACGTCTGGTAGGACACCCCGTCTGGAAGCGGGACCACCCCGAGGGGCGCGCCTTCGGCGTCGAAGCGCTCAACGCCCGTCTTCGCACCGACGAGCAGACAGCCGGGATTCGCGCCTGCGGAAGCGACGGTCATCAGGTCTCCGCGTGCGCAGAGCAGCTCGGGCGGCTCGTGGGGCCGGCTGACCGAGAGCCCTTTCGCGTTGGTGAAGTAGAGCGCGTTGCGGTGCACCGTCCAACCCCGCGCCGCGAGGAAGCGGTACACCTGGTGTTCCCCCGTCGCCAGGTGCAGCCAGTGCAGCGTGCACTCCTCCGTGTTGCGCGGCTCCGGACCGCAACTCACGAGCCAGCCATCGATCACGAGCGGCTCGTAGCCGCGGAGCAACCCCGCCTCTCCGATCGCAATGCGCGCGCTGGCCGAATCGAATCCATCCTGCCCGGCCGCCCGCACTGCGTTTCGGAGAGACAGCGCCGCGTGTCGGGTGGGCGGCTCGCAGCTCGGGACCGCGGCCGAATCCAGGTGCAGCGGCACCTCGACGATCTCCTTTCGGCCGAACAACACGAGCGTGTCTCCGCGGCGCTCGAAGAACTCGAACGTGGCGCCGCCGTTGCGGTGCGGCTCTGTCGGATCCGTCGGGTAGAGCTCCACGAACGCGGTGCCGATCGGGGTCCCATCGAAGTGCGCGACGAAGAGGCTGAGCCGCCCGTTGAGAAACGCGCACACCGCGATCTCCGCGTTCTCCGCATCGCGAATCGGCTCGAGCAGCGCCAACCGCCAGTTCGGCGACATCGGCAGGTCGAGCGTTCGCGACACCGCGCCCTCGTTCCACCAGGCGAGCCAGTGCCGATCCTTCTCCCGGTCGTACATGAGCAACAGGAGTGCGTCGCCGCGCCGGATCATCTGGGTGCACTGGATCTGCGCTGTCGTCTGGGTCTCTGGGCCGCGGTCTGGATCCAGGTCGAAGCGTTCCGGGTGCGCGATGTTGCCGAGCGGATCGATCGTCCGCCCGCCCCGCGCGACGAGCGCCTTCACCAGCGCCCGGCGCCACCTCGGATCTCGCAGCGTGCCATCGCGCAATCGTGCGTCGACGTCTTCGCGCGCCACGATCGCGGTCGCCCAGACATCCAAGAGGTCCGGCGGCACCGCCTGGAGCGTCAGCGCCTCGTCCACCGCCGCCGCGTCCGGGGGCGTCGGCCCGTCGTACGAGACCACCACGTCCGTGCCGAGCAACGTCCCCGTCCAGCTGGCTTCCGGCGCACCGAGCTTCCACATGGCTTGAGCGTCGCACGTCCGCGCGGGTCCGCCGGGCGTGAAGTTGCGCACGCGCCCGCGCTACCCATCGGCCCGCACTGCTCTACGATGGGTGCATGTTCGGAGCGTTCAAGAAGATGAAGACCCAGATGCCCACCCCCGCCGACGCGCTGCCTGGCCGCACCGAAGCGATCCCCGTCCCCGAGAAACACTTCGTGCTCGGCACCCGGCTCTCGCCTCCGTGGCCCGAAGGGCACGAGGTCGCGATGTTCGGGCTCGGGTGCTTCTGGGGCGCCGAGCGGAAGTTCTGGCAGATCGACTCGGGCGTGTACTCGACCCAGGTCGGCTACTCCGCTGGCTACACGCAGAACGCGACCTACGAAGAGGTGTGCTCCGGTCGCACCGGCCACAACGAAGTCGTGCAAGTCGTGTTCGATCCCGCGACGATCTCGTTCGACGCGCTCGTCCGCATCTTCTTCGAGAGCCACGACCCAACCCAGGGCATGGCGCAGGGCAACGACGTCGGCACCCAGTACCGCAGCGGCATCTACGTCTTTGGCGCCGAACAGCGAAAGACGGCCGAGTCGGTCCGCGACGCGTACCAGACCAAGCTGACCGAAGCCGGACACGGCGCGATCACCACCGAGATCAAAGACGCCGGCGCCTTCTACTACGCCGAGGCCTACCACCAGCAGTACCTCGGCAAGAACCCCGGCGGCTACTGCGGCCTCGGCGGCACCGGCGTCGCCTGCCCCGCCCCGCTCGCGACCTGACCACGGTTTCGGCTTCGGGTTCGGGATCGGCTTCGGGATCGGCTTCGGCGTCGGATTCGGGATCGGCTTCGGATTCGGCTTCGGATTCGGCTTCGGCTTCGGGATCGGCTTCGGATTCGGATTCGGCTTCGGGATCGGCTTCGGCTTCGGGATCGGCTTCGGCTTCGGCTTCGGCTTCGGCTTCGGCGTCGGATTCCGCTGCCGCGTCCGCTGGCGCTGCCGCTTCCGCTTCCGCTTCCGCTGCCGCTTCCGTTTCCGCTTTCCGCTTTCCGCTTCCGCTCCCGCTTCCGCTTTCCGCTCCCGCTCCCGCCGCTCTCCGCTCCCGCGCGTGGCCGTCAGTCCTCCGACGCGGCTCGGAAAATGCTGCGCGCCATCAAGCTGCGTTCGGTCTGGGACCGCTTGGCGTAGATCTCGCCGCGGCGCTTCCGGATCGCCGCATCGTCCGACGCGCGCACCGCCATCTCCGCCAGATGACACGCGAGCCGGTGGTCGCCCGCTTCGCTCAGCGCGGTCGCGCGTTCGATGAGCACCGACGCACCCCCGGCCAGCGCTGCGATCTCCGCAGCCAACTTGTCCGGCGCAGCCGGCTTGAGCGACGAGGGATCGCCGTCCCACCAGCCGCCCCAAAGCCGCCAGAGGTTCTGCACCACGAACTCCGGTTCGTCGTAGATCGGCCGCAAGTACGGCCGCGCCAAGAGGTGTTCCGGCGCTTCGACGCTGTGCACGATCTCCGCGAGCGGTGCGCCTTCGTTCATCTTCGCCAGCACCTGTTCGCACAGCGACTCGAGCAGCTCCGCCGTCTCGGTGAGGGCCCGCTCGACCCGGTCTTCGCCGACGATCGGAACCCCGTGTCCGGGCAGGAGCGTCTTCGGCCGCAGCGCCGCCATCTTGCGCAGCGCACACGCCCACTCCCAGGGGTAGCGCTGCGCTTTCTGCGGGTTGCCGCAGTTGGGCGACGCCCAGATGAAGAGATCTCCGGTGCAGAGCAGCCGTCGATCTGGCCACCACATCCACACGTGGTCGTCGGTCTCGCCACGGTCGTGGTGGAGCTCGAACGTCTCGCCCCCGAGCTCGAGCGTGCGGTGGTCGCTCAGGGTCTCGTCCGGGTAACGGTAGTCGGTCGGCCACTGCAAGCCTGGCGTCCGGAACTGACGCGCGTTGATGCGCCCGTTGTAGCCCGCGGTGCGCTTGTAGCGGTCGAACCGGCGCGGGCAGTTCTCATGCGCCAGCACCTGCACGCCGGAGGTGTCGCCCCACGCGCCAATCCCCATCACGTGGTCGACGTGGCCGTGGGTGTAGACGACGGTGTGGAGCGGCTCGGAGCTCCACCCTTCGATCGACGACTTCGCGAGCGGCCCCGTGAAGAGCGAGCTCGTGTCGACGAGCAAGAGCCCCTTCGCGGTCTCGATCGCGGAGACGTTCCCGAGCGACGCGAAGTAGCCGACGCCCGGTTCGATCTCCCCGAAGCCGAGCATCATCGAGGTGACCGGATCCCCGTCGATGCTGCGCTCCCCGGTCCAGAGCGCGTCGGAGACCTCGAGCAGATTCATGCAAACGTTCTACCGGGTCGGGCGGCCCGTGGCGACTCAGCTGGCTGTGGCGTCGATCTCTTTGGCTTCGGAGGCGACGAGGCCAGCGGCGGCGGCGAGTGCCACGAAGGTCGAGACCACGAGCAGCAGCACCGGGACGTGGCCGAGGCCGGGCGCGGTGGAGTTGAGGCCGGGGACCTCGAGCAGGCGCGATGGCAACAAGAGCGGCACCGCGTTGTGCGCCGCGTGGATCACGATGCAGGGCAGGATCGTGACGCTGCGCAGGCGGATGGCTCCGAGCAGCAGCCCGGCCACGAGCGCGGGCACCGCGGCCTCGAGCCGAAAGTGCACCACCCCGAAGAAGAGCGCGCTGTACACGACCGCGCCCACCGCGCCGTAGCGGATGCGCAGCTTGGCGAGCAGCAGCCCACGGAAGAACGCTTCTTCTAGGATCGGGGCGCCGACCACCAGCGCGAAGACGGTGAGCGCGCCCCGAACCGGGTCGGTGGGCTCGAGGATGTACCGAAGCTGGATCAACCGCGCCGGGTCGTAGCCAAAGATCATGCGCGTGGTGTTCGAGAGTTCCGCGAGCGGAAACTGAAGCGCCACCCCAAGCACCACCGCAAACGCGACCGTCGTCGTGCGCGCCCGCAAATGGATCACGGTCTGGCGGCCCGCGAGGATCGTGACCGCGAGCAGCACCCCGCCGTAGCCAAACATCTGCGTGAGCATCTGACCGAACGGGCGCGCCGACAGCTCCGCGAACGCGTCGATCCACGCCATGTCTTTGCTGATGGATCGCCCGAGCGACATCACCACCTGCATGCCGAGCCCTGCGCCTACCGCGGCCAGCGTCCAAAGCGTCGCCCGAGCCAACGTCGCCCCAGCATCGGGCGGTTCGATCAACTCCTCAGCCACCGCCCACCATACCTCTCCCCCTGAGCCGCGCACGCGTGCACACCAGCCTCGCGAAGCGAGCCAGGCCCGTGTGGCAGCAAACTCAAGTCACGTAGATGACGACGACGACGGCGATGGCCCACATCGCGAGGTTGAGCAGGAAGGGCCAGTCTTTCAGCATCTGCTCGGTCGGGCTGTCCGCGTCCGACTTGTTCCGCACCAGATCCAAAAACCGGATCACCCCGAATTCCGCGAAGACGATGGTGCCCGCGAGGTAGTCGGTGCCGAAGAACGCGCGCGTGGTCGGGTCAAGCGTGTAGAGCACGTAGGTCAGCGTGGTCGCGAGCGCCGTCAGCTGCAGCAACACCATCAAGGTCTTGTCGCTGTACTTCTCGAGCACCTTGCGGGTCTTGCCAGCTTTGCCGCTCGCCTGGGATTGACGGAGCTCGTGCATGCGTTTGCCGAACCCGAGAAAGAGGCTGAGCAGCAGCGTGACCACCAACAAGTAGACGGAGGGCCGCACCGCGAGCGCGAAGCTCCCGCAGAGCACCCGCAGCTCGAACCCCGCCGCGATGCAGAGCACGTCGACGTACGGCACCCGCTTGAGCGAGAACGTGTAGGCGACCTGCAGCACGATGTAGCCGGCGATCGCCCCAAGCACCCAGGGCCCGAGCAAAAACGCACCGGTGCACGCTGCCAACATCAAGACGCCGGTGGCGATCTTGGCGGCCTGCACGCTGACCACGCCAGCGGCGATCGGCCGGTGGCGCTTGGTCGCGTGCGCCCGGTCGGACTCGACGTCCGCCAGGTCGTTCATCAAGTAGATCGAGCTGGCCGCAAACGAGAAGAGGCCAAACGCGATGGCGCTCCTCGTCATCATCTCGACGTCGCCGAGCCCCTTGGCGAACACGAGCGGCGCGACCACGAATGCGTTCTTCACCCACTGGTGCGGACGCATCGCTTTGAGCAACCCCGCCACGGGTCCCGTCCGCGGCCGGGACGGAGCTTCGTCGGTGGCATGGTCGGCCACCTCGCTGACAGGCTCGCTCACGGACCCCGCCATGCCGCAGGAGTGCGTTTCTGACAAGTCGACGGCCCGGTTGTCGGCTCCCACGGGCAACTCGAGATCGGCAAAGCCGCGAAGAACAAGCTGGCGCTCGAAGGGCTGTAGCGGCCTATGCGGCGCGCTGGGCGCGCTCGGCGCGGTGCTCGCGGAACATGCGGAGCGCGAACTGCCCAGCCGGATGGGCGCGGTACCGCTCCACGTGCGCGCGCAATCCGCCGTCGAGCTCTTCTGGGCGCATCAGGGTGGCGCCGTACTCCGGCGGCATGACCACGATGGAGAAGAGCGACGCGAAGCTCAGATCCGCGATGGTGAACCGATCGCCGACCAGGTAACGGCGACCATCCGAGAGCCGCTCGGCGACCTCGTCCGCGATCGCGTCCACCTTCTGCACGGAGCGCGCGCAGCCCTCCTCGGTGATGCGCAGCGACTTGCGGAGCACCTTCTCCAGCACCGGGAGCGCAGTGACGAAGAGCCGCGCCTGCGTGGCCCCGACGTTCTCCCGCGCCAGCCGCTCGAGCCGCGGCCGATCCGGCAGCGCGTACCAGTAGACGATGCGCCGGGTGTGGGCGCCGAGGTTCTCCGAGAAGTGCCGGTCGAGTGCCTCGGCCTCCTCGAGCTCGAACAAGCTCGGATCCGCGTAACGGGCGATCTCGGTGCTGTCGGCCCAGCGGCTGCCGCCTTGGCCGACCAAGAGCGGCGTCGAGAAACGCGTCGAAGTGCCATCGGTCGCTCCGTTGCCGGTCCCAAGAAGCGCGCGCGCCGCGAACGGGAAATGGAACGCCGGCATGTAGCCGTGCTCCCGGTACGCGACGCCCCCACGGTCGAGCGCCCAGCGGGCCTTCTCGCAGTAGTGGGAGATCTTGATCGTGATGAGCTCGTGCATGCGACGCAGCGTGTGGGCAATCGGGTGCAAAGGAAAGTGGGATGGGGTGCGTTCTTCGGCCAGCTGATCCACCATCGGGCATGCGCATCGGTGACCCCGTGGATTCTCGTCTTCCCTGGGTGCGGTCGGTTCACGACCTCGACGACGCCCGGACCCTCTCCGCCACCGGACCCCGCCTCAAGGCGTACCGGCGCATCGGACGCGCACTCGGAGACGACCTGCGCTCGGGCCCGCGCATCCACGCGGTGCACACCTTCGACCTCTCGACGCTGCTCTATCCGACCGCGTTCGCGTTCAACCACGCGGTGCCGCTGCCCATCCCCTACGTGCAGCTCAACCACCGCGCGTTGCTGCTCCAGATCCGAACCGACGAAGGGCTCAAGAACATGCTCTTCAACCCGACCGACTACGTCGCCTCGGAAGCGACGCCGTTCTTCGCGCAGATGCTCGCGATGATGCCGAACCCGGACCTCGGGCGGAAACTGCTCGCCAAACAGTCCGGCCAGCTCGACGTGCAGCTCGCCGCGCTCGGCATGCGCGCCGAAGACATCGACGTGATCGCGTTCGATCACTTCCACACCCAGGACCTTCGGCCCTTGCTCGGCAGCAACGTGCCCGAGCCCGATGGCTCGATGTGGAAGGCTCGGTTCCCGAACGCGCTCCTGCTCGCGCCCGAAGCCGAGTGGAACGACTGGGACGAGCTGCACCCGATGCAGCGCGCATGGTTCGTCGAAGACGGCAAACGCGGCGTGCCGGAGTCCCGCGTGATCCGCACGAACGCCGACCTCGCGCTCGGCGAAGGCTGCCTCTTGCTCCGCACCATCGGACACACCACCGGCAACCAGACGCTCTTCGCGTACGGCGAACGCGGCGTCTTCGGCTGCAGCGAGAACGGCTGCAGCGCCGACAACTGGACACCCTACGAATCGAGCGTGCCTGGCCTGCGACGCCAAGCCCGCAAGTACGGCCTCGAGGTCGTGCTCAACAGCAACACGCCCGAGCTCGCGGCCGAGCAGTACAACTCGATGATCCTCGAACGCTCCGTCGTCGACCGCTGCCCCGACGAACCCGCCTACGTGCAGATGTTCCCGAGCAGCGAAGTCACCCCCTCGCTCCTCGCGCCGGGCATCCGCCCTGCGAAACGCTACCGCGAACGCAACAGCGGCACGCTGACCAAGAACTGAACGAGGCAACGGAAGCGGCTTCCGTGTCGGCGTCGGACTCGGAGTCGGCTTCGGCTTCGGCTTCGGCTTCGGCCTAGGCCTCGGCTTGCGCGGTCAGCTCCGCACCACCTCCAGCTGCCCCAGCGTGTCCATCGCCACGAGCACGCCTTCCGCCGCGATCACGTGGCTGACGAACCCCTTCACCGGCACGTCGTGTTTGTCGGTCGTCTTGCCGCTGTAGAGATCGACCGCGACCACGCTGCGGAAGCCACCGACCCAGAGCACGTCGTCTCGGTGCGCGCTGACGGTGCGGCCGTTGCCGAGCTGCATCGACACCTCTTCTTCGTCGAGCGAGAGCCCCTCTTCGGCGAGTTGGTCCCAGTCGATGCCGGTCTGAAGTTCGCACACGAAGCGCGCGCCTTCGCCGCCAAGGTCGTACACGCCAACCTTCGTATCCGTCACATACGTGTCGACGGAGACCACCACGATCTCGTTGCCCCAGAAGTGCAGCGAACCCACGCACGCGTCGTCGAGGATCTGTGCGCTCGCCAGCTCGGTCAGCTTCCCGAGCTGCACGCCGCCGCCGACCGCGCCCTCGTCGAGCACCGCCAGCACGTGCACTTCGGCGCCGCCTTGATCGGTGTGCATCACCGCCACGCGAACCCCATTCTTCTCAAAAGCCGCGCAGGGCATGTGCGAGACCAGCGGCACCCCGCCGACCTCGGCAGTGGTCTCCGCAAACCCCGCAAGCGTCTCGCTACCGAGCACGAGCGCATCACCGAAGCCGGACTCCGGGAACGACCGATCCAAGATCGCGAGGTTGCGGCGGCGGTCGTAGGCGCCGCGCATCAGGCCGAGCTTCGGCCGCCGGATCTCGACCGACTCCGCCACCTTCAGGTCCCAGTCCACCCGCTGCATCAAGACTGGCGCGCCCCACTCGCGGACCGGCATCGCCCACACCACGAAACCGTCGTCGGCCGGATCGGGATCGCGGAGCAGTCCCTCCACCACCGCTGATCCCGTTTCCACGAGACCCTTCGCGGTCAGGTCGTACCGCACGAGCTCCGTGGTGCGCGCGTCGAAGTCGCACCCCACCCGCACCACCGTCGGGTCGCTCGGGTGCAACACCAGGTCGTAGATCTTCACTTGCTTCCTCCCTCTGCTTCGCTCAGCGCCGCCCAGCTCCGGCCATCCTCAGCCTCGATCGCGACCGGCAGCCCGCTCGCCTGCCACCCGGCTTCTTCGGTCTGACCGAACGCGCCCTTGCGGCCGCCGTACCCCGCGCACTGATCGAGCACCCCGGTGAACCCAGCATCGACCAGCGCCGCCGCCGCCTTCGCGCTGCGGCCGCCAGCCTGGCACCCGACGATGAGTTTCGCGTCGAGCGGGAAGGTCTTCTTCATCACCGCGAGGAACGCGTCGTTCGGGACTTTGCTGCCTGGCATCTGGATCAACCACGGCACGTTGTAGGCCCCCTCCGGGTGGCCGGCGTCGAACTCGAGCACGGTGCGCACGTCGATGTACGCGTAGTCCTCGTCCTCCATCTTCTCGAGTGCCTGCTGCGGATCGATGGTTGGTGCGGTCATGGCAAAAGGCTATACCAGCGTCCCCATGCCTGCTTCCCTTCCTGGCCTCCGCGACTGGCTTCGCCTCGTGCTCATGTACCGAGGCGCGCACCCCGACACCCAAGCCATCCTGGATGTCATCGAGCGCTTGCTCGACGCGCCCTACCAGACCCACGCGCTGCTCTTCGGCGAACCCGGCACCGGCAAAGAAGGCCTCGCCCGCGCGCTGCACCAAGCGATGCACCCAGGCGGCGACGCACCCTTCGTGAAGATGCCCACCGGCGGACGCGATCCGGCGGTGCTCGCGCTGCATCTGTTCGGCACCAAGACCCGCCGCGGCGCCATCGCGCGCGCCGACGGAGGCACCCTCTTCTTGGATGAGATCGCGACCTTGCCGCGCGAGATCCAAGCGCGGCTCTCCCCGGTGCTGCGCGGCCGCTACCGCCGCAACGACGACGAAGAGCCGCAGCCCTGCAACGTCACGGTGATCGGCGCCACCGACCACGATCTCAGCGCCTCGGTCGCCGCCGGCGAGTTCCGGCACGACTTCTACTTCCGCCTCTCCCGCATCGAGCTGACCATCCCGCCGCTCCGCGAGCGCGCCAGCGACGTGCCTCGGGCCGCGCTCTGGGCCGGCAACCGCCTGCTGCAACTCCACGGCGTGTCTCGCACGTTGACCACCACCACCGACGCCGAGGACAACGACCTCGTCCTCACCGACGACGCGATCGAAGCCCTCAAGAAGTACCCCTGGCCCGGCAACTTCCGCGAACTCGACCGGGTGATGGAACGCGCCATCTTCCTCCTCTGCGACGGCCAAACCGTCACCGCCGAAGACCTGAAACAAGCGACCACCTAGCCGGCGTCTTCAAAGGGTCGGGCTGTAGGCCCGGCCTTCGTGCACGTACACCCGTGTGCGTCCTCGTCCTCGCCATCGAGGATCAGACGTGAGTTCTGTTGATCGCGTCCGAGCGGCGGTTGATGCTCTGGAACTGCTTCGACTGGGACAATGAGTGGCGGCGGATTGGAGCACGCAGGGGCAACGGCAGGGGCAAGGGGACGCCCGGCCGGCGTTCGCTTCGGGCTGCTCAGAGCGCCAACTGCAACAGCGCGCGGACTCGGTGTTGGCCGTCTTCGATCGCGTCGCGCCAGAGGTAGCCGTAGTCGACCTGGAGTTTGTAGGCGCTGCGGCCGAAGTAGTAGTTCAGGCCCCCGCTGATCTCTTCGCGCGAGCCGAGCGAGGTCTCGGTGTCGTCGCCCCGGCCGCGCACTCGGCTGTAGCGGCCGGCGACTTCCAGCGGCAGGCGCGGCAAGAGGTAGCCGACCTGCAGGTGGGTGCCCCAGCCGTTGCGCGGGAGCTCCACCTCGATCGGGTTGCCCATCTCGTCGACTTCGTCGCCAGGGTTGCGGGTGCCGTCGCGGTAGCCCGCTTCGAAGAGCACCGACGCGCCGCGCGCGAAGAAGAGGGCGTCCGCGTAGAAGACGTGCATGTCGGTGGTGCCGCCGTCCTCTGGCGCACTGCCGAGGATGCCGCGGTTGCCGCGCGCGCGGTCCACGTACGCGTAGCCGGCGGCGAGGGCGAGCCGCGGTGCGCCGCGTTCGAAGTCGGCTTCGCCGGAGTCGTCGTCGAAGGTGCCGAACGGATGCACTTCGATCCGCGCGGTGTAGAGCAGACCGAAGTCGTCGAAGCCCTGGGAGTCGCGACCGCGTCCGATGAACGCGCCGAGCCGGTAGCGCAGCATGTCGATGCCGAAGAGATCGTCGCTCGACAGATCGAAGCCGACGTCGCGGTCGAGGTTGAACTCCGAGTTGAAGATCGACCGATCGACCAGCTGCATGTCGGCCGAGGACGTCACCCGCTGGCGGTTGGATGGCACCTTCATCTGGCCGAAGCGGACTCGGAAATCCCGCAGGTGGTAGATGCCGATGTACGCGTCGAGCAGCGGGGTGAAGCGCGGGCCTCCGTCGAGCAGATCGTCGCCGACGCCGCCGTCGTTCGGTGAGAACGCGAGCTCGAGTTTGTACCGAACGTTCGGCCCGAACGCGTGCCCACCCATCTTGAGCCGCGCCCGCCGAATCCGAAACCGGTTCTGCCAACCGTCGTCGTTCGACTGCGCCGTCCACTCGGCCTGCACCCGCACCTGCATCGTGAGCGCGAAGTCCCCGTCGACGCTGCGGATCCGGATCCCCGACCCCGGCCGGTACACGAACTGGTCGATGCTGATCGGCCGGTCCTCCTGCTGCGCCGCATCGCCCGGCGGCAAGAGCGGGTTCACGCCATCGGCGTCAGAGTCGGTGTCGGTGTCGGCATCGGCGTCGGCTTCGGCATCGGCGTCGGCTTCGGCTTCGGCTTCGGCTTCGGCTTCGGCGTCGGCTTCGGCCTCCGCGTCGGCTTCGGCATCGGCGTCCGCTTCGGCTTCGGCGTCGGCTTCGGCTTCGGCATCGGCGTCGGCTTCGGCTTCGGCGTCGGTTTCGGCTTCGGCTTCCGCGTCGGTTTCGGCGACAGCTTCCGCGTCAGCATCCGCGTCCGCCACCACTTCCGCATCCTGCGCGCGCACCGGCGCGGCGCACCACGCGCCCACCCAGGCAAGCGAGACGAGCAACGCGATCGATTGGGTCATGCCGGCCTTGTCCTCTCGCTGTGCAACAGTCCTGTGACGTGCGTCGTTCAGCTTGGTGACCTTGCGACAGCACGCTCACAACCTC
The DNA here is from genome assembly GCA_034670305.1 of Deltaproteobacteria bacterium. Taxonomy (GTDB): domain Bacteria; phylum Myxococcota_A; class Polyangia; order Polyangiales; family Houyiibacteriaceae; genus JAXMNT01. The sequence continues at coordinate 99,811 of JAXMNT010000005.1, forward strand.
GTGAATTCACAGTGAATTGTCCGGATGTCCGCCCAGATCGAGGCATGGTTCGAGGTTGGTCTGGACGGTGTCCCTGCATGTCCACGGAGGGCCCGTGTATGTTGCGCGGATGATTCCGCTCACGCGCCCCTGGATGGGAGACGAGGAGATCCGCGCGGTCACGGAGGTGCTGCGCTCCGGCATGCTCGTGCAGGGTGTGCGGGTGGCCGCGTTCGAGGCGCTCGTCGCCCAGAAGACTGGGCGCGCGCACGCCATCGCGGTCGACAACGGCACCGGCGCCCTGGTGCTCGGACTGAAAGCCCTGGGCATCGGACCTGGGGACGAAGTGCTCTGTCCGGGCCTGACCTGGCCTTCGCCCGCCCACGCGATCCTCACCCTCGGCGCGACCCCGGTGCTGGTCGACGTGGACCCCGACGAGTGGAACGCGACGCCCCAGACGATGGCGGCGGCCGTCACCGACCGCACCCGCGCTGCGATCGTCATCGATCAGTTCGGCGCGCCGGTCCGGACCTCCCTCGAGCAGCTCGGCGTGCCGCTCGTGGAAGACGCCGCCTGTTCACTCGGCTCCACGATGGACGATGGCCGGCCCGCCGGAAAACTCGGCCGCCTCGCCACCCTCAGCTTCCACCCGCGCAAAGTGCTCACCACCGGAGAGGGCGGCATCGTCGTCACCGACGATCGCGACCTCGCCGACGAGCTGCGCGCGCGACGCAACCACGGGCAGACCGGACCCGGCGAGTTCCTCCATCCGTCGTCGAACCACCGCCTCACCGACATCCAGGCCGCCATCGGCGAAGCCCAGATGGAGCGGCTCGAGACCGTCGTCGCGCTCCGCCGCGCGCACGCCGAGACCATCCGAGCCGGCCTACCGACCCTGGTGTTTCAGCGCCCCGCCACCGGCGCCGCACCCAACGAACAGACCCTCGGTGCCCTGTTGCCCGCCGGCACCGACAAAGCCGCGCTCATCGCCGCCGCCCGCGAGAAAGGCGTGCAGATCGGCGCGCTCAGCTACGCGCTCTCCAAGGTGCCGACCACCGGGTCCTGCATCGGTGGCGCGTCGCTGCCGGTGGCCGAGGACATCGCCGAGCGCGGCATCGCGCTCCCCCTCTTCCCGCAGATGACCGAAGACGACTGCGCGACCGTCGTCGAAGTCGTCTCGGAACTTTTGGCCGGGTGAGGAACTTGGTAGAGAGTCCTTCGTGAGCGTGGAGACGACGTCCCAGGACCGCGCCGAGGACCGCAAGTGCGTCCTCGAGGTGGAAGGCCTGAAGAAGACGTTCCGCATCGGGTTCTTCCGCAAGAAGGTCGAAGCGGTCCGCGGGGTCGACTTCCGGGTGCGCGAAGGCGAGATCTTCGGCCTGCTCGGACCGAACGGCGCCGGCAAGACGACCACCATCAAGTGCCTTTTGCGCCTCGTCTTTCCGACCGAAGGCAGCGTGAAGATCTTCGGCCTCTCGCCCGACCGGCGCGAGTCGATGTTCCGGGTCGGCTACATGCCGGAGAACCCGTACATCTATCAGTACCTTAAGCCAGAAGAGTTCCTGGATCTGTGTGGCCGCCTCGTCGGCATGACGTCGACCGAACGCAAGAAACGTTCGGATCAGCTGCTCTCCCAAGTCGGCCTCGACCACGCGCGCGGTCGGCCGATCGGTAAGTTCTCGAAGGGCATGATGCAGCGGGTCGGGCTCGCCCAAGCGCTCTTGCACGATCCAGAAGTGCTGGTCCTCGACGAGCCGATGAGCGGGCTCGACCCGATCGGCCGCAAAGAGATCCGCGACTTGCTGCTCGAAGAGAAGAAGCGCGGCAAGACGCTCGTCTTCACCAGCCACATCCTCAGCGACGTCGAGATGCTCTGCGACCGGGTCGTGATTCTGCAGCGCGGCAAAGTCACCGCCCGCGGCAAACTCAGCGAGCTCCTCTCCGCCGGCGACCCGCGCAGCGAGATCGAACTCGGCGCAGTCGGCGAGACCCTGCGCGCCGAGCTGCAAGACGACACCGCGCTCGAAGTCGAAGCGACCGAAGCTCGGCTCATGGTCACCGCACCGGACAGCCGCGTCGCGTCGGTGCTCCAGGCAGCGCTCACTGCGGGCGCGCGCGTGGTCGCGGTGCGGCCGCAGCGGCAATCGCTGGAGAGTCTGTTCCTCCAAGGGGCCGAAGAGACGCCGGACCGCGAGTCGGAGTGACCGTTTCGCGCGCGGAGACCGCTCAGCGCAGCGGCACGTAGTAGCCACTCGCGACCAAGAGAGCGGGCGCTGCGGCTGGGTCGGACGACGTCTGCGGGGGCAACTCGAAACGCAAGCGCAGGACCTCGCCTTGCGCGATTCGATGAAAGCTTCGGTCCGCGTCGCAGTACGTCTGTTCCACTCCGTCCCCGTCCGTTGGCACCGCACCGCACGCGGTCGGACGCACGATCTGTCCGTCCACCACGACGTGCACCGCGTCGAGGTAGGTCACCTCCCGCTTCTCTTCGCGCAGCTCGATCTCGAGCACCCCCGACCGAACCGCGAGCGCCCCAGGCGGACCGAGCGACAACGACTGCTCGTCGTAGAGCGCCGCGCTTCGAAGATGTCTGAGGATCTCGCCGACGCGCCGCGGCCCGGCCGGCTCGATCACGTAGACGTATGGACACGCTGGGATCTCGCTGCACAACAGCCGCCGGCCCACCGGCCGCCTGCGCCGCTCGACGAACCGTCCATCGCGACCCAAACGAAGCACGGCCTCTTCTGGCTGCACGCGCTCCGGAAACCCAGCCCGCTCACAGGCCCCATGGTGGGTCTCGAGCACGCGAATCGTTCCGTCGCCCGGAAACCGCAGCGGCGCCCGCCCGTCGGTGATCTCGAACGCCACCGCGTAGGTTCCTCGATGCGCCGCCACGACCACGAGCCGGTCCGGAGAATCCTCGTCGGGCTGCAGCGGAAGACGGAGCAGCAGAAGGTTTCGGCGCCGGTCGAGCCGAACCACCTCCACCGTGCGGGGGCGATCGCCTTCCGCATGCGCTGGGTTCTGCCGCACCTGGAGGCGAAGTTCGTGGGGACCGATCCGCAGCAACCCATCGCCGAAGAACGCGACCGCTTCGACTTCTCCGTCGCCATCCAGATCTCCTCGGGTCTCTGCGACTGGTGCGTCTTCGTCGATGCTCCGGGACGCGTCCGCGACACTGCGGTCGACCGCGGCCGCGTCGTCTTCCGCGACTGCGTCGACTTCCGCGACAGCATTCGCTTCCGCGACCGCAGGGTCCTCCGCGACAGGGTTTTCCGGGACGGCAGCCTCCGGGACGGCAGGGTCTTCCGGGACGGCAGCTTCCGCGGCAGGCGCTTCGCCCAACGTCTGTTCCTCCGCTCCGGTCTCAGTGAGGACCGTGTGATCGCCCGAACCGTTCTCCTGCTCCGGGGAGCGCTCGCTCGAATCTCCGCCGCCACATCCGAGCGCCAAGACCACGAGCACCGACCAACCCACTGGACCCAACTGCATCGCCATGCTCAACCCGCGCCACGCCGGGATGTGTTCCATCGGCTGACACCCGAGCTGATCCTACATGTCGGTGATTGGGGTTCAGCGCCGCACTTCGACCGACCCAAATGCGTGAGGGGACGCACCCGCCCGGCCTCGCGTCACAGAGCTGTCACACAATGGTGACGCGCGGCACATAGGGGGACCGCAAGGTCCTCTGCGTGACGACCCAACCCGTCCCTGCGCCCACCCTTGTCCCCACCCGGGACTCGAGTGCCCCTGAATCGCGGATCGCCGTCGTCTGGCGAACCGAGCGCAACTTCATCGCCTTCATCGGTGTGATGTTGATCTCGCTCGGGTTCATCGCGCCGCACGCAGAGCTCGCCCGATGGGTCGGCTTCGTGCTGGCCGGGTACTCCGCGGTCGCCAACGACAGCGTGCAGACGCTGGGCACGTTCATCGCGTCCAACAAGGGCAAGCCCTGGTGGATGTTGTGGCTCTTCATCGGAGGCATCTTCGTCGCAACGGTCGGCTACAGCTTCATGGTGAACTCGGGGGACGTCACCTACGGCCGGCTCGCCTCCAAGGGCTTCGAGTCGACGCCCATGAACTTCACCTACCTGCAGCTCGCGGCGCCGGTCGCCCTGCTGGTGCTGACCCGCGCGCGCATGCCGGTGTCGACCACGTTTTTGCTCCTCAGCTGTTTCGCGACCGAGCCGGCCAGCATCGGCAAGGTTCTGATGAAGAGCCTCGCCGGCTACGGCGTCGCGTTCGGCTCCGCGATCATCGCCTTCCTGCTCGTCTCGAAAGCCGTCGAGAAGTTCCAGGAGCGCGGCCCGGCCCACCCGGCCTGGCGCGTCGCGCAGTGGGGCACCACGGGCCTCCTCTGGTCCGTGTGGCTCATGCAGGACGCCTCGAACATCGCGGTGTACCTCCCGCGTCAGCTCAGCTGGCTCGAGTTCGGCGCCTTCGCGACCGTCATCTTCTTGGGTCTCGGCCTGCTCTTCAAGCTCGGCGGCGCCCGCGTGCAGCATGTCATCGACGCTAAGTCCCGCGTCACCGACGTCCGCGCCGCCACCGTCGTCGACCTCATCTACGCCGTGGTGCTCTACATCTTCAAGATCCAGTCCGGCGTGCCCATGAGCACGACCTGGGTCTTCATCGGCCTGCTCGCCGGCCGTGAAATCGGCATGGCCATCCGCGGCGTCTCGGGCGGAGACAAACGCCACGTCGCCCGCCTCATCGGCAAGGACCTCTTCTACGTGACGATCGGCCTGCTCGTGAGCCTCGCCTTCGCCATCTGCGCAAACCCCGAAGCCTTCGCGGACCTCCTGGGCTAGCAGGCCAAAAGGCCTGCTCCCTTGCCCTTGCCCTTGCCCCTGCCCCTGCCCTTCTGAAGCAAGTCTTCGGAACCAGGTGCCTCGGACCGATCCCGTAGGCGCGGTTCCCGTGCCCGTGCGAAGCCGAACCCGAAGCAGACACCGAAGCCGATCCCGACTCCCGAAGCCGATCCCGATCCCGACTCCCCCTACAGGTCGTGGCGCGCCCGCACCAGGGCTTCGTAGTCGGAGCGGTCCATGTTCGCGACGGGCCTCAGCGCGACCCGTTCGCCGGCTGGGGTGATCAGGCTCGGAGGATCGCCCGGGACCACGGTCCAGTCGCCGCCGGAGAGCTCGATGTTGCAGCGCTCGCGGTGGTGGGAGAACGAGGTGCGTTCGTCGACCGTTCCGTCGGCGCGGTCGACGCGGATGTGCTCGTGGTGGAAGTTCTCGCCTTCGCCTTCCGCGCGCACATCGCCCCCGAGGTGGTAGCCGTCTTCCCGCCAGGTGAGCCCAGCGGTCAACGTGATGTCGCAGAGCCAGTCGTCGGTGCGGCCGCTCTCGCACAGGAACTCGAGCCGGCTCGTGACCGCGTCGTCTTCGAATCCGATCCGCCAGTGCACGTGGTAGCAGGCGGGCATCTGCGCTTGGAGCGCGGCGACGACCTCGGTGGTGACGCCCTCGGAGGTGAACGAGACGATTTCGTACGCGTTCTGAATCGTCGGTGCGATGGGTTCGATCGACTGCGGCAGCTCGACCACCTCTTGTCCCTGCGTGGGCTCGGGGGCCGGTGGCGGCGGCGGACAGTCGGCGGCGCACCCGGCGGCGAAGATGAGAGCGGACGCGAGCAAAAGGCGGAGGGTCGTCATCGCCGGACTGTCTCAAACCGCGGCGATTGCGTCGACTGCCGGCGCTACTCGCCGACGCGGCGGTAGGTCGTGTCGTAGAGGCGGATGCGGTTTCCGCCGAACACCCGGACGCTCAACACACCGCAGGCGTCGACGCGGAACGGGACGATCGTGCGGGGGAACATGCCTTCGGTGTTCGACTGGGTGACCGAGCCGACTTCCATTCCGTCGATGAACACGGTGAAGGTCCAGGTGCCGCGGGCGCCCCAGAAGAACTCCGCTTCGTATGCGCCAGGCGGGAGCGGCGCGCGCGGGCCGTCGCTGATCACCGCACAGGAAGGCGTGCCGGCGCTGGCCACGTAACACCAATCGTCCGGTGCACAGGCGCTGCCGCACTCGTGCGTGTAGAGCATCGAGTCGGGGTTGATGGAGATCGTGTCGACTTCGAACTCGCCGCACGCGCTCTGTCCGCAACCCGACGGGTTGCATCGGCGCACGCCGGGGAAGATGCCGCACGCGGTGCACCGGGTGGTCGAGCCGGGGAAACACAGCGTCTCGGACGCGCCGTCGCAGTCGTCGTCGAGTCCGTTGCAGCGTTCCGGTGCGCCTGGGTAGATCAGCGGATCGCCGTCGTCGCAGTCGCTCTCGAGATCGCACCCGGCCGGCGAGCTCGGCGGGAAGCCATCGCCGTCGCCGTCCTCCAAGAACGACGCGCAGCCGTCCTCGCCGCACATGTCGCTGGTGCATGCGTCGCCGTCGTCGCACGCGTCGTCGTCCGGATCGAACACGCAGCCGAGCCCCGGCTCGCAGCGATCGATCGTGCAGGAGAGGTCGTCGCCGCAGCGGCCATCTCGGGGCAGGAACTCGCAGCCGTCGGCACGGCAGCGGTTCACCGTGCAGTCGAATCCGTCGTCGCACCGCTCGTCGATCGTCTCGCTCTCGCAGCGACCGGTGTCCGGATCGCAACGGTCCTCGGTGCAGTCCACCGAGTCGTCGCACCTGGGCGGCTCGCCAAGCTGGCACACACCGGTCGCGCGGTCGCAGGTCTCCTCGCCGTTGCAGAGATCTCCGTCTTCGCACTCGCGGTCGTTGCGACACCCGATGTCCACGCAGCCGCGCACCGGGTCGCAGGTCGCGTCTCCGGCGCAGAGTCCGTCGTCCGGATCGAACACGCAGCCGTCGTCTTCGCAGGTGTCCACCGTGCAGGGCACGCCGTCGTCGCACCCATCGGGACAGGGACCCGCGTCCATGCCCGCGTCGGACCCGCCCGTGTCGCGGCCGCCGGTGTCGAAGCCACCCGTGTCGAGCAGCGGGGTGTCGGGCAGGGCGCCGTCCGGCAACCGAGCATCCACACCGCCGCCGTCCACGCCGCCGACATCGCTCCCCGAGCCGAGCAACGACTCGTCCGGATCGATGATCGCACTGCACCCCGCCAGCGCCGAAGCCAACACAAGTCCAGCCGCCCGCACCCAAGCACACTCACCCATGCCGCCCAGTGTGCCCCGACCGGCGGTGAGTTGCGAACGCACGCAACGAGCGCAACGAACCACGCGCTCAGGCGTATGCTGGTGCATGTTCGAGACATTGCAGGCTGCGGTGGACATTCTTCGGCAGAGCCGGGGGCTTCGGGAGACGGCGGCGGCTTTGGTGCCCGCGCTCCGGGAGCGGCGGGTGCTCAACCTGGCTGCGCTGCCCGAGGTCGACGAGGGTGGCGCCGTGCGGGCGCTTCGACGGGCGCGCAACGAACTGAAGGGGCACCTGTCGGATGGCAAGTTCGACTACGCGTCGGTGCGATCGAGCGGCGCGTACGCGCGGCTGCAGGCGCTTGCGCCGGTGCTGCGGGAGACGACGCCCGAGGACCTGCCGACCGACGCCGATCGCATCGCGTTCTTCTTGAACGTCTACAACGTGCTCGCGCTGCACGGCGTGATCGCGCTCGACATCCAGAAGTCCGTGATGGAGGTGCCGGCGTTCTTCGACATCGTGGCCTACGACATCGGTGACGCCGTTCTGTCTCTGAACGAAATGGAGAATGGGGTGCTGCGCCTCAACGCGGGTCACCCAGCGACGGGGCGACCGACGCTCCCCGCGGACCACCCCGGACATGGCTTCGCGCCTTCGTACGTGGAGCCGCGCATCCATGCGTCGCTCGTGTGCGCATCGACCAGCTGCCCCGCGGTCGGCTTCTACGATCCGGAACACCTGGAGGCGCAGTTGGACCTGGCGACGCGTCATTGGGTGAACGCGGACGTGCGGGTGGTGGGCGGCGAACTGCACTTGCCAGCGATGTTCCGCTGGTACGAGGCGGACTTCGGTGGCGGCAAGGCCGGGGTCGAAGCGTTCGTGCTGCACCACGCCGACCCACCTCTGCGTGATGCGATCGACCGCGCCATCCACGCCGGCGCCCGCCACCGACACACCCGCTACGACTGGTCGCTCAACCGGCTCTGAGCGTTGCCGGTCTCGGAGGCGGACGAGATCGCATCGGCATCGGCTTCGGGATCGGCTTCGGCTTCGGCTTCGGCTTCGGCTTCGGGATCGGCTTCGGGATCGGCTTCGCAATCGGGATCGGCTTCGAGAGCCAGAGGGCAAGGGCACGGGCAAGGGCACGGGCAAGGGCGGGGGCACGCACCACGGCTTGACGGCGCGGTTGGCGTGGCGCACTTTCCTCTCGCGTATCGAGTCTCCTACGGGAGACCGGCCTCGGGAGAGACAACCTGAGGTCGAACGGGGAAGCCGGTGAAAGACCGGCGCGGACCCGCCACGGTAAGTGGACCTCCTCATGGAGGTTCCACGAGCCCGACACCCACTCGAAAGCGCGCTCCCTCACACGCCTCGGGGATGGCGATCGGGACCGTCGGTCTCATGAGCCGAGTGCGGTCCGGGTCCTCGAGTCGGGACCCGATCGATGACCCCCCGCACCCTCCTGCCGATTCTGTGGATCGCTGTCGCACTGTTTGGTGCGCGGGCCGTGGTGCAGGCGCAGCCGGAACCGGAAGCGGAAGCGGCAGCGGGAGCGGGAGCGGAAGCCGACGCCGACGCCGAAGCCGACGCCGAAGCCGAAGCCGAAGCCGACGCCGACGCCGACGCCGAAGCCGAAGCCGACGCCGAAGCCGACGCCGAAGCCGACGCCGACGCCGACGCCGAAGCCGAAGCCGAAGCCGACGCCGAAGCCGACGCCGAAGCCGACGCCGACGCCGAAGCCGAAGCCGACGCCGAAGCCGAATCCGAAGCCGACGCCGAAGCCGACGCCGAAGCCGAAGCCGATCCCGATTCCCACGCTGCCTTCGGGGCCAGCGCCGTCGTCTCGGTGCCGAGTGAGGTGGATGCGACGGCGGCGTCGACGGTGGTGTCTGCGCGGGATCGGGTGGCGGCGGATGCGCAGCTGGAGGAGTTGCTGTTCGAAGTGCCCGGCGCGCATGTGATGCAGACCGGTGGGCTTGGATCGTTCCGCTCGTTGGCGCTTCGCGGCGGTGAACTCGGGCACACCCAGTTGGTGCTGGGCGACGTGCCGCTCACCGGGCCGGACACCGGCTTTCCGGATCTCTCCGTCTTTCCGCTCGACGCGTTCGATCGCATCCAGGTCTACCGTGGGGGCGCGCCGGTCGCGCTCGGATCCGGCGCGATCGGTGGCGTGCTTCGGTTGATGCCGCGCGACGATCGGGCCCAGGCGCTGCGGCTCTCGGTGTCGGGTGGTTCGTTCGGATCGTGGCGGGTCGACAGCTCGGCCAGCGTGCGTGCGGGACGCACCCACTTCACCGGCGCGGTCGGCATGCGCGGCAGCCGAGGCGACTACCCCTACCTGGACGACAACGCGACCGCGTTCGATCCGAGCGACGACACCGAGCGACGACGCGCCAACGCGGAAGCGACCGCCGGGCACGTGCTCCTGCACAGCACCACGCAACTGCGGAACAACACAGAGGTCGACGCGATGGTGCTCGCTACCTCGCTGCAAACCGGCGTGCCCGGCGCCGGCGCGACGCGTGCGCTCGACGCCCAACGCAGCGACGTTCGGCTGACCGGTTCGCTCGGCGTGCGGCACACCGTGGGCCCCGCGCGCTTTCACTGGATGGCGGCGAGCGGGACGCGGCGGCACCGCTTCACCGATCTGCACAGCGAGGTCGGCGCGGGGTTTCAATCCACCGACGACCGCACCCGCTTCGGCATTCTACGCGGCACCGCGCTGGTTCGGCTCGCGCCTTACCTCGACTCGACCGCGCTCGTCTCGTACCGGCGCGATGGGTACCGGCCGGAGAACACCCTCGGTCCGGACGAACGCCCATCGCACCGAGACACGATCGCGGGCGCCGCCGAGCTGCGCCTGCACGGACCCCTCGGCCGGTGGCGGTTCGAGCTTCGGCCCTCGACGCGGATCGAACACAGCCGCACCCGCGCACGCGAACACGTACCCGGGTTGCCACAGCGAAGCTTCGACCTCGACGTCACCCGACCGACCTTCCGCGTCGGCGCCGCGATCGCGCCGACGCATGGTGTGCGCTTCGTGGCGAGCGTGTCCCAGGGCACCCGGCTGCCATCGCTGCTCGAACTCTTTGGCGATCGCGGCGCGCTGGTCGGCAACGGGGAACTCTCGCCCGAGCGCGGCCGCACCGTGGACGGCGGCGTGTTGCTCCGCGGCGCCAAAGGGCCGGTGTTCGGGAGCCTCGAGGCGCGCGGCTTCCGGCTCGATCTCGAAGACCTGATCCGCTACCGGCCGATCACCAACTTCACCGCCAAAGCGCAGAACATCCTCTCCGCTTCGGTGCGCGGACTCGAGATGGGCACCCGCGGCAGCATCGGGTCCCGCACCGCCTCGTTCGGATTGAGCAGCACCCTGACTTGGCTGCGCAGCGAGACGAACTCTGGCGCCGAGCTCAACTGGCGGCCGCGGCTGCGCGCGCAAGTGCAACCCGAACTGCGCCTGAGCAGCACCGAGAGCGGACCGAACCGCTGGCGCTTCGTCGTGTTCGGTTCGCTTGTGCACCGCGGCACCTACTTCCACGACCCGGCCAACCTCGTCTCGATCGAAGCGCGCAACTGGCTCGGTGCCGGCGCGCGCGTCGAACTGACCCGCCCGAGCGGCACCTGGTCGCTCGCGTTGAGCGCCCGCGACCTGCTCGACCAGCGCGGCCAAGACCTCCTCGGCTTCCCCCTTCCCGGCCGGCGGTTCTCCGCCGAGGTCGGCTATCGACTCCCCCTCTCCCCCTAGCGCTCCAAAGAACGAATCCATGAACAAGCTTCTCTGCTCCCTCCTTTGTGTAGGCCTGCTCGCCGGTTGTGGCGACGACGACTCGACGACCCTCGACGCGGGCACCGACGCCATGGTCGCCGACGCACCCGAGACGCCGGACGCGAACACCGACACCGGACCCATGCCCGACGGGGGATCGGACGCCGGCACCGACGCGGGCCCGAGCGCCTGCGAAGCCGCCGAGTCCGTGCTCGACCCGCTCTCCGGCACCCCGCGCTTTGCGGTGCTCGGCAGCGACTACACCAGCACCTCGATCGCCATCCTGGACGACGCCGGCGACGTGCTCGACGACGCCTGGCTCGACTCCGGCACGACCGCACCCGGTCTCGTCGCGGCGCTCGGCGGAGACGTGGTGTTGCCCGGCCAGGCGCCCGGCACCCTGACGGTACTCGACCGCTTCGGGGCCGACGTCGTCTCCCGCTTCTGCTTCAACGGCAACCTCCTTGGCCAGGTCCGCCTCGGGCCGGGCGAAGGCTTCAGCGCCAACCCGCACGACGTCGGCATGTTCGAAGGCGGCGCCACCGCCTGGGCCACGCGCCACGAGCGCAACGCCGACCGCGACGCGGCGGACCTCGGCAACGATCTGATCGAGTTCGATCCCACCGCGCTCACCCGGCTCGAAGGCCGGGTCGCGTTCGACGAGTTCGACGCGGTCGTCACCGGACGCACCACCGAAGGCGCCGACGTCGACGTGCAGATCCGCGCGCGGCCGAGCGGCATCGCAGCCGCCGGTGGACGACTCGTCGTCGGCCTCTCGCTCCTCCCGGAGAACCTCTTCGGCGACGACCGTGGACATGGCGCCGGCGCCGTCGCCGTCGTCGACATCGCCGGCACCATCGAGCGCGTCGACCTCGCGCCACTCGCCGACTGCGGCGTGGTCTTGCCGGTGCCCGGCACCCTCGACGAAGTGATCGTCGCCTGCAACGGCTACAGCGACGCGGGCTTCGGCGAAGAGACCGGCACCCGCGCGACGGCCGGCCTCGTGCGGCTTCGAGTCGGCGCGGAGGGCACCACCGAAGTCGACCGCTGGGACGCCGAGTCCGACGAGTTCTCCGCCCTCTCGACCTGGTCCCCGATCCCGCTCGGTGGCCCGTTCGTGCTCGCGATCGCGCTGCCCGACTTCGCCAGCACCTTCGTGGATGAGCTCTACCTCGTGAACGTAGCCACCGGGACCCAGACCCTCGCGTTCGAAGCCGACGGTGCGTTCGTGCTCGGCCAAGGCGCGCTGGCCGGCACGCTCGTCCTGCTTCCCGACGCCACCGAAGACGCCGCCACCGTCCACCGCCTCACCTGGGACGGCAGCACCCTGACGGAGACCGCGTCGGTCGACGTCGGCCCCGCCTCCCTCCCGCCCCGAAGCGTGATCGCACTGCAGTAGGATCGGCGTCCGCCTCCGTGTCCGGCGTCGGCCTCGGCGTCGGCCTCGTCGGCGTCGGCCTCGTCGGCTTCGGCGTCGACTTCGGCGTCGGCGTCGGCTTCGGCGTCGGTGTCGGCGTCGGCGTCGGCCTCGGCCTCGGCGTCGGATTCGGCCTCAGCGTCGGCCTCGGCCTCGGCGTCCGCATCCGCGTCCCGTTCCGGCCGTGTCACCGGGACGGGGTTTGGGGCTGTGCCCCCAAGGAATGTTCCCGCCTGTTTGTTGGTTTGAATCGGACACTGTTTGTGGACTTTCGCGCATTGCGCGCGGGCGCTACACTGGGTGGTCATGGGGATCGAAGCAGCGCTTCGGAGGCGGTCGACGTCGTCCGACATCGCGCTGGTGCACGGCGAAGTGTCGTGGACCTTTGCGCAACTCTTCGAGCAGGCCTCGCAGTGGGCGGAGATCCTCACCGCCCGAGGCGTCGACGCAGGCGATCGGGTGCTGCTGCACACCACCAAGCAACTCGACACCGTCGCGGCGCTCTACGGCATCTGGCAGGCCGGTGCGGTGGCCGTCCCGATGGCGCCTGACACCCGCGCCCGGGGACGTGCGCACCTGCACGCGAACTCCGGTGCCTCCCACATCGTGACGGAAGAACGCTACCGCACGCTGTGGCCGGACGCGCTGCTCCTGGAACACCGCGACGAGTACACCCGCACCGCCGTGGTCGAAGCGCACGCGGCCGACGCGAACGCGGGCCTGGCCATTCTGCTCTACACGAGTGGCTCGACCGGGCGGCCGAAGGGCATCGCGATCACCCACGACAACCTGATCGCTGGGGCGCGCATCGTATCGGGCTACCTCGAGCTCACGGCAGCGGACCGGATTCTCTCCGTGTTGCCGCTGCACTTCGACTACGGACTCAATCAGCTTCTGTGCGCCGTCGAGGTCGGGTGCGCCCTCGTCCTTCAACGCAGCAGTCACCCCGGCCGGATCGTGCAAACATTGGTGGACGCCGAGATCAGTGTGCTCGCCGGCGTGCCACCACTGTGGCACCTGCTGCTCCAACCCGGTTCACCGATCGCCGACGCGCCCCTGCGGCTCCTCACCAACAGCGGCGGCGCGTTCCCCGCCAAGCTGCTCGCGACCACGCAGCGGGTGCTTCCCAAGAGCGCACTCGTGCTCATGTACGGGCTGACCGAAGCGTTCCGCTCGACCTACCTTCCGCCGGGCGAACTCGCGAGCCGGGGGCCGATCCTCGGGCGCGCGATCCCCGAGACCGAGATCGATGTGGTCGACGGCGAAGGCCGGCGGTGTCCGCCCGGCGTGGAGGGGGAGCTCATTCACCGCGGCCCCACCGTCGCGCGCGGTTACCACGACGATCCCGATGCGACGGCGCGGGTGTTCCGAGAAGATCCTCTCGGCCGCGGGGGCACCGTCGTCTTCAGCGGCGACACCGTCTGGTGCGACGAAGACGGCTACTTCACCTACGTCGGACGGCGCGATCAACAGCTCCAATGTTTCGCGCAACGGGTCTGCCCGGAGGAGGTCGAGCAGGTGCTGCTCACCCATCCACGCGTGGAAGAAGCCGTGGTCGGTGGTGTCCCGAGCGAGGTCGCCGGCACCCGGGTGGTCGCCCACGTGGTCGCAGTGCCGCTCGATGAAGAAGCGCTGCTCGACTGGTGCCGAGAGGTGCTGCCGCCGCATGAGCAGCCCCTGGCCATCGTGGTGCACCGCGCCTTTCCGACCACGCGCAGCGGCAAGACCGATCGGGCCGCGGTGCTCGAGACGCCGCTGCCGGCGCCGAAGGTCCCGGGGTTCCATTGACGTTGCAAGAGGGGTCGCACGTGTGGGCGACGGGGCTCGAACCGCAGGAGCGTTTCGATCGCCGCCGCCAGGTGAAGTCGTGCTTCCGACTCGGTCGCCACCGCACGGCCTGAACGTCAGCGTTTGCCCGCGCGCATCGTGCGAAGGATCCGATCGACCGTGTCGCGTTCGTCGTCGAGCTGCGCGTCCTCGAGCACCTGTCGATCGAACCGCAGGTAGCGCCGGGCTTCTTGGAGCTGTGCGATCGCCCGATCTTGCTGACCGGCCTCCCAAGCCGTGAGTCCGACCCGCAGCCGCTCGCCGTACGACACCAATGCGTAGGCCAGGTAGGCGCCGTGCGATGGGAAGTCGGCGATCGCATCCGGCCGCAGGCTTCGGTGCTGCGTGCGCCGTTCCCCCGCGTAGCGCTGCCCGCTCTCGGGCAGGCGGTAGGAGAAACGAATCGTCGCGTCGGCGTGCAGCGCTGCGTCGGAGCCCGGCACCGTGGGCGCGAGCCGCACCACCGCGCCCCGCCGAATCGGATCGAAGAACACGGTGGACGCGCGGAACGTGGCGCTGCCATCCGGATGGAGCGACACCCGATCCCCCGGCACGCCGAACACCTCGGCGACGCGCAGACCGGGGCCCGGCTCGACCCGCACCTGTAGCCCGAGCGCCACCGGCATCACGAAACGCCGCAGATCCGAGAAGAGCGCCGCCGCGTCTTCGGGCCGCCAGAGGTAGTAGGACGCCGCGCCCTCCACCTGCGCCATCGTGTTGGCGAGCTCTGCGCCGAGATCGAGCCCCACGCCCACGACTGTCAGCCCGATGCTCTGCGCCGCGTGCGCGCCGATGAGCTCCAAGAAGTCGCCGCCTTCGGTGGCGCCCACGTTCGGTCGTTCGTCGGTCAACATCAGCACGCGCCGCAAACGCGGCAGCGCGTCGACCTCCGCCGCCCGCACCTGCGCGAACCCGAGCGAGAGCCCATCGTAGACGTTGGTGCCGCCGCGGATCTCGATGCCCTCCACCGCCTCGTGCAACTGCGCGCGATCGTCGACCGGCTGGGAAGGCGCGTGCACTTCGGCCTGCTCGTCGAAGGTCACGATCGAAAGCCGGTCCTCCGCATGCAGCGCGTCGATGAGCACGTGCGCCGCCTCTTTGGCCGCGTCGAGTTTCCACCCCTGCATCGATCCGGAGCGATCGACGACGAGCACCAGATCGAGGAGCGGCCGCTCGGTCGTCTCTGGATCGAACCCGCTGACCGGCTCGACCACCAGGTAGGCCGACTGTTCTCCGCTCGGCCGGTGCTGCCCATGCCCCATCGCACCGAGCACGCAGAAGCGACTCCCACACCGCTGGTCGCGCGCTGGGAAGTGGTGCTCGGCCAAGAGCCCCTCGATGTGGAACGCGTTGCTCGCAGGCACGTACCCCTCGGCCGCCTGCGCCCGCACGAGCGCGTCGTTGCTCCACCCACCGAAGCCGTCCTGCGCCTCCGCGAGCGGCGGCGCTCCGACCGCGAGCAAGAGCGCCGCTGCCCCCACCGCGACTCGGATCGCCCCACGATTCACTTCACTGCCTTCGACCTGCCCACGCATCCGTCACCTCCAGGAAGGGAGGTGGGACGCACGAGGACCGCGACGGATCTATTCCGAGATGTTGGCGGCTTCGGGCTCGGCCTCGGGATCGGGGTCGGGGTCGGGGTCGGCTTCGGGTTCGGCTTCGGGATCGGGATCGGCTTCGGCTTCGCCTTCGGCTTCGGGATCGGGATCGGGATCTTCGGATACGACTTCCGGCTTCCTTCAAACACCAAAGGGCAAGGGCAGGGGCAAGGGCAGGGGCAAGGGCAGGGCAGGGCAGGGGCAAGGGACGTCCTCTCGACAGAAAAAGTTCGGGGTCCCCCGAGACATGTCACACCCCAGCCCTACTCTGGCTTGACGCTGCTCGTTTGTTCAGTACCTTGAGAGAGGGTGCCAGCCATGATCCCCCAGCCACACAGTCCCGCAACCATTGAAGAATTCGCCGAATCTGCCGGATCGGACAATTCCCTCAGCTGCGCTCCCGCAGCGCGATTGTCGGAGATCCGGGGCGGCCAGGGGCGCACCACGCTGGCCGCGCTCGAGATCTTGGCCGCCCAAACGCGAGGTGAACCGGTCGCATGGATCCAGCCCCGGGCTTCCACTTCCCTCTACCCGCCGGACCTCGCGGCCATGGGCATCGATCTCGACACCCTCGTGGTGGTGAACGTGCCGCCCAAAGCCCTCGAGGTGCTGGCCGCGTCGGAGGTGCTGCTCCGATCCGGCGGCTTCGGACTGGTGGTCGCGGACCTGACCGGCAGCGGTTCCACCATCGCAACCCGCGCCACCTCTCGACTGGCCCGGCTGGCCCGTCAACACAGCGCACGCCTCTTGCTCCTGACCGAAGAGGGCGTGGGCGAAGTCGGACCGCTGGTCAGCCTCCGGGTGCGGCCAGCGCTCGAACGACAGGGAGACGACTTCCGTCTCCACGTCGAGATCGAACGCGACAAGACCACCGAAGCGGGCGGCAGCGCCGCGCCCGGGCGCGTGATGGTCCGTGGACCGGTCGGCGCGTCGGAAGCGGACCGCGTCACCACGAACCGAGACCGATCGAGCGGGACTTCGGTCGTGTCGATCCGCCGGAGGGTGGCATGACCCAGCTCGCCATCGACGGACTCGAACCCGAACGCGATGCACGCGAAGAGGACGACGTGCCCTCCCGCGCGCAGCGGCGGCCCGAACACCGGCCCCCTCGGAGCAAACGCCGCAAGACCCGTCGCGCCCTGCGCCGCTCCGTGCTGCCGCCGAGCACGGACGAGAGCGCGACTGCGTCGGGAAGCACTGCGCCTTCGGGAAGCACTGCGCCTTCGGGAAGCACTGCGCCTTCGGGAAGCACTGCGCCTTCGGGAAGCACTGCGCCTTCGGGAAGCACTGCGCCTTCGGGAAGCACTGCGCCTTCGGGGGCGGCGGCCAGCGAACTTCCGGTGGGCGCCACGGCCGTGCTCCCCACGTTCCCTGCTCCGGAGCCCGCGCCCAAGCGGCGGGGCGTCTCGGTCGGGGACGATCCGGAGCTCGCGCACGCGGCGATCGTGATCGGCCAGCTCCCCGTGCAGCTCGTGCTTCGACGGGAACCTCGATGGCGCGGCACCCCGGTCGCGATCGTCGCGGGTGATGGACCCAACGCGTTGGTCACCCACCTGTCTCGGGAGGCACGCAAGCGAGGCCTGCGGGTCGGGTTGAGCCAAGGGGTCGCCCGCAACCTGGTGCCCGATCTTCGAACCCGCATCGTCACCGACGCAGAGCGCGACGCACTTCACCAGGACCTCGCCCGCGGTCTGCAGCTCTTCTCTCCGCGCGTGACGATCGAAGAACGTTTCGAAGGGTGTTTCACCGTCGACCCGACCGGGCTCGGTCCGCTCTTCGGCGGCATGGCCGCGTGGACGCGCGCGGTGCACGCGTACCTGAAAGGCCGCGGACTCTGGGCCGCCGTCGTGGTCGGCCGACACCGCTACCGCACGCTGGTCTCGGCGCTGTCGATGAACGGCCCCGCGGTGCTGAGCGCGGAAGACGAGTCCTCGAAGAGCGACGCGTGCACGCTGCGCGCGCTTGGGGTGCCGGAGAAGATCGCCGACCCCCTCGCGATGTTGAAGGTGCGCACCGTCGGCGCGCTGCGCGCACTCCC
This sequence comes from Deltaproteobacteria bacterium, assembly GCA_034670305.1. Taxonomy (GTDB): domain Bacteria; phylum Myxococcota_A; class Polyangia; order Polyangiales; family Houyiibacteriaceae; genus JAXMNT01. The sequence continues at coordinate 117,538 of JAXMNT010000005.1, forward strand.
GGCGGGCGAACTCGAGACCCGGTTCGGAAGAGACATCCGCGCCCTGCAGGATCTCTTCGCCGACCAGGGGCACCTTCCGATGCAGCCGCTCCGCCCCGAGGCACCGCGGCGCATCGAGCGAGAACTGCTGCCCCCGAGAACCACCCGCCATGCCGCGCTCGCGGATCTCTCCGCGTCGATCGACGAGCTCCTCGTGGATCTTCGTGGGCGCGGGGAAGTCGCCGAGGCGCTCACCTTCTCCCTTCAACTCGAGCGCCACGGAACAGCCCGGCTGAGCGACTCCGAACGCCAGGTCGAAGCCCGCCTCGAACCGGCCGAACCCACCTGCGACCATGCGGTCTGGATGGAACTCGTCGGCCTGCGCTTCGACGAGATCCCCTTGCCCGCCGCGGTCCAGTCACTGGTCGTCGAAGCGGAGGTCCGGGCGCACCACGGCCAGCAGCTGCGGGTCCAGACCGAACCGGTTCCAAGACGCGACGCCCACGCCGCGGCCCGCGCGCTGGCCCGCCTGCGCGCCAGCTACGGCCCCTCCGCCGTCGCGCGTGCCGAGCTGCGCGACGCCCACTTGCCGGAAGCGAAATTCGCGCTGGTCCCCTTCGAACCCGGCGCGCGCCTCGTGCGCAAGGCCGCACCGTCGCGGGCCAAGCCGGCGGTTCGGCACGCCAGCGCCTCCCCATCCGCACTGGCAGACGCGAAGGCGACACCGAGCGACGCGCCGAAGTCCGCCGGCGCCACGACCGAGCGCACCGTCATCGGAGGCGCGTCCGGCGCGCGCGCCGCGGGGTCGCTCGTCCTGCTCCGGTCCGACGCGCCCCGCTCCGACGCCATTCGGACCGACTCGGCCGACGCGGACGAAGACGCACGCAGCGACGCAGCCGAGGACGGCGGCGACGACCTGGCGAGCCGGCGGGACGCCAGCGTGCCACTGCACGACCACGCACCGGACCGCCCGCGCCTGGCGCGCCGACTTCTCGCGCGTCCGCGTCGTTTGGGGGCGGGCCGCGAACCTGCGATCGGGGAGCGGGTGGTCGCGTTCTACGGACCGCACACGATCAGCGGGGGATGGTGGGGCGCGCCGACGCCGAGCGGCGCGGTGCGCTCCACCGAACGCACGTACTTCTACGTCGAAGGAGAGAGCGGCCGGCTGCACTGGGTCTATCGATCGCGCGGCGAGTGGTTCCTGCAGGGACACGTGGACTGATCTCTCCGCATGGCTGCGCCGCCGTACGTTCCGCTGTGGACCAAGAGCCACCACAGCTTTCTCGAAGGGGCCAGCAGTCCGGAGGAACTGATCGACACCGCCGGGGACCTCGGACTGCCGGCGATCGCCCTGACCGACCGCAACGGTGTGTACGGCGTGGTCCGCGCCCACGAGCGCGCCCGTTCGCGAGACGACGTGCGCGCGATCTTCGGCGTCGAACTCCGGATCGACGACGAGGAGGGCTCCCACGGTGCGCGTGAACTCCAGCGCGGCAAGACCAGCGCCCGGTCGGCCGCGGTCGGTGGCAGGTGCGGTGGCACGCGCGGTGGCACGCGCAGTGGCAGTCGCGGTGCCACGCCCAGCAACGCAGGCAGCGCCGCCGGTGGCACCCGGAGCGCCATCGATGGCCAGCGCGTTGGCGAGGGTACAACGAGCGGATCGAGTCGCTCGGCACCGCGACGAGTCGGAGGCGCGCCGGCGGGCCGGGTCGTGCTCTTGCCGGTGGACCGGCGCGGCTGGGCCAACCTCTGTCGGCTGACCACCCGCGCGCACACCCGCGGTGCCAAGGGCGACGCGTGGGCGACGTGCGAAGAACTCGCCGACCACGCCGAGCACCTCATCGCGCTGAGCGCCGACCTCTCGCTGCTCCCAGTCATCCGTGGCGCCTTCGATCGCCGCGGACACGCCTTCGTCGCGCGTCACCGCATCTCCGGAGAACGGGAGCGCGAACAGCAACTGCGCGCCGCAGCATGGCGCCTCGGCCTTGGCCTCGTCGGCGGCCAAGAGGTGCTCTACCACCACCCCGATCGGCGCCGGCTGCAGGACGCGGTCAACTGCATCCGCCACCACACCACGCTCCGCCACGCCGGCTCGATCCTCAAACCCAACCACGACTTCGCGATCCGCAGCGCGCGGGCGATGCGCGCCCTCTTCCGCGACGACCCGGCGCTGCTCCACGCCACCCTCGACATCGCGGCGGAGTGCACCTTCCGGCTCGAAGATCTCCGCTACCGCTACCCGGAGGAGTCGTTGCCCGACGGAGAGACGGAGCAGAGCTGGCTTCGCGTCCGCACCCTGCGCGGCGCCGAGAATCGGTACCCGGCCGGCGTGCCCGAAGGCGTGCGCACCCAGCTCGAACGCGAGCTCGGCGTCATCGAGCAGCTCGAATACGGCGGCTACTTCTTGACCATGGTGGAGATCGTCGACTTCTGCCGCGCCGAAGGGATCCTCTGCCAAGGCCGCGGCAGCGCCGCCAACAGCGCGGTGTGTTTCTGCCTCGGCATCACCGCCATCGATCCGGTGCGCATGGATCTGCTCTTCGAACGTTTCCTCAGCGTCGAACGCGCCGAACCACCCGACATCGATCTCGACATCGAACACGAGCGCCGCGAGGAGGTCATCCAGCACGTCTACGAACGCTATGGACGCCGCCGCGCCGCGATGGTCGCCAACTGCATCCGCTACCGCGGCAAGTCCGCGGTGCGCGAGATGGGCAAAGCGCTCGGCATCCCGGAGACCGATCTGGACGCGGTCAGCAAACTCATGCCGCACTTCGGAGGCGAGATTCAGGACGCAGAGGAACTGGCCAAGGGCGCGGGGCTCGATCCGCACGCGCCCTCCACGTTTCATCTGTTGAAACTCGCCAGCGAACTCATCGACGCGCCGAGGCACCAGTCGATCCACCCCGGCGGCTTCTTGCTCGGCGACGTGCCGGTCGACGAACTCGTGCCGGTCGAACCCGCGACGATGGAAGGCCGCACGGTGATCCAGTGGGACAAGTACGACGTCGAGAACCTGGCGCTCTTCAAGGTCGACCTGCTCGGCCTCGGCGCGCTCACCTGCATCCGCAAGTCCTTCGAGCTGCTGCGCGAACACGAAGGGCTCGACCTCGGCATCGCCACCGTGCCGCCCGACGACAAAGCGACCTACGACATGGTCTCCCGCGGCGACACCGTGGGCGTCTTCCAAATCGAGAGCCGTGCCCAGATGGCGATGTTGCCGCGCCTCAAACCCCGCACGTTCTACGACCTCGTCATCGAAGTGGCGATCGTGCGGCCGGGCCCGATTCAAGGCGACATGGTGCACCCCTACCTGCGCCGCCGCGACGGACTCGAGACCGTCGAGTACCCGCATCCGAAACTCGAGCGTGTGCTCCAGAAGACGCTCGGCGTGCCGATCTTCCAGGAGCAGGTGATGAAGGTCGCGGTCGCGGTCGCGGACTACACGCCGGGCGAAGCCGACCAACTGCGCCGCGACATGGCCGCCTGGCGAAGCTCCGGCAAGATCGAGCAGCACCACGAACGCATGACCGGCGCGATGGTGAACAACGGCATCCCCCTCGACTTCGCCGAGCGTGTCTTCTCGCAGATCCGCGGCTTCGGCGAATACGGCTTCCCCGAGAGCCACGCCGCGTCGTTTGCGCTGCTCGCCTACGTCACCTCGTGGCTGCGCTGCCACCACCCCGCCGCCTTCGCCTGCGCGCTCCTCAACAGCATGCCGATGGGCTTCTACAGCGCCGCCACCCTGGTCGAAGACGCGCGCCGCAACGGCGTCGACGTCCTCCCCATCGACGTCCTGAGCAGCACCTACGACCACTGCCTGGTCCGCGACGCACTCGACTCGGGCGTGGGGGCGGGAGCCGGAGGGGGCGCGGAAGCGGGAGCGGGAGCGGGAGCGGGAGCGGTGGCGGAAGCAGGGGCGGGAGCGGAAGCGGGAGCGGCTGCGGGATCGGACGCGGCTTCGGGGTCGGCTTCGGCTTCGGCTTCGGGGTCGGGATCGGCTTCGGCTTCGGGATCGGCTTCGGGCGCACCCGAGGGCACGGGCAAGGGCAAGGGCACGGGCAAGGGAGCGCCGCCTTTGGCGGCGCTGCGAATGGGCATGCGGCTCGTCAAAGGCCTCTCCGAGTCCGACGCCCACTCGATCGAAACCCTCCGCCGCTCCGGCCGGCTCACCTCGCTCGAACGCCTCGTGCGCGAGACAACCCTCTCCGAACGCGCCCTCGTCTCTCTCGCCGAAGCCGGGGCGCTCGAACGACTCACCCGGAGCCGCCGCGATGCGCTCTGGCAGATCCGCGCTTTGACCCGCGCCCGCCAAGACGGCATCGCCGCCGCCGCGCCCCGCACCCAGCTCAGCTTCGACGCCCTGACGGAAGACGAAGCCGTGCTCTGGGACTACCGCGCGTCGAAACACAGCGCGCGCGGCCACCCGATCGCGCGCTTCCGATCGGAGCTCCATGCGCGCGGCATGCCGAGCGCCGTCGACCTCGAACGCAACCTGCACGGCGACGTCGTGAAGTACGTCGGGCTCGTCATCTGTCGGCAGCGGCCGATGACCGCGAGCGGTGTCACCTTCATGACGCTCGAAGACGAGACCGGCTTCGCCAACCTCGTCTTCTGGGCCCGTCAGTTCGAACAGGACAGCGTGCTCTTGAAGACCGCGGTGGTGCTCGGCGTCACCGCCGAGGTGCAGAAGGCCGACGGCGTCACCCACCTCATCGTGCAGCGCGCCTGGCGACCACCCCCCGAGCTGCAACCGAAGACTCAAGAGCTGAACCACCAGTCCCGCGACTTCCATTGATGCACGTGAGCCGCAGTCACCGTGACCTCAACAGCGTGTGCCGTGGCCGTGCCCGTGCCCGTGCCCGTGCCCGTGCCCGTGGCTTCCGAGGCTTCGGAGTCGCCACCCGCAGCCATCTTCGGATTGGGCTTCACGCTTCGGCGTCAAAGTGCGTCGGACACCACGCACACATGAACGACGCCGATCCGAAAAACTTCTCTCAATGTGCAGACGGGCGGTTGACGGACCGGAAGGGCGTACCCAATCTGCTGTCTCCCGCGGCGCAGAAAGAAAAGGGAACTTCCATGATTCATTTGCGCTTCGAAGGACGCTCCTACGAGTTCACGCCCCTGCAGCTCGGTGTTCACGCCGGCAGCGACGCGCGGCACATCAAGGAGCGGATCGCTCAGTTCCTCGACGTCGGCACGGACCGGCTCCAGCCCTACGTCGTCGATCATTCCCCCACCGGACACGTCATCGTTCGTCCGGAAGCCGTCTACGGCTGAAGCCTCTCGACCGACGCTTCCCGTCTTGGCATCAAGAGTTCGGTTCTCGCGACCCTACGTAGAAAGCCTACATACCCATTTCAAACCTGAGGATGTCGGTGCAAGTCCGACCCGGCCCGCCGCGACGAACCGTCGCTTCTCCAATGGGTCGGTAGTTCAATAGATAGAACGCAGGAGAGTATCCAAAAGCTTTCGCGACTCGCGCGAGATCCAATCCAACACTGTCCCAAGGGACCCCAACTTCGTCAGGCTACGGTCTGGCACCGTCGGACGTGAGTCCGGCAAAGGGTTGGACGCAAGTCCAACCTAGACCAAGATGCAAAGCAGCTTGGTTATGGCGTTGTAGCTCAGTGGTAGAGCTCCAAGTTTACACCGCTTTCGAAACTTACGCGCAGAGCAATCAAGCGCGGCCTCATCGTGGAAGCGTACATACTGTTTGGCCTCATAAGCCGGATGTCATAGGTTCGAATCCTATCAACGCCACCGACGAACAGATGTCTTCGACGTCTGACCTCGCGCCCACCACCTGTTCCTACACACTCTCTTTGCAACAGAAGTTCTGTCTTCGGGGAGCGATCCCCGTCGCAAACGAACAGGCGACTTTCGCGAACACTCGTCACCAACGTTATTGCCCGTCTCTCGCGGGGTTTCTGTGGGCCCGGACGCCTTCGGCTTTCCGAACCCTCGAAAACGGCTCCGGACCTGCTCGTCGCTTCGCTCCTGCGCGGGCCCAGAGCCTCCCGCGCGAAAGATCACGTTCCTCGTGCCCTCACCCTCGCGGCTTACACACTCGTCTAATGGCTAGACACCGGATTATGGATCCGGCCATGGTGGTTCGATTCCACCGTGTCCAAATCAGCCGAGAAACCTTGCACGAGGTTCACAACTTTCTTCCTCGTACCCTCACAGGACCGGCTTACATACTAGCCTAATTGGTAAAGGCGACGGATTCTTAATCTGTAGATTGGGGGTTCGAGTCCCCCGTATACTCAAAACAGCCGATCCAATCTTGTACGAGGAAACTATTTTGTCGGCGCCATTCGGCGCCTTCTGCACCTGACACCTCGACCTGCGGGTCGAGGTGTCGGGTCGCTTGGGTTTCGAAGCATCGGACACGTTCCGAAGCCGGTTCTCGGCATCGGAACGCGGAGTCGGTTTCCGGCTTCGGACTCGGCTTCGGCTTCGGCTTCGGCTTCGGATTCGGCTTCGGCTTCGGCTTCGGCTTCGGCTTCGGCTTCGGCTTCGTATTCGGCTTCGGTTTCGGCTTCGGTTTCGGTTTCCGCCTCTGTTTCCGCGACCGCGACCGCTCTTGGGCGATGACGCGAGACGCGAACTCAGCGGAGCCATCGACGCGACCTGAGCGGAACCTGCGGCCCCCAAGACTTCGACGCACTTTCGCGTCGCCTCACCCCCACCAAGGGAGATCTCCCGATGACCCAGAACCAGACCACGAACGAGCACGACGTACGTCTCGCGATCCTGGACCACCTGCTCACCACGCCGCACCGCGACCTCACCGAGGCCGGCGCGCTGCATGCGGAGCTGCTCGGCAAGGATCCGATCTTCTACGGCCACCTCGCCGTCTGGTACGCGAAGAACGGCCACGTGCGCGACCACCGCGAGGTGTTCGTCGCAACGTTGCTCGCGAGCTTCGTCCCGTCGCACCGCGACGCCGGTTTCGTGCTGCTCCAGGATCTCGCGCCCTACCAGGTCTCGCGGGTCGTGGACTTCATGAAGCGCGCGCTCGGCAAGGTGCCGCGTTCCGCGCGCACCGCGGTCATCCGCTACCTGCGCGCGCGTGAGTCCTCGCCGAAGCGCTTCGACCGCGCAGCGCTCCGTGGCCGCAAGGCGATGAAGCACCTGTACGCAACGCTGCACATCAAGCCGTCCGAGCGGGCGGACCAGATCCTGTTCAAGGACGCGCCGCCGGAAGGCAGCCTCGCCTGGCAGGTGAAGCAGCTCGCGAAGGCGAAGGACCCGGCCGATCAGGCCAAGGCGATCGTCACGCACCGCATCCCGTTCCCGATCGCAGTCGGCGCGATCCGTGCGCTCACGCCCACGGTGCTCGTCGCGCTTCTGGACGCGATGACGCCTCAGGAAGTCATCAACCACCTCGGCACGCTCGAGCGGCGCGGTGCGATGGCCCACCCGGAGATCAAGGCGATCGTGAAGGCCAAGATGAAGGACGCCAAGAAGGACAACCGTGTCTCGGCGTTCAAGTCGAAGGTCGCCGCGAAGGCGATCTCCGCCGATGCGGAGATGAGCGCAGCGCTCAGCGAAGTGACCGAAGCACAGGTCAAGAAGAGCGGACGCATCCGTCGTCCGACGGCGCTGCTCGTCGACAAGAGCGCTTCCATGGAAGAGGCGATCGAGGTCGGTAAGCAGATGGCTGCGATGCTCTCGAACATCGCGGACGCACCGCTCTACGTGTACGCGTTCGACAAGGTGCCGTACTACCTCGAGCCGGAAGGCACGAGCCTCGCCGACTGGGACGCCGCGTTCGCGCACGTCCGGGCCGGTGGTACGACGAGCATCGGTGCACCGCTCGCGGCCATGCGCCGCCGCGGTCAGCGCGTCGAGCAGATCCTGGTCATCACCGATGAGCAGGAGAACACCGCCCCGTACTTCCCGAAGGAGTACGCAGGCTACTGCGAGGACTTCAACCTTCAGCCGGAGGTCGTGATCCTCAAGCTCGGTCAGCCGACGGGGTACCTGGAGAAGAAGCTTCGCGAGATGAAGGCACCGGTGGAGACGCTGACCTTCTCGGGCGACTACTACTCCCTGCCGAACCTCGTTCCGCTCATCACCCGGCCGTCGCGGCTGGAGCTCGTGCTCGAGATCCTCGAGCTCCCGCTCCCGAAGCGTCCGGACGGCCAGCGCTCGCGCGCCGCGTAAGCGGCTGCGTCCTCTACACCTCCCACCGTGACCGCCGTCGCCGTTCCACCGAACGGCGGCGGCGGCATCACGCATGGTCGGCCGACGGGCAGTGCGCCCTCGGTCTTCTCTCGGACGCCGCGCGCAGCGGCGGGGCACGTACCAGCAGCACGTGTCGCGACGCTGCGCGCGGCGCCCGACCACAACGGCTCCGGTGCGCGAGACGGACTGCGTTTCGACCGGACGACACTGCGTTTCACCGGACGACACCGCGTTTCGACCGGACAGCGTTTCGGAGAATTTCGAAGCGACGTTTCGGAGGGACCACACAGCGCTTCGAAGCAGCGCTTCGCGAACAGCCGCCGTTCCAAACCTTCGTGCGTGGTCCGCCACGCACACCACCTCAGGAGGTCGTCATGACCCAGACCCAGATGCACAACGCCTACCGCCTGGCCGCCGCCGCGGTCCGTCGCCGCTACCTCGAGCAGCGCCCCGCCACGCTTGACGCACTCGATGCGCTCGCGCGTGGACACGTCGGGGTGCTCAAGGGCACGTACGACTCCGTCGAGCACGTGCTCGAGGCGCTGGGTGTGCCGTTCGAGATGAACCCGAAGAAGCTGACGCCCAAGTCGGGCAAGAAGGTCGTCTTCGCGAACTGCGCGAGCGCCTACACGCCCGAGCTCGTGTCCGACATCGAACGGTCGGTGCGCGAAGGTGCGCTGCTCGTGAGCTCGGACTGGGCGCTCGGCCGGCTCATCCAGGTCGGTTTCCCCGGCACGATCCGCAAGGCGCCGAAGGGCTCCAAGGACGAGGTCGTGGGCGTCGAGCCCACGCTCGACGGCATCTGGTCGGAGATCGTCGTGCTTGGTGCCGACCCGCAGTGGTGGCTCGAAGGCGGCAGCGAAGCGATCGAGGTTCTCGACCACGAGCGCGTGCGCGTCGAAGCGTCCAGCCACGAGATGCTGTGCAGCTACGACGCGTCGCCGGTCGCGGCGAGCTTCGACTGGCACGCAGGCCGCGTGTTCCACGTGGTCAGCCACTTCTGGCTCAAGCGCACCCGCGCCGCGACGCCGGCGACGGCGGCCGACTTCCTCCGGCGCGGCATGCGCCTGAGCGAAGAGGGCATCGAGAAGGTCTTCGCGACCTCCAAGGTGCCGAAGGACCAGATCGACTTCGCGTCGCTTCAGAGCGCCGCGACGTCGACCGAACTGGTCGCGCGCCTGGTCGCGGAGGCGTGATCGAGAGGGCGGCGCTCCCGAAGGGGGCGCCCGCCATCTCGACCCGTGCCCGTGCCCGTGCCCGACGAACCCGAAACCGAAACTGAAACCGACTCCGAAGCCGAAGCCGAAGCCGAAGCCGAAGCCGAAGCCGAAGCCGACTCCGGAAGCCGAAGCCGAAGCCGACGCCGACTCCGAAGCCGACGCCGACGCCGACGCCGACGCCGACGCCGACGCCGAAGCCGACGCCGACGCCGACTCCGAAGCCGACGCCGACGCCGAAACCGAAACCGCCGCCGACTCCGAAGCCGACGCCGACGCCGACGCCGAAGCCGAGGCCGACGCCGCCCATCACCGAAAGCCCATTCCCCATGACCCACGTTCTCGATCTCATCGATCGGCTCGCCAAGCGCGAGGCCGAGTTCGCGCAGCGGCGGTTCCTCGCGCCGTGTGTGCCGGGGGCCAAGCTGCGTGTGCGCATCGATGGACTCGTGCACGAGGTTCGGCCGAACCCGGCGGGCTTCGCGGGGTGGGGGGTGTTTCAGGCGATCGACGCGAAGCGCGCGCAGCTCGTGGCGCGTCCGGAAGCGTCGTCGATCGAGCGGTACCTCGGGGCGCTCGATCTCGTGCGCTTGCACCTCGTCTCGCAGGCGCGCGGTCGCGCGTGGTGGGCGGTGCCCGTCGGCGCGGAGGCGTTGCGGGTGCGGTACGGATTGACGGCTCCGGTCGTCGTCCACCTCACGCGGGATGCCACCCAGTTCGAGACGGTGCAGGCACGCTTCGACGGCGCGAACTTCTGGTACGCCGGACCGGAGTACCTCGCGGATCCGGTGCTCGCCGAGACCCTTCGCGACGCGCTTCAGACGTGGATCGAAGCGCCTCGGGCAGCGCATCTGACGCCGGAGCTCCTGCACGCCTACGCGCTCGCGTTTGGCATCCAGGCCGAGGCCCGGGCCAAGAAGCTCGCCGCAGAAGTCGCCGAACGTCGCAAGACGGTCGACGGCCGCATCGAGCACGCGCTGCACGTCGGTGGCGGCACGCTCATCGGGCACCGCGAGGCGCACGGTGCGCTTCAGGTGGAGTGGCGGGACCGCCACGGCCACCGCCACATCAGCACGCTCCGCATGGAGCAGCTCGAGGTCTCCATGGCCGGCGCGGTCTGTCTGCAGGGCCGCGACTCGGACTTCGATCTCACCTCGCTGGTCGGCGTGCTCTCGCAGGCGCCCGACTACTTCTACGACTGACCCCAAGCCGAGCGGCTGGAAACAACGCCAGCCGCTCGCTCCTTCTCTGCGCCGCACCCGTTCTCTGTGCCGCGCCCGTCTCTGTGCCGCGCTCGTTCAGGGCCGCGCCCGTCCTGGGCCGCGGCCCGACTGCGCTTACGAAAGCTCGATCCCATGACCTTCCTCTTCCACGAAAAACTGTTCCGCGGTGCGGATGCGATGACGCGTCTCAAGGACGCGAAGGTCGGGATCTGCGGCGCCGGCGCACTCGGAAGCCACCTCGCGCTCGGGCTCGCCCGCACGGGCGTCGGCCACCTGCGCGTCATCGACCGCGACCGCGTCGAAGAGCGCAACCTCTCCACCCAGACGTGGTCCCGCGGCGACGTCGGGGGCCCGAAGGCGAAGTTGCTCGCGCACACGATCTTCCGCGCGGTCGGCACCCAGGTCGATGGCCGCATGAAGGAGCTCACCCGTTCCAACGGGCGCGCGCTGCTGCGTGGTCTCGACTTGGTGATCGACGTCTTCGACAACAGCGAAGCGCGGGCCGCGGTGCAGCTCGCCGCCGCAGAGCTTCGGATCCCCTGCCTCCACGCCGGCCTCGCGTCGGACTACGCGGAGTGCGTCTGGGACCCCCACTACACGGTTCCGTCAAACGCGAACGACGACGTCTGCGACTACCCGCTCGCCCGCAACCTCGCGGTCGTAGCGGCCGCGCTCGCGTCCGAGCTCGCCGTGCGCTTCCTCGCCACCGGCGAGAAGCGCGACCTCGCGCTGACGTTCGGCGACCTGCGGATCACCTGACCCCGCGTCGGCGTCGGGATCGGGATCGGTTTCGGCGTCGGCGTCGGCGGCGTCGGCTTCGGAGTCGGCTTCGGCTTCGGCGTCGGCGTCGGCGTCGGCGTCGGCTTCGGAGTCGGCTTCGGCTTCGGCGTCGGCGTCGGCTTCGGCGTCGGCTTCGGCGTCGGCGTCGGCTTCGGCGTCGGCGTCGGCGTCGGCGTCGGCTTCGGCGTCGGCTTCGGCTTCAGCTTCGGCTTCGGCTTCGGCGTCGGCGTCGGCTTCGGATTCGGCGTCGGCTCCGGCGTCGGACGGAACGGCTTCAGCAACAGCAACAGCCGCAGCAACAGCAACAGCTTCAGCCCCAGCAACAGCTTCAGCCCCAGCAACAGCTTCAGCTTCAGCCCCAGCAACAGCTTCAGCCGCAGCAACAGCAGCCGCAGCCTTCAGGCACAGCAACAGCCGCAGCCTTCAGTCACAGCAACAGCCGCAGCCGCTCTCACCCGAGCCGGTTCGCGCCGTCCTCAGTACGTGAGCACGGGGGCGGGCTCGGCGGTGCGCTCCGTGTCTTCCGGCAGGTCCACGTCTTCGACGTCGGCTGCGGGAAGCACCGGGGCGGCGCTTCGGGCGCAGCGGCTGCTGGCGCTGCAGCTGCCACAGAGGCCACAGGCGACGCGCATGGTCGCGGCCATCGCGAGGACCGCGGCTGCAAGCGTCAGGGAGAGCTTCGTGAACTTGCCCATCTTCTGCCAGCGCAGCGCGACAACCTGTTTGATGAGTCCGAACGTGCTGGTGGGGCGTGCCATGCGAGAGAGCCTACAGCCGGACCTTGGGGTCCGCCAGTGCCTGCGCCGTCGGTTTTCGGCCCGCGGATCAGCCGCACCTACTTCGAGGTCGTCCGAAGCGCAGGCCACGAAGCACCGCTCAGAAGCTCCCAGCCAAAAGCACCGGCCCCGAAGCCCAGGCTCTCGCTCAGAAGCCGAGCTTGCGCTCGATCGCTTCGACCGCGCGCTGGGTCTTCTCGTCTTCGCCTTCGAGCAGGCCGGTGATCTTGCGGACGGCGCTGATGACCGTCGTGTGGTCCTTGCCGCCGAAGCGTTCCCCAAGGGCCGGGTAACTCGTGCCGAGTCGCTCGCGGCACAGGTACATCGCGACCTGCCTCGGGTAGCTCACCGCGCGGTGCCGCTTCTTGCTCTTCAGATCGCTGAGCTTGATCGCGAAGTACACACAGACCGCGCGCTGGATGTCTTCCACCGTGAGCGCCTGCTCCGGTTTCGGCATCGCGGCGCGCAGAGAGTCCTTGGTCAGATCGATGTCGATCGGTCGGCCGAGCAGCTCCGCTTTCACGGCGAGTCGAAGGAGCGTGCCTTCGAGCTCACGCACGTTGCTCTTCACGACCTGCGCGATGAAGTGCGCCACCTCGTCGAGCAGCGGGATCTGTTCGGCTTCCGCCTTCTTGCGGAGGATCGCGATGCGGGTGTCGAGCTCGGGCGGCTGAATGTCCGCGACCATGCCCGACTGGAACCGGCTCACGAGCCGTTCTTCCATCTCGGCGATGCGCTGCGGGTACACGTCCGAGGTGACGACGATCTGCTTGTCCGAATGGTAGAGCGCGTTGAACGTGTGGAAGAACTCTTCCTGGGTCTGGTCACGTCCGGCGAGGAACTGGATGTCGTCCATCAGCAGCACGTCGCAGTTGTCGCGGTAGCGCGCGCGGAACTCGTCGATGCGGTGGTTCTGCAGCGACCAGATGAACTCGTTCGTGAACTTCTCGGCGCTCAGGTAGAGGATGGTCGCGTCGGGGTTGTCCGCCAGGATGCGGTGGCCCATCGCGTTCATCAGGTGGGTCTTGCCGAGACCGACGCCGCCGTAGATGAAGAGCGGGTTGTAGCGTTTGCCGGGGGCCGAACCGACCGCGATGCTCGCCGCGTGGGCGAGCTGGTTCGACGGTCCGACCACGAAGCTGTCGAACTTGTACTTCGGCTGCAGATGCGCCTTGCGCACCGCGTTGCTCTTGCGCGGAATCGCACGCGCCTTGGGTTTCGGCGGCGGCGCGCTGGCCCGCTGCTTCTGAGGAACCTGCAGCGTGTCGTCGACCTGGAAGCTGAGCTTGGAAGGGGCGTCTTCGGTGCCTTGTTCGCCGAGCACCTCGAGGATCAGATCCTGGTAATGGTTCTGGATCCAGTCCGCGTAGAAACGATTGGGAATGCGAAGCACGAGCGCCTCGCCTTCCAGACCCTCGCAACGAACCGGCCCAAGCCACGTCGCGAAGTTCTCGGCCGAAAGACGCCCACGAAGCGTTTCCAGCGTACGTTCCCACAGGTCGTTCATCGAAGATTCCTCAGTGATCACAGCGCACTACGGCATTCATCCCCAACCTATCCACAGGTGGGGGAAGTACTCGGTTGGGGGTTGAAGGGCTCGACTCGACTGCTGCGTTTGGCTTTCGCGCAGGAGGTTCGCTCTTCGGGGTGGGCACGCTCACGCGATGCATCCCGACCCCGCAACCCTCCGATTCCCCTCTCCAACCGAAGGGAACGCGAAGCTAGCAGCATGTTTTCGTCCCGTCTACGCCACATTCGAGAGGCCGTGGCAATGGGCCGCTAACCCTAGGGGATCGCATACGAAACACGTGGGGAAAAAATCTCGCGCCGTCTGGATGGTGGGGCCCAAATCGGGGACTGATTCTGCAAGTGATTGAGATCATTGCTCTATTTTCGGGGTCCTGCGCTCTTGGTGCCTTGCAGAGGCCGTGTCGCCCGTGATCCGTAGAGGTTGCGCGGGTTTTGCGGCGCTTGACCCCAACGGGTCTGCGTCGGAGCGCCCGCGCTGGTTCCGAGAATCTGTGCGCGGTGCCTCCGAAAGGGCCGACCGTGCGGGGCCTCATCGGTTTTTTGGTACGATCTCAGGCGCCTGCTAGGTTCGCCCTCCGACGACGTGGGGACCCCACCGTCGGGACACTGCAGCAGCAAGGGCGAACATGGCGACTCGAAATGAAGCGAACGATGCGTGGGCGACGCGTCTCGCGAACGGTTTGGCGGCGACGTGCGTCTTCGCGCTGTGTGCCACCTCGAGTGCTGCGCTTGCGCAGGAAGAGCTCCCACCGACCGTGGACGAAGTCCCGGACGATGGATTCCGCGCGCGCGAGAACACCTACGAGACCGCACGGGGTCTCGGCATGGGCGCCGGTGCGCGCGCCTCGGCGGTTGGCACGTCGGCGATCGCCTACAACGCCGCGAACCTGCCGATGGCCCGGATGTACCACGCGGAAACCTTCGCCGGATATTTCCCCACCGCGAGCACCTGGAACTTCGGCGGCTCGGTCGTCGACTCGGTCTCGAACAAGATCGCAGCCGGCCTGAGCTTCCACGGCGTCTACGGCGGCGGCGATCGAAACTACAGCGGCTACGACGGGCGGCTCGCCCTCGGCATGCCGCTCTCGCGCGCCATCGCGGTCGGCGTGACCGGTCGGTACATCCGGCTGAACTCGCGGAGCGAGAACGACAACGGCGATCGGATCGGACCTTCGCTCAAGGCCTTCACGATCGACGCCTCGATCCGGCTGACCCCGACCGAAGGGCTGCACATCGCGCTGCTCGGCTACAACCTGATCCGCACCGACTCCCCCATCGCACCGATGCAGCTTGGCGGGAGCGTGTCGTACGCGATCGGCGGCGTGTTCACGTTGGCCGGCGACGTGCTCGTCGACCTGACCACCTTCGACTCGGCCGAGATGATCTTCGGTGTGGGCGCGGAGTACTTGATCGCGGGGCAGGTCCCGGTGCGGGCGGGCTACCGACGCGACAACGGGCGCGAGATCAACCAGATCACCGCGGCCATCGGCTACGTCGATCAGAAGATCGGGATCGACGCCGCCATCCGCCAAGACATCGGCAACGAGAACCGCGAGACGCAACTCGTCTTCTCGTTCCGCTACCACGTGCAGTAGAGGCGGGCTCGCTTCGCGCTTGGGTCGCGCTCGTCGCACCAGCATGGGGTGACCGCTGACGCGCTCCGCGGCCCCATGGTCCCCGCCCAAGGGGGCGGCGCATGCGCCGGGGCGTACTCTGTGGGCGTGACGATCTTTCGCCCGCTCTCGCTCGTCCCGTTCTTGCTCGCGCTCGCCGGATGCGGCACCGGGTGCGGCGGCGCGGAGCCGAACCCGCAGACCCCTGAAGCGCGGTCGCTCGAAGCCGCCGAGACCCCGGCCGCCGAGACCGAGGCCCCCATCGAAGCCGCCACCCAAACTCGACCGACCGGTGTCGTGGACCCCGATGCCGTCACGGCCATCCCGGCGATCAACGCGGTGCTCTTGGGCGACCGGATCCTCGTGCAGGAGCGTACCCCGGAAGGCGCGCCGATGCGGTTCAGCGCGCGCGACGTGTTCACCGACGAGGTGTTCTGGACCCGAACGTTCCCGGAGACCGACATGTTCATGCAGCGCTTCGACGCGCACCACGTGTTGCTCCAGCCCGTCGGCACGCTGCGGCTCTTGGACGTGCGCGACGGGACGCACCGCGACCATCCCCGCGACCGGGGCCTCGGCCGGTTCCTTCATCGCAACGGCGAGGCGGTGCTGCTGACCCACGAGTGCGGCGCGCAGGTGATCGACGCCGAAGACGCGCGTCCGATCGCGGCGCTCCGAACCGGACGCGCGATCCGCATGCGCATGATCAACGGCGAAGGACACAGCCACCATCAGCCCGCTTGCAACGGACACGTGGTGCCCCTCGGACGGAGCGGGGACCAGCTCCATTTCTACGTCGAGAACCACGCGGACGGACCGGCGACGACCGCCGCGCGTCCACCCTTCAACACCGGCGTCGACGTCGTGCTCGGCATGAACCGCCAGACCGGCGACATCGCGTGGCAGACCGAAGTCCAGTGCACCGCGTGCGGCTCCCACCGCGCGGGTGTGCTGGACGGAACCGTGTGGGTGACGACCGAGGACGGGGTCTCGATCTTCGAAGCCGCGACCGGTGGGCTGCTTCGCACCGTGCCGCTGCCCGAGACCCGCGTCGTCTTCATGGTTCCCGGCGATCCACCCTTGCTCGAGTTGCTCTCGGCCACGCAGGTGAAGCTCGTCGAAGTGCGCACCGGGCGGGTTCGGTTCGATCGTCCCGTTCAGGACGAAGCGCTCGTGGTCGTGCAAGGCGCGACCTACACGACGCTCGCCGACGTGCACCTGCGTGCCTACCAGCCGCGGCGCGCCGAGTTCGTCGACCTCCAGGGTCGCACCACCCGCACCCTCGACATGCCCGAGAACTCGAGCCTCCTCGAACCTTCGCCCGGCGCGCCGTGGGTGGCCGCGCGCGGGTTCGTCTCACGCGACAACAGTGGCCAGATGGTTCCGTTCGTCGACGATGGGGCGCGCTTCAACGTGCACCGAACGCGCGTGCCGGAGACGCCGCGCGGTCCGCCCAACCACGCGAGGGTCGAGTGCTCGAGTTGCGCACAGACCGACGTGGCCGAGGTCTCGATGGATGCCTGGTCGCTGGGCGAAGCGCGGCGTGGCGACGTGCATGCGCTGGTGCTCTTCGCGCACGCCGAAGACTGGCGCGCCGAGGACGAAGTCCGGATCTTCCGCGTGCCGCGTGCGGTGGTGCCTTAGCGGGAATCGGTTTTGGGTGGAGCGCGGCGCGAGTCGCTCCGCAGAACTCACGACCGCGGAACCGCGAGACGCTGAGCCGCGAGACGCACAACCGCAAGACGCTGAGCCGCGAGACGCTGAGCCGGGAGACGATGAGCCGCACAACCTCGAGACGCACAACCTCAGAACCCCAACCGCAGAACCGAGGGCAAGGGCAAGGGCAAGGGCAGGGGCAAGGGCTGAGGGCTGCTTCGCAGTCCTCAGATCCTCATCGGCATGATCACGCCGACGAAGTCGACGCCTTCGCCCACGGGGCGGATGACACCGGGGTCGAGTTCGCCACTGAGCTCGAGGGCGACCTCGTCGTGCGGGATCGAACCGAGGGCGTCGAGCAGGTAGCGCGCATTGAAGCCCACCCGGAGTGCTTCGCCCGCGTAGTCCACGTCGAGCTCTTCGGCACCTTCGCCGACATCCGGGTTCTGGCTGACGATGCGCATCGTGCCGGGTGCGATCTGAAACTGGACGCCGCCGCTCTTGTCGCTCGCCACCAAGCTGATGCGCTTGAGCGAGTCCACGAGCCGCGCCCGCGTCGCGACCACGCGCTTGGTCTGGTTCTGCGGAATGACTTTGTCGTAGGGCGGGAACTGCTCGTCGGCGAGCTTCACGCTCAGCTGCAGATCGGCGCGCCGAAAGAACGCGCAGCCAGCGGCGGTGGCGATGTCGATCGTCGGGGGACCGGAGTCGCCCTTGCCATCCTGGCGTGCGTCGTCGATGACCTTCTTGAGTTCGCCCACGCCCTTGTGCGGCACCAGCATCGAAAAGTTCACCATCGGCGCGCCTTCGGCGAGCTGACCTTCGGCTTTGGAGAGCCGGTGTCCATCGGTGGTCACCATGCGGACCCGCTTGCCGTCGCCCTCGAAGAGCGTGCCCGCCAGATGGGGGCGCGTGTCGTCGCTCGACATCGAGTACGCGGTGAGCGCCACGAGTTCGCCGAGCAGGTTGGCGTCCAGCGTGGCGAAGTCCGCGTCCTGCGGGTTGGGCAAGGGCGGGAAGTCTTCGCCCGGCAGTCCCGGAATCTTGTACGAGATCTTCCCGTGCGTGAGCGTGACCGCGTGGTTCTCGCCGACCTTCAACGTGATGTCGCCATCCGGCAGCGCCTTGACGATGTCGAAGAGCGTGCGCGCGGCGACCGCGATCGTGCCACCACGTTTGATGTCCGCACCGACCACTGCGCTGACGCCGAGGTACAGATCCGTCGCGCTCAGTCGAAGCCGCTCGGGCCCCTCGGCGCTGAGCAAGATGTTGGAGAGCATCGCCATCGAGCTCTTGCGGTCGGCGACGCTGTGGGTGCGGGCGAGACCTCGAAAGAAGTCACGCTGGGAGATGATGAGCTCCATGGTGGGTCGTGGCTCCGGGTTCGTGCGAACGGTGTCGAGGATCGAAAGTGAGAGGGTCGGATTGGAGAGGAGGGGAATTTAAAGAAGTAATTCTCTAATTCATCTCCGTCATAAGGGCTGTGGATTGTGGTGGGTTGCGTTGAACCAACCGAGATGATTCAGGATTTCGTCTGGGAGTGCCTGAGGACAGAATCGTGCGGGGGTGGGGAGAACATTCGCCCCCAGGAATCCACAGGGCAATCCACAGAACAACCCACAGGCTCGAGAAGCGCTCTCACGTGCATATCCCAGCAGTGGCGACGAGGGCAAGGCAGCGTTTCGATCCGCCGGTCGAGCGCCCCTCGAACTTGGGCTTCGATCAGGGGTGGAGGGCCTGGTCGAGCCGGACGCGCACCTCGGGATCCCGTTCGAGCCGGAGCCGCGCTTGGAGCAGGGCACGGGCCGATGGCGTGCCCACTTGAGCGACCGCGCGGATGGCGGCTTCGCGAATGAGGCCGGTCCGGTGGCTCAAGAACGGGCGTACGTCTTCGAGTGCGCCTTCGCCGAACGCGGTCGTGAACGCCATCACCGCCCGCCGGAGGATGAGGTCGTTCTGGTCGGGGGCCTGCACCACCCGGCGCAAGAAGGTTCGGGTCGCTTCGGTCGGGTAGTACGCGGAGACCTGGACCGCGCGCATCCGGATGAACGGTGGTTCGCTCGGGTCGTCGTAGAGCTCCGCGAGCACCGCGACGGTGCTGGGGCCGAGCGCGCGCCAAGCGGTCTGCGGCGCGACGCCCTCGAATCCGCTGAGAAGCTGGCGCACCCGGTCTTTGTCCGGGGGATCGGCGAAGGTCGTCCCGGGCGAGGCGAGGTTCGGCAGCAAAGCGGCCAGGCACAACAGAGAGAAGCAAGCGACGCGCATGCTCGAACGGTAGCAGAACGACACCCGGTGATCACCGCACGAACGCCGCCCACGCGCATCCACGTCCTCCCGGTCGGCAAACATGCTATGACGGCCTCGCTTGATTCTCCGGACAGAGATCGTCGAGCAAATCGTGGATGGGGGGCTCCGCGACGAGTTCGTCAAAGACGTCGTCATGACCCCCGGTCAACCGATCGGCATGGTTCGAAAGCGACGCCGTGTGAACGGCGCGCCCATCGAGACGCGCGGCGCGGTGATGTTGGTACACGGCTTCGCCCAGAACCGGTACACCTGGCACACCTCGAAGCGCTCGTTCTCGGGGTACCTCGCGCACCACGGCTGGGATGTATTCAACGTCGATCTGCGCGGTCATGGCCGATCGATCCTGTTCGACGGCAAACGACCGCAAGCGGTCGACGAGTACGTGCAAGAAGACCTGCCCGCGTGCGCCGAAGAGGTGGAGCGGCTCTCGGGCCACCAAAAGGTGGTGCTCATCGGTCACTCGATGGGCGGGCTCATCTCGTACAGCGCTGGCGCGACCGCCCTGCGCGAGCGGGTGCGTGCGATCGTCACCCTCGGCTCGCCCTACGGTTTCGGCAAGGGGTCGGTGCCGATGCAGGTGCTCGCGGCAGCGATCCAGACCGCGCGGGTCACGGGCATCCTCGACGGCGAGATCACCCTGCCGCTCAAGTGGCTCGGCAAACACCTGCGCAAGCGGCGCGCGATGTGGGACAGCCGGTTCTTTCCGACCCCGGTCCGCGCGTGGCGCGCAGGCTCGGTGGAGGACGACGTGCTCGAGGAGTACCTGCGCCTCGCGTGGGAACACACCCACCTCTCCATCGCCTTCGACATCCTCGCGGGCGGAGACCGAGTCGCCCTGCACAGCCGGGACGGACGCCTCGACTACGGCGCCGCGTTCGAAGCCCTCCGCACCCCGCTCCTGGTGATCGCCGGCGACTCGGACGATCTCGCCCCACCGGCGAGTTGCCGCGCCGCCTACGACCGGAGCCGCAGCCCCGACAAACACTTCCGCGTCTTTCCGGCCGGCCATGTCGACATCGTCATCGGCCGCGAGACCGCCAAGACGATCTGGCCCCTCATCCGCGACTTCCTCGCGCGCCGCTAGACCGTCACGTTTCGCAAGCGCTGACTGGCAGCTCCCGACCACCCCATCGCACGACGTTCTTCCACCCGACGGCTCGCGCGGGGTCCGCTCGCCGCATAGACTCTCGCTCGGTGCGCTCTCTCCCCCCGGCAGTGCGATGGTTGTTCTTGGGTGTCGCGCTTGTCGCCGCGCCTGGACCCGCGCGTGCTCAGGACGGGCCGGTGGCGCCGCACGCCGACGAGCCGAGTGAGGCGGAGCCGGCCGTGGTCGGCGACGCTCCTGCGCCGCGCGTGATGCGGGTCGCCGTGCTCGTGCTCGGTGCCTCTGCCGACGATGCGGTCGCAGCCGACGGGGTGAGCGAAGTGCTCATCGGCGCTGTCGCGAGCCGCGCCACCGCGCCGTTGCGCATCGTCGGCAAAGAGGAGCTGCAGGTCGCGCTCGGCCAGGGCGAAGAACGATCGCTCGACTGCGTGAGCTCGACGCCGTGCCTGGGCCGGATCGGCGTGCAGCTCGACTTGGACGAAGTCATCGCGGGCGTCGTCCGCCGCCATGCCGAGGGCTGGCGTTTTGATCTCAACCGCATCGATGTGCGCAGCGGCGAGAGCGTGGGGCAGGCCAACGGAGAGGTGCGCGGCGACGTCGGTGCGCTGGCGGCCGCGATGGGCACCGCGCTTCCGGAACTCTACGCGGTTCGGGTCGCGCCGATCGTGCTGCGCATCTCGGCCAGCGCGCTCGAGGCGGAGATCCGGGTCGACGGCCGCCGGGTCGGCACGTTCACCGGCGAACCGATCACGCTCCGCGATCTCCAAAGCGGCGATCACGTCATCGAAGTCAGCGCGCCGGGATACCAGCCCTGGCGACGCGAACTCGAACTCGACGCGGGCGAGAACCGCGACCTCGAAGCCGGGCTCACACCGATGCTTGGAAGCGTCGTTCCGCCGCCCCCGCGAGGCGGGGTGTCTCCGCTGGTCTGGGTCGGCGCCGGGGTGTTGGTGCTCGGCGGCGCGACCACGTTGATCTTCGGGATTCGATCGCGGCTTGATCCGGTCGAGGGTGTGAACCGCGCGGACGCGGTGTCCTTCCACGAAGACCGCGAGCGCGACGCGCGCCTCGCCAACGCGGGACTCGGCGTGATGGGCGTGGGGGCGGCCGTCGCCATCACCGGGTTCATCGTCTCTGAGTTCGGCGGGTCGCAGGACTCGAACCACGCGTTCGTCGCGCCCATCCCTGGTGGCGCCATGGCCGGATTCGAGGGGCGGCTGTGACCGCGCGCGCGCTGATGCTGTGGGGCGCGTGTCTCGTGCTCGGCGCATGCCGGGTCGACGGCGGCTACCTCGACGACGAACGCTTCGATTGCGCGGGCCCGAGCGACTGCGGCAGCGGCTGGGGATGCGTGCAAGCGTCGCCGTACGCGAGCGACTTCTGTGCGCCCGACTGCAGTGAGCTCAGCGGCTGCGACGGGATCTGCACCGTTCAGTCCGACGGCCGCGCGCTCTGCCTGCGCGGCTGTCGACTCCTGGCCGATGGCACGACTTCGCCCTGCCAGAGCGAAGACTTCGAATGCGTGCGGTCCAGCGCCGAGACCGACGAAGGCATCTGTTATCCGGTGGAGACCTGCCGCGGTTCGGACGAGTGCGCCGACGGCGAGATCTGTTTGTCGGAGCTCGTCGGTCTCTCGCCCTCCGACCCGGACTCGGCGGGCTACTACTGCGTGCCCCAGCCGGACGAGGTCGGCGCCTGCCCGAGCCGCTCGCAGCCGGTGACGCTCGGACCGGGCGCAGACCTGTGCCTTGCGACCTGCGACCCGCCCGACACGCGCTGTCCGCCTGGGTTCGGTTGTCTGCTTCAGAGCGCGGTGTTCTCAGAAGACGAAGTGCTCTGCTTCCCCGGCCTCTACGGCGTGCCCTGCGACGACGATACGAACTGCATCTTCGGCACTTGTCTCGACGCGGGCGGCGCCGGCAAACAGTGCTCCCTCTCATGCGACGAAGCGGCTCGGCTCGTGGGCGGCTGCGGCAACCTCTTCAGCCTGGGAACCGTGATCGACGCGCTCTCGCTCGAGTGCGACCCGACCGCGAACGGAGGCGCCGGCGGCGGGCTCTGCGTGGTGCACTCGGACGTCGGGTTCATTTGCACCACACCGGAGAGCGACGCGTACCGGTGCGCCGAGGGCCTCGATTGCCGCACCTTCCCGACCACCGACGGAGAGGTCCGCTTCTGCACCCGGGACTGCCGCATCGACCAGCAGTGCAACGACCCAGGCAGCGACTCGAACTACTGCTTGCTCGGCGTGGGCGATGGCGGGATCTGTTTTCCCAAAGGGAGCGATGGCGCGCGTTGCCTGGAAGACAACGAGTGCGAGAGTGGTCTTTGCCGTGATGTCTGCGTCAGCACTTCCTGAATCCTGTCGAGTGCGTCGATGACCACCCCCGTCCGCGACCTGCCGACCTGCGACCTGCCGATCGGGGTCTTCGACTCTGGGCTCGGTGGACTGACCGTGGCAGGCGCGATCCGCACCGCGCTGCCCGACGAGTCGCTCATCTACCTGGGCGACACGGCCCGCGTGCCGTACGGGAGCCGCAGCGCCCACACCGTGATCCGCTACGCGCGCAGCTGCGCGTCGCATCTGTCGGCGCGCGGCATGAAGGTGCTGGTCGTGGCCTGCAACACGGTCAGCGCGGTGGCGCTCGACATGCTGCGGCTCGAGCTCGACGTACCGGTGCTCGGCGTGGTGTTGCCCGGCGCGCGGGCCGGCGTCGCGGCGTCCGGCAGCGGCAAGCTCGGCGTCCTGGCGACGCGGGGCACGGTGGCGAGCGGCGCGTACGTGCGCGCGACCGGTAGCATCGCGCCGCGGGTCGAGGTGATCGCACGGCCGGCGCCGCTCTTCGTCCCGCTCGCGGAAGAAGGATGGGTCGACGGCGACGTGCCCGAACAAGTGGCGCGCACGTACCTGCAGCCGCTGGTCGCGGACGGGGTGAACGCGGTGGTGCTCGGCTGCACGCATTACCCGCTGCTTCGCCCGGTCATCGAGAAGGTGCTTGCGCAGCTCGGCTCTTCGGCCGCGGTGGTCGACGGCGCCGAAGCCACCGCGGAAGCGTTGCGTGAGGTCTTGGCGGATCGATCGCTGGCGACGACGCGTCCTGGACCGGGTTCGCTCGAGATGCTGGTGACCGATCTGCCCGACCGCTTCGCGGAAGTCGCCAGCCGGTTTCTCGGCGAAGAGGTGACGGGCGAGATGATCACCCAAGTCGACCTGTAGGGCGCGAAGCGAGGCCAGTGCGACCCGTGCCTGGTGAAGCGCGAAGCGAAGCCAGTGCGACCCGTGCCCGTGCCCGTGCCCGATCGCTGAAGCCAATCCCGACCGCCGACGCCGACGCCGAAACCGAGTCCGAAGCCGAAGCCGAATCCGAAGCCGAAGCCGAATCCGAATCCGAAGCCGAAGCCGAAGCCGACGCCGAATCCGAATCCGAAGCCGAAGCCGACGCCGAAGCCGACGCCGAAGCCGACGCCGAAGCCGAAGCCGAATCCGAAGCCGACGCCGAAGCCGACGCCGAATCCGAATCCGAAGCCGAAGCCGACGCCCAAGTCGGGCACGGGTCGGATCCCAAGGAATGGGGGAGGGGGTGGTCTCAGGGGGGCAGGGGGTCTTCGCGGGGAGTGCGTGGGATCCGCGTGGGAGGTGGTCGTGGTGGTGGTGTTCGATCGGGGGGTGGGGGTGCGGGCATTGCTCTTGGCTGTGTGCGTTGCGTGCAGCGGGGGCACGTCGTCGCGGAACGAGACGCTTCTGGAGCGGCGCGAGCCCGCCGAGAGCCACGTCTCGACGGGGTCGGAGATCGCGGAGCCGCTTGAGGTCGCCGATCTGCAGGGCGCGGCTGCGGCGCCGGACGAAGCGGAGATCCCGGACGAGATCACCGACCTCGGGAGCCGGGTGGCCCCGAGGCGACTGCACATCCCGACCACCCGGGGTGGCAAGACCGAACACTTCACCTTCGACGGGCACCGCCGAGGCTGGTTCGCGCGCCTGCCCACCGGCCGCCAGTCGCTGCTGACGCCGGTCTACGGCGACGGCAAGGTCTACGTGGGCGGCGGTTTCTCGAGCCACCAGCTCTTCGCGTACGACGCCCGCAGCGGCGCCCGCGCATGGAGCGCGTCGGCACCCGACGGCGGTCCCTCGGCCGCGATCTACGAGAGCGGCAAGGTGCTCTTCAACACCGAGAGCTGCACCCTGTTCGCGGTCGACGCCGAGACCGGACGACAGCGCTGGAGCCGGTGGCTCGGTGATCCGTTGATGAGTCAGCCCGCCGCGAACAGCGAGCTCGTCTTCAGTGGCCACATCGTCGATGGCGAATCGCCCGGACACATCGAGCCCGGCACCACCGGCTTCGGCGTCGGAGACGGACGCCGCTACGCGTTCACCGCGCTGAGACTCTCGAACGGCCGGCCGCGATGGACGCGGCGCATCAGCGCCGACGTGATGAACGCGCCGGTGCTCGACGCGGCCGAAGGCACCGTGCTCTTCACGACCATGGACGGCGTCGTGTGGAAACTCGACCAGCAGACCGGCCGGGTGGTGTGGCGCAAGCGGCTGCACGCGACGAGCGCGCCGTGGCTCGATGGCGAACGCGTGCATGTCACCGTCGCGCTCCGACAAGACGGAGAACGCAAGGAGCGCGCGGTGGTGCTGGCGAAGGCCGATGGCGCCACCGAGGCGCAGTACGATCCAGTCGACGCGCCCTTTGCCCGCCGCCCCGACACGAGCGTCGAAGCCGGCTGGGCGTTCGAGGGGTCGCGCGCGACGATCGTCGATGGCCGCAGCTACCAGACCCTCGGCAACGAAATACAGAGCCGCAACGCGGAGACCGGCGAACTCCTCTGGCGCCGCCGCTACGCAAGCGCGCCTCCCCGGGGGCGGGCCCGTCCCGCGAGCCCGCCGGCGATCGCCGCCGGTCAGCTCGTCTTCGGGACCCAGGACGGAGTGCTCTACGGACTCGACATCGACACCGGCATGACCACCTGGGCGTACGACGTCGGCGAACCGATCGTCACCCAGCCGACGGTGGCCCACGGATGGGTGTACGCCGCGACCGGGCGCGGCGGCCTCGTCGCGCTCGAAGTCTCCGACGCAAGCTTCGATGGGTGGCACCAGTGGGGCGGGAACGCGGCGCACAACGGCGCGGTCGTCGGCGCCACGCCGCCGGTCGAAGCGGACGAGCGACCGACCGAAGGCACGCTGCGGCTGGACGAAGCCGCGCGCGATGCAGAGGCGCCGGTGTTCCCGCTCTCGGGCACCGAGGTCACGGCGCACGTCGAGGGATTCGTCGCGCGGGTCGAAGTGCGGCAGACCTTCACCAACCCCTACGACCGACCGGTGGAGGCGGTGTATCTCTTTCCGCTGCCCGACGACGCGGCGGTCGATGGCATGCAGCTGCGAAGCGGCGAACGGGTGATCGAAGCCACCATTCAACGCCGCGAACAGGCGCGCGAAGCCTACGAGAGCGCGCGCGACCGAGGCGTGCTCGCGAGTCTGCTCGAACAGGAGCGACCGAACCTCTTCCGGCAGAGCGTCGCCAACCTCAAGCCGGGCGACTCGATCGACGTCACCCTGCGGTACACCCAGGTGCTGCCCTACGAAGAAGGCGCCTACCGGTTCGTCTACCCGCTCGTCGCCGGACCTCGGTTCGCGGAAGAGCCGGGTCACGACGACCCGGACGACGCCGACACCGACGTGCATCAAGTCGTGCTCGCCCCGGGCGAGGCGCGACCGGACCGGGTGTCGATCGCATTGCACGCCGCGCTCGGCATGGCGGTGCAGGACGTGCGCTCGCCCACCCACGCGGTGAAGGTGGAACGCGAGGGAGGCTCTGGGATGGTGGTTTCGCTCGACGAACCGGCCCGTCCCGATCGCGACTTCGAGGTTCGGTTCCAGGTCGCCGGCGAAGCCCCGACCGTCGGTCTCGCGACCAGTCCGCCGACCGCGGCGATCGGTGAATCAGAGGCGACGCCAGGTCATTTCTCGTTCGCGGTGCATCCGCGACTCGAGGTGCCGGACGGCGAGGTCATGCCGCGCGAGCTCGTCTTCGTCGTCGACACCTCGAGCTCGATGCACGGCCGCCCGATGGAACTCGCAAAGGCCGCGATGCGCCGCGCGCTCGAGGGACTTCGCCCGACCGACACGTTCCGGGTCCTCAGCTTCGCGGACGAGACCGAAGCGCTCGCCGAAGAAGCGCTGCCCGCGACCGCGGCCAACCGCGCCCGTGGCCAGCGGTTCGTGGAAGGGCTGCGCGCGCTTGGCCGCACCCGCATGGTGCAAGGCATCGAAGCGGCGCTGGCACCGGCCACCGCGCCCGACCGGGTGCGCTTCGTCGTGCTGATGACCGACGGGTACATCGCGCACGAAGCCGAAGTGTTCCGCGCGGTACACGAAGGTCTCGGCCAGTCGCGCATGTTCGCGTTCGGGGTCGGCAGCGCGGTCAACCGCTACCTGCTCACCCGCGTCGCGGAGGTGGGGCGCGGCGACGTGCAGGTGGTGCTGCCCGGCGAGTCCGCGGAAGCTGCGGCGGATCGCTTTCACGATCGCATCGGACGCCCGTACCTGACCGATGTGCAGATCGATTGGGGCGACCTCGCGGTGGAGAACGCGTACCCGCGGCGCTTGCCGGATCTCTTTGCGGACCGGCCGCTGGTGGTCCACGCGCAGTACCGGCGCGGCGGCACGAGCGAGGTCGTGATTCGAGGCCGGGTGGCTGGGCGCGCGTTCGAGCAGCGCGTCTCCATCACGCTGCCCGACGCCGGCGAACCTCGCGACGCGCTCGCCTCGATCTGGGCCCGGACGCGCATCCGCGATCTGATGACCGCGATGGCGCTCCGCCCAAGCGACGGGCTCCGGGAAGAAGTCACGCAGATGGGTCTGCGGCACCACCTGCTCACCGAGTGGACCGCCTTCATCGCGATCGACGAGCGGTCGCGGGTGACGACGGGATCGACCCGGGTGGACCAGCCGTCCCAGCTGCCCGCCGGGCTCACGGCGCCGCCCGCGCCGCCGCCATCGCGCAGTGGGGTGCGGCGACGGATGATGCGCGCGACCTCGATGAGCAGCACCCGCGGTGGCGGCGTGCTGCGTGCGTTGGAGGTGCGCGCGTTGGAGGCGCCGCGACCGGTGCGGGCGCCTGCAGCCACCAGTGCAGACAGCACCGGGGCCCCGGGCACGACCGAGCGCGCGCGGGTGGACTCGACGCGGGGGGTGGGCAACCAGCAGCAGCGGTGCATGGCGCTGGCCCGCCGTCCCAACGGCACCTTCGACCAAGCGGCCTTCGACGCCTGCATGCGCCGAGGCCACAAGCGGCTGGACGAGACCGCACTCAAACGCCGTCGAGCACCGTTGGGCGATGGGGTGACTCACCGCCGCGCACCGTGGCGCGATGGGGTGACTCACCGCGGAGCACCGTGGCGCGACCGGACCCACCGACCTCGTGACCGCGAGTGATGCGGTCTCCCCGGTCGAGGTGTCGGCACATGGCCCACATGGCGGCCTTCACACCTTCACCTCCGTGTCGGTAATCTCCCGGCAAGGGGGCGTGATGAAAACGAGTCTGGGGTGGGTGCCGACGGCACTGGGCGTGCTGTTGGTGGTGTCCGCGTGTGGGGACGACGACAGCTCGACGATGACGTTCGACGGGAGCGCGGTGTGCGTCCGCCACGCCGAGTGCGACGACGGACTCTTCTGCAACGGCCAGGAGCTCTGCGACCCAGACAACGTGGCCGCTGATCCGGCCGGCTGCTTGGTCGCGGCCAACCCGTGCGCTGAGGACGAACGCTGCGACGAAGACAGCGACCGGTGCGTGCAGGACTGCGGCTTCGCGCCGGACGGCGATGGCGACGGGCACCCTGCGATCGGCTGCGGCGGCGACGACTGCGACGACGCGGACCCGAACCGCTTCCCCGGCAACGCGGA
This sequence comes from Deltaproteobacteria bacterium, assembly GCA_034670305.1. Taxonomy (GTDB): domain Bacteria; phylum Myxococcota_A; class Polyangia; order Polyangiales; family Houyiibacteriaceae; genus JAXMNT01. The sequence continues at coordinate 145,832 of JAXMNT010000005.1, forward strand.
GGTGTGCGACGTCGACGGACACGACGAAGACTGCGACCCGCGCACCTTCGGAACGCGCGACCGCGACAGCGACGGCGCGATCGACGACGCCTGTTGCAACATCGATCCGGAAGGCGGTCCGAGCTTCTGCGGTGAGGACTGCAACGACATGCGGCGCGACGCGCGGCCGGGTCTGCCCGAAGTGTGCGACGCGCTCGACAACGACTGCGACGGCGCGTTCGACGAAGGCGTGTTGGTCGAGGGCTACGTGGACGCCGACCGCGACCTTCACGGCGATCCCTCGATGCCCACGTCTTCGTGCGCCGGGCTCCCGGGGTTCTCGGCGGTCGGCGACGACTGCGACGACGACAACCCCGCGCGGCACGGCGCGCAGGTCGAGGTCTGCGACGCGGTCGACAACGATTGCGACGACCGCATCGACGAGTCGCCCGCCTCGACCACCTGGTACCGCGACGCGGACGACGATGGGTTCGGCAACGCGGACAGCGGCACCACCGTGGCGTGCATTCCGCCCGCTGGGCACGTGCTGCGGCTCGGGGACTGCAACGACGGCGACCGGGCGATCAACCCGCTCGCCACCGAACGCTGCAACGGCATCGACGACGACTGCAACGGCCGCGCGGACTACTTGATCGACGGCATCGACACCGAAGACGACGACCGGGACGGCTTCGCGGACGCGACCTGCGGCGGCGACGACTGCGACGATGCGGACCTCGACGTGAACCCCGAAGCGATCGAAGTCGAGGACGCAGAAGACAACGACTGCGACGGGACGATCGACGAAGCGCCCGGCACCGTGCCGTGGTGGATCGACCGAGACGGCGATGGCTACGGCACCGACAGCGAACCCTCGATCGAGTCGGTGACCCGCCCGGACGGACGCGCGCCACGCGCCGGCGACTGCAACGATTCGGACGCGTCCGTTCACCCGGGCGTGCCCGACACGTGCGACGGACTCGACGTCGACTGCGACACGATCATCGACGAGAACGCGCCGCGCATCGCGTACTACGCGGACGGCGACGGCGACGGATGGGGTGCGGGGAGTGAGTCTGTGCTGGCGTGTCGTCCGCCGCCGGGCACCGCCGACCGGCCGCTCGACTGCGACGACTCCGATCCCGACCGCTTCCCCGGCGCCGCGGAACGATGCAACGGCGTCGACACCGACTGCGACGGCGAAGTCGACGAAGAGAGCGACCACCCGTGGTACCCGGACGCCGACGGCGACGGACACGGCCGCGCGGACTCTCCGCTCATGGGCTGCGCGCCGCCCTCGGGGTACGTGCCGTCGATGGACGACTGCGACGACGACAACGGCAACGCGTTCCCCGGTGCGCCGGAAGACTGCAACGGGATCGACGAAGACTGCGACGAGACCGTGGACGAGATGACGGCCGCGGCCTGCGAGGATCTTCCGGGCGGCACGGGCACCTGCATGTCGGGCGCGTGCGAAGTCGTCTGCGACGCGGGGCGCGGCGACTGCGACTCGGTTTCGGCCAATGGATGCGAGACCGACACCACGAACAACCGGAACCACTGCGGCGCGTGCTTCGCGATCTGCTCGGCGGGCGATACGTGCGGCGTCACGGGCACCGGGTGCGACGAAGCCGACGTGGTGGAGCTCGTCGCCGGCCAAGGGTTCACGCTCGCGCGCCGGGCCGGTGGCGCGATCGCGGGCTGGGGCAACGGCAGCTCGGGCGGCGCCCACGGCGGCGGCAACACGGTGGATCAGCTGGTGCCGATCCATGGCGTCGCGCCCTCGCTCGTCCAGGTGGACGCGGGGTGGAACAGCGGCATCGGCGTCACGGTGGACGGCCGCGCCTTCGCGTGGGGGGCCAACGGCGCCCAGCAGCTCGGCGACGGGTTGACCTCGAACATCAACCGGCCAGGCGGCATCTACGTCGCCGGACTGACCGACGTGGTGCATGCATCGATGGGCAACAACCACGCGTGCGCGGTCGTCCGGGAGGACGACGCCGGGATGCCGGTGCAGCGCGTGTACTGCTGGGGGGGAGATGGCCTCGCCCAGCTCGGTCCGAACGGCGATGGAACCATCCGTCACACACCGATCGTCGTGCCGGGGATCGACGACGCGATCCAGGTCTTTGCCGGCAACCAAATCAGCTGCGTGCTTCGGAGCGATCCGGTCGACGGCATGTCGGTGAGTTGCTGGGGCACGGGTTCTGGTGGTGAGCTCGGCAACGGTGCGAGCGGCGGTGGGTACGCGAGTCGCACGCCGGTCAACGTGATCTCTCTCCCGCCGGACACGATCGAACTGGTCCCCGGCGGCGGCAGTCGGGTGTGCGTGCGCACTTCCTCGCTGCGAGTCTACTGCTGGGGCCAGTGGCCGGGCGATGGCACCGGCGCGGCGAACTCTCCGGTGGTGGTGTCCGGAGTCGACGACGCGCTCAGCGCATCTCAAGGACCCTCGGGCCACGCAGACCGTTTCCAGAACCAGCGCGGGGTCGCCTGCGTCATTCGCGACGCGGCGGGTGCGCGCGAGGTCTGGTGCTGGGGCAGCAACCAGGCGGCGAGCCTCGGTCCGAACATCACCGGTGGGCAACAGGCACCGGTGCGGATCACCAACGAAGCGGGGGAGCCGCTGACCGGCGCGGTGCACGTGGCCGCGGGCTACCACCACGCCTGCGCGGTGCTCGAAGTCGCCGACTCGTTCGAGGTGCACTGCTGGGGTGAGAACATCAATGGAGAAGCCGGACTCGGTGGGGTGGTCTCCCCGAGCTCACCCATGCCGGTGATCGGTCTGCCGTGAAGTGGGTGTACCCGTGGGTCCTCTGGGCCTGCGCGTGCAGCAGCCCAGCGCCTGTCGCGGACGTGCCGCGCTTCACCGAGGGCACGGCGCCAAGCTACGTGCAGTCCATCGCAGGGGCCCCGTGCCGCACTGCGCCGGGCGAATGTCAGCCCGACCATTTCACCGGCGCGCTGGCGGTCGGGGACGTGGACGCAGACGGGTGGCTCGATGTCGTCGTCACCCGACTCTCGGCGCACGATCTTCTCTTCCTCGGAGTACCGGGGGGCGGGTTCGTCGACGCGAGCGTCGCGTGGGGGCTCGATGTCGTCGACGCGCACTCGAACGGGGCCGCCCTCTTCGACGCGGACCGCGACGGCGATCTCGATCTCTACGTGGTCGGTCTCGGACCCGCCGATGCCGAGGCGCCGCACGACCGCTACCACTTCTTCCGCAACGAAGGAGACCACTTCACCGAAGACGCCGAAGCGCGCGGGTTGTCCTTCGCCAGCCGGTTCGGTCACTCCGGCATGAGCGTCGCGGTCGGCGACTACGACCGCGACGGTTGGCCGGACCTGCACCTGACCGAATGGCGCGCCCAAGAGAACGCAGCGGGCCATCCGCACGAGCGGCTGCTCCGCAACCTCGGGGCCGAAGCGCCAGGCCACTTCGAAGACGTCACGCTGGCGGCCGGTGTGTTCTTGGCCAGCACGTTCTGCCGTGAAGACGGCAACGCGTGCCTGCCGCGCTCGTTCTCGTCGGCGTTCACAGATCTGGACGACGACGGCTGGCCGGACCTGGTCGTCGCGTCCGACTTCGGCTCGAGCCGCCTGTTCTGGAACCAGGCCGACGGCACGTTTGTCGACGGCACCGACGCCGCGGGGGTGGGCACCGACGAGAACGGCATGGGCTCGACGGTGGGCGACTTCGACGGGGACGGCCGGCTCGACTGGTTCGTCAGCAGCATCGACGACCGGGACGGTTGCGATCCGGATCTCTGTGGCTGGGGCGTGAGTGGCAACCGGCTCTACCGGAACCTCGGCGACCGGCGGTTCGAGGACGCGACCGATGCGATCGGGGTCCGCCGCGGTGGATGGGGATGGGGCGCGGCCTTCTTCGACGCCGACCTCGACGGCGACCTCGATCTCACCATGACCAATGGATTCGATGAGCCGGGCGTCGACGGGTTTCGCGACGATGGGATGCGCTTCTGGTGGAACGAGGGCGCCGCGTGGACCGAGCAGAGCGCGGCCAGCGGGTTGAGCGACGACGGGCTCGGGCGTGGGCTCTGCGTCGAGGACATGGACAACGACGGGGATCTCGACGTGTTGGTCGTGCACCACGGGGCGGGTCTGCGGCTTTTCGAGAACGCGGCCCGATCCGCGACCGAACCCCGCGCCGACGCGCTCCACTTCGTCCGGATCGCGCCCTTGTATGCCGACGGGGCGATCGCACTCGGCGCGAAGGTCACGGCGTTTCGGTCCGACAGCACGGCGATGCTCGTTCGCGAAGTCGGTCAGCGCGCCCATTTCTTGTGCACCACCCCAGCCAGCGCCCACTTCGGACTCGGCACTCGGACCGCCCCGATCGACGTCGAGGTGCGGTGGCCGACCGGGGAGACCACCACCCATTCGGACCTGGCGGTCGACCAGCTGCACCGGGTTTGGCAGGACGGCTGACGAGCGTTGTTCTAACCGCTTCGGACCCGTGGTAAACCGCTTCGGAACCTCGCGGGTCGTTCTGTTGTCTGTTCGGCGTGGGTGTGGTCTCGAACTCGGCGACGTTGGAGGTCGAGCGGGCTGCGACGGCCGCTGGGTTCGGCGTGCCCATGGCGGATGCAGACGAGAAACGGCTGGTCGAACGCCTCAAGCGGCAGGACGAAGCTGCGTTCAACGAGCTGGTGGAGCTCTACCAGGGCCGGATCTTCCGGCTGGTCTTTCGCATGCTCAAAGACCGCGCCGAAGCGGAGGACCTCGCTCAGGAGGTGTTCGTCACCGTCTTCAAGTCGATCCACGGGTTTCGCGGCGACTCCAAACTCAGCACGTGGCTCTACCGGGTGGCGACGAACCACTGCAAGAACCGGCTGAAGTACCTCGGCCGTCGGGCCCGCGGAAAGAAGTCCGAGTTCGACGAGATCGCCGACGCGCACCAGCTCGAGAGCGCGACGATGAACCCGACCGGGCGGGTGCCGAGGCCGGACGAGGTCGCGCAGGGCAAGCAGACCGAACACATCATTCGGGTGGCGCTCTACGAGCTTCCGGAGGACCAGCGACAGCTCGTCGTGCTGCGGGACATCGAGAACCTGACCTACGACGAGATCCAAGAAGAGACCGGGCTTCCGTCCGGCACCGTGAAGAGTCGACTGCACCGGGCACGACTGGCACTCGCCAAACGGGTCCGGGAGCTACAAGGTGAAGGTTCCCAGGAGGATTCGAAGTGAGCCCCGACGAGGCACGAGACCTGTTCAGCGAGGCGTACGACGAAGCGCTCGACGGCGAAGCGAAAGCCCGCTTCGACGAAGCGCTGCTCGGCGACGATGCGTTGCGTGCGGAGTGGGAAGACTTCCGGGCGCTCTTCTCCAGCGCTTCGGTGCTCAAGACGGGCGACTTCGATGCCCTCGATGATCTGGACGACCTCGACGACGACGCACTCGCTGCGCTCGCCGAGGCCGAAGGCGACGACGACATCGTGGTGCCAGATCTGCTCCACGGCGTGCAGCGCCGGATCCGCGAACGGAGCCGCGGCCGCTTCTACCGAGACCGGTTCGCGCAGCGCCAGAACAGCATGGGCTGGACGCCGCTCCTGCTGGCCGCGGTGATGTTGGTCGTGCTCGCAGCCGCCTGGCTCGGCATGACCTTCGTCCAAGTCGCCCCCTGACGCGGTGGTCTGAGCGCACGCCAGATCGAGGCGTGATCGAAGAAGGCTGCACGACTGTCGTGGTGGCGTCTAACAGCACGCGTCGCGGTCGGGACTGCGTCGTGCGAAGCCGACGACGCGCTTCCGTGCGTCGAGTTCTACGTGGCAACATTGAAGCAACGCTGCGCGCAGTTCGGCGCGGCCCCGTTGCACCCGGCTGCTGATCGTCGATCGCGGGACCCCGAGCGCGCGCGCGACTTCGCCGTGGGTCTTGCCCTCGAGCTCGCAGGCCCGCACCGCGTGGGCGAGATCGAGCGGGAGCCGGTCGACGGCGGCTCGAAGCCACGCCGCGAGCAGAACGCCCGGGTCGGGGGACTCGACGTTTGGTTCGGCCGCACGCCCATCCAGTGCCACGGCCGCTGAAGCACGCGGTTCTTTGGCGGTCTTGCGGTGGTGGTCTGCGACGACCGTCCGCGCGACGTTGCGCGCATAGGCGGCTTCGTTGCGGATGGATCCGGAGCGGGCGATCAGACGGGTGAAGATGTCCTGCACCAGGTCTTCGACGTGGGCCGGCGGGACCCGCCCCCCGACCCAGCGCACGAGCTGTGCGCGCAGGTCGGGGAGTGCCGGCGGCTCGGCCCCTTCCGGGTCGATGGCTGCGTCGATGCCTTCGGTCGGGTCGGTGGCGGTCGGGTCGGTGGCGGTCGGGTCGGTGGCGGTCGGGTCGGTGGCGGTGGCGGGAAGGGCGTGGTGATCAACCACAGCAGCGGGCTTTTTCGGTTTCGGCATCTTCGATCGGATCCGGGAGGGAGTGTACGGCAGCCTCGTCGAGCACGACGAACACCTCCCACCGGTGGCCGTCCGGGTCGATGGCCCAGACCTTGTCCTGCACCGAGAAGCAGCAGGTCACGCCTTCTTCGTCCATGGTCGCGAAGCCGGCCGCTTTGACCCGGCCGTGCGCGGCGATCACCTCGGCGCGGGTCTTCACCTGGATGCCGAAGTGGTCCGCGCCGCGGCTCGGGGTGGTCTCCTTGGTCTCGTTGAGCGAGAGGTTGAGCGGCGGCGAGGTGGTCTCGAACTTTGCGTAGCCGGGGCGCTCCTTGACCGGGTCGGACCCGAGCAAGACCCGGTAGAAGGCGGTGGCGGCGGCGAGGTCGCGCACGCCGAGGCCGATGTGGGGACGGGTGTCGGTGGGAAAGTCGATGATGCTGTCGATGGTCATGTCGATGGCTCCTGCGTTGGGGAAGGACGGGGCCGGTCTCCCCGCGTGTACAATCCAAGACGCAGATCACTGCGGACGGACGACGAAAAACCGCTCGGCGTTTCTGGTTTCCGTGCCGCGTCCCAACCCGCGCTGTGGTGGGCCGGGGTTCGCTGGGCTCAGTGGCTCGACTTCGGTCTGGCGCTCGCGAAGGACAGCGCGACCGCGCTGAGGACGATCGCGCAGCCAGCGGCCGTCCAGAGCGAGGGCGTCTCCGCGAGCCAGATCCAGGCAAGGAAGGTCGACCCCACCGGCTCGAACACCGTGGCGAGTCCGATGGTGGTCGGGGTCAAGGAACGCAGCGCGAAGGTGATGCTGCTGTGCCCGATGAGCTGCGGCACGAGCGCCGAGAGCACGATGAACCCCCCCGACTCGACCGTGGGGACCTCGAGCGGGACCCCGAGCCCGACCGCGGTGCCGAGCAAGAGCAGACCGCCGACGGCGCAGGCGATGCCGGTGAACGCGAAGGGATCGACCGGCCCGAGGTCGCGCACGAGGAGCAGGTAGCCGACCATCGCGAGCGCGCCGAGAAAGGCCAAGAGATCACCGACGAGCGCGCCACCACCGGGCGCATCGTGGGCGATGACGAGCACGCCGACCACGCCGACCGCGATCGCGGCCCACTGGGTCCGGGTCGGTTGGTCGCGTCCCCGGAGCGAGGCGATGACCGCGAGCAAGAGCGGGGTCGCGGTCACGAGGGTCACCGCTGCGGCCACGCTGGTGAGCGAGAGCGACCAGACCCAGGTTCCGAAGTGGAGCGCGTAGAAGAACCCGCCACCGAGAGCGGCGCGCCGGACCCGTGGACTCAGCGAGGACCAACGGCGCCAGACCCAGGGCGCGAGGACCAGCGCCGCCAACGCGAGGCGGCCGCCGGCAGCGACGAGCGGGTGGGCGGGCGCAGCTTTGCGGAAGAAGATCGCCGCGAACGAGATCGCGACCACGCCGATGCCCAGCGCGATGACTGGCAGACGCTCGCGCAGGTGAAGGGTGGCCGGCACGCGCCGGAGGCTGCGGCAAAAGAGACGGCCGGTCGAGAGTGCGCCGGCGGCTTGCGCCCCGAAAGAATCAGAGACCCACCGGCACGGGCCTCAGCGGCCGCGGAGCTCGGCGATCTTGCGTTCGACGGCGCCGCGGTCCGGTGCGTCGGGACGGGCGCGGATGTACTCACGGAAGTAGTCGATCGCATCGCGTCGGCTGCCGAGCAGTTCGGACGTCACCGCGAGGTTGTAGAGGACTTCAGGGAGCGGCGCGAAGCGGTGGGCGGCGATGAACGCGACCATCGCGGCTTCGTACTGCTGGCGGCGGAACATCGCGACGCCTCGGAGGAAGAACACCCGCGCTTCCTGGGTCAGCTCGTCGTCGGATGGCGGGAGGGTGAACACCTGATCGCGGGCGCGGGTCCGGGCTTCGCGGAGCGCGGCGATGCGGGCTTGGATGTCGGCCCGTTCGGGCGCTTCGAGGGTGCCGCGGCGCAGGTAGATCCGGAAGTAGCGGATCGCCTGGTCGTACTCGCTCATGCGCTCGTACACGCGGGCGACATTGAACGCGAGCTCCGGAGCGTTGGTCAGCTCGTAGGCCGCGCGCATCTTGGTCGCCGCCTCTGCGAACCGACCGCCGTCGTAGTGCGCCTGACCCTCCATGTAGAGGGCGCGGGCGCGCGCCACGCGGTCCGCGGGTTGGGCGAGGGCCGAACCGGCGAAGACGAGGCCGGCCAGAACAAGGGCGGCGGAGATGGAGAAGCGCATCGAACCCTAGACTGCCACGGGGACCGGTTGATTCACCAGGAGGTCGGAGGGGCCGGTCCCGTGCCGGCCCGATTCAAGCCGGCGCTCCGTTGGTTCGCGCCGCTTATTCCGCGGCTTTGCGTTTCTCGCGCTCGAGGCTCTGCTCCATCTTGCGCAGGGAACGTTTGAGCTCTCGCACTTCTTTCTTGGTGGCGAGGTTGAGGCTGCGGGCGACCTTGTCGATGCGCTCGTCCAGGTTGTCCTGGAGCTGTCCGCGCAACTGGATGGCCTTCATCATGCCCTTCATCACCCGCTCGTCTTGCATGAGTTTGGACACCCGGGGGTCCTGCATCAGCTCGAACGACTTCTTCGTCACAAAATCCTTCAGCGCCACGTTCTCTCCTTCGACCCCCGTTGGGCGCGCGATCGCAACGCCGCCCTGTTCATAGCACTTCTCTTATTTGCGTCACGGGCCTGGCTCGCTTCGCGAGACTGGCGGCCCTAATTCGGCGTCCAGAGCACATCGACGTGCTCGCCGCCTGAGGTGGCGACGCGGAAGAAGCGCTTGAGGACACTTGGCGGCTCCGCGCGGTCGATGCACTCCCGCCGCCTCTATGACGCGCTTGCAGTTGCTCGCCCTGCGGGCTGCGCAGGTGCACGGGCGGAGATGCCTGACTCGCTGGCGCTGTTCGAGGCCTGGCTCGCTTCGCGAGACTGGCGGCCCCGATGTCGCGGCCGGTCAGGGTTCGCAGTGGTGGGGGAAGAGCTCGTGAATGACTTTGCCGAGGCGGCCGCGCATGTCGCCACCCTTCTGGACGAAGTGGTGCATGCCGAGCTGGTGCAAGAGCTGCAGGTCGTGCTCCTGGGCGCCCGCGCTCACGCTGACGATCTTCGCGTCGTCGGCCAGCCGTTCGCTCCGAAGCCGCATGCAGACCTCGACCCCGGTCATGCGCGGCATGTGGATGTCGAGCAAGATCAGGTCCGGTTCGCGTTCGCGAATCTTCGACAGCGCTTCGATGCCATCGCTCGCCCGTCGCAGCACGCACTCGCTGTGGGTGACCTTGGTCACGTAGAAGACGAGCAGCTTCGCGATCGCGTCGTCGTCTTCCACGATGAGCACGTCGAGCGGCTTGAACTGCTCGACCTCGACCCCGAGCTCTTCGTCGGTCGGAAGGTGCATTGGCGTGGGGCGGTGGTCGCGCGGCAGGAGCGAGCGCCGGTCCGTCAGGACGTTCTTGCGAAGCCCCTTGGCGAGGTTGGTCAGCTGAAGCGCGAGCGCTTCGGTGCCCTGTGGTCGGTCGCGCGGATCGAACGCCAGCATCTCTCGAAGGAGTGTGTCGAAGGCGCGGGGCGCGTCCCGTCGACTGTCGCGCAACTTGGGGCTCGTCAGCGACGCATGGGAGGCCATGACTTCCTCGAGGGTGCTGCCCGGGAACGGACGCTCCCCGACGAGCATCTCGTAGGTCATCACGCCGAGCGCGAAGATGTCGCTCAAACGCGCGCCCTTCGGCGCCACCCGGCCGAGCATGGCTTCGGGCGCCATGTACGGAGGCGAGCCCACCACCATCGGCACTTCGGTCTGATTCGAGTCGGACACCAGCCCGAAGTCCATCAGCACCACTCGATGGTCGGGGGTCAGCATGACGTTGGCGGGTTTCACGTCGCGGTGGGCCAACCCGGCGCGGTGGACGATCGCCAACCCACCGGCGAGCTCGGCCATCACCTCGATGACCTCGAGCACGCCGAAGGTCTCATGGGCCTCTCGGCGCGTCTTGATGTGGCGGGCGAGGTCCATGCCGTAGATGCGCTCGAGCACCATGAAGTCGATGTCTTCGTGGGTCGCGAGGGTGTGCACGGTCACGAGACTCGGGTGTCGGAAGGCCGCCAGCGCGCGCGCTTCCTGCTCCAGCGCGGGCACGTTCTCGTCGGGCCAGATCGCCTTGATGGCGACCACTCGGTCGAGGCGTACGTCGAGTGCCTCGAAGACCTGACCCATGCCGCCCTCGCCGAGGAGGGAGCGGATCTCGTACTGCCCAGCCACCCGGTCGCCGACCTGGAAGAGCGGTGGGCGGGGTCCGTGGGTGACGATGGCTGGGAACGCCTGCGAGGGGGGCGCCGCCTCGGGCACGGTCGCCTGGCGCGGGATGTCGGTCTTCGGCGGTCGCGTGGTCGGGCGTGGAGGCGTGCGGGTGGGTCGCGCGCGCAAGCGCTCCCCACCAGGCCCTTTGGTGACTCGGTCGTCGTCCGCGATGGGCGCAAGATACCCTGGAATCGGGCCGGCGGAACCCCGAACGCCAGTGTTCTCACCTACTTGAAATATCGTCTCTCGCGCGGGAGGCTTTGGGCCCGCGCAGGAGCGAAGCGACGAGCAGGTCCAGAGCCGTTTTCGAGGGTTCGGAAAGCCGAAGGCGTCCGAGCCCGCAGAAACCCCGCGAGAGACCAGAAATATTCGCCGCACAGAGGCCGTAGCGATCTGTGTGACCAGCGCTACGCTTCCTCGCCGCATGCCCCGTTCCTCCTCAGCCCGCGCGGACCGCACCGCCGACGTCTCAGTCGACGAGAGCGAGTCGCTGCGCAGCAAGTACCCGACGATGACCGGCATGGTCCGTTTGCTGGACGACTGGGGCCTCGACGCAGGTCTCGGCTTCATCCTGCCCGGCGTGGGCGATGTCGTGACGGGCACCGGCTCGATCGCGCTGCTCTTCACCGCGGTCAAGGAGCGGGTCCCGACGGTCATCCTGTTCCGGATGCTGCTCAACATCCTGGTGGATGTGATCTTCGGCATCGTGCCGGTCGTCGGGGATCTCTTCGATCTCTTCTTCCGCTGCAACCGCCGGAACCTCGATCTCATCGACCGCTACCGAGACGGGGACGAAGATCCGTCGTTCGCGGACTACGCGCTCGTCACCGTCGGCGTGCTGCTCGTGTGCGCCGCGGTGGTGATCCCGATCTACTTCCTCTTTGGTCTGAGCAGCGGCATCGCCGCTTGGCTTGCCAACTGATCCACCCGGCTCCGCGGACTCAGAGCGGGGAGAGGCGGAGGATGCGGGAGTCGACCGCGTCGACGAAGAGCAGGTCGCCGTTCGGTGCGAACTCGATGCCCATGAGCGCGCCGGGTGCGACCGTCGTCGACAGGTCGAGCCAGTCGACGAGCGCGCCGTCCATCGTGAACGCGAAGAGGCGCGAGGTGGCGTTGTCGGAGACGAAGATCATCCCGTCCCGAATCGCCAGGCCGGAGGGCCGCTCGAGCCCTTCGACGGTGCCTGCCGGCACGACGTTTTCGACGACGGCGCCGTCCATCATGCGCAGAGTCGAGATCCCATCGTAGTTGGGTCCGATCGTGCGGCCGGGGCTGCCGGTCGCGATGTCGAGCCGGCCGATCCGACCGTTCCCGGTGTCCGCGACGTAGAGCATGCCGCCGGAGACCACCATGTGGGAGGAGACGTCGGGCACGTACGCGACCTGGCCTTCGGCGAAGCGCTCGATGATGCCGTCCGAGTGGTCGACGTTGCCCGGCCCGTGGTCCTCGACGAAGTCGTAGCGGGTGAGGGAGTTGTGCATGCCGTCGAAGACCCAGTAGGCGTTGCCGGTCTCCCAAGCGATGCCGACGGAGTTCGGGCTGTTGTGCAGCATGTCGAGGTGGCTCGCGTGGCCCGCGTCGAAGAGATCCATGTCGGTCGGCCAGAGGGTCGGTCCCATGAAGTCGGTCGGCGACCCTTCCTGCGTCACCTCGTCGGTCTCGGGCGCGGTGGCGAACTGGTCGACGTCGTCGAACGCGAGCGCCGCCGGGCGGGACAGAAAGTGCTGCGAGCCTCCACCGTTGCGGCGTGACCAGTCCTGGGTCTCCATGCCCACATCGGAGAGGATGGTGACAAACCCATCGTCGTTGACGATCCAGAGTTGGTTGTCGACCGTTGGGTGAAACGCGAGGTCGCGCGGCGCTCGGATCGCGTCGTCCAGCGTGGCGACCGTGCTCAGACCCACCGCGTCGATGGCGTGGGAGCCGAAGCCCAGGATCGCCAGACCGGTCGGGCCGGCGTCGAGGTCGGTCGTGCTGTCGGCGGCGCCGGCGTCGGTCAGGTCGCCGACATCGTCTCCGCAGCCGAAGAGAGAGAGCAGAAGGGACGACAAGAGTACAAAGCGCATGCAAGGAGTTAGCACGCGGGCGATGGGCAGTCGAAATGCGCGATGCGTTTGCGGTGCGCGTCTATGAAACGCGTTCGCTGTGTTCGAGTCCCTCGGGGTCCCTCAGAACAGCGTGCCGTCGCTCTGGATGCGGATCGGCGGGGTGGCGTCGGCCCGTTTCTCCCGCGCGATCTCGCGGCCCGCCTGCCAGGTGCCACCTTCGAGCACCTTCGCGAGCGGGAACGCGCGCTCGTCCACGCCGAGCCCTTTGCGCACGAGCTGCGCGACGCGGTCGAGCAACGCGACGGTGCATGCGCGCCACTCGACGACCACTTCGGAACCCGGTTCGTGCGCGTCGCCGAGGATGCCCTCGTGTTTGGGAACGAGCACCCCACCGTCCACGAAGAGGCCGCCGTTGCGGTACTCCGCGAGGCCTGTCAGCGCGTCGAGATCGAACACCTCGAAGCCGGCGCGCTCGAGCGGTTCGAGCAAGGAGTAGGTGAGCCACTGGCTGAGTTTGTGGAAGGGCACGAGCCCTTCGGTCGCGCCTTCGCCGCCTGCCTTGGGATGCCGCCACACGTCCCCGAGGTTGGCCGACTGCATCACGATGCGGTTGGGCCAGATGTTCGCGAAACGTTCGAGGACGAGATCGAAGACCGCTTTGGCCGGGATACGTTTGGTCGCGGCGTGGTGGCTCGCGAGGTCGTCGAAGAGCGCCCCGGGACGGTTCGCGCCGGTGCCCGAGGATGCGGGGAACGATCCGAGCGCGCGACCGAGTCCCTGCATGAGCGCGACCCGGCCCTCCATGCCGACGAGCGGGTTGTCCTCCGAGACCTGAAACCCAGCGGCGAGCTTCTCCGGGCTGAATGACTCGAGGCTCGTTCGGTCCGCCGTGAACGAAGCGGTCGAGCTGAGCGCGCCGCCGACGAAGAGGTGGTAGCTCGCGACGGCGAGCCCTTCGGAGCGCGTGTAGCGCGTGCCGTCTTCTTCGAAGCCCCAGCGTGGTCCCGCGCCCGCGTCGAGCAACACACTGGTCACGATCAGATCGAAGCGCGCGCGGCCTTGTTCGTCTTTGGGCAGCGGGCGGATGAGACGGTCGAAGTCGAGGACCCGATCGACGCCGCCAGCGCGAAAGTGGTTCCAGCGGCTGTGGTACGGAATGTCCAGCTGGGGGTAGGTGCTCTGGGTGACTTCGACGACCCGATCGGCGACGTCTTCGAGCGCGTCGAGGTCGACCGAGAAATGTTCCAGTTCGTCTCGGAGGCCCGCCTCCAAGATGTTGTGGCAACGGCTTCGAATCGTCGCCGGATCGCGCAGCAACCGGACGTCGGGGCCCACCTCGGAGGTCATGTGTGCACCACGGGCGGGCCGTTCTCGCCGCGCACGATGTCTTTGGACCGCTTCTCTCCCACGAACCCTCCGTGCGACCACGTCGCGACGCTCGGGTATGCCCGGAACACTCAGGGGAATCAACGTCGCGTGGACGGTCCGCGCGCCGCCGCGTTCAGCGACCGAGCCGGAAGTCGTGCCGGACCTGGACGGACGCGGTGCGGCCACGGGACAAGCGCGCCCTCCGGACCACGTCGGCGACGCAGCCGAGGGTGGCGGGGTTGCCGCGGCCGGGCGGCAACGACGCGCCGACCATGGTGAGCGAGCCGTCGGGATCGACGCGGATCTGGAGGGTGGCGCGGCCAGCCAGGCGGCCGTCGGTGTCGAGGCATCGGAGCAGTGCGTTCGCCAGCGAAGGTCGGGCGAGCACGGCCTGAACCTGCGTGCGGATCTGGGCCACCGTCGGCTGGACCGGCTGGATCGGATCGGGATCCGGATGCGGGTGTGGGTGTGGGTGTGGATGCGGGTTCGGCGGCGGATCCACGGTGACCTGCGCCGCGATGCGCAAGCGGACCTGCGCGACCACCGGTGCCTGCGCGTCGTTGCGACCCATGCGCCGCTCGACGTATTGGCGCACCTGGGCCTGGATGCAGCGAACGGCCGCCGCGTCGACGTCGCGCGGGTTGGTGCGAACCTCGAGGGCGCTGATGTTCAGAAAGCCCGGCATGACCCGAACGACAAGGGTCACGTCGAAACTTCGGTCTGGATGCGACGCGTGCATGCAGCGACGTACGAGCGGGCCGGCGCGGCGGGTCAGCTGGGCGAGGCGTGCCCGGGTGACACGGGGGCCCGGCGGGACCCGGATCTGGATGGGACGGGCGGCCGCGCCTCCGCCTTGCGGGGGTGCGATCTCCACTTCGGCTTGGTCCTGGACCTGGACGCGGCGTGCGGCCGCGGGGACCGGCGTGAGCCCGACGAGAGAGAGCACGAGCGAAGCGGAAATCCAGATGCGCATGAAAACCTGACCTCTGCGAGAGACGCGGCCTTGGCTCGAACGATTCAGTCGTTCTGCCGGCCGATCCCCGTGGACAGCCTATCTCAGCTCGGGGTGGGGCGCAGGACGCGCCCGAGATCCCGAACGCTGTCGCGCGATCAGAAGCGCAAAGACCCCGGCGGCCGAAGCCGTCGAGGTCGAACGTGGATCTCTGAGATCGCGTGGATCTAGCGGTCGAGCTGCTTGACGCGCTTGCGGCGACGACGGGCAGCTTCCGCTTCCTTCTTCCGCCGGCGAACCGACGGCTTCATGTAGTGGCGACGCCGCTTGAGCTCGCGAAGGACACCTTCCGCGGCCATTTTGCGCTTAAGGTGTTTGATTGCCCGTTCCAAGCCCTTGTCACCGACTTGGACTTCCACGGGCTTGCACTGAATTGCGTCACCGACTGTCATGGGCGGCGCACGCTGCCACGGACCTCGAGGCCGCGCAAGGATCCAAGACGATCTTCGCCACCGCTACGGTCTTGCGGCTCCTTGCCAGCGCCAAGGGCGCGGTGCCCTTGTTCTCGGTTCGGGCTTTGACCAGCTCAGGATCGCGAACCGAACCCAGGTCAGGCGAGGGCGTTGGCGATGACCGTGTTGACGGCTTTGGCGCTGCTCATCACGTAGAAGTGCACGCTCGGCACGCCGGCGCTGAGGAGCTCTTGGACCTGCTGGGTCGCCCACTGGATGCCGATCTCGGTCGCCTTCTTGGGCGCGTTCTCGACCTCGTGGCTGAGCGCGTCGGGGATCTCGCAGTGGAAGGTGCGGGGAATGCTGGTGAGGTGCCGTTTGGTGGTGAGCACCTTGAGGCCCGCGATGATCGGCACCGTGATGCCGGCGGCGCGGCACCGTTCGACGTAATCGAAGTAGTGGCGGTTCTCGAAGAACATCTGGGTGACGATGTACTCGGCGCCGGCGTCGATCTTCTCTTTGGTGCGGCGCAGATCGCTGTCGATGTTGGGCGACTCGAAGTGTTTCTCCGGGTACCCGGAGCAGCCCACACAGAAATCCATCGGCGCCGCGTCCAGGTACTCGTCCAGGAAACGACCCGCGTTCATGTCGTCGATCTGCTTGATGAGATCGACCGCGTAGGCGTTCGCGGTCTTGCCGTCGCGAAGCGGCTTGCGGTAGCCCTTGTCGTCGCCGCGCACGGCCAAGACGTTGTCGATGCCGAGGTAGCGCAGCTCGATCAAGAAGTCCTCGGTCTCTTGCTGGGTGAACCCGTGGCAGAGGACGTGCGGGACCGCGTCGATGTTGTACTTGTTCTGCACCAGCGCGCAGACACCGAGGGTTCCGGGCCGTTTGCGCTTGATGTGGCGCTGGATCCCCTCCTTCGTCTCTTCGTAGACGACCTCGGCGGGATGGCTCGTGATGTCGATGAACTTCGGGTGGTGCTGCGAGAGATCGTCCACGAGCCCGAGCAGGTCGCGCACGCTTCCGCCGCGTTGGGGTGGGATGATTTCGAAGCTGATCAGAGGACCAGTCGCGCGATCGAGATGTTCGGTGACCTTCATCGGAGCGCGGCACCCTAGCAGCTACCCAGGAAAGTCCCAGGTCGCCGATGCAGGGCCTGGGCCGGGCGCGAGGCTGCGCTGCCAACGGTCTGGAAGCGGCCCGCGTCGGGCCAGCCGGAGGTCGTTGTTGGCCGGGCGCGGTGGCTGGCTAGGTCGTCGGTTCGGCGGTGCGGTCGACCCGCCCGTCGGCCCGCAGGACGAGGCGCACCAGATCCTCCGGTCGTTCGTCGCTGAGCGCACCCAGGCGCCGGAGGTACTCGAACGAGTAGATGCCGGTGTTGTGTCCGTCCGCCCAGGCCATCCGGAGGGCGTACTGGCCACTGGCCGCGAGATCCCGAAGCTCGAACGCGGCGGTGGGCAGTTCGTCGGTGCCGGCCACCCAGCCGACCGGGCCGTGGTGTCCTTGGCAGACCGCGCAGGGACAGAAGCCGCGGAGCAGTCGATGCGACAGAAACGAAGTCGCCTCGTCCGACCAGTCGATCTCCATCATGCGCGCGCCTGCGGGCGCCCGGACTTCGGTGGGTTCGACCTCTGCCATGTGTTCCGCATAGCGAGAACTCCGCCGCAGGTCGACCCTCCTTCTAGCAGGCTGCTGAAGAACGCCCGCGGCGTTGTCGCAGCCTGCCCCTTGCCCCTGCCCTTGCCTTTGCCCTTGCCCGCGGATCAGCGGTCAGATCGCTTGATCAGCGCGACGAGCATTGCGACGACCTGCTCGAGGTGGGCGAGAGCCCGTTCGATATTCTTGGGGGCACGGCCCCCAAACCCCGTCCGTGACACGGCTTGCTCGCTTCGCTCGGCTTCGCCGCGTCGAATATCGGGCCGTCGCGAAACACACGGCTCCACGACGCGGGCAAGGGCGCGGGCAAGGGCAACGGCAAGGGAGCAGGTCGCTTTTGAGCGACCTGCTAGTCGGGCCAGTCGCGCAGGACCATGGATCCGGTCATCGTGGGCTCGGGGTCCATGGCGACCTCCATCGTCTCCGCCATCGGCGTGACCATGCGCGGGGTGGTCATGCGCACGACGACGCGCGGCGCTTCGACCATCGGCTCAACGGTCTCGGTCATCGCTGGTTCGGACATCGCCGTCTCGGGTGCGACCTCCGCCATCGTGACCTCGGGTTCGACCATCGCCGCCGAGACCGTCGCCATGCCCGTGCGCATGCCCATCGTCCAGCGCCGTCCCATCGTTGTGGTCGGCTCGGTCTCGACGGTCTCGGTTTCGACGGTCTCGGTGTCGACCTCGGGCACGACCTCGGGTTCGACCTCGACCTCCACGGTCGGCGGGTTCGACTGGGCGGCAGGCAAGGGTTCGGTGACCGGGGTGGGATCCCCGAGAAGCAGCGCGGCGCCCGCGCCTGCCCCGATGCCCACCAGCACCATCAGGGTGACCCAGAGTGCCCGGTTCGTCGTCGAGCCGGTCATCGTGGGTTCGGTGCCGACGTGGGCCGCGATGCTCGGAATGACCTGCGACGAGGACGGTGGGGTTCGGTCTTCCGCGACCGGGAGGTTGGGTTGCGAAGGCGTCCCGCCTCCGAGCGCGGTCTTCAGGCCGTCTTCCAACCGGTTCAGTTCGTCGCCGCCGTGCTCCCGCACGTACGCGCCGACCTGCGCGGTGGTGGCGGGTGCCAAGGCGGCTCGAAGCGCGGCGGCGAAGTCGCGCCCGGTCTGGAAGCGGGTGTCCGGATCGCGCTGGAGGGCTTTGTCGATCGCGGCCGAGATGCCGGGCGGCAGATCCGGGCGAAGGTCGGCGAGCACCGGGATCGGTTCCTGGGTGATCTTCGCCAACGTCTGCAGCGGGTTGTCGCTCTTGAAAAGCCGGCGCCCCGCAAAGGTCTCCCACGCGACGATGCCGAGCGCGAAGATGTCCACCCGGCGGTCGATGACCCCAGCCCGCGCCTGCTCGGGCGCGAAGTAGGCCATCTTGCCCTTCACCTCACCCGTTTGGGTGTGGGAGCTGCGCAACAGGGCGCGGGCGACGCCGAAGTCGGTGATGCGCGTGCGACCGCTGCGGTCGATGAGGATGTTCTGCGGCGAGATGTCCCGGTGCACGATCTGAAGCGCTTCGCCCATCGGGGTCGTCGCTTCGTGGGCGTCGTGCAGACCCGACGCGGCCTGCGCGAGGATCTCGATCGCGATCGAGGGCTCGAGGTGCGTGCCAGAGCTCAGCACGTTTCGGAGCAGGCGGGAGTGCGAGACCCCAACCACCAGCTCCATCACCAAGTAGAGGGAGTCGTCTTCGGCGCGGCCGAGATCCATCGTCTGCACGACGTTCGGACTCGTGATGTTGGCGGCGACCCGGCCTTCGTCGAGGAACATCTCCACGAACCGCTCGTCCTCCGCGAGGGTCGGCAGCATGCGCTTGAGCGCGACGACCTTCTGAAAGCCGGCCTCTCCGAGGATCCGCGCCGCATACACCTCGGCCATGCCGCCGCCGGCGATGCGGAAGAGGGTTTCGTACCGACCGAAACGCCTGCGTTGTTCGGCTCCGCCCGTCATGGCCCGCTTCCGCGGTTCACTCACAGAAGTGCCGATCTCCGCTGCAATAGCCGGCCGCGACGGTCCCGCCCACGCAGCCCGCGATGCTGCATTTGTCGACTTCGCACCGCCAGGTCGGTCGGCTGCCCGGCACGACGACGCACGTCGGGTCCGTCGGCGGGGTCACGACGCAGATGCCAGGAGAGGACTCGCAGATCCCAGCCGGGTTGCAGGTGCCCGTGTCGCACATGGTGTCCACGCACGGTACGCAGGCGGGGATGGTGGTCGTGATCCGTGTGGACCAGCTGGTCGCGCCTTCGCCGTCGGTGTTGACGTAGAACGGATGGCCGAGGACGAACTGGATCTCCGCCTGCGGGTCGTCGGGTCGGCCGCCGGCCGGGAGCGCGGTGCAGTCGGGATCGACGCAGTACCGCACCCGCAGGTGCACGTCGGTCTCGGGATCTTCGGTCACCAAGCTGAACGGGTAGTCCTGGCCCGCGCTGGTCAAGGCCATCGGCTGCAGGGACCCGCCGGTCCAGATGGTTCCGAACCCCACGCCCTCCGATCGCATCGCCTGCACGTTGACATAGAGTTCTGGAAACTCGGCGGGCTTGGGTGCCACCGCGAGTTCGCCTTCGAATGCCGCCACTTCGTTGGCCACGAGGCACCCGGTGCCGGCCAGAGACAGGGTCAGGGACACAGCCAGGGACACAGCCCGGGGCACGGCACAAAGCGCAGTCAAAACAGCGGGTTGGGTCGATCGAAGGGACATCAGAGGTTCATCACGTTGTCGGTGGCGGGATCGAGCTGATTGGCCTGGCGGACGAACACCAAGGTCAGAACGACCCCCGCGATGGCCAGTACGGCTGCGATCGGCACGAGGATCGGCGCGAGGGAGCGACTTTCGGTTTCGCGCTCCTCCATGATGACCTCGATCCGGACCCGTTGCCCGTCCCGGACCGAGTCTTCCCACGTGAACGGCTCGAACCCTTCGCGCTCCGCCACGATCGCATGGCGGCCCGCATCGGTCTCGATGTTCGCGGTTTCGCCCCGATCGAGTGGGACCGTGCGGCCGTCGAGGCGCACCGTGTACTCGCCTTCGGTGGCGAGCCCCACCAGCTCGAGCACCGCGACGCGCGCGGCCTCCGCGTCCCGAAGGGTCTGGGCTTCGTCCCGTGCGGCGTAATCTTCGTGTTCCGCGAGCAGGCGATCGAACGCGTCCCGCGCGTCCCGGTGCCGGCCGAGCGCCCGAAGCACCATCGCGGCGTTGTAGAGCGCCGTCGGCACACCACTGAGCAGGTAGGCTTGTTCGAACCCCTGCAACGCGTCCGCCCAGCGTTCTTGTTCGGCGGCTTCCTGAGCCTGCACGAACGCGACACGGGCTTCTTCCCGAGCGGCTTCCGTCGATTGTGCGGCCGCGGTGTGCGTGAGCGCCAAGGTGGCGAACACGGCGAGTACACAGAGGGTGCGCATTCGATCCCATCATCCCCGATCTTGGGGACGCGTGTCCACTCGCCGCCCAGGATCGGATCCGGAGACGACCCAGACCGACCTCGCAGGCCGCCCGCGAGAAAAGCAGCCCGCTTGCGGTGGCGGGGCCCGCCCTACACAGTCCATGTATGGGTGGACCCCCAAGCGCCGCGCTCGACGAGCTGATCTACGACTGGAACGAAGTCGAACGCCGCACCGGCCCGTTCGACCACCCGTTCGAGCTGCACGACGAGACGTTGCGAGATGGAATCCAGAATCCATCCGTCGTGGATCCCGGCATCGGCGACAAGCTGGAGATCCTGCACTTGCTCGACGAAGTCGGCGTGCACAGCACCGACGTCGGGCTGCCCGGCGCCGGTCCGCGTGCGTTCGAGGACGTGCTGACGCTCTGCCGGGAGATCGCCGATCAGAAGCTCGGCATCCGCGCGACGTGCGCGGGGCGCACCTTGGTCGGCGACATCGAACCCATGGTCCGGGTCTCGCAGCAGGCCGGCATCCCGGTCGAGGTCATGACCTTCATCGGCAGCTCGCCGATCCGGCAGTACGCCGAGAACTGGACCCACGAGCTCATCATCGAGCGCTCGGTGAAGGCGATCGACTTCGCGGTCAAAGAAGGTCTGCCGGTCACGTTCGTCACGGAAGACACGACCCGCTCGCACCCGCATCTGCTCACGGACCTGTTCCGTGCGGCGATCGATCACGGGGCGACGCGCTTGTGCCTCTGCGACACCGTGGGTCACAGCACCCCCGACGGAGTGCGCAACCTGCTGCGCTTCACCCGCCACGTGATCGAGGGCACCGGCGCCGACGTGAAGATCGACTGGCACGGACACAACGACCGCGGCCTCGGCCTCGTCAACAGCCTCTTCGCGCTCGAGCACGGCGCCGACCGCGTGCACGGGTGTGTGCTCGGCATCGGCGAACGGGTCGGCAACGCGCCGCTCGATCTGCTGCTCATCAACTTGAAGCTGCTCGGCGCGATGAAAAACACCGACCTGAGCAAGCTCGCCGCGCTCGCCCGCAAGGTCTCCGCCGCCACCCGTTTTCCGATCCCGATCAACTACCCGGTGGTCGGCGACGACGCGTTCCGCACCGCGACCGGCGTGCACGCCGCAGCGATCATCAAAGCCAAGCAGAAGGGCGACGACTGGCTCGCCGACCGCGTCTACTCGGGCGTGCCCGCGGGCATGGTCGGACGGGAACAAGAGATCTGCATCGGGCCGATGTCCGGCATCTCCAATGTCACCTACTGGCTCGAAGCGCACGGCGTCGAAGCGAGCGGCGGGTTGATCAAGGCGATCCTGCTCAGCGCGAAAGCCTCCGACCACAACCTGAGCAACGAAGAAGTGATGGCCGTGGTCGACCGGCACCAGAAATCCCAAAAGAAGGGCTAACGCCGCCGGCTCGATCTTCTATCCTCGCGCGCTGTGGAGGAACGTTACGATCTGATCGTCATCGGCTCGGGACCCGCCGGAGAGAAAGGCGCCGCTCAGGCGGCGTACTTCGGCAAGAAGGTCGCCGTCGTCGAGAAGGAACCGGAGCCCGGCGGCGCCGCGGTGCACACCGGCACGCTCCCGAGCAAGACGCTCCGCGAGACGGCGCTGTTCTTGTCCGGTCACCGGACCCGCGCGCTCTACGGCGTCGCGGTGAGTCTGGCGGACGATGCGAACCTGCAGACGCTCATGGCCCGCAAACGCGCGATGGCCGCGAGTGAATCGCAGCGCATCCGCGAGAACCTCCATCGGCACGGGGTCGAGCTCATTCGGGGCACCGCGCGGTTTGTCGGACCGAACACGGTGGAGATCGTCGGTGACCAGGGGCCGCGACGGCTCGAGGCCGATCGATTCCTGGTGGCGACCGGGAGCATTCCGCGGCGGCCGGAGGGCATCGAGTTCGAGTCGGATCTGATCCACGACAGCGACGAGATCCTCGTGATCCAGTCGCTCCCGAAGTCGATGATCGTACTCGGGGCCGGCGTCATCGGCTGCGAGTACGCGTGTATGTTCGCGGCGCTCGGGATCTCGATCGATCTGGTCGATGCGCGTCCGAACATTCTCGAGTTCATCGACGAGGAGATCCGGGACCGGCTCTGCGACGAGATGATGGCGCTCGGCATCCGGCTGCGGCGCGGCCGCCGCTGGGGCGACATCGCGGTGGATCGTGTCGGCACCGAAGAGATTGGCGTGTCGGTCAAGCTCGACACGGGCGAGACGCTGCGCGCACAACACCTGCTCTTCGCGGCGGGCCGCTCGGGCAACACGGCCAGGCTCGGGCTCGACACGGTCGGCGTGGCGCCGGACGCGCGCGGCTACCTCGAGGTCGATGAACAATTCCGCACGAGCGCACACCACGTGATGGCCGCCGGCGACGTGGTCGGCTTTCCGGCGCTCGCCTCCGCTTCGATGGAGCAGGGCCGCGTCGCGGTCTGCCACGCGTTCGGGTTCGGCTACAAACAAGAAGTCAGCGACGTCATCCCCTACGGCATCTACACGATCCCAGAGGTCAGCGCGGTGGGTCTCACGGAACAGGCGTGCCGCGAGAAGGGCATTCCGTGCGTGGTCGGGCGCGCGCGTTTTCGGGACAACGCCCGAGGACAGATCCAGGGCGACCTCGGGGGACTCACCAAACTCGTGGTCTGCGCCAAGACCCGCAAGGTGCTCGGCGTGCACGTGATCGGAGAGCGCGCGAGCGAACTCGTGCACCTCGGGCAAGCGGCGCTCATCACCGGCGCCACGGTCGATCTCTTCATCGACATGGTCTTCAACTTCCCGACGCTGTCGGAGACCTACAAGTACGCGGCCTACGACTGCCTCGGCGCGCTGGCCCAGAGCGAGTAGCCAGGCATGGCGCGCGGCTGGGGCAAGCGGGAGAAAACCGGCCCGAAGATCTTCGCCGTCGGCGAGGTCAACCGCGCTGCCAAACGCGCGCTCGAATCGGAGTTCAGCGACTTCTGGGTCGAGGCGGAGATCAGCCAGGTCAAACGATCCCGCAGTGGCCACGTCTACTTCACGTTGAGCGACGAGCAGGAGAAGGCGCAGCTCAATGTGGTGCTCTTCTCGACAGCGTTCGATCGCATTCGAGCTTCGGCGGAGCGGCGGGGTGGTTCGATGCCGGCGATCGAAGACGGCGCCCGGGTCCGTGTGCGCGGCAACTTGACGCTTTACGAGGCGAGCGGCAGCTACCAGATGATCGCCAAGATGGTGGTCGTCGCTGGGGTGGGCGACCTCGCGATCAAGTTCGAGGAGATCCGCAAGCGACTCGAAGCGGACGGGCTCATGGCGCCCGAACGCAAACGGCCGTTGCCGAAGTTGCCGCGCACCGTCGGCGTGGTCACGAGCGTGGGCAGCGCCGCGTTTCAAGACATCGTGCGGGTCGCGCACGCGCGGTGTGCGGTGCGCCTCGTGGTGGCGGACTGCCAGGTGCAGGGCGTGGGTTCCGCCGCTTCCATCGTGAACGCGCTGCAGCAGATCCAGCGGCTGCCGGCGGTGGATGTGATCGTGCTCGGTCGGGGTGGTGGCGCCGCGGAGGAACTCTGGGCGTTCAACCACGAGTCGGTGGCGCGCGAGGTCGCGCGGGCGCGGGTGCCGATCGTGTGCGGTGTCGGACACGAGACCGACGTGACCATCGCCGAACTGGTCGCGGACGTGCGGGCGTCGACGCCTTCCAACGCGGCGGAGCTCGCGGTGCCGGAGCAAGCGGTCCTCAGCCAGCAGCTCGATGGGCTCGACCGTCAGCTCGAGCGCGCGGTGCGCGCGACGGTGCAGAGCAGCCGCCTCGAACTGCACCGGCTCGAAGCGAAGATCGGATCACCAGGCCGACTGCTGCAGCACAGCCGCCGCCGGATCGACCGGTCGACCGAGCGGTTGCGCGAGCGGGTGCGCGACGTGCTGAGCGCGCAGCGGAGACTCTTGGAAGCGCGGCGGATGCGCCTGAGGGAGATGAACCCGAGGGTGCGGCTCGAGCGCGACCGCGCGCGGCTCGATGCGCTGCGGCTCCGGCTCGAGCGCGCGATGCGGGATCGACTCAGCGCAGAACGCGGGCGGCTGGTGGTCGGTCTGCGCGGCTTGAAGACGACGCGGCAGCTCGAGCGCGCCCGGTCGCGCTTGTCGAGCGGTGCGGGCCGGCTC
The DNA here is from genome assembly GCA_034670305.1 of Deltaproteobacteria bacterium. Taxonomy (GTDB): domain Bacteria; phylum Myxococcota_A; class Polyangia; order Polyangiales; family Houyiibacteriaceae; genus JAXMNT01. Next base: position 170,517 of record JAXMNT010000005.1, read on the forward strand.
GACGCGCTCTCGCCGCTGCGGGTGCTCGAACGCGGCTATGCGGTGGCCCTGCTCGACGGCAAAGCGCTCACGCGCGCCGAAGACGCGAAGGACGGCGACGAACTCGAGCTCCGACTCCACGAAGGCCAGCTCCGCGCCCGAGTGTTGAAACGCTGATTTCCTGCCACTACGGGCCAGTCCCGCTTCGCGGGACTGGCGGCCCTAACTCTTCTTGCCGACGAGGGCGCCGTAGAGATCGGGGCGGCGGTCGCGGAAGAACCCCCAGCCGGCCCGGCCGCGCCCGAGCGCGTCGCGGTCGAAGGTCGCGAGCCGCACGCCCTCTTCTTCGGTGTCCATCTCCTCGATGAGCTCGCCGCGCGGGTTCGCGATGAAACTCGATCCGTAGAACTGCATGGCGCCTTCGGTGCCGACCCGGTTGGATGCGAGCACCGGCATCGCGTTCGCGACCGCGTGCCCGACCATCACCCGTTGCCACGGCCGCCGGGTGTCGTTGTCCGGCTCTTCGGGTTCGGTGCCGATCGCGGTCGGGTACAGAAGCAGCTCGGCGCCGAGCAGCGCCATCGCCCGCGCGGCTTCGGGGAACCACTGATCCCAGCAGATGCCGACGCCGAGCGCGCCGACCTTGGTCTGCCAGACCCGAAAGCCGGTGTCGCCTGGCCGGAAGTAGTACTTCTCTTCGTAGCCGGGTCCGTCGGGGATGTGGCTCTTGCGGTAGACGCCGAGCACCGCACCGTCGGTGTCGACCATCGCGACGCTGTTGTAGAACTCCTGCCCGGCGCGTTCGAAGAACGAGACCGGGATCGCGACTCCGAGCTCCTTCGCGAGCACCGCGAACCGCGCGATGGTTGGGTGGCCTTCGACCGGGTGGGCGAGCTCGAAGCGCTCCTCGAGTTCTTCTTGCGGGAAATAGGGCCCTTCGAAGAGCTCGGGTGGCAGGACCACCTGAGCGCCTTGGTCCGCGGCTTCGCGCACGAGGGCTTCGACCCGGGAGACGTTCTCCACCACGGTGCCGCCGAGCGCGCACTGCACGATCGCGACGCGAATGGTTCCTTGGCTCATGGGGAGGTTGTTGCGTGGCGACGGGAAAGGCGCCAGCCGGCGTTGACGAAGGCGGAGGCCGAAGCCGACGCCGAAGCCGCAGCCGACGCCGAAGCCGAAGCCGACGCCGAACCCGATGCCGATGCCGAAGCCGAGGCAGACGCCGAAGCCGATGCCGATGCCGAAGCCGATGCCGATGCCCGACGCCGATGCCGGAGCCGATGCCCGACGCCGAAGCTGAAGCTGAAGCTGAAACCTCGCCGAAGCGAAACGCAGGCGGGCAGGGGCAAGGGCAAGGGCAGGGGCAAGGGGGACCCCACCCCCCGCAGAAAAGGCGGGGGTGGGGTCCGGCTCGGGTAGGGTCCTGGGGGTGGGCGCGACCTACTTGTTTCGGCGGCTGATCCGGGCGGTGTTGACGATCTTGGCGATCATCACTGCGGTGTTCGCGCTGGTGCGTCTGGTGCCTGGCGATCCGGTCGATTCGATCCTCGGGGACCACGCGGCGCCGGAGGAACGGGAGGCGCTGCGGGCGCGGCTGAAACTCGATCTGCCGATCCTGGAGCAATACACGACCGCGCTCGGCGAGACGTTCGACGGCACGCTCGGACGGTCGTTCCGGACCGACCGCACCGTCTCGTCGCTCATCGGCGAGGTGATCGGTGCCACGGTGCGGCTCGGCCTCGCCGCGCTCGCGCTCGCGTGGCTGCTCGCCGTTCCGCTCGGCATCCTCGCGGCCCGTTTTCGTGGCCAAAGGATCGACCGCGCCGCTTCCTTCGTCGGGGTGCTCGGACTCGCGATCCCCACCATCTGGCTCGGACCGCTGCTCATCCTCGGGTTCGGGGTCCAGCTGCGATGGGCACCGCTGCCGGGCGATGGTGGCGACTCGCTGGGCGCGCTCATCCTGCCGGCCATCACCCTCGGCACCGCGCTGGCGGCGTCGATGATGCGCCAGACCCGCGGTGCGCTCGCGGCCGCCCTCGGCGAACCCTACGCGCTCGCCGCCCGCGGTCGTGGTCTGCCGGAGCGCAAGATCGTGCGGGGCTCCCTGCGCGCGTCCGCGCGGCCGGTCCTGACCATCGCCGCCGCGCAGATCGGCGCGCTGCTCTCCGGCACGGTGGTGGTCGAGAAGATCTTCGAACGGCCCGGGCTCGGAAGCCTCTTTCTCGACGCGTTCTTCTCGCGCGACATTCCCGTCGTGCAGGGATGCGTGTTGGTCATCGCGGTGATCTACGTGCTCGTGAACGTCGCCCTCGACGTGGCCTACGCGGTCGCCGACCCGCGGGTGCGGGTGCAGGCGGCGTCGGCATGACACAGCGGCTCGCGCTGGGCTTCGTGGTCCTCTTCGGTCTGCTCGCCGTCTTCGGCCCGTGGCTCGCCCCGATGGATCCGACGACGATCGATCTCGGCGCCCAGTTCGCTTCGCCGAGCGCCGCGCACTGGCTCGGCACCGGCGACAACGGCATCGATCTCTGGAGCGCGATCCTGCATGGCGCGCGGCTCGCGGGTCTCGTGGCGCTCGGGGTCGTCGGCTCGTCGGTGCTCGTCGGCACGGTGCTCGGCACGCTCGCCGGGTACCTCGGGGGCTGGCTCGACGACGCGATCAGCGCACTCGCGGATGTGCTGCAAGCGTTTCCCGGCATCGTGCTCAACGTCGCCATCCTCGCGCTCGTCGATCAGCCGGGGGTGCTGCATGTGATCGTCGCGCTCTCGGTGCCGGGCTGGGTGCTCTACGCGCGGCTCGCTCGGGCCGAAGCGATGTCGCTCCGCGATCGGGAGTTCGTCCAGGCCGCGGTCGCGCTCGGGGCGACCCGCATGCGCGTGCTCCGGCGACACATCGTGCCGAACCTGCTCGGGCCGGTGTTCGTGCAAGCGACGACCGGGGTCGGCGGCGTCATCCTCGCGGAAGCCACGCTCTCGTTCCTCGGTCTCGGACCGAGCCAAGGCGTCTCGTGGGGCGCGCTGCTCGACCAGGGTTCGGCGGTGCTCCTCCGGTTCCCGCACGTGGCGCTCGTGTCGGGCAGCACCATCGCGCTCACCGTGCTCGCGTTCAACCTCGCCGGCGACGGCCTCACCGACCGGTTCGACCCGCGCACCCGCTGATCCGCCCTCTCGTCTCCTGGGCCGGCAGCGGTCTGAGGTAGAGTCCGGCCGTGGTCGCGCCAGCCCCCGTCCAGCGCTTCCTGCCAGGAGCGGAAGCATCGATCGAGGTTCGGCGGTTCTTTCGAGCCATCGATCTCGGCCGCCATCCGCCCCAGCGCAAGACGCAATGGGCGGCGGTGGTGGTCTCGGCGCGATTTCTCCTGCGCGACCGGCGGACCGAGCGGATCGAGATCAGCGAACACCTCGCGAGCTTGGGGAGCGAGCCGCCCTTGCCGAGCCTCGAGCACACGCCCCAGCCGGTGCATCACCGCTACTTCGAGAACATCGACGCGCAGGTCCACGAGTGCACCGTGTGCACGATGTTGCCCGGCCGGCAGCTCTGCTCGACCTGCGGTGGCTCCGGGCGCATTCAAACCGAACGAGACGAACCGATCGCCTGCCCCGGATGCGAAGGATCTCGGTACCTCCCGTGCAGCAACTGCGACGGCCGCGGCCACGCCGTCTGGGTGGACGCGGTCTACCTCACGGACGCCGCCCTCCAGCTGCACCGGGTCTACTTTCCATCCGCGTTGCTCAACGCCCGCATCTTCGAGATCGAGACGGCGCTGCTGGACTTCGCCATGCCGGAGCCTCTGGCGATCTCACTCGATCCCAAACTCCAGCGCGGCCCCTACCGCGACGCGGCGCCGCGACAGGCGGTGTTCCATGGCTTCGAGTACGGCGACGCGCTCGCTCGGGCACGCGCCGAGGTGGAGTTTCGCCTGGGGCAGCGGCCACTCGACAGCGAGGTGCGCGCGTACGCGTATCCATTGCTGGAGCTGCACCACCGGATCTGGGGACGGACGTTCCACCGCCTGGTCCTGGTCGACCCGGACGGACAGCCGCGTCAGTGGGTGGACTGAAGATGGCTCCGCTCGCCCCACGGGTCCGGCCGGCCCGGCATCCCAAGGCGCGTGCACCCCGCCCGGAGCATCGGTGGACTGTCGCGATGGCGGTGATCGGTGCGGCGCTCTCCGCCGCCGCCTGCCGCAGCGCGCCTTTGCCCACCCGCGACGCGAGCGCGGAAGCGGTTGGTGCGGAGGGCGAGATGGTCACGCTCACGTTCGCGCGCTGGAGACTGGTGCTTCCACGGACGGTGCTCCGCAGCGTCGAGCTTCGGTTCGGCGAAGGCGATGTCCGCACGCAGCTCGAGCTCGGACCGGCCCCGCTCGGCGCCACCACCGAGTCGCTCGGCGCGCGTGAAACGGAGACCCTCCGCGCGCTCTACGGCGCCGAACCCTCTCAGTCGCGCGTGCGGTTCGGGGGGGTGCGCGCGGTGGAGAGCCAGGTGCTCGAGCGCACGGTGTGGGTGGCCATGCGCAACCCGTGGCGGGCGATGCGGCTCTTCTTTCCCACCGCCGAACGAGACGCGCTTCTCGGCGACGGGTCGACCTGCGATGTGCTCGGACTTCGTTTCTCGCCTGCGCATCCGCTGACCCGCGCGAGCTTCAGCGCGCCGGACCACGGGCTGCGTTTCGACGGCGCATCCGGCCGCCTCGTGGCGGGTCCCGGGGACGCGTCGGCCGCCGCGCGCGCCCTCGCACAGAGTTCCGCGACCCCGCGCTGAGCGCCGTGTGCGGTCGCCGTGGGCCGTGTTCGGTCGCGGTGGCCCGTGGCACAGTGTCCCCATGACCGGCATGCACTCTTGGAAGACCGCCGCAGCGCTGCTGTTCGCCATGACCCTCTCTGCATGCGGGGACGACGACGGATCGACCGACGCCGGCGCAGGGGATGCGCCCTTCGACGTCGGCGCGCGAGACGATGCGCCCGTCATCGACGCAGGCGTCGACGCGCCGAGCGCGGACCCGGTGGTGCAGCTTCCACGGACCGCGATCGAAGCCGACGAGCTCGCGGTGCTCGTCAACGACATGGACCCGCAATCGGTCGCGCTCGGCGAAGCCTATGTCGCGATGCGCGGCGTCCCAGAAGCGAACGTCGTGCACCTGTCGTTCGAAGTCACCGGCGCGGTCATGGACGAGGCCACCTTCGACACCCAGTACGCGGCGGTACAAGCCGCGCTCCCGGACACGGTCCAAGCGCAGCTCATCACGTGGACGACGCCCTACCGGGTCGAGTGCATGTCGGTGACGAGCGCCTTCGCGCTCGGCTTCGACCGCATCCACTGCAACACGACCGGTGAGGGGTGTGGACCGACCGCGGCGATTCGCTACTTCGACACCGACAGCACCCATCCGTTCACCGACTTCGAGATTCGCCCGGCGATGATGTTGGCCGCGACCTCGGTCGACAGCGGCACCGCGCTCATCGCGCGCGGCCTCGAGGCGGACGGCACCCATCCACCGGGCCACGGCTGGCTCGTGCGCACCACCGACGTCGCGCGAAGCGTGCGCCACCCGCAGTTCCGCGGGGTCGACGAAGGGTTCGACGTCGAAGGCGGGCTGAGCTTCGACGTGATCGACAACTCCGATGGCTCGGGCACGAACCTCGTGACCGACGAGACCGACGTGCTCTTCTACTTCACGGGTCTGACCCGCGTGACCGATCTCGAGACGAACACCTACCGGCCCGGCGCCATCGCCGATCATCTGACCTCGTTCGGTGGCCGGGTGCCGGATGCTGGCGGACAGATGAGCGTCGTGGTCTGGCTCGAAGGCGGGGTCACCGGCAGCTTCGGCACCACCGTCGAACCCTGCAACTACACCACCAAGTTCCCGAACGTGGGCGTGGTGGTGCCGCAGTACTTCCGCGGCGCGACGTTGATCGAAGCGTACTGGAAGAGCGTGCGCACCCCGGGCGAAGGACTCTTCGTCGGCGAGCCGCTCGCGCGCCCGTTCGGCGAACAGACGCTCGCGTTCGAAGGCGACGAGATCGTGATCGAGACCAACGCGTTCGGACGCGACGACGGCTGGGTGTTCGAGTCGGGCGACACCGCGGACGGGCCCTGGACCGAAGTGCAATCCGGCACCGTGGCCGAGTGGTCGCGCCAGACCTTCCGCCTGCCGAACACCGGCGCCCCGAACTACAGGCTCCGCCGCCCCGACTAGGGAGGCCGAAGGCCGGAGGGTTGGGGGCCGAGACACAGCTGCAGTGGCAGTGGCAGTGACGGGCGGCAGCGGCAGCGGCAGTGGCAGCGGCAGCGGCAGCAACAGCGACAGCGACAGCCCTGTAGCCTCTCCTTCGGAAGTCGGCTCCTTCGTCCTTCGGACTCGGAGTGAATTCAGGTGGGCTTGCTGGCTCGGCGGCAGATTGATGGTGGCGGAGTGCTCGGGCGCGTCAAGGGTGCCTTCGGCCCCAGCCTTCGGAAGGCTGGCTTCGCCCTTGACCCGCCCTGCGCTCTCCACCGGGGGCGCTTCGCGCCGCCGAGCAACGTTGCTCATCCTCTCGGCGCGAGGAGGCTCTTGTGATTGTTCTCGAATCTTGTTTCGTTCTCGTTGGTGAGTTGCGTGGGGTGCTGGCAGCTGTTTCTCGCCGGGACCGTTCGCTGGGTGATCAGATGCGGCGGGCGGCTCAGTCCGTTGTTTTGAACTGCGCGGAAGCGAAGAACGCTCGCGGGAAGCGGAGCGTGGACCGGTTCTCCATCGCGTACGGTGAGGCCAGCGAACTGAAGGCGGCTCTTCGGTTGGTGCGGCTGTTTGGGTACGCGGAGGTTGGCGAGGAAGTCGAGCAGCGCTGCGATGAGGTGTGCGCGATGTTGTACCGGCTCAGTCGGTAGCGGCTGCGAGGCCCGCGTCAGTCGCGGGCCTCCGCTTCGGCTTCGGCAGCGAGAGTTTGAGCGAAGCGAACCAGGCCCGCGGTGCCAGAAAACAGTCAGCGGACTTCGTGGAGCGTTCGGCCGGCTTCGACGAAGACGCGTAGGCCTGGGAACGCGGGCAAGAAGCTCCGGGGTGGTGGTTTGGTGCGGTCGCCTTTGACGATGGTCAGGACGGCGCGCGCCTGCGGGAGGTCGAACTCGACTTGGTAGGTCGCGTCGCCGAGCGACACCGTCCTCGGGAACAGATCTTCGAGCATGCCCTGCAGCTCGTACGGCAGCGGCTGGGCCAAGAAATCGTCCTCGGACAAGAGCGCGAGTTCGTCGCCGCGTTCGATGCCGAGCTCTTCGACCCGCGCCACCACCCACTCGTCGAAGCTCGGCGGCGCCTCGAGCCCTTCCGGCAAACCGTGCTGTTGTCCGACCGAGGAGCGGGAGAGCTGCGCCGCGAGCGCCCGCGCGTCGAGCCGCACCTTGGTCTCGCGGATCGACTTCTTGAAGAGCGAACCACGCTTCAAGAGATCCACGATCGCCGCGCGGGCCACCTCGCCGACCGGCACTTCTTCGCGGGTGGCGAGCACCTTCTTGGCGAACACGATCTCGATCTCCGCCAGCACCCGCTTCTTCTTCACCCAAGTCCGCGCGAGCCTCGGCCGGCCGAGTCCGGCATCGCGCAGCGTCGGCAGATCACAGGGCGACGCACAGGTCGCGAGCAGCCGGCGGTCTTTGCCGGTGCCGAACGCGCGCACGTCGAAGACCACGATCGCTTCCGCGGCCACTTCGCCCGGCCGGACATCGAGCGCCTTCCAGACCGCCGACTCGCGCGCGAGCTGCAGCTCGGTCCCGCCGTTGGCGAAGGCGAACCGCTCGCTCTTCTTCGAGGAGCGCCGGCGGACCACGTGCGCGTTGCGGGCGTCCGCGCCGAGCGCGACCTCGCGCAGCCGCCGCGCGTCCACGTCCTCGTGTGAGGGCGACGGCAACGAGAGCACCGCGCGCAGGCGGCGGGCCACGCTCTCTGCATCGCGGCGCGCGAGCCGGTCGACCGAAGCACCACCGAACCGCACCGCCCGGACCAGTGCCGACGCGTCGCAGGCGTCGACGCGGATCGGGTCTTCGAGCTCCGGCGGCCCATGAAAGAACCGCCGGCCCGAGGACAGCGCCGCCACCAGATCGACCACGTCCTGGAGTACCGTCTCGTCCTCTTCGCGCTCCGAGATCGCGCGCGCCTCGACGATGAGCCGACCGAGCGACGCGTCGATCGGCAGCCCGAAGAGCTGGCGGCCGGCGCCCGTGACCGCGCCCGCTGCGTCGATCGCACCGAGCGCCCGCAGCTCGTCCCGCGCGTCTTCGAGCGCGCCGTCTTTCGGCGGGTCGAGCAGCGGTAGCCTCTCGACGTCCGGGTGGCCGCACGCCGCGGCGCTCAGCAAAAGCGGCACCAGCGACTCGCGGTGGATCTCGGGCGGTGTGCGTTCCTCGAGGGCGCCGCGCCGGGCCCAGAGCCGAATGCACACGCCCGGACCTGTGCGGCCCGCGCGCCCCGCCCGCTGGTCGGCGGCGTCCTGTGCGATCGGCAAGAGCGCCAAATGCGCGCGGCCCCGGTGGTAGCTGGTCCGCCGCACGAGGCCGGAGTCGATCACGACCCCGATGCCCGGCACCGTCAGCGAGGTCTCCGCGACGTTGGTGGAGAGCACGACCTTGCGCCGTTTGGTCGGCTCGAACACCCGCGACTGCGCGTCGAGGCTCAGGCCACCATGGAGCGGCACCAGATCCACCGGGAGGCTCCGCAGCGCGAGCTCCGCGGCCGCGATCTCCGCTTTGCCGGGCAGGAACACCAGCACATCGCCGGGCGCGTCCAGGGTGCGCACCACCTCGGCGATCCGGCGGTCGAGGTCGCGCGGGTTCGGCAGCGTCTCGCCGGCGTCGTGGTGGCGGATGTCCACCGGATGCAGCCGGCCGTCGGCCTGCAGGAGCGTGCCGCCGAGGTGCGCGGCGACCCGTGGTCCATCGAGGGTCGCGCTCATCGCCACCAGCTGGGTCTTCGGCGCGTTCATCAAGAGCGCGAGCAAGAGATCCACGTCGAGCCGCCGCTCGTGCAGCTCGTCGAGGATCACCGTCGGCGTCTCCTTCAACGCGTTCATCTGCCGCAGCGCAATGCCCGGCGTGACGAAGCGGACCACGGTCTCCGGCGAGATCCGGTTCTCGTCGCGCACCTGATAGCCGATGCGTTTTCCGAGCGCGCTGCCTTCGAGCGAGGCGACCCGCGAGGCCAGCGCGCGGCAGGCCACCCGCCGTGGCTCCACCACCACCACCGGACCACGCTGCGCGGCCCAGCGCGGCACCTGGGTGCTCTTGCCGCTGCCGGTCGGCGCGGTGATCACGATCGGACCGCGCGTGGCGAGGTAGATCTCGCGCAGCGCGTTGACGGGCAGGTCGTCGTCGGTGGCGCGGCCGGCTACCACTCGGTGACGCGGTAGTCCTTGAGGAACTTGCCCCAGACGTGTTCGCCGGTGTTCAAGCCATCAAAGATCGGATCGAGAATGCGGGCCGCCCCATCGACGATGTCGAGCGGCGGGGAGAAGCCGTTCTCCTCCTTCTTTCGCTCGGCGATCTGCGCGGGGTCCTCGTCTGTCACCCAGCCGGTGTCCACGCTGTTCATGTGCACGCCGTCCTTCACGTAGTCCTGCGCGCTCGTGCGGGTCATCATGTTGAGCGCCGCCTTGGCCATGTTGGTGTGCGGGTGTTTGTCGGTCTTCCACGACCGGTAGAACTGCCCCTCCATCGCCGAGACATTGACGATGTGTTTGTCCTGCGAGGGGTGGCGCAACATCAAGGACTTCAGCCGCGCGTTCATGACGAAGGGCGCGACCGCGTTGACGAGGAACACCTCGAAGAGCTCCACCGTCGGCACCTCTTGGAGCGTCATGCGCCAACTGTTCTTGTCGCGCAGATCGATCTGCTGCTGGTCTTGATCGAGCTCGCCCGATGGAAAGAGCGCGTCGCTGGCTTCGAGGTCTTCGGTCAAGAGCGCGAGCTGCGAGAGCCAGGGCGCGGCGTGGAGCCCAACCGTGCGCTGCGCGGCGGTCTTCGCGTCTTCGGTCTTGACCAGCGCGCCACTCGACTGCAGCGCGCTTCGGAACGCTTCGTGTTCGTCCGCGATGTCGCGCGCGCCCGGGGGCAAGCTCGCGATGGGCGCGCTCTCGAAGGGCAGCAGGTGCGCGTACCAGCCGGCCGGGCGGCGCACGGTCTGACAGGCGTTGTGAATGATGAAGTCGAGCCGGCCGAGGGTCTCGGTCAGGTGGTGGGTGAGTACTTCGACCGACGGCGTGTGCCGCAGGTCGAGTCCCAGCACATGCAACTTGTCGCCCCAGTCGCCGAAGTCCGGCTCCTCGGCGTAGCGGCGGATCGCGTCGCGGGGAAACCGTGTCGTCACGACGAGCTCTACGCCGGAGCGCAAGAGCATGATGCCCGCCTGGTACCCGATCTTCACCCGGCCACCGGTGAGCAGCGCGACCCGCCCCGACAGGTCCGCGGTCTGAAACCGTTTGTCGTAGTTGAAGGGCGCACAGGTCGCGCACATCTGATCGTAGAAGAAGTGCAGCCGCGAGAACGGCTCTTTGCAGACGTAACAGATGCGCGGGGGATCGAGCTCGGGCCAGTCCCAGTTCTCTGGGGTGGCGTGTTCGGTGAGCTGCGGCGTCTCGAAGACCTCGGCCCGCCGCTTCTCGCGGATCTGCGTCCGCTCGAGGATCTTCTCCTGGTCGCTGCGCCGTTTGGCTTTCTTGCGGCGCCGGAACTCGCGCTGGAGTTTGCGCGCTTGGTCCTTGGTCGGCCTCGACGCGCGGCCGGCCGCCATCAAGAGCCGCCGCCGCAACGGCTCGGGCGCCACCGCGAGCAAGCCTCGGTTCTCGGTCAGCTCTTCGAGAACGTCCGCGGCCGCCTCGAGCCGCGCCAGGGTCTCCGCATCGAGTGCTTCGCGCTCGGCCCGGGTCGGTGGCTCCTTGGGCTTCGTCTGAGCCGCGGCGTCGCCGGCCTCGCTGGCGGTGAGCGCAGCTTCGGATTCGGGCGAAGTCACGCCCGCCCCGCGGGCGCGCTCTTCGGGGGGCGCCGGGGTGGATTGGGAGTCGTCGGACACGCAGGACCTCTAGCAGGTTGCTGCCAGTCCGCCGACCGGTTTGACTCGGTCGCGGTGGTCGCGCGCTACGAGACGAGGCCGTTGCGGCGCAAGAGGGGTTCGAGCTCTGGATCGCGGCCCATGAAGTCGCGGTAGAGCAGGTCCGGCTCGGCGGCGTTGCCACGCGCGAGGATCGTCTTGCGGAACTGGTCGCCGGTCGCGCGGTCCACGACGCCCGCGTCGGCGAACTTCGTGAACGCATCCGCGTCGAGCACCTCGGCCCACTTGTAGCTGTAGTACGCCGCCGCGTAGCCGGTGGGGCTCGAGAAGAGGTGGCTGAACCCGCAGATCATCGCGTAGCCGTCCGGCAGCGGCGCCGGCGCGTGCAGTTCGAGCACCGCGTTGGCGGTCTCGAGCATCGACTCCTGCGTCAGCGTGTCGAGGTCGTCGAGCACCGTGTGCAGGTAGAGGTCCACGCTCGCAAACCCGAGCTGCCGCATCTGGCCGCTCGCGGCGCGGAAGGTGCGGGCCGCAATCATCTTGTCGAAGAGTTCGTCCGGGATCTTCTCTCCGGTCTCGCAGTGCTTCGCGAAGAGATCGAGCGAGACCCGCTCCCAACAGAAGTTCTCCATGATCTGCGAGGGCAGCTCGACGAAGTCCCACGCGACGTTGGTGCCGTTGAGCGATCGAACCTCGACCTCGCTGAGCGCGTGGTGCAGCAGATGTCCGAACTCGTGAAAGAGCGTCTCCACCTCGCGGTGGGTGAGCTGCGCCGGCGCGTCGCCGACCGGCGGCGAGACATTCGCGCAGAAGAGCCCGAGCTGCGGCGAGCCCTTCGGCACCCCGCTGATGAGCGGGTTCATCCATGCGCCCCCGCGTTTGTCTTCGCGCGGAAAGAGGTCGACGTAGAACGCGGCCAGGAGCGCATCGCCTTCGTAGATGCCGTACGCACGCACCGCTTCGTTCCACGCCGCTGCCTCGTAGGGGCGGATCTCCACGCCGTAGAGTGCGCCGGCCAGGCGGAAGAGGCCTTCGAGCACGCTGTCGACCGCGAAGTAGGGGCGCAGCGCTTCGTCGTCGAACGCGAAGCGGGACTTGCGGAGCTTCTCGGCGTAGTAGCCGACGTCCCACGGCGCGATGGCCGGGGCGTCCGCGCCTTCCAGTTCGGCGCGGAACGCTTGCAGTTCGACCTTCTCGCGGTCGAACGCCGCTTGGGTGCGGGCCCGAAGATCCGCCACGAAGGCCGACGCGCGTTCGCCGCTCTTGGCCATGCGCGGCTCGAGCACGAAGTCCGCGAAGTCGTCGTAGCCGAGCAGCGTCGCCTTCTCTTTGCGGAGCGTGAGGATCTCGATGATGAGCGCCCGGTTGTCGCGCTCGCCGCCCGACGCGCGGGCGTTGTAGGCGCGCCACATCTGCTCGCGAATGCCCGCGTCGTCGAGGTGCTGCATCACCGCGATGTAACTCGGCGCGTGCAGGGTGAAGCGCCAGCCCTCTGCCTTCTTGGACTCGGCGGATTGTTTCGCGGCGGCGATGGCCGAGGCCGGCAGCCCTTGAAGCTTCGTTTCGTCGGTCACGAGCAACTCGAAGTCGTTCGTGTCGTCGAGCACGTTCTGGGAGAACTTGGTCGTGCGCTTGGTCAGCGCGACGTCGATCTCCTGCAAGCGGCTCTTGTCGTCGTCGTCGAGCCCGGCGCCCTGCCGCCGGAACTCGTCGAGCGTCTTGTCGAGCAAGCGCTTCTTGGCGCCGGTCAACGCTTTGGCTTCTTCGGTCTCGGCGAACTTCAGGAGCGACGCGTAGAGTTTCGGGTCGAGCGAGATGCTGGACCAGAGCTCACTCGCTTTGGGCTGGGCCTCGTTGTAGGCCTCGCGCAGCGGCGGCGTGGTGGCGACCGACTCGAGGTGCCCCACCACCGTGAGCGCGACCTCGAGATCTTCGGTCGCCGCCTCCAGCGCGCCGATGGTCGTGTCCCACGTGAACGTCTTCGTGTGGCCGATCGCGGCGAGCGCTTCTTCGGTCTTGGCGATGAGCGCGTCGATCCCCGGACCCACGTGCTCCGCCCGAACCTGGTCGAAGGGGATGGCGAACGGAATGCGCAGCAGGGGGTTGGTCATGGGGGCGGTGTAGCAAAGAGAGGCCGCCCCGCCGATGCGTTTTCGCCCGGTCCCGAAGGCAGGCGTCCTGCGACCCGTTTCGACCCGTGCCCGCTTCGGCTTCGGGATCGGCTTCGGCTTCGGAATCGGCTTCGGGATCGGCTTCGGCTTCGGGATCGGCTTCGGGATCGGCTTCGGCTTCGGGATCGGCTTCGGGATCGGCTTCGGCTTCGGGATCGGCTTCGGGATCGGCTTCGGGATCGGCTTCGGGATCGGCTTCTTCGATCCAGAACCGAGGGCAAGGCAGGGCAGGGGCAAGGGCCCCCGTCTCGACCTACTCCTCTTCCGCCCCCCGTTCGCCCGACCCATCCGGTTTGGGCGACTGCGCCGCCTCCTCGGAGAGCTCCTCCTCGGGCGTCGGCTGCTTGAAGCCGGCTTCGAGCTTCAGGGGTGCGGGCAGCCGGTAGAACATGGCGTAGAGCAGGGGCACCACCACCAGCGTGAACACCGTCGAGAAGACGAGTCCGAACATGATCGCGACCGACATCGGTTCCCACATCGCCCCTCCGCTCAAGTAGAGCGGGATGAGCGACGCGACCGTGGTGGCGGTGGTGAGCAGGATCGGCCGGACCCGGGTCTGGGCGGCCGCAACGACGGCCCTCTCGGGCGCCAGGCCTTCGTCGATCTCGATCTGGATCCGGTCGAGTAGGACGATCGCGTTGTTGATGACGATGCCCGCCAGACTGATGATGCCGAGCAGGGTCATGAACCCGAACGAGCTGTCCATGACCACCAGTCCGATGACCACGCCGATCATCGCGAGCACGATGGTCGAGAGCACGATGATCGGTTTGCGGATGGAGTTGAACTGGCTGACCAGCAGCAAGATGATCACGAGCCCCGCGATCGGGAGCTTCGCGCCGATGCTGGCATTGGCTTTGACGCTCGACTCCATCTCGCCGCCGAGCTCGTACCGGTAGCCGACGTCCCACCCAGCTTGTTGTTCGTCGAGCCATGGCTGCAGCTCGTTCACGACGTCGATGGCGGTGGTGCCGTCGACCTCGGCCGAGACCGTGACGGTCCGGTACCGGTCGCGCCGCAATACCGCGGACGGTTCGAACGCGAGCGTGATGTCGGCCACCTGCGAGAGCGGGACGCTCTGTCGCCGAGTGCTCGAGAAGACCGCGAGGTTCTGGACCCGGTCGAGGTCGCGGCGGTCGACCGCGACGCTGCGCACGATGACTGGGATCGACTCGTCCTCTTCTCGGTAGCGTGTCGTCTCGAGGCCGCTGAGGAAGGTCTGCATCGCGAGCGCGACCTCCTGGTTGGTCACCCCGGCCCGCCGCGCGCGCTCTTCGTCGATCGAGACCACGAGCTTCTTCACCCGCGAGCCCCAGTCGTCCGCGATGTTGTAGGTGCCGGCGACGTCTCCGAGCTCCGCCTTCACGCGGTCGACGATCTCGAACACTGCGTCGGTGTCGGGGCCGGAGATGCGGATCTGCACCGGTTTGGTGACCGGTGGTCCAGACGAGAGCGAACGGATGAACGGCTCGACGTCCGGGAAGGTCTCGAGCGACCACCGGTTCATGCGCTCCATGATGCGCTCGGCGGCTTCCGCCGAGGTCGTGTGCACCATCAGCTCGCAGTAGCCCCCAAGCGACGGCGCGGGGCTGTAGCCGAGGGTGAACGGCACGGGCGTCTCGCCGATGAAGGTCGTCCAGCTCGTGACCCCGTCGGCGTCCTCGTCGTCGACCAGACCCTCGACGCGCAGCTCTTCCAGGAACCGGTCGACCTCCGCGGACATCTCGCGGGTGGTGTCGATGCTGGTGCCCGGCGGAAGGTTCAGCTGCGCCATGAAGAACGCGCGGTCTTGGGCGGGGAAGAAGATCGCGGGGACCAGACTCCACAGCTGCATCGACGCGAAGAACGCCAACAAGACGATCGCGATCGAAGCTTTCCGGAACGTGAGCACGGTGCGCAGCGATCGGCGGTAGAGCTGGTAGAAGCGCCCCTCGTACCCGGAACCGGCGTCTGCCTTGCGGGGCTCCACTTTGAGAAAGAGCGTGCACAAAAGCGGCGTCATCGTGAGCGCGAGCCCCCACGAGACCAGCAAGGTGGTCGAGACGACGGTGAACAGCGCCCCGGTGTATTCGCCGACCGCGGACTCGGCCAGGTAGATCGGCAGGAACGCGGCGGCGGTCGTGAGCGACGAGACCAAGAGCGGGGTCTGCAGCTCCCGGCACGCGTTCACCGCGGCGTCGTAGGCCGACTCGCCGTCGGTCATGCGCACCATGATCGACTCGCTGACGACGATGGCGTTGTCGACCAATAAACCGAGCGCGATGATCAGCGCCGCCAGGCTCATCTGGTTCACCGTCTCGCCGTACAGACTCATGATCCACAGCGTGATGACCATCGCAGCGGGAATGAGCGCAGAGACCACGAGCCCGGTGCGCAGTCCCAGCGTCAGCAGCATCACGACCAGCACGATGCCGACGGCCTGCAGCACGTTGACGCCGAACTCCTCGACTTTGGCTTCGACCTCGGTGGGCTGGAAGTAGGTCACCTCGAAGTCGATCCCGTGCGGGTACCGCGCGGGCAAACCATCGAAGAACGACTTCACCTCTTCGCCGAGCGCGACGAGGTTGTTGCCGTCCGCCATCGAGACCGCGAACGTGAGCGCCCGGCGGCCTTCCAGGGTCACGAGCCCGCTCGGTGGATCGACGTAACCGCGGGAGATGCGGGTGACGTCGCCGAGGTAGGTCAGCCCGCCCGTTGGCAGCTCGATGAGCGTGCGCCCGAGCTCTTCGACCGAGATGAAGTTGCCGCTCGGCTCGAGCGAGATGCGCTCGGTGCCCAGATCGATCTGGCCACCCGGCATGATGATGTTGCGGGTCTGCAGCACCTGTTGGATCTGCCCAGGCGAGAGCCCGAGCTGGGCGAGCCGCGCGTTGTTGAACTCGACGAAGATCCGGTCTTCCTGTTCGCCAAGGATCTCCACCTTCGCGACGCCGTCGATGTGGAGAATCTGATCGCGGATCGTGTCGGCGATCTCGCGCATCTCCCGCTCCTCGTAGCCGTCCGCGGTCATGCTGAAGAGCATCGGGTAGGTGTCGCCGAGTTCGTCGTTGATCTCCGGAAGCTGAGCGCCGGCCGGCAGCTGGACCGAGGCGATCTTCCGGCGCAGCGAGTCCCAGATCGGGCGCACGTCTTTGAACTCTTCTCGGATGGTGACGGAGACCACCGAGACGCCGGTGCGGCTGGTGCTGCTGATGAAGTCGAGTTCCGGCAGCGACTGCGCGGCCTGCTCGATCGGATCGGTCACGAGCTGTTCGACCCGGTCCGGGCTCGCGCCGGGGAACCGAGTGACGATCTGCGCGACCCGGATGATGAACCCAGGGTCCATCTGCTGCGGCATCGTCTGGTACGCGCCGACGCCGCTGACGAGCAGCACCCCGATGAGCACGCCGGTGACGCGGTTCTTGCGAATCGCGGTGGACGTGATGCTCATTCGTCGTCGTCCTGAGTGTCCGCCGGGGCTTCTTCTTCGGCTTCGTCTTCTTCGCCGGTGGCGGTGCCCTCTTGCGGCGGCACCCGGACTTCGAGTCCGTCCTCGATGCGGCTCACGCCAGCCGTCACCACGCGCTCACCCGCTTCGAGGCCTTCCGTCACGACGATGCCGCCCGGGCCGATCTCGCCGACCTCCACGCTGCGGCGCCGGACGTTGGCGGTCTCGCCTTCGCCGTCGAGCACGAATACGAAGCGGCCTTCGCGGTCTTCGCCGACCGCGCTCGTCGGCACGGTGAGTCCCGGCGCCTCGGCGTCGGCGTGCGCGCGGAACGAGACGTCCGCGACCATGCCGGGGCGCACGTCCTCGGTGCCTTCGGGCAGCCGAATCGTCACCGGAAAGATCGCGCTGCCTTGGGCGGGGGTGCCGACCTCGTAGACCGTGCCGACGATGGAGCGGCCGCGGATCTCCACGTTGGCTTCGTCGCCGCGCGAGACGTGCTGGATGTGCGACTCCGGCATGTCCACGCCAACCTCCAGCTGCTCACCGATCTGAAGCGTGGCGACGACCTGGCCGGCGCCGACGACCTCGCCCGCCTCCACCGAGACCGCGCTGATGGTGCCGGCGCTGGGCGCGCTCAACCGCGCGTATTCGAGTTGGCGCTGGAGCCTTCGAACCGCCTGTCCCGCAGCCCCGGCCGCAGACTGGGCTCCGTCGCGCTGCGCACGCGCGTTGTCGAGATCCTGGGGCGACGCGTTCTGGTTCTCGTAGAGCGCGCGCACCCGCTGGTAGGTCGCCGCCGCGCTGCGCGATTGCGCCTGGGCTTGTCCGGCCGATGCACGGGCTTCTTGGAGCTGCAGCTGCAGGTCGGTCGGGTCGACCTCTGCGATGACCTGGTCCGCTTCGACCGCGTCGCCCACCCGGACCGAGAGGGTGGTGACCCGGCCGGGCACCTGAAAGCTCAACCGGCTTTCGCTCCCGGCGCGTACGGACCCCGCGAAGGTGTGGGTCGCGTCGCCCGTGCCATTGCCTGCGACGACCCAGCGTACGGGTCGGACGATGGCTTCCGTCGACGGTTCTTCGCCGCCGCAGCCGGACGTGAGCGCGGCGCCTGCGATGAGGCCAGCGAGCACCGCACCCGAGCGCAGCGTGCCTGCGCCGCAGAGCCATGCGCCGGCCCTCCTCCTGCGCCTTGTCGTCGCTGCCAACATCGCGATCGCGTCGGTCTTCATCGTATTCGTTCCCGTGTTCAAAGTGCCCACCCTGGTCTTGCGCGTCGTGCTGGTCATTGCGCGGTCTCGATTTCGGAGGCTCGGCGCGCGGCGGCCATCTGCGTCAGCCGCTGCACGAACTCTTCTCGTTCGCTCGCCTCGAGCCGGAAGCCGAAGCGCCCCGCGGCCCGCTCGACCCGGATGTAGTCCGCGAGGAAGTCGTACACCGCGTTGCTGGCCGACAGCGCCGTGAGCCGCGCTTGGTTCTGCGCGTCGATGAGGGTGACGACGTTCGCGGCGCCGCGTCGGTACGCGTCGCTCACGAGTTCGAGGTTGGCGGCGGCCGCCCGTTGCGCGTCGGCGCGCAGCCGCACCGCGGCGCGGGAGGCGCCGGCTTGGTGCATGGCGGCGCGCACGTTCGCCTCGATGGACTGGGCGAGCGCCTGCCGTTGCATCTCCAGCTGCTCGATCTGCGCCCGTGCCTGCGAGATCGCGCCGTAGCGCGAGGCATCGAAGAGCCGGAACCGGAGCGCGGCGCCCACCTGCCAGGTGAAGTTGTCCTGCTGAGGAAGGTCGATGCCTGGGATCGGCGCCAGCGCTTCGGAGCCCGCGCCGCTCCGATGGAAGACGTTCGTGAAGCCGCCCGTGACGACCACGTCCGGCACGTAGAGTTGCTGGCGGCGTCCATCGAGCGCGAGGTTCTGCGCCCGGAGCGCGGCATCGATCTGCTTGAGTTCGGGCGACTGTTCGAGCGCATCCTCCGCGACAAACGCCCGAAGCACCCCGAACGACCACGGGTCTTCCACGTACTCGAGCACGCGCGGGTCCATCACCAGGCCAACATCTGGTTCGGTGGGTTCGACCGTGTGCACCGGTGCCTCGAGTTCTCGGTTGAGCACCCGGTTCAAGCCGATCTCCGCCTGGTTGCGGCGCGCGGTCGCGGCGATGACGTTGGCCCGGCCGTCGGCGATCTCGATCTCCCAGCGAAAGACTTCTTCGCGCCCGCCGGAGCCGATCTGCACGCGGACCTCGGCGAGGCTGAGGTTGCGCCGGATGCGGGTGAGGTTCTCGCGGTTGACCCGCTCCGCCGTGCGGGCGCGGAGCACGTCGAGGTACGCGATGGTGGCGTCGCGCACCACGTCGAGTTCGCTGCTCTGCACGCCGCGCGTCGCCGCTTCGATGTTCGCTTCTTGCGCGCGGATCCCGCGGTGGAGCGTGGGCGAGTAGACGACTTGCTGCCCACTCAGACCCCAGGAGACTTGCCGCTCCGCGCTGCCGAGGGACGAGGACACGTCCGGGTCCTGCCACGTGAACCCCGCTTGGGCGTCGACGGTCGGCAGCCACCCGCCGCGCGTCTGCGCCAGTCCCGCGTCGGCCACGTCGACGTCCAAACGCGCAGCGCCGAGCCCGAGGTTGCCTTGGACCGCTTCGGCCACCGCGTCGCGCAACGTGGTCGGGGTGCCGCGCTGGCGCTCGTTCATGCCGACGAGCACCGCCTCGGTCATGAGCTCGAAGCGTGGCCAGATGCCGATCGCGCGCGCGGTCGCCATGTTGATGGAGAGCTCCGCGCGCGCTTCGAAGACGATGCTGTAGGTGGATGGTTCGCCGCGAGCGAGCGTCTCCTGGATGTTGAGCGCGACCCGGCGCATGCGCCGCTCGACTTCGCCGTCGGGCACGAGCGAGGTGAACGCGCCGCGGTTCACCCAGCTGCGACCATCGCTCGCGTAGGTCGGCAGCCGCCGTGCGTTGAGTCCATCGATGAGCGGCTGCACCTCGGATTCGGGAAGCCGAATGAGCGGCCCGATGTAGACCGCTTCGATGCCTTCTTCGAGCGCGGACAGCACCGACTCGGCGGTCGCGTCGACCGGCACGATCTGCACCTGCATCGGCGGGCCGGCGTTCTCGGCGCGCGCGGTGCGGCCGACGAACGCTTCGAGTTCCGGGATCGCGTCGGTGATCACCCGGTCGATGAGGATGGCGGTGCGGTTGAGCCGGACGACTTCTCGGAAGCGGCGCAGGTCGCGTTCGAGGTCGACGAGGCCCGTCAGGTAGCTCAGGTTGCGGCGGCCGCTCGTCTCCCCCTCGCGCGGCAGCCCTTGGAGCTCCGGACTCGCGAAGGGCAGAAACACCGGTTTGGAGAGCCGTTCGATCCGCGCGACCGCGCGGCCGGTCTGCAGGCCGAGCCCGACCACCATGTCGATCGAGCGATCGGCCAGCGCGGCGGCGACCAACGCATCGGCGCGCGCCGGTGTGAAGTCACCGACGTGGGTGGGCGCGCTCGGCGCGGAGAACCCCTCGAAGCGTTCCGAGAAGAGCGTGTCGAGTTCGTGGGCGAGCCGAGCGGTCTCGCGGCGGAACACGTCGGTGTCTCCGTCGACGACCACCGCGATCCGGGGCGCGGCGTTGCGTGGTTGCGCGAACGCGTGCGACGCGACCGACAGGGACAAGAGCACCAAGCACCACTTCATCATCTCGACTCCAAGAAGCTCACGGGCACTCGAACCGGGGCGCCACAGGGCGGACCGTCGCGTTGCGCGGGACCGAACGCAAGCCGAGGAGTCGCCCCATCCGGTGGGACGTTACGAACCGACCTCGCGCGCCAGAACCCGCCGCGCCTCTGAAATCCGCTTCGTTCAAGGAATCTTCGACGCGAGCACGCTCGCCAGCGGTGTCACCAAGGCGGCCACATCGATCTTTCGGTGGTTGGCGACTAGCCTTCCCCGATGCTGCGCACATCGCTTCTTCTGGGTCTGGGCTGCTTTGCGTGTGGAAGTGGGAATGACGCGCCCACCCCGCCGGTGGCTCCGGTCGTGGCACCGACGGCGCCCACCACGCCCGGCGGGCTGCAGGTGCGGGCGGTGCACTACGGGCGGGCGATGAGTCCGCAGCAGCAGATCACCGAAGAGGTGCAGCAGTTCCTCCCGACCGATCCGGTGCACGTGTCGGTGGAGATCGCTGGTCGCCCGAGGGCGGGCACGCTGAAGTTTCGCTGGGACGTCTTCGGCGAAGAAGCGAGCGCGTCGGTGGACCTGTCTTCCGTCAACGGCGGGGTGCTGTTCAGCGTCGGTCAGTCGACCTTCGTCGGAGGCACGCTCAGCCACCAAAACCCGCTCCCCATCGCGATGTACGAGACGGTGCTCGAGTTCAACGGCGCGGAGCTCGGCCGGTACCCTTTCGTCGTCGGTCCACCCACCGACGCGACCCCGTCCACGATTCACAATGTGGTCACCGCGCGAAACCACACCGAGGACTACCACCCGATCGATCCCGCCACGACGTTCGGTGCAACCGACCCGGTGCATCTGCTCGGATGCGGCACCTTCGGCCGACTCACGTGGGTGCAGGTGAAGTGGCTGGTCGGTGGCACCTTCGACGAAAGCGCCACCCGGGAGCTCACGTTCCAAGAGAACGTCGAGACGTGTGTCGGGTTCGGCAACCGCCCGGCCCAGGGTTGGCCCCTGGGCGAACACACCGCGATCCTCACGATGAACGGCCACGAGATCGGCCGGTACCCGTTCACCATCAGGGCGCCGAATCCGGGCTGACGATCCGAACGACGCCCGCCATCGCGCGGGTGATATGGTGGGCGGCATGGCGGACGAGGAGCGAGACGAGAAGGACGCGGAGGCGGCCGAAACGGTGGCGGACGGTGATTCCGACGAGGCGTCGAAGGCCGGGGTAGACGCGGATTCCGATTCTGACGCGGACGTCGAAGCGGACGCTGATTCTGAGTCTGACGCTGAGTCTGATGCTGAGTCTGACGCTGATGCTGACGCTGAGTCTGACGCTGATGCTGATTCTGAGTCTGACGCTGATTCTGAGTCTGACGCTGATTCTGAGTCTGACGCTGATTCTGAGTCTGACGCTGACTCAGAAGCCGAAGCCGATCCCGAAGCCGACTCCGAAGCCGAAGCCGAAGCCGACTCCGACTCCGAAGCCGAAGCCGACGCCGATTCCGAAGCCGACTCCGACTCCGACTCCGACTCCGACTCCGACTCCGACTCCGACTCAGAAACCGACGCCGACTCCGACGCCGACTCCGACGCCGACGCCGAGGCCGACGCCGACTCTGACTCTGACGACGACGACGACGACGACGACGACGACGACGATGCGTCTGGGGCGAAGAAGAAGCGGAAGAAGAAGAAGAAGAAGAAGAAGAAGAAGCCCGAGGAGGATTATCCGGAGCCGGATGAGCGGGCGCAGCGGATGGCGGGGGCGGGGTGTTTGGTGGTGGTGGCGCTCATCGCGATCACGTTCTACTTCGTGTTCGACGCGGCGTTCAAAGACCTCACCGATCTGACCACCGAGGACCACACCGCCGCGCTCGAGGCGGGGGGGACGTTGCCGGGCGGGCAGCGCATGCTCGAGCAGCGTCACGCGCCGATCGAGAGCAACGTCGACTGGGAGGTGGAACCGACCGCGGCGCTCGCACGGGCGCAGGCGGAGGAGAAGCCGATCGTGGTCGTGTTCACCGCCGAGTGGGCGACGGCGAGCCGGGACATGCTCGAAGGCACGTTCGCCAACGAAGAGGTCGCGACGCTGCTCGAGATGGAATACGTCGCGCTGCGGGTGGACCTGTCGAACATGAGCCTCGCCGCGCGCGATTTCGCGGATCAGTACCGGGTGCGGGGGTTGCCGCACGTGACGTTCATCGCGCCGGACGGGATGCGGCTGCGGCCAGACACGCGGACGCTGATCGATGCGCGCGACATGCTGGTGTACTTGGTGGAGGCCATGCAGGCGTACCAGGACGGCCACCGGTACGAACAAGCGGGCGAGGCGCCGGTGCGCAGGCGCAACCCGGAGGACGAGGATCTGACGCCGGAGATCCCGGAGACGGACGATCCGCCCGTCCCGATCCCGATTCCCGAAGACACCCCGGACGAGTCCGAGCCCGAGTAGGCGCACCAGGGGCGTGCCGAACCCTTCCCCCTAAGAAAAGACGGTCGCGTGACCGACACGGCGCAGTCGAGCGAAGCGAGCACAAGCCGTGTCACCGGGGCGGGGTTTGGGTGCCCCCAAGAAAGAAGGGCCGCCAGTCTCGCGAAGCGAGCCAGGCCCGTCGTGGCAAGCTAGTCCGTCTTGGGCGGGGGCGGCTGCGAGGGCACCTGGGAGGATCGGGAGACGTCCGCGAGCAACGGTTCGAGGTCGTCGATCGCTTCGGTGAAGGAGACCGCCACCCGGTGGCGCCACAGGCCCTCGGAGTCCTCTTCGTTGTCTTCCACGCGGACGATGGTGCCGATCATCTCGCGCTCGGGCAGCTCGTCTCCGGGCAGGCGCAGCATGACCACCACGCGCTCGCCGACGACCGGCTCAGCGGCGGCGACCATCATCACGCCGGTGGCGCTGATGTCGCGGCTGATGCCGATGATGACCTCGCCTTCGCCGCTGATCTGAAGCGGGAACCAGATGGTGAATCGTTGCGCGCCACGGCGATCTTCTTCTTCTGTCATTTGGTCAGACCGATCGCGCGCAGCCGCTCCATCAGAAACTCTTCGTTGTTGATGGGCGCGTACTTGGGGGTTTCGCCGTCCTCGAGGCAGGAGGGCAGCACCTCGAGCATGGCGTCGAGGTGCGGGTGGACGAAGAAGGGCATCGAGTACCGAGCGGTCGGCTCGCCCTGTGGGTTGACCACGCGGTGGGTGGTGGCCGGGATCGTGTCGTTGGTGATCCGCATCATCATGTCGCCGGTATCGGCGATGATCTGCCCGGGGATGGCGCGGATGGGGAGCCACTTTCCGTCGCGGGTGAGCAGCTCGAGCCCGGACTGATCGGCCGGTGGCAGCAAGGTCATCAGGTTGATGTCCTCGTGCTGGGCCGCCCGCATCGCGCCCGGTTTGTCGAAGCCGTCGCACACCGGGTAGTGGATCACGCGCTGCAGCGTGTTGCCCCCGCGGGCCATGTCGACGAGGAAACTCGGCTCGGTGCCGAGGTAGATGCCGAGCGCTTCGAGGCACTCGAACGCCACCCGATCGAGCGCATCGTAAAGCTCGAGCGAGGTCTGCTTCACCGCTTCGACTTCGGCGGGCCACACGTTCTTCGGAAGCCGCTCGAACATCGGGTCGGACTTCGAGGCTTCGCGTCCGACATGGAAGAACTCCTTGAGATCGGGCTGCGTGTTGTCCTTCGCGTGTTCGACGCCAAACGACGTGTAGCCGCGGCGACGGCCGGTCTCCGGGTGCTCGTATTGGCGCTTCACCTCATCGGGCAACGCGAAGAAGGTCCGGTACGCGGCGTAGGTGCGCTCGAACAGATCTTGGTCGATGCCGTACCCTTCGATCGCGACGAAGCCGAGCTCTTTGAGCGCGTCCCCATATTGCTGGATGAAGGAATCGCGTGTCGCGGGGTCGCGGTACGCACGCAAATCGACGACGGGAATGGTTTGCTCCACAAAGCCTCCTGTTCCGTTTGTACCTTGTTCCGCGGCAAAGGGCGCGCGAGAATCGCCGGGTCATGGCCACTCAAAAGCTCTCCACCCTCATGCAGAACTATCCGGCAGGCCAGGTCCTGTTCCGGGACGGCGACGAGGGCGACGTCATGTACGTCATCCAGAGCGGCCGGGTGCGCATCTACACCGAGGTCCGCGATCGGGAGAAACAGCTCGGGATCCTCGGGCCGGGCGACTTCTTCGGCGAGATGGCGATCCTCAACAAGAAGCCGCGCACCGCGACCGCAGCGATCTTCGAAGACGCGAAGCTGCTGGTGATCGACCCGCAGACCTTCGGCGCGATGATCGTCAGCAACACGGAGATCGCGGTTCGGCTGATCCGCAAACTCGCGCGCCGCCTCGACAGCGCGAACACCCTCATCGACCTGCTCATGCACCGGGATCCGAAAGCGCGGGTGATCCTCGGTCTCGCGCACGAAGCGGAATACAACGGCACGACGCGCGAGGATGGATCGGTGATCGTGCCGCTCGACATGGCGGGCCTCGCCAACCAAATCGGCCTCTCGGAAGAAGAAGTGGCCGGGGTGCTCTCGCGTCTGGACCGGCTGAGCATCGTCGAAGCGACGGACGACGGGTTCGTCATCGGGGACGTGATGCGCCTGCACGAGTTCCTGGAGTTCCTCCAGATGCGCGACAAGTTCGGCGACGTCTAAGACCGGGAGAGGGCGGCTCGAGTGGCGGGCGCGGCGTCGGGGTCGAGCGCGAGGTGGGCTCGGAGCAACCGCAGGTCCGCTGGGCGGTCGACGTCGAACCAGGGTTCGGTGAGGGCCGCGTTCGCTGCGCCGCCGAGCGGTGTCTCGAGAGAACGAAGCGAGTCGGCGAGCGCGTGCCGAGTGGACCAGCGCACCTCCCGGAAGGTCGGAACCTGGGTGGCCCCGAGGAGCACGTAGCCTCCGTCGTGGCTCGGGGAGAACACGGTGTCGTGGCTGCGGAGCAGTTCGAACGCCCGGTGCAGGATGCGAAGCGGCATCGAGGGCGCATCGGCCCCCACGATCACGACCCGTTCGCAGTCCGCCAGCGCCGTCTCGATCGCGTGCGCCATGCGTTGGCCAAGGTCGTCGCCATGCTGTCGGTGTGTCGCGACGTCGATGCCTTCGAGTCGCGCGTCGTCCGGGCCCGCCCACCACAGCTCGGTCTCGAACGCGCCGGTCGTCTTGGTCAGGACGTCGTGGAGAAACGCGCGGTAGAGCGCGGTCGCTCGGGCCGCATCGATGCGGGCCCCGATGAGCCGCGTCTTGACCTGTCCGGCGACCGGCGCCTTGGCGAAGACGAGTACCTTGGTGTCGTTCATCGCGCGTGTTTCGCGAGCTGCCAGAGGATGATCGTGCCGGCGCGCACACTGCCTTCGATCGTGCCGCTGACCTTGCTCTGGCCGCCGCCGCGGCGGCGGTACGCCACTGGGACCTCGGCGTGGTCGATGCCGAGGCGGGCGGCTTTGATCTGCATTTCGACCGTCCAGCCGAAGTTGCGGTCTTCCATCTCGAGCCGTTCGAGCGCGGGCCAGGTCACGGCGCGGAACGGACCGAGGTCGGTGTAGCGCGCGTGGTAGAGCGCCCGCAGCGCGCCGCACGCGATCGCGTTGCCCACCCGCTGCGGCCAGGTGAGCGCGCCTGGTTCGAGGGTGCCGCGGACGCGTGATCCGATCACGAGCTCGGCCGCGCCGGTGGCGATCGGTTCCAGCAGCACCGGCAGATCGCGCGGGTCGTCGCTGTGGTCGGCGTCGAGAAAGACGACCACGTCCGGCGGGTCGGCGCGCAGGTGCGCCAGCGCGGTCAGACAGGCGGCGCCGTAGCCACGTTCCCGTTCGACGACCAGGATCGCCCCGCCGGCCCGCGCCACCTCCGCGGTGCGGTCGGTCGATCCGTTGTCACAGACGACCACGCGGCGCACGCTCGCGGGCAGATCGCGGAGCACCTTCGGCAGCGCCTCTTCTTCGTCGAGCGCGGGGATGACCACGTCGACGATCACGGAGCCGGCGCCGCGGGTTCGGGCAGCCCGCGCGGGATGGGGGCGTTCGACGGGAAACCGCGCTTGAGCGACTGCCACACGTAGGCGCGGGCGAGCCGCATCATCTGGTGTTCGAGCCGCCCGTAGGCTTCGGTGCCGGCGCCGGCCAGCTCGCGCATGTACTCGTGTCCGAAGAGCACCCGCAGCCATCGGCGGGACTTGCCGGTGTAGAGCAACTTCGCGAGGCGGTACTGAAAGCGGAGGTTGCGTCCGGCTTCGGACTTCAGGAACCCGCGTTCGAAGTCGGGGATCGTGCGGCGCCCGGCGGCGAGCGCTTCCGCGATCCGGGGCGCGGCGTACATCGCGGTCTCCAGCGACGGGGCGATGCCCTCCCCGAGCAGCGGGTCGATGCCCCACGCTTCGCCGACGAGCACGAGGCCTGGCCGGTGCGCTTCGGTCTTCGGGTCGTAGTAGTGCTCCGGCCAACCCGCGATCTTCGCGTCCACCCGGTCGAAGCCGTTGCGGTCGGCGTAGGCATCGGTCCAGGCGCGGAGCGTCTTGCCGTCGGTGACGCCGCGGCCATCCATGATCCCGATCTTCCAGAACGCGCCCGGTTCGGATCCGGGTTTCGGGTACGTGAAGATCCAGGCGTACCCGGGGATGTCGTCGAGGAGCGGATCGAAGTCGAAGTAGAGCCGGCCGGGATCGAACTCGGGTGCACCAGTTCCGGGCCGGCCAGTTCCGGGCCGAGAGGGGCGCTGTACATACACCGACTCCACCAGCCGTCCGACCACGCCGCCCCGCAGCTCGAGCGATCGCCGCACCGCGCCTCGGGCGCCGTCTGCCCCGACGACCCAGGGGAAGGTCTCGGTGTGGCTCTGGCGGTTGTGCTGGAACGTCAGACTCCAGGACTCGCCGTCCGCGACGATGCCGGTGAGCCGATGGGCCTCCCGCACCTCGACACCGAGACGCTTGCACTCGTCGAGCAGCCGGTTGTCGAGCACGCCTCGGTCGTAGAGCCACTGCTGCCCCCGCTCGACGATCGGGAACGCGCCGAGCGCACACCGGAACTCGAGCTCCCGCGTGTCGCAACCGCCGACCGGATGTTCGCCGAGCAGATCCTCGAGCAGCTCGGTGCCGCGGGTGGTCAGCGCGCCTCCGCACAGCTTCGGGCGCGGGAAGGTCGCTTGATCAAAAATCACGATCTGGTCCGCCCCGACCCCGGCGCGCAGCAGCTGCAACGCCGTCGCGCTGCCGCTCGGGCCACCGCCCACGATCGCGATCGCACTCACCCGAAGACGATCGCATAGCCAAGCCCCCACGCAACCGACTTGGGTCCCCCACGGGCCCCGCGACCAAGCGGCTCCATCGCCGTGCACCTGCGCAGGCCGCAGGCCGAGCAACTGGTGCACTCCCCAGGCCCGTGGTGCAATAAAAGACGCAACCGGCGCAGGCGGGGCCCGAGAAGGTCGCCGTGCCGCGGGAGACCGAGGCCACCGTCACCATCCCAAACCAGCGGAGTGCGGGGCGTCCACAACGGTGTGGGCGTCCCGCACGATGCCTTGGTCCAGGGAGAGACCGGCGCCGCTCCAGAAGTGGTTCTTCCGGAAGCGGCGACGCTGAAGCCGGAACTACCGGAAGCGGCGACGGGTCAGCCAGGCGAGGCCGACCGCGAGCCAGAGCAGCGGTGCCGAGCTCGGGGCACCGGGCGTCGCGCAGCTGCAGCCGCCGCTGTCTCGCCGGGGCATCGGGCGTCCTGCGTCGCCGACCGGACCGCTGTCCATCTCGACCACACCACCGTCCTCCACCGGACCGCCGTCGACCGAACCGGCGTCGACCGGATCGGGCACAACCGGCAGCTGGCACATGCCGTCCATGCAGACCTCGACGCCCGGGCAGACCGCGCCCTCGCATGCATCGATGCAGCCCCGCCCTGCGCGGCAGGTGGCGCCCGGCTCGCACATGACGCCCACGCAGTCGGTCGGCTCGCAGAGGCCATCGGCCTGGCAGGTCTCGCCGGCACCGCAGGCGCCGCCCGGGAGGTCACAGCGCACGATGCAGGCGCCCGCAGAGCAGACGCTGCACTCCGGGTCGCAGGTCAGCTCTTCGCAGAGATCGAGACAGCGCCCGCCGCGGCAGTTCTGCCCGTCGGGGCAGGTCACCCCATCACAGGCGCCGACGCATTCGCCGAGCCGGCAGCGCTGGCCCGCCGGACACTCGAGGTCTTCGCATCCCGCGTCGACGCAGCGCCCGTCCGCGGTGCAGGTCTGTCCTTCGCCGCAGCCGCCCTCGAAGCACACGTCGATGCACACGCCGCGATCGCAGACCGCGGTCTCGCCGCCGCACAGCGCGTCGCCTTCGTCGACCATGCCGTCGCAGTCGTTGTCGAGCGAGTCGCACGATTCGTCGGAGGCCGGAACGACCGGCGCACACTCGGTGCCGCCGCCGATGCACTGCGTCGCGCCCTCCGCGCACACGCCGACCATGCCGGTGTCGCAGGCGGCGCCCGCATCCGGACAGAGCACGGCGCCACTGCGGATCTGGAAACGCCAGACCCCGACTTCACCCACGTTCGATCCGGTGCACAGCGCACTGGCGATGCCGGGCGCGCGGGAGCCGGAGATCTCCACGAAGTCGCTCGAGTTGCCCGCGTCGAACCCGGCCTGGGCTTCGGTGCCGCCGAAGCCGCCGCTGCCGCCGGACGCATCGCCGGTCTCCCACTCGCAGCGGTTGTATCGAAACTCGACGTCGAAGTCGCCGTCCGCGCCGCCGCACCCAGGCACCGCCGTCAGGATGAGCTGAAAGCTCATGCGCAGGTCGGTGTGGCAGGAGAAGTACCCGGTGTCGTACCAGGTCGTGACCATGCGGCCGGGCTCGAGGTGCCAGTAGACCTGGTTGTCTCGGCTCGCGGCGGACGCGGTGCACACGCCGGTCGAACCGCCCAAGCCGCAGCCACCGAAGATGCCACCGCCGTCGTCGACGCGGGTGTCTACGTCCGCCCAATAGGGCGCGATCATGGGCTGCTCCGCGACCGGGAACGGGTTCGGGGTGTAGGTGCCGAGCGCGGCGCTGAAGGTGATGTTGCCGTTCGTGTTCACGAACGCGCTCGTGTGCGTGCGGTCGAAGAATCGCAGCCCGGCGGGGAACGCCGGGGTCAGATCAATCGACGGCGACGAGCCGTCGTCGTTCAGATGCAGGCAGCTCGAGCCGTAGTCGGCTGGACCCCCGAATCCGCTCGCAAGGGGCGCCTGCGCTGCCGCCGCCGAAGCGAACAGGAGCGCGAACAGAGCTGCACAAGAACCAAACCGACAAGCCAAGAGAACCTCCAAGCCTGTCAGCTTGACTCAACGGCGCCTTCGATACCAGACGGCGGCGCCCAGACCGAGCAGTACGAAGGGCGCGGCGGGTCCGTGGGAGCCCGCGCCCGGCACGGCGCAGCCGCAGCCGTCGTCCCGCGGCGGGAGCGTCCGACCGGCGTCGGCCGTCGGATCGCCGGCGTCTTCCTCTGCCACGCCCGCGTCTTCCTCTTCCACGCCCGCGTCCTCACCTGGGGGACCGGCGTCGGGCTCGACGCTCATCTCTTCCACGCATTCGCCCGCTTGGCAGATTTCGGTGCCCGGGCACATGACGCCTTCGCAGGCGTCGATGCATCCGCGCCCCACGACACACACCAAACCGGCGTCGCACATGACGCCAAGGCATTCGGTCGGTTCGCAGAGACCGTCCTCGAGACAGGTCTGGCCCGCACCGCAGGCGCCGCCGGTGAGATCGCAGCGGACGACGCACTCGCCGCGCGAGCAGACGCTGCACTCCGGATCGCAGCTCAGGTCTTCGCAGAGATCGAGGCAGCGGCCGCCGCGGCAATCCTGGCCCGCCGGGCACACCACTCCGTCGCAAGCGCCCACACACTCGCCGGCCTGGCAGGTCTGGCCGGGAGGACATTCGAGCTCCTCGCAGCCGGTGTCGACGCATCGACCATCGGCCGTGCAGGTCTGGCCTTCGCTGCAGCCACCCTCGAAGCACACGTCGATGCAGACGCCGCGATCGCAGACGGCGGTGTCTCCACCGCAGAGCGCGTCGCCCTCGTCGATCATGCCGTCGCAGTCGTTGTCGAGCGAGTCGCAGCGCTCATCCGACGAAGGAACCACGGGGGTGCATTCGGTGCCGCCGCCGACGCACTGGGTCGCGCCTTCCGCGCACACGCCGACCATGCCGGTGCTGCACGCGCGTCCCGCGTCGGGACAGAGCACCGTGCCGCTGCGGATCTGGAAGCGCCAGACGCCCATCTCGCCGACGTTCGAGGTCGTGCAGAGCAGGCTGGCGATGCCAGGCATGCGGGAGCCGGGGATCTCGACGAAGTCGCGCGAGTTGCCCGCGTCGAACCCGGCCTGGGCTTCGGTGCCACCGAAACCACCGCTGCCGCCGGATGCGTCGCCGGTCTCCCAGCCGCATTCGTTGTATCGAAACTCCACGTCGAAGTCGCCTTCGGCCCCGCCGCACCCGGGCACCGCGGTGAGGATCAACTGGAAGTTCATCACCAGGTCGTCGTTGCAGCTGTAGTAGTTGGTGTCGTACCAGGTCACGACCATCCGGCCGGGCTCCAGGTGCCACCACACCGAGTTGCGCCCGGTGCTCTCGCACGTGCCGCGGGAGCCGGTGCGGCAGCCAGCGCTCGTGTCGCGGATGTCCACGTCTGCCCAGTACGGGGCGATCATCGGCTGGGCCGCGACGGGGAAGCCGCGCGGGGTGTAGGTGCCGAGCGCACCGCTGAAGGTGAGGTTGCCGTTCGTGTTGACGAACACGTTGGTGTGCGTCGTGTCGAAGAACCGCAGACCGGCCGGAAACGCCGGCGCGAGGCTGATGGAGTTCGACGACGAGTCGTCGTTCGGATGCAGGCACTGGGTGCCGTAGTCGGTGGGTCCACCGAGTCCGGAGAGCAGTGGGGCCTGCGCGCGGGCCTGCCCAGCAAACGCGGCGGTCGCGACACAAACGAACAAAACAAGGGGAAGACGCACGAAAAACCTCCAGGGACTACGAGCGGATGAGGGAGACGACTTCCGTCCAGAGCTCGGATTCTCCCATGAGCTCTACGACGGTGATGGCCTCGGCGGCCGCTCGGCCCGACCCCACAGCATGGTCTGCTTCCAATGTCGCCGCAATCCGCTCGGCCACCGCGAGCCGGGTCGCGAGTTCGGCTCGGGCCACATCGAACGTTCGGTCGTCCGTCCAGGTGAGCGACCAGATCACATCCGCGATCCAGTCCGAGAACACTTCGCGCCGCGCCCGGTTCGAGCCAGGTCGCTGCTCGGCCCGGTCGAACGCCGCGGCCCATGGCCGCGCCGGCGTGCGCTCGAGGACGCCGTCGGGCTCGAGACAGGCGCGCATCGCCAAGACGAACCACTGGGC
The DNA here is from genome assembly GCA_034670305.1 of Deltaproteobacteria bacterium. Taxonomy (GTDB): domain Bacteria; phylum Myxococcota_A; class Polyangia; order Polyangiales; family Houyiibacteriaceae; genus JAXMNT01. The sequence goes on from JAXMNT010000005.1 coordinate 202,127, forward strand.
CGCGAAGGAGAACCCGCTGGTGTCGGTGACACCTTCGATGAAGATGCGCTCCGACTCTTCGAGCCAGGTCGTGGTGCGGAGCTCCGGGAACGGGTCGCATCCGAGCACCAGGGCCGGCGCTTCCCCTTCGGCCAGCCGACCGAGCAGATCCGCTTCGAGGGTGCGCCACTCTTCGAATCCGACCTTGGTCTTCTTGGTGAGCGCGATCTTCTTCACGCGGCGGTCGGCCTTGAGTTTGCCACGCGCGTCGAGCAGCGCCGGAAGCACCGACGCTTCGTCGAGCAGGGGCCGGTCGCCCATGGTCCGACACGGGCAGCGGTGTTCGGTGGTGATGCGGCCGCCGCGCGGGGTGGCCACCAGACCGAGCGGGAACCGGCGGCAGAAGTTCGGCTTCTGCATCGGTCCGTGTTCCGCGTGGATCGAACACCGCTGATCGGGGAGCAGGAAGTGGCATCCGCCATCGCCCGCGATGCGAAGCACCTTCGCGTCTTCGAGTCCCGGATCGGCGTAGACGCCCTTCGGATCCGCCGCGCGCACCAGCTTCCTCTCCGCGCTGCTCAGGGGTCCGAGCACATGGATGTCGGTGCAACACAGCCCATCGCCGAAGCAGGTGTAGCGCGCGCCGGGGCGAAGAAAGATGGGTCGAACCGAGGTCGAAGAAGACATCGCCCGCTAGCTAGCAGGCGCGGCCTACACGGGCGAGGACTGGTTCTTGATGGCAGGCGCGATGTGCGCGACCGCGTTCAGCGTTCAACGGCGCGTGACCGTTGCCGAGCTCAGCCTTCGTCGTCGAGGTCTTCGGCGAGGTAGGAGAGGATCACTTCGTCGAGCGACTTCTCGGTCAGGAGATCGCTTCCGAAGATGGAAGAGGGCGGGAGGGACGACTTCGGTTTCACGCTCGCATGCGCGGGCATCGTCTCTTGGTACTTCTTCGACTTCGGTGGCGCGGAGGGAGGCGGGTCGCTCGGGATCGGCACAGCGCCGGCCAGTCGGGCCGCGGCGGCTTCCAGCGCATCGACGTCCGGCGGGGCTTGTTTGACCTCTTGGGTCGGCTCGCTGCCTTCGTCGTCGAACTCACCATCGCGCAAAGCGATGAACATCGCCTTGTGCTGATCGCGCATCATCTGCTTGACCACATCCTTCATGTCCTCGCGTGAGACGAGCTCCGCGTAGGTGGTCTTCTTCGAGGCGATGATGCGTCCACCGTCCGCGAAGAGGTGCGTGATGATGTGGGGATGCTTGACCCCCGAGTCCTCGGTCTGGATGTGGTAGAGCTTGCCGTGGTGCCGGACGTTGGTGTTGTACCCGAGCAGGGGCGAAGCCATGCGCGCACTCTATCCGATGCGGGCCCCTCGTCTCAATGATCCGGCTTCGTCCAGGCCAACGGCCAGGGCATCCAGCACTGCGGCTGCTGCAGACAGCACCGCGTCGAGGCGGGCATTCAGGCAGGGCGCGGGGTGGACGCGGCCACTGCGCCGACGCACATAGGTCGACATGGGCCATGATCCGAAGAAATCCCACGGGCTGAAGGTCCAGCCTTTTGCGGCCCTCGTCGACGCGCTTCCCAAGAAGAAGGGCGGCAAGAAGAAAGCGAAGGCCAAGGTGTCGAAGGCCGACGCCGCGGGCCGATCGAAGGCGCTCAACGACGCGGCGAAGAAGGCGCTCGACGAGATGCGGCCCGAGCGGCGCTCGAAAGTGGACGCCGAAACCCGCCGCGCCGCGGCCGCGGCGAAGTCGAAACCCGCTCGGACGGAGGGTGCAACGGCGCCATCGGCTGCGTCCGGTACGCCGGGCGCGGCTGCGTCGAGCCCCGCTGTGCCGACGGCGCCACTGGAAGGCTACGAGTACGCCGACAAGGCGGCCTTCCTTCAGGAGTTCGGTGGCGTGCGCCCGCTTGGTGCGCCGGCCGGTCCCGCGCGCGGTCGGGCGAAAAAGAAGTCGAAGGTCAAAGCCAAAGCGGTCGCCGCGGTGGTCGATGCCGCGCATCGGGCCGAGGACGAGCTCGCCCGCAGCCGGCTCGGACAGCTCGTCGCGGGCGGTCTCACGTTTCACATCGAGCGCGACGGCGACCACATCACCGGCCGACGCGACAAGGTGACGATGAAGACCGTGCGGCTTCTGACCGGCGGCGAGCTGGCGCCCGAACGTTCCCTCGATCTGCATGGGCGCACCCGCGTCGAGACGAGCCGGCTCGTACGGCAGTTCGTGCGCGAAGCACACCGCGCCGGCCGCCGCACGCTGGCGATCGTGCACGGCAAAGGCACCCACAGCGCGCTTGGCGGCGTCCTGCGCGAAGCGGTGATCGAAGCGCTCACGAAGGGTGGCGCAGCGCCGCTGGTTCACGCGTTCGCGACCGCGCCCGCCCGGCTCGGCGGAGAAGGCGCCCTCCTCGTTCGACTTTCTTGATTTCCACGACGCCTGCGGCTGCGCCTCCGGCTATGCACGCCGACCACGCGTTCGACTCGTGGCCAACGCCCGCTATGGTCGCGGCATGCTCGACCAGTTGAAGACCGCTGCCACCATCGCCCGCGAGGCGGGGGAGATCATCCGCGAGGTCTACGCCAAAGACTTCGCCGTGGCCTACAAGAGCGCGCGCGATCCGGTGACGGATGCCGACACCCGCGCGAACACCTTCATCGTCAACGCGCTTCGCAAGGCGTTCCCAGACGACGGCATCGTGGCCGAAGAGAGCAAGGACAACAGCGACGCGCTCGCGTCCGGCCGGGTCTGGTACGTCGATCCGCTCGATGGCACCAAAGAGTTCATCGCCAAGAACGGCGAGTTCGCGGTGATGCTCGGGCTGGCCGTCGACGGGGAGTCGAAGCTCGGCGTCGTGTACCAGGTCGCGAAAGAGAAGCTCTACACCGCGGTGGTCGGCGAAGGCGCGTGGCTCGAGACCAAGGAGGGCACGAAGCCGCTCGAGGTCAGCCAAGAAGCGGACCCGTCCAAGCTGAAGCTCGTCTGCTCGCGCTCGCACCGATCCAAAGAAGTCGATCTCACGGTCGAGCGGCTCGGCATCACCGACGAACGCAAGAGTGGGTCGGTGGGGATCAAGGTCGGGCTCATCGCCGAACAGACCGTCGACCTCTACGTGCACATGTCCGACCGCAGCTCGCACTGGGACGCCTGCGGACCGGAAGCGATCCTGCGCGGCGCCGGTGGCCGCTTCGCGCGGGTCGACGGAGTCCCGTACTCGTACGGTGGCAAAGATCTGCGCACCACCGGCGGCATCCTCGCCTGCAACGCCGCCGCCTACGACGCGGTTCTGCCGGTCGTCACGAAGATCGCGAAAGAGACCGGCTTCCTCTCGTAGGCGCGCCAGCGCCTACCCCTTGCCCTTGCCCTTGCCCCTGCCCTTGCCCTCGAAGGCTGTTTGGGTTGGGGCTGCTCGATGCTCGTCAGTCGACCGGACTGAGTTCGCGCGACCGGAGAAACCGTTCCGCGTGTCGGCGGATCCGGCGGAGCTGGCCCGCGTCGAAGAAGGGCGGTCCCTCGCCGCGCTCGTAGCTCATGATGTTGCCGGGCGTGGCGCTGTGCGGGTTGCCGAAGAAGTGCCCGAGCTCGTGGGCGAGCACCGTCGAGCCCGCGATGGCGCTCAGGATGCAGTAGTGCTGGGTGGAGGCGCTGCCGCGGCGTGAGCGCCAGTGCACGCCCCGAATGAAGCGGCCCGCGATGTCGACGTCGGCCAGCGAGCGCACGACGAAGACGTTGATGACGTTCGGCACGACGTGGGGGTTGAGTCGGTGGCGGTGCCCGCGCGTGATCAGATCCGGTCCTTCGCCTTCGAGCGCCACGCGTTCGCCGCTCCGGAACGCGACGTCCGCGGGGGCGAAGATCTCATTGGCGCGGGCGACCTGTGCGTCGAGCCAGCCTTCGGTCACCACCGCCCGCCCATCCACGTGGGCGGTCTGAAACCGGATCTCGAACGTGGTGGTGTCGGCCTGCGCCGGGCGCGTGACCAGGAGGGTCGCGGCGAGCAGCAGCAGAGCCGCGACGTGCAGCCACCCGTGCCCGTGCAGCCACCCGTGCCCGCCGGCTGAAGCCGATCCCGAAGCCGAAGCCGAAGCCGAAGCCGATCCCGAAGCCGATCCCGAAGCCGAAGCCGACGCCGAAGCCGAAGCCGACGCCGACGCCGACGGCGAAGCCGACGCCGATCCCGAAGCCGGAGCCGAAGCCGACGCCGACGGCGAAGCCGAAGCCGATCCCGAAGCCGATCCCGAAGCCGGAGCCGAAGCCGGAGCCGACGCCGAAGCGCGGGGAGGTGGCCGTTTCTCTCGGCGCTGGGGTGGGTTCGTTCGATGCCGCACGGGGGCAGCCTAGCGCGGGAGGGCACCTGTGGCGCCATGCGCTCGGCTGGCGGGGGGCGCGGTTGCGCCGTAGTACCTCACGCGTGAGTGAACAGAAGCCCATCCGTCGCGTCGGCATCGTGTTCTCCGGTGGTCCCGCGCCCGGGGCCAATGCGGTCATCGCCGCAGCCGCGAGTTCCTTCGTCGAAGACGACTGCGAGGTCGTCGGGTTCTTCCACGGGTACTCGAACCTGCAGGACTACCACCCGGTGAGCCGGCGGCTGCTGCCCGACGAGCACTACCGCATCTTCACCGCCCGCGACTTCTCCGGACTCCGCAACAGCCGCGGCGTACTCATCGGCACCGCGCGCGCGAACCCTGGGCGCGGCGTCACCACGCTCGAGCAACTCGACGACCTCGAGCTCAGCAGCAAGCTGCGCAACGTCTACAACGCCCTGGTCGACCTCGAGATCGACGCACTGATCTCCATCGGTGGAGACGGCACACTCACGACGGCCAACTTCCTCCACCAGCTGCAGCAGCGGCTGCCCGAGGACGCCAAACGCGTCCGGCTCGTGCACGTGCCGAAGACGATCGACAACGACTACCGCGGCATCGACTTCGCGTTCGGCTTCTTCACCGCGGTCGACGTGTTGACCAAGTCGCTGATGAACCTGCGCGCCGATGCGATCGCGACCAGCTCCTACTTCGTGGTCGAGACCATGGGTCGCAAGAGCGGCTGGCTCTCCTACGGCGTGGCGATCGCGGGCGAGGCCAACCTCGTCATCGCGCCCGAGGACGTGGACGAAGAGCTGCAAGAGAACGGCAAACTCTCGCTCGACAAACTCGCCACCCGCATCGCCCGGCTCGTCAGCCACCGCGAGAAGCGCGGCAAACACTACGGCACCGTGGTGCTCGCCGAAGGGCTCGTGGAGCTCTTGCCGGACGACGTGCTCGCGAACCTCCCGCGCGACCAGCACGGCGGAGTGGCGCACGGCAAAGCGAGTTTTGGGCCGCTGGTCGCGGCGCGGGCCGCGGCGGTGTTCGAAGAACGCACCGGGCGACGCAAGAAACTCACCGGTGTGCAGCTGGGTTACGAAGCGCGCTCGGCACCGCCCCACGCGTTCGACGTGATGCTCGGCAGCCAGCTCGGCATCGGCGCGTACCGCGCGCTGATGGAAGAGGGACTCGACGCGCACATGGTCAGCGTCATCGGCCAGCTCGAGCTGACCTACGTGCCCTTCGCCGACCTCATGGAGCCGGGGTCGATGCTCGCGTCGGTCCGGTACATCAAACCGGGCAGCGACTTCCACCGGCTCGCACGGTTCATGGAGACCCGGACCGACCGCACGCCGGAGTGGTCGATCGGACCTCGCCGCGAAACGACCTGGTAGGCGTCCCAAAGCGATCGTAGGGTGTGCGTCATGGACGAACGCATCTCGACCTTCGAAGAGTTCTGGCCCTACTACCTGAGCGAGCACCGCGACCCGAACTCGCGGCGTCTGCATTTCGTGGGCACCGGTGGCTGGTTCGTCTCTGTGGCCGCTTCCGCGGTGCTGAACCCGGTCGCGTTCCCGCTCGCGATGCTCGGCTTCGCGGCGCTGCTCCGCGACGGCGTGAAGAGCGAGGGCGAGGGCCCCGCGTTCAAACACATCGCCGGCATGGTGGCGCTTCCCACGATGGCCTCGCCCCTCTTTCCCGCCGGCGTCGTCTTCGCGTACGCCTGCGCGTGGATCGGTCACTTCCGGATCGAGAAGAACCGTCCGGCCACCTTCAAGTACCCGCTGTGGTCGTTCGTGGGCGACATGAAGATGTGGACACTCATGGCGCGCGGAAAACTCTGGAACGGCGACCCGCTCGAAGAGCTCGGCCTCGACGATCCCTACCGCGAAGTCCCGACCGAGATCCCGCACTCCACCGTCTACGCGTAGCCGCCGTTCGGGTGGGCTCGGTGTAGTCTGACGCGGTGCGTCCGGACCTCACCTTCGTCTGCGCGCGCTGCCGGGTGCGGCAGTGCCGGCCGCTGCGTGGTTTGATCTGTCCGATCTGCGGCACGGCTGGGTTGCCCGGAGACGAGACCAGCCTGACGCGCTCGCTTCGTCCTTGGCCGGCGCTGCCGTGGCGACTCTTGGCGTGGGCGCTCGGCGTGCTCGGCATCCTCACCGCGATCGGCACGCCGGCGATGACGGTCGTGACGCTGGTGGCGATGTTGTTCGAAGAAGAGTCCCACGAGTACATCGCCATTGCGGTGGGGGTCATGCCCTTCGCGATGATGGGGCTCGGGTTCGCCATCGGCGTACTCGTCGGCGTGGGGGGCGGCATCGCGGTGTTCGCGATCGTCTTGGTGGTGGTGATCCTCCGTCCGGCCCGCGACTTCCGGGTGCTCCCGCTGCAAGGTCCGGCCCCCGCGGTGAAACCGGGATGGGCGCTCCGGCCATTGATCTGGCTCGAACGCAAGGTGCGCCCGCACAAGTCCGACGAGAAGATCCGAAAGCTCCAGTTCAGGCTGATTGGGTTGGGGCTCGTCCTGGCGTTGCTCGGAGCGCTTGCGCTCGACCGCCAAGAGTATCTGGTGCTGCTGTGCGTGAACGGTTTCGGTTTGTTCTTGTGGTCGCTCGGCTGGGTCGCCTGGCTGCATCTGGTGCTGCGAGGGACCGGCACGCTCTTGGACATGGCCGCGCCCACCGATGCCGAGCGGCGGCTCGCGGCGTTGGGGGACAAGCCGGAGTGGATGGAGGACGCGACGACCGGTCGCCGCTCGGTGCAAGGCCGGGTGCATCAGGCGCTCGGTCCCCTCTTGGAGGTCCCGGACGGCGGGCCGGACGCGATCGCGTGGCACGTTCAAGGACGCGCCGATGCGCATGCGATCGACGACGCGAACGCGACTTCGTTTCTGCTCGAGACGGACGGCGGAAAACACGTCGCAATCCTCGTCGGCCCGCACATGCTCGTCGACCTCGACCCTGGCGAGCCGAGCAAGGTCGTGCTCTCGGAGACGTTCCTCAAAGACCGCGGGCTGCTCGACACGACGGTTCGCGCGAGCGCCCGCCGGCTGGCGGTGGGGGACCGGATCGTGGTCTGGGGCGAACCGGCCAAACACCACGATCAGACGGGGGGCTACCGGGGTGTGGAGATCGACGCACTGACCGCGGGCCAACGACCGCTGGTCATCCGGCCGGTGGATGGTGGATCCTCGCCGGCATGAGTTCGGTACGTCGCTGGGTCCTGGGTGCGAGTCTGATGGGCGCGAGTCTGGTGGGTGGGTTCGGGTGCGAGGAGCCCCCGCCACCACCAGAGCCGGAGACGCCCGCCGTCGAGGAGCGGCCCGCGCCGACCCCCCCGCCCGAGCTCGCCGAGTTGCCCACCCAGGCGGTCGGGCGCGGACTGGTCGCCTTCGTCGACGTCGGCTCCAATGGGTTCGAGTTCGACGCGACGGAAGTCGAAGCTGGGTTCGGGGCCGAAGACGATCGGCGTCTGTTGGTGTTGAGTGAACCCTCGACGGTGCAGACCCAGCGCAAGGTGCGCGTGGTGAGCGGACCGCTCGCGGTCGGTTCGTACGCCGTCGCGACCGGGGCCCAACCGGGCGAAGGCGAGGTGGGCATCGCGCTCGACAGTCTCGGTCAGCTTCGCGTGGTCGGCGGCACCCTCGAGGTCACCGCGGTGTCGGACGAGGCGATCGAGGGCACGTTGGATCTGCAGGTTCGGCATTTGCTCGGTGGGTCCGAGCCCACCCAGCTGCGCGCCCGGTTCCACGCGAACCGAGAGCCGTTCTACGACGGGCAACTCCAACAAGAACGCATCATTCGCAACCGCCTGAAGAAGGGCCGGTGACGGCGCGATTCGATCGACGACCGCGGTTTACTCGAGGCGTTCGATGCGGCGCTGAAGTCGTTCGAGTTCGCGCCGCGCGGACGCATCTTCTTCGGCAGCGAGCGCGCGCTCCAGGGGCGCCATCGCGTCGTGTCCCCAGTAGCGGCGGATGTTCGGCCAGACGTGGAAGAGCATGTCGTCGCCGTGTCCGACGATGTGCAAGAGATCGGCGAGCGTCTGTGGATCGCTGGGTGCGCCAGCGTCGAGCCGCAGCGCCTTCTCGTAGCGCTCGAACGCGGCGGTGTGCCACCCACGGCTCATGAACGCGCGCGCGAACACCATCTGCCCCCGCACGTCCTCGCGGTTGCGCCCGGTGTAGGAGTAGAGCTCGCGAAAGTCTTCGTCGCCGAACTCGTGCCCGGCCGCAATGCGATCCAGCGTCGTCTGCAAGAGCGCTGGCAACTCCCCCGCCAACGGCCCCCCCGCCACCGAGGCAACGCCTGCCGTCTCGGTCTCGGTTCCGGCTTCGGGATCGGCTGCGGGATCGGCTTCGGGATCGGCTTCGGTTCCGGCTTCGGGATCGGCTGCGGGATCGGCTTCGGGATCGGCTTCGGGATCGGCTTCGGGATCGGCTTCGGGATCGGCTTCGGGATCGACTTCGGGATCGGCTTCGGGATCGGCTTCGGGATCGGCTTCGGCTTCGGTCGAGGTCTCGGTCGAGGTCTCCGCAACGACCTCGCCGCCGTCCTCTCCGCGCACCAGCCACGCCGCGACCCCCGCGCCGATCAACACCACCACCGCCAGCACGTAAGGCCACCGCGCGCGCGCCGACGGCTCGTCGGCCTCGACTTTGGACGGCGGCGTGACGTTCCACAGCGGCGTCACTTCGCGGGGCGGCGGAAGCGTCGCCTGGGCCGGCGTCTCGAGCACTTCCAGCGCTAGTGCCTCGCGCATCTCGTCCGCGCTCTTGAACCGTTCGCCCGGCGCGTGTTTCATCGATTTGCGCACCACGTCCAGCAACCCGGGCACACGCTCGAACGACCCTGGCGGAGGTTCGCCCTTGCCCGGCGCGAAGCCGGAGATCATGTGGTGCAGGAGCGCACCGACCGAGTAGAGGTCGGCTTCGGCCGAACCGCGCGCGCCGCCCAGGATCTCGGGCGCGAGGTACCGGATCGCGCTCGGGCCACTGCCGCGTCCGGTGGGACCGGTTCGGTCGGAGGGCGCGGCCCGCCGAAGGATCGCCGCGATGCCCACCCCCACGATCGAGACCGCCTGATCGGAGAGCAAGATGTTGCTCGGCGTCAGGTCGCCGTGAAACGCGCCGCTTCCATGGATGACCTGCAGTGCTTCGAGCACCCGGCGCGCGATGTGGAGCGCACGCCGCGGGTCGATCGCGCCTTCGTCGGCCAGCGTGTCACCAAGCGGCGCGCCTGGGACGCGGTCGTACGCGACGAAAGGTACGCCGTGCTGAACGCCCGCCTCGAGGATCCGCACGAGGGTGGGTGCCTCGATGCTCTTGATCTCCTCCATCGCCCGGTAGAAGAGGCGGCTGTTCTCCGGCTGCGACTCACAGTCGAGGGGCAACACCGCCAGCGCCAGGTCGCCATGAAGGGTCGAACCGCCGTAGTAGAGGGCAAGACCTCCCCAATTGAGCTTCTCCCGGACGGTGAATCGTCCGGCAAACAGCTCGGCGAGGGTCGCCAGTTGCTCGTCCCGGGGGGCCAAGACCGCAGAGCATACTGAACTGCCGCTGCGGGCACCACGCCTTCGACCGGTCCTTTTCTACATGCTTTCGACCCACAAAGCCCTGTGATGGGGCAACCCGCGGCTGTCGGCCCTCCCGCGTCGGGGGTTTCCCCACAGTTTGGGTGATACGATGGCGGAATACTTTGATCTCAGCGGCTGGTGGGGCCCAGTCGCACGGGAGTTCCGATGGCAATGAAATCTGTGTTGGTGGTCGAGGATGATCCGCTCAACGCGCATCTGTTGAGCTTGTATCTGCGCGCGCACGGGTACCGACCCTACGTGGCGCGGGATGGGGTCGCGGGTGTGGAGTCGTTCGAGAAGAACCAGCAGGATCTGGTCCTCATCGACGTCCAGCTGCCCCGGAAAAATGGGTTCGAGGTGTGTTTCGATGTCAAACGCACCACGGCGGGTCGGAACACCCCAGTGCTCTTGATGAGCGCCGTCTACACCGACACCGAGCACGCGGCGCGCTACTCCGAAGATCTGCACGCGGAGGGCTACTTGATGAAACCATTCGACATGAACGAGTTGCTCGACCGGGTCCGAAACCTGATCGGCTGATCGGCTGAGCCCATGCGCTCCCTGATCCCGAGCTACGCGCTCGAGATGGGTCTGCCCGCGCGCAGGCCCAACCTCCGCTGGGGGGTTCGGAGCGGCTACGCACTCACTGGGGCGTTCCTGGCCCTCGCGCTGCTCGGGGGCGAGACCGGCATCGTGCCCCACCGCCCGGGCATCTACGCGCTGCTCGCCGCCAAACTCGCGACCAACACCCTGGCCTGGGCGACCCTCGCGAACGAGCGCCAGGTGCTGTTCTGGTCGACGCTCAACATGCTGATGGACGTGGTCGTGTTGACGGGCGGCGTGCACTTCACCGGCGGCGCACTGAGTCCGCTGTTTGCGACCTACGTCATTCTGATCGCGGTCGTCGCGCTGCTCACCAACCGCGGCGTGACCATCACCGTGACGGTCTGCGCCTTCGTCTGCCACAGCGCGGCGCTGACGCTCGGATGGGCAGGCGTCATCGAGACCTTTCCACCGCCCGCGTCGGTGCCTTACGAGCTCACCGGCGCGCAGCTGATCCTGGCGATCGGATTCGCCGCGTTCACGCTCGGCGTTACGACCGCGTTCACGACCGGCCTCGTCGTTCAGCGCGATCAACGACAGCGCGCGCTCGAGGCCCGCACCCGCGAGCTGCTCGAAGCGGGCACCCAGAAGAGCCTTTTCATGGCGAACATCACGCACGAGCTCCGCACGCCCATCCACGGCATCTGCGGGGTCGCCGACGTGCTCGACGCGGAGCTCTACGGGCCCGTCAGCGACGACCAGAAAGAAGCGCACCGCGCGATCCGCGAGAGCGCCAAAGGCATGCTTCGCCTCATCGACGACTTGCTCACGCTGGCGCGTTCCGAAGCCGGCTCGCTCCCGCTCCGCCCCGAGCGGGTGATCGTCGATGAGGTGGTCGAAGGCGTCGCGTCGGCGGTCCGCTGGATGATCGGCACCAAGTCGCTCGAGCTCGTCATCGACCTCGAACCGGACCTGCCGAGGATGACGGTCGACCGCGGTCGGCTCGTGCAGGTGCTCGTGAACCTGATGACCAACGCGGTGAAGTTCACCCCCGACGAAGGCCGCGTCGGCCTGGTCGTGCGCCGCGAGGGCGAGGGCATGCGTTTCGAGATCTCCGATTCCGGCATCGGCATCCCGATCGCGGAACAGGCGCGGGTCTTCGAAGCCTTTCGGCAAGTCGACGGTTCGGACGAACGCGCCTACGGCGGCGTCGGCCTCGGCTTGGCGATCGTGCACCGCGTCGTCGCCGCGCTTGGAGGAAGGATCACCTTCGAGAGCGCGATGGGCGAAGGCACCACCTTCCGCGTGTGGCTCCCGATGGAACCGTCAGAAACCGCCTCGGAGTAGCTCGCGGCGCGGAGCCCGGCGCAATTCGGAGCGCCACCCGTCCTGAAGACGTGCGACGCACGGCGTGCGCGGCCGCCGCCGCCTCGACGGAAGGGGCGTCGGATCATATGAACGGTTCATGGGAACGTTCAGTGGGAAAGTCTGCGCCGTCACCGGCGCCTCCTCCGGCATCGGTCGCGCGCTCGCCAACGAGTTCGCCAAACGGGGCGCCGATGTGTCGATCTGCGACGTCGACGAAGCGGGGTTGGCGGAGACGAAACGCCAGGTCGAAGCGCGCGGCAAGAAGTGCACGAGCGCGGTCTTCGACGTCAGCAAACGCGACGCGGTCGAGGGCTGGGCGAAGGACACGCTCGACGCGCACGGTCAGTGCGACGCGATCGTCAACAACGCGGGCGTCACGGTGTCCGACACGATCGCCGACATCTCCTACGACGACTTCGAGTGGATCGTCGGCATCAACTTCTGGGGCGTGGTGTACGGCACCAAAGCGTTCCTCCCGCACTTCATCGAACGCGACACCGGGTTCGTCGTGAACATCTCGAGCGTGTTCGGCATGATCGGCTTCCCGACCCAGGGCTCCTACAACGCGACCAAGTTCGCGGTGCGCGGCATGACCGAAGCGCTCCGCTGGGAACTCGAGAGCAGCAACGTCACCGTGTGTTCGGTGCACCCGGGCGGCATCAAGACGAACATCGTGCGCAACGCCCGACTGCGCCAAGGGCCGGACAAGGGCGTCGACGCGGCGCAGATGATCGCGAGCTTCGACAAGATGGCCCGCACCACGCCGGAGAAGGCCGCCAACGTGATCATCGACGGCATGGAGAAACGCGAACCCCGCATTCTCATCGGCGCCGACGCACACATGATCGACACCATCCAGCGCCTCGCGCCTCGCAAGTACGGCACCTGGATGAAGAAGCTCAGCGACCGCCTCGAGCGCTAGCTCGGTCACTGGTCTTCGTCGGAGACTCGGGCGCAGCCGCGGGTCGGAGAACTCGGCGAAGTCAGTCGGCGAACTTGGCGAGGGCCAGGCGGGCTCGGCGGAGTTCTTCGCGGAGGGTGAGCCGTTTGGGTTCGTCGATGTCGGCGTTGCGGCGGAGGAACGCTTGCAAGTGCACCGTGGCGGCGGGGCCGTCTTCGAGGTGCACGGCGATCATGCCGAGGACGTACTGGCCGTAGCCTTGGCCGCATGGCGCGGCCGCCAACGCTTGTCGGGTGGCGGTCAGTTTGCGCACCGGCTGTCCGGCTTCGAGGCGGAGCAACGCGGCGTGGGCTTTGAGGAGCGGGCGGTCTTTGTGCGAGTACCGCAGGCCACGGGTGATCGTCGACAGGGCGCCCTCCAGGTCGCCGGCGAATTGGAGCAGGGTCGCCAAACTCCAGAGCTGGAAGCTCTTGCGGTTCGGTGGCGCGTGGCGGGCACTCATGCGCTGCGCTTCGATCGCTTCGGGCATGCGGCCGAGCGCGGCGAGCGCGCGGGATCGATCGTGATGCGCGATGTCTCGGTACGGGCCGACCGCGGCCATCGCTTCGGCGGTGGCGACCGCCATGCCCAGCTGGTGCAGTTCGACGTGCGCCAGGTACGCCTGGCGCAGGAGCAAGAGCTCGGTGTCGGGGGCCAGCTCATCCGGCGGGGCATCCAATCCATCGCGGGCGTGGTCGAGCCGTTGCTCCGGATCGGTCGCGCCCAACGCGAGTCGCAGGTGCTCTTCGGGGGTCTGTCGGGCGAGTTGGCTGGCGGAGGTCACGAGAAACCTATCCACAAAGTTAGCACCTAGCTGGAATCTGTCGATCCCTGAACAAACCCGGGCGGTTAGAGCCCTTTGTCCACAATCCGACCCCAACGTTTTGACAGTGGTGGCCACCCTGTCCCAGATCGTGGACATGGCAAGGCGGCCCGTCGTCGCGACCCCGAAGCGGGCTTCTCGGCGCGGGCCGAGTCGATCTTGACAAGCCCGCTGGGAAGGCCGCCGCACAGAAGCACCGGCTGCTGAAGCACCCCGCCGCCGCAGTCGCACCGGCTGAAGCACCCGCCGCGCAACCAAGGGCAAGGGCAGGGGCAAGGGCAGGGGCAAGGGAGCCGGCCTTGGCCGGCTAGGCGGGGTCGAACAAGAAGGACTCGATCTCGTCTCGACGCGCGTGGGCGTCGGCTCGGCCGAGTGCGATGAGCTCGCGGGCGAAGGTGCCGTCGAAGAGGAGGTAGCTCGCGAGATCCGCGTCGCTGCCTTCGCCCACGTCCAGCATCCGAAGAAGCTGTCGGCCGAGCACCGCTCGGAATCGCGAGCGATACCGTTTGAGGTGAGCAGACGCGATACGTCCGAGGTCGACCGAGGGCCGAATCGCGAGCGCCTTCACGAGGCGTCGCTCCGGCTGGTTGTTTCGGCTGCGGACCGCGTTGACCCGCTCGAGGTAGTCCGGACCGAACGCGTCGATCCCATCTTGGATCATGGAGTTGATCTGGTGCAGCTCCGCCAGGTCCGCGTTGAGGTGGTCGAGCAAGAAGGCGTTGACCACCTTGCCGAGCAGGAACGACGCGCCCGGGTACGCATCTCGGTCGGCGTGCCCCTCCTCGGGTTCGACCGCTGGCGGATCGCTCACGCCGATCACGAACAATCGATCGGAGCCGAGGTGGATCGCCGGCGCCATGGGCGTGTTGAGCCGGAGCCCACCGTCGCAGTGCAGCTGCTGTCCGATCCGCACCGGAGGGAAGACGAGCGGGATCGCGGCGCTCGCGAGCACATGGGCCGGTCCGATGCGCGCTGCCCGGACGGCGACGTTGCGGCCGAGCAGTCCGTGCATGCGCTGCAGCAGATCGGTGGGCGCCGGCCGCGCGTCGACGAACACCACCGGTCGGCCCGTGGAGACCGAGGTCGTGGCGATGACGAGCGCCTTCAGGCTCGTCGAGGGTTCGCGGAGGTTGCGGGCGAGCTGCCGCCACAACACTCCGTCGCCGACAAGCCGCACGAGCGGCGTCGCGTCGAAGATCCCGGTGGCGCGTCTCCCCCCGAGCAGCACACGGCGCAGTCCGGCGGCCTGGGCGAAGCCAAAGCTGATCACGTCGGTCAGCTGCAGTGCGGACCAGAGCGCCTCGAGCCGGACCAGACCTTTGGGGAGGTCGTCGACAGCCGAAGCCAGGTACGCGCCGTTGACCGCGCCGACGCTGGTCCCGGAGACGACCGAGATCGGAACCGGGCGGCCTTTGGCCAGGTCGGAGAACACGTAGCTGAGCACGCCGACTTCGTACGCACCCCGCGACCCACCCCCCGAGAGCACCACTCCGATGTCGGGCGGATTCAGGCTTCGCTCCGGATGGCCTGTGCTTCGCGGCTCTCGAGGTACTTGCGCCGCATCGAAGACGAGCGGATGAGCGCCGCTTTGCTGTCGAGCACGTGGCGCGCTTTGGCGAGCAACGCGCGAGACTCATCGAGGGCGCCAGCCGCAGCGAAGGCCCGGGCGAGCGTCAGGTACACCTTCTCGATGCGCTCGACGTGCACACCATCGAAGCGTCCTTCGGCATTGCGCGCGACCTCGAGCGCGTCCGCGGAGCCGAGCGCGGCGAGCGCGGCCGCGAGTTCGCAGAGCGCGGTGACCTCGTAGCTGACGAGCCCGTCTGCGCGCGCGGCTTCGAGGGCGCGGCGGGCGGCGCTCTCGGCGCGTCCATGGTGTCCTTGCGCGCGCTCCAGTCGGGTCCGCACGAGGCGCTCGCGCGCGATCTCGTAGTTGCTCGCGAGCCGCTCGGCGATGCGTTTGGCTTGGTCGAGCGCCATGGTGATCGCCTGCTCGTCCGCACCGGAGTCGAGCATCATCTCCGCGACCGCCGCGAGTGCGTCGCAGCGACCGGCGCGGTCGTCGACGGCTTCGAACACATCGAGCGCGCGCTTCACGAACGCGAGGCCGCGCTTGGTGTCTCCGAGCGCGTCGTAGAGCTGCCCGACGTTGGAGAGTTTGCGTCCGAGCCGCAGCCGGTCGCCGGTCTCGCGATCGATGTGGATCGACGCACGCGTGACGATGATGGCGTCCTCGTACGCGCCGGAGGCGGCGAGCGCGACGCCGAGCGAGTTGAGCGCAAACGCTTCGCCGGGGCGGATGCCGAGCCGGCGAAAGATCACGATCGCTTCCGCGTACGCTTCGAAGGCGGCGTCGCTGTGACCCATCCGGCGATGCAGGATCCCCTTCTGCACCAGGATGGAGGCGCGCGGCGAGAGCAGCTCCGGATCGGTGCCGGCACGTTCGAGGGCTTGGTCGCACGCTTCGAGCGCGCGCTGAGGTTCGCCTCGGTTGCGGGCCATCTCGGCTTCGAGGCGCAGCGCGTCGAGCTCGAGTTTCACGTCGCCGGCGAGGCGCGCGGCCTCGAGCGCCTGCGGCAAGAGATCGTCGACTTCGCCGATGCGGGCGTTGTCGAGATCGAAGCGGGCGAACCGAAGCAGCGCGATCGCACGACGGCGCGCACCCCCACCCCGCGCGGCGAGGCTGCGCATCGCTTCCAGTTCGCGGAGTTGTTCGTGCGGGCGGCCGAGGTGGCGCAGGATCTGTTCGCGGCCTTCGTGCACTCGAAACCGGCGGTCCTGATCTTCGGGCGGCAGGAGGATCAGTGCTTTGCCGAAGAAGCGGAGCGCTTCTCGGTTGGAGTACACCGCGAGCGCGGCCAGCGCGGCGTCCAGGTACGACTCGGCGGCCAAGTCGCGTTCGCCCGCTTGTTCGAGGTGCCGCGCGATGCGGCCCGGGCTCGACGACGGAGACTGCGAGAGGTGCTGCGCGATGCGCCGGTGCATGTTCACGCGGTCTTCGAGATCGGTCGCTTCGTAGGCGACCTGCCGCACCACCGCGTTCGGGAAACTGTAGGCACCGCTCGAAGACACTTCGAGCAGGTTGCGATCGACCAGCCCCGAGAGGCCGGGCCCAAGATCCGCGCCCGCCAACCGGCGCAGATCCTCGCTGGTCATGCCGCTGCCGGCCGCGGCGAGCCAACGCAGGGCGACCCGCTCGGCCTCGGAGAGTTCGTCGAGCCGCGCCGCGATCACGCCTTCGAGCGTGGTCGGCAGCTGGATCGGCACGCCGGCTTTGCGGTGCACCCGTCCGTCGTCGATGCGGACCACGTCGCGTTCGAAGAGCGCGTCGACGAGCTCGATCAGGAAGAAGGGGTTGCCGCCCGCCCGGGCGGAGATCGAGTTGAGCACCTCTTCGGCGACCTCGACCGTGGTGCGTCCTCCAAGCGTGGCGAAGCGGGCGGAGACCAGCGCCTCGCGGTCTTCGGGCCCGAGCTCGTCGAGTTCGATCCGCGGGATGCCGCGGAACACCGGCTCGAGGTGTTCGACCGGCCGGGTGCTCATCAGCACCAGACACGGCACCTCGTACGCGCGCTGCCGCATGCTGCTGAGGAGCTCGAGCGACGGTGCGTCGGCCCACTGCAGTCCATCGATCCAGACCGTGACCGGCGAGGTCTTGGCCAGGGTTCGCACGAGCAACTCCATCGCGCGGCGGATGGCCACGCTGCGGTCGCCCTCGTCGTCTTGGCCGCCGGCCGGCGTGACATCGAAGAGGCGGTGCAGGACCTGCACGATGCCCGCCGCGTGGTCACCGACCGCGCCGCGCAGCTTGCTTTCGAGCTTCTCGACGATCTCCGGACCCGGGTCCTGCTCGGTCGCGTCGACGCCCATGCGCAGCAGCTGCTTGACCGCGTAGTAGGGCACGTCCGCCGAGCCGTAGGCGCACTCGCAACGCAGCACCCGGGCGGCCGGATCAAACGCTTCGATCGCGGCTCGGATCAGCGCCGTCTTGCCGACGCCGAGATCCCCGACGACCGCCGCGAACTGGGTTCGGCTCGAGTCGACGACGTCGCCCCAGAGCCCGCGCAACGTGTCGACCTCGTCTCGGCGGCCGACCAGATCGGGCGCCGCTTCGCCAAAGTCCGCTTCCCGTTCTTCTTGGGTGCGCGCGCTGCGCAGGAGCCACGCCTTGAGTTCTTGCGCGGTGGAGGTCGCCTGGGTGGAGACATCGATGGTCCGCACTTCTTCGTCGAACGCGAAGTCGCGCCGCACCAGCCGGTAGACGTCGCCCGCGACCAGGATCTCTTCGGCGGACGCGACGATGGAGAGCCGTTCGGCGACGTCGAGCACGTTGCCGACCGGTGCGTACCGAAGCAGCCGTCCGTCGTGGTCGCGCACCGTCGAGACCATGCCGCGGCTCATCCCGATCGACGCCCGCACTGGGGCCAGGCTGTCGGCGGCCAGCCCGTCGAGCGCGTCGAGCAGGTCCGTCGCGATGCGGGTCGCGCGGAGGGGATCGCTCACCGAGGACTTGCCGAGTCCGACGATGTACCGGAACCGGCCCGTGCCTTTGCCGTCCGGCCAAGAGAGGACCGCGTCCGCTTTGAAGCCGATCTCCTCGAGCACCTTCTGGCCCGTGCTGTCCATGCGCGCGGTGCCCTCGTCGTCGTCGGTGTCGCTCCGAACGCGGCCAGCCACGATCACCACGCGGCGTCGTTCCCGAACCTCTTTCGACGACACCCCGCTGAAGACCGTCGCGCCGCCGGTGAAGGTCTGGATGGCGCGCTGCTTCGCCTCGGGGCTCGTGTTCTGTCGCGGCGCGACTTCTCGAATGAACCCTTCGAGCGACTCCGAGTCCCAGACCTGTTCTTCGAGATGGAGGAACTGGGTGAGCGCGCCGCTGAGCACGCGGCTCGTGTTGTAGCGGTCGTCGCGGTTCTGCGAGAGCGCGCGTTTCACGATGCGCTCGAGCTCGCGTGGCACGTCGGGATCCACCGAACGCGGCAGGGTCACGTCGCCGTCGCGCACCTTGTCGAGCACGTCGAGCCCATGCTGGCCGGGGTACATGCTCCGGTTCATCAGCAGCTCGGCGAGCAAGATGCCGAGCGAGTACACGTCGCTGCGCCGGTCGACCTTCTCGCCGCGCGCTTGCTCGGGGGACATGTAGGCGAACTTGCCTTTGATGACCCCGGTCTCTTCCGAGACCATCTTGGCCTTCGCGATGCCGAAGTCCGCGACCTTCACGATGCCCTCGTAGGTGAGCAGCACGTTCTGCGGGCTCACGTCGCGGTGTACGATCTCCATCTCGACGCCCGACGCGTCTTTGCGGCGGTGGGCGTAGTCGAGGCCGCGGGCGACCTCCTGCACGATGTACGCGCACAGCCCGTGCGGGATGCGTTTGCCGGCCCGGCGGGCGGCACCCACGAGGCGGCCGAGGTCGAGTCCATCGACGAACTCCATCGCGAGCAGGAACTCGCGTTTCACCTGCTCGAATGCGTAGACCTGAACGATGTTCGGGTGGTTGAGCCGCATCGCGACTTTGGCCTCGTCGATGAACATCGAGATGAACTTCGCGGAACGCGCGAAGCTCGGCAGCACGCGTTTGACCACGAGCACCTTCTCGATGCCCTCAGCGCCTTTGGACTTCGCGAGGAAGACTTCGGCCATCCCGCCCGCCCCGAGTCGTCGGATGACTTCGTAGCGCCCGAGGTGCGTCGGCAGATCGCCCGCCATTCGCCGCGAAGCCTAACAGCTTCGTTGCAGGAACGTCGCGTAATCGGTGTGGGCGCCATCAAAGGCTGGCGGGCGCGGAGACGGCCTCTGCGGCGCCAAGCTCACTCTTCTTCGGGGTCGGCGCCGGGGGCCGTCGGGGCCGGGGCGGACATGAGCCGCTGGGTGGCGAAGTGGCGGTCGTGGACCCAGCATCCGGCGAGCAACACCGCCATGCCGAGGATGCCGGCGACCCCATAGAACGGGCGCTGCCAGTCCTCCGCGCCCCAGGCCAGATCTGCCGCCGCCATCGTCAGCGCGAGCAACGTGCCGCGGAAGGCCGCGACCGCGAGCACCGAGTCCGCCCGCACCCGGAGGTAGACCAGCACCGGCGAGGCGACGAGACACCAGACGACGACGCAGACCGCGCCCTCGAGCCGGTGGTCGGGGAAGTGCACCCCGAGGAGCACGATCGGGACGAACCACACCGCTTCGAAGAGGCCGATGCCCAAAGACCGCATCCAGAAGCCGCCGGGCATCTCGCGGAAGAGCAGCCCGCGCCAACCGATCTCGGTCGCGAGCGCGACCAAGAGGTTGAGCGTGATGCCGGCGGGCAGCGCTTGGGCGACCAGCCAGAGCGGATGGGGCGGCGCGTTCTGCGAGAGGTGCGCGTCGAAGGCGGCAAGATCCGCTTCGGGCACGAGCGTGCGCTTGTTGGCGACGAAGGTGTGGGGGTCGAGCACTGGCTCCACCCCGAAGAGGATCCAGACCGCGAGCAGGCCGACGGCGAGCACCGCGACCGGACCGAGCCACCCCGCGAGCCACCAGCGGTTGAGCCCCACCTTCAACCCGAGCGGGGCCAGGATCGGTTGACGCAAGAGCGGCCCCTGCACGACCAGGGTGGCCAGCATCACCGGCATCATGTGCACGATGGTCAGCGCCCGGGCCATCGGGGTGGACCAGGCGTCGTGGAACCCAAACGCGATGGCCGCACTGCCGCCAAGGGCGAGCAGCGCGAAGATCGCAAGCAGCCGAGTACGCGTCACCGAGCCCAGATAGCAGGAAGCCCTCAGCGAAGCTCCCTTGCCCTTGCCCCTGCCCTCGCCCCTGCCCTCAGCGAAGCTCCCTTGCCCTTGCCCCTGCCCTCAGCGAAGCTCCCTTGCCCTTGCCCCTGCCCTTGCCCCTGCCCTCTAGTGGGTCCGAACCAAGGACATCGGTGACACTTTGGACCGGGGACATGGGTGACACGCTTCGGTCGAGCTCAGCCTATCTCTGCCGACCCGACGCCGACGCGGAGCAGAAGCCGACGCCGACGCCGAAGCCCGAAGCCGAAGCCGAAGCCGAAGCCGAAGCCGAAGCCGAAGCCGACGCCGACGCCGAAGCCGAAGCCGAAGCCGAGCCGAGGGCCCCGACGCCGAAGCCGCAGCCGACGCCGTTTGGGGGCTGTGTGCCACCTCCCGAAAGGCCGTGCCATTTGGCTCCACTTGGCGCACGTGTCGCGTGTGCTATCGCCAAAAAGTCAATGATTTCGTCGTGGCACGTGATCTGCTCTGTGGTCCCTCCGGAATCAGGAGATGGTGAAGATGGCACAACTCGATCAGGCGCCCCGATACGAACCCCTTGGCTTCGGCCCGTTTGCCAAAGCGCATGCGAAGTTCACCGAAGTCGACCAGTTCGACTGGGAGACCCTCGGCAAGAGTGGCGAAACCTACGATGCGAAGGTCCGCGACCGGGGCCGGCGCTCCTTCGTGCTGCGCGCCCTCGACGAGCAGCGATCGCTCCTCGCGTTCTCCGAGCTGCTCACCGAACTCTGCGAGCAGGGCGCACCCATCGACGTGATCGGTTCGCTCGCTCGAGTGGTCCGCGACGAAGCGCTCCACGTCGACCTCTGCGACCGCGTCGTCAAAGGGCTCGGCGGCTGGGACGACAAGGCGCCGCAGCCGCGCTGGGTCCGCAGCAACAAACGCCTCCCGCTCAAACGGCGCGCGCTCGCGACGGTGCTCGGTTCGCTCTGCCTCGGAGAGACGATCTCGGTCCACATGATCCGCGGCGTGCGCGACCACGCGACCGACCCGGTCGTGCACTCGGTGCTCACCCGCATGCTCGCGGACGAGTCGTTCCATGCGCGCTTCGGTTGGTACTGGCTCGAGTCGATGCCGCTCGACGACGTCGACCTCGCCTTCGCGCAGAAGTACGTCGAGAAGCTCATCCCTTCGGTCGAGAAGTCGCTCCGGACCCAGACCAAACCCGGTCCGCACACCTACAGCCCCTTCGGCAGCATGAGCGCCGAAGAGCGCGACGAGGCGCTGATCGACGCGATGGAGAAGACCATCCTCCCCGGCTTCGAACGCGCTGGTCTGCAGGTTCAACATCTCTGGAACTCCGCCAAAGCGAACCGCGCCGCGGCCCGCGCCGAACGTGGCGACGCGAAGAAGG
The DNA here is from genome assembly GCA_034670305.1 of Deltaproteobacteria bacterium. GTDB lineage: Bacteria > Myxococcota_A > Polyangia > Polyangiales > Houyiibacteriaceae > JAXMNT01. The sequence continues at coordinate 223,788 of JAXMNT010000005.1, forward strand.
AAGTGGCGTAGCCATGAACGCGATTCGAACGGCGATCTTCGTCGCCAAAGCAGGCTGCGCCCGATTCGGCCGGAGCGTGTCCGTCGGCACGGTCTCGGCCGCGCTCGCGGTCATGCTCTCGATCGGCTGCGGCATGTCGCACGGCGGCGGCCTCGTCGTCGACGCCGATGGCGACGGCTACGACGCCGAGATCGACTGCGACGACTCCAACCCCCGCGTCTACCCCGGCGCGCCGGAGTACATGTACGCGATCGACTGCTGCGATGGCACGGCGCTCATCGACTACGACTGCGACGGCATGGCGCCGATCTGCAGCTGCAACCCGATCCCGGATGCGGACGGCGACGGCTACACGATCTTCGACGACTGCAACGACGGCGACCCGAACATCTACCCGGGCGCGCCCGAAGAAGCCTCCGCGACCTGCTGCGACGGCGGCGACGCCGACCAGGATTGCGACGGAGTGCCGCCGCTCTGCCCGCTCGAGTGTTCGATCGATCTCGACGGAGACGGCTTCACCGCCGACGAAGGCGACTGCGACGACACCGACGCGAGCGTGCACCCAGGCGCGCGCGATGTTTGCGAAGACGGCGTCGACGCCAACTGCGACGGCACCGACATCTGCGACCCGATCTTGAACGAGGCACCCGACGCGGACGGCGATGGGTACGACGTGCGCTTCGACTGCAACGACGACGACCCGACGATTCATCCCGGCGCCGAAGAAGACGTCTGTCCCGACGGCATCGACCAGGACTGCGATGGAGAGGACGGCTTCTTCGGGCTGTGCAACGCGGCGCCCGACGCGGACGGCGACGGGTACTCGGAGTTCGAGGACTGCGACGACAGCGATCCCACGGTGCATCCCGGCGCCGACGAAGACATCTGCCCCGACGGGGTCGATCAGAACTGCGATGGGTTCGATGGGGACCCGGACGTGATTTGCAACGGCATGGCGGATGTACCCGACCTGTCCGAGGAAGTGGCTTAGACATGCTTGCGCTCAGAACAGCTTTGGTGGTCCTGCGTTCGGCCGGATCGAAACTTCGTGGCGCCTCGGTGGGCACCGCACTCGCCGTGATGCTCGCGGTCGGCGGCGCGAACGGCTGCACCAGCAGCCACAACAACTTGCCGGACCTCGACGGCGACGGGTTCGTGGTCGGCGACGACTGCGACGACACCGACCCGACGATCTACCCCGGCGCGCCGGAGGACATCTGTCCCGATGGCGCGGATCAGAACTGCGACGGCGAAGACGGCGAAGCCATCTGCAACCCGTTCGTAGACGTCGACGGCGACGGCTACTCGCCGCCGGAAGACTGCAACGACAACAACGCCGCCATCCACCCCGGCGCGCCCGAAGACTGTTGCGACCTCGTCGACATGGACTGCGACGGCGTCATCGACATGTGCACCAACTGCTTCTCCGGCGTGGACGCGGACGGCGACGGATACTTCGTCGACGACCCGTGGCTCGAGTCCGACTGCGACGACACCGATGCGTCGGTGTACCCGGGCGCGCCTGAGATCTGCGGCGACGGCATCGACCAGGACTGCAACGGCTCCGACGGCGAACCCGGCGTCGACTGCCCCATCATCAACCCGGTCCCCGACGCGGACGGCGACGGCTACACCGCCGATGTCGACTGCGACGACGACGCCTGGTGGATCAACCCCGGTGCCGTCGAAGACTGCTTCGACGGAGTCGACAACGACTGCGACGGAGAGATCGACGAAGAACCGGCCGAAGGCTGCTGGTTCATGAACGGCATGCTCGACGTCGAAGACCTGAAGAAAGACGAAGCCCCGACGATGTCGGTGCCCGCTTCCGGCGACTCAGAGCTCGCCTAAACCCACGGAGTCCTCGCCTCCCGGTTCCACATCCCTGTTCCACCAGAACGGCGGCCGCGCGAGGAGCGGCCGCCGTTCCTAATTGTTTCCCGAGCGGTGCGACCGCCTTGCAGCCTCTACCGCAACCCTCCTTCGATCGTAGGTCGATGTACGTCTCCTCAAGGCGCGACGCGACATCGGCAGGAAAGAAAGAATGCGCGGGCTAGAGGACGCCTTCCTGCTTGGAACGCCACTGGATGGACGCCGGGGGCCCGTGCAAGTCTCTTGCGAATGAGTGGCCATTTGAGTCTGGAGGAGAGCGCGGTCGTCGACACGCTGCTGAGGCACAATCTCGGTTTCGAAGAGATGCCGCAGCTGAACCACACCGTGCTGGGTTTGCTCTCGGTCGACCAACCCCCGCTGGTGCAACGGCTCATCCACACGTTCGCGGGGTTCGGGGACGAGGCGTACACCAAGCTCACGGTGTTCAGGTGGGACTTCACTGGTGGGAGCCTCGCGTGGATGCAGGCGCCATCGTCCTCCGCCCATGCGTTTCAGATCGGCGTCTCCGCTCCGGGGGAACCCGATGCGAAGCTCGGCCTCGCCTGGAACGAGGCTGCCGGTGAGCCGACGCTGGAGCCGACGGTGTTCGCGCGCAGGGGCGACGGAGACCAGACGCTTGGCAGCTTTCCCGAGTTCTTGCGGAACGCGCTCGAAGCCGCGGCGCACGAGGCGCACGAACACGAGGACGTGGTCGACCGGGACGTGGCGCGTCTGGCGCTGTTCCTCGGTGTGCTCTTGGAGGGCGACCCGCGGCTCGATGGCATGACCCTATGAGGAGGCCAGGCAGGTCGCATCGAACGCGCCGTCAGTGGCGGTAGGTCATCCAGAAGGCCCAGCCGGCGATACACAAGCTCAGGACCGCAAGGCCGACCCAGGCCCATCGTGGGGTGGGTCTGGGGGCGCTTCGGACCGGGTTCGGTACGGATGCGTGGGCGGCGAGAGCCATCGCCCCACTGAGGGGCGCCGAGTGCTCGGTCGGGGGTGCCATGGGCAGCGGCTGTTCGGCTGAGCCCGTGGCGGGCGGCGGTGGCGAAGCGTGTTCGGCCGGGAGCGGCATCGCGGGCAGGGGCACGGCGGAGGCGCGTTCGGCTTCGAGTTGGGCGGCTCGTTCGGCGCGGCCTTGGGCGACGCGGCGGCGGAGGGCTTCGATGTCGGAGGGGCCGGCTTGGGCTTCGCGTGCGCGTTCGCGCTCGAGTTCGGCGCGGTGGCGGGCTTCGATCTCGGCCAGGGCGGCGCGGCGTTCTTCTTCGGGGTCCTCGACGCGGGTTGGTTCGGCGGCGAGTTCTTCGAGGTCCGGGGGCAGCTCGTGCGCGGCCAGGGCGGCCTTGCGTTCCTGATCGGCGCGCATGCGGGCGGCGAGCTCCTGGACCTCCGCGGCGTCCAGCGCACGGGTGTCCTCTCGGTCTCGGGTCTCGTCCTCGTCGCCCACCTCTCGGTTGGTCTACCACCGATCGGCCGATTTGTTGCCCATGCCGAGCGGCTTCGGTACCCCCGAAAGGTGCGACGGAGAGACACCGCCCCGACCTCGCGGGTGTTGGACGGGACCTTGTTCCTGCTCGGCGCGCTGTTGATGGCGGTGCCGGCCCAGGCCGACCGCACCTGGCGGGTTCAACCGGGCGATGCGCTCAGTGTGCTGGCCACGCGCTTTCATGTGAGCGTCGAAGACCTGCGCTCGTGGAACGGGCTCGAGGGCGACCGGATCTTGGCAGGCCAAGAGCTGGTGGTGGCCCGCGGGGATGGCTCCACGTCGGAAGCTCCATCGGAAGCCACGGTCGAACCGGCGCCAGGCGAGACGTACGAGGTTCAGCCGGGCGAGACGCTGTCCCACATCGCGCTCCGGCACGGGACCACGGTCGACGCGCTGGTGGAGGGCAACCCGGGCCTGCGGCCCGACCGGCTGCGGGCAGGTCAGGAGATCCGGGTCGGCGCGGCGGATGGTCGCAATCAGATCCGATACGAGGTTCGGCGCGGCGACAGTCTGAGCCGCATCGCGTCGCGCTTTCGCGTTGACGTGCGCGATCTCCGCCGCTGGAACCGCAGGCTCCGGCCGGACCGGCTGCGGGCTGGACAGACGTTGACCATCTGGTCCGAGGTGCCGGAGAGCACGTCGAACTCGATCGGCGCGTGCCACCACGGCCGGCTCGAGCACGCGGAACGGCTCGCACCGCATCCGGGCATCGTCATCCGTGATCCGAACCGCGCGTGGGGCACGCTCGAGACGGTCCTCTGGCTGCACGACGGCTTCGATGCCGTCCGCGAAGCCAACCGGCGCAACCCGCGGATTCGCGTGCACGACCTGAGCAACCGCGAGGGCGGCCGCATGCATGGGCACCGCTCCCACCAGAGCGGACGCGACGCGGACATCGCGTACTACCAACAGCGCTGCCCGAGCGGCGTCTGCATGTTCCGGCGGCTGCAGCCCGACGACCTCGACGCGGACCGTCAGTGGGTGCTCTTTCAGCAGTGGCTCGAGAACGACCAGCTCGACGCGATCTTCATGGACTACTCCCTGCAGCGCCCGCTCTACGAAGCGGCGCGGCGCGCGGGTGTGCCGCGCGGCCGACTGGCGCGGTGGATCCAGTACCCCCGCGGACCGACGTACCCGCTCGGTGTGGTGCGCCACTACCCAAAACACCGCGACCACGCGCACGTGCGCTTCGCCTGTCCCGACACCGACGAGAACTGCCGCTGACGTCTCGTCGAGGTCTCGCGGGCGATTCTTCTCGGATCGTGCTGCGGCGTAGAAATACGGAGGCACTTCGACTATCCCCACGGCATGGCGGACGAAGATGTCATCCGAGGCGTCACCCAGCGGGTGGTCGACCTCTACACGGCGAGCGGGTTGTTCTTCACCGCGCTCGATGTCTCCAACCAGGTGAAGCAGACCCTGCCCGATGTGCGGCATCGGTTCGTGTCCCCGATCGTGCGCGACCTCTTCGACCAGGGGTCGATGGGATCCAACTACACCCGCACCACGATCGAAGTCGTCACCCAGCAGCGCAAAAAGGCGGAGGCGTTCCTCTACCACCTCGTCGGTGGTGACATCGAAGACGGCTACGGCGAAGAGAAGCGCAGCCAGCTCGCGATCCCGCCGGTCAGCGCGGAGCTCGAAGACGAGGAGCTCGACGAGGGCATCGAGGAGATCGATCTGGAGATCGGTCTCGACGGCCGAGCCCGCCTGCCCATCGCGCTGCTCGTGCGTGCCCGCATCACCGACTCCACCGTGATGGCGGAGATGCTCGGCGACGACCTGGTCATCAGCGCCGCGCCCAAAGCGCCGTCGACTCCGTCCGCGACCGCGACCATTCTTACTTCGAGCCACCCGACGCTGCTTCACATCCCAGCGACGCTCCTGACCGCATTCGATTCCTCGAGCGGCTTGGTGGCGCGCGTCGTCGGCGGCCAGGTCTACATCACCGGCGACTTCGACTGAGTTTCTAGGCCGCCGTTCGGCTTCGGGATCGGCTTCGGCTTCGGATTCGGGGTCGGCTTCGGGATCGGCTTCGGGATCGGCTTCGGCTTCGGGGTCGGGGTCGGCTTCGGGATCGGCTTCGGCTTCGGCTTCGGAATCGGATTCGGGACCGGCTTCGGCTTCCTATCCTCTCCTTCGGATTCGGAGTCGGACACCGAGGGCAAGGGCAGGGGCAAGGGCAAGGGCAAGGGAGCTGCTGCATCCTCTCCTTCGGATTCGGCTTCGGGATCGGCTTCGGTTTCGGCCTCACGGTCGACCGGCGCTTCGCTTCCGCTCATCGGGCACGGGCTCGGGCGCGACGGGCTGGCGCGGGATCCCGCCAAATCCCCAGGATCCACTGCAGTCTCAGGTCCGCACTCGGCTGTGCACGGTGTTTGCACAGACGCCACCCGTGGCCCGCCCCAACTTCGTTCGCTTCGCCCTCCTTCTGGCCTGCGCCGTCATCTTCCCGACCGTTGGTGAAGCGCAGACCTTGTCCAGCGTGGCGGGCCGTGGAGCGTGCAGCACGGCGGGCGCCGAAGGCATCTCACGGCAGCTCGCCGAAGCGCAGATGTGCATTCGGCCGGGCGCGTTTGTGCGGTTCGCGCCGCACCCGGGCATCTCGCTCTCCTCCTCTCGCGTGCATCCCTTCGCGCAGGCCTCGGCCCGCGACGCGCTGCATCGGGCGGCCGCGCGCGGCACCATCACCGTCAACTCCGCCTTCCGACCGATCTCCGACCAGTACGTGCTCTACCACTCGGGCGGCTGCGGCCTCGCCGCGCGTCCGGGACGCAGCAACCACCAGAGCGGTCGCGCGGTCGACGTCGGCAACTACAGCTCGGTCCGCTCCGCACTCGAAGCCCAGGGCTGCCGCTGGTTCGGCTCCTCCGACCGGGTGCACTTCGACTGCCCGGGCAGCGACCAGCGCGCCGATTCGATCCGCGCCTTTCAGCGGCTCTGGAACGTGAACAACCCGGGCGACCGGATCTCCGAAGACGGCGCCTACGGCCCGCAGACCGAATCGCGCCTCGGACGCGCGCCGGCAGGCGGTTTCGCGCGCGGCGCCTGCGACTCGATGCCCGAACCGGAGCCGGAGCCGGAACCCGAGCCGATGCCGACGCCGAGCGCCGCGCGATTGCTCGGCGTGGTCTATGAAGCCGGCGACCTCGACGCCCGCATCGTCGGCGCGACGGTCCGCGTCCGCGAGACCGGCGCCACCGCGACCTCCACGGCCACCGGCGGCTGGGCGTTCGATGTGCCCGCCGGCGACTACACCGTGGAAGCATCCGCGTCCGGCTACGTGACAGGCACCCATCGATGCACGGTCACGGCCGGCGACACCTGGTGTTCGGTCGGACTCGCGCCGGGCAGCCGCGAAGGCGTCGCGCGCGGCGTCGTGTTCGCCGACCACGGCGAGGGCTTCGGGGACACGAGCGACCGGCTCGCTGGTGCAGCGGTGCTCGTGACCGAGACCGGCGCGCGCGCCACCACCGACGCATCCGGCGCGTTCGCGCATACGCTCGCTCCGGGCAGCTACACGTTCGTGGTCAGCAAAGATGGGTTCGCGACCGCGTCCCGCAGCTGCACCGTGACCGCCGACGCCGAGGCGTGGTGTTCGATCGGCCTCGCCACGACCGCGGATGCCGGAAGTCTGCAAGGCGTCGTGTTCGAAGGCGCCGTCAGCCGGCGCGTCGTCGGCGCCCGAGTGCGGGTGCTCGAGACGGGCGCCTCGACGACCTCGCGCGAAGGCGATGCGTTCTGGCGCTTCGAGCTGCCCCCCGGCACGTACACAGTGGAAGTCTCCGGCAGCACCATCGCCGCGTCCTCGCGCCGCTGCACCGTGGCCAGCGGCGTCGAGACCTGGTGTTCGGTGAGCACGACGTTGACCGGCGCGGGCGGCGGCACCGATGCGCCCTACGTCGAAGAGTCCATCGTCGGAGAGAGCGACCACGAAGGCGGCCTCGACGACGACCCGGGCGCGGCGATGACCGAGTCCGAACCGAGCCCCGGCTACGACGAACCCGAGTTCCGCGGCGGCCTCAGCAGTGGCTGTGCGGCCGGTGGGCAATCGGGTGCGGGCGCGCTTCTGTGGCTCGTCGCACTGGGCATCTGCGTGCGCCGCCGACGCGCGTAGTTCGCAGCCGAACCCTCCGCCGCCCGTCGGTGTCGGGTCGGCCTCGGGATCGGCTTCGGCTTCGGCTTCGGCTTCGGCTTCGGCTTCGGGCTTCGGGATCGGCTTCGGGATCGGCTTCGGGATCGGCTGCTTCGGCTTCGGGATCGGCTTCGGCTTCGGGATCGGCTTCGGGATCGGCTTCGGGATCGGCTTCGGGCTCGGCTTCGGCTTCGGGTCTGTGTGGTCGGCCGGATCCATCCGAGCATTGAGCGCCACGTCCCAACCGCAGTAGGTTGCGGGCATGCGATTTCTTCACGCCATGATGCGCGTTCGTGACCTCGACGCCTCGCTCGCCTTCTTCTGCGGCCAGCTCGGACTGAAAGAAGTCCGCCGCCGCGACCACGAGAAAGGCCGCTTCACGCTCGTCTTCCTCGAGACCGGCAAGGAAGGCGACGCCGCCCAGCTCGAGCTCACCTACAACTGGGACCAAGAAGCGCCCTACGGCGGCGGCCGCAACTTCGGCCATCTCGCGTTCGAGGTCGACGACATCTACGCCCTCTGCACCTCGCTTCAGGAAAGCGGCGTCACCATCCTCCGCCCACCCCGCGACGGCCGCATGGCCTTCGTCCGCTCCCCCGACGAGATCTCAGTCGAACTGCTGCAGCGCGGCGAAGCGCTGCCGCCGGCGGAACCGTGGGCGAGCATGCCCAGCACCGGCGAGTGGTGAACGTCGCCCACGAGAAAGTTAACAGACGTCTCATTCAGTTCGCGGTTGCTCCCGCAAAGGATGTGGCTGGCAGAGACGCCGTCGGATCACCAGCGTTCGTCTTGCGTCGTGTAGGTCGCGCTCGAGACCGGCGCGTCCGCGGCCTTGGCGGGCAGCGGGAGTCGCCCATCCTTCTCGAGCCGGTCCCGGCCCTCGCCTTTGGCGAACGAGAGCAGCACCAGGTGCTCGTACCAGGGCGCGTCAAGCAACGCCTGAGCGATCGCGTCGGTACACGACACACTTGAGATCTCGAGACGCCGAAGCGAGGGCATCTCGGCGTTGCGCAAGAACGAGACGAGCGCGGCTTCCGAGAACTCCCACGGGTTCTGCAGACGAAGGCTCACGAGCTCGGGCAGTGGCCGCTGCGCAAGCCGCTCGAGGTCGGAGTCGTAGAGGTCGAGAGCAAGGTAGAGATCGCGCATCTTGGAGAAGTCCGCTTCCTCGAAGTAGGGAAGCCAAGCCTTCTCTTTGGCTTTGTACTCAGCCGACCCGAGATGCAGCGAGCGCAGCTGGGGCGTGAACGGCGCCCGTGCCAAGGCCTTGGTGGTCTTCGGGGAGATGCGGTCTGCGGCGTACAGCAGATCCAGCACCTCCAGGTTCGGCAGCTTCTGCTCGGCGAGCCACGCGAAGCCCGCGTTCTTGAGGTTGGCCCCTTCGAGCCCGAGGGTACGGACCGCCGCGAAGCGCGCATCGCCGAGGAGCGCAGAGAGCCCCGATCGATCGATTCTGGCATCGGCGAACCGGACTGAGCTCGGCGCCTCGATGCAGGAATCGAGCAGCGCACCGACGATCTTGGACACCTGTCGCCGTGGCCACAGTTCGACCGCCCGAACCTGCTGAAGGTGCGGATTGCGCAACACCGACATGATCAGTTTCGGGTCCCCCACCCGGATGTGCAGGTTGCGCACGAGCCGCAGCGCGGGGGTCGATTCGATTCGTTTGCCAAACGCCCGTGCGATTCCCTCGTCCAAACGGCGTGCGTGCCACGGCAGCTCCTTCGCCGCCTCCTCGAGCGCTGCCACGGCGGCGTCCGAATCGTCTTCCGCGAGCTGCGTCAGCCGCGTGCGCCATTCTCGGTAGCCTCCACCGTCGCGTTCCGGGTGAGTGACCGCAAAGAAGCCGCGGGGCCAGGGTGTCCACTTCATCACCGCATCGGTAGCACGACGGCGGCGAGCCAGGCCCGTCGCGTCAGTAGGAGACGTCGATGCGGTTTTGGTACACGCCGGGGGTCCAGCCGACGGTGTCCCAGCCTCGGCCGATGCCGGTGGCGGCCAGGGTGACGTGCACTGCCAGCGCGTCGTCGGAGAGGCGCATGAGTTGCAGTGCGTTCTGGGGCACGCCCCAGCCGGCGGTGGGGGAGGGTTCGGTGCTGGCTTGCGCGGAGAAGTCGATGAGGGTGGTCGACGCGACCACCGCGTCGTCCCGGTAGAACTCGATCGTCAGCGGGTCGCCGCGGCGGAGGCGGCCTTCGCAGAGCGTCTCGAAGGGTCCCTTCTCGCCGGTGGTCGCTTCCACGACCAGGAACCGTTCGTCTTCGGTCATGTAGGCGAAGCGCACCGGGCGCCCCTCGGGGTAGTCGGCGACGAACACCTCGATCGGCGTCTCGGCGCACGGAGAGAATCCGACCCGCGTGTTCGGGTTCTCACGAGGGTCGCTTGCCACGGCGTTGCGTTCGAATCGGATGTTCGTCCACGTGCTCAGGTGCGTGAAGACCTCGTGCGCGAGATCGAAGCGCGCGTCGATCCGCACGTCGTTCGACTCCGCGTTGCGGGACACGAAGGTCGTCTCGAGACCGTCGCTCGTGCGCCACTGCGCTTCGACTTCGTGCGTGCCGAGTCGGCGCGCGATCAGCTCGGCGTCGGTCGCGTGTTGCACATGCCAGGCGAACGCGGTCCAGAACCGATCTTCGGAACGGGATTGAAAGCGCAGGTGCGGATCGACGTCGAGCGAGAAGCCGTCCTCCCGGACTCGAAACACTCCGTCGCCTTCGTCCAGCGGATGCGGCGTGACCGCCGGGCGCGCGGTGCGTCGACGGGTCTGCTCCGGGAGCATCGACGTGTGCGCGTCGTCGCGGCGGAGGACGAGTGGACCGAGGTTCTCCGGAAGCGGTCGATGCAGCGCCGCGTCGGACGGCAGGGTGGAGGCATCCGGCGCGCGCAGACTCCACACCAGCACGAACGCACTGGCCACGGCGATTGCCGCAAGCACGCTCCAAGTCAGCCGAGGACGTTCCGGGCGCGCGCGGCGGAGCAACGCCACCGGGGTGAGCGTTGCGAGACCGAGCACCGCGGGCCCGGCCGCGAGGTACGGATTGCTCGCGCGAAAGAGCGCGAGCAGCAGCACCGAGGTGGCGAGGAACGTCAGCCCCGCGACGAAGAAGACGCCTCGCAGGACGAAGGGCCGGCGCCGCCAGAGTGCAACGCCCGCCAAGAGGCAGAGGGCGAGCGCGGCCGGCAGGATCTCAAAGCTCCACAGCCGCCAGTGGCCGAACCCGAAGCCGCGCGGCAGCTTGTCGAACCCGATCCGCACCAGTGCGAGCAGGAGCAGGCCGAACGGTATGCACAGGGCGCACATGGCCCACGAGGGGGACGCAGCCACGTTGTGGCTGCCCTCTGCTGCGGTGTTTCCCGCAGACGGTTTCACACCGCCGTCCACTGCGGCCTCACCCACGGTCTGGTTCGCGTCCTCTCACGTCTCGAGACAACCCCGCAACTCGGGGTTCTTGTTCCCCGTCTCCCTCGCCACCGCGCGCTGTCGCCGGGGCCGGGTCAGCAACATCGGGAGCACCACGCCGACCGAACACGCGGCCGCGATGTGTTTGAGCGAGTGTCCGCTCACGACGCCGTGGGTCCACGCGAACACCGCGTGGTCCAGTTGTTCGCACGCGATGGCGCCGCCGTAGAGCAGCGCGACCAGCGCGACGTAGCGCCCGTCGATGTAACGAATCACTCCGTCCTTGGAAGGAAAGAGGAGGAACACGATCAGCAGGATCGAGGTGAGCGGCCAGATCTGCGAGAGCACGAGGTACGCGCCGACGTCGCCGGACAGCGCCCACCAGCCCACGCTCGCGCTTCCGATGAGGAGCAGCGCCGGCAGGCTGCGCACCCCGGCGCGCAGGTCGACGCGATCCGCGACCACCGCGCCGAAGAGGGACATGAACGCGAGGGTCATGGTGGCGCGGTCCCAGACCAGCGTCGGGTTGCTCGGGGCCCAGTGGTAGTAGCCGGAGCCGACGCCGACGAGCGCCACCGCGCCGAAGAAGAAGAGGTACGGCCAGGCGTGCCACCGCTCGTCGAACACCTTCCTTGCGCGGCCGAACACGATCGAGGTCAGCCCGAGGCAGCCGACGAGCAAGAAGCCGAGGTTGCTGACCACGTCGCCGAAGTTGGGGATCCCGAAGAGCACGCGTTGGTCGGCGAAGCCGTGGTAGGCGGCCGGTTGGGCGATGGGCGGCAGGCAGACGAGCACAGCGGCCCAGACGGCGGCCCACAGGACGAGCACGAGGATCTTGGTGGAGCGAAGCATCGGCCATTGCATTGCGAGCGCTGTGCCAGGGGGAAGTCCCGCTTTCCCCCTCACCGTTCGGTTCGGTGTCCCAGGCAACCGACCCCACATGCACGGGCCGTGTACATCAGATGTGTATGCCGAGCCGCACCAGGGCCTGGCGCATCATCGGCGAAGCACCCCCGCGAAAGAGCTTCGCCGGCGAGACGACGTGGTCGTGGATCGCCCACTCGTCCCAGCTCCCGGTGTTCCAGACCTTTGTCTGCCCCTTGTCCCGAGACACGGTCCACCACTGCATCTCGTGGCCACTGCTGGGCGGCGGGGGCGCGTCGTCCACGAAGGGGAAGAGCACCACCGAGTAGGCCAGCGCGACCCCAGGCGCGGCTCCGACGAGGTTGTCCGACACCTGCCCGAGCCACACGGCCTCGCCGGGCTTCGGGGGCTGCAGCTGCACGCAGTACCCACCAAATGAATCCCGTTTGCGCTCCTGCTCGACCAGGAACCGGTTGTCGACCTGTGGTTCGACTTGGTCGACCACGTATCGCGCGATGAGCTGGGCCGTGTCGCGGTCGTGGGGCGAAGCCGCGGTGCGGGACCACGCGAGCTGTTCGATGGAGGTCACGAGCGATCCTCTAACAGGTGTGGTCGCGGGGGCGACCCGGGTCATCCTCGTCGCGAACACCGACCGTGCGTAGGCTCCTTTGGGTTTGTCCCTTTCGTCGGATACAGTTCGCCCGCTTAGGAGGTTCCCGCCATGCGCCGCTTGCTCGCCCTGTGTACGATTTCTGGTCTCGCTTTTGGCTGTTCGAACAGCACGATGGTGAATGAGGACGCCGGCATCAGGTTCGATGCCACTCCCGTCGACACCGGCGAGCGCGCCGATGCCCCCGGCGTCGACGCGCCTGCGGTGCCCGAGTGCGGCGATGACAACGTCGATCCTGGTGAGGACTGCGACGACGGCAACACCCTCGATGGCGACGGCTGCGACTCCGAGTGTCAGATCGAAGTCGAGTGCGGCAACCGCCGACTCGACCCGACCGAGCAGTGCGACGACGGCAACCTCGACAACGGCGACGGCTGCGACTCCGAGTGTCAACGCGAGGCCTACTGCGGTGACGGCAACACCGACGACGGCGAAGTCTGCGACGACGGCAACAACCGAAGCGGCGACGGATGCCGCGGCGACTGCGGCAGCGCCGAAGAGTGTGGCGACAGCATCGTCGACGGCGCGATCGGCGAAGTCTGCGACGACGGCAACACCGACGACGGCGACGGATGCAGCGGCGACTGCCGCTCGCTCGAGATGTGCGGCAACGACATGGTCGACGAGGGTGAGATGTGCGACGACGGTTCGCCCGTCACCCGCTTCGACGGCTGTGGCCTCGACTGCCAGGAAGAGATCAGCTTCGTGCTGAGCGAGCTGCTCATCGCGGGTCCGGCCGACGGCTGCGACTACAGCGGCGACGGCGAGCCGGACAACGCGTTCAGCCGAGCGCTCGGCAGCTTGCGTGGCCTCGCGAACGACATGTTCCTCGCCGATGCGGCCGGCACCGACATCATCCTCTTGATGTACCTCCTCAACCTGAACGACCCGAGCATGGCCAACGACGACTCGTTCACGGTCGCGTGGATGCAGGGCGACGACGCCGACGGAGACCCCGACAACAACCTCTCGGGCTCGGGTCAGTTCACCCAGAACATGGGCTTCGACGCGGAGGGCAACCCCGTCGCTTCGTTCGAGAGTGAAGTCTCGAGCCGCATGCTCTCGGGCGGTCCCGAAGACATTGAGCTGCCGCTCGGGTTCATCCCGATCGAGCTCCGGCTCGCGCAGCTGCGCGGCACCACCACCGCTTCCGGTGGTGAAGTCGACGGCATCGAAGACGGCCAGCTCTGCGGCGTCGTGCCGATCTCCACCCTCGCGTTCATCCCGAACATCATCGAGATGTTCACCGGCATGCCGGCCGAGCCCTGCGACGGCAGCGGCCGCACGACGAACTTCGCGGACGTGCTCGTCGGTGGCACCCCGCGCGGATTCATCCTCCCGCTCAGCGGCAGCCAGCCCGACGTGGACCTCGACGGCGACGGACTCGAGCGCTTCATCGTCGACCGCGACGGCCCGCGTGGCTGTCAGCCCGTGATCGTCGGGTGCGTGGACGGCGACGGAACCCGCACCGATCGTGAGAACTGTGTGATGGAGATGGCGTTCGAAGACGGCTTCAGCGCCTCGTTCGACATCGCCGCCGTGCGCGCCGAAATCGTCGAGTAACCGACGTTCGTCGGGTAGACCGAGACGCCGCGTTCCATCAGGAGCGCGGCGTTTCTCATGCCAGGGCCGCCAGTCTCGCGAAGCGAGCCAGGCCACCTCACAGCGCCGACGAGTCAGGCGGCTCCGTGCGTGCACCTGCGCAGGCCGCAGGCCGAGCAACTGGTGCACTCCCCAATCGATCCCAGAGCGCCTCAAGGAGCGCCTGGACGCGCGCAGCCGCCAGTGGTTTCAAGCGCTCCTTCATCCCTCAGTGGTTGGGCGGCGAGCACGTGCAGGCGCGACGGGCGCGACTTAGGGCCGCCAGTCTCGCGAAGCGAGCCAGGCCCGTAGTGGCCAGAAAAAAGGTATGCTCCCGGCCCGCCATGCCTCGATCTCCACTCGATGAAGCACATGCGGCGCGCTGCGCCGACGACGTCCCCGGTGCGCTGCGGGGCTGCATCGCGCTCCTCGACGCCGACCCGAACCAGCTCGGTGCCGCGCTGCTCGCAGCCGACCTGCTGATCCAGAACGATCGACCCTTCGTCGCGACCGAGGTCGCGCTGCGTTTGGTCGACGCGTTCGTGCGGCGCGGCGACCTGCCGCAGGCTGTGGTGGCGGCGTCCGTGGCCGAAGACGGGGGCGAGGACGGCGACGCGCTCCGGGCCGGCATCGCGAAGGTCTTTGGCAAGGGCTCGAAGCGGCTCGCCGACGTGGCACCGACACCCCCTCCGCTTCCACCGGAGGTGGCGCTCGGGCCGCTCGCGAAGTTGAAGGGCGACGCGCTCTGGGACCGGGCCGAGGCGGCCATCCAGAAGTACCTGGCCACCGACGACGCCATCGCGGCGGATCAGCCAGTGCCGGTATTGCCACTTTTTGCCGACCTGCCTCCGAAGGCGCTCGGCGACTTCCTCAACGCGCTCGAGTTGCAGGACTGTGGTCCCGGCGACGAGATCGTCACGCAGGGCGAAGAAGGCCGCGAGGCGTTCGTGGTCGCGCGGGGCATGTGCCGCGTCGTGCGCCGGGCCGAAGAAGGCGAGAAGGAACTGGTGCTCGCCGGCCTCGGACCGGGTGCGATCTTCGGGGAGATGGCGCTCGTCAGCGAAGCACCGCGCGCCGCGGCGGTCGAAGCCGGCGAACCGTGCACGCTCTTGGTGGTCTCGCGGGAAGCGCTCGAGAAGACCGCGGCCAAGGTGCCGGTGGTCGGCGAAGCCCTCTCTCGCTTCTGCCGGCAGCGCATGTTGTCGAACCTGGTTCGGCACAGCGCGATCCTCGGCGCGGTGGATGCGAGCGAACGGCTCGACCTCGTCCAGCGTTTCGAGACGGCCCACTTCGAACCGGGCGACGCCTTGCTCGTGGAAGGGGAAGAAGGCGTGGGCCTCTTTCTCATCGCGTCCGGTCTCGTCGAGGTGGTGGGCCAAGACAGCGACGGAGACGAGCTGCGCATCACCGAACTCGGACCGGGCGATGTGGTCGGCGAGATCTCGCTGGTGCTGCGGCGTCCAGCCAACGCGACGGTTCGCGCGGTGCATCTGACGGTGGCGCTCTGCCTCGCGCGGGACGAGTTCCACAAAGCGATCAAGCAGCACCCGGAGCTGCTCGGCGAACTCTACGAGACCGCCACCCAGCGCGACGAAGAGACCCGTTCGGTCGTCGCGCAAGAAGCGCTCGACGTCGAAGACATCGTGCTCTTGTAGAACCTGGCTAGCAGGCTGCTGAAGAACGCCCGCAGGGCGTTCTCGCAGCCTGCCCCTTGCCCCTGCCCTTGCCTTTGCCCTTGCCCGCGGATCAGCGGTCAGATCGCTTGATCATCGCGACGAGCATCGCGACGACCTGCTCAAGGTGGGCGAGAGCCGTTCGATATCGGGCCTCGATGCCTCGGCCCGACGGTCCGTGATTTCGAGCCAGGAGACGACCTCGATCGCGGAGCGCCGGGCCATCCGATAGAAGCGGGCCTTCTCCTTGGGACTGCGACGCTCGGCGTACGACACGGCACGCCGGCTACGCAGCGCATCTGGATGCGCATCGAGACGATCTTCGGATGGCTCAAGAGCGTCGGGGGACTCAGACGCACGCGATATCGAGGCAGACGCAAGACACAGTTCGCCGCCTACCTGGCCGGCGCCGCATACAACCTCCTACGCGTCGCGCGGCTGCGGAGCTGCGCCGCGTGGCACCGACCGATTCGCGGCCTCGCCGTCGCGAAACACACGGCGTCCACGACGCGGGCAAGGGCACGGGCACGGGCACGGGCACGGGGGCAGGTCGCCTTTGGCTCCCTGCCTAGCGCGGGTCGACGGGGGTGACCGGGAAGTCTTCGCGCTTCTTTGCGCCGGCTTCGATGCCGGCCATCGCGGCGAGGACTTGGTCTTCGCGCCAGGGGCGGCCGACGACTTGGATGCCGACCGGCAGACCGGCGCTGGCGAGTTCGATGGCGGCGGCGCGTTTGTCGAGTCGGTCGTTCAGGGTGCTGCGGTCGGTCTCGTCGGGGCGGACGCGGGTGACGGGCACGACGCCGGCCGGGAAGTCGAGGATGTTGTAGCGGGCCAGATCGCAGAACCCGAGTGTGAAGTCGTGCGCCATGCCGATGGGGGCGGCGGTGGTCATGTACGCGGGCGCGAGCAGCACGTCGATGCCGGCGAGATCCCAGGCGCGCAGCACTTCGCTGCGAAGTTCCGTGCGCCGGTTCACGAGCGTCCAGAAGAGCTTCACCCGTTTCTCGCCGAGCGAGAGCAGCATGCCTTCGAGGCGCTTCTCGCCCATCAGGCCGAGCGCTTTGGCGAGTCCTTTGCGGGCCTGAGCCGGCATGCGCGCGATGCGCCCGAGCGTGCGAAGCGGTGCAATGAACCCTTCTCCGTCGAGCGCCTCCCAGAGCGTGGCGGTGCCATCGGCGGTGAGCCCAGAGAAGTAGAGGTGCACGAGCTCCTCGACACTCGGCGGGGTGAACCGCTCCACGGCGCAGCCGGCGGCTTCGAGCAGCTCGGCCGCAACCCGCACGCCGCGGCGCATCGACGCAGCGGGCGTGAAGTAGCCGTCGTCTTCGTAGTAGCCGACGCGGAGCCCGGCGAGGTCGACTTCGGCCGGATCGCCGATGGGCAACGGAGGCACGAGCGGATCGAGCGCGGCGTGTTTCGGGGTGTCGAGGGTGCGCAGCAAGAGCGTGAGGTCGGCGACCGAACGGGCGAGCGGGCCGCACTGAGCGCGCACGTGTTCCTGCCCTTTGAGAACGCCCTGGGAGCCCACGTTCGACCACCGGCTGTTGGTGGGTTTGATGCCGCAGATGCCGCAGAACGAAGCCGGCGTTCGGATCGAACCGCCGATGTCGGTGCCGACGCCGGCGACGCTCATGCCCGCTGCGATCGCGGCTCCTTCGCCGCCGCTCGAGCCGCCCGGTCCATGGCCATGGCGCCACGGGTTGTGGGTGGTGCCGAAGAGCGCGTTGGTGGACTCCATCGGCGAGAGCAAGGTCTGCGGTACGTTGGTCTTGCCGAGCACGAGCGCGCCGGCTTCGCGGGCGAGCTGCACGACCACGGCGTCGCGGTCGGCCATCGCGTCTTTGCGTGCGCGCATGCCGAGCGTCGAGGGCAGGCCGCGGGTGTCGAGGTTCTCTTTGATCGTGAGCGGCAATCCATGAAGCGGAGGCAGCGGCTCTCCGTCCCGGCGCAGGGCATCGGCGCGCTCGGCCTCGACGAGCACTTGGGTCCGCAGTTGGTGGGCGAACGCACCCACCCGGGGTTCGCATTCGTCGGCGCGCGCGTGCAGCGCCCGGACGAGCTCGACCGCACTCACGTCGCCGCTGTGGAGCATGGGCAGGAGTTCGGTCGCGGTGAGGGTGTGCAGGGCCATGGCCTCACTCCTGCCGGCCCACGGCGGATCCGTCAACTGCTCGCGGCCGCCCCGCACCCACGGAGAAGCACCGCATGGAAGTCGTTCAGCGAAGCAGCAGGCTGATCGCCGCCGCGATCAACAGGAAGAAGATCCCAATGCGGAATCGATCTTCGTCGACGCGGTGGTGCAACCATTCACCGAGCACGATGCCGAGCGGAAGGGCGGGAAGCAGCACGAGCGACTGCCATGCGACCGTGGCGTCGTAGCGGCCGTCGAGTACGAAGCCGACCACGAGGGCGACGTTGAGCACCCACCAGACGCCCGCGAGGGTGCTGCGGAAGGCATGTTTGTCGAGCCCCTCTTTGCCCAGCGCGTAGACCAAGAGCGGTCCGCCGGTCGCGAACACGCCGTGTACGACGCCGGCGCCGAACATCGCGCTGATCGATGCGGCCGGATGCATCCCTCCTGCCGGTTCCGGAGACGCGCCGTCGATCTTTGTGTCGGCGGCGGGCTTCTTGGATCCGAACTTGGCCCAGAGTTCGCGAATGGAGAGCAGCAGGATCAATCCGCCGAAGCCGCGCCGAAGAAAGGCGGGCGCCATGTCGGCGAAGACGAAGTAGCCGAGCGCCATGCCGGCGGCCATGAGTGGCAGGATGCGCCGGAGCAGGAGCGGCCAACGGACCCCATCGTGGTGGCGGACCAAGATGTAGGTCGTCTGCAGGATGGAGAGGGGCACCGCCAGCGCGAGCAGGATCGGGATGGGCAAGAGGTGTGCGCCCAGGGTGACGGCCACCAGCATGCTGCCGAAGCCGGACACCGTCTGTACCGTGTAACTGGCGAGCACC
Source organism: Deltaproteobacteria bacterium (assembly GCA_034670305.1). Classification (GTDB taxonomy): domain Bacteria; phylum Myxococcota_A; class Polyangia; order Polyangiales; family Houyiibacteriaceae; genus JAXMNT01. The sequence goes on from JAXMNT010000005.1 coordinate 242,430, forward strand.
ACCAACCCGAAGAGGAGGAGCGCAGGTTCGAACAAGCCATCCGGCACGCGCCGCCGTAGCAGGGCGGCCCTTGGCTGGCGAGTGGTGGCCGATCAACGGTTGAGAAGTGGCCGCCGATGGAACCGTGAAGTCAAGAAACCCGGCGCCACCGACGACCACCGCCACTGTACGCTGCTCGGCCGGTTCGTGGGGTCTCTTGGCCGTTGTGTAGGCCTGTGTAGGAGTCGCCCGGTGGCCGCACCGAAGGGTTGACCGGCGCCCAGAGACTGCGAGACGGTAAGTCATGCGAACCCTTCTGTTGGTCTCCATCGTCTGTTCGGCCTTGCTCCCCAACCTCGCGAGCGCTCAGCGCAACGACCCGGGCTGGGTCGAGAATGTGCCGACCAGCGACCGCGAGTACGATCCGGACGCCAACCGCGTGATGCTCTACTTCATCGGAGAGTTCCTCGGCCAGGGCAAATTCCGCAGTGATCTCGGGGATGCCGAAGGCGACATGGACGCAACCTTGGGCATGGGCACCCGGGTCGAGTTCCCGATCAGCCAGTTCCTCGCCATCGGCGGTGGCGTCGAGTTCGTCTCGTTCAAGGGCGACGACATCGACCGCGACGGGGACTTCGACCTCGACATCATCGGCTCCGTCAAAGGCCGCTACGTCATCCACCTGACCGAATCGATCGACCTCGAAGCGTTCGGCGCCTTGCTCTTCGGCTTCAGCGCGTTCTTCGGCGACGGCGGAAGCATCAACGACTCCCTCTACGGCTTCAACCTCGGCTTCATGGGCGGCGCGGCTTTGATGATCGGCCGCATCGGCATTCTCACCGAGCTCGGCATCCGTCACCGCCGCGTCTACGGCGACGAGCCCGGCCTCGGCGACTTCAGCTTCGCCATCAGCCAGTTCGCGATGCACATCGGCGGCGTCTACACTTTCTGATTGGCACTACGGGCCTGGCTCGCTTCGCTCGACTGGCGGCCCTAATTCGCGCCCGTCGCACCTGCACGTGCTCGCCGCCCGATCGATTGGTGCAGTGAAGAAGCGCTTTGACGCAGTTGGCGGCTGCGCGCGTCCAGGCGCTCCTTGAGGCGCTCTCGGGGATCGATTGAGGAGTGCACCAGTTGCTCGGCCTGCGGCCTGCGCAGGTGCACGCACGGTGAGCACCTTCTCGCGGGCGTCCTCTCGTGGCCTGGCTCGCTTCGCGAGACTGGCGGCCCTAGTTCGGTCCGCTCGTGGGTGCACGGAGCAGCGTGGGCGCGTGGAGGGCCAACCCGGCCAGCAGCGCGGCGGCCAGGGTCGCCGAGGCGCCGAGGAGCGCCCAGCGAATGGACGGTCCGCCGGGCGCCATGGCGAGGGCCGCGCCGATCCACAAGACCACCACCGCTGCGGTGCAGCCGGTCAGGATCCACTCGGCCAAACGCAGGAGTGCGCGGCGGTTGCGCGCGCCCTCCAGCACGTGCGCGGCCCAGACGACCAGCGCCACGTCCACGATCGGCGGCACGAGCGACCACCAGAGTTTGGTCGGAGAGCCGTACCCGTGGGCGTCTCCGAGCCCGGACCAGTGCAGCGGCCCGATCGATGGCAAGAGCGGCAAGAGCGCGCCGAAGAGCACCGCGCCGGCGAGTGTCAGGCCGGTCGCGAAGGCGAGGTGCGGCCAGGACACTCCGTCGTGTTTCGGACCGCCGAGGCCCCACGCGACCGATGGCGCTGCGATCCCCAACCCCGCCGCGGCGACGACCTGCACGGGCGCCTCCGCAGCCACGATGGTCGTGACCATCAGCACCCCGGCGCCCCCGCAGAACCAACGCGCCGCGGTGCGCCACACCGACCGTTCGGCGCGGCCCAGCCGGAGCACGGCGGCGACGACCACCGCCCCCACGATCAAGCCCAGCCAAGCGCGCGTCGTCCCGCCCATCTCGAGTGCCATAGCAGGTCCAAACAAAGATCCCTTGCCCGTGCCCTTGCCCGTGCCCTTGCCCTTGGGGTTCGAAGCCTGAGTCCGAAGCCTGAAGCCGAAGCCTGAAGCCGAATCCGAACCCGAAGCCGAATCCGACGCCGAGGCCGAATCCGAAGCCGAAGCCGACGCCGAAGCCGAAGCCGAGGCCGAAGCCGAATCCGACGCCGAAGCCGAGGCCGAAGCCGAAGCCGAAGCTGACGCCGGAACCACCCAAAGGGCAAGGGCAAGGGCACGGGCATGGGCAAGGGTCTTAACGCGACGAGGCGGGGAGTTGCCTCCCCGCCTCGTCGCTCGGACCCGCGGATGCGGGCCGAATGTGGGTCTGGCTCAGTTGGCCGCTTGGGGGCGCATGAGCGCGCGGATGCGCTGGACCTCGGGGTCGTTTTGCATCGCGCGGCAGGTCTCCATGTTGGCCATGGCGTAGGCCGGGACCATGCACTGCTGGGCGTTCTCGGGGAGCTGGTTGCAGGCCTCGAGGAAGGTGTCGCGGTCGGGCATGCCCTGGCCGCTGCCCTCGCCGAGCTGCTTGGTGAGCGCGGCCATCATGGCCTGCGCGCCGCTGTAGGCCTGCTCGCAGTTCGAGCCGCCTTCGGCCCCTGCTTCGCCGGCGGCTACGGCTGCGCCGAGTGCCTGCCCGAGCGCGGCGAGTCCTTCGCCGGCCTGGTTGGCACCGGTCGCGGCTTCGGCGGCGTTGGTCGCGGCTTCGGTGTTCGCTGCGGCCGCTTCATTCGCTGCGGCGGTGGCTGCGTTGTCGGCGGCTGCCTGGAGCGATGCCGCCAGGTCGTTGGCGGCCGATTCGGCTTCTTCTTCGTTTCCGCCGCAACCCAGGGCGACGATGAGGGCGAGCGCGCTCGCGGTCGTGATCTTCTTCATGAGGTCCTCCGTGCGACCCCGTCTGAAGTCGCGATGGGCCCACCTACCACGGCCTCGCGGCGTCGGAAAGCAGGCAGTCGGTCTCCCGGTGCTGTGCCAATGCTCCTGGCGTCCGGCGCCAATGGGTTCTACACGCGTGGCTCGGGTGCCCTCGCGGCGCCCGCCCCAAGGACCAACCCCGGGCGGAAAATCCGCTCCAAACAAGGAAACCTCCATGGCCAAGAAACTCTCCAAAGAACTCTGGATCGTCGGCGCGAAACGCACCCCCTTCGGTGCGATGAACGGCACCCTCAAAGGCATCAGCGCCATCGACCTCGGCGTGCTCGCCAGCAACGCCGCCCTCGCCCAGAGCGGCGTGGAGCCGGGCGAACTCGGCCATGTGATCCTCGGCAACGTGCAGCAGACCAGCGCCGACGCCATCTACGGCGCGCGCCACGTGGGTTTGAAAGCCGGCGTGCCGATCGAAGTGCCCGCGCTCACCGTCAACCGCCTCTGCGGCTCCGGCTTCCAGGCGGTCGTGAACGCCGCCGAACAGATCCTCCTCGGTGAAGCGAAGGCCGTGCTCGCGGTCGGCGCGGAGAACATGAGCCAAGCGCCGCACTCGGTGTGGGGCCTGCGCGACGGCGCCAAGTTCGGTCGCCCGCCCGCGATGGTGGACACCCTCTGGGAAGCGCTTACGGACAGCTACTGCAAGACGCCGATGGCCGTCACCGCGGAGAACCTCGCCGACAAGTACAAGGTCACCCGCGAAGAGGCCGACGCATTCGCGCTCCGCAGCCAGAAGAACTGGGCCGCCGCCCAGGAAGCGGGCGCCTTCAAGGACGAGATCGCACCGGTCGAAGTGAAGTCGCGCCGCGGCACCAAGACGCTCGACAAAGACGAACACCCGCGCCCCGACACCACGATGGAGATCCTCGGCAAGCTGCCGACGGTCTTCAAGAAGGACGGAGTCGTGACGGCCGGCAACGCGTCGGGCATCTGCGACGGAGCCGCCGCGCTCGTGGTCGTGGACGCCGAGTGGGGCAAGAGCCGCGGCCTGACGCCGCTCGCCAAGATCCTGCAGTGGGGTGTGGCCGGCGTGGAGCCGACCATGATGGGCATCGGACCGGCGCCCGCCATCCGCACCGCGCTCGACCGCGCAGGCCTGGCCCTCGGCGATGTCGGGCTCTTCGACATCAACGAAGCGTTCGCGCCGCAGTTCCTCGCCGTGCAGCGAGAGCTCGAGCTGCCGGAGGAGCAGGTCAACGTGAACGGTGGCGCCATCGCCCTCGGTCACCCGCTCGGCGCCACCGGCGCCCGCATCACGACCAACCTCATCTACACCGGCCGCACCCGCGGCGCCGGCATCACGGTCGGCTCCGCTTGCATCGGTGGCGGCCAGGGCATCGCGATCGTTCTCGAGAGCTGCTGAACGCTCCGTGAGTGAGGTCGACGAGGCCGCGGCGCCCGCTGCGGCCATCCCGTCGCTCGAGGAAGTCCGTGCGCTGGACCGTGCCCACGTCTGGCGTCCGTACACCTCGAGCGAAGCCCACGCGACCCGTGACGATCTGATCGTCACGGGGGCGTCGGGCTGCCGTCTGCATTGCGCCGACGGCCGCAGTTACTTGGACGCGACGAGCTCCTGGTGGACGGCCGCGCTCGGGTACGGCCACCCGCGCCTCGTCGGCGCGCTCCAGTCACAAGCGGCGCAGCTCGCCCACGTCGCCATGGCGGGGGCCACCCACGCGCCCGCCGCGCGCCTCGCTCAGAAGTTGAGCCAGATCGCACCGGCGCATGGGGACCCGCTCACCCGCGTCTTCTACAGCGACAACGGCAGCACCAGCGTCGAGGTCGCGCTCAAGATCGCGTTCCAGGCGTTCGCTCAGAACGGAGAGCCGGAGCGGCAGCGTTTCCTCTCGCTGCCGGGCAGCTACCACGGCGACACCCTCGGCGCGATGAGCGTCGGTTCGCTGGACGAGTTCGGCAAGGTGTTCCGGCCGCTGCTCTTCTCCCACAACGACGAACCGGTTCCGAAGCACGAGGCCGCGTGGCGCGCGTTCTTCGCGCGACTGACCGAGACGCTCCGCCGCGACGCCTCCACCATCGCCGCGGTGATCGTGGAGCCGCTGGTGCTCGGGGCCGCCGGCATGTCGATGTACCCGGCGGCGCTCTTGCACGACTTGCGGCAGGTGTGCACCGAGACCGGTGTGCTGCTCATCGCGGACGAAGTGTTCACCGGCCTCGGCCGGACGGGCCGGCGGTGGGCATGCGACCACGCGGAGATCACGCCAGACCTGATGTGCGTCTCGAAAGCGTTGACCGGTGGGCTGCTGCCGTTTGCGGCCACGCTGGCGACCGAGTCGCTCTACGACCGGTTCCGGGGCGACATCTCGCGGGCGGTGATGCACGGACACACCTACACCGGCAACCCACTCGGAGCGGCGGTCGCGCTCGAGACCTTGAACGTCTTCGACGACGAGCGGGTGCTCGAGCAGATGGCCCCGCGCTGCGAGGCGGTGTCCGCAGCGTTCACCGCAATGGCGGGGATCCCAGGCGCGGTGCGCCCCCGCGCGCTCGGCATGATCGGAGCGATCGACCTCGGCGACGGCGGCTACTACGGTACGCGCGGCTGGGCGGTGCACGAAGCCGCGAAGGCGCGCGGCGTGTGGCTGCGGCCACTGGGCGACACGGTCTACGTCGTGCCGCCGCTGACGATCGCAATGGACGACTTGACGCAAATGCTCGACGTGGTGACCGAAAGCGTGGCCGAGGTGTCTCGTGTCTGACCCCATGTGCGATCTGCGCCAGCCGTCCCAGTTGTCCGTGTCTATGTTCGGCTCCGAGGTGGCGTCTTCATGATGTGGCTCTGGATAGGGTTCCTCGTCCTCGTGGCGCTCTTGCTCGCGCTCGACTTGGGCGTGTTCCACAAGAACCCGCATGCGGTGACGGCGAAGGAAGCGCTCTACTGGTCGATCGCCTGGATCACCCTCGGCAGCTCCTTCACTGGCTTCGTGTACCTCGTCTTCGAGAACGGCTGGTTCGACGCCACGCTGCTGAGCCCGGAGGGCGTGCCGCTGCCGTTCGAGCCGGGTCACGGCGCCATCGCCGCGACCCGCTACATCACCGCGTACCTGCTCGAGAAGTCGCTCAGCGTGGACAACATCTTTGTCATCGCGCTGGTCTTCAATCAGTTCAAGGTCGACCCGATCCACCGGCATCGGGTGCTCTTCTGGGGCGTGCTCGGCGCCATCGTCATGCGCGCTGGCATGTTGCTCGGCGGCCTGTGGTTGCTCCATCACTTCACGTGGCTCTTCTACGTGTTCGGCGGGTACCTCGTCTTCACTGGGCTCAAGCTCTTGCTGCCGGAGAAGGAAGACGACGGGACGCACGGCGAAGGCACGGTGGCCCGCCTGCGCCGTTGGCTGCATGTGGCACCGGACAGCCCAGACCACGCCGGCAAGTTCTTCACCCGGGTGGACGGCAAACTCGCGCTCACGATGCTCGGGCTGACGCTGATCGTGATCGAGTGGACGGACCTGATCTTCGCGCTCGACTCGATCCCCGCGGTCATCGCCGTCGCACCGGAACCGTTCATCGTGTTCACGTCGAACATCTTCGCGATCATGGGTTTGCGCTCGCTCTACTTCGTGCTCGAGAGCGCGATTCACAAGTTCGGAGAGCTCAAGTACGCGCTCGCCGTCATCCTCACCTTCATCGGCGGCAAGATGATCGCCCACGACTGGGTGCACCTGCCCAACTGGGTGTCGCTCACGGTCATCGTCACGGCGATCAGCCTCGCGATTGGCGTGTCGTATCTGCGGGCAAGAGTTCGCCAGGCCGAAGTGGACGAAGCGTGAGCGACGCGTCCGCAGCGGCCTGATAACCTCCCGTCATGTCGGGATTCGATGCCTCCAGGATGTGCGCGAAGGAGACCGCTGCGCCGGTCCGCACATCCAGGACACGCGCCTCGGTCGTCGCGGTCCTGCTCGCGCTGACGTCGTGCACGCCACTGGCGGACCTCGACGAACGACTGGACGGCGGGGTGGACGGTGGCACCGACGTCGGCCCGCCCGACGCACCGGACACCGGCCCGCCTGATCCCTGCGGCGTGGAATCCGAGCGTCCGGTGATCGAGGTCGGCAGCTTCGTCTCGGGGGTCGGCCGCATCCTGGCGGAGTCCCAGACCTGGGTGTGCACGAACGTGTTCTTACTCAAGGCCGGCACGACCTACGTCACGGGGACCAGCGTGGTCGACGTGCAGCCCGGCACCCTGATTCGCGCCGAGCCCGGCGCCGAGCTCATCTTCCAGAACGGCACCCGAATGGACGCGGTCGGCACGCCGGAACAACCCGTCGTATTCCGTGCCGTGAGCAGCCACTGGGGCGGACTCTACTTGCTCGGCGACGCACCGGTGGCGGGCGACAGCCGCGCCCTCGGGTTCGGGATCGCGGAACGGGTGACCTATGGCGGGTCGGATCCAGCCCACGACTGCGGCCGTTTCGAGTACGTGCGCGTCGTGCGCGGTGGCCAGCGCGGCGCCTCACTGTTCTTTGGCGCGTGCGGCACCGACACGGTCGTGGACCACGTGCAGATCCACGGCGCGTTCGACGACCAACTCGAGGTGCGGGGCGGCGGCGCCGACTTCCGACACATCGTGCTCTCGAACGGCGATGCCGATGGGTTTCGCTGGGACGAAGGGTGGCGCGGCACCCTGCAGTTCGCGATCATGCACCACTCACCGGCGAACGATCGGGCGGCGCTGGATGGTCAGGGACCGGATCCGGTCGAGCGGCGTTCGTCCATGGTCGCCTCCAACCTGACGATGGTGGGGCTGAACACAGACTCGGAGACGGCGGTCGATCTCGAAGCCGGCAACTGCCAAGTGTTCAACTCGATCGTCCAGGGATTCCGAGGGGTGCTCAACGTCTCGGACACCTACCTGAGAGACGAGGGTCCGGACGGAATCGACGTCCAGAACAGCCTCTTCTTCGACCCGACCGACATGTTCTTCGTCGACGAGGCGTTCCGCGGCAGGGAGTTCATGAACGGCAACGTGGTGGCGGACCCCGAACTGCCCGCCTCCGCGACGAGCGTCGCTGGTTTCACCCGCGACTTCCAGCCGCATGCCGCCTCTCCGGCCGCGGCCGGCGGATCCGAGACCTTGCCCGATGGCCTCGAGCCAACGTCTTACCTCGGCGCGATCGATCCGAGCGGAGACGACTGGACCGAAGGCTGGGTCACCTTCGAAGCCCGCTGATTTCTCGAACAGCGCCAGCGAGTCAGGCGGCTCCCCCCGTGCACCTGCGCAGGCCGCAGGCCGAGCAACTGGTGCACTCCCCAAGTGCGTCATAGAGGCGGCGGGAGTGCATCGACCGCGCACAGCCGCCAAGAGCTTCAGATGCTTCTTCATGCATCCACAGGAAGGGCGGCGAGCACGTCGATGTGCCCAGGTGGGGAGGAGGCCGTAGGCCGGAGGGGGAACCCTTCCCCCTCAGAAAGGAGGACGCCGAATTAGGGCCGCCAGTCCCGCGAAGCGGGCCAGGCCCGTAGTGCCAGTTAAGAAGCCGGGAGCCAGATTCGGAAGGTGGTGCCGTCGCCGAGCAGGCTCTGGACCGAGATGCGGCCGCCGTGCTGCTGCACGATCTTGCGCACGATGGACAGGCCGAGTCCGGTGCCCTTGCCTTCGCCCTTCGTCGAGTAGAAGGGCTCGAAGATGGTGTCGAGCTGGTCGGTGGGAATGCCGGCGCCGTTGTCCTTGAGGCGGACCTCGACCCCGTCGTTGAACACCGTGGTGCTGAGCGTCAGCAGCCCGGCGCCATCCGGCATCGCGTGGCAGGCGTTCGTCACGAGGTTGATGAACACCTGGTGCAGCTGGCCGCGCACGCCGTGGATCATCGGCACCTCGGCGTAGGTCTTGGTGACCACCGCGCTCGACTCCGAGATGACGTGTTCACAGAAGACCACCGCTTGATCGAGCACCTCCGCGATGTCGAGTTCGCGGGGCTCTTCGGTGGCCGGCCGCGCGTAGGTCACCAGATCCCGCGTGAACCGCAGGATGCGCTCGGAGGCTTGCACGATCCGGCGCAGCTTCTCGACGTCCCCCGCTTCCGCGTTCTCCTTCTGGTGCTTCTGCAGCAGGTACTCCGCGTAGACCGAGATGCTCGTGAGCGGGTTGTTGAGCTCGTGTACGACGCCTGCGGCAAGCTGCCCGAGGGTGGCGAGCTTCTCGGCCTGCACGATCTGGCCTTCGAGCCGTCGCAGCTCGGTGAGGTCGCGTCCGATCGCGATGACGCCTTCGACCACACCGTCCGCGCCCAGCACGGAGACGAGGTTGGTCGAGAGCCGCGACACACCGCCCTCCGGGTTCACGAGGCTGACTTCGAATCCGTCCATCGCACGACCGCGCATGGCGGCGACGAGGGCGGGGAGCAGTTTGCCTTGCTCCGACTCGGGCACGAGCGTCAGGAAGTCTTCGCCCACGAGGTCTTCGCGGCGCTGTCCGACGAGCCGCAACAGCGCTTCGCTCACGACCTGGACCTTGCGGTGGCGGTCGATGACGACGATCGGGACATTCGCGTGGTCGAGCAGGCGCGCGACGTAGCCGCTGAGGTAGTTCGCCTCCTGGCGCGCTCGACTGCGTGCGAGGGATCCCGCCAGCTGCGTCGCGAAGAGCTGCACGAGCGCGTCGTCTCCGGTCGGCTTCGCGAGGTCCGGCGCGTACTCCATGCCGACGGTGCCGTAGAGCACACCGTCCGCGACCAGGGGCGCATCGCAGCCCGAGGCGCCTTCGGCGAGATCCGCTTCGTAGGTGGGTACGATCTCGATGCCGGCCCGCCGCACCATGTCGAGCGGGAGGTTGGCGATCGCCAGCGCGTGGGCGGTCAACCGGATGCGTTCCGGTGGATGGGAGCAGAGCCGCCCGGTGGATCGGACCAGATCCACGACGCCCGTCGCCGGATCCACGACCCGGACGATCAGTCGACGGCCGGGGAACACGCGTGAGAACGCGGCGATGTACTCGGCGAGAACGTCCTCTTCGTCCGCGCCTGCGGAGACATCGAGGGCGAGCTCAGCGCACAGCCGCGCGATGGATGCCAGGTCGACGGCGCGCACTTCTCCCTGGCCGACACGGATGTCGGAGGCCCGCTGTTCGGCCGGATCCACTTCGCTGATTCGTTCGCGCCGACGCGACGGCGGAACCCTCAGAGAACCGGATTCCCGTTTCTCCCAGGACTCGCGGAGGCCTTCATCGACCTCGCCGTCTCCGTTTTCTTTTTCCGCGCCCAATCCGTCTCCCTGACTCCCCCACCCCTTCCACTCTGTTGCATCCCCCGATGCCGGCCCCGTGGCCGTTGGCACTACGTGCCCTGATCCTCCGTCAGTGCTTTCACTTCCGGATCCTTGTCGCGTACGCCCGACTCCGTCACCGACCCCTCGACCGACTTGTCGAGGTCGAGGATGCGTTGTTCTCCGACGTAGGACTTCGTTTCGTACTTGGTCATCTTGCCGATCTTCTTGACGATGTCCGCCATTCGTTCGGCCTCTCGGACCAGCACTTCGGCCGCTCGAAACTCGGGCGTGCCTTCTTCCAGCTTTCGTTTCAGAAGCTCAGCATAAGCCATCACGCTCGTCAGCGGTTGGTTGAGCTCGTGGGCGGCGGTGCCAGCGAGCTCGGCGATGAGCGCCTGCTTCTCGGTGGAGGCGAGCTTCTGCTGTGCTTCTGCGAGTCTTTCTTCGACCCGGAGCTTCTCGCGCAGGTCGGTGAAGATGCCGAACGTCGCCACCGGTTCGCCGCGCTCGTAGATCATCGCGGCGGAAAGCCGGATGGGAATGCGTTCGCCGTTCTTGCCCAATGCTTCCATGAGGGTGGGGCTCAAGCGTCCCAGACCGCCGTGCTGATCCGAGCGAAGTTTCCGCAACACTTCGGCCGCTCCGTCGCCCGGGTAGAGCTGTCGCACGCTCATGCGCCCCACGACCTCTTCGGGGCGGTACCCGTAGATGCGCTCGGCCCCTTGGTTGTACAGGATGATGTTGCCGTCCATGTCGGAGGCGATGATCCCGTCCACGCTCGCGTCGATGAGCGACTCGAGAAACTCCATCGTCTTGATGAACTCGGCTTCGGTGCGGCGCTGTTCGGTCACGTCCTGAAACGAAACGAGCACCGCGCCGTTGCCGTCCTCGAGTGCGGAGAAGGAGCATGAACACACGAGCCAGGGCCCGTCGTCGTGGCGAAGCCGGAGATCGACGCCCCGCGGGTAGTCGCCCTGAGCGAACCCCTCCCAGAGCGAGCGGGCGCGCTCCAGATCGTCGGGATGGACCAGCTCGTTGACGGGTTTGCCTTCGAGCACCCCCGAGCGGGTACCGACCACTTCGTAGGCGCGTGGGTTGGCGAAGAGCAACGAACCCTCGCCGGCGATCACCGCGATGCCCTCGGCCGACGACGCGAACAGATCGGCGTAGCGCTTGAGCTGCCGCAGCCGCCGTTCCGCTTCGAAGCGCGCGAAGGTGATCTGCTGGGTGTGGTCCCGGAGCGACTGCATCACCCGCGCGTTGCGCAAAGCCACCGCGGTCGCATTGGCGACGATCTGACAGAGGTGCGTCTCCCGCTGAGAGAGCTCGCCCCGGTCGGCGCGGGCGCGCAGGAAGAGCACCCCGATCGCCTGATCTTCCCACACGATCGGGAACAGACTCATCGCGCTCAGGTCCGTGCTCTCGACGTCTTCTCGCACGATGTCCAGCACCGGATGGGTGCGGGCATCGGTGATCGTGAGCGGCTTGCGGGTCTTGAGGACCTCGCGGATCTCCGGGTACTTGGTCAGGTCCAGCTGCAGGTTGGCCAGCTGTTGATCGTCGCTGGCGACGACCACGTAGCCCACGTCGCCGGCGTCCGGTTCCGGCGCAAGCACGATGGACACGCGCGAGACATGCACGACGTCTGCGATGCGGCGCACGACCGTGTACAGGATCTCGCGGAAGTCGAGCGACGAGGCGAGCGCCTGGGTCAGCTCGAGCATGACCTCCGCGTCCTTCTTCTGGTGGGACAGCTCGTCGACCTGCTTGCGGATCCGAAAACTCGCGGTCACCCGCGCGACCAGCTCCGCGGAGAGGAAGGGCCGGCGCACCACGTCGTTCACGCCGGCGTCGAACGCCCGCTCCATCATCGCGCCTGCGTCGCGTTCGTCCGCGACGATCACCACCGAACAGTCTTGGGTTCGAGGGTCCTTCTTGAGCGCGGTGAGCGCGTCCAGCGTGCGCTGCCCCGTGGCGCCTTCGAGCAGCAGCAGGCAGTCCGGGTCCATGGCGGCAAACTCTTGGCCTTCGCCGATGGGGCGCGCGAGCGCTTCGATGTGCGCACGGTCCAGTGCCTCGACGAGCGCGCTTCCGAGAGACGGCTCGTCTGTCAGCACGAGAACTCGGCGCTGCACCATTTCCCCGCCAGGATAACAGCACGCGCCCTTCGGGGCACCAGAACGGCATCCAGTGCCACCCCAGTCCGTCTGGGAACCGTTTGTTGGTCCGTGGGGAATGAGCGCATCCCCCTCCGGCCTGCGGGGCAAAGCCCCTCCGGCAACTTCGCTTCGTCGGTGCGGTTTGGGCCCAAGACCTGTGGTTCGGCCGTACCATCCCGGCATGGCGCGGTGTCTATGGAGATGAACTTCGATGGGCTCGTGGGCCCAACCCACAACTACGCAGGGCTGGCCCATGGGAACATGGCCTCGGCGACCAACGCGGGCCTCATCAGCTCACCGCGCAAAGGTGTGCTCGAGGGACTGGGCAAGATGGCCCTGCTGCACGCGCTCGGGGTGCCCCAAGGGATCCTCCCGCCCCACGAACGGCCCCGGACCGAGCTGCTGTACGCGCTTGGGTTCGGACCCGATGAGAAACGCGCGATCGAGCGGGCCGGGCGAGAAGCGCCGCATCTGCTCGCGGCGGTCTACAGCGCGTCGCCGATGTGGACGGCCAACGCCGCCACCGTCAGCCCGAGCGCCGACACCGAAGACGGCCGCCTGCACTTCACCCCGGCCAACCTGCAGGCCTCACTCCACCGTTCCCTCGAGCCCGACGCCACGGCGCATGCGCTCCGAACGATTTTTCGAGGCCCGAGGTTCGTGCATCACGCGCCGCTCTGGCCGGTCCAGGATCTGGGGGACGAAGGCGCCGCCAACCACATCCGGCTGCACGACGGAGGCGAAGGGCTTGAGGTCTTCGTGTACGGCAAAGACCGCAGCGGCGCCGCCCCGAAGAAGTTCCCCGCCCGCCAGACCCGCGACGCGTCGGCCGCGGTGGCGCGCGCACACGGCCTGCGCCAGTTCGAGTTCCTCCAACAATCGCCCGACACCATCGACCTCGGTGTCTTCCACAACGACGTCATCAGCGTCGGACACGAACGGGTGTTGCTCTGGCACGAACGCGCGTTCGCGGATCTCGGGGCGGTCGATGCGCTCCGGACCCGCCTCGCCGAGATGGAGATCGAGCTCATCGACTGGCGGGTCCAAGAAGACGAGCTGAGCGTCTCCGAAGCGGTGCAGACCTACCTCTTCAACTCTCAGCTCGTCACGACCTCCGATGGGTACGTCTTGGTCGCGCCGCGCGAATGCCAAGACAGCGAAGCGGCCTGGACCGTCATCGAACGGCTCTTGGTCGACGGCCTCGGTGGGTGCGTGGTGCCAGACGTCCGGCAGAGCATGCGCAACGGCGGGGGACCGGCATGTTTGCGCCTGCGCGTAGAGCTCACCCGCGAAGAGCGCGCCGACGTGCTCCCCGGATGTGTGTTCGGCGCAGAGCGGTACGCGGCGCTCCAAGCCTGGGCCGAACGCCGCTACCGCGAGTCCCTGTCCCCCGACGACCTGCGGGACCCAGCCCTGCCCGACGAAGCCCGCCTCGCCCTGGACGAACTGACCGGCATCCTGGAACTCGGCAGCGACTTCTACCCGTTCCAGCGCGTCTGACAGGCTGCTGAAGAACGCCCGCAGGGCGTTCTCGCAGCCTGCCCCTTGCCCCTGCCCTTGCCTTTGCCCTTGCCCGCGGATCAGCGGTCAGATCGCTTGATCAGCGCCACGAGCATCGCGACGACCTGCTCGAGGTGGGCGAGAGCCCGTTCGATATTTCTTGGGGGCACAGCCCCCAAACCCCGTCCCGGTGACACCGCTGGCTCGCTTCGCGAGGCTGCACGCTGTCGAATAT
>JAXMNT010000006.1:0-236979 GCA_034670305.1 Deltaproteobacteria bacterium
TCGCGATGCTCGTCGCGCTGATCAAGCGATCTGACCGCTGATCCGCGGGCAAGGGCAAAGGCAAGGGCAGGGGCAAGGGGCAGGCTGCGAGAACGCCCTGCGGGCGTTCTTCAGCAACCTGCTAGTCGTCGCCTTTGGGGGTCAGGAAGACGAGGGTCATGCCGAGGATGATCATGCCGATGCGGATGGCCCAGGCCGCGTCTCGGCCCCAGCGCATGTGCCAGGAGACGAAAGGGTGATCGAAGCGGAACACATGGAGCGCGTCGAGAAGGAAGAGGACTCCGAAGAGGATCAGGATGACCCCCATGAGCTGCATGAACGTCTTCATCGCGGGCCACCCGCGTTCGAGTGCGGCTGCTCGATCATCATGGCGCGAGGGTACCGCACGCGTTGTGCCGCGGAGCGCTCAAATCCGGTCGATGGACCCACGAAGCGGCGCGGTACTGCGGCTGGCTGATCGTGCGCTAGCATGTCGGCATGCAACTGCGGATCGGACTTCTGGTGCTGGCGATCGGTGCATGCGCCGACACCCACGACGTGACACTGGACGACGCGGGCGTTCGGGATGCGCGGACGGACACGACCGGCGCGTGTTCGGCGCCTCCGCCCACGAGCCCATGCGCCATCGCGGGCCGCGAGCCCGGCTGTTGCGAGGAAGTGCCACCCGCGTGTGTGGACGGAGAGTGGTACTGCCCCCGGCCGGAAGACATGGGCTGGGCATGCGAGACGTTCCGCTGCGGCGAGCCGCCGGAGTGCCGTGGGTTCCCGTCGAACTGCCGCGCGATGGAAGCGGGCTGCTGCGGGGACGAGACGATCTTGGCGGTCTGCGAGTTCGGCCGGTTCGTGTGCCCAGACGGCTTCGTCGAGGAGATGGCGTGCCCGCCCGAGTGTCCCACAGGGGCGTGTGAGGGACGCACCGAGGTCGCGTGCCTCGCCAACCCCGGGTGCGTCGCCCGGTACGACGACCGATGCTGCAGTTCCTGCGAACCCGGACCGTGTGCGGACTGCGTCGACCCTGCGTTCTACGAGTGTGCGGAGCGTTCGTCCTGCGGCGATCCAGGGTTCTGCTCGACGCCCGCGCCCGGCGCCTGCGAGAGCGAAGCGCCCCCCTGTGAAGACGCGGTGCGTGTGAACGACAGCCGTTGCAACATTCCCGGCTGCGTGCCCGCGGTTCGATGCATCGGTGGTCCGTGCGAGGAGACCTGCCGCGCGCTCCGCGGAGACAGCTGCGAGACCTTCTGTTTTCGAGATCCGCCCGAGTGTCCGGCCGGGACCGTCCCGGAAGCGGAAGAGGGATGTTTCTCGGATTGGTGCATCCCAGCCGAGTACTGCGGCGGCTGACCTCTATTGGCTACGCCAAGACGTCGTGGTCATTGACCCCGCGACGCGGGTGACGGCTGGCCGGAGATGGGGAGCGAAGTGATGGCCTCACCTAGCCCCACTTCGTCAGCAGTGACGGCACCACGAGCATGTTGAGCACGGTCGAAGTCGCGAGACCGATGAGGATGACGAGGGCCATCGGGGCCTGGATCTCTGCGCCCGGTTCGCCGAGCGCGAGACCGAGCGGGAGAAGACCGAGTGAGGCGGTGATCGCCGTCATCAAGATCGGTGCGAGTCGCTGCCGCGCCCCTTCCAGCACCGATGCCGCGTGTTCCATGCCCTGCTTCTCGAGCTCTCCCGCCCGGGTGGCGAGCAGCAGTCCGTTGCGGGTCGCGATCCCGAACAGGGTGATGAATCCGATCGTCGTCGCGACCGACATCGTGCCGGCGATGTAAACGCCCACCACGCCCCCCACGAGCGCCAGCGGCAGGTTCACCAGGACGATGGCCGCGCGGCGCACGCTGCCGAGCGTGGCCTGAACGACGAACGCGACGCCGATGAGCGCCAGGATGCCGAGCAGCAAGAGCTGGCTCGTCGCCTTCTGTTCCTGTTCGATGCGGCCGGTGTGTTCGAGTCGCACACCGGGAGGCACGAGGACGTTCGACTCCACCGCTTCCCGCGCCGCGTCGGCGGCGGACCCGAGATCTCGACCCGAGACGTTGGCCGTGACGCGGACCCGCCGCCGGCCGTTCTCGCGCATCACGAAGTTGGGTGCGCGCTCTTCGCCGACGTCTGCGAGCACCTCGAGCGGCACCAGTGCGCCACTCGGGGTGGGGATCCGCGCTTCGCGCAACCGGCGGCGGTCGTGGCGGATGTCCTCCGCGTAGCGAACCCGGAGCGGGGTGGCGACGCCGTCTTCGTAGAGGTTGCCCACCACCTCGCCCCAGAGCGCGAGCCCGAGGGCGTCGGCGGCGGCGCCGCGCGAGAACCCGTATCTGCTCGCCGCGGGTTCGTCGATGACCAGGTCGAGGTGCGGCACGTCGACGATGGGCTCGATGTTGACGTCGACCAGTCCTTCGACTTCGGAGAGCGCGACCCGTGCCCGCTCGGCGACGCGTCGCAGCACGTCGAGGTCGTCGCCCACCACCTGCACGCCGAGGGCGGCACGCTGGCCGCTCAGCATGTGATCGATCCGGTGGGCGAGCGGCCCACCGAACGAAAGTGAGCCGGGCACCACCGCGAGACGCTCTCGCAGCTCGGCGATCAGTCGCTCGCGGTCTGCCGCCTCAGGTCGGTCGGCGTGGAGCGTGATCTCGATCTCGTTGGTCTCCGGACCGAGCACATGTTCGTCGTCGTCGGCCCGTCCAGTGCGGCGCGTGGTGGATGCGACCGCCGGATGCTCGAGCAGCTTCTGTTCGGCCAGGTGCCCGAGCGCGTCCGAGTCCTCGAGCGAGGTGCCGGGGAGCCCGATCATCACGAGGTTCAAGCTGCCTTCATTGAGCTCGGGCAAGAACGAGCGGCCGGCCTGGGAGATGCCGAGCCCGCCGACGCCGAGCAGGAGCACCGAGCCGAGCGCGATGACGATGGGGTGCCGGACCGCCCACTGGAGCAGCGGTTCGTAGCCCTTGAGGATCTTGCGCTGGACCCAGGGTTCGTGGGTGCCGCCCGACTTGTTGCGGCCGAGCAAGATCGAAGCGAGCGCGGGCGTGACCGTGAGCGCGACAATGAGGGAGCCGCCGATCGCGAGCAGGTACGCGAGCGCGAGCGGGCGCAGCAGGCGGCCCTCGAACCCGTCGAGCATCAAGAGCGGAACGAACACGAGGCCGATGATCGCGGTGGCGCTGACGATCGCGGAACGTACTTCGGTCGATGCGTGCAGCACCGTCGTGAGCACGGGCTCGCGCTCTTCCTTGGGCAACGCGGCGCGCGTGCGGAGGTGGCGGGTGATGTTCTCGACGTCGACGATCGCATCGTCGACGAGCTCGCCGACGGCGATTGCCAACCCTCCGAGCGTCATGGTGTCGAGCCGAAGGCCAAAGAAGTCGAGCAGCAAGGTCGCGACGAGCAGCGAGAGCGGCAGCGCGACCACGCTGACGATCGTCGCGCCGACGCTCCAGAGGAAGAGCGCCAAGACGACCGCGACCAAGAGCGCACCGTCGAGCAGGACCGAGAAGAGGTTGTCGGTCGCGCGCTGGATGAACGTCGACTGACGAAAGCTCTCCCGCTCGATCTCGATGCCGCGCTGGTCGAGATCGGTTTCCAGCGCGTCGAGCGCGTCGTCCAGGGCGCGCGTGGTGGCCATCGTGTCCGCCTCGGGCTGCTTGAGCACACCGAGGATCACCGACGACTGCGCATTGTAACTGCCGGTGCCGCGGCGCACGCGCGGGCCGAACTTCACTTCCGCCACGTCCCGCACCCGCACCGGCACTCCGTCTCGGATCGCGATGGGGATCGCGCCGACTTCCTCGGCATCCTGAGCGCGCCCGAGCACCCGCACGATCGCCTCGACGCCGCGTTCGGTGACGTAGCCACCGGCCGCGTTCGCGCTGCCCCGCTCCACCGCATCCGCCACGTCGTGGGAAGTGAGCCCAAAGCTCGACATCCGGTCCGGGTCGACGACTACGTGCATCTCGCGGGCTTCGCCCCCGATCACGGTCACCTGCGCCACTCCGTCGACCGCCAGCAGGCGGCGCCGGATGTCGGCGTCGACGGCGCGGCGCACGGTCATGGGGTCGACCAGGTCGTCGCCGTCTTCGTTCTGCTTCGACCGAATGGCGAGGAACGCGATCTCGGCCATGACCGAAGAAGCCGGGGCGAGCGTCGGGGGTTCCGCGCCGCGGGGGAGGGTCACCGCTTGGACCCGTTCGGTCACGCGCTGGCGTGCCACCGCGTCGTCCGTGTCCCAGTCGAAGTCGAGCCAGACGATCGACAGTCCGGGCGCCGAGACCGAGCGCATCTGCCGGATCCCGCCCGTACCCGCCGCGATCGATTCGATCGGGTACGTGACGAGCTGTTCGACTTCGACCGGCGCGAGGCCGGGCGCGTTCGTGATCACCGCGACCCGTGGAGCGCTGACGTCGGGAAACACGTCCACCGGCATGTCGGTGACGCGCATGATGCCTACCACGCACAGGCCCACTGCCGCGGCCAGGACGATTCCGCGGTTGCGGAGGGAGAATCCGATGAGTCCGTCGAGCACGATCTATCTCAGTGCACGTGGCCGTGGCCGATGGTTTCGGATCCATGCGCCGCGAGCCGTACGTAGGAACCGCCGCGCGTGACGATGCGTGTCCCGGCGTCCACGCCCGATTCGATGACGATCGAGTCGCCCGCTTCCGCGCCGGTACGGACTGTCCGCTCTTCGAAGAGTTCGCCTTCGACCTGTGCCATCACCACGCTGCGGCCGGCGGCGTCGAGGACGGCGGACCGCGGCACGACGACCGCGCGCTGGGGTCGACCCACCGGAACCGCGACCCGGAGCGCGGCGCCCACGCGCAGGGTCGAGTCCAGCTCTCCGTCGGCGACGAGCTCGTAGGTGACCCGTACGGTGCGGGTGCGTTCGTCGATCGAACGACCCACCGAGACGACGCGTGCGGTGCCTCCTTCGGAGACATCCAACGGGTGCCAGTCTTCGCCGCCCAGCAACTGGAAGGCGCCGTTGCCTTCGGCGACGAATCGAGCGGCCCAGCCTTCCGGAACTTCCGCTCGAACCCAGAGGACCGAGGGGTCGATGATGCGAAATATCCGGTGACCGCCTTCGACCGTCTCGCCCGGGCTGCAGTCGACGTCGTCGATGATGCCGGAGATCGGCGCGGTGATTCTCCACCCGCCGCGCCCGCGACCCGATTGCGCCGCCGAGTAGAGAGACAGCGCCTGCCGCGAGGCCGAGAGCGAGGACTCGGCGACCCGCAGCGCCCGCTCCGCCTCGGCCACGCGACGTGCGGGCGTGGCTTGTTCGGCGAGCAACCGCTGCTGGCGCTCGAGGTCGGCCTGGGCTTCTTCCACTCGGGCCTGCGCGCCGACCACGCCCAGTCGTGCGCGCGTCGCGTCCTCCGGAGAAGACGGCGTGGGCGCAAGCTGCACGAGCAGTTGGTTCTGTCGGACGGTCGCACCCGGGTTCGGGATTCCGTCGCGCCCGGGGACGATGCGGCCCGCGATCGGGGCGTGTACGAGCGCGGTGCCGGCGGGCGGGGTCACGAGCTGACCGCTGACTTCGCTGGTCGGTTGCACCTCACGCAGCTCCGCGAACTGGGTGGCGAACGGCACACTCCACTGCTGCTCCTTCGGCACCTCGATCTGCTCGGTCTCGTGGTGGTGCTCGCCTTGATGGGCGGCCGCGGCGTGCGGGTAGACGGTGTGTTCGCTTCGGATCGTCTCTTCACCGACCGTCCAGAGCACCGAGAACCGCCCGGCCGGACGGCCGTCGACCTGCGCCCTGACCACGCCTGGTTCGTCTGTCGTCTCCACTCGCAGCGTGGTGTCGCCGATGCTGGCTTGGACCGCGGCGGTCGCCGGGTGGAATGTGTCGAGGTTCGTGAAGTGCGCGACCAGGACGGCGTCCTGGCGGAGCAGGAGGATGGGGTGGGCGACGAAGACCTCCAGCGTCTCGCTCCATTCGGTGGTGTGCACCGGTTCGGATTCGTCGCCGTGGTCGTGGCCCGCGTGTTCGTCGTGGCCTTCGTGTTCGCCGTGGTCGTGGCCTTCGTGTTCGCCGTGGTCGTGGCCGTCGTGGTCGTGGCCTTCGTGTTCGCCGTGGTCGTGGCCTTCGTGTTCGCCGTGGTCGTGCCCTTCGTGTTCGCCGTGGTCGTGACCGTGGTCGTCTTCGGGCTCTCCGCAGCCGAAGGCGGAGAGGGACAGCATCAACGCGACCGAAAGCCACTGGCGGGTGCAGGTGTGGGCTTCGGGTCGGGTGTGGGGAGAGGTCGAGTTCAAAGCGTTCCCATGGCGGCCCGGAGCGCGACGTCGGCAAGACGCACGGCCAGGTCGAGTTCGATGGCGCGGTCGGCGATCTCGATCGCGGCCCGGCGCGCGTCGAGCCACTCGATCAGTCGTTGTTCCCCCTCGCGGTAGGCAGCGAGTACGGCACGCACGAGCACATCGGCTTCTTCGGCTGCTCCTTCGGCGAACCGGGCGCGGGTTTCGAGCAGGGCTTGAAGCTCCGCGTGTCGGCCCCGCACCGCTGCGTCGACCTGTCGGCCGACCGCGAGCGTCCATTGTTCGGAGGCGGCCGCTGCGCCGCGCGCTTCGCCCGCTTCGCCCTGTCCGTGATCGAAGAAGGGCAGGGTGATCTCGGCGCCGATCGTGTAGCCGTGTCCAGCCGGTGCAAACTGACGGTTGTATCCGGCGGTGAGTTCGAACGTCGGCAGCCAGGCGGTGCGGGCAGCGCGGGCAGCCCGTTCGGCATGGCCTCGGAAGGACTCGAGCGCCGCCAGTTCGGGGCGCTCCAAGCGCGCCTTGGAGAGGGCCGCGTCGAGGGTGGGCGCGTCCACGTCGAAGTCGCCGCCGAAGGGGCGCTCCGGAAGTCCGAGTTGGCGGCTCAACTCCACCGAACGCGCCTGCAACGTGGCGCGAAGTTGGCCGAGTCGGCTGTCGGCGCGCCGCCGCTCGAGTCGCAGTCGCATCCCCTCGTAGCCCGCCGCATCGCCGGCCGACTCACGGGCCTGAACCACCCGTTCGGCTTCGGCCAGGACCTCGAGGCTCTGCACCCGCACATCCACCTGACGCTGGAGCGCCAGCACCTCGTAGAACCGCTGCAACGCGAGCGCGCTGGCATCCAAGGTGCCCACCGCTTCGCCGGCTTCTGCGAGGGAGAGGTCGGCGTCGGCCAGTGCCCGTGCGGCACGTCGACGGCCCGACAGATCGATCGGCAAGGCGAGTTGAATGACGTCCTGAGACTGAGCGTTCGGATCGAACGTCTGTTGGCGTTCCCACCCGATCCGAGGGTTGGGCGCCAGCCCGATCCCAGCTCGGGCGCCGCGAAGACGTGCGGCCGTCAGGGCGGCGCGCGCTGCGGGTTCGAGGGCACCGGCCTGCCCAAGGACGTCGGCCTCTGTCAGAGGCTCTGCGTTCGACTGCGCTCGGCCCGCGGTTGGATCCACGACCAAGAATCCCAGACACACCACGACGGCGCTGGATGCTCTCTTGAACATTCCATCAAATGATGAAATGACAGAACGAAAGAATCAAGCGGTATCTGCGGTGGATTCGCAGAGCCTGCGATCGTCCAGCCCGTCTCCCGCTCTGCTCAGTCCGAGGGTTCCAGCAGCCACGCTTCGGCTGTGGCACGGTCCGAGAAGGGGCGCATCTGCTGCCCGCTCGCCATCGCCATCGCTCGGATGACCATGTGCCAGAGCGTACGTTCGGTGACGATCGCGACCCGCCCGAGTCGCCCTTTGTTCGTGCGGTGCCAGTCCACGAACGCGCCCCGTGCCTCGGATGTGTATCCGGTCATGGCGTTCGCATCGATCAGGAGTCGATGGGTCAGCTTGCTGGCGGCCAGCGTTGCGTCGATCGGCTTCATCTGCCGTTCGAGCGAATCCTCGGTGAGCTCCCCGTCCAGCGATAGGAAGAGCGTCCGGGCGGTGGGGCCGGTGCGCATCGTGGCTCAATGTACCGAATGGCGGGGTCCGCGGATAGCACGGCGGGCCTCAGGGCAGGTCGGCGGAGACCCCGTGGGGAAGGATGCGGAACGCGTCCTCGGCCAACCCCGCGGCAGCGCGTGCTTCGACCAGCTTCGCCGGAGGTTCGTCCATCGGCTCATCGGTCAGTCGAAACGTGCCGTAGTGCATGCCGACGCTCGTCTGAGCGCCAAGGTCGAGGTGGGCCTGCACCGCTTCGGTGGGATCGACGTGGACCGGTTTCATCAAGGCACGCGGCTGGTACGCGCCGATGGGGACGAGCGCGACACGGGGTGCGCCGATGCGTTCGCGGATCCGTGCGAAGTGCGCGCCGTATCCAGTGTCTCCACAGAACAGCAGCCGCCCCGCGAGTGGATGTTCGACGACGAGGCCGACCCAAAGCGTGACGTCGCGATCGCGCGGGCCGCGGCCGCTGAAGTGCTGCATCTCGACCGCGGTCACGGTGACGTCGTTCACGCGGGTGGATGCCCACCAATCGAGTTCGATCGCGCCGCCGATGTCGTGCTTCTCGAGCAGCTGCCGGTTGCCGAGGCCGGTGACGATCGTCGGCGTGTCGTGCGCGTCCGCGATGCGCTTGAGCGTCGAGACGCTGAGGTGGTCGTAGTGGTTGTGGCTGACGAGTACGAGATCGATGGGTGGCAAATCGTCGAATCGGATCGCGGCTGGACGAAAGCGCTTGGGACCGGCGAAACGGACCGGGCTGGTGCGCGGTTCCCAGAGCGGATCGGTGAGCACGTTCAGCCCCTGCATCTGAATGAGCAGGGTGGCGTGGCCCACGAGCGTCACGCGGAGGGTGTCGCCGAAGACGCGCGCTTCAGGCTTCGGACCAGGCGGAGGATCGATGCGGGTCCACCCTTCGCCCGCTCGGCGCTCGCGGCTCGTCATCCACTTGAGGAACGCGCTGGCTTTGCCGTGTTCGATCGGCGCGGTGTTGTGGAAGTGCCGGCCGTCGAAGTGATCGCTTTTCGGGCCGGTGTAAGGCGGTGCGTTAAAGAACATTTGCTGCGGGTCCAGATATGAATGATGGTTCAGTCGCTCGCGCGACGCTCGACGGCGCGTTCAAGACACCCCTTCTGCACCAGGGAACGGCTGGTCAGGAAAGCACAGGCTCCCATGAAGCGCAGTCTCTTCGGCGAAGAACACGACCTCTTCCGCAAGGCCTTTCGGCAGTACGTCCAGACGGAGGTGGTGCCCCACCAAGAGCAATGGCGGCGCAATGGCATCGTGGATCGGGCGGCGTGGCGCAAGGCTGGGGCGCAGGGATTTCTGTGTCCGTGGCTCGAAGAGGAGTACGGCGGTCCAGGCGGCGACTTCCTCCACAGCGTCGTGGTCGTGGAGGAGCTGGCCAAGGTGTATGAGAGCGGGTTCGCCATGTCGCTGCACAGCGACATCATCGTTCCGTACATTCACGAGTTCGGGACGCCGGAGCAGAAGAAGAAGTGGCTGCCCGGATGTGCGAGCGGCGAGTTCATCACCGCGGTCGCGATGACGGAGCCCGGGACCGGCTCGGACCTCGCGGGCATCCGGACCACCGCGCGGCTCGAGGGCGACGAGTACGTGCTCGATGGCGCGAAGACGTTCATCTCCAATGGGATTCTCTGCGACCTGTGCATCGTCGCAGCGCGCACCGGAGGGCCCGACGACAACCCGCATCAGAGCCTCTCGCTCTTCGTCGTCGAAGCGACGCGTCCTGGGTTCATCAAGGGGAAGAAGCTCGAGAAGATGGGCATGGCCTCGCAGGACACGTCGGAGCTCGCGTTCGACGGGTGCCGGGTGCCGAAGGAGAACCTGCTTGGTCAGCCGGGCGCCGGGTTCTTCATGCTCATGCGCAAGCTGCAGCAGGAGCGGCTGGTGTGCGGCGTTGGATGCCAGGCCGGTGCGGTGCAGGTGCTAGAAGACACCATCGCGTACACGAAGGAGCGCGAGGCGTTCGGGCGGCCGATCAGCAAGTTCCAGAACACCCGGTTCGTGCTCGCGGAGTGCGCGACGGAAGTGGAGGTCGGGCAGGCCTTTCTGGATGCGCTGTTGAAGCAGCACATCGCGGGGGAGTACCTCGTCAAGGAGTGCTCGATGAGCAAGCTCTGGCACTCCGAGATGATGGGGCGCGTGGTCGACGAGTGCCTGCAACTCTTCGGTGGCTACGGCTACATGCTCGAGTACCCGATCAGTCGGGCGTACATGGACGCGCGCGTGCAGCGCATCTTCGCGGGCACGAACGAGATCATGAAGGTGATCATCTCGAAGCAGATGGGACTCTAAGGTGGCGGCGGTCTGGTGGTTTTCCGCCGCTCCGCCGTTTCTGCGCTCCTAAGTTCGCGAGATCACTGCGCGGGTCGCGGGCATGGAGGGTGCTCGTGACTGGGGCATGACCCGGCCGCGGCGGCAGCTTCCGAACACGCTCTACCACCTGACCAAACGCATGGAGGGGCGACGGTGTTTCGCAGTGCCATGCAAACGCGTGAGCGAGACCTTTCGGTACTTGCTCGCCTGGGCCGCGTCGAAGACGGGCGTGGAGGTGTGCGCGTATTCGCTCCTCAGCAACCACGTACACCTGGTGATCCTGGACCCGCTCGGGAAACGATCTGAGTTTGCGCGGCTGCTGTTCGGATCCTTCACCGTTGCCAGAAACCACGACTTGGGCCGGCGGGGTCCGATGTGGAAGCACGAAGAGTCGAAGGCGTCGCCGATCGTCGGGGCCAGCACCGCGCTCGAGCAGGTGCTGTACGTGATGAACAACGCAGTGGGGCACCGGCTCGTGCGCTACCAGGCGGACTACCCGGGGTTGTGGAGTCGCCCGGAGGACGTGGAAAAAACAGAGATCGTGCGGAGACCAGCGGGCGCGCACTGGGATGCGTTCGCTGGAGCCGCCTCCCTCGAGTTCCGTCTGTCGATGCTGCCGGGCATGGACGCACTGGTGTCGGTCCGAAGCGGGTGTTCGTTGACGGATGCGTACCGGGAGAAGCTGATCACAGACCGGGCGGAGCACGAACGGCGCATCCACGCGCGTCACCGAGAGGAGAACCGCCAGCGGGCGCTCAGTGGGCGCCGCCCACGCGGCTACCTTGGCCGTCGGCGGGTGTTGAACACGGAGTTCGGCTACCAGCCGCCGGACGACGGACGCCCCAACTTCTCGTGGATCGCGCTCGCCGGGGACCGCGACGTGCGGAAGCGGCTCATCGCCGAGCGACGCGCGTTCCTCCGCGCCTACGACATCACACGCAGCAGGTGGCGGCGGGGGAACAAACATGCGCTGTGGCCGCCAGGGACCTACGCCGTGGTGAAGTTCTACGGAGGCGTCGCCGCAAACACGAGTTGAGCGCCGATCGGTTCGCGTGGTGGAAGGCCGCTCACGTCCGTGGGCGTCCTCGACGCGTCCGCCGCACGACTCTCGGACGCACGCGACCTCCCATCGGGCGAGTGTCCATTCGATCCGACCTGCCCGAGCGTCCTCCTGCATCCCTCGAGCCCGCCCGAGCGTCCGCCGAGTGCCCGACCGTGCGGCCAGCTCGTTGCTCAACAGCCCCCAGCCGAGGGCGCGGCTCAATTGACCTAGGGAATCGCTTGCCCCTGTTTTGACGGGCTAGGGTTGTTTTTGCAGGGGGGTGAGGAGGCGGAAGAGCGCGTCGATTCGCTCCACCGCGTCCCCTTCCTCGCTGTCCGAGGGGAAGCGGTAGGTGAGCTTCATGTCCGGGCTCAACTTCCATGGGCTGCGCGGCTTCCGAACGAGCGGGATGAGCTTCTTCGGGTCCAGCGGGGTGTCTTCGCGCAGGTGCATGGTGACGCGGGCGGAGGTGGCTTCGCAGCCGAGCACGCGGAAGTGCCTCAGGCGGGGGCGCAGGGACATGATGCGGACCAGTTGGCGGGCGGGTTCGGGGGGCGGGCCGAACCGGTCTTCCATCTCTTCGGCGAGGTCCTGGATCGACGCTTCGTCTTCGACCGAGCTGAACCGTTTGTAGAGTGAGAGGCGCAGTCCGACGTCGTCGACGTAGGTCTCTGGCAGGTAGTGCTCGAGGTCGACGGTGATCTCTGGATCGATCTCCTGCACAACCTCTTCGCCGCGCAGCTGCGCGATCGCTTCCTCCAGCATCTGCACGAAGAGGTCGAAGCCGATCATCGCCACGCTGCCGGACTGCTCGGCGCCGAGCAGGTCGCCGACCCCGCGCAGTTCCATGTCCAAAGACGCGACCTGGAACCCGCTGCCGAGCTCGGTGAACCGCTCGAGCGCGGTGATGCGCATGCGGGCGTCTTCGGTCATGCGCGAGGGCGGTGGCGTGACCAGGTAGCAGTACGCCCGCTCCCGAGAACGGCCGACGCGACCCCGGAGCTGGTAGAGCTGCGAGAGACCAAACAGGTCCGCTCGGTCGACGATCATCGTGTTCGCCCGCGGAATGTCGAGCCCGCTCTCGATGATCGCGGTGCTGCAGAGCACGTCGTACTCGCCGGCGACGAAGTCGGTCATGGCCCGCTCGAGCTCGCCTTCTTTCATCTGTCCGTGCGCGACAACAAATCGAACATTGGGGAGCAGCGATTGCAGCCGCGTCGCCCGTTCGTAGAGCCCGTCGATGCGGTTGTAGACGAAGAACACCTGGCCCCCGCGGTTCACCTCCCGCTGGATCGCTTCTCGGATGGTGTGGTCGTCCCACCGGCACGCGAACGTCCGCACTGCGCGCCGATCCACGGGCGCCGTCGCGATCAGCGACAGATCCCGCATGCCGCCGATCGCGAGCTGCAAGGTCCTCGGAATGGGCGTGGCGCTCAACGTGAGCACGTCGACATCCGACTTGAGCGACTTGATGCGCTCCTTGTGCGCGACGCCGAAGCGCTGCTCTTCGTCCACGACCAGCAGCCCGAGGTCCGCGAAGTGCACGTCCTTCGACAAGAGCCGGTGCGTGCCGACGATCACATCGACGGTGCCTTCCTTCACGCCGGCCAGCGTCTCGGTGCTCGCCTTCTTGTCGACGAACCGCGAGAGCACCGCGACCTTGAGCGGGTAGGGCTCGAGCCGGTCCCGGAAGTTCTGGTAGTGCTGCTGTGCGAGCACGGTGGTCGGGCACAACACCGCCACCTGCCGTCCCGCCATCGCCAGACGGAACGCCGCTCGAAGCGCGACTTCGGTTTTGCCGAAACCGACGTCGCCACAGACCAGCCGATCCATGGGACGCCCGGTCTCCAGATCCGTGAGCACGTCGTCGATCGCCCGCGCCTGGTCGCGGGTCTCTTCGAACGGAAACGTCGCTTCGAACTCAGCGTAGGAGCGTCCCGCCGGAGGCAGCCCCGGTCGAGACGCCGCCGCACGCTCCGCGTACAACTTCAAGAGGTCGTCTGCGAGTTTGGCGACCGCCTTGCGCACCTTCGACTTCTTCTTCGCGAACGTCGCACCGCCGAGCCGATCGAGTTTCGGTGCGTGGCCTTCCTTGCCCGAGAACTTCTGGATCAAGTTCAGCTTCGTCATCGGCACGAACAGGCGATCGCTGCCGTTGTATTCGACGATCAGCGCTTCGACGATCCGTGGCTCTTCGCCGTTCAACCGTTGCAAGGACGTCTGGGCCATCGCTTTGCGTTCGATGCCGAGGTAGCGCCCGATGCCGTGGTCGGAGTGCACGACGTAGTCGCCCACCTGCAGCGCGCGCAGGTCTTCCAGAAACGACTGCGCCTGGGTCCGCTTGCGCGGCTTCTTCTGCTTCTTGGCGCGGGTTGCGCGGGTGCCGAAGATCTCCCCTTCGGTGAGTACGACCAGTCCTTCGGAGGGCCAACTGAAGCCATCTTCGAGTCCACCGATGATGATCTCGACGCCCTGACCCGAACGCCGGGCTCCGGGCGCAAACGCACCTGGCACTGCCGGCCCCGGTTTGCCCGAGACCGCCACGTCGTAGCCCTTGAGAAGCGACACGAGCCGGTCGGCTTGGGACCGGGTGCGCACCGTGAGCACCACCCGCGTGCCCATCTCCAGCCACCCCGCGATCTGTTGAGCGACCGGACGCAGCGTGTCGTCTCCACCGACGCTGCGCCGAGCCTTCAACTCGGCGACGAGCGGCAGGTGGTCGGTGGCGCCGAGGTTGCGTGGCTCGTCGTGCCGGATGAACCGTTCGAGTTCGTTCAGATCAGCCGCCCCATCCACAGGTGGAAGTGGCTGGGTGCGGTGGAGAACGAGCCGCGTCCGACCGGCGGTCGCCTGCATCAACTCGTCTTCGTCTGCGTACAGTCGTTCGAGTGCGTACGCCGCGGCTCCGCCGCTGACCTTCGCTTCGCGGTCTTCGGTCGCGCGTGTGAGTTCGACGTCCGCGCATCCCGCGATGCCCTTCGGATCGAAGAACACGACCGGTACATCTGGCGTGTAGTCGAGCAGTGTCTCGAGTGTCTCGTAGAACGCCGGCAGCAACGCGTCGACGCCGTAGAAGGCCCGGTTCGCTTCGAGATCCCCCAGCAGCTGACGCGTCTGCTTGGTCGGCATGTTCGCGTCGTCGCAGAGCTCGCGCACCCGGCCGAGCGCGGCGTCGCGTTCCTTCGGCGCGAGCACGGTGTCCCGCACCGGATGAATGAACACCTTCGGGACGGTCTGTAGCGTGCGCTGATCGTCGGGGTCGAAACGCTTGATGCTGACGACCAACCAGTCGTCGAGCTCGATGCGTGCGGGGTACTGGGCGTGCGGTGGGTATACGTCGAGGATCGATCCGCGCACCGCGAACGTGCCCGGGTCCTCAGCGATCGGCACCCGGAGGTAGCCACCTGCGACCAAGGTGTCGAGAAGTGCGTCGCGGTCGACTTCCGTCTCGGCCTCCACGACCGCGCTGCGGGCGCGCACGACGTCGTGGGGCGGCACCCGTCGCAGCGCCGCCGCGACTGGCGCCACGACGAAGTTCCATGGCAGCCCACTCGCCAGATGAAAGAGCACCGCGAGCCGGTCCATCGCAGTCCGGCGGTCGGGCGCGACCGCGATGAACGGTGTGGTGTCGAGCGTGGGAAAGTGCAGCACGCTCTTCTGGCCCTCGGCCGAGGGCGCGAAGAAGCGCAGGTCGGTGACCAGCCGACGCGCGGTCTCGCCATCGCCGGTCAGCACCACCATGGGCCCGGTCTTCTCCGCGGCCCGCGCCAGGAAGTGGGCGGCGGCGCCCGAGGGCAGGCCCAGCAGATCCAGCCGCGCGCCCGGCGTCAGCCGCTCGATCGCGTCTTCCGGACGGAGGTCTCCCCGGGTGAGCGCGTCGATGGTCGGTGTCCCAACTTCGTCCACGGGGGCCGCATTCATGGGGCGGCGACGCGAACGGCGCCACCCAAACACCAATTGGGGCTGGAATTCCTCCCGCTCGTCGTAGCCTCCAGACTGGATGAAACATCTGCTGCTGTCGGTTGCCCTGGGTTGGATGGTGCCGACGCTCGTTCGCGGTCAGGCGCCAGATCCTCCGTGCCCGGACTGTGCACCCGAGCGCGCGGTGGAACTCGCGAACCCGAGAGCCCCCGTCCCGTCTCGGCTCGACTCTGCCCCGGTCGAAGTCGCGCAGGTTCAGACAACGGACGCTCGAAGGGCGGCGCTCCAAGTGCAGCGCTCCCAGCTGCGTCTCGGGCTCTTTGCAGCGCTCGGCTACACGGGGTTTAGAGGCACCCAGTTCGCGAGCGAGACCACGGACCCTTTGTCGATCGATGCGCCTCGGTTCGGGCTCGGATTGGACGTTCGAAAGAACTTCGCCCACTGGGCAGGGGTTCGCATCCGGGTCGGGTTCGATGCCGCGGTGTCCAGGCCCGACCGTTCATTCTTCGGAGAACCCATCACCTACCGCGCCCTCGCGCTGCGCGTGTTCGTGGCGCCCGCGATCCGCTTCGGCCGGACCCATCGCCGCGCCCCGTTCTATGCCGACGTCGGCGGTCACCTCGACGCCATCCTCTACCGAGTCGAGCCGACCGGTGAGCTTGGTCCACGGACCAAAGAGGTGAGGTTCAGCATCGGACCGGAGATCGGGGTCGGTGTGGTGTTCGGCGAAGAACGGTTCGACCTCGGCATCCGAAGCAACCTGGGCTTCCAGGGTCGCCGCCAGTTCCAGTTCTGGGGAACCGACCTGGTCTTCTCGGTCTCGTTTCTCTGAGCTGCGAAGCCGGGAGGCGGACTAGCCGCGCAGGTGGGTGAGTGCGGCCTGGAAGTCTTCGGGCGGTTCACGTTCGAAGCGCAGGGTCTCGCCGCTCGTCGGGTGCACGAATCCGAGCACCGCGGCGTGGAGCGCTTGGCGTCCGATCAAATGGGCCGCTTCGCGCGCCACAGGATCTTTGGGGGTGCGGCCGTACATGTGGTCGCCGAGCACCGCGTGGTGGTGGTCGGCGAGGTGCACGCGGATCTGGTGCGTGCGTCCCGTCTCCAACGTGCATTGCACCAGCGTCGCACCCGTCAACTGTTCGACCGGGCGCACGTGGGTCGTCGCGTGTTTGCCCTCGTCGACCTTGCTCGTGAACCGTTTGCGGTCCGAAGGATGCCGCCCGTGGAGGGTGCTGAAGGTGGTGGCGCGTACGAAGGCACCCACGACGATCGCGTCGTAGCGGCGCTCGATGTCGTGGGCGGCGAACAGCGCCATCATGTGCTCGCGTGCATGGGTGCGCTTGGCGACGACCATCACGCCGCTCGTGTCCTTGTCGAGCCGGTGCACGATGCCCGGCCGCATCGGGTCTCCACCTTCTTCGAAGGTCACGTGATGCAGCAGCGCGTTGACGAGCGTGCCGTCTGGATGGCCAGGGGCGGGGTGGACGACGAGCCCGGCGGGTTTGAACACCACGACCACGTCGTCGTCTTGGTGGAGAATCTCGAGCGGCAGGTCCTGCGGGATCGCCTTCGATGTTTCCGGCGGCATGGGCCGGACCACGATGGTCTGACCTTGCCAGAGCCGGGTCTTGGGCGCAGCGACCACTCCGTCCACCGTCAGGCGGCCGTCGTCGAGCCACCGCTTGAGTGCACTTCGAGACGCGACGCCACGGGCGCTGACCACCTTGTCGATCCGCTCGCCTTCTTCGGCGGCGGTCACGATCAGCTCGATGTCGTCAGGCGGCATGGACGGCGACTGTGACAGTGCAGCCGATCATGTGCGAGCGCTCGGCCGCTACCACATGGGCGACGCGACGTGACCCTTCGAACGAACGAGGATGTCGATGATCGCTCGGTCGTAGAAGTTCTTCGCGTAGAGCTCGGGCGCGACACGACTCTTGAAGAGCGCGCGTCCTTCTTCGATCTCGTCCGCGAGGGCATCGAAAAGCCGGTCGCCTACCACGCCCTCGACGATCTTGTCTTCGTTGTAGAGGGAGAGGTCGCTGGCGATGGCCCGTGCGAGCCGCCGTGCTGCCTCTTCTGTCTCGATGAGCGCCATGACGCGAGTATCGCCGATCGGGGAGGGCGCGGTCAAAGTTTGGTTGCGGTCGCGCCGATTCGCGTGCCGCCCGACGGCGTCCGAGCGCCGGACCGTGCTCGAGTCGGCCCGTGCACCGCCAAAATCAGGACTTAGGGTACCGGCCGCCATGTCACGGCTTCCGCTACTCGTCCGACTTCCTTCGCCGCTCGCCTGTCGTGCGGACCGCTGGCGTGCGCGCCTCGGTCGAATCGCGAAGTCGGTCCGGAGCGACCGGATGCTCATGACCTCGCGGTTCGATTTTCACTGCGACGAGCGCCGCTTCGCCTCGGCGATGTTGGAACGGTTCACCCATCTGTGGCTCTTCCGGGCCGATCAACGCCGCCGTTGCGGCGACTTCGTGGTGGTCGACATGTCGAGTCCTTCGCCCAAGCGGCGCGGGGTGTTCGTGCTGGATCTGAAGCTCGGCGCGCCGCTGGTCGAGCGCGCCGGGGTGCAGATGCTCAACGTGCCACTCGCGCTGCAGGAGTTGAGCGCGTCGGGCACGGCGCTGGCGCCGGAAGCGACGACCCTCATGGGCGACGGCGCCAAGCTCCTGCATCACTGGAACTAGTCCAGGTCGGCTTCGCCGCTTCGGCTTCGGTTTCGGCTTCGGCGTCGGCGTCGGCTTCGGCGTCGGCTTCGGCTTCGGCGTCGGCTTCGGCTTCGGCTTCGGCGTCGGCGTCGGCGTCGGCGTCGGCGTCGGCGTCGGCGTCGGCGTCGGCGTCGGCTTCGGCGTCGGCTTCGGCTTCGGCTTCGGCTTCGGCGTCGGCGTCGGTTTCGGCGTCGGCGTCGGGCAAGGGCACGGGCACCAACGCGCGGCAAACGAAGAAGGCCGGCTCCCTCGCGGGGGCCGGCCTCTTTCTACGCGCTGGGGTCTCTCTACTCGCTCGGGACCTGCTGGCTCCGGAGGCCGCGCAGCGAGATGCTCGTGACGGCGCCCGCGAACACCTGCGCGCGGTACCAGCCGAGGCTCACGACTTCCCCATCGATGCGGGTGACGCCGGCGATGTCGACGGGCCCCTCCGGCACGTCGAGCGACGCGTAGAGGCCGAGCAAGCTCGTGCCCACGCTGTTGCGGCCGTTGTCGGGCAGGGGGTTGTCGGGGTTGTCGTTGAAGTAGGTGAAGAGCTGCGGCTCGGGGCTCGTCGCCATGTGGGCGAACTCGATCCGGACGTCGTCGCAGTCGTGCGCTTCGCCGGCGACGACGCCGCTCGTGCGCCGGATGCCATCGACCAGGCCGGCGGTGAGCGGGATGCTCTCCCAGTCCGCCGTGGAGATGATGCGGGCCCGGTACTCCCAGCGGGGGTTGTCGCCGAACGCGGCGTGGGTGCGCAGCGTCTCGCAGGCGTCGCCGGGGACCGCGTCGGTTTCGACGTCCACATCGTTGAGGGCTTGGATGTTGTACGAGTAGATGTCGCGCCAGAAGCCGGCGTCGCCGGTGCTCTTGACGATGAGCGGGGTCTCGCTCGGGATGTTCGGGATGACGTAGAAGCCGAGTTCCCGCGTACCGACGACGACGTCGCGCTCGATCTCGTCTTCGGTCTCCGAACAGGGGTCTTCGATGGAAGCGACCGCGCTGCCGAGCAGCGCGCCGAGCGTGCCGCCCGGACCCTCTTCGTAGACTTCGACCGTGATCGCATCGGCGTTCGCGCCGTTGCCGAACACATCGACCACGCCGTACATCGTGACCATTTGGGGGGTGCCGGCTGGCCGGTACGAGCCCGGCATGTTGCATCCGAGGTTGGGCACGCCGTCGCCGCCGTCCGCGTCGCAGAAGTCGTCCTTCGGGTTGCGCATGGTCTCGCCGGTCGCCTCGAGCTGGTTGCAGCCCACGAGGTTGCCCGCGAGCGCGTCGCCTTCCATCGGCGTCAGAGAGCAGGTGCAGGCGGTCTCGAGCTCCGAGGCGGAGCAGGAAGGTGCCCGCACGCACGTGCCGGTGAAGACCTCGTCGAATGCGACCCCGTTGTCGGCCGGTCCGCCGTCCTCTTCGGGGCCACCATCGACGCCCGGACCGGTGTCCGCGACCCCGCTGTCGTCGTCCCCGCAGCCGAACAGAGAGAGCGCCAAGAATCCAACCAAGAATGCGCGTGAAGTCATCGGAAGCCTTTCGAGCGACACCCTAGCCAGGGGCGTGCCTTTCATTCAAGTGCAGCAATCAACCCGGGCCGTGGCGAGCCCGCAGCGGCATCCGCTGAGGTGGCAGCCGTTGGCCAGTCTCGTGAGGCGAGCCCGCAGCGGCAAGAAGCTCAGAGCCGGCGGCTGATCAGGGCTTCTCGGCGCAGTTCGAGGATGAAGGTGCGTTCCTGCCGCTCCATCTGTCCGCCCAGCATCTCTTGGTAGAGCTGATCCCGCATCGTCGCGAAGTCGGGAATGTTCGCGCCGCCCTGCTGCCGTTCGTGCACGAGGAAGATGTGGATGCCGCGGGGGGTCTGAATCGGAGCGCTGATCTCTTCGGTGTCGAGGGCCATCAGCGCGTTCTCGAGCGCTTCGGGCAGATCGCCCTGGGAGAGCCAGCCGAGTTCCCCGCCCCCGTGCAGTTCCATCGCCTGGGCGAAGCTGTCGACGGTGACCTCGGACCGAATGGTCTCGCCTTGGGTGCGCAGCTCCGCCACGTCCGTGGCGCTGGCGCCGTCGGGCATCGGAAGGAAGATCTGCGACACGTGGAAGCGGGCCCGGCGGTTCGCCGATCGCACCCGATCGTCATAGACCCGGCGGACGTCGGCTTCGGTGATGTTCACCCGGCCTCGGACGCGCTGGTTGACGACCTTCAGCCGCAAGAGCTGCCGGCGCAGGTCCGAGCGGTACTGCGCTTCGGTGTATCCCTGGGACTGGACGGCCTGCCAGAACTCTTCGCGGGTCAGCCCGTTCTGCCGGATGACGTTCTCCACCGCGCGTTCCACGTCTCGCGTCGAGACCCGGACCTGCATGCGGGAGGCCGCCTGCTCGAAGAGCGCTTCGTCCACGAGCCGCTCGAGCAGCTCGTCGTAGAGTT
Source organism: Deltaproteobacteria bacterium (assembly GCA_034670305.1). GTDB lineage: Bacteria > Myxococcota_A > Polyangia > Polyangiales > Houyiibacteriaceae > JAXMNT01. Next base: position 20,310 of record JAXMNT010000006.1, read on the forward strand.
GCCGGAGCGCACCCATGCGCATCTCTTCGGACGGCTCCGCCATGATGCGTTCCAGAAACGGCAGCGCGCGACGACGCAGTTCGCTGAGGAAGATGGCTTCGTCGTTCACGGTCGCGATGACGCGCTCGATGATGTCCGCGCGCGCGCTGCCGGCACCGACGCTGGGGACCGGCGCCATCGTGAGCAGGAGCAAGAAGGTGAGCAGGGCGTTGCGGTTCATGGGGTCACACCATTCATGGTCACGTCGGCGGGTGCGTTCGGCGCATTCGGTCGCAGCATGGGCATCGAACCGGTCGAACTCGGGTCGATGCGGACCGACTCCAGCGCGGCGACGTTCTCTTCAATCGACGCATCGCTTCGCAGGCGGGCGACGAACTCGTCCACCGCTTGGTCGCGTTTCTCACGCCACAGCCGGTTCTGGATGGGGCGCCGGGCTTCCTCCAGGGTGCGTTCCAGCGCTGCTCGCCGGCCGGTGAGTTTGACGATGTGAAACCCTGCGGGGGTCTGCACCAGATCGGGGAACACCCCGCCGATCCGGTCGATCGAGAACGCCGCTTCCGCCACAGCCACGGGAACCGCGGCTTCGTCGTTCGTGGCGCCATCGGCGGTGCGGCTGCCGTCTTCGCTGAAGAAGCGAAGGTCGCCTCGACGCGATCCCTGGCTTGTGACCGGGTCTTCGTCGTGTTCGTCGGCCAGACGCCGGAACAGGTTCACGTCGTCTTCCCGCGCGCGGACTTGCTGGAGCACGCGGGTCGCGGCCGCTCGGTCGCGGATGAGAATCTGGCTCGCGCGCACTTGCGCGGGCTTGTGGAACTCGTTGCCGTTGGCGTCGTAGTAGGCGCGGATTTCTTCTTCGGTGATGTCCGCCAGTCGGATGCGGTCCTCGAAGAGCTCGCGCATCATGGTCTGAATCATCACCTGCTTGCGGGTGTGGGCGACCTCCGGAAGGTCCTCCATGCCGCGTCGCCGCGCTTCGGCGGCCAGCAGTTCGAACCGCACGAGGTTCTCGAGGAACTCGCGGCGTCGCTCGGGGCTGTTGTACCGGGCCCGCAGGTAGGGCGACTGGTCCGCCAAACGCTCCGCGAACTCACCGACCGTGATCTCGGTGTCGCCGACCTTCACGAGCAGCTCGGCCGCCTGGGCTCGGGTCAGCCCGTGCCGCGCGGTCTCGCCGCCCTCGTCCGGGGTCTCCGACGCAGTGGAGTCGTCGTCGCCGCCGCACGCACTGAGGACAGCGAGGGAGCCGAGCAAGGAAATGAGGGAGAACAGGCGCATGGATCGGGTGCTGTCTAGCACCCCCCCGAAACCCCCACAATCCCTAGCTTGTTCCAAGTCGCACGGCGGGGGAGCCAAGAAACCACGGAGGATTCAGGACGAACCAAGCGACCGGCACGAAGTCCTTGACTTGCCCAGCCCACAAACCGACGATTCGCCCAACATGGTCGACCTGGCTGGAAAGACGGTCCTTTGCGCGGACGATGATCTCGAGATCCTCGGTCTCGTGGTGCGTCACGTGAAGTCCCTGGGCGCCACGGTGCTCGAGGCCAGCGATGGCGAGGAAGCGCTTCGCATCGCGCGGCGCGAGCAGCCCGACCTGATCGTCCTGGACGTGATGATGCCGGGGATGAGCGGATGGGAAGTCTGCCGAGCCGTGCGCGAAGACGACAGCCTCTCGGGTACGGGCGTCTTGATGCTCACCGGCATCGGCGAACGACTCAACGAGATGACCTCGCCGCTCTACGGCGCCGACGACTTCCTCGACAAGCCGTTCGACCTCGACGACCTCGAGCGCAAGCTCGGAAGCATCGTCGCGGGCCGCGACGCGACTTAGCGCCCCGCCGATGGCCGGCCTTGCGGATTGCAGCGGCCGACGGTCTGAGTTCAGGGATTCGCGCTCGAGATCTTCACGTGGTTCTGCGAGAGCGTTTGCAGCACCGAGAGCGTGGTCTGCTGCCAGGTCGTGGCGGCGTTGGTCCGAAAGTGGAGCACGTACTGCTTGGCTTCCGGTTCGGCAGCGATCCAATCGAGCCATGTGACGAGCACCCGAATGCTGCTCGAGTTCATGAAGTCGAGCGCCGTGAAGTCGACGATCAACTCGTCGAGGCCGTCCGAGACCGCGGCCTGGTGGACGTCCGAGAAGTACGGACGGAACACGTCACTCGGAACCCGAAGCGAGATGGATCCGACGAAGCCGATGGTCTTCTCGTCGACGACGCGGACCGCGATCTTCTCCAGCGTCAGCGCTTCGAGGCGCTGCAACTGGCTCACGTGGTCCCCTCGGGAAGCGAGCCACGTGCGATGACCTGAACGCGGCCGGCTTCGTCGATCTCCACGCTCAGCGACATGGAGGCTTCGTGCTGGATGCGGGCGAGACCGAGACCGCTCTCGTTCTCGGGCAAGGTCAACGCTCTTCGCATCGCCTTCGCATACGCATCCGCTGGGTCGAGTTCCCGAAGCGCGGCAAGCGCCTGGCGAAGTCGACCGGCGTGTTCCGGCTGGGCTGTGTTCGTCACTCGAATCTCGACGCTGGCGTCGGTGCACTCGATGGACAACCCAAGGCTCGCTCGATCATTCTGCGGACTGTACTTGATCGCGTTCTCGATGAGTTCGTGCACCGTCAGCCGGACCCGATGGCCCAGGGCATCGTCCTCGAACGTCGACTCCGCGAAGGTCCCGCAGAACTCCCGGACCTGATCCACGTACCGCCACAGCGGCTTGAACCGGAGTTGTACGAGGCGCTGCGAGGTCTCGTCGGTTCCCACCCATTTGGGATACCATCGCGCCGCAGGGGCCACAACGACGGAACGTTACAGCGTAGCCGCAATCAATCGTTGATGGTGAGGGTGACCTCGTCGCCAGGCTGCAGCAGCGTGCCCGCATCCGGGCTCTGTCGCAGCACGACGAAGTCGGCCCGGTTCTCGTTGAAGTCCCGGCGGATCTTCACCTCGAGCCCCAATTCCCCGAGGGCCTCTCGAACCGTCCGGTAGTTCTGCCCGACGTAGTCTTCCAGAGTGATGCCCGCCGGCGCGGCGACGATGTTCACCGTGCTGCCGGCGTCCACTTCGGTGCCGGGCGGCGGGTCGAGCGCCGTCACCGCGCCCGACGCACCTTCGCCAGTCTCGTCCACCGTGCCGACGACCAGGCCGAGTCGGAGAAGCTCCGCGCGCGCATCCGCGAGCGGACGTCCGACCAGTGCCGGCACGTCGAGGCGCGGCGCGCCGGTCGAGATCGTGACGTTCACGGCCGTCTCCGCCGGGACTTCGCTCCCGGCCAAGGGTTCCTGTTCGCTGACGGTGCCCGGCTCGTGGTCGGCGCTCGGTGCTTCGGCCGCGACCACCCATCGAAGACCACGGTTCTGAACGAGTTCTCGCCCGGTGTCGCTCTCGAGCCCGACGACCGAGGGCACCTCGACGGTGTCGCCCGACGCCTCGGCGTCCCCGCCGGGCGCGGACTCGAGCGCGCGCAAGCCATACGTGGTCGCCGCGCTGGTGAGCGCGGCCGCGAAGACCGCCATGTACAAAGTTCGGCCGCGGTCGTGGTCGCGTTCGCTCATCGATTGTCTTTCGGGTTGGGCCCGACCGTTCGGGCGCGCTGGCCGCGCGTGTGGTCGGCGCGGTTCATTCGTCGACCACCTGGACGTCCAGGGGGCTGGCGAGGAGTTGAATGGGTTCGGAGCACCGAATGCAGAACGACGCGTCGATGTCGTTGACGCGGCTGCAGCGTCCGCAGCGCCAGGGTTTCAGAGGGGCGCTGCAGTGTTTGCAAAACCGTGCGTGGGCAAGGTTCTGCCCCTGACAGTGCGGACACGCGTCGGGCGAGACCGACAAGGCGGCATCGACTTCGTCGAACATCTTCTCGAGGTCGATGTCGTCCACCGGTTCGGTGGAGTCGGCGCTCGGTCGTTTGCGGATCTTCTTCGGAGAGACGGTTTTCCCGAGCGGCATCGTCATGTCGACCGCACTCGCCTCTGGTCCCGGAGCCATGCCGTGGGCCTGAGTGGGTTCCACCGGCACGACATTGGGTTTCGGCTTCTTGCCCACCTTGGGCCCGAGCGAGCGGGCTGCGGGCTCCGGTTCGCGTCTCGGCAGCCGAACCGACGGTTCCGCGGGCCGGTGATCCTCGGGTTCGCCTCCTGCTTCCTCGTCGTCGTAGACCGGTCGCACCGCGACCGCTCTCTGGCGGGTGACGAGGTCGTCCAATCCGATCGTGAGACCAGCACCCACGAGGGCGAGGACGAGCGCGGGCAAGGGTGGCCAGCCCGCCGCGATGAGGGCGCCTCCGGCGGCGAGCGCACCGGCCAGGAGAAAACGAACGCGCCGACCTCGCGCCGGGCCTCCGGCGCCGAAGGGGCGGCCTACGAGGTACCCGATGAGACTGGTCGCGCAGAGTCCGTAGAGGAGTTCGAGCGGCGGGGGCATCCGGGGGCCGAAGCACACCATCTAAGGGCCACCTCCGCAAGCAGGATACGACATGGGCCCACTGGACTAGAAGGTGACCCGCCCCACCGCGTCGCGGGCCACCCAGCCACGCTCGTCGCCGATTCGCACCCGTATGTAGTGGCCGGTCTCGTCGGTTTCCAGGAGTGTCGCGGCATCGCCCTCTCGGACTTGGCCGCGGCTCGCGTGGCGTTCGTCCGGTCCTTCCCGCAGCGCGGCTCGGTCGACCAAGACGATGCCCTCGGCCCCGTCTCGAAACACGCCGCGTTTCGTCATGACGCCGACGGCGAAGGCGGTGGTGGCGATGCTCTCCACCACGAGGAGCAGAGCGAGCCCGACCCGAAGCCGTCGTCTCGCCCGGCGAAACCAGACCACGCTCAGCAGCAATGCCACGACGAGCGCGAGCAGTCCCCAGGCCAGCACGGGCTCGGTGAACCCTCGGTACATCGCGTCGGACAAGCCGCCCGAGACGATGATCTCTCCGACCCCCTCGCTGGCGGCGCGCCGCTCGGCGAGGATCCGTCGAGCCGCCTGAAGCCCTGCTTCCGCCTCCGCGTCTGAGGGTCGCAGGCGGAGGGTGCGCTCGAAGTGCTGGGTCGCCGCGCCCAGCCGTCCGAGACGGGCTTGCGCCGTCGCGAGGTTGAACTCGACGTCCGGGTCGACCACGTGCGCGTCGAGCAGCCGCTCGTACTGTTCGATGGCGTCGTCGTAGCGTTCCGCGAGGAAGGCTTCGTTGCCACGCGCGAAGATCTCTTCGGTCGACTGTGCGAGGCCGAGGGACGGGCCGAGCGCCGCGATCACGAAGGCGGCGGCAACGGCATGGCTTCGAACGCGGTTCACGCCGCGGCCTCTTCGGCGGCGACGGGCACCCGTTCGAGCTCCGCGAGCAGTCCGCGCGCGCGTTTGAGGCAGGCGAGCATCTCCTCGCGGCTGCCACCGGCCGAACTGAACCGAGCGAAGTCGCAGCTCTCGAGTTCTTCCACCAGGCGCCGGATCAGGTCGTGGCCGCATCCGCGGTCCCGCAGCAGCGCGCGGAGTTCCTCGTGGGTGAGGCCGCGCGGCGTGGTCTTGGTCCGTCCTTCGATGGAGCGCTCCAGCGTGGCGGTGATGGCCGCGTAGAACTCGCGCGGCTCGCTGGCGTCCGCGTGTTTCTCAGCGTCGGCGAGCTGCTTGCGCGCGGTGCGTTTGGCGACCTTCGTCTCGTCGACGGGTCGGCGGCGCACGCGGCCCACGAGCAGCGCGGTCAGTCCGAGGATCGGGAACCCGAAGAGCAGCGCCCAATACCAAGGTTGCGAGGACACGGGCGGACGGCCGACATCCAACGCACTCGCTTGCCGAATCGGGCCGAACGCAAACGAGCTCGTCGGCGGTGGCACGGGGGTGTCGACGTCGGCCGGATCCGGATCGGTCGCGTCCGGATCGGCGATGCCAGGGACCGCGTTGCCGGCCGCCACGAGCGTGAGCGGCGGGGCGGCCACGGTGGAGAGCCGTTCGGTCTCGGGGTCGAAGACGCGAAGCGAGAGGCCATCGATGACGTGGGTCCCGGGCTCGCGCGGGATCACCAGCCACTCGAAGGTCCGCACCCCGCCGACGCGGTCGCCGGGTTGTTCGACGCGGTCCTGGATCTGCGGTTGCAAGAACTCGAGCGCCGAGGTCGACGGAAGTTCGAACCGCACGTCCCGCAAGTTGCCGGTCCCTCGAACGGTCGCGAGCAGCGTGACCGCGTCGCCGGTGCGGGCTTGGGTCCGGTCGATGCGCGCTTCCACGGAGTAGTTCCCGACCACGACGTTGCCGCTCGGCGCATTCGGGATCGGCCGGGCGTTGATCTGAATCGCGACCCCGGTGCGTTCCATTTGCTGAGGCTGGGCGAAGAGGTCGAAGAGCGAGCCGCTCTGGAGCGTCATCTGCGGCGCGCCGATCGTCAGCGCGCCTTCCCGAAGCGGGAACGCGGCGAACCGGCGGATCAAATACACTCGGTAGGTCTGGCCCTGGATGTTCTGGATCTCCGGATCGAGTGAACGCTGCGGGGGAAGCAGATCATGGATCCAGAACCCATCGGCGGTGGGTTCTTGGTCGACGTGCGGCGCCGCGCGGATCGGCGAACGCGTGTAGAGGTAGACGCTGACCGTTGTCTGCTGACCGATGTAGGGGTCTGCCACGTCTGCGACGGTGCGGATGAACGCGATCGGGTCCACCTGCGCGCCATCCACCGCCACGGCGGGCGCATTCGGGTTTTGCTGCGGCTGAATCTGAGTCGGGTTTTGCGGGTTCTGCGGGTTCTGAGGATCCGGCGGGGTCGCGCCCGACCCACCAACGACCACGGTCAGCGGGTCGCTGCGAAACGTGTGACCGCCGGCCTCGGCCTCGGCGGGCTCGAACGTATGTCGGCCGGGTGTCAGCGCTTCGAGCACGTACGTGTGCACGGTCGTCGACTGGATGACCTGCTGCTGCTGTCCGAATCCGAAACGAAACTGGAGCGGACGCGACACCTGACGCGAGCGCACCGCGAAGCCATCGAGGCTGGGTGGATCGAAGCGGGTGACTTCCGCACCGGTGACGTTCGCACGCACTTGAAGCCGAAACGTGTCGCCCACGGCGACCGAGGTGCGATCACTCGTCATGACGACGGTGCCGCTCGTCTGCGCGCTCACGGGAGACACGACGAGCCACAGCACGCCGGCGAGCGCGCCACACACGGAGGGGCCCCACGCGACGCGGGCGCCTGCAACCGCAGTCTTGGGTGGGCCGCCGATCACCAGTCCTGCAATACCTGGCGACGCTCGCGCGAAGCCCTCGCGCGGGCACGGGCGCGCTCGAGGTTTTGTTCGTCGTCCTGAAGTGCGTCGAGCACGCGTTCGACGTGTTGCGGCAGTCGCTGCCCGCTGCCCTCCCCATCCTGTGGTTCGGCCTGGCCTTGGTTCTGTCCGTCGTCGCCCTGGTTCTGAGGATCCTGTCCTTGGTCGCCTTGGTCGGCGTGGTCGTCCGCCTGGTCGTCGCCGCCTTGCTCGTCGCCGTCCGGGTTCTCGCCCTGTCCTTGGTCGCCTTCGTCGCCTTCGTCGCCCTGGTCGCCTTGCTCCTGGGGGTCTTGCCCCTGGTCGCCCTGGTCGTTCTCGCCCTCGTCGCCAGGCTCGCCTTCGTCGCCGGGCTCGCCCTCGTCGCCGGGTTCGCTCTCGTCGCCCTCGTCGCCTTGTTGTTGGTCCTGCTGCTGCTGCTGTTGCTGCTGCTGCTGCTCTTGCTCCTGCTGCTCTTGTTCTTCCTGGCGCTCCTGCTCTTCCTGCAGTCGTCGGAGCGCCAGTTCCAGGTTCCATGCCGTGTTGCGGTCGCCTGGTCGCAACCGGAGCGAGCGCCGGAACGCGTCGATGGCTTCGCGGAACTGCTGTTGCGCGGCTTCGTGGTTCTGCTCCGTCGCCGCGGCGTCGCCCTCTTGGTAGAACGCGAGGCCGAGGTCGTAGTAGCCGTCCGCGCGGATCGCCGGAGCGCCATCGGCGTCGGTGGCCATCACGAACGCATCCCGGGCCTCGGGCAGATTGCCTGCCGCCAGGAGCGCCAGTCCGCGGTTGAGGTGCACGCCCGGCTCCTCTGGCAGCTCACGCGCCGCCCGGGTGTAGGCCTCGAGCGCGCCCGCGTGATCGCCCGCCGCCATGCGGGCGTTGCCGGTCTCGACGTTGCTGTTGGGCGAATGCCAAGGGTCCCAGGCGAGGGCCGTGGACGAGGGGCCGAGCAGGGCGCCGAGAAGCACGAGGGTGGTCGAGAGAAGAAGTTTCATGTCGCTCGGGTCCCAGGCTTGGATTCGTTCGAGGTTCGTTTCTTGCGGCGACGGCGCCTGGGGGCCGGGGTCTTCGGTCGGCGGCGACCAATCCAGGCTTCGGGAAGCAGGGGTTCCAACAGTAGCAAGAGAAACCCGGGAAGCAGGGCCAACGCGTAGCGATCTTCGCGGGTCACGATGCGGCGGGATTCCGACTCGGATTGATGCATGGCGCGCATGCGTTGGCGGATGCGGTCCACGCCGACCTGTCCCTGGCGGGCGCGAATGTACTCGCCGCCGGTGCGCTCGGCGATCGCCTGCAAGGTCTCTTCGGCTTCCGCCGTGAGCGCCGTGTGGACGACGTTGCCTTCCCGGTCTCGGAGGTACCCAGTCCAGGTCCCATCGGGCGAGTAGGTCGGAATGGGTTCCCCGGTGCGTGAACCGATGCCCACGACGAACACCTGCACACCGATGTCGGCGAGCTCCTGGGCTGCGGTCAGTGGGTCGCCTTCGTGGTCTTCGCCGTCGGTCAGCAGGATGACGATGCGGGATCGCGCTTGGGTCTCTTCGGCGTCCGGGTCGCGGGTGGGCGCGGAGCGTTCGAGCAGGCGTTTGCTCGAGACGAGCGCGCGGCCGATGGCGGTGCCACCCACGGGCATGTCGTACGGACCGAGGTCGGAGAGGAACAGCCCGATGGCGGCGTAGTCGTTCGTCATCGGGAACTCCATCGTGTCCCCCGCGAATGCCACGACACCCACCCGGTCGCCCTCGAGTTCTTCGAGCAGCCGCAGCAGCTCCGCTTTCGCGCGGTCGATGCGGCTCGGACGCACGTCGCGGGCGAGCATGCTCTTCGAGAAGTCGAGCGCGAGCACCACATCGACGCCCTGTTTGTGGAGCACGCGGGTCCGGCTCCCGTACTGCGGGCCGGAGAGCGAGAGCACGACGAACATCAAACCGACGACCAGAATCGTGGCGCGTGCGACCCGCCAGGGTGCGCCGTTGCCGGCGACGAGCACCTCGAGCGTGGACGCGACGCCGAACCGTTCGGTGGCGCGCTCGCGCAGCCACCACCGCAGCGCGATGGCGGCGGTCACCGCGATCGGCAGTCCGAGCAGCCACAGCATGCCCGGGTTCTTCCAATGCACCGGAAGGGTCAACGCCAGCGCGCCACACGCGCCCACCGTGACCATCGTGGTGATCATCCAGAGAAGTTTCGGGTACTTCATGGCCACTTCCTCAGCAGCACGAGTCCGATGAGCAGTTCGAGCATCAGGAGAACGAGCGCCGGCCAGACGAACGCGGGGAAGAGTTCTCCGAACACCCGGCCACCGTCTTCGATCTCGGTCTTCTCGAGTTCGTCCAGGATGCTGTGGAAGCTTTGCTCGAGTGCGCGGCGGTCGCCGACCTGGAAGTACTCGCCGTTCGTCCGCTCGCTCATGCGCTGCAGCAGTTCCGGGTTCACCGGGAAGTTGCCCACGTCGAAGAGCGGACGACCGAAGAGATCGATGCCTCGCTGCACTCGGCTGTCCCCGGACACGCCCATGAGGATCGAGAACACCTTCACCTCCATCGTGGCGGCGAGTTCGGCGGCCTGATCCGGAGAGACGTTGCCCGCGTTGGAGTCACCGTCGGTCAACAGAATGATGACCTTCGACTTGGCCTGGCTGCGGCGCAGGCGGTTGAGGCCGGTGCCGACGGCGTTGCCGATGGCGGTGCCGCGGCCGTCGATGAGCTCCAGCTGCAGTTCCGAGATCACCGTCTGGAGCGCTTGTTCGTCGGTGGTGAGCGGCATCAACGTGTAGGCGTCCCGGCCGAACACCACCGCGCCGATGCGGTCGTTCGGGCGGCGCGAGATGAAGTCCGCCACCACCTGCTTGGTGGCATCGAAGCGGTTCGGTTCGATGTCGGCGGCCCGCATCGAGAGCGACATGTCGAGCACGAGCACGATGTCGATGCCCTCGACCTCGGACTGGTCGCGCGCGTGAATGCTCTGCGGGCCCATCAGGGCGATCGCGATCAGCGTGAGCGCCGTGACCCGCAGGCCGACGGTGCTGCTCGAGATGAGGAGGCGCCAGCCGGGGCGCGTGCGCCGCAACATCGTGCCGCGGCTCACCTGGATGCGGGGCCGCGCGAAGCGATGGAGGTAGTGCGCGGCCAACAGCAGCAAGGGCGCCAAGAGCATCCACTTGGCCCCGCCCCGTTCAAACCGGATCGTGTCGCGTTCGAGCGGCACCTCGAACACCGACTCGACCACGTACGCGGTGATGTACGCGGTCGGCACGAGGAAGAAGAGGGTCCAGGCGATCGGCAACAGCCGATCCAGCCAGCGCTGCCGCGGCGTGCGTGGGTCGGTCGGCTTCGTGGGACGCGCCGCCGACGCGATGGGCTTCTTCGCCTTCACGGAGACCGCTCCTCGTCTTCGGGGCCATCCGGAGCGCCGCCTTTCGGTTCGGTGTTCGGCGAGCCCTCACCGAGCAGTTGTTCGCTCGGCGTCTCTGGCAGGGTGTCGTTCCCGAGCGGCGGAGGTGGGGTCGTCTGCGGGATCAGGCGCTCGCCTTGAATCGTCGCCGGAATGGGGCGCGGCGACGCGTCCGACGGAACGAGTTCCTGCGGGGGGAGCGTGGCGGGGATTGGGCGCGAGACCGGGCTCGGGGGAAGACCTGTGGAGGGTGGCGCCAGCGCGCCAGGAGCGGGGGGGAGGGGAGGCGGATCGAACGGGGAGGGCGCGTAGCGTGCGTCCTCGTCGGTGTTGGGCGCAGCGCTGGGAGCCATCTGCGCCGGAGCACTTGGGGCAATCTCAGCGGGTGCTTCGGCTGGTGCTTCGGGCACCGGAGCGGCCGCGACTTCTGCGGGCGGCGCCGGCGCCGGTTCCTCTTTGGGCATCCAGCGGGCGTGGGGGTGATCCGGTTCGGGAGGCGCCGCGGGTTCGGCGGGGGAGGGCGTCATGATCGGCGCGGGCGGTCCACCCGGCGCGCCCGTGGGAGCGCCCTGCGGGGCCGGCACAGGTGCGCTCACGCCCTGCATCGGCATCGCGGCCTGGGTTGCGCGCGGGGTGGTGGTGCGCACGATGCGGAACGCGCCCGCGAGCAGGTTGTCGCACTGCTCGGCGTCAAACGTCGCTTTGGCGAACTTCACGAGATCGCAGTCGCCGAGGAGCGCGGTGACTTCTTCGTGCGAGATGCCGACGAGCTTCTTGCGGCGAAGCTCGAAGACGACTTCGTCCGTCGTGCTCTCGAGTCCATCGAACTCGTAGCGGTGGCCGAGGTACTCGCGCACCGCGTCGCTGACGAGATCGACCCACTCGACCACCCGGTCTTCTTCGACCGCCTTGTCCCGGATCTTGCGCAGCGCCTCGAGCTTCTCGATGGCGATCTCCCAAGCGGGCCGCGGTGGGGGCGGAGGTTTGGCGCGCTCCTGTCGGCGCCGGTACCAGCGCGCGAGCAAGAGGGTGAGCAGCGCGGTGAAGAGCACGATCCCGAGCGCGCCGCCGACCCAGTAGAGGGTGTCGTCCTCCTCCATCACCTGCACCGGCTGGGTGGGTGGGCGCGGTTCCGCGTTCGGTTCGTTGCCGAGCACGGAACCGATCTCGACCGGGCGCGCGTCCGTCGACACCTCGCCGACGATCTGCTCTCGGGTCACGACTCGGACGCGGATGGGCGGGACCTCATGCGTGCCCGGTTCGAGTGCGAGCAAGTCGAGCTCGAAGATGTGCACGGTCCGATCGCCCCGCACCTCGGTGCGGACCCGGCGGTCGAGGATCTCGAACGGTGCGAAATCCTGATCGCGCGGCACCGCCAGATCATCCCCCGTCGGCGCCTCCATCGTGAGCGTGACGGTGAACATGTCCCCCGTCATCAACCCCGCGTCCGGCGCCACACTCACCGAAAGCGAAGGCCGATGATCCGCCGGAAGCACATCGGCATCGGGATCCCCATCGGAGTCAGAATCGGAATCGGCGTCGGAGTCAGAATCGGCGTCGGCGTCGGCGTCGGCGTCGGCTTCGGCTTCGGAATCGGCGTCGGCGTCGGGATCGGCTTCGGGATCGGCTTCGGCTTCGGCTTCGGCTTCGGCGTCGGGATCGGCTTCGGCTTCGGCTTCGGCTTCGGGATCGGCTTCGGCTTCGGCTTGAGGCTGAGGCTGTTGCTGAGGCTGCTGCTGTTGCTGCGGCTGCGGCTGAGGCTGTTGCTGTTGCTGTTGCTGCGGCTGCGGCTGCGGCTGCGGCTGTTGCTGCGGCCGAGGCTGCGGCTGCGGCTCCTGAGGCTGCTCCTGCGGCTCCTGCGGAGGCAACTGCCACATCGGCTGCGCCCGCACCGCGCCCGCCGCACCCAGCACGACGCCCATCGCCAGCGCCCATGTCGCCAGCCGCCGCCCGCCCCCCGTCACCGCGCCCTCGCCATGCGTTTCTGGCGGCGGCGGAACAGCTCCGCGATCGGCTTCACGAGGTCGCCGTCGGTCCGCAGCGTGACGTGGTCCACCTTCAACCGCCGAAACAGCTGCTCGCGTTTCGCACGCGTCGTCAGCACCTGCCGCGCGAACGCGCGCCGCACGCGCGGATCGGACGTGTCGACTTCGAGCACTTCCCCGGTCTCGAGATCTTCGACGAGCGCGAGGCCCACGTCGGGAAGTTCTTCTTCCCGACGATCGATCACCTGCACCGGGATGAGGTCGTGCCGCGTCGACGCGACCCGCAGCGCCTTCTCGTAGCCCTCGTCGATGAAGTCGCTGATCATGAACGCGACGCTGCGGCGTTTGTTGAGGCTGCCGAGCAGGTCGAGTGCGGCGCCGATGTTCGTGCCTTCGCCCTCCGGGTTGGCGTTCAAAATTTCGGTCACGACGCGCATCACGTGACCGCGGCCCTTCTTGGGCGGCACGAAGCGTTCGATGCGATCGGTGAAGAGGATCAATCCGACGCGGTCGTTGTTCTTGATCGCGCTGAACGCGAGGAGCGCCGCGACTTCGGCCACCGCTTCGATCTTCGGTCGTCCGACGGAACCGAACCGCTCCGAGGCGCTCAGATCGACCATCAACATGACGGTCATCTCGCGCTCTTCGGTGAACATCTTCACGTACGCTTCGTTCATGCGCGCAGAGACGTTCCAGTCGATGAACCGAACGTCGTCGCCCGGCTGGTACTGGCGCACTTCGCTGAACGCCATGCCGCGTCCCTTGAAGACGGAGTGGTAGCTGCCCGCGAGCTGGTCGTTGGCCAGTCGAGACGTGTAGATCTCGATCTTCCGGAGCTTCTTGACGAGTTCGCGCGGGATCATCGAACGCTCAGGGAACCTCGACCGCTTCGAAGATGCGCCGGACGATCATCTCGCTGGAGATCTCTTCGGCCTCGGCTTCGTAGGTTCGGATGAGCCGGTGTCGCAGTACGTCGTGGCCGACCGCTTTCACATCCTCGGGGGTCACGTAGCCGCGGTGCTTGAGGAAGGCGTGGGCACGCGAGGCGATGTTGAGGGCGATGGAAGCGCGCGGAGAGGCGCCGTGGGCGATCATGTCTTGCATGTCCTTGAGCCCGATGCTGGACGGGTCTCGAGTCGATGTGACCACGTCGATGATGTAGTCCTTGATCTTCTCGTCCATGTAGACGTGACCGATGGTCCGGCGGGCCTCGAGGATCTGCTCGGGCGTGGTGACCTGCTTGACCTCCATCGGGTTCGGCACGTCGGTCTGTTTGCCGCGAAGAATGGAGCCCGCCATGCGCTCCATGATCGCCCGCTCGTCTTCTTTGCTCGGGTAGTCGACCTTCACGTGGAGCATGAAACGGTCGACCTGCGCTTCGGCCAGCGGGTAGGTGCCTTCCTGCTCGACCGGGTTCTGCGTCGCCATGACCATGAAGGGCGGCTGCAGCTTGTGCGTGGTGTCGCCGATCGTGACCTGGAGTTCCTGCATCGCTTCGAGCAGGGCCGACTGCACCTTGGCGGGTGCGCGGTTGATCTCGTCGGCCAGCACCAGGTTCGCGAAGATGGGTCCGCGCTTGGCACTGAACTCACCCGACTGCTGGTTGTAGATGACCGTGCCGACCACGTCGGCGGGCAAGAGATCCGGCGTGAACTGGATGCGCGAGAACGTCGCCGCGACGGTCTGACAAATGGTGTTGACCGTCAGGGTCTTGGCGAGTCCGGGCACACCTTCGAGCAACACGTGTCCACCGGTCAGCAGTCCGATGAGGATCCGCTCGACCATCTGCTCCTGCCCCACGACGACCTTTCGGACCTCCTGGAGAATCGGTTCGATGAATGCGCTCTCACGCTGGACCAGATCGTTGATGGCTCGGACGTCGGTGGTCATGGCTCGCTTGGACGGTTCGGGGTGACACGGAAAGGCGCGGTGGGAAGCCACACAGGTGGTGGGACGGTCCAGAGACCGCCGAATTCCTGAGCGATGCCGCAACCCTGCATCGGATAGGGCGGCTTACACGAGGGCAGTGGACGGGGCAACAGACCGTTTTCGGTCGGGACATGGGAAAGCGGCCCAAGGGGCCGGGGCAGAACGCCAGGCTCCCCGAGATCGTCCTACCGGTGCGGCGTCGTTCACATTCCCGTCAACAACCCATCTCGTGGATGATTTCCGGAACGCGGGAGTTTTCTCGCCCGATTGCCGGCGTCGCAGGGTTTCCGGTCCATTCAGTGGAACGGCCCGCACGGCTTTCCGAACCCTGCTCGTCAGAAGCGGCGTTCGAGGGTCAGCTCCGCGGAGAGCAAGGGCCCAAGCCGTCCAAGATCTTCGCCAGAGGCGTACACGCGGTGGTGGCGCCGGGTCTGGACCAGCCGGCCTTCGACCCCGACCGCCCAGGGCCCCAGGCGGTGCTGCAGCCCAGTGCCCAGGTAGAACCCCGGTGCGACCCGGCGGGCGCGGGTGCGGGTGTCTTCGTTGGCCTGATGGGTCTCGAGCGGAGGGAGCAGGGCGCGGCTCCAAGCCAGCGCGAATCCGCCGCCCGCGAACCAGCGGGTGCGTTGACCGATGCCAGCCCGAAGACCGAGTTCGGCGGACCCGAGCGCCACCGTGCGGTTGCGACCGCCGCGGGCGCCGACCCGCACCGAGAGGTTCGGACGGAGCGCCAGCCGGAGCGACCCACCCGCGACGAGCGCGAATCGATGGGCGCGATCGACGAGGGTCCCGGCGCTCAACTGGAGGGTGATGGGGAACGGGCGCGGGGTCGGGGGCTCACCGGCTTTGGCCGGACCTGCGAGTTGTGGGCGAGGCCGCTGCCACCGCTCCGGTTCGATGGGCTCGTTCTGCGCACGCTCTGCCGCGCCAGGTGGAGAGGCGGGTTCCGCGCACGCCACCCGCAGGTGCGCGTGGATGAGTTCGGCGGCCAGCAGCGAGGCGCGACCAGGAGAGGGCGCGGAGGGCAGTTCGAACGTGCGCACGGTCGCATCGCACCGTCTCAGATGCAGCGCGACGGTGTCGCCCGCCACCACGAGCACCCGGGCGTTCCACTCGTCCAGGCGCGCCTCGACATCGGCCGGCCCCCCCGGGGTCCCCGCCCAGCCCGGCGAGAGTTCGAGATCCAACATCGCCAACTCGGCGGAGAGCATCTCCGTCCAGGGCGTCTGTTCGCCGACGACGACGATGGTATGCGTGGACGCAGGGGCGGCTTGCCCGGCAGCGGCGTGCGCCGTGCCGAGCCAGATCAACACCACCGCGGTCAGTCGACGGGCGCCCACCTGGCTTCCGGACGGCTGGGCACGGTGGCGATCGGTTCCTCGGGCGAGGTCGCTGGACCCGGGAACGGCGCCGGTGCCGCACGTTCGAGCAGCGCTCGGGCCGCGTCGCTGTGGGCGCCTCGAGGATGCGCATTCAAGTAGGCGCGCGCGGCACGCCCGGCGGCGATCTCGTTCCCGGCCCGGTCGTAGGCTTCCATGCGGCGTCCCGCGGCGACCGCCGCGTAGGGGCCGGAAGGATCTTCGGCGAGCGCGCGCTCGAACCACGCGGCCGCGTCGGCCGGCTGGGAGGCAAGGGCGAGGCGGCCCAGCCGAAACGCAGCCTGCGCAGCTTCGGGGGTGGCTTCGAATCGGGTTCGAATCGCGGTCAGGGCGACTTGGGCCCGCCGCGGCTGGCGTCCGAGCCGCGCGGTGTCCGCCAGCAAGAGCAGGTCGCCCGCGGTGCCGGTGGCCAGCTCTCGATCCCAGTTCACTGCCGCGAGCGCTTCGGCGTAGCGGGCTTCGCGCGCCAGATCGCGCCAGTCGATCCGCAGACGGTTGTTCGGTGTCCGCACGCGCGGCTGCTGCACCGTGCCCTCGATGTCGATCGGATCGAGCTCCCATCCGAGGTGCTCTTCTTCGCTCGGGCCCTGCACGACTTCCATGCGCCGCTCGGGCAGCTCGACCGTCACGGTCTCGCCGGCTTCCACGGTGCGCCGGGCGATGGTCGGTCCCTCGATCACGACGCGGCCTTCGACGAGGTGAAGCGCGAAGCGTTCCCCCCGCGGATCCCATGCGACGTCGAACTGCGTGCCGACGACGTGTACGTCGAAGGGTCCAGCGTGCACCCGCCACCTCGTGCGGGCGTCGTGGTGGACCACCGAGACCCGGGCCGAACCGCGCTGCAGATCGAGCTCCGCGCCTTGGGCCGAGAGCGCCGCGACCCGAACGCCGCTCTGCGCGGCGACTTCGACCTCCGAGCCATCGCTGAACCCAAGCGTCCGGGCTTCGCCGTCGGCGCCGACCCACGTACCCGCGACGACCGGGGCACCATCCACGCTCGCGGTGAGGGCATCCGGCGATGGGCCGACGAAGAGCACCCACGCGGCGACCACGGCCGTCGGGAGCGCCAGCCACAACATGGACCAACGCCGCTGGGGCTTGTGCGCCTTCAGCAGACGGGAGCGCACGTCGTGAAGATCGTTGCGGGCGTCGAGCACCCCGTCTTGCAACGAGGCCACCTCGGCGCCGAGGCGTTCGAACGCCTCGGTGTTCGGGTCGAGATCGGTCACGACGCGTCCTCGGTCCACCGGCTGCGGTCGAGCCAGTCGCGCAACACCGGCTGTGCGCGCGCGAGCACCACGAAGCGGTTCTCCGCTTTGGCCAAGTGCCGTTTGATCGTGGCAAGCGACACGTCGCACGCGTCGGCGACCTCGAGCAGCTGCATGCCTTCGAAGTAGCGCAGCGTGAACGCGAGGCGTTCCTTCTCGGGCATCGCGTCGAGCACCAGCGAGACCGCCTGAAGCGCGGCGCGGCCGGAGACGTCCTGGGTCGCGACCTGGGTCTCGGGCAGGGTCTCGGGCGCGCCGAAACGCAGCCAGCGTTTGCGGCGGCGTTTGCGGATCACGCCGCGCGCGGTGAAGACCGCCACCCGCACGAGCCAGCCCTTGAGCTTCTTCGGATCGTCGAGCGATTCCACCGACGCGAACACCTGCGCGAAGGTTTCGTGCAGCACATCGGCCAGTTCGTCGTCCGCGCCGAGCACCCGCGCCAGCACGCGCCGGAGATAGGGCGCATGGCGGTCGTAGAGCGCGGCTGGTGCTCCGGGTTCACCGCGCCGCAGCGCCTCGACCAGCGCTTCGTCGTCGCCCGCGAACCCGCCGCGTCCAACGGGACGGACGTCGCCGCCCGATGCTCCGCCTCGCTTCATCGATCGCACGGCTCCCATAGGTTCCGGGAGTAGAGTGTCATGGGACGCCGCGGGCGGCTCACCTTCGAGCACATGCTTGTGGGAGCTGCATCTACATGTAGTCAGAGGCCGGGCACTGGCGCCGGTTCGTTGCGCATCGCCTCCGGGACGTCGCCGAGCTGGCCGTCGGCCCCTGATCCCCAGCACCAGACGTCGCCGTCGCTGCGAATCGCACAGGAGAACGAGCGCCCGACGTCCACCGCGATCGCGTCGTCGATGCCCAGCACCTCGACCGGGCTGCTGCTCGAATCGAAGCTTCCATCGCCCAGCTGTCCCACGTCGTTCGAGCCCCAGCAGGAGACCGCGCCGCCACTGAGCGCGCAGGCGTGACTGAATCCGATGGCGATGTCCTCGACGTCTTCCAGCGTGCCGACTCGCGCAGGGGTGCGCGCGGGCGAGGTGGTGTTCCCGCGACCGAGCTGTCCGTCCGCATTGTTTCCCCAGCAGTACGCGCGGCCGTCCATGCGGATGCCGCAGCTCGTGGAGTGCCCGAGCGAGAGCTCGACGAACCGGTGCCCACCCGCGACGTCGCGGTAGCTGGTGCTGCGGGTTCCGGTGAAGCCCGGGTCACCGAGTTCGCCGAGCCGGTTGCTGCCGAGACAGTGTGCAGCGCCGGTCAGGTCGAGCGTGCACGTGTGATCGTTGCCCGCGAAGACTTGGTCCACCGGACCGAAGGCGCTCGGCATCGAGTACGGGTCGGGGCTCGAGTCGTCCGTGCCAAAGTTCGCGCCTTCGCCCCAGCACAACCCTGCTTGCGGAGACAAACCGCTGACCTTGCGGATGCAGGCATGCCCCCCTCCGACGGTCAACCGCTCGACGGGATCGGTGGTGTCGTCGACGGTGGGTGGGATGCCGCGGACGGCGGTCGGACGAACTTCGATCGCGTAGTTCATGTTGTTCCCCATCTGCCCGCCGCGGTTGCAGCCCCAACACTGAACGAGCCGTCCATCAAAGGCGCACGCGAATGGGCACTCGGGGTGAAACGTGGTGACCGGCAGGCCGAGCGAACCTTCGACGTCCAGCGCCCGCACTCCGGTCGCCACTGGGGTCCGGCGGTCGATCGTGGTCCCATCGCCGAGTTGACCGAAGTCGTTGCGGCCCCAGCAGACCACCGGACCGGGTTCGTCGACCGTGCCTCGCCGCGCGCAGCCGAAGCCGTGGCCGAGGCCGATGTCGACCACTCCGTCGCACATGCCCGCCGTGCAGACCCCTGCCACCCCGCAGAGACTTCCGCAGGCGCCGCAGTGGTTCACGTCCGCCCGCGTGTCGACCTCGCATCCGTCGCTGCGTTCGCCGTTGCAGTTGGCGAACCCGTCCGCGCACGCGGGGATGGTGCAGTCGCCCGCGTCGCACGCGAAGAACGTGTTGGGCGGTGACCCGAAGCGCGCCGTGCAGGTCAGCGCGGTGGTCTCCGGGTCGTCGGTGATGCCGTTGCAGTCGTTGTCGAGCCCGTCGCACTGCTCGAGGGCGCTCGGGTTGATCGCAGCAACCTCGTCGTCGCAGTCCCGGTCGTTGTCGGAGATCCCATCCATGCGGAAACACGCGAGCATGACGGGGCTGTCCGCCGCGCCGAATCCGTCCCCGTCCTCGTCCACGAAGAACTGCCGGAGCACGCCCTCGTCCACGCCGCCGTCGCAGTCGTCGTCGATGTCGTTGCACAGCTCGGCCGCGTCGGGGCGCACGGCCGGATCGCTGTCGTCGCAGTCCGGTCCGCAGTCGGCGCCGTTGCAGCACATCGCGTCCTCGAACCCGTCGCCGTCTGCGTCGCGGCCGCCGAGCGTGGTCGGGTCGCAGTCTTGATCGACCAGGTCGCAGACCTCGGTGTTGCCGGGGAAGCGGTCCGCGTCGGCGTCGTCGCAGTCGGCGCCGCCGCAGAGCGCGGACTCCACGCCGTCTTCGTCCGCGTCGGGGAAGTCGCAGCCCGGCGACTCGCAGCGGTCCATGGACTCGTTGCAGAGCAACACGCCGGTGCATGGCGGTGCGCCAGGGCTGCAGGCGCCGGCGATGCACGCTTCGGTGCCGTTGCAGAACAGGCCGTCGTCGCAGCTGGTGGGATCACAGCCGCCGCCGTCGAACGTCGTCCCGTCGTCGTCGCCGCCACACGCGAGCCCGCACGAGACGGCCACAACAAAAAACCCCACCCACCGCCAGTGCATGTCGGGGAGGGTACGAAGAAGTGCTGGGGAAGCGAAGCGGAAGCCGAAGGGGCCGAGGGCCGACGACGAGGCCAGCGATGGCCGATGCCGGTGGCGATGCCGATGGCCGATGGCCGATGGCGATGGACGCCGAGGCTTGACAGCGCTCTCGGCCGCCCCGTACGGAGACGGTATGGACGAAGTCTCTGCCAAGTTGTTCGAACGCGCATGCAAACACATTCCTGGCGGGGTGAACTCGCCCGTGCGGGCGTTCAGCTCGGTGGGCGGAAAGCCCATCTTCATCCGGTCCGCCCGCGGCGCGATGATGGTGGGTGCGGACGGACGCGGGTACGTGGACTACGTCGGGTCGTGGGGACCGATGGTGGTGGGCCACGCGCACCCGCAGGTGGTCGCGGCGATCACCGAAGCGGCCGCCCGAGGCACGAGCTACGGCGCGCCGACCGAAGGCGAGATCACGCTCGCCGAAGAGATCCAGGACGCGTACCCCCACATGGAGATGAGCCGACTGGTCTCGTCCGGGACCGAAGCCACGATGGGTGCGCTGCGCCTGGCCCGAGGCGCGACCGGGCGCGACCTCATCGTGAAATGCGAGGGCGGCTACCACGGCGGCGCGGACTACTTGTTGGTCAAAGCGGGCAGCGGCGCGGCGACCCTGGGCACACCGAGCAGCGCGGGCGTGCCCGCCGCGATCGCAGGCACCACCGCAGTCACGCCGTTCAACGATCTCGACGCGGCCAAGAAGCTCTTCGCGGAGCGCGGTTCCGAGATCGCCGCGTTCATCGTCGAGCCGGTCGCCGGCAACATGGGTTGTGTGCCGCCCGCCAAGGGGTGGCTCGAGGGTCTGCGCGCGCTCTGCACCGAGCATGGCGCACTCTTGATCTTCGACGAGGTCATGACCGGATTCCGGGTCGCGTACGGCGGCGCCCAAGAACGCTATGGGGTCACGCCCGACCTGACCTGCCTCGGCAAGATCGTCGGCGGCGGACTCCCGGTCGGCGCGTACGGCGGCCCCAAGAAGATCATGAGCCACGTGGCGCCGCTCGGTCCGGTCTACCAGGCCGGGACGTTGAGCGGGAACCCGCTGGCGGTCGCGGCCGGCCGCGCGACGCTGGCGCTGCTGCGCACCGACGAGGCGTACGAGAAACTCGAGGCGATCGGCGCGCGCGTCGAAGAAGAGATCCTGAACGCCGCGGGCGCCGCGAAGGTCACCTGCACGGTCCAGCGGGTGGGCGCAATGGTCACGTGTTTCTTCCGAGAGGGTGCAGTCACCCGCTGGGAGGACGCGGACGGCTGCAACCGCGAAGCGTTCGGTGCTTGGCATGGGGCCCTGTTGGAGAACGGTGTCTACTGGCCACCCAGCCAGTTCGAAGCCGCGTTCCCCTCGTTGGCGCACGACGAAGAGAGCCTGCTCATGACCCGCAAAGCGATGAAGGCGGCCTTCCAGGTGGTGGCCGCCGGCGGGTGGACGAGCGGAGGCTGAATCACGGCTCTGAGCGAATGGTCTGAACGAATGGTCAGGCCCAGGCCCATTCGGGTGCTTGCCCGTTCCTTGCCCGTGCCCTTGCCCTTCGTTCCCGATCCGCCGCCGAAGCCGATCCCGAAGCCGATCCCGAAGCCGATCCCGAAGCCGACGCCGAAGCCGACGCGCCGAAGCCGCCGCCGCCCCCGCTCGTTCAAACGCCTTCCGCGCTTGACTGCGCTCCGGACCAATACTAAACCGCCGCTCCCTACGGGATTTTTCCCGACGTTCGAGGATATTCGAGGAATCTCATGGCCAACCATGCCAGCGCCAAGAAGCGCATCCGCCAGACCAAGAAGCGCACCGCGCGCAACAAGCACGTCCGCAGCACCGTTCGGGGCTTCGTGAAGGCCGTGCGCGAAGCCATCAGCGAGGGCGACGCCGCCGCCGCCAAGGCCGCACTTCCGGCCGCGCTTCGCCGCATCGACATGGCCGTCAGCAAGGGCGTCTTCCATCGCAAGACCGGCAGCCGCTACATCTCGCGCCTGGCCAGCCAGGTCGCCGCGCTCAAGTAGTCCGCGACCCCAGTCGACTTCCTCTTCGCCCGGTCTGCCCCGCAGTCCGGGCGTCGACGCGTCCGGTGTAGGCATACCCTACGTGTACCCACGTGGGCACCAAGTGCACCCGTCGGTTGAATGAAGACCTGGATCGCGGCCTCGCCGTCGCGAAACACACGGCGTCCACGACGCGGGCAAGGGCACGGGCAAGGGCAACGGCAAGGGAGCAGGTCGCTTTTCAGCGACCTGCTAGCGGCAGAGGCGCAGGACGGTGTCGAGCAGGATGACGTCGTCCGGCGCTTTGCTGCCTTTGAGCAGCATGTCCGCTTCGGCGATCGTGGTGAACGCGCTCGTCAGCTTGGGCAGCGAGAACTGTTTGGCGGCGAGGCGGAGCTCCCGCGCCTTGAACGGTGGCGCACCGGCGGCGCGCGCGGCGTCGGCGTCGGAGGCCCCTTTGGCGAGCGCCTCGCGCATCTTGGCGACCATTCTCAACTGGCGGGCGAGCATGAAGACGATCCGGAGCGCGGGCTCTCGGTTGGCCAGCAGCGCGTTCGCGGCCTTCGTGGCGCGCCCCGCGTCCCGCCCGCTGACCGCGTCGACGAGTGCCCAGATCGAGTCGCTCGGGACCCGCGTGATGCAAGTGTCCACTGCAGTCTGATCGATGCGCCCTTCGGGTCCCACGTAGAGTGAAAGCCGCTCGAGCGCGTCGTCGATCGCCGCCAGATCTTCGCCGACCGCGTCGACGATGGAGCGCGCGGCACTCGGTGCGATCGCGTGACCGCGCGACTTGGACTCGGTGACGGCGAGCTTCTCGAGTTGGTGGCCCTTGAGACGTTTGGCATCGAAGCGGTGGGCCTTGGCGGCGCGCCCAAACTTTGTATTGCCCGGGATCTTGTCGGCGGTGACCACGAAGCACGTACTCGGGTTCGGATCCTTGAAGTACCCGACCAGCGGCGCGTGCGCGTCCGCGTTCATCGCTTCGGCGTGGCGCACCAGGATGAAGCGCTTGTCGGCCATCATCGGCAGCGTGGTGGCCGCCGAGACGATCTTGTTTCCGTCGAGTCCCTTCGCCCCGTGGAAGACGTCCTCGTTGAAGCCGGCGATGCCCTCACCGACCGTCGCCGCCCGCAGCATCTTCACCGCGCGGTCGATCAGGAACGTCTCGTCGCCGACGAAGACGTACACCGGACGCACGGTCCCCTTGCGCACCTCATCGATCGCTTCGAGCACGTCCATGTTGCGAAGTACGGGCGCCGAGGCGCCCCGTGATCAATCGAAGGAGACGACGCCCGAGTTCTGGATGACTTCGCCGCGGGTCTCGAAGCGAGCGCGTCCGACCTCGTTGCGGCGCACGACGACGACGAGCTCCATGCGGTGGTTCGGCTCGAAGCGCGGGCGCTCGAGGTTGATGCGTCGAACGAAGGTCTTCTCGTCGCGGTTGTTGATGAAGGTGCTCAGTGGCGGCTCGATGAATCGGCGCGCGCCGTCTTCCAGATCGTAGAAGAGCACCTGGTACTCGAGGTCGCCCGGGGAGCGGTTGAACGCCGTGACCATCTCGGCCCGCCAGGTGCGCTCCGCGATGGGACCGGAGGTCTCCTGAAGTCGGCGGGCGTTGTGGCTCCGAGCAAATCGGATGAGGCCACGCTCGGTGACGTTCCGCGGGATGCGGGCCTGGGTGAGGTAGATCTGCGCGCGCAGCCGCTGCGCTTCGGCCGGTCCTTCGAGGATGACGCCTGCGCCTATGAGGAGCGCGAGGGCCGTTCCCACGATGGTCCCTGTGCCGTGCCGTTTCTTCTGCGATCCCTGCCTCAACGTCATTCGTCCGCCTCGTCCATTCTGAACGCCCACACCGCATCAGCGCGAGCCGCGCAAGACTACCAGAGGCAGCCCACCACCGACCACCTCGGGCCGCAACGCGATCCGATGGACCGGGCACGACCGCCGTTGGACGCAGTGTCCGGAACTTGATTCAGCTCTGGGGCGACTTTCGGCCGAGCGCCTTCGTCTTGGTCGCCGAAGCCAGAATGAGGAAGCCCACCCCACCAGAGAGCATGGAAGCCGCGAGAATGCCGATCTTGGCCGCGTCGATTTGCGCGATGTCGGTGAACGCGAGCTCGGCGATGAAGAGCGCCATGGTGAAGCCGATGCCGCCGAGCGCGCCGACCCCGACGATCTGTTTCCACGTGACGCCCGTCGGGAGATCGGCGAAGCCGAGCTTAACCGCCAGCCAGGCGAAGCTCGTGATCCCCACCGTCTTGCCCACGAAGAGCCCCAGTACGATGCCGAGTACCAGCTGGCTCCCGAGGCTCGCTCCGATGTCTCCGCTCAAGGTCACGCCCGCGTTGGCAAACGCAAACACCGGGAGCACCACGAACGTCACGGGCCCGTGCAGCATGTGTTCGATGCGCTGCAGCGGGGCGCTCGCGAAACCGATCGTTTCGTTCATCTTGCCGAGCAGGTGCTGCTGTGCGGGGCTGTTCATCTGCGTGTCCTGCGGCACGTCGCGTTCGATCCGCCCGACGAGCAGGGACACGCGGGCGAGGAAGTCTCCGCCGTCGATGCGCGTGCGCGCCGGGATGGTGAACGCCATGAGGATCGCCGCCACCGTGGCGTGCACGCCGGACTCGAGGAACCCGAGCCAAGCGACGACACCCACCAGCAAGTAGGTCATCGGGTTGCGGGTGCCGAGCAGATTCAGCCCAACCGAGATCCCAGCACACACGAACCCCACCGCGAGCGCCACGAGCGAGAGCTCCGAGGTGTAGAAGACTGCGATCACCAAAACCGCGCCGATGTCGTCAACGATCGCGAGGGCGGTGAGGAAGACCTTGAGGCCGAGCGGCACGCGGTCTCCGAGCAGCGCGAGCACACCGAGCGCGAACGCGATGTCGGTCGCCATCGGGATCCCCCACCCAGCTTCGGCGGGTCCCGACTGGTTGAGCGCGTAGAAGATCGCTGCGGGCACGAGGATGCCCCCCAGCGCCGCTATCGCGGGCAGCGACGCTTTGCGTAGAGACGACAGCTCGCCGACCAGTACCTCACGTTTGATCTCGAGACCGACGAGGAAGAAGAAGATCCCCATGAGGCCGTCGTTGACCCAGTGGTGGAGGCTCTTCGCGAAGGTGTGGCCCCCGAGGTGAAGTCCGACGTCCAGCTCCAGCAGGTGGTGGTAGCTGTGCTGCCAGCGGGAGTTCGCCCAGACCAGCGCGACCGCCGTGCCGATCATCAGCAGCGCGGCGCCCGCCAACTTGTGGCGGGCGAAGAGGGTGACCGGTTTGAGAATGCGGTCGATCGGCCGGGGGCGCGGAGACAGGGCTTTGGTGAGCGATGTGATCAGCGAATCTTCGGTCGACACAGGATCCTTCCGTGGGTACGTGCGGCCGCCCATGCCTGGGCACGGGCTTCACTTGGCGGTTGTGGACTGCCGGTCAGGGTCAGGTGCCGGCGGTGACGCGGCTGCGTTCGACTCGCTCGATCCCATCCTGCAGCTGTCGGCGGGCCCGCTTGAGCGACTTCGAGACCGCGTCGACGCGCGTTCGCTCCAACGCTCGGGCCACGACCGGTTCGCCGGCGTACCTCGGCGTGATCGTGAGCACACACTGCTGGTCGATTCCGCCCTTCGGGCCGTTCACGTCACTGAGCGAGACGCCCACTTCGCGGATCCGGTCCGCCAGTCGATCGAGGGCGTGACCGACCCGGCGCTCGATGTCGAGGATGGTGGCTTCTGGGTCGCTGGGTGCGACACCGACAAAACGTACGAGAACTTTCACTGCGACCTCCTGGGTGAATGACGGGTCCGTTCGTCGGACCCGAGCCAAAGCAAGCAAGCGGTCACGTGGATCGACAGCCGCGGGTGCGGCTGGATCCTCGGGATGCGTGACCAGAGAAGCTCAGAGCCGACTTCGCCCGTGGGCGAAGGCGGCTCTCAGTGTCGTCGTGGAAGGAACACCCTCACGTCGCAGAACCTAGGGCCACCGCACCCCAGGACCAGTCCCGACCAAGAATATTCGGAAGCTCCTGGAGCAGGGAGTGTCTTCAAAGCCCGGCGAAGCCGGGGCTCACGTACACGTGCACGTACTCGTAGACGTGCACGTATTCGTGAGCGTCCTCGTACCCGTTCAGCACATCTTGGAGAGCATCGAGACCACCCGAACGAGGAGCTGCCCTCGCGGTGAGTCTGCTCGCCCCCAAGAAATATTCGGAAGCTGGGAGTGTCTTCAAAGCCCGGCGAAGCCGGGCTCACGTACACGTGCACGTGCACGTACTCGTAGACGTGCACGTATTCGTAAGCGTCCTCGTACCCGTTCAGCACATCTTGGAGAGCATCGAGAGCTTTTTGCCCTCGCAGTGAGTCTGCTCATCGAGCAACTCGATCACGCGCAGGGCGTCAAGGAGCGCCCCGCACTCCATCGCGGAGCCGCGCGAGCATTTCTTGGGAGCACAGCCGTCCCGGTGACGCCGCTGGCTCGCTTCGCGAGGCTGCACGCTGTCGAATATTCGAGGTGCGCTTGCGTTGGTTCAGAGCGACCGTGATACCCAACGCCAACCCGCGCCGTTCGCAGTGTCCGCACGTTGCGCCACGGCCAGAGCGCATTTCGCGATCCTTCTTCTCGGGCATACCGAAAACTGGCCCAGGTGGGTTTCGCTCGGTACCAGCAAGGTGGGCCGGTCGCGCGTGTGCGTGGCCCCCGCGGAGGTTCGATGGACGTGAACGGGATCGTGGCGCAGGCGAAGCGACAGGCACGGAGGCGCAACCAGCTGCCTTCGACCGCGCACCTGCTCTTGGTGATGCTCCAGCGCGGATGTGTCGCGGGAGATCTGCTGGGCCGCCACGGGGTCCGCGAGAGCGATCTTCTAAGCGCCCTCAAAGTCATCGATCCCGAAACGGACAGCACCCTCGATCGCGTCATCGAACGCACCCGAAAGATCGCGTCCCGCCACGGCGATCTGCCGCCCGGTCCGCTGCACCTGCTCTTGGCGATCACCAAAGACACCCGCACCGCCGGTCACCGCAGCCTCGACAAGATCGGCGCGGGCCCAGGTCGCGTCGCGGA
Source organism: Deltaproteobacteria bacterium (assembly GCA_034670305.1). Taxonomy (GTDB): domain Bacteria; phylum Myxococcota_A; class Polyangia; order Polyangiales; family Houyiibacteriaceae; genus JAXMNT01. The sequence continues at coordinate 47,335 of JAXMNT010000006.1, forward strand.
TGAGCTGCGGCAGCGCCTGCAGGTGCCCGATGCGCAACCGCCTGCACGCCCCCGGGAGCGCGACGAGGTCGCGGGCACCCGCGCGCCCCGCCGTCAGCCGACCATGCCCCGCCGGACGCGGCGTGGACCGGCGAACGCGAAGATCCCGAAGCACGACCCGCTACCGGACGCGAGCTCGCTGATGGCGAGCTTGGAGCCGTCACCGATCGAGTCGCAACCACCGCCTCCGATGCATCCCAAGCGGACCAGCGACCGCAAGAGCAACCGGCCGCGCGCGCGCCGTGACGCGGAGTCGAGTGCGCCGCTGCCGCCGGATCTGAACGTGCCGATGGGTCCGTTCGATCTCGATCCGAAACACTTCCCCGTCCTCTGCGGTCTCGGTCGCAACCTCACCGCGCTCGCCGCGGACGGCCGGTTCGACCCGGTCGTCGGCCGCGACGAAGAGATCGAGCTGTTGCTCGATGTCTTGGCGCGCCGGCGCTCGAACAACCCGGTCGTCGTCGGTCCGCCCGGCGTCGGCAAGACCGCCATCGTCGAAGGGCTGGCGCAGTGTCTCGCCGATGGCGGCGACGGAGTGCACGGGCTCGAAGGCAAGATCGTCATCGAGATGTCCGCCGGCAGTCTGGTCAGCGGCACCGGCGTGCGCGGTGCGCTCGCCGACAAGATGCGTGCGCTCCGGGAAGAAGTGCTCCGCGCCGCAGGCCGCGTGATCCTCTTCATCGACGAGATCCACGCCATCGTCGGTGGCGACGGTCCCGACGGACTCGCGAGCGAACTGAAGTCGTCCCTCGCGCGCGGCGAACTTCCCTGCATCGGCGCCACCACCGACGCCGAGTACCGACAGCACTTCGAACGCGACGCCGCCCTCGCGCGCCGGTTCAGTCCGATCCGTGTCGACGAGCCAAGCCACGAAGCGACCGCGTCGATCCTCGCGGGCGTGGCGCCGCGCTACGCGTCCCACCACGAGGTGAAGTACGACGACGACGCGCTGCACGCGTCCATCGCACTGAGCGTGCGTTTCCTTCCGGAGCGCCGCCTGCCCGACAAAGCGATCGGCGTGCTCGATCTCGCTGGCGCGCGGGTGCGCCGGCGAGGCGGAAAGCGCGTGGACCGCGCGGCGGTGGCTTCGGTCATTGCCGAGCAGGCCCGCGTGCCCGTCGAGCGCCTCCTGATGCGCGACGGAGAACGGCTCGAACGGCTCGAGTCGTTGCTCGGTGAGCGCGTCGTCGGACATGGCCACGCGATGACCCGCATCGCGGACTCGTTGCGCCGAGGCGCCGCGGGCTTTCGCGGCAAACGCCCGCTCGGCACGTTCTTGTTTCTCGGACCGACCGGCGTCGGCAAGACCGAGACCGCCAAAGCGATCAGCGACGTGTTCTTCGGCTGCCCGATGACGCGCCTCGACATGAGCGAGCTCGGCGAGTCGCACTCGGCTGCCCGCATGCTCGGTGCGCCGCCCGGCTACGTCGGCCACGACTCCGGCGGCCAGCTCACCGAAGCGGTCCGCCGCCGTCCGTACCAGCTCGTGCTGCTCGACGAGATCGAGAAAGCGCACCCGGAGGTGTTGCTCTCGCTGCTTCCGTTGCTCGACGAAGGCCGACTCACGGACGGCAAGGGACGCACCTCCGACTTCACGAACACCATCATCGTGATGACCTCGAACCTCGGCGTGCAGGTGTCCACGAAGCGCCGGGTCGGGTTCGGGGAAGAAGCGTCCAGCGTGAACCCGATCGCCGAAGCCGCGCGCCGCGCGCTCCCGCCCGAGTTGTGGAACCGCATCGACGAACCGATCGTGTTCGCGCCGCTCGACCGCGACGAAGTCCGCGAGATCGGCCGCCGCCTGCTCGGCGCGGTGGGCCGCGATCTCATGGCGCGCGCCCGCATCGAACTCGAGATCGACGACACCGCCGTGGAGGCGTTGCTCGAGGCGGGCGGCTTCGACCCGACCCTCGGCGCGCGCCCCATGCGCCGCACCGTCAGCCGGCTCGTCGAGTCCCCGCTCGCATCGCTCATCCTGTCCGGGAAGATCGACGCAGGCGCGAAAGTTCGCGTCCGTGGCGACGGAGCGAGCGTCGAGTTCGACGTGGTGTAGTGGCCGTAGCCAGTTCGTGACGGAAGCAACGGCGGCGGCATCAACGCCGTCGGTACTGCCGCACGCGCTCGGCGTGGGTATGCTCCCGGCGTGGCAACCTCCATCCCCCCGGTCCCCACGCGACGCATCACCGCAACCGCGTTCGCGCTGCTCGCACTGACGGGATGCCCCGACGCCGAGGTCGGTCCAGGCGCCACGCCGGAGTCGCCATTCGCGCCGAGGGGCGTCGCGGCCAATGGCAACGGCGCTGACTTTGGGAATCGCAGCGCCGGCCTGCCTGGCATCGCACCCGTGGCCGACGACCGCCCACGCCACGCGACCGAGTCCCCCGCCCTACGCCCGGCGCTTCCCGACGGAGTCGATGTACGCGTCACGCGCGTCACCGACGGCGACACCGTGCACATCGAATACGAAGGCCGGGACGAACGGCTTCGCTACATCGGCGTGAACACCCCGGAGACCGCGCACTCGCCGCGCGGCCTCGAGCCCTACGGCAACGAAGCCACCGAACTCAACGCCTCCCTCGTGGGCGGCCAGACCGTGCGCCTCGTCCTCGGCCGCGACCCGCGCGACCGCTACGACCGGTTGCTCGGTTACGTCTACCTCCAGGACGGAACGTTCGTGAACGCGGCGCTGGTCGAACGCGGCTACGCCCGCGTGATGACCGTGCGCCCGAACAACGAGTTCGAACCCCTCTTCCGCCGCCTCGAGAACGAAGCCCGCACCGCCCGCCGCGGCCTCTGGTCGCGCTGACGCTCGCATCGGACGGGCATCGGTGTCGGCTTCGGGATCGGTGTCGGGATCGGCGTCGGATTCGGCTTCGGATTCGGCTTCGGATTCGGCTTCGGGATCGGCTTCGGGTTCGGGTTCGGCTTCGGCTTCGGCTTCGGAGTCCGCCTCGGAGCCTCACGTACACGGGATCCCTCCTGCCGAGCCCTCGTCACGTCAAGCGAGTGTCTCGTGCTGCTCAGCCGCCGCTGTGTATTTCGTCGGCGCCTTCGGGGGGTTGGGCGTTTGTCAGGCGGTCGATGAGGAAACCCTCTGGGAGACTGACCTTTTGCGTGCCCGCCGTCTTGCCTCGCTGCACGCGCATCGCGGTAGGGGGGAACGGCTCGTCGGGGTCGCGGGCTCGGAGGATCTCTTCGAGCTCGACCAGGGTCTTGGTTTGCATGAGGCGCTGGCGGAAGGACGCGCTGCCGCGGAAGCCCTTCGTGTACCAGGTGGCGTGGCGGCGGAAGGCGCGCATCGCGGGGCCTTCGCCCATCCACTCCGCGAGGTCTTTCGCGTGGCGGAGCATGGCGTCGACGATGGCGCCGAAGCGGGGCGGGTCTTGCGGCTGTCGGCCTTCGAAGACGTCGGTGAGATCGCGGAACAGCCAGGGGCGGCCGAGGCAGCCGCGGCCAACAACGACTCCGTCGCAGCCGGTCTCACGCATCATGCGCAGCGCGTCCCACGCTTCCCAGATGTCGCCGTTGCCGAGCACGGGGATGGAGGTGACGAGCGACTTGAGGTGCGCGATCGCATCCCAGCGGGCTTCGCCGTCGTAGAGCTGCGCCGCGGTGCGCGCGTGCAGCGCGATGGCCGCGCAGCCTTCGTCTTCGCCGATGCGGCCGGCGTCTTCGTACGTGAGCAAGTCCTCGTCGATGCCCATGCGGAACTTGATCGTGACCGGCACGTCTCCTGAGTTCTTCACTGCCGCGCGCACGATGTCGCGCAACAAGAGGGGCCGCGCGGGGATGGCGGAGCCGCCGCCTTTGCGGGTGACCTTCCGGACGGGGCAGCCGAAGTTCATGTCGATGTGATCGACCCGCCCTTCGCCGACCAGACGTTTGACCGCTTCGCCGACGTAATAGGGATCGACCCCGTAGAGCTGGAGACTGCGCGGGGATTCTTCGGGTCCGAAGTCCGCGAGACGGAGTGTCTTCTCGCGCCCGTCGACGAGTGGGCGCGCGGTGATCATCTCGGAGACGAAGAGTGCGTTCGCGCTGGTCTCCGCCGCGCTGCTGTCAGCCCGCGGTTCGGGGCTGCGGGCGAAGTCGGCGCAGAGGGTGCGAAAGGGCCAGTTGGTCACCCCGGCCATCGGCGCGAGCACGACCGGCGGCCAGACACGGATCGGTCCCACGTCGAACGAGGAGAACTCGCCCGCCTTCGCCACCGTGACGTCGCGGTTGATGTTGCCTTTGTAGATGGGATCCATCGGGAGCCCTCTCCATAACGCGTGGAGACCGATCGCGCCCGGACCCCTTGCCCTTGCCCTTGCCCGTGCCCTTGCCCGTTGTTCTGCTGGGTCGGTCGCAGCACCCAAAGCCGAAGCCGAAGCCGAAGCCGACACCGAAGCCGACTCCGAAGCCGAAGCCGAAGCCGAAGCCGAAGCCGAAGCGGAGGCCAAAGCCGACTCCGAAGCCGAAGCCGAAGCCGACCCCGGAGCCGACTCCGAAGCCGACTCCGCCCGACGGGGGCTACCGCTTGGAGGTGAACCGCAGGTTCGCGCGGAGCGGCTTTTTGCGGTTCTGTTTGGCCAGCCGCTTCGTCAATCGATGGACCCGGCGGTCGCGGGGTTCTTCGTCTTCTTCCGCGGCCGTATGGAGCGCGTGCACGAGCGCGGGCACGGTGCGTTTTTGGCGGCGCTCGTACATCTTGCTGAGTTCGAGGTGGACGAACGCGCGGCGTTCGGGCGGTGCAGCTTCGAGTGCCTTTTGGAGCGCGAGTTGTTCTGCCGCGATGAGGCCGCCGCGTTTGGCGGTGCGGGCGAGGACGAGCAATGCGTCGAGGGTGTTGTCGGCGTTGCCGCCGCCTTCGGCTGCAGCGGTGGCGAACTGCTCCGCGCGCTCCATGTCGCCGGCGCGTTCGGCGACGCGGGCGAAGGCGAGGTGGTCGCGGGGATCGTCTTCTCGGCGGACTTGTTGGAACCGGCGGGCGAGCTCTCCGAGGATGGCCGCGAGGGCGACCAAGTCGTGGCCGTTGTGTTCGAGCACTCCGTCGAGACGGCCTGGATCGGCGGTGCGCAAGAAACGGAGGTAGATGCCGGGGATCTCGGCGCCACTCACGTCGTGTTCGCGCACGAAGCCGAGCAGCTCACGCTCCATGTCGACGAGCCGCACCCGGTCGAGGCGTTTCTTGAACACGCGACGTGCGCAGTGCAGCAAGTCGAGGTGCGGCGGGATCGGCGGGGTGGGCACGCGGTTCATCACGTAGCGGGTGCGGAGCAGCGGCCAGTCGAAGCTCTTGCCGTTGTAGCTGACGATGCAGCTGGCGTTGCGGATGCGGTCGGCGAGGTGTTCGAGCATCGGTCGCTCGTGGCCGAGTTTGGTCAAGACCAGCTGCTCGACGCAGAGCGATTCGTCTTCGAAGAACGCGACGCCGATCAGAAACGCGACGGTGCCGGCTGCGGTGCTCAGACCGGTGGTCTCGGTGTCGATCAAGAGCATGCGCGAGAGGTCGACGCCGTCGAATACTGGATCGAGCGCGAGCTCCGCGACCAAGGTGGAGGACGCTTCGAGCGCGCTCGCGGCCCGCACGACGCCGTGGGTGTCGGCGGGCTGCAGCCAGGTGCGCGCGAAGTGCACCGGACCGTGCGGCGTCTCTTCCACCGCGCCGGGCAGCTCCTTGCCGGAGTGCACCGCGGGCAGACGCGCGGTCCGGGACAGGCGCGAGGCGAGCAGCGAACCGGCGCTCGCGGGCGGACGCTTCTCCTGCGCCGCCGCCATCTTCTGAAGCAGCTCGCGGGCGCGATCGAGACGCGTACCGACCGAGTCTTCCTCCACCGGGGGTGCCGGCATCTTCACCACCGGCGCGAGCCGATCGAGTTTGTCGCGGAAGCTGCCCATCAGAACTGCGAGTCCCGCTTCACTGGAGCACCTGCGAGCCGAGGAACTTCAGCAGCGCCGCGACGAGCGGGCGGCGTCGGGTTGGGTCCGCGGTCGGCTCTTCTCCGCGCGCTGGCATCACGCAGGTGCCGGGACCAATGCACGCGGGGCAGCCGGCTTGGCAACCGCAGCCGAGGATCGAGGTGTGCGCGCGCCGGAAGAGCGATTCGCGTTCTTCGAAGAGGCGCGACGCGAGGCCGACGCCGCCGGGCACGCGGTCGAAGAGAAAGAGGGTGGGGTCGAAGCCGCCACCGCCGCCGGTGCCGGCCGGGCCATCGGGATCGGAGTGATCGCCGAGCACTTTGCCGAGGTCGCGTGGATCGATCATCAGGCCGAGCGCGCCGACGACGTGCATCGCGTTCAGCAGCCCTCGGAGCGCATCGATCACGGAGGCGCGCTGCACGTGGGCATGCAGCACGAACGCTTCGACCACGTCTTCGGGCACCGTCAGCCAGAACGCGGTGGTGTGCATCTGCATCTCGGGCAGATCGACCTCGCCGTACCCGACGTTCTCGTGGGTGTTGTATTTGATCTTCTTGTAGCCGACGACCTTCTCGATCACCGACACCTCGCCGAAGCCGGCCTGCAGCACCCGCGGGCTGCCTTCCACCGTGGCGCCCCAGGACATCGGCGCGTCGATCTCTTCTTCGGTGACGGTGACCTTCGTGTGGGTCTGCGCGGTGGTGTAGTAGTCCGGCGCGACCTTGCGCACGTAGGCTTTGTGGTTCTCGAAATCGAGCCGCTCGACTTGGTACTGCTCGGCCGCGTGTTGGTAGATGGCCTGCTCGTGCAACATCGTGTGGGTGCTGCGCCAGTCCATCTCCGCGATGGTCCGGTCGCCGTCGAGATCGATGACCACGAAGTTGTCCCAGCCGACGCTGCGGAGGGACACGGCGCTCGCGGGGTACGCGTCGCTCGCCCAGTGCCAGACTTCTTTGCCGGCGCTGTTCACGCCGAGGTGCAGGACCTCGTGCTGGGTCAAGTACCCGAGCGCATCGACCAGCGTCTCGATGGGCAGGTCGCCGAAGCGGTCGTCGGCTTCAAAGGGCAACTCGAACGCGGCGCACTTCAGATGCTGCAGCAGGATCTCGACGTTGTTGGGATCGATGCGCGCGTGTTCGACCCCGGCGCTGAGCAGTTGCGCGGGATCGCGCGCGACGAACTGGTCGAGCGGTGCGCTGGAGGTCACGAGCAGGCCGAGCGACTTGCCTTCCCGGCGGCCCGCGCGCCCGAAGCGCTGCCAGGTGCCCGCAAGGCTGCCCGGGTAGCCGGCGCAGACCACGGCATCGAGGGCGCCGATGTCGATGCCGAGTTCGAGCGCGTTGGTCGCGACCACGCAGCGGATGGTGCCGGAGCGGAGCGACTTCTCGATCGCGCGCCGCTGCTTCGGCAAATAGCCGCCGCGGTAGGCGTGGATGGCTTCCGGGCCGATCTCGGGCGCCAGCCGTTCCCGCAGGTACTTGAGCATCACCTCGACCGAGTTGCGGGACTGGCCGAACACCAGCGTGGTCACCCCAGCGCGCACGAGATCCGCGCTGAGCCGCACCGCGCTCTTGAGGTAGCTCGCGCGCATGCCGAGCTCCGCGTTCACGATGGGCGGGTTGTAGACGACGATGCGGCGTTCGCCGGTCGGCGCACCGTTCTCGGCGACGACTTCGGTCTTGCGGCCGAACACCCGCGTGGCGTGTTCTTCCGGATTGCCGATGGTCGCGGACGCGCCGATGAAGACCGGGTCGCTGCCGTGAAAACGCGCGATGCGCACCAGGCGCCGGAGCACGTTGGCGAGGTGCGATCCGAAGACGCCCCGGTACCCGTGCAACTCGTCGACGACCACGAACCGGAGGTTCGCGAAGAAGCGCGCCCAGCCGGCGTGGTGCGGCATGATGCCGGCGTGCAGCATGTCGGGGTTGCTCAGGATGACCCCGCCACGCTCGCGGGCGGCCCGGCGCGCATCGCCCGGCGTGTCTCCGTCGAAGGTGATGGCGCCGTGGGTGAGCTGGGCGTCGGTGAGCAAGACGCGCAGCGCTTCTTCTTGGTCGCGGCTCAGCGCTTTGGTCGGGAAGAGGTAGAGCGCGCGCGCGTCGGGTTCGGCCGCGAGGCGCTCGAGGACCGGCAGGTTGTAGCAGAGGCTCTTGCCGCTCGCGGTGGGGGTGGCGACGACGAAGCTCTTGCCTTCGGTGGCCAGCCTCAGCGATTCGATCTGATGGGTGTAGAGCTGGGTGATGCCGCGGGCCGCCAGCGCACCGCGCACCTGCGCCGAGAGGTTCTGAGGGATGGGCACACTGCGGGCAGGCCGGGCCTGCAGGGTCTCATCCAGCCCGATGTCGCGGGTGATGCCGCGCTCGTCCCAGACCGCGAGCAGCTCGTCGATCCCGCGCACCCCCGCCGCCCACGGGGTGGTGCCTCGGCCGAACGCGCTCACGCGTCGGATCGTTTGGGAAGTGGGTTTTGCGTGGAATGCATGGCGAGAGGCACTGTACCGCTGTACAGCATCGACTGTACGGGCGCACAGACGTTCAGGTCAACCAATCCAGTGCCGGCCCATCGCGTCATCGGCTTCGGGCGTTGGCTTCGGCTTCGGCTTCGGGCTTCGGCTTCGGCTTCGGGGATCGGCTTCGGCGGCATCGGCGTCGGCATCGGCGTCGGCTTCGGCTTCGGCGTCGGCTTCGGCTTCGGGATCGGCTTCGGCTTCGGCGTCGGCTTCGGCTTCGGCTTCGGCGTCGGCTTCGGCTTCGGCTTCGGCTTCGGCTCAGCTACGGACCCGCGCCCGAAACAGGGCAAGGGCACGGGCAAGGGCAGGGGCAAGGGGCCCGAAGGGCACCTACACGAAGAAGTCCGGGGCCAGCTCCATCGTCGGGTCGACGGCGTACTTCGTGAGATCCTTGATGCCCAGCTTCTCGGTCGCGACGTCTTCGTCGATGAAGAAGTTGCCGGTGCACTCCTTCGAAGGCTGGGTGAGGATCCAGTGCGCCGTGTCGCCGATGATGTCCGGGGTGCGGCTGCGGCGCATGAGATCGTCGCCGCCGAGCAGGTTCTTCACCGCGGCGGTCGCGATCGTGGTCTTCGGCCAGAGCGCGTTGGCGGCGATGCCGATGCGGCGGAACTCGCCGGCCCATCCGAGCACGCACATGCTCATGCCGAACTTCGCCATCGTGTAGCCGACGTGTGGGGCGAACCAGCGCTCGTCCATGTTGAGCGGCGGCGAGAGGTTCAGGATGTGCGCGTTGTCGCTCTTCTTGAGGTGCGGCAGGCAGAGCTTGCCGCAGAGGAAGGTGCCGCGAAGGTTGATCGAGTGCATCAGATCGAAGCGCTTCATGTCGATCGCACCGGTGTCGGTGAGGTTGATGGCGCTCGCGTTGTTCACGAGGATGTCGATCCCGCCGAACTTCTCCACGGCCTGATCGATCGCGTCCTGGATCTTCACCTCGTGGCGAATGTCGACCACGCAGGGGAGCGCTTTGCCGCCCGCCGCTTCGATCTCTTCGGCTGCCGTGTAGATGGTGCCCTCGAGTCTCGGGTGGGGCTCCGCGGTCTTGGCCGCGATCACGATGTTGGCGCCGTCCTTGGCCGCGCGCAGGGCGATGGCCTTGCCGATGCCTCGGCTCGCGCCCGTGATGAACAGCGTCTTGTCTTTCAGCGATCCCATCGTGTCTCCATGCGTCTGAGGGCATCCGCCGCAGCGGACGCACGGGCGTAGCGTGGGAGCGGGCGGCCGTCCACCGTCCCCACAAACGGGCGACCGCACCCGTCAGCAAACGTGGGGCGGCTGGCGCCTGGAGTCGCCAGCGGCTGTAGGGGCGGCACCACAAGGCGATCGGAACATGGGGGGAAATGCCCGACAACGTTCGCGGTCATGGTTGGCCCGATGTTTGCTTTCTCCTCGCCCATGGCCGACCTCCGACTCTTCATCACCCGCAACCGCGAGTACATGATCCAGGACGAGGTGTGTGTGGGGGTTCGTGATCGGCGAACGGGGGCCTGGCTGCACCACTCGGCCGTGACCCAGCGCGCGTCGATGGTCCGTTCGCACGGAGGTCGGGTCGTGGCCCACCCGCTCAGCGCGCGGGTCGGGTCGTCGCTGTACTTTCCAGCCGGCCCGGTGGTGACGAGCAAGGTCCGACAGGTTCGCAACGCGTCCCGCCAGACCACCACCGATCTGGCCGCGATCGCCTGAGCTCTACGCCCGCTCGAGCATCGATTCGCGCCGACGCGAGACGGCGGCGGGGCGGCCTTCGGTCAAGATCAGCGTCAAGGCGAGCAGCTCCAAAAAGCCGTGGAAGACCGCGGCGCGCAGGTAGCCGATCCGCGCCTCGGCCAGATCGACACACGCCCAGACACCGACCACGAGCGCGGTGACGGCCGCACCCCCGAGCAGCAAGGGTCCGAGGTCTCGGTAGAGCGCGGCCCAGCTCGCCCGGAAGGTGCGCGGCGTGGCGCGTCCACGGTCGTCCTCGGGCATCAGCCGCAACCACACCGCGTAGTGGATCGACTGAGCGAATGCGAAGGCGAGCATCAGGCGCAGGCCGAGCTCGGGGCTCAGGCCCGGGGCGAGCGTCCATTGCATCTGGTGGGCGTCGAACGGACCCCACGCGGGGCTCAAACCCCCGGCTGCGATCACGACGGGTTCGGTGGCGCCAAGAAGGATGAGGGCCATCGCCAACGCGTACGCGAGCACCGGCCAGAGGATCAGGCGACCGCGCGGACGCCAGATGAGCCAGAGCAGCACACCGATGAGGTTGTGCGCGTGGGCGAAGACGACATCGCCCCAGTAGCCGAAACGCCACGAGGCGAACGCGACGCCACCCACGCCCATGGCGACGAGCAAACGACGCCAGCCGGGGGCGCGCGCCACCAGGGCGACGCCAACGCAGGCGATGAGCGCACCGAGCAGGCTGCCTTCCACCCAGGCCGCGATCAGGGGACCGCCCGCGAGGGCGACCAGCAACTTTCGTTTGTGGGCGCCGCGCCGGACGACGAGGTAGCGCACGTCGCCGAGCACGTGCGGCACCCCGAGCACGATCGGACCGAGCGCGAGCATCCACATCGGGATCGTGGCGGACCCGATGAGCGCGATCGAAATGGCCAGCAGTGCGGTCGCCGCCACCCGCATCTCGCGGTCTCGGACGAGGCGGCGGCCTGGCGCGCCGAGCCAGGCGATGAAACGACGGCGTGCGGCGTCGAAGGGGCGCCACACCCCCTCGAGCGGTACTGGCCCGTTCTTCGGGAGCGCGGGGCGTGTTGCGGTCGCGGAACGCACGGCTACGGCCGCGGGCGTTTCACCACGCGCAGAACTCGAGCAGGCGCTCCGCTTTCTCGAGCTCCAGACAACCGGCCTTGAGCAAGGCGCTGGCTTCCGCGACCCCAACCGCCACGAATGCTTCGCGTTCTCCGTCGCCGGCCAGCGGGACGAAACGCGCCCGGACGTCCATCTGGCCGAGCAGCACATTGACCGCCACCACCAGTCCACGAATGGTGACGCTTGGGTTGTCGAGCTCGCTCAGGTCGATCTCACCGGTGTCGAGGTCGTCGTCTTCCATGTCGGTGACGGCGGCGAGGTGATCGCCGTGGCGGAGCACCAGTGGTCCTTCCGAGGAGCCGATGCGCTCCAGCTCCACGTGCCCGAGCTCCGGTGCGAGTCCACAGAGCCGCGCCACGAACTCGGGCGCGCTCTGAGGATCGTTCCCGTCGTGCATGAGGAATCGGTCCGAGGCGATCCGTCGTTGGGCCGCCTCCGCGTCGCCCGCGCCTCCGAAGTACGCGAGGAGGAGATCCAGGCGCCGGGCGTCCGAGTTCGGGTTGGGGGCGATGCCTTCCAGCAGGACCGCGAGCAGTCCGTCGCTCATGTCCTCGATGAGGTGGGCACCGCGAAGCGCCTGAATGAACCGCTGGTCGGCTTCTTCGGGCGTGGGCGGTGGTGCGGCTGAGGGCGGTGGCCGGCTCGCGGGGGGCGGGGCACCACTGGGGGAGGATTGCTCTTCGCGCTCTGTCTCCATGCGCCCGTAGGTTCCCGCACTTGGGGCCCTACGTCGAGAGCGCTTGAACCCTGGGCTGCAACCCGGGATGCTGCACCCGTGGTTCGGTCACCTCTCCATTCTGTTGCCAGCAGCTCAGAAAGCCTCGGGAACGCGCTCTTGGTGCGACGTGGCATGGCGGGCCGCGGCCTCGGCGCCGATCAGCGCGGACTCTCGACGGTCGAATACATCATTCTTTTCGTGCTGGTCGCCATCATCGGGATCGTGACCTGGCAGCTCTTCGGGGGCGCGCTCGAGGAGAATGTCACGGACGCACGGGACGAAATCGCCCAAGTGGGCGTCGGCGGAACCGGTCGCGGCACCGGCATGACCAAGCAGGTCGCCGGTGCGCGATCGGCGGAGGAGGGCGGCTCCGAAGCCGGCACCATGGCGGGTGGACCCAACATGGCCGACGGCATGAACATGAACGCAGCTGGCACCGCCAGCATGGGCACCGGCGCGGCGGGTGTGGTGTCGCGGCCGAGCGCGGGTGGACCGAGCGTCTACACGGTCGCGCCGGAAGAGGAATCCAGCGCGGGCAAGATGTGGTTTCTCGTCGCGATCCTCGTATTTCTGTTCCTTGGCGGATTCGTTTTCTACAGCAAGGCGAAGCGGGGCAACACCGGGGCGTAACCTTTGGGTGGCCCCGATCGTGGAGTGTTCATGCGCACTGGTCCGACGCCCAGCGACAACACCTCCGACCCGCTCGAGTCCGCCTTCGCCCGAGATCGCGCCCGCCTGTGGGGACTCTGCTACCGGATGACGGGAAGTGGCGCGGATGCCGACGAGATCGTGCAGGAGACATTCGTGCGGGCGCTCGAGAAGCGGCCCGACGCGTCGCGTTCGCTGACGCCCTGGCTGTTTCGGGTCGCGACCAACCTCGCGCGGGACCGGCTGCGCTTGCGCAAGTCCCGCGCGTACATCGGCCCGTGGTTGCCCGAACCGATCGAGACCGCCGAGATGGCGTTCGACCAGCTCCCCGACGCGCGGTACCAGCAGAAGGAGAGCCTGACGTTTGCGTTCCTGGTCGCGCTGGAAGCGTTGACGCCCAAACAGCGCGCCGTGTTGCTCTTGCGGGACGTGTACGAGTTGAGCGGGCGCGAGACCGCGGACGCGGTGGGCACCTCGGAAGGCAACGTGAAGGTGCTCTTGCATCGGGCGCGGGCGGCGATGGCGCGGCACGACGCGTCGCGGGTGGTGCCCAGCCCGGAGCGGAACGCACAGACCCAGCAGGCGTTGATGGCGTTTCTGACCGCGCTGGCCTCGGGCGACGCGGCCGCGATGACCGCGGCGCTCTCCGAAGACATCGTCATGGCCAACGACGGGGGTGGCGAGTTCTCCGCTGCCCGGAAGCTGGTGGTCGGTCGCGCGCGCGTGGTGCGCTTCCACCTGAAGGTGTCGGAGCCGGGGGTGCCCCAGGTGCGGTTGACCGAGCTGAACGGGGTGCCGGGGCTCATCGTCCGCCGCCCGCCCGCGCCGGAGAAGCCGCCCCCTCGAGGTCGTGGTCCGCGCCAGCCGGTGGCGCGCCGAGTGGTGATCCTCGTGGATGGGGGCGAGACCCTGACCCACCTGTGGTCGGTCCTGGCGACCCCGAAACTGGCGGGTTTGTCCTTTCCGGGCTTCGAACCGGCCGTCCCGGGCTGAACTCACCGGCACGCACCGGGCGGGAAGGGCGGGAACAACGCCCCTGCAATTCGACAGACCTGGATCGCTCGTGTCACAACCCATGGCGGCAATGCCTCTGGGGGAGCGAACAGAACGAGCCGATGGCGCGGGGGAACTCCCGCGATCGTTTGGACGCTATGTGCTCTTCGACCACATCGGTCGCGGTGGCATGGCCGACATCTTCCTGTGTCAGCTCCGCACCTCGCTGGGTGGCGCCCGCAACGTGGTCCTGAAGCAGGTCCTTCGTCGCCTCGGGGACGATGCGAGCTTTCGCGCGATGTTGACCGCCGAGGCGAAGCTCGCCGCGAAACTCAACCACGCCAACGTGGTTCAGGTCTTCGACTTCGGAGAAGAAGACGGCCGCCTCTACATTGGTATGGACTACGTCGAGGGGTTCGACCTTCGAACGCTGCTCGGTCGGCTCAGCAAAGCGAAGATCCCGCTCCCCGCAGAGTTCGCCCTGCTCGTCATCCGCGAGACCCTCAAAGGGCTCGACTACGCGCACCGCGCCCGAGACGAAGAGGGACGCAGGCTCGGCATCGTGCATCGAGACGTGAGTCCGTCGAATGTGCTGATCTCCTTCGAAGGCGAAGTGAAGTTGTGCGACTTCGGGATCGCGCGCGCGATGCACCGCGACGACGAGCGGGAGGAGCCCGGGTCGGGCGTGAAGCCCGCGCCCCGGGTCGTCGGCAAGAGCGCGTACATGTCGCCCGAGCAGGCGAAGGGCGAGAACCTCGACGCGCGGGCGGATCTCTTCGCCGCAGGGATCTTGTTGTGGGAGACCTGTGCGGGTCGCCGCCTCTACCGCGGGACCGAAGCGCAGATGCTCGAGCTCGCGCGCGCCGGCGACGTGCCGGAACTTCCCGATCGTGGCCTGCCCAACCAAGCCCGGCTTCAAACGATCCTCTCGAAGGCGACCGAGAAGGACCGCGACGCGCGGTACGCGAGCGCCGCGGATTTTCTCCACGACCTCGAGAGCTACGCCATCGAGACGAAGCTGATGGCTTCGCCCCTTCGGCTGGGCACATTTCTCACCGACCACTTCGCGGAAGAGATCGTCTCCACGCGGCGCGCGCGAGAAGCGAGCGCCAAGAGCCTTCCGGACGCCGATCCGAAAAGCTACGGACCTTCGTCGGCGCCGCCGCCTTCGGGCGCGGCCAGTGACGTGAAGATGCCGCCGCCCCCCGCGGTTCCGCCGGAACTCTTCGGCATGGCGCGGACCGTTCCTGCGCCGGAACATGAAGAAGCCGACGCTGGCGCGACGACCGTGGAACCTTCGGGTCCAGTGATCGAGGCGCTGGCGGTCGCGGATGCGATCGCTGCGACGGAACGTCCTTCGCCGAAACCCGCATTCACGCCCTCCGGCGGCACGGCGATCCCGCTCGGCACGCCGGATCCCGAAGTGTTGCGCCGCCTCTCCAGCCGGCCGCCCCCGAGCCCTGCGCCGGAGTCGTCCCGCACGCCGCCTCGGAACGCTGGCCCGCTTCAGCCGTTCACGCCCGCTTGGTACGCGCTCGTCGGAGCAGGCGCGGTGTTGTTCGGCCTCGCGGTGTACTGGCTGCTGCACTGAGCGCTGCTGCGCCCGTCCGATTCTGAAGCCGACGCCGACGCCGAAACCGAAGCCGACGCCGAAACCGAAACCGACGCCGAAGCCGACGCCGACGCCGACGCCGAATCCGAAGCCGAAGCCGAATCCGAAGCCGACTTGGCTCCCGATTTAGTCTTCGCGGAGGGCGCGTTGGATTCGGCGGATGGCGGCAGGGGAGAGGCCGCGGGCGCGGGCGGCGGCGAGGATGGCGGGCGCGACTGCGTCGTAGACGTGGAGCGCGCGTTTGGGGAGGACCGCGCGGTGGCGGCGGACGGTGTCGGCGTCCCCGCGTGCGATGGGGCCGGTCAACGCGGCGGGCGTGCCCATCGTGCGGACGTTGCTGGCGACGCTCTCGAGCAACGCCGCGACGCCGTGTGCGGCGTCGCGGCGGCCGATGCCGAGACCGACCAGCAGATCCACGCCGACGTGCGCGAGGGAGGCGGTGCCGTTGGCGATGAGGGCTGCGGCTGCGTGGTAGGCGGGGCCGGGTACGGGGCCCGGATGCGCGGTGATCGGTCGGGCGCCGAGCGCGCGCGCCAACGCATTGGCCATGGATCGCGCGTGGCGGTCGCCGGAGATCCCGATGCATGCACCGCGCATGTCGGGCGGGTGTCGGGGATCGGCGAACGAGAGCAGGGGGTGAAACGCCCCGAAGGCGACGCCGCGCTTCTGGAACGTGCCGTACGCGTCCTTGCCGAGCGCGCCGGCGCAGTGAAGCAGGACCGCGGGGGTGCGGTCGGCGCAGACGCGTCGAGCGACGGATTCGATCGCCTGGTCGGGCACCGCGAGCACGGCGCAGTCGAGCCGGGCTGGGACTGGACCGTCTCGGCCGGCACGAACGTCCGCGTGGATTCCTGCCGCCTTCCACGCGGTGGCCAACGCGCGTCCAACCCGTCCTCGGCCGAACACCCGTACCCGGACCCCGCGACTACGGATCGTCACGGTAGAGCCCGTGTTCGTCGATGTAGGCTCGGACGTCGGGCGGCACGAGTCCGGAGGTCGGCTCACCCGTGGCGAGGCGCCGGCGGATCTCGGTGGAGCTCAGTTCGGGCATCGCGATGGTGACGTGCGGACCGGGCGGCGGCGGGAACCCTCCGCGTCCCACCACGAGCGGCGGCGCCCACTGCACGATGTCGTTCCAGCGGAACCAGCGCTCTGTCTCCTGCAGAATGTCGGCGCCGATGACGAGTCGCCACTTCGCCTTCGGATGGCGCGCGCGGAGCGCTGCGAGCGTGTGGTAGGTGCGCGACTCTCCTCCGAGCTCGCGCTCGATGTCGCTGACGTACACGTTGCGCAGGTCGGCCATTGCAATCTTCGCCATCGCCCGCCGGTCTTCGTAGCCGACGCTCTTCTTCCCGAAGGCATGCGCAAAGGTCGGTACGACCAGCACCCGGTCGACGTCGCCCGTCAGCTGTGCCCAGCACGCGACGAGCACGTGGGCGATGTGTGGCGGATCGAAGCTGCCTCCGAAGATCGCAAACGTGCCCTCGTCGTCCGCCGCGATGCCCTCGAGCCCATCGTCCGTTGCAGGATCGACCAAGACGCTCATCCGCTGACCGAGACCTTGCTGGACTTGCGGCCCTGCAAGACTTCGCGCCACAAGGGCTCACCGGACGGCGCGTACGCCGCGACCGCGATGCGGCCGTCTTCCTCGAGTTCCAGGAGGCCGACCTTGCCGGCTTCGAGTGGACCGGGCGTGAAGAAGTAGCGCGGTCCGAAACGCTTGAGCAGCATCTCCTGGCTCTCGCCGTAGACGATGACGGCGGCGTTCGCGATGTCCTCCTCGTCGAGCACCTTCTTGTCGTGGATCACCAGCACGATGCGATCCCCGATCATCTCGATCGCACGGGCCGGGGCGGGCGGGAGGGTTCGCACGGCGTCGAGTCGGCTGAGCTGTTCGTCGACGCTGAGGAAGGTCTCGATCTCATCCGCGGTGCCGACGGCGGCGACCTCGGCGGCCAACGTCAGGAAGTCGCGTGTCTCTCCTTCACGCAGTTCGGCTTCCCACGCCAGGGTCATCTCGCGGGCCGCGTCGTCCGCACCAAGGTAGATGGCCTGGTCCACGCCCGCGTCCCCGAGCAAGAATTCGGCGGCTTCCCGGAGCACTGTCAGATCGTGCGCGGGACCGATGAGGCCGATCCGCACCGGTCAGTTCCGGTCCGCGCCGGCCCGCTGGCGCGCGTCGAAGTGGGCGTCGCTGATCGCGAAGTGCACGAGCTCTCGGGCCTCGGGCACCTTGTCGAGCAGCACCACCCGGTCGGCGGACTCGTTGCCGAGGCCCGCGAGCTGAAGCAGCGCCTCTACGCCAGCTGGCACCGAGCCGAGCGCGAGGAGCGCCAACCGGTCTCCGAGCTCGGCCGCCGCCACCCCGAGACGCGTCGGATCGTATCCGGGCGCGTTGACCATCTCGAGCAACACCAATCCGAGTGCGTCGCGAGAGCGACGCGAGATCCCCTTGGTGAGCTTCTTGGTCAGGTCGTCGACGAGTTTGGGGTCGTGCGCGCCGATCTGGATGTGCGGGTCGTACACGCGGTGCAGCGCCGCCAAGAGCGGTGCCAGAAGCTCCGGGCCCGTGCGCATGGCCACCGTGAGGTGCGACTGGGCGATCGAGATCGCGCGGGCGAAAAGGAACGCCCGCTGCCGCTCGTCGGTGCCACTCGCGAGGTCGTCGCCGATGAGCAGCGTCACCGGGCTCGAACCGACCGGCAAACAGAGTCGCGGCGCGGCACTCGTGACGAGCAGCTGCACGTCGGTGGCGCCGAAGAAGGCCCCCACCCGCTGCGCTTCGGACCGAAGGGGTTCGGTGCGGTACTTCTGCGCCCGCCACGCTTTCGCGTCGAACGGGGCCGCCTTGTCGAGCGCCTCTTGCGAGAGCCGGAACACTTCGAAGATGGCGCGGCCGAGCGGGGCGGGTGCGAGCATGTCGCGCAGATCCGCGTCGAACGCACCCGCGCCGGCGCCGGGGATCTCACCGAGTGCGCCTACGCGGGCTGAGAGTCCGACGTCCTGCACGCCGTAGGCGACCGATGCGGAGGCGGCGGCTCGGGCTGCGTCCGGCCGGCCCTTCCAGTCGAGCACATCGACCAGGCCGGTCCACGCCATGACGTCGCTTGGGGCATCTCGTACGCCCCGCCGGAAATCGCTCAGCGCGCGCCCGAGGTGCATGGCCAATGCGCTCGGTGCGTTTTGGCGCTCGTAGAGGTCGGCCATGGCGCGGAGCACGACCAGGTCGGTCGGGTCGACGCGCCGCGTCTCGTCGAGCACCCGTTCCGCGGTGCGTGCATCGCCGCTGGCTTCGTGTGCCCGCGCGATCCGCAACCGATGTCGGCGACGTTCGTCTGGGTCGATCTCGATGTCGTAGAGCCGCTGCAGCATCGGGACGGCTTTCTCGAGGTTGTTCTCGCGGATGTACAACTCCGCCAACCGGTCCATCGTCTCGAGGTCTTCGGGCAACAACTTCAACACGCGAGAAAACGCGGCTTCGGCGCGTCGCGGATCCGGCATGTGCCGGTCGTACAGATCGCCCAGCGTGAAGAACACCCAGCGCAACTCTTCGCGGTCCTGTCGAAGTCGGGCGATTCGAATCAGCGTCTCGGCGGCGGCGCGGTAATCCTGTTCTTCCAGACTCAGTTCCGCGAGCTTCCGCAACGTGCCGATGCGGTTCGGTTCGAGTGCCAGCGCGCGCCGGAACGCTTCGCGGGCACCGTTGCGATCCCCGGCTGCCAAGGCGAGCGCCGCGTGGGTCTCGTGCAGCTCCACGAGCGTCGATGCGTCGCCGCCGGCGTCGAGCCTCCGCTGGGTCAGGTCCGCCAGCCGTCCATGGTGGCCGCCGCGCTCCAGCAGGATGCGCGCCCGCTCGAAGATGTCGGCGTAGGTCACGTCGATCTCGGAAGCCTTCTCGTACGCGCTCATGGCGTGCTCGACGTCTCCCGCTTCTTCCCATGCGCGACCCGCCGCGTAGAAACATGCGACCCGGTGGGTGTCGAGCTGGCTGGCGGCCGCCGCGAGTTCGAACGCATCTGCGGCCTGGGCGTGTTCTCCATCGGCGAGCAACGCGTCGGCTTGGGCTTCGGCGAGCAAGGGGTGGCGCGGCAACGCGGCGACGGCAGGTCCGAGCATCGCTGCAGCCTCGCCGGCATCGCTCGCAGCACGAACCGCTTCCGCGGCACGCAGCACGAACGCCGCTTGTTCTTCATCGCTCGCCGCGACGCCATCGATCACGGCCGCCCACGCGGTGGCGCGCGTCTGAGGATCTTCGGTCACGGCGAGCAGCCGCCGCGCAACCCAGGTCTCACCCGCCGGCCAGGCGTCACCGGTCAGCCGGTCGAACGCTTCCCGGAGCGTGGCGTCTCCGACCGTCGCGGGCGCATCCGCCCGAAGCAGCGCGAGACGCGCGCGCAAGCGCGCGGCGATCGCCACGCCGCGGCGATCGAGGTGCTCCATCAGTCGACCGCAGATCCGCGCGAGTTCGTCGTCGCGATTGTCGGTCATGAAGTGCCGCTCGAGCACCCGAAGGGTGGGCAAGTGGCCGGGCGCATCCTCCAGGATCGACTGAAGCGTGAGGACCGCACTGCTCATGTCGCCGCGTTCGTAGAGATCGAGGGCAGCGAGATCTTCGAGCGCCGCAAGCTTTTGCGCCGGGTCCGACGCTTCCTTCACTGCGACGAACCGTCGCTCGCCCACCCGCGCGTGCTGGTTCGACGCAAGCTCGGCGCGCTCGAGTGCGGCGGAGGTGATGGGATCTGGATGTTCGGCGAACAGCGTTCGGTAGAGGTTGGCGGCGGCAGCGTGGTCACCGGCCGACTCGTACGCCGCCCCCGCCCGCCAGACCGCGATGCGTCGGGCGCCCGGGTCCGAAGAGTCCTGTGCGCGCAGTTCGTAGAGTGTGGCGAGCGCAAGCGGATCGGTCCCGCTCGCGACGCTCAACATCGACTCCAGCACGGGGTCGTGCGACCCCCCGCCCTCGAGGTGGTCGTGGGCCTGCTGAAGCGCGGCGCCGTCGCCGCCCTTGGCGAACGCCAACTGCACGGCCAGCAGCGCCGATTGTTTCGGCCCCGAAGCGGCATCGATTTGCTGCTCGAGCAAGACCCGCTGACCCTCGGCGTCGCCACGCTCGAGGTACGCACGTTCCAGCGCCCAAGACGCCGGGTGCGCGCCGGGGACTTCGTCGAGCGCAAACTTCCAGGCTTCGATCGCAGCGTCGGGATCCTCGCCCCGCCACTTGGCCCGACCAGCCTCACACCACTCGAAGAACGCGGCGTCACCGGTCGAGTCAGAGGCGGCCTGTTGCCAGAGCGCGCCGGCGGCTGCTGGTTCGTTGGCCTCGAGCATCCGGACGAGCGCGCGTCGTGCCGGTGCGCCGCCCTCGTCCGCCGCCAGCTGCAAGGCGGCGCGTCGGTCGTCGCCCGCGAGTCGGGCCGCGAGTGCGAGAAGCACCCCCAGGCGCTGTTCGGGGGCCGCGCGCTCCGTCGCCGCCCGAAGGTGGGTCACGACTTCGGCGTCGTCGCCGGCCTTGGCGGCCAGGTCCAGCAAGAGGAGCGCTGTGGTGAGCGGTGCCTCGCCCCGTTCCGCGGCGGCCAGCAAGTACGCCCGCTCGT
Source organism: Deltaproteobacteria bacterium (assembly GCA_034670305.1). Lineage (GTDB taxonomy): Bacteria > Myxococcota_A > Polyangia > Polyangiales > Houyiibacteriaceae > JAXMNT01. Next base: position 68,154 of record JAXMNT010000006.1, read on the forward strand.
TGGATGGATCCGAGGTCGCGAGTTTGGCAGCCGCTTCGACCGCGGTGCCCTCCCCCTTGTGTTCCTCGCTCGGCGCGCTGAGCAGGGCGCCGTGTTTGCGCGTGAGGATCTCGCGGACCACTCGGATCGTGTCGAGGGTCTCGTCTGCGAGGGCCGCGTCCTTGAGGGCGGTCTGCGCGCCTTCGATGTCTTCGTTCTGTGCCCGGGCTTCGGCCAGGTCCAGCAACGCGAGCGCCCGGTTCGCGCCGCCGGTGGCTTCCGCAAGGGCGGTCAGCGCGGCGGTGCGTGCGTCCGCATCGCCCGCCCGGAGGGCCGCGAGTGCCTTCAACTTCAACCCCGCCGGTCGGGTGGCACCGTCGAGCAACGCCGTCGCTTCCGCCGGCTTCTTGGCGGCGAGCAACCAGCGCGCGGCGAGGCGGCGAAGGCCTTCCTGCAGGGAGGGCGTCTGCATCTGCGCCGATGCGGCCGAGAGCGCTTCGGCCCGGTCGACGGGATCTTCCGCCACGCGTGCCCGACCGAGGTTCGCTGCAAACCCCGCATGCCGAGCCGCCGCTTCGGTGTACGCCGTTCGGGCGCGGGCGGTCTGACCGGCCCGCTCCGCGTCTCGCGCCACGCGGGTCAACAAGGTGGAGGCGGCGACGTCGTCCTTCCAAACCTCCGCGGCCTTCTGGAGGGACACGGCGCCAGGGAGCCCGCGTCCCTGCGCACGCGCGGCTTCGTTCCACAGCAGGCCGGCCGGCACGCTGGGGTGTGCGGCCATCGCGGCGCGGCACGATCGTTCCGCGCCCTCCGCGTCGTCCATGCGCGACAGCTGGATCTCCGCGAGCAGCGTCAGCACGAGGCTCTTGTCGAGTGCGGAGAGCGGAAGGGCGGCCTCCGCTTGCAGCCGGGCCACGACCTCGTCCCAATCGCCGCGGTGCATGGCGGCGCGCCGGAGTGCGCGCAGGGCGAGCAGGTCGCGCGGGTCCGCCTCGTTGGCTTCGACGAACAGCGCGTGTGCTTCGTCGTGGCGCGCGAGCCGTTCGAAGATCTCGGCGGCGGCGACGAGGCACCGCGCTTTGCCTGTCGTGGGGCCGGACGCCGCGAGGCGCTTGAGCATCTCGCCCCGCTTGAGCAGCGTCTCGGGGTCGGTTCCGACGAACTCCAGCTTCTCTTCGCGGGGCTTGCGGTGTCGGACCGTTCGCTGCGCGGTGGCTGCACCTTGGTCTCGGGCGGCCGCCGCAGGATCCACGGCGGCCTCTGCCGCATCGGCGTCGAACTCGAGCTCGGGCCCGTCGTCGTCTTCCTCCGCGACCTCGAGGGCTGGGGCATCGTCGCCCTCGTCGCCGAACTCGAGCGCTGGGCCGTCGTCGGATTCGCCGAACTCGAGCTCCGGGCCGTCGTCGTCGGGCTCGCCGAACTCGAGCTCCGGGCCGTCGTCGTCGGGCTCGCCGAACTCGAGCTCCGGGCCGTCGTCGTCGGGCTCGCCGAACTCGAGCTCCGGGCCGTCGTCGGGCTCGCCGAACTCGATCTCCGGGCCGTCGTCTTCTGGTTGGCCGACCGCGATCTCGGGCTCGTCGTCCAGTGCGGGCGGGTCCACGCGAAGCATGGGCGGGACCGGAATCTCTGTAGATATCGGCTCGAGCGATTCCCCCTCTGCGAGGGAGACCTCCATCGTCGGCTCGTCCTGGCGAGGCGGCTTGGAGGACGTGCCGACGCGCGGCGCTGCGTCCGCCTCTGCCACGGCGTCTTCTGCGTCCTTGTCGAGGTCCCCGAAGAGAAGGTCGAGTTCTTCGTCCGGCTCGGCGAACGGGTCGAGGAGATCGTCCTCGCCGCTGGCGCTCGGACCCAGTTGGCTGGGCGTTGGCAACGAGAACGCACCCTTGGCTTGCGGACGTGGGAGCTCCGCTTGCGGAAGGCTGGGCGCGGGCAGGGCAGGCTGCGGCAGCCGGGGCGGCTTCGGTCGCGGCAACCCAGGCTTGGCCAGGGGCGGCGGCGCGGGCGGACGGGCGATGACGGGCGGTGGAGCGACCGGGGCGGCGACGGGCGGAGGCGCGACGGCCGGCGGTGCGACGGCCGGGGGCGCGACGGGCGCAGGCGCGATTCTCGTCGACTCGTCGTCGTCTTCGTCCTCGCCGAAGAGACCATCCAGATCCAATTCGACCGCATCCCGGTAGTCGTCTGGGACTTTGCTTGCGCGCGGCGCGTCGCCTTCGTCTCCGGTCGTGCGGAGCTCCTGCAGCGAGGCGATGAGGTCTTCGGGCACCGCTGCGATGGCGGTGGCTTCGTCGCTGTCGTCGTCGCCAAACGAAGGGAATGCCTCGCGTACCTTGGCGGGGCTTGGCGGTGTGATCTTCGGCGCCTTCGGCTGCGGGATCTGCGGGACGGGCTTCTTCCGCGCTTCCAATCCGGGATCGGGCTGGTAGAGCGGACCTCGGCCGGCAGGGCGCGGTTTGGGCTTCGGCGCGGAGGGCTCCGGTGCAGGCGGTACGGTTTGCCGGAGCGGCGCGGCTTTCGCCTGCGCGGCGTCCTCGAAATCTTTCTCCCACGCGTCCAGCGCGTCGTCGAGATCCAGGTCGAGCTCGAAGTCGTCGTCTTCGGTACTCATGTACCCAGGCTCCGTCGAAGTTCGATCATCTGTGGAGAGATCCAGAAGTGAATGAGGTCGTTGGCATCCGCGGTGGCGCGGACGACCGCAAGCGATGGGTGTTCGTCGATGAGCGCCGTCACGATCGAGGTCAGGTCGCCGCCGACGAGCGCGCCCGCGCGCATGGCCCCTCGTCGCACGCCCACGCAGAACGCTTCGACGTCGCGGCCGCCATCCGGCACCTGCGCCGCCAGCGTCGCCGCGGCCTTTCGGGTCTTGCGCGGCATCGCTTTGTGGAGGCGTCGCGTCCAGTCGACGAGCCCTGCTCGGTCCATGCCCGCCGCGAGTGGGTGATCCGACGCCGCCGCCACCGCATGCAGCATGGTCGCGCCATCGCTCGGCATGCGGCGCACGAGCGCGCTGAACCCGAGTCGAAGCGCACAGGCTTGCTGGGCCACGAGGAACCGGTGCACGGGATGCAGTGGCGACCGCACGCCGTCCCCGATGACCCACGCGTGTCGCTTCTTGCCCGGCATCGCGAGCAGTCGACCCGGGTCGTCTCCACCCACGAAGGTGTCCATCTCAGGCAGGGCGAACAGACGCGACAGCACACCGATTTCATCGCGCACCGGATGCGGACCCGAACCGACCAGTTCTCGGCGTCCCACCCCGAGCGCCGTCGGGGTCAAATCGATGAGTTCGCACAGTACGGGATCGAGCAGGCGGGCGAGCTCCGCGAGCGGGCCGACGGCTTCGGGCATCATCACGCGCAGACGGGCGTCGTCGATCGACTCGATCGCCGCCCGCGTCATGATGCCGGTCTCTTCTTCGGCCGCGCGGGACTCTTCGGGCGTTGCTGCGCCAATGGCTTGCAGGGCTTGCAGCACCGTCTGCTCGAACACCCGGTCGCCCCGCCAGTCCGCCACATCGCGCAACCCGCGGAGCAGATCCGCAGCCAATCCGTCGCGTTGGATCATCGCGCGGATGGTCCCCTCGACCTCGTCGGCCAGCGCCTCGCGCGACGACGGGTCCGGCAGCAGTGCGGCAAGCGCCCGCGCGGCTTCGAGATCGGTCGGCGTGGACTTCAGTGCACTTCGGTACGCCGCCTGGGCCGATGTGTGGTCCCCCGCCGCGACGTGAAGTTCTGCGGCACGCCGGGCATGGGCCGCCTTGTCCGCGCCCTCCGCGCCCGCGGCCGCCTTGGTGAGTGCCGCCGCGGCCGCTGCGGTGTTCCCCGTGCGCTCGGCCAGCCCGGCCATGCGCACGAAGAGATCGACCGTGCCGTATCCGAGGCCATCCACCGCAGCCAGCTCGACGAGCGCGCCGGCGGGATCGTCGAGTTTGTGCTCGAGGAAGTCGGCCGCGCCGAGACGCGAGATGCGTTTCTGTTTCGCGGGCACGTCCGCCTTGGCGATGAGGCGCAGTCCGTCGACCGCAGGCGCCCAGCTGCCGCGGGACACGTTGATCTCCACCGCGAGCGCCAGGCCGCCGACGTGCTGTTCGTCGAGCAGCACCAGGTTCTCGATCGCCTCGAGTGCTTCGTCGAGCTCGCCACGGCTGCGGTGCAGCCGCGCCAGTTCGTAGAAGAGCCGCTCCAGACCTTCGTCGGTCGCCTCGATCCGCCGCTTCACGATTCGGACGAGCGCTTCGGCGTCGGCCCGCTCGGCCAGAAGATCGTGCAACCGATGGAACGCGTTCGGGCGTCCCGGGTTCTCGTCGAAGACCGCGGCGAGTCGCGGTTCGGCCCCCGCCGGATCGTCGAGGTGATCGAGCAGCACCGCCGCCGCTTCTTCTTGCAGACCGTGCGCCGCATCTCCATCGAGGTGGGCGAGCAGCTGGTCGCACGCGCGCACCACGTCTTCCCAGGCGCCGGCTGCGCGGGCCGCTGTGCGCAGCGCTTCCCACCCCGCCAGGTCCCAGGGATCGGCTTCGACGACGGCCCGGTTGATTTCGAGCGCTTGCTGACGACGCGCCGCGGAGAGCGCACGGCCTGCTGCCGCGCGGAGGACCGGCTGAGTGGATGGGCTCGCGTGTTCCAGGACCCCGAGCAGCGAGGCCGCGCGCGCGTCCGGATCGTCGCCCGGTTCCAGCGTCTCTTCGATCCCCGCCCGCGCCGAAGCGGTGTCCGGCGCACGGGCACCAAGGTCTTGCGCCAGGAGGAACACGTCGTCGGCTGCGTCGTTGCCTTCGACGACGAGTTTCGTGCGCAGGCCGTGGAGGAAGATGTCCGCGGACGCGACCTTGTCGCTCGTCGCGTCCGCCAGTCGCAACCAGACCTCTCCGCGCAACGTGCGGTCGCCGTCGGTGGTCAGCGCCAGGGCGGCCAGCATGGCCCAGACGTCGTCCTTGACCGGTTCGCCTTCCGCGACTTCGTCGGGCGCGAGTTCGCGGATCGCGTGTTCCACCGCCGCGAGGTCCAGCAGGTCGACTTCGGCCGTTTGGCCATGTTCCCGCCGCAACTGGATGCGGTCCGCACCCTCGGCGACCGCCAGCAATTTCTCGAGTCCGATGAGCCGCACGGCGGGCTCGGCCCCGTCTTCAGGGAGGGTGCTCAGCGCGAGCGCGGCTTCGACGCCGACGTGGGATTCGAGACACGACTGCAACGGCGACTCGGCGAGCGCCCCCTTGCCGAGCAGCGCGTAGTGTTCGCCCATCTCGAGCGTGGCGATGCGCGTCTCGCCAAGTGCGAGCTCTCGTGCCGAGAGTCCCTCCTGGGCCCGCAGCATCAACTCGTCGTCGTCGTGGGTCCGCGCCAGCCGCTCCAGTGCACGCAGTGGAGACGGCGAATCGGGCGCTTGATCGGCGGCTTGCTCGTAGGTCTCTTTGGCCGTGTCGACGTCGTTGGCGGCTTCGGCTGCGGCACCCGCGAGCAGCAGCTCGACGACCGCCGCGCGTGTGCCGCCGTGCGCCTCCGCCGCTTCGCGGAGCAACTTCACCACCGCGGCCGAGTCGCCCCGCGCGCGGTAGAGCATCTCGAGCAGCGCCACCGCGTAGGCATGTCCCGGCACCCGTTCGAGGGCTTGCTCCAGGGTGCTCACGGCGTCGTCCGTGGATCCAGCCCGTGCGAGCGAGCGGGCTGCGGCGCACAGATGGGCAGCGGTCAGGTCGTCTTCTTCGGCGCGTCGCGCGAGCGCGAGGTGGGCCTTCGCGACAAGCGCGTCGTCTCCGCCCGCCGCACCCACGAGGCGTGCTTCGTCGGGCGCCCACGCCCGCACCGCGTCCACCCCGAGCAGCGCGCCGAGGGTGGCCGCGCGCTCGCCCGCAGGTCCGAGCCCGAGTTGTTCGAAGATCCAAGTCGAACGCTCGGCCGGTTCGAGGTCGTGCGCGAGCAACTGAGTCAGCGCTTCGCTCGCATCGGCCTCTCGACCGGCGCGCAGCATGGCGTTGCACCACGCGCGCAGGATCGGTGCCGGTCGAGGGGCGCGCTGTACGGCCTTCGCGAACAGGCTGTGCGCGCGATCCATCTCTCCGAGCGAGGCGGCGATCTCCGCGCCCCGCCACGCCGCCAGACTGCGATCCTCGTCTGTCCCGAGATCGGCGCGGGCTTCGAGCGCGTCGATCCAACCGGTGGACGCCCCGGTGGCAAGCCACCACGAATCGAGCGTCGCCTCGGCGACCACCGAGTCCGGGGCGAGTTGCAGTGCTCGGCCGGCCAGGGCCAGCGCCTCGGCTTCGTGTCCTCCGGCGGCCGCCGCTTGGGCTGCGTAGTAGAGCAGCACCGCGTCGGTGGACGACCCGGCCGCAGTTGCGACAACGGCGGCCGGGGAGGGCGATCCCGTTTCGGTGGCCGCGCCGACTTCGAGTTCCGGGGTTTCCGCCGCACCGGCTTCGGTGTCGGTCGCGTCCGGGGCGTCCGGGTCGGCCGACCCGACCAAGGCGGCCGGGGGCAGCAGGTCGGCCAGCGGGTCCGCTTCGACCGCCGCTCCGAACTCGATGTCGAGACCGTCGTCGTCCTGCGAGGCCTGGCTCTCGGCCGACGCAGGCTCGGCAGGAGTCGCTTGGTCCGCGACTGCTTCGGAGGGCGCCTGTGCGGCGGCCTGGAACAGTTCGACGGCGCGCGCCACCGTTTCGCCGTCGCCGGCCCGGAAAGCGGCTTCGACGTGGAGCAAACGGAGGAGCGGATCGTCGGGCACCAGCGCGGCGGCGCGTCCGAGCAGCGACACGCCGCGGGGCGCGTCGTCCAGACGTTGCAGCGCAATGGTGGCCGCCTCCAAGAAGTACGCGCCCGCTTTGCCAGCCGCGCGGCGCTGATCGGTGAACCGGTCCACGCTGAACGCGCCCGATTCGCCGCCTCCCTGACCCCGTGCCGCAGCCGCCGCCAGATCGCCGAGTCCTTCCAAAGCGGTGACGAGGCCATCGAACCGTTCGTGCCGTCGGCCGATGCGCTCCATCGCTTCGAAGACCCGAAACGACACGGTCTCGGAGGCGAGGGCTTGCTCGAGGATCCCAAACGCTTCGTCGACTTGGCCTTCACCACCTTCCGAGAGGTGTTCGGCGAGGTCGATCTGCAAGAGGGCCCGCCACACCGGATGGGTGGTCGAGGCGACCCGGCTGCGCATCGCCTGGGTGATGAGTTCGGTGTCGTTCGTACGTCGGGCGGCCCGCTCCAGAAAGAGCGCCGCGGCGCCCCCTCCGGGTCCATCGGTGTCTTCGACCGTCAACGCTTCCGCGAGCCGATGACTCGCTTTGGCTCCATCCCGCTCCCGATCCTCGATGAGTGCGGCGAGGTCGGCGGCGGCGGAGGCGGCTTCGTCGGGACGGCGCGCCGCAGACTGCTCGGCGTCGTACAAGCGGGCGAGGTTCTTGAATGAACGGCGTCGCTCGAAGATCCGAATGAGATCGTAGAGGGGCGGCCGGAACCCGGGCGCGAGGTTGTAGGCGTTGAGGTAGGCCTTCACCGCGCCTGCGGCGTCGAGGGCCCGTTCGGCCAAATGCCCGATCTGCCAGCTCAGGACCGCCTTGGTGTGCCGGTCTTCCTCGGCGTCCAGTCGATCGCGGAGAATTGCGATGTGCTCATCGAGGTTTCCGCCCCCGGACGGAGGCCGAGAGGGCCGGGGGGGATCGAGAGGTGCGGACCCGGATGGAGATGCCCCGGGTGGAGCGGGAATGGACGGGGGTTTCGCCATCGAGGCCTGGGCGGAACATAGCAGCAGCCCGTGTAGGATTGAACTGCGATTCCGATCCCGAGAATCGATGCGGTGAAGTGGAGCGAGGCGTGTCCCCGGACGGGGTTTGAGGCCGTGCCCCCAGGACCCACACGGGATGGGGCTCGGGACGTCCGGACTACTGCAGCGCGGTCGTGGCGGCTTCGACGGATGCCCGAAGTGCGCCGTTCTTCAGGAGATCCTCACAAGCCGAGATGTCGACGTGCAATGTGCGGTCGCCTTCGAGGGTCGGAACCGTGCGCCGGATGGTCTGGAGCGCGGCGCGCACGCCCACGCCGCCCTGCAGTGGCTTGCGCAAGTCGAGCCCCTGAGCCGCGACCATCGCCTCGATCGCCAGCACGATCCGCACGTGGCCGACGATGCGTTCGAGTTTGCGGGCCGAGATGCTGCCCATCGAGACGTGGTCCTCTTTGCCGGCGGAGCTTGGGATCGAATCCGTGCTGGCCGGATGACACAGTCCCTTGTTCTCGCTCACCAGCGCCGCCGCGGTCACCTGGGCCATCATGAACCCCGAATCCAGCCCGGAGCGGGTGCCCAGAAACGGCGGAAGCCCCGAACTCATCGCCGGGTTCACGAGCTGTTCGATCCGCCGTTCGGCGATGTTGGCCAGCTCGGCGCACGCCATGGCGGCGGTGTCGAGCGCGATGGCGAGCGGTTGACCGTGGAAGTTGCCGCCGCTGATGACGTCCGCGCCGGCTTCGCTGTCGTTCACGAAGATGAGCGGGTTGTCGGTGGCCGCGACCATCTCGCGTTCGAGCACTGTGCGCGCAAACGTGAGCGCGTCGCGGCTCGCACCATGAACTTGGGGCATGCAGCGCAAGGAGTAGGGGTCTTGCACCTTCCGACAGTCGCGGTGGCCCTCCATGATGTCGGAGCCCGCGAGGATCGCTCGGAGGTTGTTTGCGCTCGCCGCCTGCCCTGGATGCGGCCGCATCTGCTGGATGCGAGGATCGAACGGCCGCGCCGATCCCTCGAGCGCGTCGAGGGACATCGCACCCACGATGTCGGCCAGCGTGCACAGGCGCTCCGCTTCGAGCACCGCCAGGCCGCCGACCCCGAGCATGAGCTGGGTGCCGTTGATGAGCGCTAGGCCTTCTTTCGCCTGCAGCGCGAGCGGTTCGAGTCCGAGCTGCCGCAGCACGTCGCCGCCCGGTTGCCGGACGCCCTTGTAGAACGCTTCCCCTTCGCCGATCAGCACCAGCGCGAGGTGCGCGAGCGGCGCGAGGTCGCCGGAGGCGCCGACGGAGCCCTGCGCAGGAATCACGGGGACCGCATCCGCATCGATCAGCTGCACGAGCCGTTCGATCACCAACGGACGCACGCCGCTGCACCCGAGCGCCAGGACCTGCGCCCGCAGCGCCATCATCGCCCGCGCGGACTGGGTCGAGAGCGCGGGGCCCACCCCACACGCGTGGCTGCGCAGCAGGTTGTGTTGAAGCGTCCGGATCTCCTTGGCGTCGATGCGCGTCTCCGCCAGCGCCCCGAAACCGGTGTTGACCCCGTAGACGTTGGGCGCGTCGTCGCCGGCATCCGCGAGCCGCTCGACGAACGCATGCGCCGCCTCGACGTTGGACCGGGCCCCCTCACCGAAGACAAGCCGCGTCGTGCCGTTGGCGATGCGTTCGAGCTCCTCGAGGGACCAGGCGCTGCCGAGTTCGATTTCACGAATCATGTGGTTGTCCAGCCGCCGTCCATCACGAGTGTCTGGCCGGTCACGTACGCCGCGTCGTCGCTCGCGAGGAACACGGCACCGCCGGCGATGTCGCTCGGCTGTCCGATTCGTTTGAGCGTCGTCCGGTCGACGACCATCTGTTTGATGGTCGGGTTCGCGACGAGAGCCTGCGCAAAACGTGTCTCGATGAGGCCCGGGGCGATCGCGTTCACGCGAATGCCGGACGGCCCGAGTTCGGCACCGAGCGTCTGGGTCATGGAGATCACCGCGGCTTTGGTCATGCCGTAGGCGCCCTGCAGTGGCGCGGCCATCTGTCCGAGCACGCTGGCGACGTTGATGATCGAGCCGGGGCTCTTGCGCGCGAGCAAGTGCTCCGCGACCGCCTTGGCGCACGCGAAGTACCCCTTCACGTTCACTTCGAACGTCTTGTCCCACGCCGCCCACTCGCAGTTGAGCATCGGTCCGAAGTAGGGGTTGGTCGCGGCGTTGTTGACCAGGATGTCGACCTGCCCGAACTGTTTCACCGCGCCTTCGACCAATGCAGTCACCTGCTCGGGTTTGCCGGTGTGGCAGGCGATCGGAAACGCGTGATCACCGATCGATTCCGCCACCGGGACGAGGCCGTCGATCTTGCGCGATGCGAGCACCACGCGCGCGCCTTCTTCGGCCAATGCGCGGGCGATGGCCTCGCCGATTCCGCGGCTCGCGCCCGTGACGATCGCAACTTTGCCTTCGAGTCTGCTTCCCATGCGCGGGACCATACTCGACCTCGTGCGGATATGAAGGAGCCGGCTGTTTCTTGGGGCACAGCCCCCAAACCCGTCCCGGTGACACCGCTGGCTCGGTTCGCGAGGCTCCACGCTGTCGAGACGCTACTATCCACCGCTGCTCGGTCTGGTTTAGGCTCGCCGGATGGCCGGCGGCGACGACGACGACGGGGGCAAACCCCCGCACAAGACCCATCGCGGGTACCACACGCCCGGCGTCGACGACCCGAAGGACATGTTCGGGGACGAGACGGTCGTCGAACCCGAGAAGGCCCGGCTGGACGAGAGCGGGGACTTCTACATCCCGCCCGGTGCCACCCTGAAGGCGCCGCGCCCTTTGCACGACGACGTGCCGCTGGTCGAAGTCGAGGTCGTACACCAGGTCGGGCGCGCCCCGCGGGTGGAACAGCCCGCCGGCGTGCTCGAGGTCTGGACCCAGAACCGCATCTACACGATGGACCCCGCGCTCACGTGCATCTCCGTGGCCAACCGCGACAGCGGCAAGACCGATGAGAGCCACCCCTTCCTCGGCTACAAGATGGTCGGCGGGCAGCACCGCGACGGAGAGTCTTTCGAGATCTCCTACCCGTATCCGCGGCCGGGCACCGAAGCGGTGTTCGAGCACCCCGACTCTCGGCGGGGTGCGTTCTCCCGCACCTCGACGGTGACCCGCGTCGTGCTCCGACTGCACGTCGTGACGGTTTCGCAGGGCGTCCTGGTTCCGACGTGGAGCCGCATCACCAACCACGATCTCAAACTTCCCGAGTAGGCCGTGGATCGCGACGCGCTCAAACGCTGGCTCACCGGGCCGAGCAAGACCTGGCGCTGGAACGACGGCGACCGGGAACGGTACCGCGGGGTGGAAGTGACGGCCGAAGGGCTTCGCTGGTTCCATTGGTCGCACATGCCGGAAGACGGCGGGCCCGAAGAGGTCGCCACCCAGACCGTGGACGCGTTTCTGACCTCGGGCCCGCCCGCTGGGTTCGAGATCGATTCGGCGCGCAGCCAGGAGATATCGGAGTGGATCGCGGCGAACCTGGAGCCCACGGAGTCCGAGTGACTGAAGCGGCGGTGAAAGAACCGTTGCCCGCGGACCGGTTCCTCTCCGCCGGCCGCAAGACGCATCTGCGGCTCTGGAACGTGACCGAGACCGCTCGCGAAGTACGTTACGTGCGGACCGCAGATGGCTGGCACCTCGCGCTCTCGCGCTACGGCGACCTCGGCAAGGTGCCAGGCGCACGACGGCATCCGGTGCTGCTGGTCCATGGCCTCGGATCGAACCGTCTCGCGTTCGACCTCGCGCCGGAAGTGTCGCTCTCTGCGTTTCTGGCGCGCCTGGGGTTCGACGTCTTCGCGCTCGATCTGCGCGGCCACGGACGCAGCGAGAAACCGCGGCTCTTTCATCCGAAGGACTGGGGCTGGAACTTCCACGACTACGCGTCCAAAGATCTCCCCGCCGCGCTCGATGGCGTGCTCGCGTGGACCGGCGCGCCCGGTGTGCACGTGGTCGGGCACAGCATGGGCGGCATCGCGCTTCACACGCGGGTGGCGAAACTCGACCCGCGCATCCGGAGCGGCACGACCCTCGGCGCATCGATCGACTACAGCGGCACCAAGACCGTCTTTCACGCACTCATCAAGTGGATCTGGGCGACCTACCTGATGCCCGCGGTGCCGCTCGGCGGGTTCACGCGTTCGATGGCGCCGCTCGCGCTCGCGTTCGACAACCCGATCGATCGGGTGAACGTCTTCCCGTCCAACGTCGATCGGCGGCTCTACCGCCGGCTCGTCGGCACCGCGTTTCACGGCATCAGTTCTCCGGTGCTGCGAAGTCTGTCGAAAGCCTTTCGACCCGGCGGGCTGTGCGACGAGAACGGAGACGGCTACTGCGACGCGGTCCCAGGCGAGACGCCGGTGCTTGCGCTGGCCGGCACCAAGGACGTGCAGTGTGCACCCGAAGCCGCCGCCCGCCGATGCACCGAGATGCGCGCGTTCGGCCGCGCGTTCGACCACGCAGACGACTACGGCCACTTCGATCTCATCATGGGCAAACGCGCCGCCAGCGAGACGTGGCCGGTCCTGGCCGAGTGGCTCACCGCCCACGACTCGTGAGTGCATCGCGATGGAACTGCATCACCTGGCGCTGAGGACCCGCGACGTCGAGCGGCTCGTCGCGTTCTACCGCCGGGTGTTCGATCTCTTGGTCGTGCGCGAAGGCCCGCACGGCTGCGGCCAAAGCGTGTGGCTACAGCTCGAGCATGGGGTGCTGATGATCGAACCCGCAGCCGAAGACGAACCGTCGATCGATCCGCAGAGCCTCGAGCTCGTCGCGTTTCGGGTCGACCTCGCGCGGCGCGCGGAGATCGAAGCGCGGGTGTCGGTCGAAGCCCGCACCGAACACACGATCTACTTCCGAGATCCCGACGGCCGCCGCCTCGCCGTGTCCACCCACCCGCTCGACTGAGCACGGGCGCGGCGACGCAAGGCCGGCATCGGCATCGGCATCGGCATCGGCGTCGGCTTCGGCGTCGGCTTCGGCGTCGGCTTCGCCTTCGGCTTCGGCTTCGGCATCGGCATCGGCATCGGCTCCGGCATCGGCATCGGCTTCGCCTTCGGCTTCGCCCTTCGGCTTCACGTGTTTGCTCGGATCACCCGCCAGCGGCCACTTGGCGCCGCGCCACTGCAACCCCAGAGCGTGCCCCGCGCCAACGTTTGTCGGCCGCTCGGGCCCCGTGCGAGCGGAGCGACACCGGAAGCCCGGACGCGTCTTCGACGAAGCGCAGGAGCGCTGCTTCGCTCCCGACCGAAACCGTCCCGACCCCCACCTCGTTCAGGTGCGCCGTCAGCGCACTCTGGTGGTCCAAGTCTTCGGGACCGCCCAGCGGAAGTCGGTTCCGCAGCAGTCCCTCGTACCGGTCGACCGCACGCCACGACGCGTCGACGCGATCGAGGTGTGTCACCGCCAGCGCGTCCATGGGCGCGCAGTCGAGCGCGTAGCGGAGCAACACTCCGTCGAGCCAGCCGCGCCGGAACCCGCCCTGCCACCCCGTGTCGCCGTTGTGCGGTTCCGGTGTGCGTGCGTCCAGCGCACGGCACTCGGAGGGAAACGGCCCCTCTCCGTGGCGCGTCAGGTAGCTGCGCACCACCCCGAGCCGCACCGCCTCTCGGCCCGTCCCATCCAGCATCTCGAGCGGGCGGGCGGCGGTGCAGGTGCTCCAGGTCGTGTGCGGATGGAAGCCGCGCCACTCGTCGAGCAGCACCCCCTGCGCGCCTTCGAACAGGATCGGGTCGGGGCCCCGTGCGATCGCCTCGAAGTAGCCGCCGTCGACCAGCGCCGGTCGGTGCATGAGCGGCGCCAGCGCTTCCACGAACCGCTCGATCATCTCTTCGTCTTCGAGCAGGGCGAGTTCCACCGCGCTGAGCGGATCGGACGCATCGAGACCCAAGCCCGCGGCGATCGCCCGGGCCCGTTCGCGGATGACGCGAAGCTTCCGGGGAAGGGCGGCCGGTCTCCACAGATCGGCCGCATGGAGGACCGCCGCGGGCGCTTCGAGCGACGACCGCACCGTCTCTCCGACGCCGACTCCGACGGTGCCGTGGACCGGGACGCCCGCATGTGCGCGGGCGCGCTCCCGAAGCCGCACGAGCGCGCGTTCGTAGGGTGTGGTGACGAGCGCTCGGCCGTCGATGGTCCACCGTCCGAGCGCGTCGTGCACCCCGAGCCGCGCAAGCCGCGCCGCCTCTTCGAGGAGCGCAAGCGGCTCGAGAACGAAGTGCGGTCCGTGGTGGGTTCGCACGCTCGCAAGGAAGCTGGCCGCGCCGAACTGCGCGAAGCAGTGGTGACGCCCATCGCCGTCCACGACGTTGTGCCCGGCCTGTGCGCCGCCGTTCGCGCGCACGACGTGGATGGGCTGCAGGCCGCCCTCGGCATGGGCCAAGATGTCCCGCGCCAAGAAGTCGACGGTGGTGCCCTTGCCGCAGTCGCCGAACCCCAGGTCGACGACGATCCATGTTGCGCGTTCCGACATCGTTCTCCTCCTCGAACGCGTCCGCCGCGGACGGTCCAGGCCTTTGGGACCGGCGGCGGACGGTTCTCCGACTAGCGGGTGTGGCCGCTCGCCATCGCGGCGGGCGGGAAGGGCGCGCGTTCGACCGCGCGTTCACCAAGCGTGTCCGCGAACGGACCGATGGCGGTGACGATCGCGCCGACCCGTTCGCGTTTCATGCCGGTCGCAGTGAGCCGTTCGGCCACCTCGTCCACATTCGCGAGCGCGCCTTCGCACAGACCCACGAGCGCGGCGGAGGCGGCGCAGGTGTCGGCGGCGCTCCCGAGCACAATCGCGTGTTCACCGAGCAGCTCGCGCCACTGGGCACCACACCGTCCCGCGCGGCGTTCGTCCGGAATGAGGAAGAACGGTTCGAAGCTGACCTGCAGCTCCGCGATGACGTCTTCGATCGGCATGTCGTCGCCCAGCGCGTCGCCGATGAGGCCGTCCACTTGAGACCGGGCGATGCGCGGGTAGGGGTGCTCGTCGCCGGTCATGAAGAAGTAGCCACGCTTCTTGCGCTTCTCCCAACAGTCCATCGCCGTGTGCCGCGCCGCGAAGTACATGCCGAGCTCGTACGACTCCTGGAAGGTGCCGCCCCCGCCGCCCTCGAGAAAACTCCAGGTCAGCCACTGGTCCATCAGCTCCGCTTCGGACTCGAACTGACCGACCTGCAGCGGCGCCCGATCGCTGTTCGCATCGCCGACGGCCATGAAGAGCACCTGCGGGCTCGCGATGCCGCAATCGAGCAGGAGCTTCATGAAGGTCGGAAGCTCCTTGCGCGCCAACAGATCCGGGATGTTGCCCATGGAGCCGGTGACATCGAGCGCGAACACGAGCCCGAGGCTGTTCGGATGTTCGTCGCTGTCGCGGCACTCCCGCACCCGCACCCCTTTGGGGTTCATCAGCGGATGGCAGGAGCGCTGCTTGAAGACCTCTTCGCGCGCGGTGTGCGCCCGGCCCGTCGTGAGCTTGTGGTGCGCATCAAAACTGTAACTTCCATATCCCATGGCAACCTCGCTTTCGTTCTCTCGGTGGTGGGGTTCCCTACGCGTGCTTGCGTGATGCAGGCAGAACGAAAGGAACGAACTTGGGTGGTCCCCAGACCGCCTCGGCGGCCTTCGAGACTTGGTCTTTGAGGGCCCATGCGTCGTCGGTCGGCGGGCGGTCTGCGCAGGTCTCGAGCAGCTTCCGGACCGGCGCCGGAGCGCGCGCGCCATGGGTGAGCCAGAGGAGGGTGCGAGCCAGCATCGCCAGATCGAGCGCGGGCTCGGGCGGCTTGGTCGCGGCGGTGGGGTAGAGCGCGGCGAAGCGCGTGCTCCGGGCCGGCAAGAGGGAGCGGGTGCGACCAAGCCGCCAGGTCGTCGCGCCCCATCCGAGCAGCACCACCGCGTGCGCGTCGGGGCGCACGAGCAGATGCGGTGGCAGCACCGTGCCGTGCACGACGCCCGCACGGTGCAGCCAGCCCAGCATGTCGAGCACCCGCTTCCACATCCAGACCGCGTGGCGGGGATCCACCCCGCGCGGGAACGCATTTCGGATGTCACAGGCCGTGGCTTCGAACCCAGCGCGGAATCGAAACGCCGTCGCCAGCGGACCGCCCGACCGGACCTTGCCGGGCGTGCGCGATCCCGCCGCGTCGTGCAGCCGGAGCGCCCCGTGGGCGATGGGTTCTGGGAGCAGTCGTCGGAAGAACTCGGCGCCTTCGGTCTCGGATGCGCGGAGCTCGCGGACCACCCGGACTTCCCGCGCGAGCAGGTCGGCGTCCGCTTCCGCGCGCAACACCTTCAAAGCCACCCGCTGGGTCAGCCGCGTGTCTCGGTGGGCGAGAAACACATCGCTCGAGTCGCCGCGGCCGAGCCGACCGTCGATCACGTAGACGTGTTTGCCGAGACCGCAGCGCGGTTTGCCGGCGTCTTCTTTGCGGCCCGCCCAGGGCGGCACGACCACAGGGCGCAGCCGCCAGGCGTCCGGGACGTCCACGACCACGTGGTCACAGAAGGCGCAGACGAGCGCCGTGGCGCGGGTCGGAGGGAGGGGCGCGGTGCACTTGGGACAGGTGAGGGCGGTGAGGGCCATGGCTTCGTGTGACAACTACACTAAGCAGCGGCGCGGGGCCGTCAAGACGGCTGGGGCGAATTAAGTGTCTTTTGGACACGAAGTCGGAGGGCCCTGCAATACAGGGTGGAAACTGCGGATCTCAGGCCGAAGCCGAAGCCGATGCCGACGCCGACGCCGACGCCGATGCCGATGCCGAAGCCGATGCCGACGCCGATGCCGAAGCCGACGCCGACGCCGAAGCCGAAGCCGAAGCCGAAGCCGAAGCCGACGCCGAATCCGAATCCGAAGCCGACGCCGAATCCGAAGCCGAAGCCGACGCCGAAGCCGAAGCCGAAGCCGACGCCGAAGCCGATGCCGATGCCGGCTGTGTCCGACTCCGACTCCGAAGGAGAGGATGTGCGGTTCCCGTGCCCGTGCCCGTGCCCGTGCCCGTGCCCGTGCCCGTGGCCGTGGTTCGAACGATCGTCAGGTTCGGCGGCGGAGCCAGAGCAGGGCGGCGAAGCCGAGTACGGGAAGCGGGCTGCCGGAGGACGACTGGGTTCGGCAGCTGCAGCCGCCGTCGGCGAGCCCGGTTCCCGCGTCCACCACACCGGCGTCCAAGGTGCCGCCGTCAGCGCTGCGACCCGCATCCGGATCGGTGCCAGCGTCCGTGCCCGGTCCCGCGTCTGCGTCTCCCACCGCGTCGAAGGTCAGCTCGAGTTCGAACGGGTCGATGTCCGAGTCGTAGGCGTCGAGGAAGAGGTGGTAGGTGCCGGTGGGCAAGGTCGCGGTGATGCGGGAGCCGCGATCAGTGTCGACGTCGATGTCGTCGTGGCAGTCGACTTCGCGCCCGTCGCAGCCTTCCCGCAGGTACAAGAGCGAGTCGAAGCCGCGGCTGCGCGCGACGAACCGGGTCGTGGACGAGAGCGTGAACTGGAACACGCGGTCGGGTCCGAGCCCACCACAGCTGCCCATCGCATCGGGGCCGTACCCAACCAAGGTGCCGCTCACCGTTTGGTCGACCGCGTCGAGCGTCTCGGCCGCCTCGCAGCGATCGCCGAGGAGCGGTTCGACGCATGGCCCGTCGCATCCACACAGCTCGGAGTCCACGCCGGGCGTCGCGCACAACGCCTCGAGCGCAGGCCGCACGTAGGTGAGTCCTTCGCCGTCGTCTTCCGGCGGCGGATCGATGACGTTGATCACGTTGCAGCCGCCCGCGTCGACGTAGTCGGTCTCGCCTCCGCGCAAGAGCGCGACGAGGTTGCCTTCGAGGTCGAACACCCCGGAGCCGGAGTTGCCATTGAACGCGTCGACCGACGCCGTCAGCCACGACGCGTCGCCGCTCGTCCACGTGACCTCGCCGGTCGTGTCGATCTTCATCGGGATGCCGTTGGGATGTCCGATGAGCGCGAGCGCTGTTCCGTCCGCCAGTCCGCTCGGCAAGAGCCGCACCGTCGCCGGCGTGTGGCCGACCACGGGCCGGTCGAGCTCCACGATCGCGTGGTCGACCCGGTCGTCGTCGAAGTACGCGAGCACCCGCGCGCAGCGGTAGACGTCGTCGGCGCCGAGGTCGACGAGTGCGCCATCCGCCACGTAGCGCCAGCCGAAGATCCACACGCTCTCGCTGCAGTCGCTCGGCGTGTCCATGCAGTGTCCGGCGGTCAGCAGGTAGCGGTCGTCGATCAACGTGCCCGAACAGGTGCCGGGTTCGAGCTGCTCCCGAAACGCCACGCCCTCACACAGCGACTGCGCTTCGGCTAACGTGCGCGTGTAGTCGATGCCCACGACCGCGCCGGACTCGTCGAGGTTGTCCGGATCGATCTTCATCGCCACCGACTCGGCCGCCACCGACCTCAGTACTGCGCTCGGATGCGCGAACACTTCCGTGCGCCCATCGGTCTCGTACACCACCGGCTGTGCGATCGCCCCCGTGGGCTCGGGACCGCAGCCCATCCAGAGAAGGGCGGCGCACACCAAGCCGGCTCCGGCGCTTGCAGACATCCGACCGCGAGATGCGTCCATGGGCCCACGCTACCGCGACCTCCGGGTCTTGCCTACGCGTCTCGCGCCGCCGCTGTCGCGGCTTCGACCGTCGCGCTTTGCGCGCAGCCTGCTACACGCTGCCGATGATCCGACTGATTCTCACGCACCCGGGCGGCGCCCACAAAGACGACCTACTCGCGGTGTGCGTCTTGATCGCCGAACACAACGCGCCCGTCGTCCGACGCGACCCGACCGAAGCCGAACTCGCGGACGCAAGCGTCGCCATTGTCGACGTCGGCGGCAGCCACGACCCCGCGCTGAACAACTTCGACCACCACCACTTCCCGCGCGAACACGCGCCGACCTGCGCGCTGAGCTTGGTGCTCGACGGCATGGGCCTGTACCAAGACGCGCTTCATTTCTGCGACTGGCTCGAACCCGCAGAGTGGTTCGACTCGCGCGGACCGAAGAAGACCGCCGAATGGCTGGGCGTGCCCCGCCGCGCGATCTCCCAGCTGAACTCACCGATCGACATCACGCTCTTGCGCCGGTTCGCGCAAAAGTCGGAACTCGGCACGGACGATCCGCTCTACGCGTTCATGCGCTTCGTCGGCGAAGACTTGCTCGGCTACCTGAAGGTGGCGCGCACCCGCATCGACTTCGTCACCGAGCACAGCGCCCGCTGGTCGATCGCACACGGCGACGAGACGATCGAAGCGGTGTACCTGCCCCGCACCGATCCGCCGGCCGACGAGCCGAGCACCGCCGTCGGCAACTTCATTCGCGCCGAGGGACTGGCCGACACCGTCGCCGCCATCGTGTATCCAGATCGCCGGGGTGACGGCTTCGGCATCGGCCGCTACGAAGACCACAAGCAGCTCGATTTCTCCCGGTGCGAGGGCGAACCCGACGTGCATTTCGCCCACAAGAGCGGCTTCATGCTCAAGACGAGCGCGACCGCCCCCGAACGATTGCAGGCGTTGATCCGCATGGCGTGGATCCCCGCGTGACTTCCGTCGCGGCCGCGCGTCGAGCCCGCCTCGTGACTTCGTCGCGCGCCGCGTGACTTCGTCGCGGTAGGCTAGGGCGTGGACCGGATCGCACCGACAAAGCGCCCGGAGGGAAAGAACGCCGGCACTCAGAACTGGCGCGAGCTCTTGTTCCTCCATTGGCGTGTGCCCACCGAGGCGATGCGCGCGGTCGTGCCGGCGCCGCTCTCCCTCGACCTCTGGGACGGCGCCGCGTGGATCGGCCTCGTCCCGTTCCTCATGCGCGACGTGCGTCCCTCGTGGTGGCCATCGGCGTTCGCGTTCAACTTCCTCGAGTGCAACCTGCGCACCTACGTGCACGTCGACGGAGTGCCGGGCGTCTACTTCTTCTCGCTCGAGGCGAGTTCGTTCCTCGCGGTGAAGGCCGCGCGCATCGGGTGGGGGTTGCCCTACCACCACGCCGAGATGGCCCATCGCCGCGATGGACAGAGCGCCCACTTCGAGACCACCCGCCGCGCGGACGGCACCCGCTTCGCGGTCGACTACGACGTCGGCGAACCGCTCGGTCCCTCGGCGCCGGGCACACTCGAACACTTCTTCTTGGAGCGGTACCTCCTGTACTCGGAGAAGGGCGGCCGCCTCGTGCGCGGGCAAGTGCACCACCCGCCGTACCCCGCGCACGCCGCCACCGTGCGATCCTGGGAGGACGGTCTGGTGCCCGCGATCGGCTTGCCAGCGCTCGAAGGCGAACCCGAGCTCGTGCATTTCGCGCCCGGGGTCGACGTCGAGGTGTTCGACCCCAGGCCTCTCGAATAGCGGCTGCGAACATCACGGCACAGGCGTGAACCGGAGGTCACGTGCGGGGTCGCGTACTCCGCAAAAACACTGCTCGAACACCACGAAATGCACTGCGTTTCGACCGGACGACACCGCAGCGCGGCGCGGCACGGTTGGTGCTTTGGCGGGCTGCCAGGAGGTACATGCGATGGGTTCGAAATGGATGGTGGGCAATGCGCTCTTGGGTGCGCTGGCACTCTTGGGCTGCGGAAGCGATGGGTTGTCGGAGACGGAGGTGACCAACATTCCACCCGGCGACGCCGTCGGCATGGAGCACTCGGGCATGTACGAACTCGAGGCGGTCACGGTGGCCTGCGCAGGCTCCTGTGCGCCGGTGAACGCGTTCGGGCTCATCATCTCGCCCTGCGACGTCGGTGACCGGAACACCGAGTTCGCGGAGATCGTCCAGGTCGACGGTTCGCTTCAGGTCGACCTCGAAGACGTGCTCTGGGCGAGCCGGCTCGAGGGCGGCGTCTGGAACGATGGCTCGTTCGAAGTGGGCGGCGTCAAGACCGAACTCGGCGGGCAGATCCGGTTCATCGCGCACTCCACCGGCGTGCTCTCCGGCGGGACCTGGACAAGCGATCTCGAGCTGCGCAGCGTCGGCACGATCGACGACCAGAGCCGCGACTGCACCGCGACGGTGGAAGTGACCGGCACCCGGCTCGAGTAGCGCTGGCGCGAAACGCGAGCGGACGCGGCGCGCGGGTGTGGTTAGGGTCCCCGGATGGCAAAGCTCAACACTTTGGTCGCAGCGCTTCCCGACGACGACGCGCCTGCGCTCTACGCCCTGATGGCGGAACAGACGATCGACGCGATCGGAACCTTCCACAACTTCGCGATCTCCCTGATGCAGGACCGCCCACTGGTCGCGATGCGGCTGATGGCGTGGGTCATCGACGCGGGTCCGGAGCCTTCTGGATTCGTGGCAAACGAGCCGTACGAGCAGGAGGAACTCCGCCGGCTTCACAACAACGCGACGTACCTTGCGGTGTTCCACGGCACCCCCGAAGAGCGTCGCGCAATCGTGGAGCGGGCGTTGCTGGTCGCGGCGGAGAACCCGGCCATCTACCACAACGCGGCGTGCGTCCTCTGCAAGCTCGGCGACGCCCGCGCGGCGATCGAGACCATCCGGGCAGGCGTGGCGAGCGGCTACGACGATGCAACGATCGCTTCCATTCGCGAGGACGAAGACCTGGCCCTCATCTCAGGCACCGAGGCATTCATGGAGATCCTGGAAGGACGCGGCGAGGTGGTGCTGCCGCCTTGGGCGGAGGGGCTATCCACGTACCAGTACACCCAGTTCCGCGAGGCGGTTCGGACGACGCTTGCGGATCCCGACATGTCGGAGTTCGAGGCTGGACGGGTCACCTCGTTCGGCCAGACCTTCGAGCTGGCCGGGCTCGCCGGCACTTGTCGCGGAATGACCGCGCTCGAGATCACCGTGCAGGTGCACCGCCACCTCCACGGCCAGATGCGCTGATTGCCCCGCAGTCGCGAGCCGTCGGCCGTCGGCGGCGGTCGGGTTTCGAAAGCACGCGTCCCATCGGCAGCCCGAGACGTTGACCGAGGGCGGCGTCGAGCCATGAAGACGTCATGCACAAGCTGAAATCCGCGGCGCTCGGGCTGCTCTCGGCGGCGATGATCGCCGTGGGTGTTCTGCACTTCGTCGACCCCCAGCCGTTCGTTCGCATCGTGCCGTCCTGGTTCGTCGGCACGGGCCCGAACGCGGAGACCTACGCGCTCTGGCTCGTCTGGATCAGCGGCGTCGCTGAGGTCGCCGGCGGCGTCGGCGTGCTCGTCCCCCGCACCCGGCGCGCGGCCGCGTGGGGTCTCATCGCGCTCTACCTCGCGGTGTTCCCCGCGAACATCTACATGGCGGTCGAGCAGATCCAGCTCGACCCCGAACACCCGATGCCGAGCTGGCTCTTCTGGGTGCGCCTCCCCTTCCAGGCCCTCTTCATCGCGTGGGCCTACTGGTTCACCCGCCCCGAACCGAACCCGCCGCCAGCTCGGTAGCGGTGGAGCTGTCTTCGATCGTAGCGTGTGCCGATGTACGTCTGTCTCATCGAGGGCGGTGCGCGCTTGGCAACGAGCGACGCGAAACGAATCGTGTTGTGGGATCTGAGCGCAGCCGCGCCGGTCCAGATCGCGGAGGTCGCACAGGAGGGACAGATCCCCTTCTTCACGCGGTCACCAGCGGGCGAACGATTGACGGTGGCCGCGGGTCTCATCGCCCGCAGCTACACTCCGCTCGGATCCAAGCACTGGACGAGCGTGCCGTCGCACGTGGGCATCTACCGCGACACGGACCTCACCGAGGTCGTCCAACTCGAACTCGGGGTGCGCCTCGATCATGAGACGCTGGCGCTCTCGCCCGACGGGTCGGCCCTGGTGTCGACACTCCGCGGAGCCGGGCCCATCGCATTCGACGCGAAGACGGGGGCCGAGTTGTGGCGCGTCGAAGGCAGCATCGGCTCCGGCGCGAGTTGGTCCTCGAATGGCCTGGTCGCCGCGGGCTCGACCGACCAAGGACCCGGCGAACTGTTCCTGGTGGACGTCGAAGATCGAACGAAGCGGTCGCTCCCCAAGCCCTCCTCGAAAGCACCACTCTACGACGCGCCCTTTCGTTCGGTGTTCAGCAAGGACGGGTCGGTGGTCGCGTTCTCGTGCCAAGCGTGGGGAAGCGCCGGGGTCACGTTGTACGACACCGAGACCCTCGCCGAACGATGGGCCCACACGCCCCAGGTGGTCGGGGACGAGGAAGCCGAGTTCTGGGACGCGCCCGAACTCGACTTCGCGTTCGACGACGCGTTGGTCCTGGCCGGACAGCATGGCCGCGTGGACGCCTACCGGACCGCCGACGGATCGGAGCGGACCCAGCTCGAGTTCGATCCGCCGGACGCGTCCTACTTCGCGGCCGACTCGGACAGGCGCTGCGTTTGGGTGACGCGCAAGGGTCAACCAACCCCCATCCCGATGCCGAAGGACTGGTAACGACCCCGAGGTGCCGTACATGCCGGGACCGTGGGATTGAGTTCGGAGCGCGGAGACCTCAGTCGGCGCAGCAGCGGAAGCCGACCGCCGGGACCTGTCTGGTTCGCGGCCACGCCAACCTCGCGCCCATCGCGCAGCGGAGGCCGTGTTCGTTGTGTTCGAAGCTTCCGCCCCGAATGCGGCAGCCGTCTTCGGCTCCGTCGCCTTCGCAACTGTTGTCCCACTCGGCGGCGTTGCCACTCATGTCGTAGACCGCCGCGTAGCCGGCCTCCGGTGAGTGGCAGCCTTCGGAGCTGCCGACGTCGAGGTAGCCCCAGGTGGTGTGGTCCTCGGCGTCGGCGCCGCGGCAGATGGTCGTGTCGAGGTCGTTGCCGTACGGGTAGTCGTAGAGGCCGCCCGAAGTGCATGCCGCCTGCCACTCGCTGACCGCTGCATCCGCGTAGGACTCGAACGGGTACTCGGCGCCGTCGCCTACGCCGCCGCAGAGGCGTTTGCCCGCCGCTTCGCAGAATGCGTTCGCGTCGCACCAGTCGACACACACCACCGGGTACGCCGGGTCCGCGCCGCCGGGCGGCCACTGGCAACTGGGCGTGAAGTCGTCGTTCGCCGCGCAGGCGCCGGTCTGGCCCGAGGCGTCGGGCGTCGTCTCGAGCCACGCTTCGTACTGCGCGCGGCTCACCTCGGTCGTGTCGATGCAGAAACCTTCCGGCATCCGCGCCATCTCGGGTCCGAGGCCGCCCTCGCTCATGCCCGCCGGACATCCGTCGGCGCCGAGTTCGGTCACGCGGTGGGTGTCGGGATCGGGCCGCAGTTCGTCTGTTTCGGAGGTCTCCGGTTTGAACAAGACATGCAGTACGAGCGCGGCGACCGGAATCAGCGCGAAGCCCATCAGCAACTGTTTGTGTGATGTACGCATCTTGTTCACCAGAACACCGGTGAGGAGTTTCGGTAGGGCGCGTCGTCGGCCATCGGGAAGTGCATCTCGACGTCGTCCTCGGCGGGGAACCCTTCGGTTCGGTTGAGAATGTTCCCGCTCGCGGTCCCTGCGACGTGCCGCAACTTGTAGTGCTCCCGCTGGGTGCGGTTGATGCGGTTGTCTTCGAGCCGCGTGCACGCGATGAGGTAGCCGAGGATGATGCCCTCGTTCAGCGTGTTGTTCGACACGTAGTAACGCATGTTGTGCGCCATGTGGATGCCGGCGTCGTAGAGCGTGTTGCCCGCGATGTAGTTGCCGATCGGGTTCTCTCGAATGGGTCCATCGCGCCGGGTGTACCCGAGGATGCCCCAGCGTCCGTTCACCGTCCCCATCGACATTCGAATCGAGTTGTTGAGGATGACGTTGTCCGTCTCTTTCCAGATGATGATCGGTCCATCGACCTGTCGTTCCAGGTCACAGGGAAGCGCCGGGTCGTACTCGCCCGCTTCGTTCACCTGACACTGCGTCATGGTGTTCTCTTCGATCCAGGTGTTGCGCCCGGACGACGTCACGATGTCGCCGCCCGCGTTGTGATGGAAGTTGTTCTGGAAGATGTGGATGTCTTGGTCGGTGCGGCCGGCGCCTTCGATGTCGACGCCGAACTGAGGCGAGGTGCCTTCGATGTGGTGGATGTGGTTGTTCGCGATGACCACGTTGTGCCCGCCGACCACGGAGACGCCCTGACGCCGGTTGTGATGGATCTCGTTGTTCCGAATCGTGATGTGGGTGCTCGGCACGCTCGGTTCTTCGTCGCCGCCTCGGCTGCCGACAATCAACACACCGTCGCCGGTGAGCTCGTGCATCTCGACGTCTTCGATGAGAATGTGGTTGGCCGAGGTCCACACGCACACGCCGTGTCCTTCGTCGTGCGCGGTGTCGCCCGCGAACACGTGCGTCTCTCGGTCACCGCGGATCTCGCCGCCGCGGATCGTGATGTTGTCGTTGCTCTGCACGCTGATGACGCAGTAGTTGTGCCGGTCGTTGGTGGCCATCTGGATGACCGCGCCGTCGGAGAGTTCCAGCGTCATGTCGCCGACCAGCTCGATGCCGCCCGCGTAGATGTCGTTGGTCGGCTCGCCCAGGTGGTAGGTGCCGGGCGGGACCACGATCTTGTCGAAGCCGTTGTCCGTCGCCCAAACGATGGCTTCGTTCATCCGGTCGCGGGTCTCGACCGGGTCGCCCGAGTCGTTGTCGATCATCCAGCGCTCGAGCTCGATGACGTACTCGTTCGTATGCTCCGGCGGCAACTCCGCGGTCGGCCGTTCGCCAGGCTCCCAAGCGCACTCGCCTTCGCCCGGGATCGGGATCACACCGCTCGCATCGCTGCGCGTGGCATCTGCGGGGGTCGCTCCGTCGATGGGGCGTCCGCCTCCGTCGGTTCCGCCGTCGCCGCCATCGCAGTCGCAGGCGACGAGCATCGAGCAGAGCGCGACGTGCAAGCAGAGCGCACGAAGTCGGGTGTCTGCCGGTCTTGAGTCTCGGTACATGAAGGCCTTCGTACACCGTCGGAAACGGACGGCGTGGGTGCCCATGCTAAGCGATGACAGCGCTCGAACCGCCGCGGGAATCGCACATCGTCCAGTTCACCCTCGGTGCCCGGTTGGCGAAGCGGCAGGGACGTGCTTTGTCGGCGAAGCGGCAATCGGACGGCGGCTGCGGTCTCGTTGTAGTCTGGAGGGATGCGGGGACTGCTGAGTGTGTGTTTGGTCGGTGCGTTGTTCTCGGTCGCCCACGCGGATGTGGTCATGCCACCGCCGGACTGTCCGATCGCCGGCACCGTGCCGGGCAGCACCGCGGGCCAGTCGCACGGCTCGAGGCAGTTCTGCGCCCCGAGTCTCTGCCCGCCCGACGGCTGCGGCGACGGCTTCGAATGCGTCGAGCGCGCGTTCCTCATCGAAGCGGTCGAATCCACCGAGCGTCCACGAGCGGATCGCGGAGCCGTCGGCGCGCTTGGCTCGCCAGTGCAGCGCTACGCGAAGGTCGTGCAGCGCTGCGACGACCCGGACGAGAGCCCGTACGAGTACGACGGCGTCGAGGGCATGATCCTGTTCGGAACGTCGGTGCAGGCGGCCGGCGGGGAAGGGTGCCGCGCCATGCGCGTGTGTGCGCCGGCCGGCACCAACGCCGAACCGACACCCGAACCGGAGGCGCCGGAGCCCGAGGTTGAAACCCGAGCGGGAGGTGTGGTCGTTCCTGGTGCGAGCATCGGCGCACCGGGCGCGGAGACCACCCGCACGCCGCCGACCGCCGAGGTCGAAGGCTGCGCCGGCTGCGCGTCGACGCGCCCCACCGGCGGGTTGTTCTGGGTGTTCGCGGCGTTGCTGTGGGCCGTCCGCCGCCGCTGAGCTGCCGCGGTTGGTTGGGATGCTCAGTCCGTGATCACGGCTCCCGCGTGAACAGGCAGCGCGTACCATCTTGGTCGCGCACGCCGAACACCGCGTTCGAGAGGTACGGTGGCTCTTCGTAGTCGTCGTCGTACCCGCCGTCGTCCTCGTCCTCGTCCTCGTCGCCTTCGTCTTCTTCCGCACCCGGTGGAACCGGACACATCGGCAGGTAGCGGCCTGGCTCGCCTGGCGCGTCGAAGACCACCGGGGTCCCGAGCAGGACGGCGTAGCCAGCGATGCGGCCGTTCTCGACGATGGCTTCAAGCGACGGCGCGGCGCCGTGCGGATCGCCGTGGGGCCGCTGGGACACCGCCACCGGTTCACCGATTCGGGCGCCGCTCCGCGCGTCGTGAATCGAGAAGTAGTGCGTCCATCCGTCCACCGTGAAGTGCACGAGCAGCCGCCGGCCCAGGCGAGTCACGACGCCCTGGAAGAATCCTTGCTCGTCCAGGTCCCCGCGCTCCGCCAGCTCGAACGCCAGCGTGCGCCGCCGCCCTTGCTGCAGCAGCACGCGGGTGATCGCGCCCTCTTCGAGTTCGGCCGCTTCGATGCGCAGCTGCGGGTTGTCGAGCCGCTCTGCCCACCCGGCCCGCCACCGCGGTCGGTCGGGGCTCGGCTCGTAGCGCACCGGATCGACACGCCATCCGCCGGGCGTGTCCGCTCCGGGAATCGCCGCGAGCGCTTCGGCTGCGCCGAACACCATGCAACCGACATCCATGTCCTCTTGGTCGATCGCCGGGTCCGGCACGACTTCCACGTCACAGTCCCACGTGTGCCGAAGCTCCGCCGTGTCGTCGAGGCTCCCGTCGCCTTCCTGCACGAGCGGCACCCGCCAGCGAAGCGCGCCTTCGAACATCGGCACGACTTGCGGCTGGCCGCGAATCGCCACCACGTAGTGCGGCCACCGGTCCCCGATGAGCGCCGGCATCAAACGCGCTTCCACGCCGGGCGGCGCGGGGTCCGCCGTCAGCCGTCCGACCACGAACACCCCGTGGTCGTACCGGGTGATCACCGTGGCCTCGTCCGGCGAGGTCCAGGTCCGCAGCCCGTGGCCGAGCCGCTCCCGCCAGCTCGGGCGCATCTCGACCGCCGCCGCGAGGACCTCGGTCTCGAGCCGCAACGTTGCGATCCAGGCCTGAAGTGGGTCGGTCTCGGGCGCCGCGGTTCCTGGCGCGACCTGCGGCTCAGCGACTTCCAGTTCAGCAGTTTCCGCCTCGGTGACTGCCGTCTCGGCGGCCCCGGGGGAAACCACGGTTGCGGACGCAGACGCGCCACACCCGATCACAAGAAGCACCCACATTCCGCGCATCGCCGGAGTCTACGCGCGAACCCGCGGGCGTTGAACTCCGCGCCTGCGTTGTTACCCTCCCTCGTGGAAAGCGGAACCGGTTGGAAGGGAAGCGTGTTCGTACTCGGCGTGCTCGCGTGTTCCCCTGCAGTGAGACCGGCCGAGGTCGCGTCGCCGGAGTCGTCGTCGTCGGCGCCCGAAGTTCCTCCGCAAGCCGAGCCTGAAACTGCGTTCCTCTACATCGGATCCCACGTCGAGATGGCGGTCCGCGATGGCCAAGCCTCCGCCATCCAGTTTCGCGTCTCACCCTCCGACCAACCCGTCTATCCAGGAGAGGTCTCGCTCGAAGACTTCGAGCCCTTCGATGTGCGCGGCTCCGGACGCATCGAACTCCCAGACGGTCGGTGGCTCGTGCAGCTCGGCCTGCCGATGGGCATCGACGTCGCTTCAAGCACCGACGAAGACTGGGAAGGCATCCCAGACGCCTGCGGACCGGAGATGGCCTGCGAGGCCGCCGCCATCGTGCTCTACGACCCCACGGGCGACGACGCGCGCATCGTCCACGGCGACGAAACGCAAGTCGAACACGACAACTGGGACGTGCTCGGCACCTTCCAAGACGGATCCGAACTCGGCCTCGTCGCCGGCCACTACATCCTCGGCAACGACGAGATCATCGTCACCCGCATCCGAGCCAACGAACTGCTGAGACAACAGATCCACCACTACGTCTCCGGCGGCTGACCCATGACACGGCCCAACTGACGTGATTCGAAGACGACTGGCTCGCCGTCGATGAGTTGGGACAGTGCATGTGCACCTCGTCGGGGAAAAAAGGTCAGACGTGGGAAGAACAGGCAGCGCTGGAGTTGCCAATGCTCGCATGTTGAGCCAGTACAGCGACATGAAACGGGCGACTTGTGGTTTCTTGGCTTTGGTTGCGCTTGGTGGATGTGCTTCCGCTTCTATGAGGAACATCAGCGCGGGTCATATTGGGTGTCGCGCCTCGGAGATCCAGATTGAGAGCAAGCGAAGAGGCTGGGCCACCTCGACATGGGTCGCGGTTTGCCGAGGGCAGCGTTTTCAATGTTCTGGGAGCTCGAGCAACACGCAGTGTGCGCCGGTGGGCGGAACCGTGGCGAGCGGACACGCCAGCACTCCGCAACCGGCTCCTGCGCCTCAACCTGCAGCCCAACCCGCGAACGTCACGCGGCCATCCGATGCGATCACTCGGGAGGTCGTGGGGGGAGATCCCACACTGATCGCGAGGATGTCGTTCGGCGACATTCGACTTGGTTTGGGAGTTCGCCCGCTGTCTCATCCGGAGACGGTTTGGCTAAGAGCGACGAACGGAAGCGCGCCACCGACTGGATGCCGTTTGCAGTTGATGGTCGATGGCACGCTGGTCGGTGTCGGAGCCATCAGCGTCGAGGGGCTGGAAGTCGTGGCGACTGCCGAGGCGGCACGGGTCGCTCGAATCGCGGACGCGAACCGGGTGGTCGGGCGCTACTGCGGGCAAGAGTTTCGATTTACGGATCACCATCGAGCCATCGTCGCGGAGCTTCGGGTACGGTTCACCGAGGAACGATCCTTTGCGGAGAGTCAGACCGCGGAGACGCCCACGCAACCGCCACAGCAACCACAGCAAGACGGAGCCGCAGCTGCGGCCGAGGTCGAGAGCGCGGCGCCGAACTGAAGCCAGACACCCACGAGAACCGACGGCCGAGGCGTTTCTTCGCCAACGCCAGAGCAACGTGGGCGGGACCCCTCACCGGCATTTGTTAGGCTGAAGAGCCGGTGTTCATTCAGGTCACAACCAGACACTTTTCCTTGGGGGCACAGCCCCCAAACCCCGTCCCGGTGACACCGCTGGCTCGCTTCGCGAGGCTGCACGCTGTCGAGTATTTCGGGGCCGTTCTTGTGGGGAGCGTGTTGGTCTGCGGCGGCGTCGCGGGGTGTGCGTCGTGGGAAGCCGACCCGCGGGTGACCGCTGAAGTCTGCGAGTACGGCGAGCGCACCAGAATGGACCTCCGGCCCACACCGGGGTTCGAAGGGTGCCGCGACGACTCGGAGTGCACCGAAGGCGTCGAGGGCCGCTGCACCAAGGTCGCGCTCAACCGGGGCGTCTGCACCTACCACGACTGCCGCACGAACGAGGACTGCGCGGCGAACGAGCGCTGCGTCTGCGCCGCGGATCCCGACGGCCGCAACCGCTGCCTCGCGGACGACTGCGACTGCCCCGACAGCGACTGCGCGGTGGTCGTCGGATGCGGCAGTGGTGCGGGCGGCGTGCCAGTCGCCGAAGGCCTCGAGTGCCGGTCGCGCCGCGACCGCTGCACCCACGACGACGAATGCGCCGAAGGCGAGTTCTGCACCCCGTACGAAGACGACACCCGGGACCGCGCCCGATGTTTTCGGTGCGAACGCGTCCAGTGCAACGACTACCTTTAGACATGGCACAACGGGATCCCGACCCCGTGAGCACCTGGGAGCTTTCGGAACGTCGAGGCAGCACGTCTACGGACGGGCGGTTGTCGACTCCGGTCGCAGGACGGACCGCCAAGCGGCGGCGCTGGTCAGGGCGGCGCCCGCGAACAGGAGCAGCACGGGCCAGCCGGGGGAGCGGCTTCGCGAGCTCGGCGTCGGCGTCGAGAGATCCGCGAACGATGCGCGCTTCGTGCAGGGTGCGCTCGGCGCGAACGGTGTCGCGAGGGGGTGTGCTTCGACCGAGGCGGTTCCACGAAAGCCGTTCTCTTCCTTGAGGACGACGTGTCCGTCCGCGCTGCCGCGCACGATTCGAAAGACGTTGTTCTGACCCCCGCGCACGCTCCACGCGTCGATGTGGGCATCGACGGACTCGGCGTCGTCGGGCAGCCCTTCCACCACGAACGTCGCCTGCGTCGCGTGGCGGCCGAGCTGGACGGATGCGGCGCCGAGGCGGGCGCGTGCCCCAGCGCTCTGCAGCTCGATGCCTTCCCGCAGCGCGTCGACCACGCCCGTGCTCGATGCGTTTGGCATCACGGACGTCGCGTGCGCGGACATCCCGCAGCAGTCGAGCGGGCTCGTCGGATTCGCCAAGGATGGCTACCCCATCTACGCACCGCTCGAAGACGGCTCGGTGCCCACCGGTCTCGACGCCTGCAACGGCACGTTCGGAGTCACCGCCGAGTACCCGGACGGCGTGTACCACTACTACGCGCTGAACGAGACCGCGCCGAACCTACCGACCTGCATCTCCGGCGCATCGGTCCGCAACCCGATGAGCGTGGAGTGAAGGCACGCGCCATCACGGGACTCGTCGTGTTGCTGCTCTTGGGGAGCGCACTTAGCGCACGGGCGCACGTGCCGAACATCGCGACGTTCCTCCTGGTGCATGAGCGCAGCGAGGCGGGCGGTGAAGGATGGCGGCTTCAGGTGCACCTCTCGACCGACGGCATGCATCAAGCGCTCAGGCTGCGACACCCGGACGAGTCCCTGTCCACGCTCGATGTGCCGACTTACGAGCGCCGACTGGGTGTTGGTCGGCGTGAAGTGCCAGTGCCAGTAGCCGGCCGGGTCCGCGTGTCCACCGCATGGATCGAGCGAGGGGATGCCGCCGCCGCTTGCCCCGGGGATCGGAGGCCCGTCGACCACCGAAGGCGGGTGGCCCGTGAGCGGCATGCCGTCCTCGACCGCGACCCCGTAGAGCTCCACGACGTCGATCTCGTTCGGCGTGTCGAGTCTCCCACCTCAGTCGGAAGCGGCCGGCGGTGCCGGGCTCAACCAGACGTCCGTCGCGGGGTCGTACCGCCAGGTCGCGTCGCCGCTCGCGTCGACCGGGTCGATTTCGTACGTGTTCGGGTCGTCGCTCGCGCCACCGCTCGTGTGCACGACCAGATCCCGGTGACCGTCTCCGTCCACATCGCGCGGCTGCACGCGCCGCTGGATCTCCGTGTCGGGCATCTGGTGTCCGCCGCTGTCTTCCGCGCGCACGACCTGCGCTTGCATCACCAGCGAGTCCGCGTCGAGAAACCACTGCCGGTGCCGGGTGTCCATCCAGTCGGCGCCTCCGTCCATGGTGTCGAGCCTCAGCGCGAGCTCCCGCCGCCCGTCGTCGTCGAGGTCCTGCAGGTGCCGGATGCGGATGCGTTGCAACCCGCTGGTGTGCGTCTCACTCGCCCGATCGAACGTCGGCGTGGCCGCGCCCGCGGGCTGACTGAAGCGGAGCACGTGGACGTTCACCTGGCTGGGATCCCCGAGGATGGATTCGCTCAGATCGTCGCACGCCCACTCCGTCTCACAGCCCTCCATGGCGCGTTCGTGCCGTGCCAGCAGCGCCCGCACCGCGTCGTCGCCACCCGCCGCCCGCGTCGCCGCAAACTTCGCAGCCCATCCGTCGAGTGCCACCACCACCAACGTCACCCGCCCCGAATCGCCAGCGAGGGTCGCCACCCGCACGATCGCGCGGTGCCTGTCGGGCTCCGGCTCCCGCTCGAGCCCCGTCCGGTAAGGCAGCCGCGCGGCGACCAGCGCCGCGAGTGCGTCATCCAGCGGCGCCGAAGTCGACTCCACTTCGAGCGCGCCGGTGGCCGACACCAACACCCCGGTGTCGTCTGGCGCGCCGCCTTCGGGCGCCGTCTCCGGTGCGGCCGCGGGCGCGACCTCAGGCACGGGCGCAGCCTCCGGCGCGACAGCCTCCACGGGCGCCGGCTCGGCCGGCTCGTTCTCCCCCGAACACCCCAATCCAACCCACACCGCAAACATCCAAACGCGCCGCATGGCGCAAGACTACCCCACGCCGTCGCGCATCTCGGTCGGTCACCGACGAACACGCGAAGGGCGTTCCTTCACCGTCGTGGCGTGGGAAGGTAGGCTCACCCATGCGAAGTCCCCGGTGGTTGCCCCTCGTCGTCGTCCTCCTTTTTGCCGCGTGTGGTGACGACGGTCCCGTGGGCGGCGATGGCGGGCCCGGCTGCCCTGATGCGGGCTGTGACGACGGGCTCTTCTGCAATGGTCCCGAGTCGTGCGTCGATGGGGCGTGTGTTGTGGGGGCCCCTCCCTGCGCGGCCGAGATGTGCGTCGAAGCTACGCGGACCTGTGAAGTCTCGGAATGCGACGCGGACGGCGACGGACGGGACGCGACCTCCTGCGGCGGCGACGACTGCGACGATGCGGATCCGGACCGCTTCCCCGGCAACATCGAGGTGTGCGACGCGGAGGGCCACGACGAAGATTGCGACCCGGCGACCCTTGGCACCGACCGCGACGGAGACGGCTTCGTGAGCGTCGATTGCTGCAACGGCAGCGAGTGTGGGCTCGACTGCGACGACACGCTCCGAGGCTCGTTCCCCGGCAGCACTGAGACCTGCAACGGAAACGACGACGACTGCGACGGGGCGATCGACGAAGGTGTGCTGCGGAACTTCTACCCGGATCTCGACGGCGATGGTTTCGGGGACGAGAGCGCGACGCCCATCACCGCGTGTATGCCTCCGGCCGACCACGTCGAAGACGACCGCGACTGCGACGACGAGGAGGTGCTCTCCAACCCGGGCACCAGCGAAGGCTGCGACGGAATCGACAACGACTGCGATGGCGCCGTCGACGAAGCCGGGGTGGTCCGCTGGTACCGCGATGTTGACGGGGACGGGTTCGGCGACGCCGGCGACTTCATCGACATCGAGGGCTGCGAGGTGCCGCCCGGCCGGGTGCTGCCCATGACCGACTGCGACGATGCCTTGGACACCACCCACCCGGGCGCGGAGGAATCCTGCGACCGCATCGACTCGGACTGCAGCTTCGTGGCCGACCGCGGCGGCGTCGACCCCGGCGAAGACCGGGACGGAGACATGCACGCACCCCTGGGCGCGATCTGCCCGGGCGGCGGCTACCCGACCGACGACTGCGACGATCTAGACCCGGCGGCCTTTCCCGGCCAACGCGAGATCTGCAGCGGAAGCGACCAGGACTGCGACGGCACCGTGGACGAAGGCGGCGCGCTGTACTGCGGGCACGCCACTCGGTGCGACGCGGGAAGCTGCGTCTCCGAGCGGCAGATCTCCGGCTGGAACGGCGGTGAGACCTTCGTGCTGACCGGACCCTTCACGGGGTTCGGCGTCGACCACCATGCGTGGGAGATGTGCGTCTTGCGCGACGGGGTGCCGCACTGCTTTGGCAACCGCTGCGGTGGGGACAGCGGGTTCGTCGGCGTCACGTGCGAAGGCACGAACGCGCCCATCGGAGTGCATCCGTTCCGAGCGGTGCGTCACCCCGAATGGCCGGCAGGCACGATGGCGGAGGAGATCGCCGTCGGACTGGATCACACCTGCGCACGCGTTGCGGGACGCGTGCTCTGCTGGGGCGACAACAGCGCTGGGCAACTGGGAGACGGCACGACGACAGCATCGAGTGCGCCCGTCGCGGTGGCCCTGCCGGCCGACGATGCCGTCGCGCTAAGCGCGGGCGACCACTTCAGCTGCGCCATTCGCCGAGACCGCACGGTGGCCTGTTGGGGGACCGGCGAAGAGCGTGCGCTCGGCAGCCCCATCAGCGGGTTCTCGAGCGAGCCTGTCGCGGTGCCCGGCATTGCCGGTGCGATCGCGATTGCGAGCGGCCGCCGGCATACGTGCGTTCGGCACGACGACGAATCGATCTCCTGCTGGGGCGCCAACAACCGCGGGCAGGTCGGGACGTCTGCCAGCGAGTTCGAGCTGCCGGCCGAGGTGGTGGGCCTCTCGGGCGTCCGTGCGCTCAGTGCCGGAACAGAATCGACGTGTGTGCTGCTCGCCACGGGACAAGTGCAGTGCCTCGGAAACGCGTTCATCCCGGACATCACGCGCGCCGACCTCGTCGACGTCGCGGCCAGCCGAGAGGGAGCGATCGCGCGCGCCAGCGACGGTCGGGTGGAAGGCTACGGCAGCGCACGCAATGGGCTTCAGGCGGTCGACCCGATCCCGGACGACGGCGGCACCGATGAGGCAGTCGTGGCGGGCGTCGGCGCCGAACAGGTGGCCGTGAGCGCCAAAGTCGCCTGTGCGCTCCAGTCCGACGGGAGCGTTCACTGCTGGGGCGACGTCGACGGCCGCTTCGTCGACTTCGTCCCTGGAAATGCCAGCGGCTTCGTAGAGGTCGCCTCTACTTTCCAGCTCGGATGTGGTCGCACGGCCGCCGGCCGGGTCTCGTGCTGGGGCGGGCTCGCATCCAGCCGATACCTCGCGCCCGTGGACATGGGGCTGAGCGACGTGGTCTCGATCCAAGCGGCCGGCATGATGGCGTGTGCGCTCTCGTCGGCGGGCAACCTCGACTGCTGGGGCCGCGGGCCCTTCCAATTCGACACGGTGTCCAGTCTGACCAGCTTCGACCCGGTCCGCGTGATGGGCATTCAAGCCCGGCTCTTCGCGATGGACGGGCAGGAGTCCTCCCAGGCGACCCTCTGTGCCGTCCGCCCCGACGAGACGCTGGTGTGCTGGGGAGACAGCATGGACGACGCCGGTGAGGAGGTGGCCATTCCGACGGGGACGGCGCGGATCGAGCGCTTGGCCATCGCGAACCGCGAGGGTGGATGCGTGGTGGCCGGAGGTGCGGTGCTCTGCTTCGGAAGCCCGACCGATACCCACCCTGGCATGCCTGACGGCGCGGTCAGCGATGCACTCACGCCGGTTCCCGGCATCACCGACGCGGTCGACGTCGCCATCGGTCAGCGACACATCTGCGTGGCGCACGCGACCGGCGCGGTCTCTTGCTGGGGCAGCGACGCGAACGACCAGTTCGGCGACGTGGGCTTCTCTGCGGAGACGAACGTGCCGCAGAACGTTCTGGGACTCAGCGGCGTGGTCGAGATCGACGCGGGGGGCACCGGGACCTGCGCGCGCAACGCGGCGGGCGAGGTGCGGTGCTGGGGCGACCTGCTCTCCTGGAACCGGCCCCCGAGCGGTCGGATTGCGGTGGGCCACGAAGTCCCCACCCACTTGCCGGGCGCGGACGGAGCCACGCAAGTCGTGGTCACCCTCAACGGCGCGGCCGCCCTCGTCGACGGCACCGTCGCGGGCATGGGCCGCAACGCCGAAGAACGCTTCGGCTTCGGCCGCCTCATCCCCGTCACACTTCCCTGACAGGCAGTTCTACGGGACTACGGATGGCCCACCGGTTCCCACCAGCAGTCCGGGGCCCGGATCCCTCAGCACCATGGAGTACGGCGCGCTCTGCACCCAGAGCTGCGACCCACTGGACAACGGAAGCTTCGGTGACCCGGACATCTCCCGGACGCCCTACGACTCGGCCATCTTTGAAGACACGTGCGCGTGGGCGTTCGTCGACGGCCATGGGCGGGGCATCGACCAGGTCCTCCACAACGCACGCCCGGGCGTCTCCGGGACGGTGGAGGAGTACTACCGGCTCTGGACCGCCTACCGCGCGGACGGATCTGTGCTCTCGGTCACCCGCGCGGAGACCGCCACCACGGATCCGGACGACCGCACCGCAGTCGTAGGCAGCGACGGCGAGTCCCACACCCTCACCCGCACCTTCCTCTACGACTCCCTCGGACGCCGCATCGCTGGCACCGATCCAGACAGCGACGGCCGGGGAGGTACGGAGGACGAACGTCGCTGGCGCTACCTCTACAGCCGCGTGGGCGATCTCGTCGCGGTGCGTGATCCCCGCGGTTGCGGCGCGAACTTCTACTACGACCGCGCTGGCCGTCTGCTCGGCGAGGACTACGTCACCTGCGGCGAAGCCCAGCACAGCTTCGAGGACCCAAACGAGGCGCTCCCGGATACAGGCGCAGTCGGCCTCGGCAACCTCGAGATGCCCGGCCTGCAGCAGGTGGACGCGCGCTACTACTTCGACGTTGCGCCATCGTTCGCGACGGGCGACATGTCGCCGCCCTCCGGCACGAACTTCCTTGGCAGACTGACGGGCTCGAGCGACCGCGGGCAGCGCTCGGTCGTCGACTACGACGATCGAGGAAGGGCCTATTGGTCCGCTCGCCAGATGGCGCTGCTCCCCGACGCGTTGACCATCCCCGCCACACTCAGCGGCGACGACCCTGTGCTCTACGACGAAGGCGACCTAGGGAGCGTACCGCTGCGCGAATGGGACACCGAACACACCTACGTCTCGACCACGCTCTTCAACCGTTTGGACATGGTCGTCGATCGCACCTACCCGACCGACCCGGACTGGGATGGCGTCGGCACCGCGCCGGTTGTTCGCGGCACCATGCTCTACAACCGCCGCGGACTGCCCCAGCGTGCGGAAGTGCACCTCGACAGCTTCTCGCAGCGGGTGGTGGACAACAACTACGACGAGAACGGCCTGCTGCACATCGCGTACTTCGGAACGATTCCGGGCACGCTCGGCTACAACATCTACACGCTCATCGACTACGACGAGCGTCTGCGTCCCACGCGCTGGCGACACACCCGCCACCCCGACCTGCAGCAAGGCTCGTTGCCGGAACTGACCGCGTACGGCGAGATCATCGACAACCGGTACTTCTGGGACGCGGCCAACAACTTGGCTTTGGTCCAGAACCGAAGTGCGAGCACCGCGGACGAACAGGAGGCCCGCGACTATCTGGTCCACCAAGACGCGCTCTACCGCGTCAACATGATCGAGTACGAATACCGCCCCGAGACCGGTACCCCGGACAACGTCGCCGACGCCACCGACTGGCGCGACACCCAGGCGGCGAACATCGGCGCCGATCCCATGCGCCGCGAACCCGCGCCGATGTTGCCGACCATGGAGGCCGAGCGGGTCAAGACGCTCGAGTACCGGCACGACTGGCTCGCGAACCAGGTGTCGTGGATCGACGACACGCTCGGCACCAGCGGCGAAGGCAACTCCTTCTACGAGCGCAGCATCGGCCAAGAAGGCCAGCTCGTGAACGGCGCGGACGAAGACATCGGCGCGCTCCGGCCGGCCGCGCTCTACTTCTCCGCCCAGCTCCCGACCTCCGCACCAAGCTTCGACGCGGGCATCGACCGCGGCGGCTGGGTCGACCTCGAGTACGGCGAGAGCGGCAACGTCGAGGAGATGACCGTGCGCGCCCGCTGCCACGACGCGAGCGCGATGGACGTCTGCTACGACGACACGTCGCTGGCGCTCAGCAGCCGCGAAACCCACGCCATCGCCCACTGCCGCTGCGACCGAGAGCAGCACTACCAGTACCGCTGGGACGAACTGAACCGCTTGGCAGAAGCCCGCCGCTACGACCGAGCCGGGACGGGCGTCTGGACCTTGGAGGCGAGGCAGCGCTACCGCTACGACGCCGGCAACGTCCGCACCGTCAAGCTCACGTCATCGGGAGGCATCGACCGAGCGTCGCTCTACGTGTTGCCCGGCGACTTCGAGCGACGCGGCGTCGCGGTCGATCGCGACGTCATGTTGGGCGACGCCTGGCGACCGGCCGCAGGCGTCAACGCCGAGTCGCAGTACCTGGTGGCCGGCGCGCGCGTCGTTTGGAAACACGACATGCCGCTGGGGAGTGGTGGGAGCGGCTTCGAGACCGACGCGCGGATCACGGTGCCGTTGCCGGATCTCTTGCAGACGACGGTAGCGACCGTGGACCTGATCAGCGGCGAGCTGCTCGAGGTCGGCACGTTCTACCCGTCCGGGAACCGGGAGACGCTGCGGGGCCGCGACAGCAGCGGGGACGGGCAGACGTTCCAGCTGGAGCCGATGGGGTTCACCGGGAAGGAAGGCGACGACGAGGTCGGGCTGGTCTACTTCGGGGAGCGGTATCTGATGCCGCATCTGGGGCGGTGGGCCAGTGCGGACCCGTTGCAGGTGCATGCCGGTGGCGGTGGGGAGTTTGGGAACTCGTTCCACTACGTCGCAGGCAACTTGCTGCAGGCGCGAGACCCGACTGGTCTGGACTTCACGGAGGCAGGCAACGACTCCGAAGGCAACGCACAGTTCGTAGGGAGTTGGGAGAACGCGCAAGGCGAGCGAGTCGCAACGGAAGTTTGCTCGGGCGCTGCAGGGGCCTGCTTGAACCAGTTTCAAGACCAGGCGTTCCGTTCTGGATTCACGAGTCAGTATGACGCACTTGTTCAGGCGTTTGCAGACTTACAGTCGGCGATAAGTAGGATCGACGATCCTAACGTGCGCGCCATGCTCCTGACTAGCGCGGCTCAGGCAATGGCGCATGGAATCGCGCGCGGACTTGCCGAGGGAGCTGCGCGGGACATCGCGGAAACAAGTCTGTACTGGATTCGAGGAATGACCGGTGCAGGAGAGGTGCTTCAATCCGACTATGACGGAGGGCGAGCGACTGCGGATCTCGTGATAGCGCTTCTGGGGTCCGTCGCTGGACGGGCCTTATCTGTCGCGACAAGGCAGGGGGGAGGGCTGTAAGGGCAGGCGCTGATGTCGCGCGAGAAACGGTCGGAAGAAGGCAAACAAATCTCCCACTTAGACGTCAGTCTCAACGAAACAACTGCGTCGGAACTGTCTGCGGAATGATTCTTGACCGGCGCGACCCGGATCGTGTGATGACTGAGCTCGGTAAATACGTCGGACCCGGAGCCAATCCTGAAGGGGTGCCTGTCACTCGCTTGGTCAGTCTACTGCGTTCCAATAATATTAACGCCATGTTGCGGAGAGGATTAAGCACCAGTCAACTGGAGGATCTATCCAATTCCCCCCGTTCGATCGTCGCGGTGATTCGATCCTCAACCGACCCCGACCTGAACCACGTCGTCATCGTGGATGGCCTCACCCAACGCGGGGGTAGGAGCGTAGTTGCTATCCGAGATCCTGGAACTGGGACTGCATACTTTGAATCGCTGACATCGTTTAGGAGGCGGTTTAGACAAGCCGGCTCGACGTATGTTAGCATTCTTGAATGAAACGATTTACGGGAACGCTCCGCGTAGACCTGCGTAGCAACGCCACTCTAGAACTTGAGAATCGTGGAGAAGTGCGCGTTGTCGCTCCAGTATTGATTGAATATGCAATTTGTTCGGTGATCACACGGACTGGACCTCTGGCGATACTCGAGCCTGCTACAGTGTCGGGGATAGATGCTGGTTCCGCCATCCGTGATGTGATAGAGATCGTGATTGTCCAACATCCTGGTGTCGAAATTCGAGTGTTTGATCTCGAAAGATTGAAGTACACGGATCCCAAGTTGAGTGTTGTTGATGGCGTGGTTGTATTTGGCGCATAGATGTTGGCGGCCGTTGCCAGCAGCAGATCCGCCGGGTACAAGTCACGGTCTGGGAAGCGCTTCGCTTTGCTCCGTCCCGGGGACTCCCTCCTGGCACGTTTTGAACGTGGTTTGAGCGTCTGATTGGGCTCGTTGCGCCCTTGCTTCGCGTGTCGCTCAGTCCGCTGGGCCGGATTCGGGCTTCCCAAGCTCTGTTTCGGTGCTTCGGCGTATCTGCCTCTTGCTCCGGACAGGTGTCTCAGCAGATCCGTCCCAGGTGCTCGCACTCCGGTCGGTCTCTGAAGGACCACTTTGGCTGGTGGGCATGTTTCTCCGCGCAGCAGCAGATCCGTCCCAGGTGCTCGGTGCAAGCAGCAGATCCGTCCCAGGTGCTCGCACTCAGGTTGGTCTCTGAAGGACCATTTTCACTGGCGGGCATGTTCTGAAGCGGGGAGAGCTGCTCTGCGCCTGTCACCGGCGAAGGAGCGCTTCGCGCGCTCCGTCCGGGGGACTCGCTTCTGGCACGGTTTTGAACGTGCTCTGAGGGTGTCGTTGGGTGGGTCGCGTCCTTGCTCGGCTCGTCGCTCGGTTCGCTCGGGCCGGGAATCGGGGTCCCGAACCTCTGTTTCGTGGGTTCTGCGACCTTGCGTCTTGCTTCGGACGTAGGTGTGCGCGGCTCGGGCTGTTGCCGGGCCGCGCTGTGGCTCTTGAAGCCCGCTGAGGTGGTTCAGTCGGGGTCTTCGTCGGCTCGAGGAGTTCCGCCTGGTCTGAGGAGGTCTCGGCGGACGGTGACTCGGTCGGTGTCGCTCAGGCCTCCCCCGCCAGCAGATCCGTCCCAGGTGCTCGCACTCAGGTTGGTCTCCTAAGGACCATTTTCACTGGTGGGCATGTTTCGAAGCAGGGAGAGCTGCTCTGCGCCGGTCACCGGCGGCCCCGAATGTCGTGAACGAGACCCAGTTCTGCTCGGCCTGCGCTCGATCTGGGACTGCGGACGCAACGATGCGCCGCGCGGGACTCACGCACCGTGTTCGCAAACGCGGATGTGGCTACTGGGGTGGGTCGGAAGTCCCGAGTGGCCGGTCGCAAATCCGGGGTGGTCGGTCGGCACCTTCGGCGGCCTTGGTCGCTTCGGCTGATGCGCGTGGTCGACCACGTCGGGCGTCTCTCATGACGACGACGCGGCGGGCCTCGCTGGGCTGATTCTTGTCGAAGCTTCCTCTTGGGGGCACGGCCCCCAAACCCCGTCCGGTGACACCGCTGGCTCGCTTCGCGAGGCTGCGCGCTGTCGGGTGCTCGACCTGCGCTTCGGGTCGGTCGCTTTTCTCGAGCAACTCGGCCGGGACGCGCGGGGGCTCCGGTACGAACTCCATCGCTTCGGCGCGCACGACAGCCGCGGCCTCGTCCCTGAACGCGGTGCCGACTTCGGCAAGGACGCGCGCGACCTGTTCGTCGTCGGCGATGACGGGGTTCAGCCGGAGTTCGGCCTTCACCTCGTCCAAGGTGGGCTCGGGACCGGTGATGAGCAGGGCCGGATCGGCGGGCTCGACGTCGATCGGGAAGAGCTTCCGCATCTTGTACGTGCCGTACGGAAACGGGATCGGGTCGCCGGCGCGGAGCGCTTTCACACCAGCGCGGTGGGTGCGCCGAAACGTGGTGACCTCCGTCTTGGCTTGGATGTGCACGCGGCGTCCGGTGATCCCGGAGGCACCTTGCTTGTAGCTCGGAATGACTTCGCCGCCGGCCGTCCGACGGGTGCGGGGCTCGCTGTACGGGTGGATGCGTTTGATGCGTTGCACACCCATCACCGGCCACTTGCGGGCCGCGTTCAGAGCTCGGATCGCTTCTCTCTGCAGCCGGCGCATGTAGTAGATCAGCTGGTCGAGATCGCCGTTGAACTTGCGGTACAACCGGGCGGGCGGATTGAACCACACGTTGACGTACTCGTCGCGCAGCCTCGGATCGAAGTAGAACTCTGGACGCCGCACGCGGATGGGGAGCCCCTTCCACAACGAGAAGTCGAACACGAAGCCCGGCATGTCTTCGGGCCGCCTCACGAGACCAGCGGCGACGCATTGCACGGACTCGTAGACGAGGTGTGCGGCCTGCGCTTCGGCATCGAGCAGCCGCATGTGGTGGGTCGCACGGTCGTCGAAGATCTGACCCGGCTGGTCGTACCGCTCCCGGCCGAGCAGCGTGTTGAGCGCGCAACTCAGCTCGCCATGAAACAGCCGAAGGAACTCCGGGCGCTTCTCCTCGTTGTCGGTGAGGTCGAGGTGGTGGTGGTTGATGACCTTGGTCGCGCAGTGGAGTGAGACCCCCGTCTGCTGCTGCGCATGCCCCAGCGCGTACAGCCAAGCCTGGTCCACACCCGGATGCCAAGGAGCGAGGAACGCCTTCCGAAAGTTCGTACGACGCGTCAGCGCATAGCTCGCACCGCGTACGACTGGCCGTGCAGGAGACACGCTTCGCACAGAGCACACCCCGTACCGTCTCCGTTTCTCAGACGTTTCAACAATTTCGGCTGGCGCCCGCCACCCAACCGCCGGCGGCCCGCCACCCCGAACGGCTGCGACCCAGGCAACAGACTTTCGAGCACCTGGGACTGATGAGCGCGGACGCACTCATCAGCGCGGACGCACGCGGCACATGCACAAGTTCATGAAATCGCGGTGCTGAACGGAGAACGTGTGTTTGGCTCATTGATCTCGCGAGTGGGGATCGTCACCTCGGAACATGGGACACTTCTGGTCCGAGCACCAGTTCGCGGAGCAGTCGAAGTGCTCGGTAGGTTTCGGCCATGACTCAGCGCCCTCAGGCATCGGTAGCGGAACTCGCGGATGCGATCGACTCATTGGCGCCGTCGTCGGACCCAGTTACCGAGCTGGCACGGAAGCACAGCTCACTTCCGCTCAGTGGAGATATGGGTGGCGTCATTGCCCTCACCAAATCTGGCGATATCGTTTGTCTTAGTTGGGAGGGGGACGTGGGTCCGCTGGACGATGTTCGCACTCGGGACGTCGCGCTCGCAGTGGGCTGCAAGCGCTTTCCGTTTCTCGAACGGTTCCTTCCCAGGCGGGAGCCGATGGACCCGACCTGCCCGGTTTGCGAAGGCAGCGGCGTCGAACCACTCACCGCCAACGTCGGTCTCGAGGGAATCGTCTGTTGGTGCGGTGGGCTGGGCTGGATCCCATCGGACTGGCCCAACCGATGAGCTCGCGGCTGATACGGCGTTGAGTCGTGCGTGGTCTGAGGGCGTGAAACAGCCGAAGAAACTCCAGCTGCGTCGGCCAGCGTTCCCGGCGATGGACTCGAGCGAGTGGGGACGTTGCCGAGAATCGTGGAACGCGCGAATCAAGAAATGAAACTGCCCTCCCAGGAGGACCTGAGAGGGCAGTGACAAACTTGGGTGCGGGGGCAGGATTTGAACCTACGACCTTCGGGTTATGAGCCCGACGAGCTACCAGACTGCTCCACCCCGCGTCGAGTGGACGGCGATTATAGAAATCGGCGGTCGACTGTCAAGGCGCCGCGAGAAGATTGGCAAACTTCTTCGCGATGGACGGGAGAGGGCGTTGCGGAAACGGCGTGGGCTCCGGTTTCGGGGTCGGTTTCGGGGTCGGTTTCGCCTGCAGTTTCGGTTTCGGGGTCGGCTTCGGTTTTCGCCGCTATGGAAGCCGCGCCAACACAGCGGCGTTTGGCCGGCCGATCACCACCCGGTCCACGCCCACCACGCCCTCGAGCCGCGTCGCTTCGATCATGATCTGCAGCCCGGCGGGCGCGACGTCGGTGGTGCCCCGAAGGATCACCGTTCGCCCAGCACCCGCGACCTCCGCGTAGTGCGCATCGCCGCTTCGCACGCGGAGCAGACGCAGCGAACGTTCGCCGTCGACCCAGCCGTCGAAGAGGTTCCGGTCGATCGTCACCAGGCTCTCCGAGAGCTCGCTGAGATCCACCGCCCCCTGTGCGAGTCGCACGTTGGCGATGACGCCCTCGAGGTTGGTGCGCAGGCCGAGGCCGAACGTGTTGGTCGCAGACGTGTCCATGGCGCGGGTGGCCCGAACGTCGGCACACGCGGCGAGATCGCCCGCGTAGGTCTCGTGCGA
The DNA here is from genome assembly GCA_034670305.1 of Deltaproteobacteria bacterium. GTDB lineage: Bacteria > Myxococcota_A > Polyangia > Polyangiales > Houyiibacteriaceae > JAXMNT01. Next base: position 112,100 of record JAXMNT010000006.1, read on the forward strand.
CATGATTGCGCAGTAGCGGTCTTCGGGCGGCAAGGGCCCGAACTGAACCTCTCCACCGGCAAAGGTCGGCACGCAGATCGGGCTGCGAAAGTTCACCGTCATCTCGCTTGCACTGTCCATCTCGGTGACCGAGAAGACGGAGTCGAAGAGGTCCTCGCACCGCGTGACCGCGTCGAGCACGCCGGTACTTCCGGGCGCGTCTACGCCAGGCGCGTCGACCATCGGCGCGTCCACACCGGGCGCGTCCGCACCGGGCGCGTCCACACCGGGCGCGTCCACCGGCCCCCCATCGGTGCCGCCGCCATCCACGCCGCCGCCATCCACGTTGCCACCGTCGAGACCCGCGCCGTCCAGGCCGCCGAGCACATAACCGGACGAGTCGGGCAGACAGCCAAGCGCCACCAACGACAGGGCGACGCCTACCGCACGTGCCGTGGCCCAAGCGCCTGTCGAGACTTCCCCCATCGCGCCGAGTCTGACCGATCGCGCGTGCGCGGGCCACGCGGGGACGCCGTCGCGTTCAGAACGCGGCTTGAAACGCCGCGAACGCGAGGATGAGCGAGAGCAGGAACGAGAGCGTGAGGAGGATCGCACCCAGGTAGAAGAACGGGAGCACCAGAAACTTCTGCGCGATGGACAGCAGATGGTGGTGTTCGAACGAGCGCTGGTACCACTCCTTCGGAAGCGCCCGCCGTGCCGCCGCGAAGAGGCCGGCGAAGTAGACCAGCTCGCACACGATGGCGACCAGGCTGAGCTGGATCATGAAGAGCCACCCGGACTCGAGCAGGTTGCCTTCCGCCACATACGCGACCCCGCCGGAGAGCAGTGCGCCCAGTCCAAAGATCCCAACCACGATCGAAAGCTCCCGCATCGCCTCGTTTCTGAATACCGCGCGGGGGCGGGGCGCGCTTCCAGAGGCGCGCGTTTTGACCATCCGTCATCTGGGGGGGTGGGGCGGCGACAGGATGTCGCTGAGGCGGAGCCGAGGCCGATGCCGACGCACCGTGGCCGAGGCCGATGCCGAAGCCGATGCCGATGCCGATGCCGATGCCGATGCCGATGCCGATGCCGATGCCGATGCCGATGCCGATGCCGACGCCGATGCCGACGCCGATGCCGACGCCGATGCCGACGCCGATGCCGCGACCGCTTCCGGGACCGCCTCCGCTTCCGCTTCCGCTTCCGCTTCCGCTTCCGCTTCCGGGACCGCTTCCGCTTCCGGGACCGCTTCCGCTTCCGCTTCCGCTTCCGCTACTGCTGGCTCAGACGTCCATGGCGAGGCGGAAGCCGAGGTCGGCGCTGATGTGGCTTTCGAGCATGGAGCCGCGGAAGCTGGCGAGGGAGCGGTGGGCGCGGGCGCTCCAGGCGCCGCCTTTGACGCAGCGGTGTTCGGGGTCGTCTAGATAGGGGGTGCTGGTCCAGTCGGCGACGCCGCCGGCCAGGTCGATGACGCCGAAGGGCGACACGTCGGTTTCGAACGCGCCGATGGCCTCGGGGCGCGGCTGTCCTTCGCGGGAGACGCGCATCTTGCACAGCGCGGGGTCGAAACGGTCGCCCCAGGGATACAGGCGGCCGTCGGCACCTCGGGCGGCGCGCTCCCATTCGACGTCGGTGGGCAGGCGGTAGGTGACCCGGTCGCGTGCGCCGGCCCACGCGGCGTACGCCTCCGCGTCGAGCGCGCTGATGGCGAACACCGGGTACTCCGGCAACCACACGTCTCCGTCCGCGTCCGCCGCGGGGATCACGACCTTGCCGCTTCGCAACTTCCAGTAGGGGCTGTCCGCGCTGGCGCGTGGTGCCCGCAGGAGTGCCGCTTCCGCGTCCGGCTGCGCACGCAAGAAGCCGAGGTAGTCCGCGCAGCTCACCGGCCGGCGACCGATCGCAAAGGTCGGCGCGAACACCGCGCTCATGCGCTCCCGCAAGACCACGTCGTCGTCGCCGCCGAGGAGCGCCGGGCCGCCGTGAATGAGGGTCATGCCGGCAGGCAACGCGTCGGCGAGCGTTGGGTCGAAGGTGAGCCGCACCCGGTCGGAGCCTTCCACCCGCAGCGGCAAGTACACGGCGCTCTCTGCCGAGGGCGGTTTGGATGCGCGGCGCCACACCAACCGGTACGAACCCGGCGAGAGATCCGCCGCGTGTTCTTCGATCGGTCCGATGGGCACGACGCCCAGCCGACCGCGCGCGGGTTCGAAGAGTTCGACGTCCAGTGGCTCGGCGCAGTCGATGTCGATGTGGGCGACGTCGAAGAGACGCGCGCGCACCGTGTCGCCACCGATCGCGATCGCTTTGCTCATCTCTCGGCGGGCGAGTCCCGCGCGACCGGTCTTCAGGTGCCGTTCGCGCCGCCCGAGGTGGAGGTCGACGAGCTCGTCGCGCGCGCGGCGGCTCTCCGGCATGGCGCGCAGGGCGGCTTCGAGGGCGAGCGCGGCGTGGTGTTCCGCGTCGTCGTGTTGCTGCACGAGCTGCTCGAGATCTTCTTCGAGCAACCACAGCAGCTCCTTCTCGGAGAGCGGCGCATGGTCCGGGGTGTCGCGTCGGCGGGTCCGGAGTTCGGTCGCGGTCCGGAGAAAACTTCGCTCGAGGCTGGCCGCGAGCGTGCGGTGTTCGCGCGCTTCCGCGAGCCGCCGTTCGTGTTCCTCGCGCCGGCGTTCGTCGTCGAACCGGCCCTCGAGCCAGCCGTCCACGACTTCGATGAGTTCCTTCGCGGTCTGCGGCCGCTGGTGCGGGTCCTTCTGGAGGCACCGCAGGGCGAGGTCGCAGAGATCCTGAGGCAGGCTCGGATCCTTGTCCCGCGGGTCGGCCGGGATCTCGTTCATCACCGCGATGAGCTGCTCCGGCATGGTGTCTTTTCGAATCGGTACGTTGCCGGTCAGCAACTGGTACAGGATGCAGCCGAGCGAGTAGATGTCGGTGGGCGGACCCACGGGGCTGCCCGCGACCTGCTGCGGAGACATGTAGCGCGGCGTGCCGACGGCGGCGCCTGGCGCGGTGAGTTTGCTGAGCCCGCCTGGTCGAACGACGTCGTGTTTGAAGAGCCGCGCGAGTCCGAAGTCCGCGACGAGGAGCTCGTCGTTCGGCCCGAGGATCATGTTCGCCGGCTTGAGATCACGGTGTACGACGCCGGCTTCGTGCGCGGCATGCACACCCAGGCACGCATTCGTGAAGAGGCGCATCAAGCGCACGAGGTGCGCGCGCTCTTGGCCCTGCTGCATCGCGGCGAGCATGTCGGAGAGGGTGCGCTGCGGGAGCAGGGGCATCGTGTAGAACGGGCGCCCGTCCTTGAGGCGGCCGACGTCGTAGATCGGGATGATGTTCGGGTGCCCGATCTGCGCCATCAGGCGCGCTTCGCTCGCGAAGCGGCTGACGCTGCTGGGGTCCAGCGGCGCTTCGGGGTCGGCGGCGCGCAGCACCTTCAGGGCGACCTCGCGCCCGAGCACCACGTCCTCCGCGCGGAAGACCTCGCCCTGGGCGCCGAGCCCGAGCTGCTGGAGGAACGTGTAGCGTTCGCCCTCGGGCACCTGCCAGGAGCGGGTGTGCTCCCCGGCCGGCATCGCGGAGTGCATCGTGCCCGCAAGCGCGTCGTCTCCCGGAGGCGGCAGTTCGGTGTCGTCCTTCACGTCTCAGGTTCCTCGATGGTCAGCTCTCACGCAGCGCTTGATGGACCGCGTGAATGGTCGCGAACGACGGCTGTCCCGGCCTCCGTCCATGATGCCGAAGCTGTTGGCCGGGCTGACCATGGCGTCGGCTGGATGCTCGAAGTAGTCCCCTTGGGTGACTTCGAATCCCTCCACGCCCTCGAACGCGTGACGCCAGGCGTGCACGAGCGGCGCGTGCCGGTCGACGAGCCGGATGGTGGGCAGCGGGCTCACGGAGGGCTGAAGTCGATGGGGGGGAGGACGGGGTCGGCCGCGGGGGGCGGGGCGTCGGTGCTGCCGGCTGCGCCGGTGGGGAGACCGAGGTCGCTCGCGATGCCGGCGAGCGCGCTTGCCCACGCGGAGGGGCCGGAGAACATGACGGTCGCGCCGTCCTGATCGACGACGGTCCGGGTGGCGGCTTCTCCCCCGGAGGCGACCAAACAGTTGGGCATCACGATGCCGGTCATGCCGGCCCCGTCGAAGAGCTCGAGCGCGCAGCCTTCGGTGGTGCAGTCGCGGCCGATGTCGAGGTCGAAGTTGTTGGCGCCGGTTTGGATCGTGAAGTCGCCGACGTCGGAGGCAGCGCGGATCTCATCGGCGCGGGTCGCGTCGCGCCTCGTGCCGCCAAAGGTCGTTCCGAAGACTTCGCCTTCGGCGCCGAAGAAGCCGACCCCGACCCCGAGGTTGTTCGAGACGGTGGAGCCGCGCACCACGAGGTACGCGCCCTCCTTGGCTTCGAGTCCGCGTCCTTCGTTGTTCTGCACGACGGATGCGTCCAAGACTTCGAAGCGGCGTCCACCGGAGACACGCACGCCGGTGCCGAGCCCGCCTTCCACGAGCACACCGGTCAGCGACGACGGGGACGCGCCTTCGGATCCGTCGATTTGCACGCCCACGCTGGTGGAACGGCGCACCGCGCCACCGGTCATCTGCAGGATCCCGAGCTCACCCGTGGCCACGCCGATGCGTGCCCCGGTGACGGCGGTGTTCTCGGCGGAGAGCAGGCCATCCTCGACGTAGAGCCCGACGAACCCGCCTTCGATCGCCACGTTGGTCACCGCCACGGTGCCGAAGTACGCGGCGATGCCGAACGAGGTGGCGCCCGTCACCGCGGCGTCTCCCGCCGTGAACGCGATCTCGCCTCCGGCGAACGCGATGGCGCCAACGCTGGCGCCGGTGGAACGGAACACGGCGGTGTCTTGCATCACGAAGTCTCCTCCGAGCGCGGTGACGTGGATGGCGTCCGCGCCGGTGACCGTCAGCGAACCGCGGAGGGAAGTCGTGCTGGCGCCGTCGGTGCCGCGGACCGTGACACCGAACCCATCGGCCGGTACGTCGAGCACGTTCGTGCCGCCGAGTTCGACCGTGCTGTCTTCGAAGATGAGCGCGGAGTCGGCGGCGGACAGCGACACGTTCTCGACCGTGGCGGCGGCGCAGTCCTTCAACCCGAACCCGATGCCTTCGACGTTGGTCACATCGAGACCGTCGACCCGTACCTGGGAGGCGAGGATCGCGTTGATGCCGTCTTGCTCCGAGAACGCGTCGAGGTTCGAGATGGTGACGTTGGGGCCGATCTCGATCGAGGGGTTGTCGCTGCGGCCGTCCAAGAAGAAACCAGAGACGCCGCCGTTGATCGTCAGGTCCGCGAGCTGCACGCCGACGCCGTACGTCCACACGCCGATCCCGAGTCCGTCGCCGAGCTCCATCACGGTGTCGTCCGAGACTTGGATCGTCGCGGGCGAGATCCCGAAGAGGGCGATGCGGCCGAGGCCGAGCGGCATGACCAGCATCGCCATCGGCCGGAACGAACTCGCGCGCACGTCGAGCAGGCCACCGATGACCAGCACGTTGGTGGTGCTGCGTTCGATGCGGACCCGCTCGAGCACCCCGCCGTCGCGGAGGAAGAGCCCGATCTGACACCCGAGCAACGTGATGTCGCGGAACACGACCGGCGCGTTGGACTCGAGCAGTACGTCGAGTTCGACGGTTGTTTCGGGCGTGAAGGCGTTGGGGACCGGGATCGTGCGACACGCGCCGGCGGCGGCGGCGATGGCGGTGGTCATGTCCGGCGACACCGCTTCGAAGGTGACGGCCACGTTGATGGCTTCGGTGGGCGGCGCGTGTTCGCCGGGCTCGAGGCAGAACACGTCGCCTTCGGACGCCATCGACATCGCTTCGTCGATCGACGCGAAGGGCGCAGCGGGTGAGCCATCGCCTCCGGGGGCGCCCCCGCTTCGAATGCGGCGGCAGGGCGGCGGTGCGTCCATGCGCGCGTCGAAGAGGATGCCGGTGTCCGGGAGACCGCCGTCGACACCGCCGTCGTCGTCGCCACACCCGAAGGCCAGCGATGCGGTACACAACGTGAGGATCGCGGGTCCGAGGGTGCGCACAAGCGACATCACATCGTCTCCGCGAGACAGGTGCCCGTGTTGCAAGTCATGCCGGCGGGGCAAATCGACTCGTCCATCGAGCAGTCGAGCAAGCAGAACCCCAGCATGGCGTCGGTGCCCTGTTCGCGGGTGAGTGCGCCCGAACCGTCGGGGTCGAGCACCCGGCAGACCGAGCCGTCGGGGCAGCCCTGGAGTCCATCGGGCAACGACTCCGCCGCGCAGTAGAGCGATGAACAGAACCCGCCGGCGCACACGGGGTAGGGCAGGGCGCTGCTGCACTGATCGGGTGCGGAGCATCGGTCGCCGATGTCGCCGCCGAGTTCCCGGCCCACGACGCCGAGGGCGCAGTACGGGCCCGTGGCGTTGCCGGTGGGATCCGCTTCGGGCGGGATGCATCGGGTGAAGGGCGGGCACACGTCGTCCGGGTTCGCGCCGTTCGTTCCGTCGACGAGCGGGTCGCACACCGGCGAACACAACCAGACCGCGACGTCCCAGGGCGCCCAGTACGGAATGCACTGCTCTTCGCCCGGACAGCCCACGATGTCGCAGTCGACGTGAATGCAGTGGCCGAGGGTGCATCGCTGGTCGGGCGCACAGTCCGCGTTGCCAGTGCAGTCCGCGTAGGACGCGGCGCCCGGCGTGTTGCCGTAGCTGCAGGTGGCGCGATCGACGTCGCACTGTCCGAACGGTTCGTCACCCAAGCGGCCGCCAGGTGGATCGGTGTCGCGCACCATGCAGTGCGCGTCGTTGTCGCAGCCCCGCACGCAGATGCCTTCCAGGGCGCACGAGTACCCGGGCCGGCACCCGCCGTTGTCGTCGGCGTTGCGGTCGCAGGTCGACAGGCACATGCGCACGAAGTCGAGCGCGTTGGCGTAGGCGGGGCCGCACTTGGTATCGATCGGACAGTCCGCGTCGGTGTTGCAGGAGCGGGTGCAGTAGCCGTCGGCCCACGGGCGGGCGTCTTCGGGACCTTCGAAACACTCGAGGCCGGCCTGGCATCCAAGGCTGCCTTCGTGGGTGCACGCACCGCCGACGCCGAGCGGGACCGGGCCGACATCGACGCCTGTGCCGACGTCGCTGGTCGCGTCCGTACCGGCGTCGGACGCTGTGGTGTCGTCGTCTCCGCAGCCGGCCCCGGCCAGGATCCACACCAGTGCCATGCAGCAACGCGTTTGCTGGTTCATTCCCGAGCCTCCCTCACCGGGCTCGGGGGCACCACCTCCGAACCACCGAGCTTCTACCCCATGTCCGGCCAAACCATGCCACGAACGCGGCGCGCCTGCGTGGATTTCCCCAGCAGGCAGTCGGACCAGTCCGCTCCGCGGGCCGATGCGCTATTGGTTCATGTTCATGATCAGCGGGATCAACGCGCAGCAGCTCGAGAGCAGAAGCACGAACAAGGCGATCAAACAGCCGAGCGCTTGGTTGCCCGCCATGCGGGTGCCGGCCCGGGCGATGCCCATGGGCTGCGCGGCGAACCCGAGCCCGTTGACGCTGTCCGCGCGGTCGGTGCTGCTCCGGTCGAGGATCAGCGCCTGCGGGATCAGCTGGCCGGACTGGGGCGCCATGGCGTCGGGCGCGGCCTTCACCGCGGTTCCGATCGCGACGAGCTCCACGAGACCCTGCGCGATCTCCCGGATCTCGAGCCGGGTCGACATCACCCGTTCGGCGCCGATGCGCTCGGCGTCCTGGCGTACGAGATCGAGACAGTTCTCGCGGGCTTCGTAGATGAGCCGCGTCACTTCGGGAAGTTCACCGCGTTTGATGCTCTGAAAGAGCGCGCCGATGCCCGCCGCCACGCCGAGCGAGTACACGCTCGTCGCCATCACGATCTGGTGCGGGACGTAGCCGATCTTGGCGAGGTTCCAGAGCTCCTCCCCGCTGAGTTCGCTGGTGACGACCTGCTGCTCGGGCACCTGCCCGGCGGAGAGCGCGTGGTGGAACGAAGCGGTGCCGGTGAGCAAGAGCTCCACCGTGCCCGGGCCGTACGGCAACATCAGGATGTTGGTGTCGACGACCGCATTGGCGCCGGCCTGCGAAGCTTCGAGCCGGAGCCGCTGCAGGGCGGTGTGGCGGATCTCGTTGTACATCGACGAGTACTCTTTGACCTCGCCACGCGCCAACGTGCGGAACTGGCCCATCACCCCGCGCCCGATGCCGAGCGCGTAGGCGATGTTGCCCATCGCAAAGCGCACCGGCTGGTAGCCGGCGTCGAGCTGGCAGTAGAGGCCGATGCCAGACGCGGCGGTCGAGAAGAAGCGGCCTGGGCTCTGACCCGGCGCCGGATGCACGCCGGTGCCCTGAGAGAGGAACTCGGTGAACCCAGCAAGGCGCCCGAGCTTGCTTCGAACCCCCGTGACGCCGATGGCGCCGTCCCGCTGCGCTTCCTCTTCCATGCGCTGGATCGCCTTGTGGCGTCCTTCGCTGATGAGATCGGTGACCTGGCGAACCTCGCCACCCGCGAACGTGCGCCCCATCGCGCCGAGCCCGCCCGCGAGGCCGATCGAGACGACGCTGTTGCCGACCACGATCTCGCCAGGCGTGAGCCCCTTCTGCGCCAAGCAGTAGATCTCGTTGCCGCTCATCCCCGAGATAAACATTCGTTCTCCTGTGCCTCCGGTGCGCTCCCGAGGTCACCTCCCCAGCCGCGCGCCGCAGAGCCTACCACCGGCCGCCGCGCCCCGGCGCCCAGCATCCGCGGCGGCATCGGATCGGCGTCGGCGTCGGGGGTCGGAGTCGGGGTCGGCTTCGGCTTCGGCTTCGGCTTCGGCTTCGGCGTCGGCTTCGGCTTCGGCTTCGGCTTCGGGTTCGGCGTCGGCATCGGCATCGGCATCGGCATCGGCATCGGCATCGGCATCGGCATCGGCATTGGCATCGGCGTCGGCGTCGGCGTCGGCGTCGGCTTCGGCGTCGGCTTCGGCGTCGGCATCGCCTTCGGCTTCGGGGTCGGCTTCGGCACGGGCACGGGCACGGGCGTCTTCGACGTGCCGGTGTGTGGTTGCCCGGTCCGCTCAGATGTCGAGCAACGACTCGAGCGCCGTCCGCAGCGTGTCCGCTTGCTCGCGCTCCGGCGAAGACGCCGGCACCGTCGCGAGCTGCGCCAGTGCGCTTCGGACCCCCTCGCGGTCGAGGGTGCGTTCGTGCTTCTGCCGGCCGAGCAACTCGGTCGCGGCTCTGAACGGATCCACCCCCATCCCCAGGGTACGAGCGAGTCGTGTTTGCAGATCGACACCGGGCGAACAGTCTTTGAAGGCCCCATGCCCAGTGTGCAGGGTTGTGCCGGTACGACTTCTGCTAGAACGGTTGTCCATGACCCGTTTCCTCGCTTTGGTGTCGGTCGCAGTGCTGTGCCTGGCCTCTGCGTGTGGAAGCGCGGACGACGCGCCGGTGTCCGACGCCGGACCCAACGACACCAGCACCCCGACCGATGCGTTCCAAGGCGACGCGCCCGACGGCGATGTCGTGTGCGACGAGTTCACGGGGCGGTGCGAGAACCGTCGCTGTCGGCGGCTGACGTACTTCGACGGCACGCCGGAGATGGGGCTCGACGTGCCTGGGTTCGTGGACGGCATGGACGCGGAGTACGTGTTCGGGTTTCAGGGCGGCGTCATGATTCAGCCGGCCGTGCGGTTGCCGGACACGATCACCGGCGACGAAGTCTGCGTCGAGATCGAAGTCCGCCACACCGTCGACCCAGCGTTCCCGGACGAGAGCGGTGAGATCGACGGGTTTCCCTCCGCCACGTTCCGCACAACGCTGCAGACCGATGGCGCGGCGCTGCTGAGAAGCGAGCGGGTGGACGATCAGATCGGATGGCGCGCGGCCGATGGGGTGCGCATGCAGCTCGAAGTGATCGCCCGCGGCATCGACTGGGCACGCACCAGCGGACCGATGTCGATCCGACTCGTCGACGCGGATGGATTTCAAGAGTGCGATCTCGTCGCCAAAGAAGCGCGCTTCGGGTGCATTCAGCACGTCGTGTCGGGCGACTACGAGGTGCTCGACATCGAAGACGTGCCGGGTTCGGCGTGCACCGATCTCGTCGACGTGACCCTCCAGATCACCTCCGACGTCGAGGTGCCCGAGATGTGTTTCCCGTCCATGCGGGTGCTCGAGGTGCAGCGCGGCTGCGTCGCCTCCGAGGGGTACGAGGTGGGGGGCACCGGTCGGGTGGAGTGGCGGTACGAAGCGATCGCGGGCTCGTGTGGTGGTGAACCGGCGGACGAGATAGGTGGGTTCCGGACCATGTTCTGCTGCAGCTGATCTGCGGCGCTGACGCCGACGGCGACGCTGAGGCCGACTCCGAAGCCGAAGCCGAAGCCGATGCCGATGCCGAAGCCGATGCCGGTGCCGAAGCCGAAGCCGACACCGACACCGAAGCCGACACCGAAGCCGACACCGACACCGAAGCCGACACCGACACCGAAGCCGAAGCCGACGCCGACGCCGAAGCCGACGCCGATGCCGAAACCGACGCTGAACGCCGATGCGTCTCGTCAGGTCTGGCGGAGTTTTCTTTTGTCTCGCCCGGCGCGGAGGCCGGCGAGTAGGGCGGTGGCGTTCTTGCCCAAATCGGCGGAGTGGTAGCCGCCCTCCTGCACCGCGACGGTGGGGAGGTGGAGGCGGCCGAGGAGCTCACCCACCGCACCGAAGTCGGAGGTCTCGAGGCCGAAACCGCCCACGGGGTCCTTGTGGTAGCCGTCGAGCCCGGCCGAGACCACCAGGTGCGCGGGGTCGAATGTTTGGATGGCGGGCACCACGATGCGCCGCACCTTCTGGAGGTACGTCTTGCCCATCGTGCCGCGGGGGAGAGGCACGTTCAGGTTGAACCCGATCCCTTTGCCGGCGCCGGTCTCGTGGGCGAAGCCGCAGTAGAACGGGAAGAACTCACGGGGGTCGCCGTGGATGTTGATCACGAGCACCTTCGGGTCTCGGTAGAAGATCGATTGCGTCCCGTTGCCGTGGTGGAAGTCGATGTCGAGGATGACCACGCGGCCTTTGCGGCGGAGCACGTGGGCGGCGACCGCGGCGTTGTTGAAGTAGCAGTAGCCGCCGAACGCGTCCTTCTGGGCGTGGTGTCCTGGCGGGCGACTCAGCGAGTAGCTCAACGGTTCGCCGTCGCGGACCGCGCGGGCTGCGTCCGCGGCACAGCCCGCCGACCAGGCCGAGGCCAGCCAGGTGTGGCGGTTGAGCGGCGTGCCGGCATCGAAACAGAACGCACCCGCCTGGCGGAGGTTGGTCGGGTCGCCGCGTCCGGCCATCTCGCGCGGAAAGACGTGGGGGTAGAGATCCTCGCCGTCCGGGAGCTGCGCGGCCGTGTGGTAGAGCGTCAGCAGGTTGTAGGCGTGGATGCGGCGCAGCAGCGCGAGCGGGAGCTCGTCTGGCGCACGCAGCTCGTAGTCCGCTTTCCCCTTCTTGAGCTGTGCGAGGATGCTCTCCGCCCGGGCTGTGGTCTCCGGGTGTTTGATGCGTTTGCCGAACGCCCATTCGTAGCGGGGTTTGAACTCGAGCTGGGCGGGGTGGAAGTACGCGGGGATCATTGGGCGCGCACCATAGCCGGTTTGCTTCCTCGTGCAGACGATCGTCACGTCTCGAACACCAATGCCCATGTTTTGTGGAAAATCACGCCATCGATGGTCGTTTACCCCTGCAAAACAGTCCAATTGGCGCGGTCGGCTTGCGAAGTGCCTATTTTTGTGCATAGTCCGGCGTGACCTCGCTTCAAATCAGTCTCGCTTCCGTCCCATCTCCCAGCGCCTGTCCGGTCCCCGCATCCGACGCCGCCGACCTCCCCGAGCCGCCGCAACGGCTCGAGTTCGAGATCGAGGACGAGATGGTCCGAGCCCTGGACGATGGCTACTCAGGCCGCCTTCGCTGCGATCATCCAGCCGCCGACGTCGATGGCGAGGCGCTTGGGGAGCAGCTGCTCGCAACCGCCGACGAACGTGGTCGTGGCCGTGTCGTCGTGCTGGCCCCACCAGCGGTGGCCGACGGACTGCTGGCGGCTGGTTTCGAAGAAGAAGGCCGGATCCCTGGCTTCTACCGAGGTACCTCCGACTGCCTCGTGCTCGGGGCGTACCCCGACGAAGAGCGCAGCGACCTGGCGCGGCCAGTGCTCGTGGAAGAGGTCCACGATCTGCTGGAGCAACAAGACGCCGCGCCCGCTGCGCGCCGCGACGTGGAGACGAGCCTGGCAACGGTAGAGGACGCGGAGAAGATCGCGGAGCTCTTGGGGGACACGTTTGCCCAGTACCCAACACCTAGCAGTGACCCGGCATACGTCGCCGAGGCGATCCGCGACGGTGTGCCGTTCCGCATCGTCGAACGGGAAGGCGAGATCGCCGCGTGCGCCAGCGCGGACCTGGTGCGGGAAGCCTGCACCGCTGAACTCACCGATTGCGCGACCCGGCCGACCCACCGCGGCCAGGGGCTCATGCAGGCCATCCTGAACGACCTGATGGACGACCTGCGCGACCTGTCCTACCCGACCGCCTTCACCTTGGCGCGCGCCCGCATCCCGGGGGTGAACCTCGCGTTCCAGCGCCTCGGCTTCGAACTCTGCGGCACCATGCCCCAGAGCTGCCGCATCGGCGACGGCATCGAAGACATGAACATCTGGGCCCGTTCGCTCGAAGCCGCCTGAGACCGCTTCAGGGGCAGTGTTCGCCGAGACCCGTGAAGGTGTCGATCGCGAACGCGTCCCATTCCACCGACGGATCGAACGCGTCCATCGTCATGGTGTCGCCCATCGTCACCGAGCACTTGCGGCGCAGGGTGCGGTCCTTCGTGCTGACGCCGCCGCCGGTCCAGGCTTCGCCCGGATCGTTGAGGTCGTTGGCGCCGAAGCTGTCCAACGTCACGCCATCGCACTGAAGTACGTACGCGTCGTTGCCGTTGTGCGAGATCTGGCCGCCCGAGATGTCGCAGAGCGGCGCAGGGATGTCGCCCGTGCTGTTGCACGCGACGAAGCTCGCGTTCGGCCCGAGGGACCCGGTGAGCGGCGTCATGCGCAGCGTGGAGGTGCCGGCGTTGACGTAGAGCAGCAACACGCAGCCGGACAGGTCCGCGGTCCCACCGCCGATGTTGCTCACCTCGACCGCCTTGTTGTTGCCGCTTCCTTCGACGACTTCGCTGATGATCAGGATCGGGTCCGGTCCGGCATCCATCGGGCCGACGTCGGTGCCGGCATCGGTGCCCGCGTCGGTGCCCCCATCGGTGCCTGCGTCGGTGCCCGGCGCATCCACGCCCGGCGCATCGGGCGTGAACCCGTCCACGCCCATGTCGGGGCCTGCGTCGAACGGAACGGTCGCGTCCACGCCTGCGTCGGACATCTCACCGATGCACATGCCGGCGTTGCAATCGGCGTCCGGCGACGCACACATCACGTCCAAACAGGAGCGGGTGAGCTCCACCCGAACCACCTGGTTGGTGCCCGATGAGAAGCGGACGTTGGAGACCACGCGCCGAACCCGCTCGGTGCCGGCCCGAAGACCGAACACCCGGATCTGGATGGCTTCGCCCGCGGCCGTGCTGCCCGGTCGAATGACGAGGGTCTGCGGCCAGGTGCCCGGAAGATCGGTCGTGGTGTCGGCCATCACGCCGGAGGGCGCAGTCACCATCACCCGCAACTGATCGAGGTCGGCGGGCACCGACAGATCGCTCGAGCTGACCTCGACCGTGATCGCGGTCTGGTCCGCGCAGCCAAACGCCAGGCTGCCCAGGGTCAGCAGTGCGATGCCCGAAGACAACACCGCGAAGCCCGCAGGGGGGCGCCAGGATTCTCGGGAGAAGAAAGCCATCCAGAGGACCATAGCCCGCCGGAGCAAAAGGGGCACGGTCACTCGTCGACCGGCGGGGCGGCCCCGAAGCCGAGCACCATCCGCCCACCGCCGGTTTGGCGGGCCCCCGCGATGGCCGCCGTCATCCACCCAAACGCCCGTTCGATCGCGTCCTCAACGGGCCTTCCTTGAGCGAGGCCCGCCGCGATCGCGGAGGAGAGCGCGCAGCCGGTGCCGTGGATGTCGTGCGGCACGCGCGCCCGCTCGAACCGGCGCACCCCGCCCGCGGTCACGAGCATGTCCACCGAACGGCCCTCATCGGCGTGGTGCCCTCCCTTCACCAGCACCGCCGAGACCCCGCGGGCCAACAGTGCCTCCCCCGCGCGGATCGCGTCGTCCGCCGACTGCACATCGACGCCGCTGAGCAGGGCGGCCTCTGGACCGTTCGGGGTCAACACTTCGACGCGTTCCCACCAGTGGGCGAACCACGATGCGTCGCCGAGCGTGGTGCCGCTGGTCGAGACCAGCACCGGGTCGAGCACCACCGGCCCGTCGCCGAGCGCCTCCCACGCGGCCTCGGCGACCTCGCGGCTGCCGAGCGCCCCGACCTTGATCGCGGCCGGTGGGCAATCCGCGAAAAGCGCGCGAATGGACGCGGCCACCACCGCCGGCGCCAGCGGCGTGACCGAGGCCACGCCCATCGTGTTCTGGACGGTCAGCGCCGTCGGTACCGCCATGCCGAACACATCGAAGGCCGCGAACGTTTTGAGGTCAGCCTGGACGCCTGCACCGCCGGATGGGTCCGAGGCGGCGATGGTGAGCGCGATCCGTGGGGGCGCTGGCGGGTCGGCGATCATGCAGAGGCATGCTAGCCCAGGCGTCTATGTCCAGCCGGACTGCTTCCAGCTTCTGCCGATGGCTCGTCTGCGCGTCGCTCGCGCTGTCGGGTCTCGCTGTGGCGGGCGTGTCGGGGTGCGACGAGCCGGCGCCGCAGACCGAAGCCGAAGTCGCCCCGCCCGAGGTGGAACCCGAGCCGGAACCCGAACCGGCGCCGACCGTGGAGCACACCGTCGAAGCGGGCCAGACGCTCTGGGACATCGCGCGTTCCTACGAGGTCTCGGTGGATGAGATCATGGAACTCAACGAGATGAGCGACCGCGACGTGCGGAGGCTCAGCAAGGGGCGGGTGCTGCGCGTGCCGGCCGCGGAAGTCGTGGAGGTCACCCGGAACGAACCGGTGCGCATCGAAGACCTGCCAGCCCTCGAAGACGGCGCATACCACGTGCTTGCGGACGGCGAGACGCTCTGGGACCTCGCCTCCACCTACGACGTCGGTGTCGAGGACCTCATGACCCGCAACGAGCTGAGCGACGACGACGTGCGCGGGCTGCGACCGGGCCGTCCGGTCATCGTGCCAGGCGTGGAGCAGTCGGCGATTCGAGTCGCGGAACCCGCGGCGCGTTCACGCGGCATGCGCCACCGCGTCGCGCGCGGAGAGACGATTTGGGATCTCGCGCGCTCCTTTCGAGTGAGCGTCTCGGCGTTGATGTCCGCCAACAACCTCTCGCAGGAAGAAGCGTCGGGCTTGCGCGAAGGGCAGCGGCTCTGGATCCCGGGCGGCGGGCGACGCAGCGCCATTCGAACCAACGACGACCTCTCGCCCCGGCAGCGGCGCGCCCAACGGAAGGCCGAACGACTCGGACTCGGCAGCGCGAAGATCGCGCGCCAGCTCTTGCACGGCCGGGTCGAGCGTCGGTGGATGCGGGCGGCCGGCGGCAACCGCATGCCCGGCACACTGCGATGGCCCGTGACCAACGGCCGGTTCGTCCGGGGCTTCGGTTCGGGCGAAGGCGCGTACCACCTCGCGGTGGACATCGCCGGCGACCTCGGCTGGAACGTGCGGGCCGCCGCGCGGGGCATCGTCGCGTACAGCGGCGACGAGGTGCGCGGGTACGGGCACATGGTGCTCGTCATTCACCCGGGCGGGTGGGTGACGATGTACGCGCACAACTCGATCAACTTCGTCGTGGCGGGCGAAGAGGTGCCGGCCGGCGGCGTGCTCGCGGAGCTCGGCAGCACCGGCATCAGCCGAGGGCCGCACGTGCACTTCGAGTTCATTCACGACGGACGCAACTGCGACCCGGCGGCGCTCTTCCGCCCGGGCGTGCGGCACCGCAGCCGCCTGGCCCGCATCGAGCGCGCGAGTTGGACGCGGGAGAAGCCGGAGAGCGTGATCTGCCACCCGAGGCGAAGACACCCGCGCAGCCGCTGGGTGATGCACGAGTAGAACCGCGCATTCGAATCCGTAGGAGAAGAGGTGCGCCCGCGGTTCCGTGCCCGTGCCCGTGCCCGTGCCCGGGGTTCGCACCGATCCCGACGCCGACGCCGACGCCGACGCCGAAGCCGAAGCCGATGCCGAAGCCGATGCCGAAGCCGATGCCGACGCCGACGCCGATGCCGATGCCGAAGCCGACGCCGACGCCGACGCCGAAGCCGAAGCCGATGCCGAAGCCGATGCCGACGCCGATGCCGACGCCGATGCCGAACCCGATGCCGATGCCGACGCCGACGCCGTGCCGAAGCCGACGCCGAAGCCGATGCCGACGCCGACGCCGACGCCGACGACCGCTCAGTCCGCCGGAGGCGGGGTCCGGTCTCGAGGGCGCCATGCCATGTAGAGGACCGGGAGGACGATCAGGGTGGCGAGGGTTGCGGTGATCATGCCGCCGACCACGACGGTCGCGAGCGGGCGTTGCACTTCGGCGCCGACGCCGGTGTTGAGGGCCATCGGGACGAAGCCGAGCGCGGCGACGAGGGCGGTCATCAAGACCGGGCGCAGGCGCGAGAGCGCGGCCTCTCGGACCGCGTCCACGCGGCGTTGCCCGTGGTCGAGCACCGCGCGGATCCGGGCGACGAGCACCATGTCGCCCAACACCGCGACGCCGCACAACGCGACGAAGCCGACCCCCGCGGAGATCGAGAACGGCAGGTCCCGCGCCCAGAGGGCCAGCACGCCGCCGACCGCTCCGAAGGGCACGCCGACGAAGACACGCAGCGCATCGCGCAGGGTGCCGTACGTCAGGTAGAGCAACCCGAAGACGAGCAGCAGCGCGAGCGGGATCACGATCGTCAGCCGGGTGCGCGCACGTTCGAGGTTCTCGAACTGACCACCCACCGACACGTACATGCCATCCGGCAACGGGTGGTCGGCCAGCATCGTCTGCACGTCGGCGACGAAGGAGCCGAGGTCTCGGCCTTGCACGTTCGCCTGGACGACGACGCGCCGCTTGGCCCACACGCGCTGGATCGACGAGGGGCCTTCGAAGACCTCGACCCGGGCGACCTGCTCGAGCGGAACCCGCGCGCCGCTCGCGGTCGGAACCCGCAGCCGTCGCAGCGCCGGCACGGTCGAGCGCGCGTCTTCGCCCAGGCGCAGGACCACGTCGAAGCGACGCTGTCCGTCCACGATCTCCCCCACGCGCCGGGTCCCGACCGAAGCGATCAGATCGAGCAGTTCGCCCGCAGGCACGCCGAGACGACCGGCGGCCTCGCGGTCGATCTCGATGGCGAGCATGGCTTGCCCGGTGAGCTGTTCGACGCTCACGTCGGCGGCGCCGTCGATCGCCTCGAGCGCCGCCCCCAGCTGGTCCGC
Organism: Deltaproteobacteria bacterium; assembly: GCA_034670305.1. Taxonomy (GTDB): domain Bacteria; phylum Myxococcota_A; class Polyangia; order Polyangiales; family Houyiibacteriaceae; genus JAXMNT01. Next base: position 129,555 of record JAXMNT010000006.1, read on the forward strand.
TTCGCGGCGAAGTGCGTCGAGGTCGTCCCCGAAGAGCTCGAGCCCGACGTCGGCTCGGATGCCCGCGACCATCTCGTTGAGCCGCATCTCGATCGGCTGAGTGAAGATGCTGCGCATGCCGGGCAGACCGTCGAGCGTGGCGCGCATGTGGTCGACGAGCCCGTCCTGGTCCTGCGCCACCGTCCACTCATCGCGTGGCGTGAGCGTGACGAAGACGTCCGAGACCTCGAGGCCCATGGGGTCGGTCGCGACCTCCGCGGTGCCGGTCCGCGTCCAGACATGCGCGACCTCGTCTGGGAAGCGCTCGAGCAGAAGGCGCTCGATCTGGGTGCCGTAGCGCACGGACTCATCGAGCGAGACGCCAGCGATGCGCACCGTGTTGATGACCACCGCCTGTTCGCGAAGCCGGGGCACGAACTCCGAGCCGAGCTGCGTCGCGAGGCCAGCCGCAGCGAGCACCACGCAGACCGCGCTGCCGAGCACGAGGCGGGGATGGGCGAGGGCGCGCGCGAGCGCGGGCCGGTACACGACGAGCAGCGCGCGCATCAACACTTGGTCGATGCGTTTGGCGCGTTGGGCGTGGACCGGGCGGCGCTTGCGTTCGAGCGCGTAGCTGGCGAGCACCGGCATCAGCGTGACCGAGAGCAGCATCGAGCCGAGCAGGGCGAACACGACCGTCAGCGCCATGGGCCGGAACAGCTTGCCTTCGATGCCCTCCAGCGTGAGCACCGGCAGGTAGACGGCGGCGATGACGAGCTCGCCGAAGAGCGTCGGGCGGCGTACTTCGACCGCGGCATCGCGGACGACATCGCGCACCGGACGGTCTGGTTCCTCACCCACCCGGCGCGCGGCGTTCTCCACCATCACGACGGAGCTGTCGACGACGAGCCCGAAGTCGATCGCACCAAGACTCATCAGGCTGCCCGCGATCCCGAACCGGATCATCGCGTCGAAGGCAAAGAGCATCGAGAGCGGAATCGCGAGGGCGACGATCAGCCCCGCGCGCACGCTCCCGAGGAACATGAAAAGCACCGCGACGACCAGCAGAGCGCCCTCGAGCAGGTTCTCCTGCACGGTCTCGAGCACTTGGTCGACAAGATCGGTCCGCTCGTACACGCGCGTCAGCGCGGCGCCTTCGGGCAGTGTGTGTTCGACCTCGATCAGCCGTTCACGCAGCCGCTCGGTCAGCGCGTGGCTGTTCTCTCCCGCGAGCATGAACCCGAGTCCGAGCACGGCTTCCCCCTGCCCCTGGTAGGTCACTGCGCCGCGGCGGGTCTCGTGGCCGACGCGGACTTCCGCGACGTCGGAGAGGTGAACCGGCACGCCGTCTGCGTGCGCGAGGACCATCGAGGCGAGATCCTCGGGCCCCGTCGCCAGCCCTTGCCCTTGCACGAGCAACGCCTCGCCGGCCTGGTCGAGCGAGCCTCCGCCGACGTTTCGGTTCCCCTCTCGGAGCGCACGCGCCACGTCGTCGAGGGTGAGTTCGTGCGCCGCGAGCGCGTCGGGGTCGACGAGTACATGGACCTGTTTCTCCCGGCCACCCCACGTGTTGATCTCCGCGACGCCAGGCACCTGGACGAGCTGCGGCCGCACCACCCAGTGGTGCAGGGTGCGGAGCTCTTCGGGCGAGAGCGTCTCGCTGTGAAGCACGTACTGGAACACCTCGCCGAGCCCGGTCGCGATGGGACCAAGGGAGGGCGGACGCACATCGACCGGCAATCGCACGGAGCCCACCCGCTCGCTGACGAGTTGGCGCGCGCGAAAGAGGCCGCCCCCTTCGAGCGCGGCGTCGTCCTCGAACACCGTGGTCACCTGGGAGAACCCGAACTTCGAAACGGAGCGGACCTCCCGCAGGCCCGGCAGCCCCGAGAGCGCTTGTTCGATGGGGAAGGTGACCTGCCGCTCGACCTCCAGCGGAGAGAGCGCGGGCGCGTTCGTGTTGACCTGAACCTGCACCGGCGTCGTGTCCGGGAACGCGTCGAGCGGGAGCTCGCCCATCCGGACCAGACCGAAACACGTGAAGAGCGCGGCCGCGAGCAGCACCACGGGGCGGTGGTTCAGGCAGAGGTCGATGAGGCGCGTCAACATCGCGTCACTCGTCTCCCGTCCCGCCTGGGACCTCGCAGCAGCCCGCGCCGATGCTCCCCGGCAAGACCTCGGTGCGCAGGAGCACCGCGCCGGTGGTCACGACGGCGTCGCCGACCTCGACGCGCCCGACGACGTGCACCAGGCCATCGGCTTCCGCGCCTTCGCTGGCCGATCGGGTGACGACGCGCGGGTGGTACTCGCCCTCCGAGACCCGCACGAACACGACCTCGTGACCGCCCACGCGTTGAACCGCGGTCCGCGGCACGCCCACACCCTCAGAAGGCGCATCCGCGTGGACCCGCGCCCGGCCGTACTGCTCCGCGCGCAAACGGCCGTCTGGGTTCGCGAGCTCGATGCGCGCGGTGACGGTGCGTGTGCGCTCGTCGAGTTCTGCGGCCACCCAGGTGACTTCGCCATCGACGGTGTGTCCGCCGACTTCGACGCGTGCGTGGGCGCCGACGGTCAGCGACGACGCGTCCGCTTCGCGCACGTCGCAGAGCGCCCACATGCGCGAGGTGTCGACGATCATGGCGAGCGCGCGGTCGGGGGAAGCGAGCGTGCCAAGGACGGCGGGACGACGCACGACTTCGCCGGCGATCGGTGCTCGAACGACGGCGCGGCCGTTCGGGGTCGCGCCGCCCGCGCCCGCGACGCGCAGAAAGGCTTGGGCGGAGCGGACGTCGGTGGACGCCGACGCGTGCTCGCGCTCCGCCAACTCGACGTCGCGGGCGGCGTTGACGTCGTCCTCGCGAAGGGACCGCTGCCGCGTCAGGTTGGCGTCCGCGATCCGAAGTCGTTCGCGGGCGCGGGCGAGCGCCCCCTGACCGTCGCTGACTTGGCTGGCTTCGAGATCGAAGAGCGGCTGGCCGGCGGTGACGTGGTCTCCGAGATCCACCCGGACGCGACGCACGACGCCGCTGACCGCCGAGCGCACCTCGGCGAGGCGGTCCGCGTCGAACGCGATGTGGACGGGGCACGCGATCGCGGCGCCTGTCAGGGGGCGTGTGGCGGGTTCGGTCGCGATGCCGGCGACGCGTTCTAGATCGGTGTCGCGCAGAAACACGAACCGCGTCTCGATCTGTGCGGGCTCGAGCGGCGCGTCCTCGTCACCGCCCGCTTGGTCTGGCGCGGTCTCGTCCGGGGCGTTGGCCTCGGCCGCCCGTCGGGCGGCTTCCTCGGGATGGCAGACCGGGCAGAACGATTCCGCGAACCCATGTTCGCCGCACCAGTTGCCGCGCGCGCGGTAGACCGCTTCGAGGGTGGGGTTGCAACGTGCGCAGACCGCGTAGGGCAGCCCGTGTTCGCACACCGTGGGAGGCGTCTCACGGACGGCCCGCGGCTCGGAGGGGCCGGCGTCGTTGCATCCGAACATCGGCGACGCGAGCGCGAGCCAGAAGACGAACGATGCGGTGCCGGCTGTCGGAGTCGCAGTGGTGGTGGGGGCGGCGGTCATGGACTCGTCGGCGCCTCGGCGGGTGGACGCTCGATGACGAGACCGGGGTTGCAGACGCGGCACTGCGATTGCGGAAGTTGGTGCTCCTCGCACCAGTCGCCCGTCGCCTGGAACGCGGGGATGAGGTCCGGGTTGCAGCGCGTGCACAGCGACTCGGGCACGCCGTGTTCGCCGCACCAGTCCGCGTGCGAACCCGCCGTGACACCGGCCGCGCGCGCGGAGGCCCAGTGGCTTTCGCCTTCGTGGTTGTCGTGCCCTTCCTCGTGGGCTTCGTGGACTGCCGCTTCACCGTCCGGGGCGTCGTCGCAGGCGGGCAAGGAGACGGCGGCCAGCAAGGCGAAGGCCAAGAAGAAGTGGGAACGGGCGTGGGTGGAGGCGAGGGTCATGGTCGTGTCCTTTCGGGGGGTGTGGGTGGGGACGCGGTGGTCCCCCTAGGGGGAGCGTCTGGGCGCGAAGTCGTCGAGCGCGCCCCGCAGGTCGGTGGTGGCGAGCGCCGCGTCCCGCAGGAGAACTGCGAGTGCGCGACGGGTCGCGGCGAGTTCGCGCCGGACCGCGAGCAGATCCGCCAAACGGGTCGCGCCAGATTCGTACGACCGGAGCGCAAGCGCTTCGGCGCGACGCAGAGTTGCGTCGGCCGCGTCGTGGCGGTCAACAGCGGCGGCGAGTGCGTCGGCGACCTCGGCCGTGGTCGCGATCTCGGTCGACGCAATGTGCTCGGCGAGGGCGAGTTCGTCGGCGACACGCTCCCGGCGGGCGTGGGCGCGCGCGACGCGTCCCTGGTCGCGTTCGAAGATCGGCAGGCTCAGACCGACGACGCCCCGAACGACATCGGCGCCTTCTTCGCGCTGGTACTGCACGCCGAGCGTGAGGTCCGGCGCGCGGCCGGCGCGACCGAGCCTCCCGTCCGCTTCCGCCTCCGCGACCGCCTCCCGAAGCGCGCGCACGTCCGCGCGCTCGTGTCCGTGGCCACCACGTGGCCGGTCGAGCGCGATGTCGCGAATCGATCCTCGGGCGCGCACCCGACCGGTGCCGAGGATCTGTGCGAGCGCGCCCTGGCGCAGGTTCAGCTCGGCCAGCGACTGCTCGTGTTCGGCGTCGGTACGCACGAGCGCCACCTCCGCGAGCGCGAGATCCAGGCCGCTCCCATCGCCGGTCTCGTGGCGACGGCGCGCGACCTCCAGCAAGGAGGCCGCCCGTTCCCGTTCGGCGGTCGCGATTCGAAGCAGCTCCGCCGCGTGCAGGGCGCGCACGAAACGCGCGCCGGTCTCGCGCAACCGCCGCCGCATCGCGTCGTCCCGTTCGGACCCGCGCACGGCGGTGCGGGTCTGGGCCAGCGCCTCGCGGCGCGCGCCGGTCCGCCCCAAGGGGAACGACTGCACCACGCGCACCAGCACATCGACCGACTGGGAACCGTCGCGCTGCCGACGCGGGCCCGCCATCGCGACCAGGTCGGGGTTGCGGCGCCAACGGCCCGCCGTGCGCTCGTGTGCGCGCGCCTCCTCGACGCGGGCTTCGGCGACCTGCGCCGCCAGGCCTTGCCGAGCCAGACGCAACGCGTCCTCATAGGTGATCTCGATGGCGTGATCCTGCGCACCCGCGCGCCTCATCGTCGATGGGCATGCGAGCACGAGCAGGCACGCTCCGGCTCTCGTCCAGAACATTCCTTCTCCTCCAGTGGACGCGACGCGGCGCCATGGGCTGGGTCCGATCGATCCACGCGCTCGCACGACGTCGGTGACGTCGTGCATTCAAGAGCGCGTGCGCTCAGGCCCGCGGAGGTCGGAAGACGCCGGTGCCCGCGCCGCGCAAGGCGCGGGTGGTAGGCGTCGCGGCTTCGGCGCCCACCTCGAGGAGACGCGCGGGGCACAGCTGCCAGGCGGTCCACACGCCGACGGATGCGGCCGGACCCGACGCTGCGCAGGAGCATGGCTCGGGGCAATCGGGCGGACACCCGTGGTCGTCGTCGTGCTCGGCCGCGTCGTCGTCGTCTTCGGCGCTCGCTGCGTGTTCGTGGGCGTCGCCGTCGTCCACGTGCACGACGTGCGCGTGGTCGCAACAGGTCGACTCAGCAGGCTTCATGAACACGAGCGCCAACCAAACGGCGGCAAGCAGGACGACGAGCCTCATCGAGGATCGTGATAGCAGCGCACCCGCCGGAAGGCGAGTCGTATTGGGGCCGTGCCCTTGCCCGTGCCCTTGCCCGTGCCCCTTGCCCGTGCCCTTGCCCGTGCCCTTGCCCTCGGTGCGAGTCGAAGCCGAAGCCGATGCCGATGCCGATGCCGATGCCGATGCCGATTCCGATGGCGACGCCGACGCCGATGCCGATGCCGAAGCCGACGCCGATGCCGATGCCGATGCCGTGCGCTGGGCCGGCAATTGCCGCCGGTTTGGGGCGCGGAACGGGCTCGGATGCTAGACTTGGCCGTGTAGATGACGACCGTCACCGAAGCCGCCAAAATTTTCCTCACCGATGATGAGAACGCCGCGCTCGAGGAGGGTGACCTCGACCGAATTTGCGCGGATCCCGCGCTGGCGCAGCGCATGGCGCGCAAGCTCGTCGCGTTGGCCCGCAAGACGATGCCGAACCGCGAGTGGACGCCGGAGGATCTGCGCGACGTGCTCGAGGTGGCGGTGCATGGGACGCCACAGAAGGCTGCGCGGCTGCTCGAGGGGCGGTACTTTCGCAAGCGGCTGCGTGAGCAGATCAACCTCGCCGACCGGTATGGAGACACGTTCGCGGTGGTCGTGCTCTCCATGGTCGAAGGGGTGGGCCAGGAGGTCTACACCTCGGTGCTGGACGCGGTGACGGAGCGGCTTCGGCGGACCGACATGGTCTTCCTCTACCGCCGCCGATTCGCGCTCGTGCTGCCCCGCATGCGGGTCGCGTCGCTCGAACCGCTGCTCGAGCGGGTGCTGGCGCTGATCGCGGTGGGCGCAGGGTCGCAGGCGCTCGAGAGCATCCACTCCCTGGTTTATCCAGAGAGCACCATCGAGGACGGCACCGAAGTGCTCGACTGGGCGGAAGACCAGCTGCGCTGACAGCGCGCGCGCGCTGTCCCCTTGCCCTTGCCCTTGCCCCTGCCCCTGCCCTCGATTCAGGCGAGTTCAAGGCTCTGCCTCCTTCGCGGCGTTTGCCCGGCTACCGCCGGTCCAGCAAGAGCAGCAGCTTCGTCGCGCGCGCGTTGCCCGGTTCGATCACCAGCACCTGCTCGAGTGCGGCGCGCATGCCCATGACGTTGCGCCGTTCGAAGAGCGCGCTCGCCAACCGGAAGAGACAGTCACGCGCGGCCGGCAGGCTCCCGCTCTGCAGATGAAACTCGGCGATGCGTCGCAGGAGCAAAAGATCCCGCGGGTAGGCCGCGATGAGGCGCTCGAGGCGGTCGGCGACTTCTTCCTTGTGGCCGTACCGGAGCAGGACCGGCATGTCCTTCATGACCCGCTCGAGTTCGCGGGGCGGGATCTCACCGTCCTCGCTGGCTTCGGGCAGTGGTGCGGCCGGTGGGTGCACGCTCTTGACGTCGGGCACGAGTCGTTCGGCCTCGAGGCGCTGGGAGGTGGAGCCGCCGCCATGCGCGACCGGATCCAGCGCGGCCATGGCGGCCGGGGTCATCGCGGGGGGAGGGCGGGTGCTCGGCCGAGTGAGCAGAAGCGGCTCCGGTTCGAGTTCTTCCTCGAGCTCGCGCCGCAGCTCGTCGCCGACTTCGGGCGGCCCGAACACCTTCGGTGACGCGGGCTGTCCAGTGATCGGCACGACGCCGAGGCTGACCACCGGCGGAGGTGCCAGGGCCAACGATTCGACCACCGCCTCGGGCGTGGTCCCCTCGGCTTCGAACCCTTCGTCGCGCGCGTCCGCCCGGCGGGTGCGGGCCTGGCGGGAGAGGGCGTTGGCGTTCCGCACGAAGGCTTGAAAGGTGATCTCCACGTCGGGGAGGGTCATCAAGCGCTCGGTCGCGGTGGCCATGCCCATGTCATACGTGAGCCGCCGACATCGAACAACCACGGCGACGGCCTCGCGGTGCAAACGCCTTCCGAATCACCACTGATCCTTGCGCGGCGGGCCCTCGCCCGCCTATACCAGCACCCCTGAACGGCGGTACAGGATCCGCCCCCGAGGCCGCCCACCTGGCCTCCCTCGTCGACCCCACATGGCACGGAAGAAAAAGAGCGCTCCCCAGCAGGAGCTCACGCTGGCCCCGTTCGAAGATGCCTCGTTCAAGGACGAGCTCGAACGCCGCTACCTCACGTACGCGCTGAGCGTCATCACCAGCCGGGCACTCCCCGACGTGCGGGATGGGCTCAAACCCGTGCAGCGCCGCATCCTCTACACGATGTGGAACGAGCTGCGTCTGCGCAGCGACGCCAAACCTCGCAAGAGCGCGGCCATCGTCGGTGACGTGATGGGCAAGTTCCACCCGCACGGCGACGGCGCGCTCTACGACGCACTCGTGCGCATGGCGCAGCCCTTCACCATGCGTGCCCCGCTCGTGGACGGACAAGGCAACTTCGGTTCGCCCGATGGCGACTCCGCCGCGGCCATGCGGTACACGGAGGCGCGGCTGCAGAAACTCGCCGACGAGCTGCTCGGCGAGCTCGGCAAGAAGACCGTTCCGTTCCGACCGAACTACGACGGCACCCGCTTCGAACCAGTGGTGCTTCCGGCCGGCTACCCGAACCTGCTCGTCAACGGCGTGCAGGGCATCGCGGTCGGCATGGCGACGTCGATCCCGCCGCACAACTTCAGCGAAGTCGTCCGTGCCGCGATCCGCATGATCGACGAGCCGGAGATCTCGACGAAGAACCTTCTGCGCACCATCAAGGGCCCCGACTTCCCGACGGGTGGTCAGCTCATCAGCACCCGCGACGAGATCGCGGCCGTGTACGAGACGGGGCGCGGCACGCTCAAGCTGCGCGGCGACTGGGTGCTCGAGAAGCCGAAGTCCAAACGCGACAACCCCTCGCTTGTGGTCACGTCGCTCCCGTACGACGTGAAACGCGGCGCCGCGATCGAGAAGATCGCGGAGATCATCATCGCCCGAAAGCTGCCCGGCTTGCTCGATGTGCGCGACGAATCCACCGACGACTGCCGCGTGGTCATGGAGCTCAAGAAGGGGACCGACCCGCAGCTCGTGATGGCGTACCTCTACAAGCGCACCCCGCTTCAGACGACCGTCAGCGTGGACATGACGGCGCTCGTGCCCACGAACCACCCGGACATGCCAGCCCCGCGCCGGCTCTCGCTGTCCGAGGTGCTCCGCCACTTCCTCGACTTCCGGATGGAGGTCGTCACCGCGCGCCTGCAGTTCGACTTCGACAAGCTGAACGAACGCATCCACATCCTGGATGGGTTTGCGACCGTCTTCGACGTGCTCGACGAGACCATTCGGATCATCCGGCGGTCGAACGACAAAGCGGATGCGGCCAAGAAGCTCATCAAACGTTTCGAGCTCTCCGAGCTTCAGGTCGACGCGATCCTCGAGTTGCGGCTGCACCGGCTGGCCAAGCTGCAGATCCTGCTCATCCGAGAGGAACTCGACGAGAAGACCAAAGAGGCCAAACGCATCGGGCAGCTGCTCAGCAGCCAGCCGGCGCGATGGAAACTCATTCGCGCCGAGCTGCACGAACTCGAGCAGAACTACGGCGACCTGCGCCGCACCCGGATCGTGAAAGAACTCGACGAGCCCGAGTTCGACGCCGAAGACTTCATCGTCGACGAAGACGCGATGGTGGTGCTCACCCAGCAGGGCTGGCTCAAACGCCAGAAGGTCGTCAAAGACGTGTCGACGACCCGGGTGCGCGACGGAGACCAAGTGCTCGAAGTGGTCGCGGGTTCCACGCGCAGCGCGGTCGCGTTCTTCTCGTCGACCGGCGTCTGCTATGTGACGCGGCTCGTCGACATCCCGGCGACCACCGGATACGGCAGCCCGGTCCAGTCGTTCTTCAAGATGAAGGATGGCGAACGCATCGTCGCGATGTTCGGTATGGACCCGCGCTTTCTGGAAGTGCCGGAGCCGACGCCCGACACCGAGCCGGAGTGGCCGTACTGCGTCGCGGTGTTGCGCGATGGCAACGCGCTCCGATTCAGTCTGCGCGGTCACCGGGAGCCCTCGACCCGCGCAGGACGCAAGTACGCGCGGCCTGGCAAGGGCGACGAGGTGGTGTTCGTCGGCCTCGTCGAAGAGGGCGACCACGTGGCGTGTGCGACCCGCGATCGACGCGCGCTCATCTGCGACGCCGAAGAGATCTCGATCTTGAGCGGCCCCGGCAAGGGCGTGCGGCTCATCAAGTTGCAGAAGAAAGACTACGTGCTGGCGGCCGCGGTGCTCACCTCCGAGCAGGACGCACTGATCGTGAAGCGTGCGAAGGGCGGCAAGGAGCACCGCATCACGCTGCGCCGCTACGAGGCCATCAGCCGCGGCGGCAAGGGCCGCGAACTGTTCAAGACCGGCGCCGTGGGTGAGTGGGTTCTGCAAGAGCCGACGCTTCCGGGCTTCCCCGCCCCCGAGGATGAGTGATGGGATACGACGCCAAAGACATCGACGTACTCGAAGGACTCGAGCCCGTCCGCGAACGCCCCGGCATGTACATCGGCGGCACCGACAGCGCCGGCTACCACCACCTCTTGTGGGAGGTCGTCGACAACTGCGTCGACGAGGCGATGAACGGGCACGCCACGCGGATCGAAGTCGAACTCGACGCGGACCTCAAAGGCGCGACGGTCGCCGACAACGGCCGCGGCATCCCGATCGACAAACACCCGAAGTTCAAGGTCCCGGCGCTCGAGCTCATCCTCACGAAGCTCCACTCGGGCGGCAAGTTCAAGGGCGGCGGCTACAAGGTGAGCGGCGGCCTGCACGGCGTGGGTGCGTCGGTCGTCAACGCACTCTCCGAAGAGATGACCGCGACGGTCTGGCGGGGCGGCGCGACCTACACGCAGAAGTATCGGCGGGGAAAGCCGACGACGAAGCTCAAGAAGGGCGGCAAGACCAGCAAACGCGGGACCCAGATCCACTTCCGCCCCGACCCCAAGATCTTCACCGACAAGCTGAAGCTCGACGCGAAGAAGATCCGCGAGCGGCTCGAGGTGAAGAGCTACCTCCACAAGGGCCTGAAGATCGTCTTCAAGGATCACGCCGGCCAGCGCGAGGAGATGGAGCACGAGGGCGGTCTCGTGGAGTTCTTGGAGATGACGGTGCGGGGCACCGGCAAACCCGGCGTGCACGCCGACCCGTTCACGCTCGAGCGCGAACAGGACGGAGTGCGGGTCGAGCTCGCGATGCAGTGGACCGAGTCGCCGGACGAGCGCATCGACTCCTTCGCGAACGGCATCCCGACCAGTGGCGGAGGCGCGCACGACAGCGGGCTCAAATCCGCGCTGAACAAAGCGATCCGCGGCTACATGGACGCGCTCGAAGTGAAGCTGCGCGGGGTGAAGATCAGCGCGGAGGACATCCGCGAAGGCCTCGTCGCGATCCTCAGTGTGTACGTCGAGGAGCCGCAGTTCCAGGGACAGACGAAGAACCGGCTGAACAACCCAGGCGTGGCCGGCAGCGTCGAAGGGGCGGTGCGCACCGCGCTTGAACAGTGGTTGCTCGACAACCGCTCGACGGCCGAAGCGATCATCGCACGCATCGTGATCTCGGCGCGCGCCCGCGAGGCGAGCCGCGCCGCCATCAAGCAGGTCACCCGCAAGACCGCGGTCAGCCATCGGCTCAACCTGCCCGGCAAACTCAGCGACTGTCAGACCACCGACCCGAGCGAAGCCGAGCTCTTCCTCGTCGAGGGCGACAGCGCGAGCGGCACCGCCAAGGTCGGTCGCGACCGGCGCACCCAGGCGATCCTCCCGCTGCGCGGCAAAGTGCTCAACGCCGAGCGCGCGAGCCGCGCCGCGGTGCTGGCGAACAAGGAACTGCAGAACGTCGTCAACGCGCTCGGCTGCGGCATCGGCAAGTCGTTCGACATCAGCAAACTCCGCTACCACCGGGTGTTCCTGCTGATGGACGCGGACGCCGACGGACACCACATCGCGACGCTGCTCTTGACCTTCTTCTACCGGATGATGCCGGCGCTGATCCGCCAGGGACACATCTTCCTCGCGATGCCGCCGCTCTACCGCATCGACGTCGCGAAGGAGACGCACTGGGCGCTCGACGAAGTGGACCGAGACCGGATCCTCAAGTCGCTGCCGAAGAACGCGAAGGTCGACATCAGCCGCTTCAAGGGCCTCGGTGAGATGCCGGCGGAAGACCTGAAGCTGACGACGCTCGACCCGCACCGGCGCCGCGCGCTGCGCGTGGTCATCGAAGGGGAACTCGAGACCGACGCGTCCTTGAGCGACCTGATGGGCAAAGACGCGAGCGCCCGCTACCGCTTCATCATGGACCGAGCCCTCGACGCCGAAGCCGCCGCGCTCGACCTCTGACCCATTCGCAGTCCGTCTGCGCCTACCCCCATTTTCTGTCAGCCCGCCGCCAGAACGGCACAGCGCGCTCTCAGAAGACTCTGTGGATCACGACCGGGCCTTCGGGGTGCGCGAACACGATGCCGGTTTCGGTGGTCGTGAAGCGCACGGTGTCGTCTTCGCCGAGGTACGCGGGCGCCACGCCGAGCGCGACGGCGTCGGCGTCGTCGACGACGTCGATGCGGCTGCCGGAGACGTCGGTGCGCCCGGTCACGGCGAGAAGTCCCGCGCCGCTGAGGATCTGCCACGTGCCGTCATGGGTCCCATCGCCATCGAGCACCACGACCGAACCGCCGCCATCCAGGAAAGAGGTGAGGGCGGTCGACCAGCTCGCACCGAGCGCGAGCAAGGTGGCGTCGTCGGCGTCCTCCTGGGCGTAGATGAGGAAGGTGTCCACCGAGGCGAGTTCGGCGGGCACGGCGTCCGGTCCAGCGCTCACGATTCGGTTCCAGCTGCCGCGTTCGTTGAGCGCGCGGTCGGCGCCGCTCGTGTTGCCCGCGTCCACGTCGTAGACGAGCACCTCGAGGTCGTCGGCGGGGTCTCCGTCCACCGCGTCCGAGAGGAACGCGGCGTTGCCCGCGATGCGGCGCATCGCGCGCCGGGAGACTCGGTAGTTGTGTCCGATCAGCACGACGTGCCCAGGCGGTCCATCGCTGCACATGCCGTCGATGCAGATGCCGGTGGCACAGCTGCGGTTGCAGCGGCCGCAGTGATCCGGGTCGGTCTGGAGATCGACGCACAGACCATCGCAAAGCGTGAGGGGCGGGTCGCAGATGAGCGCGCAGACCCCGTCGGCGCAGACTTCGTCGGCCTCGCACCGGATGCCGCAAGCGCCGCAGTGGTTCGGGTCTCGGTTGGTCCGGACACAGGAGCCCATGCAGCACTCTTCGCCGAGCTCGCACATGCACATGCCGCCGCCGCCGTCGCCGCCGTCGACGTCGCCGCCCCCACCGTCGCCGCCGTCGCCGAGGTCGCCGTCTCGGACTTCGCCGTCCAGGAGCTCACCGTCGAGCCGCGGGTTCGGTGCGTCGTTCGGTCCGATGTCGCGCGCGTCCATGTTCGCGTCGCGTGGCCCAGCATCGAGCATACCGGTGTCGATGCTGGAGCGGCAGATGCCGTCGAAGCAGGAATCGCCCACTTCGCAACGGACCCCACAGGCGCCGCAGTGGTCGCGGCTGGTCTCGGTGTTGGTGCAGACGCCTTCGCAGATCAGGATGCCTTCGGCGCATTCGGCGCCGACGATGGGGCTGGCGCAGCCGGCGGCGATCGTCCACCCGCCCAAGAGCGCCAGCCATCGCATGCGCGACATCAAGTGTGTTTCCGTCTGCATCAGTGTGCTCCCACCGGTCCGGTTTCGAACACGAGGTCGGGTTCGGCCGCGTTTCCAGTGTCGCCTTCGGGCGCTCGGCGCGCCACCACGACGAACTCCACCCGGCGGTTGCGCTGGTGCGCGCGCTCGGTCGTGCCTTCGTCCCGCAGACGATCGGTGCCGAATCCTGCGGACTCGAGCGTCGCCGAATCGATGCCGATGCGCACGAGCGCGCGCATGACGTTTCGGGCCCGGCGCTGGCTCAGCGTGCGGTTGTAGTCTGCGTCGCCCCGCGCGTCGGCGTGGCCTTCAATCCGCATCCGCACCCACTCGGGGTGCTGTCGGACGAGCTCGGCGATGGCGGCCAAGACCGGCCGGGCTGCGCTCTTCACCCGGGCGCGCTGGAAGTCGAACAGGACGTGTTCTTCGAGCACGATGCGGTCGTCGATCATCTCGATGAGGCCTTCGTCCGGGCACCCGTCTTGGTCGTCCACGCCGTTGACCGTCTCCGGCTCGTCGGGGCAGCCGTCGTGGTCGTCGGGGAACCCGTCGTTGTCGTTGTCGAGGTCCGGACACCCGTCTTCGTCCTCGAACCCGTCGATGTCTTCGGGGTCGTCTGGGCATTCGTCGATCGTGTCGGGCCGGCGGTCTTGGTCGTTGTCGAGATCGGGGCAGCCGTCTTCGTCCTCGAACCCGTCGAAGTCCTCGGCTTGCTGGGGACACCCGTCTTCGGGATCCAAGTACCCGTCGCCGTCGGTGTCCGGGGTCGGGTCGTCCGGGCGTTCGTCTTCCGGGAGATCCTCGATCGATCGCGCGTCGAGGAACGTGAGTTCGAGCCCAATGGAGATCATGCGTGCGTCGTGCGGCTCGAGCAGGTCGTTGGGCTGAAACACCTGGAGGTAACGGACCACCGGCGCGAGGTCGATCTTGCCGAGCTTGAAGCCGTAGCCGATGCCGATGTCCATCACCGCGCGGATGTGGGTGGCGCCGGTGATGGTCCCGCCGGCGCCGGCCTCCAGGAAGAAGCCTGTGCCGCGGCTTGGGTCGTCGGTTCGAAAGAAAGGCCGCAGCCGCAGGGCGAGCGTCAGGGTGGAGAAGGTGCCGAGGCCCGGATCGACGAACTCTTCTTGGTCCGGCGCGGGGCCATCGAAGAGAAAGCCGCCCCGTACCCGTGCGCCCAGCAGGAACGCCGGGTGAAGCGAGCGGAACACGCTCAGCGAACCCGCCAGACCCGGGCCGAACCAGCTGCGCTGAGGTTCCGAGAGCGGAACCACGACCTCGGGTTCGATCTGGAGCAGCCAGATCTCGTCGGCAGCGGCTCGGGGTGGGGCGGCGAGGCTGAATCCGCAGGCGGCCGCAACGACCAGTCCCGCAATCCATCTCGTACCCCGCTCAGTTCGTCCTCGATCGGTGTACACGTACCAGCATTGTTCCTGACGCATGTGTCCACTGGCAAGAGAACTGTGCAGTGGGGGAGTCCAGCTCTGCAGTCTGGGGCATCGGGACCCAGAACCTTCGGTGAACCGGGCCCTGGGTTCACTTGAAGGTCCGGTTTTTTGACCGTTTCGGTCTCGCCGCGATAACCGGTTCCAGAAGCACTTGCTGAAGTCCGGGCGAGGACCAGCAATCCGAGTGCTCGGAGGAACTCCATGACGACGATCAACGAGACGCGCGGGACCGCAGCGAGCTGTCACGTGTGCGAGAACGACTTCGCTGTCCGCTTTCGGTACCAGGTGCGCGAGGAAGCGAGCGGGTTCGTATACCTGTGTTCCACGCAGTGCCAGCGCGAGCACCTCATCGGTCCCAAGGCGCCCAACTGCACCACCTGCGGCAACGAGTTCGAGGTCGAGTACGCCTACCAGGTCGTCACCAGCGACGATCAGCGCGCCTACTTCTGCTCGATGGACTGCCGCACCACCCACGGCGAGCAGCTGACGCGGGCGACCGACACCCGCGCGCCTCGGCGCATCGCGGTGTTCAACCACAAGGGCGGCACGGGCAAGACGACCACCGCGATCAACATCGCCGCCGGTCTCGCAGAAACGGGCCGCCGGGTGCTGCTCGTCGATTGCGACGGGCAGGGCAACGTCGGCGCATCGCTCGGGATCCGCGGCGAGAAAACCCTCTACCACGTGCTCGTTCAGGGCACAGCGGTCGAAGAAGCCGTCGTGACGGTGCGGCAGAACCTCGACATCATCACGTCGAACGAGACCCTGGCCGCCGCGGAGCTGCACCTCGCGACCCAGCCCGCCCGCCACCGCATCCTTCGAGAGCGACTCGGCTCCAGGGTGCACGGCTACGACGTCGTCGTGCTCGACTGTGCGCCGGCGCTCTCGCTGATGAACCAGAACGCGCTCGTGTACGCGGACGGAGTCGTGGTGCCGGTGTCCTGCGACTACCTCTCGCTCGTCGGGGTCCGGCAGGTGCTGCGCACGCTCGGCGACGTGAAGCGCATCTTGAAACACGACGTCGAGATCATGGGCGTCGTGCCCACCTTCTACGACGTTCGAAACCGCATCTCCCGAGATGCGCTCACCGCCCTGCAGAAACACTTCAAAGACAAGTGCGCGCTGCCGGTGCGGGTGAACACGAAGCTCCGCGAGGCGCCGAGCGCCAAGCAGACGATCTTCGAGTACGCGCCCGGCAGCAATGGCGCGAAGGACTACCTGGCGTTGGTGGAGCGGCTTTTGCCGACGACCGGACAGGTGTTTGGGGACCAAGCGAAGGTGCAGGCCACCTTCGCGCGCGGCAGCGTGGCGCCGCAGCCCATGCCGAGGTCGGCATGAATGTCAGGACCGAGACGGTGACCGGGCCGATGGAGACGAACGATGGCGAGTGAAGCAATGGACGCCCTGCTTCAGGGCGACGAGGTCCGCGAGGTGCTTCGCGAGACGTTCTACGACGGGCCCAAGAAGGTGGAGCCGAAGGCGAAACCGAAACGGGCCAAAGCCAAAAAGCCCAAGCCGGATCACTACCGAGTCATCTGCATCTCGATGTACGAGGACGACCTCGGGCGCCTCGACGCGGCGGTTGCGGAACTCAAAGCCTCGGGCCATCGAAAGATGAGCCGCAGCGCACTCATCCGGTTCGCGCTCGACCAGATGAACGTCGAAGACCTCCCGAAGAGCTACTGAACGTCGTTGGCGCGCAGACGCCCGCCAACGGTCCGTCAGCTCTTCATCAGGTCGTCGGGGTCGCCGAGCTCGCCGCTGAACATGGCCAGCATGTTCGGCGCCTTGATGCAGATCCAGGCGGCCGCTTCTTCGAACTCGAGCACCAGCACATCGCTGATCGTGGCGCCGGATCCGAGCAGGCGTTTGCACTCGCGGTGCCACCGGATGTAGTGGTTCAGCCGCTCGTCGAAGTCTTTCCGCGAGAGGCGCTGAATCATCACGTTCCCGAATTTGGCGAACCCGCCCTCGGGTTTGTCACCGCACTCGGTGAGGAAGCGTGAGAGGTAGCTCTGATATGCAGCGTCGACGTCGATGTCCATGGAGGACGCGCAGTGTCACCAGAGTCGGGGGATGGAAGCAACCGTTGCGAACGATCCAGCCATCATCGCGAGGCTCGCGCGCAGGTCGCCGAATGCGTAGCCGAGCGCTGCGGGGTCGCTGATCTCGAACCCACAGAGGTCTGCCGGGCCGCCCACCCTCAATCGGCCACTGGCCGATTCTTTCTCGGTGAAACCGGCGGCCTGGGCCGCCACGCGCGTGATTCCCAAGATCGCCTCTTCGATCGTGAACCCCGCATCCCGGACCGCCAGCGCCGCCATCAACGGGAGGTTGGCGGTGGGGCTCGTGCCTGGGTTCAAGTCCGTGCCGATCGCCATGGCGACGCCGGCCCCGCGAAACCGGTCGGCCTCCGGCGGGGTCTGTCGCAGCGTGCGCCAGGCGCCGGGTAGAAACACACCCACCACGCCTGCCTTCGCCATCGCCGCGAGTCCCGCGTCGTCGACCTGCTCGAGGTGGTCGCCACTGCGCGCACCGAGCTCTGCGAGCAGCTCGGCGCCGCCAAGATCCGCGAACTGTCCGATGTGGGCGCGGGTGGCGAGGCCAGCGGCTTTTGCGGCGCTCAGGATCGCGCGGGTCTCTTCCAAACTGAACGCGCCCTCGTCGCAGTAGACGTCCACCGTGTCCGCGAGTCCTTCGGCGACCACGCGCGGCAACTGCGCCTCGATCACCTCTCGGACGTAGCGGCCGCGATCCGCCTCGCCGGGCGGCAGCGCGTGGGCGCCGAGAAAGCTCGTGGTCACCCGTGCAAGGCCGAGCGTGCCCAGGCGGCGCGCCACGCGGAGAAGGCGCAGCTCCGTCTCCACGTCGAGCCCGTAGCCGCTCTTGATCTCCACGGCGGTCACACCGAACCCGGACAACGCGGACAAGCGCGCGCGGGCCAGTTCGAAGAGTGTGTCGTCGCTCGACGCGCGCGTGGCGCGGACCGTGCTGGCGATGCCGCCGCCTTCCTTCGCGAGGGTGCGGTAGTCCTCGCCGCCCATGCGGCGGCGGAACTCGTCCACCCGCGAGCCCCCGAAGACGAGGTGGGTGTGGGGGTCGACGAAGCCGGGCAACACGCAGCCGACCTCGCGCACTTCGTCGGCCACCGGTGCGTTCTCGGTCGGTCCGAGGTAGACGATGCGGTCGCCTTCGATCCCAACCGACGCCCGCTCCCGCAGGTCGAGCGCGGCGGTGGGCGAGTCGTCGCTTCCATCGCAGGTCGCGACCACGAGTGCGTCGATCCGGAGCATGGTCAGTCGGTGCCGTGGGGCACGTGCACGCCCTTGGCGTGCGCGGTGGCTTTGGCGTCCTCGTAGCCGGCGTCCGCGTGGCGAATCACGCCCATGCCTGGGTCTGCGGTCAGCACCCGCTCGAGCCGGCGCGCGGCGTCTTCGGTTCCGTCCGCGACCACCACCATGCCAGCGTGGATCGAGTAGCCGATGCCGACGCCGCCGCCGTGGTGCACGCTGACCCAGGTCGCGCCACAGGCGGTGTTGATGAGCGCGTTGAGGATCGGCCAATCCGCGATCGCGTCGGAGCCATCCAGCATCGCTTCGGTCTCGCGGTTCGGGCTCGCGACGGATCCGCAATCGAGGTGGTCGCGGCCGATGACGAGCGGTGCTTTCACCTTTCCGCTGGCGACGAGCTCGTTGAACTTGAGGCCGACCCGGTGCCGGTCTCCGTAGCCGAGCCAGCAGATGCGGCAGGGCAGTCCCTGAAAGGCGACGCGTTCTTTTGCGAGGTCGAGCCACCGGTGGAGGTGCGCGTCGTCGGGCACGATCTCTTTGACCGCCGCGTCGGTGACCGCGATGTCCTCCGGGTCGCCCGAGAGCGCGGCCCAGCGAAACGGTCCTTTGCCTTCGCAGAAGAGCGGGCGGACATACATCGGCACGAAGCCGGGGATCTCGAACGCGCGGGTGCAGCCGGCCTGTTCGGCTTCGGCGCGAATGTTGTTGCCGTAGTCGCAGGCGAACGCGCCACGCGCCACCATCTCGAGCATCGCGTCGATCTCGCGTTTCATGCTCTCGCGTGCCCGGGTGACGTATGCGGCCGGGTCGCTGTCCCGCAGCGCCTGCGCGTCCTCGAGCGCGACCCCGCTCGGCACATAGCCTCGCAGAGGATCGTGCGCGCTCGTCTGCTCGGTGACGAAGTCCGGTGTGACCCCGCGTCGCACGAGCTCCGGGTAGATGTCGGCCGCGTTGCCGACCAGGCCGATGCTGGTGGCCTTGTTCTCCGCCGTCGCTTCTTCGATCCACCGGAGCGCTTCGTCGAGGTCGGTGGTCGCTTTGTCGAGGTAGCGGGTCTCGAGGCGGCGCTGGACGCGGGTCGGATCGATCTCGATCCCGAGGAAGGACGCACCGGCCATCGTCGCCGCCAGCGGCTGCGCGCCGCCCATGCCGCCGAGCCCCGCGGAGAGGATCCAGCGTCCGTCCCACGTCCCCTCGAAGTGCACCTTGGCGGCGCTCACGAACGTCTCGTAGGTGCCCTGGAGGATCCCCTGGGTGCCGATGTAGATCCACGAGCCGGCCGTCATCTGGCCGAACATCGTCAGGCCTTTGGTCTCGAGGTCGCGAAACGTCTCCCAGTTCGCCCACTTCGGCACCAGCAAACTGTTGGCGATGAGCACCCGCGGGGCGTCCGCGTGGGTCCGGAACCGGCCGACCGCTTTGCCGCTCTGGACCAGCAGCGTCTCGTCCGGGCCGAGCGCCTCGAGCTCGCGCACGATGACGTCGAAGCACGCCCAAGACCGGGCGGCTTTGCCGGTCCCGCCGTAGACCACCAACTCCTCGGGCCGTTCGGCGACGTCGGAGTCGAGGTTGTTCATCAGCATGCGCAGCGCGGCTTCTTGGGGCCAGCCTTTGCAGCGGAGGTCGGTTCCGTGGGCGGCTTTGAGCAGGGGCGGGCGGTCTTTGGTCGAAGCGGTCATCGGCGCGGAGTGTGCCATCGATCCATGGCCAGAAGCGAAGCCGAAGCGGCCGCCCGGTGGGCCGAGTGAATACCGCCGCCAAGCGCCCCGTCCTCACCGGACGTGGTGCTCCGTCGGTTGACGGTGACGCCTGTGAAGGCGAGGCTCACGCCGCTTCCGCGTCCAAGGACGCACCCAACGCTCCGAGGCCCCCGATGAAAAAGTCCACCATGTTCGAGCGCCCTTGCTTCCGCGGTCTGTTGGCCGTGGCCTGTTTGATGACCACTGCATTCACCGGGTCGGCCACCGCCCAGAACCGCCCCGTCATCGAGCGCATCGAACCGACCACCGGTGCGCCTGGTGTCGAGATCAGCATCGTGGGCCGCGGCTTCTCGCCTCGAAACACCTTCCTGCTCGGCAACGTCGAGCTGCCCGTCGTGCGCCGGCTCCCGAACCGCTACACGGTGACCCTCCCGCCCAACGCACCGAGCGGCGCGGTCACGATTCGGACCCGGCAGGGCGACTTCGCGGGGCCCTACTTCCGGGTCATCGCCGGACGCCCGGCGCCAGTGATCACCGCCGTGGTGCCGCCGAGCGCGCCGCCCGGTTCGGAAGTCGAGCTGCAGGGTCAGAACTTCTCGTCGCGTCTTTCGGACAACCTCGTCTTCCTGAACAACCGCCCGGTGGTGGTGCGCGCCGCCACGCCGCACAGCCTGCGTGTCATCGTACCCGCGGGCGTTCAGGACGGTCCCTTCACCGTCCGCGTGGTGGGTGCCGGCGAGTCCCAGAGCCCGGTGTTTCAAATCGGCGTGCCAGTGGCCATCACGGTCCTCGAGCCGGCCGCCGGTCCGCCCCGCAGCCGGGTGGTGTTGCGGGGCGCCGGTCTCTCGACCGACCGCCGGCGCACCCGAGTGACCTTTGGGGGGCAGCTGGCCCGCACCATGAGCGCCTCGCCCGACGCCATCACCGTCACGATGCCGCGCCGCGCCAGCGGAGCCCATCCGTTCGTCGTGACGTTGCCGAACGGCACCGTGGTCACCACCCCGGTGTTCCGGATCCAGAACCCGCCCGTCGTGGCGGACTTCGCCCCGCACGAAGGAGCGCCCGGCACCACCCTCGTCGTCACCGGACGCCACTTCGGTACCGACGTGCGCGCCGTGCAGGTGCAGATCGGTGGCCGACCGCTCCGCGTGCGCAGCGTGAACGACACCCAGATCCAAGCCGACGTGCCGCCTGGGATCACGAGCGGCCCGGTCGACGTCTCGGTGTATGCGTTGAGCGCGCGTTCGCGTCATGTCTTCACGGTCGCCGCCAGCCTCGCGATCACCTCGGTCGTGCCGACGAGTGGCGCGCCCGGTTCGGTGGTCGTGCTCTCCGGCCAGGGTTTCGATGCCCGACCGCAGGCCAACCGCGTCCGCATCGGCGGCACCAACGCGCGGGTGTTGACCGCGAGTCCGAACGAGCTCCGCGTCGAAGTGCCGAACGGACCGAGTGGCACCATCGAACTCCAGGTCGGCCACGCCACCGCGCGGCCTCCGAACCCGTTCATCGTCACGAGCCCGCCTGCGATCGTGAACTTCCAGCCCCGTTCCGGTCCGGTCGGCACGCTCGTGACCATCGTCGGTCGCGGCTTCG
Source organism: Deltaproteobacteria bacterium (assembly GCA_034670305.1). GTDB lineage: Bacteria > Myxococcota_A > Polyangia > Polyangiales > Houyiibacteriaceae > JAXMNT01. The sequence goes on from JAXMNT010000006.1 coordinate 150,894, forward strand.
GCGACCGCGCCGGCATCGTGCGCGCCGACATCGGCGGCATTCCGATGTCGGTCCGGTCGGTCAGCGATGGCCAGGTCGTCGTCGAGGTCCCGCGCCGGGCCCGCAATGGCCGCATCTCGATCAACGTCGGCATGCGCGGAGGCGCGGGCACACCGCAAGACTTCCAGGTCGAGACCAGCCAACGCGCGGTGTCGGCTGTGACGCCCGCGGCCGGATTCGCCGGAACCGAAGTCACGGTCCGCGGACAAGGATTCCCACGCCGCGGCATCCTCGTGCAGTTCGCTGGCGCAGCCGCGGTCGCCGCGACGCGCGACAGCCCCGTTCAGATCCGAGCAGTCGTGCCGCAGGGGGCCCAGAGTGGCCCGGTCACCGTGCTGCTGCCGGGCGGACGTTCGATGCCGGGCGGTGTGTTCCAGGTCACCGCGGCGCCGGCCGGACTCCGCATCACCGCGATCGAACCGGAGTGCGCCTACGCGGGATGCCGCGTCGTCCTGCGAGGGTTCGGGTTCTCCACCCGCGCCCGGACCAACCAACTGCGCTTCGGTGGCGTCCGCGTGAATGTCGACGCCGCCACGCCGACCACCCTCACGTTTCGTCTGCCGAACACGCCGCGCCTCATCAACCAGAACATCCAGTTCGAACTCCGAGTCGCCCGCGACCGCACCCAGTCACCGCCGTTCATGATCATCAGGCGCCCGACCGGCGGCCCGACGGTCCGCATCCGCCGCTGACCTGAGCGCGGGATCCCGGCGTCGGCATCGGGGTCGGATTCGGCTTCGGGCGTCCGCCAGCCTCTCCGCGCTACGCCTTCGGACCGCCCCCATGTCATCCTTGCGTCGGCGCACGCGCCGGCCGCCCATGCAATCCCACTTCGCCACCCTCTCTCTCCTCTGCTGGTTCGCCTGCGCCTCCGGGCCTGTGTCCACGATGGATGCGGCCGACTCGGACGCCGAATCGGTGGATGCGGGTTCGATGGACGCCACCCTCGTGGCCGACGCGGGGAGCGACGCGGGCGCGGACGACGCGGGGAGCGACGCGGGCGCGCCCCTCCCGATGTCGGTCGAGCCCTGCGTGGCAGGTCGTCCGATGAGCTGTTGGGAGGCGCTGCGCGCGGGCGCGTGTGGGCGCACCTCCCTCGACGAAGATTTTTCGACCGGCAATTACAACGTGCACGAGTTCGTGCTCTCGGTGATGGCGGGTGTCGACGTGGACGTGACGCTGCTCCGTGGTGCAGGCGCTTGGGATCCGGTACTCGTCTTTCACGACGAGGCGGGCGCCACCGTCTACGACGGTGAGGTCGGGGTCGCCGGGCCAGGGTTGACCATCGCGCCCGTGGCGACCGGCCGGGGCGGAGATACCGCGGAGGTGCAGATCACCTCCACAGTCGATGTCGCGCTGCGCGGCTTCGTCACGGGCTGGCATGTGGTGGACGGCGGCTTCACGCCACGCATGCCGACCGACGCGAACTACCGGCTCACCGTCGACACCGCGTGTGAGCCGCCGACGGGTCTGCTCACGCCCCCGAACTTCGACGAGTCGGACATGGTCGGCAGCTACTACATCCTCCCCGAATCCGAACCGCCCGGGCTCTACGATCGCAAGGCCCGCTGTTCGCGCGGCAACCGGCTGTTGATCCAAGTGCTGTACACCGTCGCGACCCGCTGGGCAGCGTTGCGTCCAGCCTACGCGCCGATCTCCTTTCGGGATCTGAACGAGTGCATGCCCAGGATGACCGGCGACGCAGACCACGCGACGCACGACGACGGCACGCATGCGGACTTCACTGCGGGCTGCGCGACGCGGGTGGGGTGCGACACCGAAGCATCCGTCGCGTTGGCGAACCTGTTCGTCGACACCGGCGAGGTGTGCGGCATCATCTTCGACGACGCCGTGGTGCAGGCGGAGGTGAACCCCTACTTCCGCGCGACCCATGCGTACTCGACCTGGCACGGCGGCGCGGAGCGCACCTTCATGCGGACGGTGGGTGGACACACGAGCCATTTCCACGTCCGGGTGAAGCGGCCAGACGGTACGTGCGTTCCGCTCTGAGCTCCTGAACCCGATCCCCCGAATCCGACCGCGACGCTGACAGTGCTGAGGCCGGTGCTGAGGCTGGTGCTGAGCCGCCGAAGCCGATGCCGAAGCCGATGCCGATGCCGACGCCGACGCCGACGCCGAAGCCGACGCCGAAGCCGACGCCGACGCCGATGCCGATGCCGAAGCCGACGCCGACGCCGAAGCCGAAGCCGACGCCGAAGCCGACGCCGACGCCGAAGCGGACGTCGACCGCTGGGGGATCACACAGAGGGGGCGGGCGCCATTGGGGGTCCGGGCGTATGCTCCGCCGCCAATGGCGGCCGGAGCGGTGGCCAGGAAGTATCCGGAGGACGACGTGATCGAAGAACGCATGCGCTTGGCTCTGACCTTCGACGACGTCTTGCTCCTGCCTGGAGCATCGGACTTTCTTCCGAAGGACGCGGATCTGAGCACCCAGCTCACCCGCGGGCTCTCGCTCAACGTGCCGCTGCTCAGCGCCGCGATGGATACGGTCACCGAGTGGCGCACCGCCGTGACGATGGCGCGCATGGGCGGGCTTGGCATCATCCACAAGAACTTCACGCCCGCAGAGCAAGCCGAAGAGATCCTTCGGGTGAAGCGGGCGGAGACCGGGATGATCGTGGACCCGATCACCATCACCTCGGACATGCGGCTCGAGAAGGCGCTCGAGCTCATGCGGCACCACCACATCTCCGGGCTCCCGGTGGTGGAAGGCGACCGGCCGGTCGGCATCCTGACCAGCCGCGACGTGCGCTTCGAGAAGAACCTCGATCAACCGGTGTCGCAGCTGATGACGAAGGAGCTCGTCACGGTGCCGCCTGGGGTGGCGCAGGAGCGCGCGCGGGAGCTCTTGCATCAGCACCGGATCGAGAAGTTGCTGGTCGTGGAAGAGGGCCGACTGGTCGGCCTCATCACCATCAAGGATCTCATGACTGCGGAGCTTCACCCGCACGCGATCAAAGACGACCGCGGTCGCCTGCGCGTGGGCGCAGCGATCGGCGTCGGCGCCGATCGACATGAACGGACCGAAGCGCTGCTCGGCGCGGGCGTCGACATCATCGTGATCGACACCGCACACGGTCACAGCCAGGGCGTGATCGACGCGGTGCGCGAGACCAAGAAGAAGTACCCGGATCTCCAGCTCGTGGCGGGCAACATCGCGACCGCCGCTGCGGCCGAGGCCCTGATGGATGCGGGCGTGGACGCGCTCAAGGTCGGCATCGGGCCGGGCTCCATCTGCACCACCCGCGTGGTTGCCGGCATCGGCGTGCCGCAGGTCACCGCGATCAGCGACTGCGCGTCGGTTGCCCGCAAACGCGGTGTGCCGATCATCGCGGACGGCGGCATCAAGTTCAGCGGCGACGTGGTGAAGGCCATCGCCTGCGGCGCGAGCTGCGTGATGATGGGCTCGCTCTTCGCGGGCACGGACGAGACCCCGGGCGACCTCGTGCTCTACCAGGGCCGCACCTACAAAAGCTACCGGGGCATGGGCTCGATCGGCGCCATGCGGAAGGGCAGCAAGGATCGTTACAGTCAGAGCGACGTCGACGACCGCAAGCTCGTGCCAGAGGGCATCGAAGGCCGTGTGCCGCACCGTGGCCCACTCGCTGGCGTCGTGCATCAGCTCCTCGGCGGCCTGCGCGCCGGCATGGGCTACACGGGTTGCCAGACCATCGAAGCGCTGCAGAGCAACGCCCAGTTCGTCCGGCAGAGCAGCCAAGGCCTGCGCGAGAGCCACGTCCACGACGTCGTGGTGACCGAAGAAGCCCCGAACTACCGGGTGTAGGGCGCGAGCACGTGCAGGTGCGACGGGCGCGTGCGTAGGGCCGCCAGCCTCGCGCAGCGAGGCCCGTGCTGGCGGCAACAAACGAGCCGTGACTCGCCGCACTGCGCTGGCCCGGCCACACTGCTAGGACCCTCGACATGCCGCGCCCGGTGCTGATTCTCGACTTCGGCTCCCAGTACACCCAGCTGATCGCGCGCCGTGTTCGCGAGCAGCGCGTGTTCTGCGAGATCCTCCCGTGTACCGAACCGCTGGAGCAGCTGCGCGCGCGTGAGCCGCTCGGCATCATCCTCTCCGGTGGGCCGATGAGCGTGTTCGCGCCGGGGGCGCCGCTCGTGGACCGGGCCATCTTCGAGCTCGGTGTGCCCGTGCTGGGGGTCTGCTACGGCATGCAGCTGACCAGCCACCTCCTCGGAGGACGGGTCGAGGGCGCGACCGGCCGGGAGTACGGCGCAGCGAAGATGCGCGTCGACAAGAACGTCGGCCTGCTCGCACCGTTCGCGGCCGGAGAAGAACTCGACGTCTGGATGAGCCACGGCGATCGGGTCGCGGAACTGCCGCCCGGGTTCGAAGTGCTCGGCCACACCGAGAGCTGCCCGAACGCGGCAGTCGGCGATCTCGAGCGCAAGATCTTCGGCGTCCAGTTCCACCCCGAGGTCGTGCACACGAAGCGCGGCGTGGATCTGATCCGCAGTTTTCTGTTCGACATCCTGGATGCGTCGCCGGACTGGACGCCCGAGTCGTTCGTGGACGGAACGGTCGACGCGATCCGCACTCAGATCGGCGACGGACACGCGATCTGCGGGCTCAGCGGGGGCGTGGACAGCTCGGTTGCAGCGGTGCTGGTCTCGAAGGCGATCGGCGATCGATTGACCTGCATCTTCGTGGACAACGGCCTGCTCCGGAAGGACGAAGGCCGTCGGGTCATGGAGATGTTCGGCGAGTCCGGACTCGCGCTGAAGATCATTCACGTCGACGCCGCGGACGAGTTTCTGGACGCGCTCGAAGGCGAGACCGACCCCGAGAAGAAACGAAAGATCATCGGCCGCGTGTTCATCGACGTCTTCGAACGCGAGTCGAAGAAGATCGATGGCGCGCGTTTTCTGGTGCAGGGCACGCTCTACCCGGATGTGATCGAGAGCGTCTCGTTCAAAGGACCGAGCGCGGTCATCAAGAGCCACCACAACGTGGGCGGGTTGCCCGAGCGCATGAACCTCGAGCTGTGCGAACCGTTGCGGCTGCTCTTCAAAGACGAGGTCCGCGAAGTAGGCGCCGCGATGGGCATGCCGCACGACGTGCTCTGGCGTCAGCCCTTTCCGGGCCCCGGCCTGGCGGTGCGCTGCCCCGGCATCCTGGAGAAGAGTCGACTCGACGTGCTGCGCGAAGCCGATGCGATCCTCGAAGAGGAGATCCGCGCCGCCGGCCTCTACGAGTCCATCTGGCAGAGCTTCTGCGTGCTGGTGCCGGTCCGCACCGTGGGTGTGATGGGCGACGAACGCACCTACGACTGGGTCATCGCCATCCGCGCCGTCGAGTCGCGCGATGGAATGACGGCGGACTGGGTGCGGTTGCCTTACGAACTCCTCGCGCGTGCCTCGAATCGCATCATCAACGAGGTGAAGGGATGCAACCGCGTCGTGTACGACATCTCCAGCAAACCTCCGGCCACGATCGAGTGGGAGTAGTGCGGCGCATCGCGGCCATCGTGTTCGGTTCGGCGTTTTTGGCCGGATCCGCGCTCGCGCAGCCACGCGTCGTGCCCTGGACCGACACGGCACCCGCCGTGTCCGGCACCGACGTCGAAGCCGCCGCGCTCGGCACGCCGGATCTTCGCACGGTGACCTTTCGTGCCCGACGCGCGTCGGCGCGCCGAACGGGCGAAGCCCGGGCGATCGAACGGCTCCACCAACACGTCGACGAGACGCTGACCCGCGTGCTGGTCTCGCCCGCGGTGGCCGAGGCGGCGCACGATGTCGTCCAGAACGAAGCGCGCGTCGTGGCGGTTCGAGCCCTGGTCGATGGGTCGGCGGTACTCGTCGTCGCCGTGCCGCGCGCATCGCTCCAAGCGGTCGTGGAAGTGGAGCAAGGTTGGTGACCCGCTTCGGTTTGGGGCTCGTGTGTGCGGCCCTCCTCTCGACGGCTGGCTGCTACCGCATCTCGGGGCCGGAGCGCGCCAAGCTGCAGGTGATCGCGGAGCCCGAGACAGCGCGCGTGTTCGTCGACGAACACTTCGTCGGCTCCGGCGCGATTCTCACCCGCGAGCCCAAAGAACTCACGGTCGGCCACCACCGGGTCACGATCCAGGCGCCCGGATACTTTCCGCACGACGTCGAGGTGGATCTGCCGGCGGGCACGACCACGGTACGCATCGCACTCCGCCCGATTCCGCAGTAGCAGCGCCTGCTGGCGTTGCGTGATTTGCTGGCGCTGCTCCGTTTCAGGGAGAGTTCGGAGCAACCAACTCGCTGAAGCCGACGCCGAAGCCGACGCCGACGCCGACGCCGAAGCCGACGCCGAATCCGAAGCCGTCGCATCCGCCCCAACACCCGCAGCTGAATCGAGTATCGTTCGGTCGCGATGGGGTCCAAGTCTGCAGCTGCACTCGTCATCGGGAACGAGATCCTCACCGGCAAGATCGAAGAGGGGAACATCGCGAGTCTTGCGCGAGGGCTCTTCGCGCGCGGGGTGGAGTTTCGACGCATCGTGGTCTGCCGCGACGAGATCGAGGTCATCAGCGAGGAGCTGACGAGCCTCCGCACCGCCCACGACTACGTCTTCACGAGCGGCGGGGTGGGGCCGACCCACGACGACGTCACCGTCGCCGGCGTGGCGCACTCGTTCGGTCGCGATGTGGTGCGCTCCGACGAGATCGTGGATCTCATCCGAGCGTTTCATGCCCGCCGGGACAAACCGGTGACCGATGCACATCTGCGCATGGCCGACATCGTTGCGGGCAGCCGCCTCCTCTCGAGCGAAGACGTTCCGTGGCCGACGCTGGTGGTGGACAACGTCTACGTCCTGCCGGGGGTGCCGGCGATCTTCCGGATGAAACTCGACGTCGTGCTCAAGGAGCTCGAAGGCGAGGGATTTGCCTCCTGCGCGGTCTACACGAACTGCGACGAGGGCATCATCGCCCCGGTCTTGAGCCAGCTCAGCGCGGCCCATCCCACGGTGGCGGTCGGTAGCTACCCACGCTTCGAGGCCGACGACCACAAGGTCAAAGTGACCTTCGACGGCAAGGACCCGGCCCTGGTCGCAGCGGTCGCAGACGAGTTCGTGAAGGCCATTCCAGCCGAGCTCTACGTCCGCCGGAGTTGAGTTCCGCGTAACGAATGGGCCCAACCTCCCGTACACTCCGAAACGGAGGGTCGACGATGGAATCGTGGATGTTGGTTTCGGGCGCAGGCGGACTGCTGGGCCTTTGCGCACTGGCGGGGATGTTCTGGAGCTTCAAGAAGCTCGAGTCCCCCAAGAAGTGGGCCGGAATGGCGGTCTTTGCGGTGGTGGGTGCAGGTGGCGCGTACCTCGCGTCGAACGCCACGGCGTTGACGACCACTGCCGAAGAAGAAGCGATCGAACAGCAGATCCAGGAATCTGACTTCGACGCCGAGCTCGACGACGACTTCTGACGCGGTCCCAGAACGGGCCGCCACGAATCGCTGCGGCGGGTCGAAGTTCGGGGCGGGCGTACTAGGATCCGGCATGGGCATCTTCCTGTACCGTGGGCTGCGAACGTGGACCGCACGGAGTGTGTGGGTCGCGGGCGCGCTGGGCGTGGTCGTGGTGGCAGGGTGTGGATCGTCGGACGGTGATGCTGGCCAGACCCAGACGCCGGAAACCGCGGTCGCCGATCCCGGCGCGGAGGTCGCGCCGGGGGAACGCATCGAGTTTGATGGAGAGGGCGTGAAGCTCGTCGGCACGTTCTGGCGTGGCACCACCCGTCCCGCCGACGGCGTCGTGCTGTTGCATCAGTTGAGCTCCGAGCGGAGCGAGTGGGGTCCGGTGATCGATGCACTTCGTCCGCTCGGCGTCTCCATCTTGTCGGTCGACCTGCGCGGACACGGAGAGAGCGTGGCCAATCCAGCTGCGGAAGGACCGGCGGCGATCGTGCTCTGGCGTCAGTTCGAGAATGTCGACTGGGCGAAGCTGCCCGACGACGCCGAGCGCGCGATCGAGTTCGCCCGTTCCCGCGGCGTCACGAAGTTCGTGCTCGGCGGGTCGAGCATCGGTTCGTCGGCTGCCCTGGTCGCGGGCGCACGTCGCGAGGATGTGGTCGGCGTCTTCGCGCTTTCGCCTGGCCGCGACTACCGCGGCCTCGAGACCTTGCCCGCCGCCGAAGCGTTTGGCGCGAGGCGCCTGCTGGCCGTCGCGGCCGAGGGGGAGGCGCCCGCCAAGGAGACCGCCGATGCACTCGCCGCCGCCGTGACCACGGGCCGCACCCACATCGTGCCCGGCAGCCACCATGGGCTCCGCATGCTCGGGGAGGCTCCCGACCTTCCGCAGGTGCTCGCTGCGTTTGTGGGGGAGGTGCTGCCATGAGCGTGCGCGAGCCGAAGCTCAGCGACGTGGCGACGCGGATCGAAGCCGCCCGCTACGTGGTCGCGCTCACCGGTGCTGGGGTGTCGACCGAGAGCGGCATTCCGGACTTCCGGAGCGACGCCGGGCTCTGGGCCGAGCACGATCCCATGGAGGTCTCCAGCATCGAGGGCTTTCGCGCGGACGCCGCGCGCTTCTACGATTTCTGGCGGGACGCGCTGGGCCCGCTCGTCCATGCAGAACCGAGCCCGGCCCACCGGCTGCTCGCGCACCTCGAAGCGCGTGGACGCGTGCAAGCGGTCGTCACCCAGAACGTGGACGGACTGCACCAGCGGGCCGGTTCGCGGCACGTCCTCGAAGTGCACGGAACGTTTCAGACGGTCCGCTGCCTCGACTGTGGCCACGTGCTCGGGCTCGACGTGGTCTTCGAGACGCCGCCTCACACCGCGCCGGTCTGTCCCGCGTGCGACAAGGCCCAGCTGAAACCCGACGTCGTGCTCTTCGGGGAGATGTTGCCGCCGGTGTTCGCGGTGGCGGAGACCGAAGTGCGGCAGGCGGATCTCTTGCTGGTGCTCGGCACCTCGCTGACGGTGCACCCCGTTGCGGGACTCGTACCGCTCGCCAAACTGAACGGTGCCCAAGTGGTGTTGCTCAACCGGGACGCGACGCCTTTCGACGAGGACGCGGACGTCGTCGTCCACGGAGAACTCGGCGCCATGTGCACCTCGCTGCTCTCGATGCTCGGCTGACGGCCACACGGCTCGGGCTCTGCTCGGGCTGAAGATGAGGCGAAGAGGGACGGTGGGGCTCAGGCGCCCATTTCGATGCCGATGGCGCGCGCCGCAAAGACCAGCTGACCGTCGATCGGAACCAGCTTGGGCGCAGCGACCGCCTCTTCGATCGGCCGGCTGCGCACGGTGGTGCCTTCCAGCGTGACCAGGCGACCGGTGCGATCCTCTGCGCAGAGCTTCGCCGCGTGCACGCCGAACCGGGTGCCGAGCACCCGGTCGAAGGCGGACGGAGAACCGCCCCGTTGGATGTGGCCGAGCACGGTGGTCCGGATCTCGTGCGGCACCAGTCCTTCCAGCGCAGCTGCCAGTTGCACGCCGGCGCCGCCGAGCCTCGGCAGATGGCCTTCGGATCCCTCCGCGACGGTCGAGAAGGTGCCGCCCGCCGGCATGGCGCCCTCGCCCACCACGACGATGCTGAAGTTCGACCCGAGCTCGCTGCGTCGCCGGATCTTCTTCGCCACCCGCGCGACGTCGTAGGGGATCTCTGGAATGAGGATGACGTCGGCGCCGCCGGCGATGCCGGCGCTCAGCGCAATCCACCCGGCGTGGCGGCCCATCAGCTCGATCACCATCACTCGGTCGTGTGCCTCGGCCGTCGAGTGCAGCGCGTCGATTGCCCACGTGGCGGTGCTCACCGCGGTGTCGAGGCCGAAGGTCAAATCGGTGGCCGCCAGATCGTTGTCGATCGTCTTCGGCACGCCGACGACCTTCACGCCCATCTCGATGAACCGCATGCCCATGGACATGGTGCCGTCACCGCCCACGAGGACCAGCACGTCGACGTCCAGATCGTGAAGCCGCGACACCACCAGCGCGCTTGCGTCTCGCGGTGCCTCGTCGTGTTGGGGCCCCTTGTACGCGAACGGATTCGCCCGGTTCGAGCACCCGAGCACGCTCCCGCCGCGCGGCAGGATCCCGCGCACGTCGTCGGTGTCGAGCCGCCGGATTCTCGGGGTGTCGTCGAGGAGGCCGGCGAAACCGTCTTCGCTTCCGAGGACCTCGAGGTCGCAGCCGGCGGCGTGTTTGACGAAGGCGCGGACCACTGCGTTGAGGCCGGGGGCATCCCCGCCGCCGGTCAGGATGAGGGCTCGTTTGGGCTGGGTCACGCGGACACCTCCATGGACGGGCGGGCGGTCACGCCCGCGATCGAGTGGCTTCGTACAAGGCGATGGACGCCGCCACCGAGGCATTCAGCGAGGCGACCGGACCGACCTGCGGGATCCGGCAGAGCGTATCGCAGCGCTCGCGCACCAGCCGACGCAGTCCTTTGCCTTCCGAACCCACGACGATGACGCGCTTGTCGGTCTCGCCGGCCCCGTGGAGCATGGTGAGATCTTCGGAGCCCGACGCATCGAGTCCCAGGATGCGGAAGCCGCGGTGGGTGAGATCGACGAGCGCCTTTTGCAGGTTTGTGACGCGGGCGATGCGGGCATGTTCGGTCGCACCCACCGAAGCGCGCACGACCGACGCGGTGACTTGCACGGAGCGTCGCTCCGGCAGCACGATGTCTCTCACCCCGAACGCGATGGCGGTGCGGACGATGGCGCCGAAGTTGTGCGGATCCGAGAGTTCGTCCAGCGCGACGACGATCTCTGCGTGGTGGGCGATCTCCTCGAGCCCGCGGTAGGCGTAGGGCGGTCCTTCCGCCAGCACGCCCTGGTGTTTGACGCCCTCCCGTTTCGCCAGCCGGTCGAGCTGGTCACGGTCCACGGTCTTGACGGCGATGTCGTGGGTGCGCGCTTCGTCCACGAACTCGGCGAGCTTCCGGCTCATCGACGCGTCGACGAAGAGGGTCGTGACGGTCTTGGCGCGCATCGCTTCGATGACCGCGCGGCGTCCCGCGATGATTCGGTTCACGGGGAGTCCTGCATCGCTGTGTTCATCTCGGTCCGTATCGCACGCGCGGCGAGGATCGGGTCCTCTGCATTTCGAATGGGACGCCCCACCACCAACATGGTCGCGCCCGCCCGGACGGCTTCGGCGGGGGTGGCCGTGCGTTTCTGGTCGCCGCGGTCCCCGCCCGCGGGGCGAACTCCTGGCACCACGAGGACGAGCTCGGAGGACAGTGCGCGGAGGGCAGCGCATTCGTGCGCCGAACAGACGAGGCCGTGGGCACCCGCGTCGAACGCCAGCTTGCCGAGCCGAAGGGCCACCGCGGCCGGGTCGCCGTCCATGCCGATCGTTTTCAGCGCTGCGGCGTCCAGAGAGGTGAGGGCGGTCACCGCGAGGAGGCGCATGCCCGATCCCTCCACCGCGCGCCGGGTGGCTTCGATCGCGGCTGGGCCGGCGCTGGCGTGGATGGTGAGGTCGCGGGCGCCGAGGGACGCGGCACGCGACGCGGCGCGGGCCATGGTGGCTGGAATGTCGTGGAGCTTCAGATCGAGGAAGCAGTCCGCCGTGGAGGCCGCGGCCCGCACCATGGAGGCGCCTTCGGCGATGAACAGCTCGAGCCCCACCTTGAACACATCGACGTGACCGTGGAGCCGTCCCATCCATTCGGTGGCCTGGGCGGCGCTGGGCACGTCCAGGGCGAACGCGAGCTCGGGGGCTGGGCCTGTCATGGGGTATGCGTCATCGCTCAGAAACCACTGCTTACAAACACATCGAGCGACCTCCAAAGGGAGATCGCTCGATTGTGACTCGAATGTCGAGAAGGGCTACTGGCTAGAGATCCAAACCGGCCAACGGGTCGTCGGAGTCTCCGCCGCTCATCATCGTGCTGGTCATGCTGCGCGGACGCCGAACGCGCCGCATCGGGGAGGACGCGGTGTTCTCGGCTGCGGCTTCCATGGCGGAGGCGGCGGCCGCAAGTGCCTCGGCTTCTGCGCGACGGCGGGCTTCTTCTGCCTGCCTCCGGGCTTGGGCTTCCTGGGCAGCCTGCTCGCGCGCCTGCTGCGCTTCGTTGGCCTGCCGGTCCGCCGCTTCCCGTGCGAGCCGAGCGGCCTCGGCCGCCTGCTCCTGCTGCGGCGCGATCACACCGAAGTAGACACCGGCGACGGCGCCCAAGAGGACCGTGACCAATCCGACGATGACCATCGGGTTGACGCCCTTCTTCTCCTTCGCCTTGATCTCCGCCATCTGGCGGTCGTGCTCGAGCAGGCGCTGCTGCTCTTTGGCTCGGGACTGCGCTTCGGCGTCGAGGCGCACGCGGAGCGCAGCCTCTTCCTTTTCACGTTGAACCCGCAGTTCTTCCTCACGCTTCGCGCGCTCGGCTGCCGCAATCGCTTCCTGTTCGGCGCGAATCTTGGCTTCTTCGGCTTCGCGCTTTTGGCGCTCTTCCTCTTCACGTTTTTTGCGGGCGTCTTCAGCCTGCTGACGTGCGACTTCCTCTTCATCGGCGATGCGATCCTCTTCGAGGTGCATCAGCTCCTGAAGATTGAAGAGAACAGAGGATTCCTTCTGCTCGGACATCTAGGGGGTGCTCCGTTGGGGCTCGGGCCGGTGTTGGCGCTGAAAAGTAGCAGGTCTCGCGTCGAATTGTCAACGGACTGAGATGTCGCAGGCGCGCGTGATTGCTCGCCTTTTTACGCAATTCGGACCGTCGCAACGAGTTGGACACGCACAGGGACCCGGACCTTGGGAGAGACTGCTATTCTTCGAACGCCGTGATTCACCCCACCTTGTCGACGCACCCAGCCGTGGGCACCGCCCTCGGAACGCTTCTCTTGCTCACCGCCAGCGCATGCGGTGGGACCGGGTTCGACAAACCCGAAGGTGCGACGTGCGCCCGGGCCATCGAGTGCGCGCCGGGCCTCGCGTGTGTGATGGGGGTCTGCTCCAGCGATCTGACCGGCATCATGGGCATGGTCCCCGAAGACGCCGGCGAGATGATGATGGAAGATGCCGGCGACCTCGTGGACGCTCCGATGGCAGACGCACCTGGCGTGGACTCGGGACCCGGCGTGGACTCGGGACCCGGCGTGGACTCGGGACCTGGCGTGGACTCGGGACCGGTCGAGATGGACGCGGGCACGGATGCGGGTCCGGTCGAGATGGACGCGGGGACCGACGCGGGGACCGACGCGGGCACCGATGCGGGGCCGGTGGAGATGGACGCGGGCACGGACGCCGGCATGGAAGACGTGGGCGTAGACACGGGGGTCTGACTCCCCTGGAAGGCGGAGCGGCCATGCCGAAGCTGAAGCCGACGCCGAAGCCGATGCCGGTGCCGAAGGCCGAAGCCGAAGCCGCGGCCGAAGCCGATGCCGATGCCGAAGGCCGAAGCCGAAGCCGATCCCGGGCCATCCTTCAGCGCTTGCCGTCTTCTCGTGGGGGGCAGGTACTGGCGCGCGGACTACTCGCGCCAGAAGAGTTTCCAGGGGTTGTGCTTCAGGTCGCGAAGCATCTCCTGGATGTCGTCGTAGATCTCTTCGTCCATGACCAGGCCGCCAACCGTGCCGCGGCCTTCGCGGATGTGGCCGACGATGCCTCGGGCGTCCGCGATGGTGGCGTTCGCGGTCTCGGCGAGCTCGGAGGCTTCGTGGATGGCGGTGCGGATCTCTTCCTGCTGCTGCGGACCGAACGCTTCGAGGGCGCCGGAGCCGTTCTCCGCCATGGAGCGCACGTCCCGGAGGATGGGATCGATGTCGCGTGCGACGGAGGCGAGCGTCGAGTCCAGGTTGCGCATGGTGCGTTGGAGCCGGGCGCCGTTGACGATGCCGTTGGCTCCGTCGAGGACTTCGTTGGTCTGCTCGGTCGCGCGCTCGACGTTCGCGAGGATGTTGTCGAGCCGGCCGTCGTTCTCTTGGAGCAACTCGTCGAGCTGCCGGATCATGTTCGCCGCCGAGGTCAGCAGGCCGGCCAGTTCCTCCCGGTTGTCCCGGACCAGGCTGGTCATGCCTTCAAGCAACTCGTAGGCGAGGGAGAGCGCGAGATCGAGTCGGGGGGGGTCGACGCCTTCCACGATCGCGCCGGCTTCGAGCGCGGGCCGTTCGGGGTCGCCCGGATCCACCGCGATGATCGATTCGCCCAGCATGCTCTGGCTGGTGACGTAGAAGAGCGCGTCTTCGTGGATCGTGTCGCGGATGTTGTCGTCGATCTCGAGCTTCATGCGGATCAGCGGCCGGCGGCCAGTCTGCGGATCGAGGCGTCCACCGCGGTACTCGATCTCCTCGACCCGGCCGACTCGGATGCCGCCCACGTTCACGGAGGCGCCGGGTTGCACGTTGCCCGGGTTGTCGAAGTCGACGAAGAGTTCGTACTGGTCGCCGAGTTCCACCCCGCCGAGAAAGAAGATGAACGCGCCGAGCATGCCGAGCGCGACGAGCACCAGCAGCCCCACTCGGACCTCGACGCTCAAGCCCTTCTTCTTCTCGCTCATCGCATCCACCCGGACGGGTGCGTCGAAGCGGGGAGGGCGGTCATCGGAACGTCATACGACATCGGCGTCAGACGTCCATCGGGCCTTCGGCCCGCCCTTGGATGAACTGCTGGACGATCGGGTCGTCCGTCGCGCGAAAGTCTTCCGGGCTGCCCAACATCCGCACCGTGCCCTTGTACAACATCGCGATTCGGTCGGCGATCGAGAAGATGGAGGTCAGATCGTGGCTCACCACGATGCTCGTGACCCCGACTTCGTCGCAGAGTTGCCGGATGAGCTGGTCGGTGCGGCGTGCGCTGACCGGGTCGAGGGAGGTGGTGGGTTCGTCGAAGAGCACGTACTCGGGGTCGAGCGTGAGGGCGCGGGCGATGGCCACCCGCTTCCGCATTCCGTCCCCGAGCTCCGCTGGGAAGCGGTCGGCGTACTTCTCCATCTGCACCACTTCGAGCCGGCTGCGCGCGTCGGCGATCGCGTCGTCCATCGACATGCCCCGGTGTTTGCGCAGGGGAAGCGCGACGTTTTGGGCACAGGTCATGGAGTCGAACAGGGTGGAACTCTGGAAGACCATCGCGCACTTCATCCGCACCGGATACAGCTCCGTCTCGCTCAGCCGCGAGACCTCCTGGTCTCCGAGGAAGATGTCGCCGTCGTCCGGGCGGAGCAGGCCGATGAGGTGTTTGATCAGCACGCTCTTGCCCACGCCGGACGCGCCGATGATGAAGAAACACTCCCGGTCGGAGACTTCCAGCGTCACGCCGTTGAGCACGACCTTCGGGCCGAAGGCCTTCTTGATGTCGACGAATCGAATGGTCATCGGGCGGCCATCGCGGTGTGGATCGTCGTCCGGCTCACAGGGCCGGAAAAACGAAGTACCCGAAGATGCTGATGATGAGGTTGAGCACGATGATGGCGAAGCAGCTGCCGACCACCGCTTCGGTCGTGGCCCAGCCGACGCCCTCGGAGCCGCCGAAGGTGGCGAGCCCGCGCTGCGCACTGACGAGCGCGATCGCGCCGCCATACGTGAACGCTTTGGTCACGCCCATGATCACGTCGCCCGAGTTCACCATGGAGAGGTTCGCAAACGTGTGCGGGTTCACGTCGAACATCACGTTCGCCACCAGCATGCCGGCGCCGAACGCGATGAATCCGCCGATGATCAGGACCACCCCGCTCATGATCACCGACGCGACGAACCGCGGCACCACCAGGTAGTCGACGGGGTCCGCGGCGCACATGCGCATCGCATCCACTTGCTCGGTCACCACCATGGAGCCGATCTCCGCAGCGATGCCTGCGCCGACGCGCGTGGCGAGTGGCAGCGCTCCGACCGACGCCGCCAGATCGCGGATCAGCAGCTTGGTGAATGTGGCGCCCACCATCGACATGTCGGGCACGAGCTTCTGGCTCTGCAGGCCGGTCTGGAACGTGATGATCGCGCCGATGAACGCCATGGTCACCGCCATGAAGAACATCGACTGGTTGCCAATCGCGTACATCTGCGCCGCGATCGCGCCCTTCTCTCGCTTGCCGTGGAACAGGTAATAGATGGTTCGCACAGACAGCCGGTAGACCGCGCCCACGTCCGAGATCACCATCTTGAGCGCGGTGATCGGCGAGGTGTTTTCGGCGCGTGAAGTAAAACCCATCGGATCAGTCCAGGATGAACGTCGAGCAATAGTCGGCGATGAAGATGCCCGCGGCCGCCGCGACGACCGATGCGTTGACGGCGCGGCCGACGCCAGGGGCGCCGCCGCGGGTGGCGAGTCCGTAGTAGCAGGACATCAGCGCGATCATCAGACCGAACAGGAATGCTTTGATGAGGCCAACCCAGAAGTCCCAGATCTCGAGCCGCTCCATCGCGGAACTCCAGAACAGCTGCGGGCTGACGTCGAGGAGGAGGTCGGCGGTGAGCATCGCGCCGCCGAGCGCGACCGCGTCGCCGATCACACACAAACACACCATCATGCTGACCATCGCCAAGACCCGGGGCACGACGAGGTACGCCACGGGATCGATCGCCAGCGCGCGCAGTGCGTCGATCTGATCGGTCACCGCCATCGTGCCGAGCTCCGCGGTGTTGTTGGCGCCCACCCGTCCGTTGAAGATCAGACCGATCAGAAGCGGGCCGATCTCCCGGAAGGTGGTGAACGTGGCGGCCCACCCGATGAACCCGGTGGCCTGGAACTGCTCGACGAAAGGCGCGGCCTGGATGACCATGATGCCGCCCGTGAACGCCGCCGTCGCCGAGATGATCGGCACACTGCGCACACCCATGCGGTGCAGGTTCCGGAACAGCTCGTGCCGGTCGATCTTCCGCGGGTTGAGCCGCGCGAGGATCTGACCGAGCAGCATCGCCACGCCGCCGATCTGGCTGGCGATCGAGAGCAGTCCGCTGCCGATCTTGGCCGGCAACACGAGTGCCACGGACTCGCTCATGCGCGCGTTCCGATCTCGGTCACAGCGGACCTTCGGTCAGGCCATGCACGAACTGGCGGACCACCGGGATCTCAGAGCTCCGGGCTTCGTCCGCGGTACCGTCGAAGACCAAGCGCCCTTCGTGCAGCATGCCGACGCGATCGGCGATGGTGAGCACGCCGGAGACATCGCTCGAGATCACCATCACGGTGGTGTCTCCGCTGCGCTGCTCTTCTCGGATGAGGTCGTAGATCTTCTGACTCGTGACCGGGTCGAGACCCGCGGTGGGTTCGTCGTAGAGCACGATGGGCGGCCTGGCAATCGTGGCCCGCGCCACGCCGACCCGCTTCTTCTGTCCGCCGGACATGCTGGCGGGAATGCGCTGCTGGGTGCCGGGGAGGGCGACCCGCTCGAGCCGTTCGGCGACCCGCTCCTGGATCTCGGCTTCCGGCAAATCGAACAAGCGCCGCAGCGGGAACGCGATGTTCTCCGCCACCGTCATGTCGAACAGCGCGTAGTTCTGAAACAGGTAGCCGATCTTCCGGCGCACGACGTTGAGCGCCAACGCGTCCAGGGCGGTGATCTCGTCTTCGTCGACGAAGACCTTGCCCGCATCCGGTTCGACCAGCCCGGCCACGATCTTGAAGAGCACGCTCTTGCCGGCCGCGCCCGGCCCGATGAGCGCGAAGATGCAGCCGGCCGGCACGTCGAGACTCACGTCGCGCAGCACCGGACCCTTGAACTGTTTGTGAATGCCTTCGAGCCGGATCAACGGCCGCGAGGGTACCCGACTTTGGGGGTCCCCGCGGCCGACTCGACGACCCGGCGGTGGCTAGAGGCCGCGCATCTCCGTCGCTTCACGGACGCGCATCACGCCCAGGATGAACGCGGCCATGCGCAGGTTGCACTTGTGGGTGTTCTGCACCTGGAGAAGGTTCGCGAACCCCTTCTTCATCACCTTGCGCAGCTCGGTGTTGACCCGGTCCTCTTCCCAGTAGAAGTGCTGCATGTTCTGGGACCACTCGAAGTAGCTCACGGTCACGCCGCCGCAGTTGGCGTAGATGTCCGGCACCACATGAATGCCCTTGCGATCGAAGACCTCGTCCGCTTCGGGATCCGTGGGGCCGTTCGCGCCTTCGACGATGTAGCGGGCCTGGACGTCCTCGGCGTTGTCGGCCGTGAGCACGCCGCCGAGCGCGGCCGGCACCAGGATGTCGCACTTCATCGTGAGCACGCTGTTGCCATCGACCTTCTCTGCGCCCGAGAACCCTTCGAGGGTGCGGTTCTTCTCGCAGTGGGCCATCGCCGCGGCGATGTTGATGCCCTCGCGGTTCACGTAGCCGCCCGTGATGTCGCTGATCGCGATGACCTTGGCGCCGTTCGCGACGTAGTCGTGTCCGGCCCAGCTGCCGACGTTGCCGAAGCCCTGGATGACGATGGTCTTGCCCTTCAGCTCCTCGCCGTGGTGCGCCAGGATCTCTTCACTCGCGTACACGACGCCACGCCCGGTGGCCTGGGTTCGGCCTTCGGATCCCCGCAGAGAGAGCGGCTTGCCGGTCACGACCCCCGGCTGGTAGCCGTGGTACTTCGCGTACTGGTCGAAGATCCACGCCATGACCTGGCCGTTGGTGTTCACGTCGGGCGCCGGGATGTCGGTGGTCGCTCCGATGATGTCGTGAATGCCGTCGATGAACCGGCGGGTCAGCCGCTGCAGTTCCGCCTGCGAGAGTTTGCTCGCGTCGACCTGGATGCCACCCTTGGCACCGCCGAAGGGCACACCCGCGACCGCGGTCTTCCAAGTCATCAACGACGCCAGTGCCGTCACCTCCATCGCGTCGACGTGGTGGTGGTAGCGCAGCCCGCCCTTGAAGGGCCCGCGCGCGTCGTCGTGCTGCACCCGGAACCCGATGAACGTCCCGATGGTCCCGTCGTCCATGCGGATGTTCAGTTCCACACGCACTTCGCGGTGCGGCGTCTTGAGCTGCTTCGTGACGTCCGGCGTGAGCTTCAGGTGCGCGGCGGCGCGGTCGACGTAGAGCTGCGTGTTCTCGAGAAACTTGGACGACGACATTCAAACACCCCTTGTGGCTGACGCGTTCTGGCGCGTCTGGATCCATACCCCTTGGTGAAGGCCACACCCCGCGGACTCCACTGCGCTCGTCCCCAAGCGCGGGCGGTGAGGTTCGCCCATGGGCCCGGCCGAGCGCAACAGAAGTCTGATGGGTCGCTTCGCGGGGCGCGCTACACCGCGGGGGCGGCGTCGGGATCGGGAGGTGGGGCGGTGGACTTGCGGCGCCAGGCCCAGACGAGGAGCACGGCGAGCAGCAGGTTCAGCACGAGGGCACCGGCGAGGATGCCCTTGAGCACGCCAGCGGTTCCGCGGGTGACCGTGACCGGCCCGAGCGAAACGAGGCGGGCTTCGCGGGGTTCGGCGGCGTGCTGCGTCTGCACGCCGATGACGGCGACGTCTTCGGTCCGCATCTCGTCCACGGCGCCCACGACGAGCGCGCGCACTGCGTCGGCGTCGTAGGGCGGCTCGGCGCCACGGTATTCGATGAGCACGCTGGCGCGAGGATGGGTGGTCTCGGTCTCGAGCGTCAGCCGCGAGCGGCCAGGAATTGCCAAGTGGACCCGCGCATCGAGCACACCGTCGATGACTTCGATCGAGCGGGCGAGTTCGCCGCTCAAGCCGGTCAGGAAGCGGGCACGCTCTTCGGTCGCGGTGGGCACGAGGCCGCCTTCGCCAAAGATCTCCGCGAGCCCTGGATCCGGGGTGCGCGGCAGACCATCGGCGCGCAGCACTTCGAGCGCGGGCGCCACCTCTTCCGGCGCCACCATGACGGCAAAACGCGCGTCTTCGCCCGACCCGCCGATCTGCTCTTTGGAAGCGCCGATGCCGCGTTCGTGGAGCGCGACCAAAACCTGGTTCGCTTGTTCTTCGGCGAGGTCCGCTTCGAGGGTCGCTTCGCACGCGCAGAGGAGTGTCAGCAGCGCGAGCCCGACCAGCACGGTTCGTCTCGGTGGACGCATTTCAGTTCGCGCTGAAGCCGTACCGCGCACCCATGCGCGCGGATCCGAATGTCGGGAAACGAATGTTGCGCACCGCGCCGCGGATGCACGACTTGAACTGGCCACTGCCCTGGCGCGCGCTCACGCCCATCACCCGACCGCTGCCCGCGATCGCGATGTCGATCGTCACGTTGCCGAGGCTGCCGCCGCGGCGCGACTCGGGCACCACGCACGAGTTGAAGATCCGGTTGAGGTTCCGGTTCATCACGCCCTGCACGGACCCTGGATCGAGCCGGCCCTGTCCACCCATCGAGGTCACGTCGCCGAGTTCGATCGGGACGTTCATCGCGTCTTCGTAGGAACCGACGAACTGTCCGGCCATCACGGCGGCGCGCATGCCGCCGCCCATGCCGTGCCGGCGCCCGCTCCGGGGTGGGTCGGGGAGGATGCCCGCGGTGCCAGTCAATTCGATCTCGCCGCGCGCGAAGAGATCCCCGAGGTTCGCGGCGGCCACGTTCTCGGTCTCGCCACTCTCGCGGGTCACGAGGAAGATGGTCACCCCCGTACCGACCGCGAGCAGCAACGCCGCCGCGACCGCGATCTTGAACACACCGCTGCGTTTTTCGCCGGCTTCGGCCGAGGCGATCGCGGCGGCGCGCGCTTTTTCGTCCCGCCCGATCTTGGCCTGGTCGATGAACTCGCGGAACTCCGGCCACTGACGCAGCAGTTTGCGTTCGCCGGTGTCCATGTTCATCAACGAGTGTTCTTCGAGCACGTCGCTCTTCACGATGAGTTCGACGAGCTCACGGCCGGAGAAGGGTCCGTGGTCCAGCCCGTCCTTGACCACCATCCAACGGGCGGCGTCGTTCTCGGTGATCTTCGCGAGCAAGCCGCCCAGGTCCACCTCGGCCGCTGGCGCGGGCGCTTGGGGCGCTGGACCCCCGACCATGCCGGGCGCACCCGGAAGGGAGGGGCGGAACTCTTCGTGAATGCTGACCCGGGCGCCAACCTGAGGCGCGCCAGGAGCGGCGGGCGGACGGGGCGGCTTGGGCGGGGCGGGCACCGCGGCTGCGGCAGCGGTTGCGGGCGGACGCTGGCTCGCCATGTCGATGTCGATGTCGACGTCGAGATCGAAGTCTTCCGCGGCCGTTTCCGGCGCGTCGGCCACGAGCGGCTGAAGCGCGGCGCGCACTTCGTCGGGGGACTGAAAGCGGCCGCTGGGGTCGGGGGCCAGGCACGTGAGGAGCACCTGATCGAGGGCTGGACTCGCGTCGGGATGGGCCTGCGAAGGCGGCACGAAGCCGTCGGCAGGGGACTTGCCGGTGAGCAGTTGATAGAGGATGGCGCCGACGCCGAAGATGTCGCTGGCGGCGGTGGGGGGACCGCCGGCTTTGACCTCGGGGGCCAGGCTTGCCTGTTCCGCGACCGGCAGGACGTTCGGACCGCCCGCGAGCAGGAGCGCCTGACCCACCCCGAAGTCCGCCACCTTCACCCGGCCATTCTTCGTGACCCAGACCACCTCTGGGCGCAGTGCACCGTGGCATCCCGTGGGGTGGACGGCGGAGAGCGCGTTGCAGACGTGTGCGATGACGTTGTAGGCGCCGCGCAGGCTCATCTGTCCACCTGCGGCGCGGCGTTTGGCGATCAACTCGGCCAGCGGCTGGCCTTCGACCCACTCGCTCGCGACAAAGGGCGCGCCCTTGGTGCCCACGCCGTAGGTGGCGGCGATGTTTCGGTGGGAAAGCTTTGCGGCGGCGCGACACCCTTCCTTCAGCGTCTTGACGCCGGGTTCGCCCAGCACGTCGAGACGCAGGACCCGAAGCGAGATCGGCTTTTGGGTCTTCTGGTCTTTGGCGCGGAACACCTTGCCGAGCGAGTCGGCACGGATCTCTACTTCGATCTCGAACCGGCCACCGACAACCGTGCCCGGCGCGATGAGTCCAGCCGAGGGATCGCGCGCAGTGCTTGCTGCGGGTCGAGCGTCGGTCACCGGCGGAGACTATGCGGCGACGGGGCGTGGATCAACGGGTACCGGTGCGGATCCGCTCGAAAGAACGCCTAGAAGCGGATGCCGTTCTTGGCGCGATGTTTCCACCAGCGGTAGGCCAAAAACCCCGTCGCGCCGATTCCCGCGATCGTCAACGGGACCACCCCAACCGTGGCGACACCGACGCCCGTCAGCACCGCCGCGCCCCCGGCGACGGTCCCCTTCTTGCGGGATTCTTTCTGTACGTCCGAACGTGCCTTGGCCACGACGACCTTTCTAGCATGGAGGAACGACCGATACGAACGTGTGCCGGCGCGGTTCCCCCGACAAAGAGAGAACGGACAGCCACCGTCCCGTATTTCGCCCACGCGTGATGGGCGGCTTCGGCGTCGGCTTCGGCTTCGGCGTCGGCTTCGGCTTCGGCGTCGGCGTCGGCGTCGGCTTCGGCTTCGGCGTCGGCTTCGGCTTCGGCGTCGGCTTCGGCGTCGGCTTCGGCTTCGGCGTCGGCGTCGGCTTCGGCTTCGGCGTCGGCTTCGGCTTCGGCTTCGGCCTCGGCGTCGGCTTCAGCTTCGCGCCAGCCTCCTCAGCTCAGGCCTTGGCGCGTTCCACGGTCAACGACTCGCCATTGAACTCATGGCCGTTCAGGGCTTCGATGACCGCGTCGACCTTCTCGGCCGGCACGAAGACGAAGCTGTGTTTGTCGCGAAGCCGGATGCGGCCCACGTCCTTGCGCTCGAGCCCGCCGATCTCCTGGAAGAGTTCGTTCAGGTCGCGCACCCGGGTGCCCGCCTGCCGGCCGGTGCCCACGTAGAGGCGCACGTGGTCTTCGTCGTCCCGCTCCGCGCGCTCTTCGTCGCGTTCCTTCGAATCGCTCGACGCGCCGTTGTCGTCGGTGCGGCCTTCGCCGCGTCGGCGCCGACTGCGCCGACGGGGCCGCTCCTGGCGATCCGGATCGCCATCGTCGGAGGGGCGTTCGTCTCGCGCTGCGGCCGGTTTTGCTTCGAGCTCGTCTTCGGCTTTCGGCTTCGCAGCCGCCTTCACAGGCGCCTTCTTGGCCGGCTTCTTCGGCTCGGCCTTGGGCGCGGCCTTCGCGCGTTTCGGCGCGGGGCGGGGTGCTTTCTCGCGGCGGGTGGCGGCCGCGACTTCGTCGACATCCGGGGTCGTGCCGAAGAACGCGCCGAGCAGACCGGCGATCAGACGCTCTGCCTTGGGGTGCGTGAGCAACCGGGCGGCGACGGCGCGATCGATCTCGGCGGTGCCGGTGATGGCGGCGTCCAGCATGCCGAGACGATCCATCTCGCGCCGGGTGCGCTCTTCGCCAGCGCTCGGGAGCGTGCGTTCCTTCGGGAAGATCTTGTACTGCAAACGCAGGTAGTAGAGCGTCCCGAGCTCTTTCGGACTCACGAGCGCGATCGCGGTGCCGGTGCGCCCCGCCCGTCCGGTGCGGCCGGTGCGGTGGATGTACTGCTCGATGTGCTCGGGCAGGGAGAAGTTGATCACGTGCGTGAGGTGCGAGACGTCGATGCCGCGCGCCGCCACGTCGGTCGCGACCAGGAAGCGCAGTTCTTCGGCACGGGTGCGCGCCATGATCTTCTCGCGGTCGCGTTGCGCGAGGTCGCCGTTGAGCCAGTCGGCGTTGTAGCCGGCCGCCTGCAACGACGCCGCGACCTGTTCGGTCTCGGCTTTGGTGTTGCAGAAGATGATCGCGCTCTCGGGATCTTCGACCTCGAGGATCTTCACCAGGTCGCCAGCGCGGTTCTGACCGGTCACCGTGTAGATGAAGTGGTCGATGCCGAGCGCGCCCACCGCGTCGCCGCTCAGCTCGAGGAACTGGGGCTCGACCATGTGGCGTTTGCTCATGCGCTGCACCGGGGAGTCCACGGTGGCGCTGAAGAGCAGGGTCTGCCGCTTCTTCGGCAGCAGCTCCATGATC
Organism: Deltaproteobacteria bacterium; assembly: GCA_034670305.1. Lineage (GTDB taxonomy): Bacteria > Myxococcota_A > Polyangia > Polyangiales > Houyiibacteriaceae > JAXMNT01. Next base: position 174,726 of record JAXMNT010000006.1, read on the forward strand.
GCGTTGAGTTCTTTCGCGAACCCCATCGACAGCATCTCGTCCGCTTCGTCGAGGACGAGCACCTTCAGGCCCGAGGGATCGAGCGTGCGCCGGCGCAGGTGGTCGAGCACCCGGCCTGGGGTGCCAGAGACGATCTGTGCTCCGTCGGCCAGCTCGCGGGTCTGCTTCTCGATCGGCGCGCCACCGTAGACGGCGGTGGTGCGGATGCCCTTGTGGGCGGCCAACTTGCCGATCTCGCGCGCGCTTTGAAGCGCCAGCTCCCGGGTCGGTGCGAGGACGAGCGCTTGAACGCCCGGCGTGTCGTCGACGATGCGGTCGACGATCGGGATCCCGAACGCGCCGGTCTTGCCGGTGCCCGTTCGAGCCTGGACGATGAGATCGCTGCCGTCGCTGGCGAGGGCGTAGCTCTCGGCCTGCACGAGGGTCGGCGTGGACCAGCCCATCGAGTCGAGGGCTTCGAGGACGTCCTTGCCGATGCCGAGCTCGGCGAAGGTTTCGGGGCCCGCAGGGGCTTCCGGGGTTTCTACGGTTTCAGTCATGTTCTTCTCTTCTTGGGACGTCGTCGTCGTGGAAGGACCGCTCGAGCTGCGCGAGCGCGCGGCCCTCTTCGCGGTTCACCCTCCGCAACGTGTCCTGCAGCCGAAAGCGAATGCTTGCGGCGCGTTGGTGGCGGGGATCGTCCGCGCATGCAGGTTGCAATGCGAGGTGCCGATCGTCCCAACCACGCAGGAAAACGTCGAGGTCGGTGGGGTCGCCGTCCAACTGTTGGGCGGCGTGGGTCCGGAGCTCGACGACTTGGGCCCGAAGACCCTCCTCGCACTGCTCAGGGACATCTTGGGGGGTGCTGGGCTCGGGCCAGAACACGGCGGGGATCACGGAGCTGAAGCCGACCGTCATCACGTAGAGCATGAAAACCCAGTAGATTCCGAGCGCGACGCGTCGTCCACGCCGCCCAGCCCGCGCGACGGCTGCCGCGTGTGGGGTCGCCGGACTCGGCTCGGAGCCCGCCTCGGGCTCCTCTTGCTGCGCGTCGGCCAATCGTGCCTCGGGGGTTTTGCCCCGTGTTTCGGAGCTTTCGGAGCACCTCTCGAAGAGAGTCAGTACCCCGGAATTCCGAGCCTTTCTAGCCTTCGCGCCCCCGACGGTCAAGCCGGGCGTGGCCGGCCCCAAGCGAATCGCACCGGGCCTGTGGGAGTCGGTGCGGCCCGACGGCGGCATGCTATGGCCGGGTCGTGGGATCCGGAAGCACAGGGCTGTTGTGGTACGTGCTCTGCTGCGGCTTCATCGGCTTCACGGTCAGCCTGGGCCTGGTGCTGATGTGGTGGGGAGAGCGTCGAAAGCGGCTTCGACGCGAGGCCCGGCGAGAGGGCCGGCTGCCCCCCACGCGCACCGACGATCTGCCGTAGCCGCCACGGCGCCTCCCCGGGCCCGTGCCCTTGCCCGGCATCGGCTTCGGCTCCGGCATCGGCATCCACATCGGCATCCTTGTTGTCGTGCCCTCGCAGCCCACGACGATCATCAAGGGCACGGGCAAGGGTACGCGCAAGGGTACGCGCACCGATCGGAGCGGGTGGAGTCCGCCCGACTTCTGGTAGTCTGCGCGCATGCTCAGGCGCCTCGTCGAATCATCGGGCCATGCCCCTGTCTGGACCCTGGGAGTCGCGTGTCTGCTCGGCTGCGTGGGCGGCGACGCCTCGCCCCCCCAGGTGAACATTCACGATCCGCTCGGCCTCATGGACGTGGTCGGCGACCTCCGCCTGCTCGTCTTCCCCGCCGCCGCCCGCACCTGTGACGTGGCGCTTGGAGAACTGTCGCCCGCGCTCAGCGATGCGTCCGGCGCGACCTTCGACGACGCGGTGGTCGACATCCGCTTCGGCACCGACGAGGCCGCCATGGTCACGCTCGACGAGGGCCTCTACACCGTGCTCGTCCGAGGGCGCGGCATCGACCCCGTGTCGATGCGCCCCGACCAGATCGTCGCGACCGGCTGCGCGGGCGACGTGCAGATCGATTCTGGCGGGACCCGCGACATCACCCTCGAGCTCAAGGATGTGGTCGGCATGGGGGTGTGCGACGACGGAGTGCTCAGCCCCGACGAGCAGTGCGAAGCGGTCACCGGCCCCTCGCCCTGCGTCGCGTGTGTGACCCAGAGTTTCGTGTTTCACACCGCGACCGAAGCGACCCAGGAGCGGGCCTCCGTGGCCTGGGGCGTGGGACAACGCATCCTCGTGTCGTTCGAGAGCAACGCCAGTTCCCGGGAGGTCCGCACGATGGTGCGCGACGGACGGGGCGACATCATCATGTCGCCGAGCGCGCTCGCCATCGACCAGCCCGTCGACTTCGACGCACCGGTGGCCGGCGTCCAGAGCACGAGCGCGGCGGCGATCAGCGCGGCCCGCCTGGGTGTCGCGTTCACCGACTTCCCCGGTGGCATGGGCGAGATCCTCGTCCGCTTCTTCGACCAGACCCGGTCTCCGATGGGACCGCCCACCGCGGCCCATCCCATGACGGGCGGCCAGACCTTGCCGGACATCGCGATGACCGCGGACGGAACCGCGTTGGTGGTCTTCGCCGACACGACGTCCGCGAGTGGCGCGTCGGCTTCCCTCTTCGCGGCGGGTTCGACCACGCCGGGCACCCCGGCTGCGATCGGCACTGCGAGCGTGCAGACGCCTGCCGTGGCTGCGGCGGGGACCGGGTTCTTGGTCGCGTTCGTCTCGGCCGGCGACATCTTCGTCCAGCGGTTCGACGCGGCGGGTGTCGCGTCCGCTGCGCTGCCAGTCGCGATGGACGCGGGCGAGCAGAGCGACCCCGCCGTCGCGGCACTCGATGCCGATCGGTTCCTGGTCACGTGGACCGATCCAGGAGGCATCCGAGCGAAGGTCTTCACTGGAGACACCGGAGGCACCACGCTCGTGGTCGGCGCGGGCGTCGCTCCGGCGGTCGGGGCGGGGGGCGAACGTTTCCTGCTCGCGTGGGAAGATGCCGGGACGATTCGGGCGCGCCTCTACGATGGCAGCGGCCAACCGGCCCGCAACCGTGAGTCGCCGCCCACGCCCGACGCGTTCGTCGTCGCGATGGGGGCCAAACCCGACGTCGCCGCGGGTGGCGACGCCAGTCAGGCCGCGGGCATCGTGGTGTTCGAAGCCGCGACCGACATTCAGAGCCGGATCTTCCCGCTACCGTAGCGCTTCTTCCGGACGCTCAAGCGGTCGCGTGACGCCGGGCCGACGGCACCTGCGGGTGTCGCTTGGTGGCCGACGTGGCATGATCGGCGGCGTATGCCCCCGTGGCGGTACCGCGTCATCTACTTCGTCCTGCTCCCCGCGATCGCGATCGCGACGGGCATCCTCGGGTACTACACGTGGGTCAGCGCCTCGGGGTTCGCGCGCCTGGGCGAGCAGACCATCGCGGACAGCACGCTGCTGCTGGTGCGCGAGAAGGTCGAGTCGATCGAACGCTACGTGATCACGCAGGACAACCTCGCGTTCGGCCTCGTCGAGCTGGCGGATGGGACCAGCATCGAGTCGAAGTGGTTGCCGGTGGCCGAGCAAGTGACGCCGAGCATTCACGCGCTGCTCTTGCTCGACGACGCCGGTGAGGTGCTCGGCTACGCGAACCGCGGCAACGAGCGGGAGGCCGCGCGCTTCTTGAAAGTGTTCGAAGAGCGCATGCTCGGCGAGCTGGAGTTGCAGCGGCTGACGGTCGGTCGGCTCAAACACCTTCACCAGTCGTTCGGCAACAAGAGCTACCTGCTCTCTTACGAAGCGCGGCGGCATGCGGGTCGCAGGGTGTACCTCGTCGCGCACCACGACACCGAGTACATCGTGGAAGAGGAGTTCCCGCGGCTCTTCGCCACCGAGGAAGGCAAGCGCCAGTACAACGTGGTGTCGGACGACAACCGCCGCGTGTACGGACCGAGCTTGGCCAACGCGGGCGACTACCTCGTGGGCCACCGTTTCCCGACGACGCTCTACGCGTGGCGGCTGCAGGTCGCGCCGAAACAGGCGCCGCTGCTCGAGCGGCAGGGACGGAGCCGACGCGCGACCGACCTGGCGCTGCTCGGCATCGCCTTCTTGGTCGTGTTGCTCGGCGTGTTCTTCTTGCTCTACGCCGCGCACAAAGAGCGCCAGCTCAACGCGCTCAAGGGCGAGTTCATCGCGAACGTCTCGCACGAACTCAAGACGCCCCTCTCCGTCGTCCGCATGTTTGGAGAGATGCTTGCGAGCGATCGCGTGCGGAGCGAAGAGAAGCGACAGCAGTACCTCGAGATCATCGTCCGAGAATCGGAGCGACTGACGACGCTGATCGACAACGTGCTCGACTTCTCTGCGCTCGAACGGGGCCGGCCCATGTACGCGATGCGGCAGCGCGATCTCGAAGAGGTGGTGAACCACGCGCTCGAGACGTTCCGCTACCGGGTCGAGCGAGAAGGCGTCGAGATCCAGCTCGACGTGCGGGGCGAGCTGCCCCCGGTGAAGATCGACGAGCAGGCGTTCGTGCTCGCGCTCGTGAACTTGCTCGACAACGCGATGAAGTACGGCGAGCGCACGCCGATCACCGTGACGCTCGAGCACGTGCGCGACTTCGTGCAGGTGCGGGTGCGCGACCGCGGCCCCGGCATTCCGCCCCAGTCTCAGAAGCGGGTGTTCGAACGGTTCTTCCGTGGCCGCCGCGAGTCCGACGTGCGCGGCAGCGGCATCGGCCTCGCGCTTGTACGCCACATCGCCCAGGCGCACGGCGGGCGCGCCTGGGCGGTGAACTCGGATGAAGAAGAGGGCGGCGCCGTCGTCTCCTTCGCCATCCCCGCCCTCGCCGCCGGCGCCGCTCGAGACGCAGACGTGAGCGACCCGGGCAGCAGCATCGCGCCGGAAAGCGACCCCGCCGCAGCCTGACCCCACGGGCTTCTACATGGGGATTGTCGCTCCGCGGCTGGGCTCGACCTCCTCGTCGGATGCCTCCTGCGGGGGCCGACCGCTCGCTCTTTTACATGGGGATTGTCGCTCCGCGGCTGGGCTCGACCTCCTCGTCGGATGCCTCCTGCGGGGGCCGACCGCTCGCTCCGCTCGACTGCCCCACCGCTCCGCGACAATCCCGCTCCGCGACAATCCCGCTCCTCGTCGGCTGCGCCTCCTGCGGGGGCGACTGCCCCACCGCGGGGGCCGACCGCTCGCTCCGCTCGACTGCCCCACCGCTCTTCTACATGGGGATTGTCGCTCCGCGGCTGGGCTCGACCTCCTCGTCGGATGCCTCCTGCGGGGGCCGACCGCTCGCTCCGCTCGACTGCCCCACCGCTCCGCGACAATCCCGCGCCGCTACTCGGTGGGAAAGAAGGCGTCCACCCAGCGGGGGCTCAGCCGGCGGTCTTCGGCCAACTTCGCGAGCGCGTCGCGGGTGGTCCTAAGGATGGCGGCGCAGCTCGTGAGCCAGGCTTCGGTCCGCGCTTGATGGCGACCGAGCGCTGCGTACGCCTCGGCACGATCCGAGAGCGCGACGTGACCGAGCTGCAGCGCAGCGCGCAGGGCGTCGGCATGGGCGTCTCTCAATGTTTGCGCGGCGTGGTCTTTCGAGGCGAGCCGGCCGAGCACGAGCGTCGCCATCGGGATCTCGCAGGCGAGCCCAAGCGCGATGATCTCTTCGTGCGGTTCGGGGAAGAACTTTTGGTAGGTGTCCGACGCCGCGTCGCAGGTCTCGAGCAAGTCGGTCGCGAAGCGATGCAGCCGATGGTCGAGCGCGGCGTCCGCGATCGACACGCGCGCCCGCGCGGCGGTGGCCATCGCGCGCAGGTCTTCACCATCGGTCTCGATCGCTTGCCACTCTTCGAGCTCGGCGCGAATGCGCGCGAGCAACCGATGAATGCGCGGGTCGTCGCTCTGCGTCGCGAGCGCGGCGCCGACGAAGATCAAATCTCCACGCCGGCGAAGCCAGTCGTGCCGCCCGGTGAACGCCCACTTCACGAGTCACCCATCATGTCGAAGATCTTTCCGATCGCGCCGCCGCCCAGGCCACCACCCGCAGAGGGTGCGCTTGGTGTGGCGCTTCCGCCGAACAGACTGCCGAGCTGACCCATGACCGAACCGGCCATCGACTGAGGCGTCGGCATGCCGCCGCCCATGCCGGGCACGCCGCCCATGCCAGGCATCTGAGGCACCTGCGCGCCCGGTGCCATCGGCGCCTGCATCTGTGGAGCGGCCGGTGCGTCGCCGGTTGGACTCAGGCCGCCGAGCAACCCGCCGAGCACGCCACCCAGTCCGCCGGTCATCGCGCCGGTCATCGCGCTGCCCATGCCGCCGCTGCCGCCGCCAGTCATCATCCCGACGAGTCCGCCGCCGCCCATCATGCTTCCGATCGCGCCGCCCATGCCCTGACCCATGACGCCACCGTGGGTCGCTCCGCCGGCCGGCACACCAAAGCCGCCCATCTGTGGCGCGCCGCCCGGGGCACCCATCTGAGGTGCGCCCATCGAGGGTGCGCCCATCTGCGGCCCGCCCATCGTCGGCGCGCCCATCTGTGGTCCCGTCGCGGCGCCGCCACCGGTGAGGCTGCCGAGGTCGAGCCCGTTGCGCATCTTGTCCCACAGGAAGTCGATGAGCAGCGGCGTCAGGCCCGCGCCGATCGTTCCTGCGACCCGCTGAGGCAGACCCCAGCGCGAGGCGATGACCTGCGCGACGTGGCCGCCCACGACCCCCTGCAGTCCATCCTTGGCCGCGCCCATCAACCCATTGCCCCGCACGAGACCGCTGACCGCACCGGCCAGGAAGTTGGTCACGTAGTGGCTGCCGCCGACATCCGTCAACGAGGCCGGCGCGTCGGGAGACGCGGCGGCTGCGGAGCCACCCGGCATCGCGCGTTGCATCGCTTGCGCGGCCGCGGGGAACGCGGACTGCAAGAGTCCTTGGGCTTGCCCGGGCGGATAGCCTTGGGACTGGAGTTGCGTCATCGCCTGTTGGCCTTGCGGCGCGGACAGGAAGTTCTGGAAGAGGGAGCCGAGCATCGCCCGATGCTAGCAGGTGCTACACGACGAGTTTGTAGCCGACCCCGTAGACCGTCAGAATGTGCCGCGGCTCGTTGGGCACCGGCTCGATCTTCTTGCGGAGCTTCACGATGAAGTTGTCGACGGTGCGGTTGGTCGGGTTGGCCTCCACGCCCCACACCCGTTCGAGAATTTCGTCGCGGGACACCGGCGTGCCGTGCTGCGAGAAGAGCAACTTGAGCAGCTCCACTTCGTAGAAGGAGAGGGCGGACTCTTCGTCGCCGCGCAGCAGCCGTTGGGTGCCCGGGTCGATCGTGCAATCGCCGATCTCGAACGGGGTCGCGACCGGCGCGGGACCGCGCGACGCGCGGCGCAGGAGTGCGCGGATGCGGGCGACCAGTTCCCCCACCGCGAACGGTTTGGTCACGTAGTCGTCCGCGCCGACCCCGAGCCCGCGGATCTTGTCCGTCTCCTGGCTGCGCGCGGTCAGCATGAGAATGGGCACGTGCGCGTTCTTCTCCCGCACCCGCTCGCAGACCACGTAGCCGTTCATGTCCGGAAGCATCAGATCCAGAAGGATGCAGTCCGGATCTTCGCGCGCCGCGATCTCGACCGCGTCTTCTCCGGTCTTCGCGTGCAGGACCACGAACCCTTCGAACTCCAGCGTGTCGACGAGCCCCAGCGCAAGCGCAGGGTCGTCCTCCACGATGAGTATCGTGCGCGGGTCCACCGCCGGCCATGGAACCACAGGACGCGGCCCTCGGCAGGGGAAATCTCGCCGTCCGTTCGAGGCTTGGCCCCTCGACCGACTGACTTCGCTATGGGTCGCAAATGCGGCCCACCTACTGCCGCCTACATTGAAGCGGACAAGGGGACCTTGTAGAATCCAGGCATGGATGCGCGGTGGTGGATGCCCGCAGTCCTCACGGGTTTGGTGGCATGCAGTGGTCAGGCGTTGGTCGGAGGACCAGAGCCCGATGCCGCGTTCGACGCGCCGGTGATGACGTGCGGTGAGACGCAGACTGCGTGCGGGGAAGAGTGCGTCGATCTGCTCGACGACCCGGATCACTGCGGCGCCTGCGATGCAGCATGCGCGGAAGGGCAACTCTGCGTTGGGGGCATGTGCGCGGTGGAGTGCCCGGCCGGTCAGATCGTCTGCGGCGATCGCTGCGTCGATGTACGGAGCGACCCGCTGCATTGCGGCGCGTGCGACGTGGCCTGCGACGAAGGGCTGCTCTGCGGCGATGGGATGTGCGGGGTCACCTGCGGCACGCTCACCCTCTGCACGGACGAAGCGGGCAGCGAGTACTGCGCGGATCTGACGACTTCGCGGGACGACTGCGGCGACTGCGGCCTCGGCTGCGGTCCCGGCGAGGTCTGTGTCGACGCGCTCTGCGAGATCTCCTGCCCCATCGGCCAGGTCCCGTGCGACGGGCTCTGCGTGGATCTCGGATCCGACCGCACCCACTGTGGTGCGTGTGGCGCCAGCTGCGCGGAAGGCACCGTGTGCAGCGCGGGCACGTGTGAGACCTCCTGCGGAGGCGGCCTCACCGAGTGCGACGGCGTGTGCCGCGACCTGACGAGTGACCTCGGGCACTGCGGAGGTTGCGCGAACGCGTGTGCGACCGGCGAGGTCTGTTCGCTCGGGGTCTGCGAGACGGCGTGCAGCTCGACGCTGACCGACTGTGGCGGCGTGTGCCGCGACTTGGGGACCGACCGGCGAAACTGCGGCGGCTGCGACACGATCTGTGCGGATGGCGAAGTCTGTTCGGGCGGGGTGTGTGAGGTGTCGTGCGGCGGTGGCCTGAGCGAGTGCGATGGCGTGTGCCGCGACCTGACGAACGACCGTTTCCACTGCGGCGCCTGCAGCAGCGGGTGCGCGTCGGGCACCGTGTGCAGCGCGTCGACCTGCGAAGCGTCGTGCGGCGCGGGCCTGACCGACTGCGGTGGGTCGTGTCGCGACCTCGCGGTCGATCCCACCAACTGCGGCGGATGCGGCGTCGCGTGCGGCGCGCTCGAGGTCTGCTCGGCCGGCGTGTGTCAGATCTCGTGCGGCGGACTGACCGATTGCGGCGGCGTCTGTCGCGACACCGACACCGATCCGGGCAACTGCGGCGGATGCGGCACGAGCTGCGCGGCCGGTGAGGTGTGCACTGGCGCGGCGTGCGAGGTGACCTGCGGCGCAGGGCAGACGGAGTGCGACGGCGTGTGCCGTGACCTCGCGACGAACCGGTTGCACTGTGGCGGATGCGACGTCGCGTGCGACACCGGTGGCATCTGCGCGAGCGGCGTGTGCGAAGTGTCGTGCGGCGCGAGCCTGACCGATTGCAGCGGCGCATGCCGCGACCTCGACAACGACCGGCTTCACTGCGGCGGATGCGACGCGGCCTGCGGACCGGGTCAGGTCTGCGCGGGTGGCGTGTGTTCGGTGAGCTGCACCCCGGGTCTGACGGATTGTGGCGGCGTGTGTCGGGACCTCGACACCGATCCGCTGGCCTGTGGCGCGTGCGGTGCGACGTGTGTCGCGGGCACTGCCTGCGTCGCCGGCGCGTGTGAGGTCTCCTGCCCCGCGGGTCAAACCAACTGCAGCGGAACGTGCCGCAGCCTCGACGACGATCGACTGCACTGCGGTGGTTGCGGCATCGCCTGTGGCTCCGGAGAGATCTGCGACACGGGCGTGTGCGTGCTCAGCTGTCCGGCCGGACAGACGAACTGCGGCGGCGTGTGTCGCGACGTCACCAACGATGTGCTCGCGTGCGGGGCGTGCGGCACGACGTGTGGCGCCGGCGAACTGTGCAGCGGCGGGGTGTGCACCGTCAGTTGCGGCGCAGGCCTGAGCGAGTGCAGCGGGGTCTGCCGCGATCTCTCCACCGACAGCAACCACTGCGGCGCGTGCGACGCGGGATGCCCGGCCGGGCAGCTGTGCAGCGGGGGGACGTGCGCGGTCTCATGCGGTGCCGGTCTCTCGAACTGCGGCGGCGTCTGCCGGGACCAGGACACCGATCGTTTTCATTGCGGCGGGTGCGGGGTGGCGTGCGCGGACGGTGAGGTCTGCAGTGCGGGCGCGTGTACCGTCAGCTGCGGCGGCGGTCTGTCCAACTGCAGTGGCGTCTGCCGGGACCTGGCGAACGACCGGCTTCATTGCGGGGGTTGTGGGCTGTCGTGCAGCGCCGGTGAAGTCTGCAGCGGCGGCGTGTGCACGGTGAGCTGTGGCTCGGGACTGACCGACTGCGGCGGCGTCTGTCGCGATCTCTCCACCGACCGCAACCACTGCGGCGGGTGCGGGGTGCTGTGCGGCGCGGGCGAGCTCTGTTCGGGTGGCGTGTGCCAGGTCTCGTGCACCGGCGGGCAGGTGGATTGCGGTGGCGTGTGCCGCGACACGGACACCGATCGGTTCCATTGCGGTGGCTGCGGCGTCTCTTGCAGTGCTGGCGAGGTGTGCAGCAGCGGCGCGTGCACCGTGAGCTGCGGTGGCGGACTCTCGAACTGCGGCGGGGTCTGCCGAGACCTGGCGAACGACCGGCTGCATTGCGGCGGCTGTGGCATGGCGTGCGGCGATGGCGAAGTGTGCAGCGGCGGTGTGTGCACGGTCAGCTGCGGCGCCGGGCTGACCGACTGCGGTGGCGTGTGCCGTGATCTCTCGACCGATCGCAACCACTGCGGTGGATGCGGCATGCTCTGCGGCGCGGGCGAGCTCTGCTCCGGTGGCGCATGCTCGGTGTCTTGCACCGGCGGCCAAGTGGACTGTGGGGGCGTGTGCCGGGACACGGACACCGACCGGTTCCATTGCGGCGGCTGCGGCGTCAGCTGCAGCGCCGGAGAAGTGTGTGCGGCGGGGGCGTGTGCGGTGAGTTGTGGCGGTGGGCTCTCCAACTGTGGCGGCGTGTGTCGAGACCTCGCGAATGATCGACTTCACTGCGGCGGCTGCGGTGTGATGTGCGCCGCCGGCGAGGTCTGCAGCAGCGGCGTGTGCACGGTCAGCTGCGGCGCGGGGCTCACGGACTGCGGGGGTGTGTGCCGCGACCTCGGCACCGACCGCAACCATTGCGGAAGCTGCGGCACGCTGTGCGCGGCAGGTCAGGTCTGCAGCGGAGGGGGCTGCACGGTCAGCTGCACCGCCGGACTCGTCAACTGCGGCGGCACTTGCCGCGACCTGAGCACCGATCGCTTCAACTGCGGTGGCTGCGGTGTCGGGTGTGGCGCCGGCCAAGTGTGCAGCGGTGGCAGTTGCACGGTCAGCTGCGGGGGTGGGCTCACCAACTGCAGCGGCGTGTGCCGGGACTTGACCACCGACGCGAACCACTGCGGCGGATGCGGCATGGCGTGCGGGGCGGGCCAGCGGTGCAACGCCAGCAGCTGCGAGTTGAGCTGTCCGGGCGGTCAGGTGGCGTGCGGCGGGGTCTGCCTCGACAGCGCCACCGAGTCGTGTGCGGCGGGCACCGACCTCGGCACCCTGGTCGCGGGATCGAGCACGACGACCTCCCTCGAGACCTTGCCGGATGGCGGGCAAGAGGACTGGTACCTCGTCCGGTTCCCGATGAACCCAGACTTCCGCCAGCACGGCACCGGCAACGCCCGCATCAGCTTTGCCACGAACGACGGCAGCGCGTTCCGCATCCAGCTCTACAGCAACTGCACGCCGACCCCGCTGCCCGGTGAAGCGGGGGCGCTGCGAACGTCCTGGAACTTCCTGGACACCTGCACGACGTTCGCGAACAACTGTTCGACGCGCGCGGTGGCGTGGCCGAACGTGGTCCGCATCCGAGTGACCCGAACGAGCGCCGCCACGTTCTGTGGCGGGTACCGGTTGAGGCTCGAACGTTGACCCGTGCGTGGGCCACGGCGGTGGTCGGAATGTTCGTGCTGACTGCGGCTCCCGCACTGGCGCAGGACACCGTGGGCGACGAAGGACTGGTCGCGGTCTTCCACCTCGAGGGTGGCGCGGACGTCATGTTGTCCGACACCCTCGACGAGCAGTTCGGGTGGGGCGGGCACGTCGGTGCGCGGTTCGGTTTGGAAGTCGTGGGGCCGTTGTCGATCCAGGTGGGCTTCGAGAGTCTCTGGTTCCCAGTGGAGTCGCAGGACCCGGGCAACCTCTATCAGATCGCGCTCGGCGCGCGCGGCTACTTCCCGGTGACCGATGGCGCGCTCGGGGGGCCGTGGGTGGACGCGAACGCAGGAATCGGCATCACCGGCGAGCTCGTGCGTTTCGTCTTCGATGTCGGGGCGGGCTGGGACTTCTTTCCCCATCCCAAGTTCGGGGTGGGTCCGTACGTGCGCTACATGCAGATCGTGCAGCCGAACGACGAACCGCTCGGGACCGATGCACGCATGCTTGGCTTTGGCGTGCACCTCACCGCGCGGCTCGGACTTCAATCGCCCCCGGCACCGGTCGAACGGATCGAACGCGTCGTCGAAGCGCCGGAGGACCCGGACTCCGATGGCGACGGAATGAGCGACTCGCGCGACGCGTGCCCCTCCTCGGCGGAGGACATGGATGGAGTGCAGGACGACGACGGCTGCCCCGAACGGGACGCCGACTCCGATGGCATCGCCGACGAAGACGACCGCTGCCCGGAGCTGGCGGAGAGCCGGAACGGGTTCGAGGACGAAGACGGTTGTCCGGACGAAGCACCGGCACCGGAGCCCATCGCGAACCCGCGCGAGCGCGCTGGTGAACCGCTCGAGCCGACGGTGCGGTTCCGGGTCGGGACCGACCGCGTCTCGCCCCGTTTCCGGGCGGAGATCCAGGCGGTCTGTGAAGTCGCGGCAGAGAACCCCGAGTCGATCATCCGTGTCATCGGCCACGCCGACGAACAGGGCAGCGCCGCTGCGAACCACCGACTCGGAGCCCAGCGCGCGGGCGCGGTCGCCGAGCAGCTCGTGATCTGCGGCGTCTCGCCCACCCGACTTCACAGCGTCTCTTACGGCGACACCCGTCCCACCTGCGCCGACGACACCGTCGACTGCCACCTCGACAACCGCCGCGTCCACTTCGAACTGGTGCGCTGACGCCCGCTGGCTCCGGTAGCCTCCACCTCCCGGGTTTCGGCACCGGATCTGCGAGACGCGTCCGCGATGAAGCGCAGATGGCCAGCAGCAGAGGCAGCGGCAGCTGCAGCGGCAGCGGCATTGGCAGCGGCAGCGGCAGAGACAGCGGCAGCGGCAGCGGCAGCGGCAGCTACAGCGGCAGCGGCAGCGGCAGCGGCAGCGGCAGCGGCAGCGGCAGCGACAGCGACAGCCCATGCTCTCCTTCGGAGTCGCACGGTTTGTAGCCTCTCCTGCGGAAGTCGGCTCCTTCGTCCTTCGGACTCGGAGTGGCAGGGGTGGGCTTGCTGGCTCGGCGGCAACGTGTGGATGCGACGGAACTCCCCCCCACTCCCCCACAACTCCCCCCAACTCTCCCGAAACGAACCAGGAGCCAACGAGCACCACGCATCCAGCAGGAGAGCGGCGCGTGCGAGCACAAGGACAGGGGGGGGGTGTTTGGAGAACAAAGCCGAAGCCGACGCCGATGCCGATGCCGAAGCCGAAGCCGAAGCCGAAGCCGAAGCCGAAGCCGAAGCCGAAGCCGAAGCCGAATCCGAATCCGAAGCCGAAGCCGATGCCGATGCCGATGCCGAAGCCGATGCCGAAGCCGATGCCGATGCCGATGCCGATGCCGAAGCCGAAGCCGAGGCCGAAGCCGAAGCCGATCGTTCGGGCACGGGCACGGGGACTGAGGCCCTGGCGCCTCAGTCGTCGCGTTCGGCGCGGAGCGGGCGGGTCATGAGGTCGACCATGGCTTCGCGGGCGGGCTGGTCTTCGTAGAGGATCTTGTAGACCTGGCGGGTGATCGGCATGTCGACCTCGAGCGCGAGCGCGAGCTCGTGGGCGCTCTGGGTGGTCTTCACCCCTTCGGCGACCATGCCGAGCTCGCCGAGGATCTGGCTCAGCGTCTTGCCTTGGCCGAGCGCGGTGCCGACCCGGCGGTTGCGGCTCAGATCGCCCGTGCACGTGAGCACGAGATCGCCCATGCCCGAGAGGCCTGCGAGCGTCAGTGGATGTGCGCCGAGCTTCAGCGCGAGGCGTGAGAGTTCCGCCAGCCCGCGGGTGATGAGCGCGGCGCGGGTGTTGTGGCCCATGCCCATTCCGTCCGCGATGCCGGCCGCGATCGCGACGACGTTTTTCAGTGCGCCTCCGACCTCGACGCCGATCACGTCGTCGGTCGTGTAGACCCGGAACCGGTCCGTGTTGAAGTACGCCTGCACCCGTTCGGTGACGGCTTCGTCGTAGCCGGCGACACACACGGCGGTCGGCATGCCCTGCGCGACCTCTTTGGCGAACGACGGGCCGCCGAGGTAGGTGAGGCGGTGGTGTTCGGATTCTTCGAAGGCGTCTTCGAAGATCTGCGAGACGAGTTTGTGGGTGCCCTGTTCGATGCCTTTGGTGGCGCTGACCACAGCGGCCTTCTGCGGGATCATCGGCGCGAGCTGCGCCAGCAGGCCTCGGTTGGCTTCGGTCGGTACGACCACGACGGCCAGGTCGATCCCTTCGGCAGCGGCGGCGAGGTCGTTCGTGGCGGTGAGGGTGGCGGGGAGGGCGACGCCTTGGAGGTAGTCGGGGTTGGTGCGCGTCTTCTGGATCGCGGCGGCGTGGTCGGCTCTGCGCGACCAGAGGCGGGTGGCGTAGCCCTGGTCGGCGAGCAGTTTCGCGAGCGCGGTGCCCCACGAGCCGGCGCCGAACACGCCGATGGTGTGCGTCTTGTCGGTCATGGGCGGCAGCCTACCAAAGACCGCACGGCGCGGTGGGGTGGTCGAGTGCGCACCCCGCGCTCCTCACGAGTCGACCCGTGAAGGCCGAGGACGCTGGGTTCAGGCGGTGGTGGGCGTCGCGGCCGGCTTCTTGTCGGCCGGTTTGTCGCTGCTGTCGCTGAGATCGAGTTGGAGCGAGTCGGGATCGATCAGGGCGTTGGCGAGGACTTCGTCCATCTTCTTCACCGGGACGAACTCGAGGGTCGTGCGGACCTCGTCGGGCACGTCTTCGAGGTCGGCCATGCAGCGCTCCGGAAGGATCACGCGCTTGATGCCCGCGCGGTGGGCCGCGAGGATCTTCTCTTTCACACCGCCGACCGGAAGCACGCGACCACGCAGGGTGATCTCGCCGGTCATCGCGACGTCGTGCCGGACCCGGAGGCCGGTGAGGAGGGAGACGAGCGCGGTCATCATGGTGACGCCGGCGCTCGGGCCGTCCTTGGGCATGCCGCCCGCGGGGATGTGGATGTGGATGTCGCTCTTCTCGAGGAAGTCGACCGGGATGCCGAAGTCGGTGGCGCGGGTGCGCACGTAGCTCATCGCCGCCTGGGCCGACTCTTTCATCACGTCGCCGAGCTGGCCGGTGAGTTGCAGCTTGCCGGTGCCGTGCATCTTCGTGCACTCGATGAAGAGGATTTCTCCGCCGACCGAGGTCCAGGCGAGGCCGGTGGCGACGCCGCTTTCGCTCGTGCGTTCGGCGACTTCGCTGCTGAAGCGCGGGGCGCCGAGGAAGGGCTTGAGCGCCGCTTCGTCCGCGATCTCGAAGGGTCCCATGTCGCCTTCAGCGACCTTCACTGCGATGCCGCGGACCACGCCGGCGATCTTGCGCTCGAGGTTTCGAACGCCCGCTTCGCGCGTGTACGAGTCGATGATCGACTCGAGCGCCGGGTCGAGGACCGAGATCTGCTCCGGCTTGAGTCCGTGCTCGTCGACCTGCTTCGGCATGAGGTGGACCTTCGCGATGTCCAGCTTCTCCTTGCGGGTGTAGCCGGGGATCTCGATGATCTCCATGCGGTCGCGCAGCGGCGCCGGGATCGTGTCGCCGACGTTCGCGGTGGCGATGAACATGACCTTGGAGAGGTCGTAGGGAATCTCCAGGTAGTGATCGCTGAACGTGTCGTTCTGCTCCGGGTCGAGCACTTCGAGCAGCGCCGCAGCCGGGTCTCCACGGAAGTCGCGGCCGACCTTGTCGATCTCGTCGAGCATGAAGATCGGGTTGATGGTCCCGGTCTTCTTCATGCCCTGGATGACCTGGCCGGGGAGGGCGCCGACGTAGGTGCGGCGGTGGCCGCGAATGGCGGCTTCGTCGTGCACGCCACCGAGGCTGATGCGGTGAAAGCGGCGACCGAGGGCGCGGGCGACCGAGCGACCGAGCGAGGTCTTGCCGACGCCGGGCGGACCGATGAGGCAGAGGATCGGCCCCTTCTTGTCCTTCTTCAGCTTGCGGACGGCGAGGTACTCGACGATGCGCTTTTTGACCTTCTCGAGGCCCGAGTGGTCTTCGTCCAGCACCCGGCGCACCTGGGGGATGTCCAGGTTGTCGGTGGTCTCTTTCGACCACGGAATGTCGAGGATCCAGTCGATGTAGGTCCGGACGACCGTGTACTCCGCCGAACCGACCTGCATCTGGCGGAGGCGCTTGAGTTGCTTGCGGGCGACCTTGTCGGTCTCCTTCGGGAGCTCGGCTTTGGTCAGGCGCTCTTCGAGCACGTCGAGATCGGTCGAGTCGCCGTCCTCTTCACCAAGCTCTTCGCGGATCGCTTTGAGCTGCTGGCGCAAGACGTACTCGCGCTGGTTCTTCCCCATCTCCTCTTTGATCTGGGAGTTGATGCGCTCCCGCATCTTGAGGATCTCGAGCTGCCGCGTGAGGAGCCGGAGCACCTTGCGGATGCGGTCCTTGGCGTCGATGGTCTCGAGCAACTGGGCCTTCTCGTCCACCGGGGCGTCGAGGTTGGCGGCGACCAGGTCGGCGAGCTGCCCAGGCTCCTGGATCGAGTCGATGAGGGAACTCGCTTCGCGCGGGAGCTCCGGCATCAGCTGAATCACCTGCTTGGCGATGTCGCGCAGGCTCATCGCGAGGGCTTCGGCCTCGACGTCGTCTGCTTTCGGCTCTTCGAGCTTCGACGTGCGCGCTTTGAGGTAAGGCTCGTTCTGCTGAAGGCTCTCGAGCCGCACCCGCATGAGTCCCTGGAGAATCAGGCTGTAGTTGCCGCTCGAATGTTTGAGGGCCTTGAGCACCCGCGCGGCCACACCCACGGGGTAGAGGTCTTCGTGCGCTGGATCGTCGGTCGCGGGATCGCGCTGGGCGAAGATGGCGATGACCGGCTGATCGAGGTTCTCGATGTCCTGGACGAGGGCGACGGACTTCTCGCGGCCTACATCGAAAGGGGCCACCGCACCGGGGAAAAGAACTGCGTTCCGGATCGGTAGAACAGGCAGCTCGTCATCAAAATCGAGGGCGTCGTCGTTTGCCATGCGGTGCTCAGGGTGCGCTGGGTGGAGCGCACGGGAAATTTGAAGTGAGGCCGGAGGTTCACGAGAGCCGCGAACCTCTGCGGAACATAGTCAGACCCCCAACGGGGTGCAATACGCGTGTGGTCCGGGCGGCCTGGCGCCAGCCCGAAGCGCCGCTACTTCTCGTCCCAGGCGACTTCCGCGAGGGACGCGCCCAGGCGGTGGCTGCTGGTCACCGAGATCCGGATGCGTTCCACATCGTCGAATTCTGCGGGGTGGGACACCCATTCGGGGGCCGGGGCCAAGCGCTCGAACTCGCCTTCGATCTCGGTGAGCTTGTTGCCCGAGCTGTCGAAGAGCTCGATCTTGTAGCCCTTCACAGCGCGATCGTTGTAGTGCCGGTTGTGTCCGTTGAGGATGCGCACCGCGCTGATCGAGCGCGCCGGCGACAGACGGCCTTCGACCCAGCCGGTCTGGCGGTCGTTGAGCAGCCACTCGGTGTGCTCGTCGCCGTCGAACACGTTGTCCGGTGAGAACTGCGCGTCGTTCCGGTAGAAGGCGCTGGCGGTCGAGAAGACCCGGTGGGGCGTCCGGACCATCAGCCACGTGCCCACCAGACACGCTGCGATCACGGTCGCCGTGGTCGCCCAGCGCTGCATGCGGCGCCAGCGGATCTGCCCGAGCGTCATCGACGCGCTGGAGAGCACCCGATCCACGTCCTGACGGCCGCGGCTCACATCCTTGTAGAGCTCGGCGTGCGCAGCCGATACGGCGCCATCCAGTGCGGGCAGTGCGGCTTCGCTGAGCGACGCCTTCGACATCTTCACCCGCTCGAGCCGCTCCGCATCGAGCCCCCGCGCCCGAAGCACGGTCTTCCAGTCGGCGAACGCATCGGGTTCGGCTTCGGCTTCGGCTTCGACTTCGGCTTCGGCTTCGGAGTCGGAGTCGGCTTCGGAGTCGGCTTCGGGTTCAGCGCCGGCGTCGGCTTCGGCGTCGGCTTCGGAGTCGGTTTCGGAGTCCGGCTCATCGGCGTCGTCCAACGCTTCGGCGATCGCGGCGACCGGCGTCTTCTTCACCGGGCCACCCACCCCGAGCGCTTCGGCTGCACCGAGCGTGCACTCGAGTGCATCCACCGCGAGGCGCAGTCCTTCGGCCGCATGGCCGTTGGACCAAAGCGCTTCGGCTGCATCGGCGCGCTGCCGACCGAGCGCCAGCCCCTCCGCCACGGCTTCACGCGCGGACGCGGGACGGCCCTTCGCCTCTTCGGCGGCCTGTTTGAGGAGGAACCACTCCTTCACCCGTGCGGCGATGGCCATCGGGCCGGCTCTTACCACGATGTGGGTCCGGGACAAAGCAAACCAAGTCCGCGGTGTGTCGTCCCAACTCAGCGGTCGAAGTAGACGTCTCGGTCGAAGTCCCGGTAGAGGTCGTAGTTCGTCTCGTAGTTCATGACGAATCGCCCGCAAATCACGGTGACGAGCACCAGGGAGCACACCATGGCGCCGCGCGCGAAACGCTGGAAGCCGTGGGTGGGCCAGACCTGCACGAGTCCCCAAGGCGCGAGGAGCAGCGCGGTCAGGCCAGTGACGATCCAGCGCAGCTCGCCCCAGTTGTTGGGCTGCTTCATCCACGCCGGCTCGACCGCAAAGTTCATCGTGTAGAGGACCAGCACGACGCCGATGAGGGTGCCTTTGAAGAGATCGGGGCGGCGCCAGGCTTCGGCGAGGAAGCGGCCGCAGCCGAGACAGAGCCAAGGATAGAGCGGCACGATGTACCAGCCGAAGGTCCAGTTGCCGGTCCCGATGGTGATCGCGCCGAGGTAGGTGAGCAGCGGGATGGCAACGTAGGAAGAGCGTTTCCACGAGCGGCCGACGTGCGCGGCGGTGGTGCCGAGCCAGAGGAAGAGGATCCAGCCGCGGCCGATCACGCTGTGGTTGATCAGCGTCACGTCGAACCAGCGCATGAAGATGTTGAAGTGGAGCGGCCGGGTGCCCTGCTTCTCGGTCGCGTAGACGAACGTGCTCCAGTCGATGACGGCGCCGAAGAGCAAGAAGAGCCCACCGGTCGCGATGCCGGCGGTGGCGACGATCAGCGTCGCGCGAAGCCGCTCCTCACGCGGCAGGGCGAGCGCGAGCATGATGACCGCGAGCACGTACGCCGCGCCGGTGACCTTCGCGAGTGCACACATCCCGGCGAGCACGCCGCACATGACGAGTGCGCGGGTCTTGCCGTGTTCTCGCCACCGTAAGAAACACCAGACCGCGCCCAGGGAGAGCGTGCCGAGCAGGGCCTCTTCTTTGATGACCCGCGTCTGCAGAACGATCGTGGGTAAGATCGCGTAGAGCAGTGCACCGAACCACGGGGCCGGACCGTGGGGGTCGACCCGGCGCCCGACCAGGAAGAGCAGCAGCAGCGTGGGTATGCACAGCAGGACCGGCACCAGACGCGTGTGTTTGAGTTTGCTGTGCGCGTAATGCTCGGCACCACCGAGGTGCGCCGCCGCGCCGACCAGCACGTGGGTGAGCGGCGGGTGTTCGAAGTAGGGCTGGATGATCGCCCAGTCGAGTCCGAAGTACTGAAGCCGCTCGTGGTGCACCCGGCCGCCGTAGATCGGCGCCCACAGGGACCAGCCGCGGGTCTCGCCACTCTCGAGCAGCTGCCATCCGTTCCACGTCGCGAAGAGTTCGTCACCGTTCTCGCGAAAGTCCGGCATGACGTCGTAGTCGTAGAGCCGGAACCCGAGGCCGAGGACCAGGATGCCCGCGAGGGCGATGCCGCCGAGGATGCGGACGCGGCCCTTCAGCGACGCGGCGCGTGCGCGGTAGAACGCCGCCCCGAGGCCCAGAGCAGCGAGCATCATCAAGACCCAGAGCCACACCCGGCTCTTCGGCCAGCGGGTGTCTGGTGCGAAGAGTTTCGCGGGCACCTCGTCGCAGCTCTCGCCGCGACAGAGTTCCCAGCCGAGCCGGATCCCGGAGCGCTGGAAGTCGCCCGACCAGTCCACCACCAAGCGGTGGTCTCCGACCTCGAGGGTGCGTTCGCTGCGAAGGGTTTCTCCGTCGAGCGTCACTCGGACACGGTTCGAGCCACGCACGGCCAGCCGGTACCCTGAGCGCGGAACCGTCAGGGTGGTTCGCAGTTGGGCACGAAAGGGAAAGAGCTGGGCTGGGATCCCATCGCGCTCGAAGTTCCAACCTTGGATGTAGCGGCTGAGTGCTCGGCGTTCGTTCGGAAACTGGGCGCGGTGTTCGACCGTGTGATCGACGACGCGCCATTCGCCGTCGACCTCGGCGCGCCAGGTGGCGTCCACGCCGTGGGCGAGGTGTCCGTCGACGAGGACAGCGGTGGCGACGACCGCGACGAAGGCGAGGGCACCCCACACGGCCGCGGGCCGGTTCAGGGTTCGCGTTCGGGGCGCGCGGGGTGGGGGGGTGACGGCCGGCGCCATGGCGGGGGCGGAGGATAGCGGGGGGAGCCGGGGCTACAAGTGGGATCTTTCGATGAAATCGGCGAAGTCGATGGGACACCGAAGCCGAAGCTGATGCCGAAGCCGAGGCCGAAGCCGAAGCCGAAGCCGAAGCCGAAGCCGAAGCCGATGCCGACGCCGACCCCGACGCCGACGCCGACGCCGACGCCGAAGCCGAAGCCGAAGCCGATGCCGAAGCCGAATCCGAAGCCGATGCCGAATCCGAAGCCGATGCCGAAGCCGACCCCGACGCCGACGCGCGAAGTCGATGGCGACGCCGACGCCGATGCCGAAGCAGCGTTTATCCCGGGCAGGCGTTTGGGGGCGGTTGGCGGTATGGTCCGCGCGCAGTGGCGCGTATGGGGAGAATGCGGAGGGTCGGGCGCTGGGTGCGCGACTCGTTCGAGCGGGTGCGGAGGCGGCGGTTGGCGGTCCAGGGCATGCTCGTGGTGCTCGTTGGCTACACCGTCATGTCGCTCGCGACGCCCATGCCGGTCGCGCTGCATGGGGACGGTTGGTACACGTATCTGTGGGCGCGCACGATCGTGTTCGACGGCGACATCGACTTCGCCAACGACTACGAGATCTGCGGCGACCCGTGGGACCTGCGGAACAACCCGGTCGGCGACAACCTCAACTACTGGAACCCGGGACCAGCGCTCTTCTGGGTGCCCATCCTCGCGTTCGACCGGGCGACCCATCACCCTGCGCTCGACTCGGCCGACCCGCACGAGGCGCTCGCGTGCCGTGGGCCGATGGGGGAGCGGGCGGTGCGGGGCACGGTGCTCGCGGGCATCCTTACGGCGCTCTTCGGGCTGGTGGTGGCGCGGCGGCACTTCGGCGACGGCGCGGCGGTGGCGGGCGCGCTCGGCATCGCCTTCCTCGGGCCACTTCTCTACTACTCCACGATCCTCGTGAGCTACGGCCACGCCGCGTCGAGCTGCGCGGCGGGCTTGGCGTTCCTCGGATGGGAGCGTTGGCGAAGTCGCGGCGACCCGCGCGCGGCGCCGAGCGGTGCGCGCTGGAGCGACGCGCCCTGGACGCGGTGGGCGGTCATGGGCGGGCTCTTCGGGTTCGCGATGTTGAGCCGCGCGCAGAACGCGGTGCTCGTGCTCCTGCCGTTCGGAAGCTGGGTCGCGGTCGCCTGGCAGATCGGACGCGCACCGGCTCCGCGGGCACGATTGATCCGCCATGTGTGCGCGGGGATCGCGTTCACCGCGGCGCTGCTCTTGGTCTTCTTTCCGCAGATCTGGTTCTGGCACCAGACCACCGGCAGCTGGATCACCGTCCCGCAGGGCTCGGGCTACATGCGGTGGGCGCACTCGATGTGGCACAAGTCGCTCTTCTCTTCGCAGGGCCTCTTCGCGTGGAGCCCGGTGCACTACCTCTCGCTCTTCGGGTTCATCGCGCTCGCATGCCGCGTCCGCAGCCGCACCCTCGGACTCTCGCTCCTCTTCTTGTTTGCGGTCGAGAGCTACGTCGTCGGCGCGGCGTACGACTGGAACGGGAGCGTCGGGTTTCCCGGTCGGCGCTTCGACGCGATGGCGGTGCCGTTCATGTTCGGGCTCGCCGCGTTCGCGGCAGAGGTCGCGCGGTGGAGTCGTCGCCGCTCGGGCCGCATGCCGGGGTTGGCGGCCACCGTTGCGTTCGTCGCGCTTTTCGGTTGGTCCCTGAGCGTCACGCTTGGTGCGGCGCGCGCGCTTCGCACCGACACCGCGCGCCCGTCGACCGAAGCGTGGGCCGACACCTTCACGCGTTTGCCGCCGAAGGTGCACCGGTCGTTGGGCAACCCACTCACCTGGCCCGCGTCGTTGCCCTTCGCTTGGTTCTACGACGCGCATCCCTCGCGCTGGGATGTGGTGGGCGGGCCGGAGCTCTTTCATCACGACGAGCGCTCGCTGAACTACCGGCCCGGCTCTTCGACGGTGGTGATGAACTCGCCGACCGCCGCCGCCTACTTCGACGACGCGGTGCAGTCCGAACACGAACGCCGCACCGGCTTCCGATTCGGCCCGGGGGTCCACCGGATGCTGCTCCCCATCCACTGGCCGGACGTGGGCGCATTGCAGTGGACGGTCACCCCGGTGACCGAGGGGGCCAAACTCGGCGTCTCGGTCGGCCCCGTGCGGCTCGGCACCCAGCGCGTGGCGGCGCCCGGTCAGCGGCTCCGGTTCACGACGCCGCTCGGTGCGTTCGAGCAGGGCATCAACGGGGTGTACCTCTGGGTCGAGGGCGTGGTGCTCATCGAGCAGCTGCAGATCCTCGACACCGATCCACCACCGAGCGAAGGCGCCCGCATCGAGAACGACCGGCTGCGAAGACTGCGCGACGAAGCCCGACAGGGGCGGTAGACCATGTCGGTTTCGACCGACCGCGCGCTGAGATGCTCTGCGCACGTCGCTTCAAGAAGATCTCTATGCGGTTGGAGAGACTTCGTTGGTTGGACGTGGGCGGCCGAACGGATCTGCGCGGTGACGCGATCGAGAGCGTGCCGGATTCAGTCGCCGCCGCCATGCGCGCCGCCGGCTGGCCTCGCTGAGCGCGCTGGCTGTCTCCGCGGTCAGCGCGAGGTGGTCTGTGTCGCGTCGACACAGCAGCGCACGCCCTGGCCGGACCACGCCTCTTCGGTTGGCTGATGGCTCGGCTGGTAGGTGCACCGCGCGTAGCTCTCCGGGGTGCCGAACGAACCACCGATGGTCTCCCGCAGGTCGCCGCTCGCGTCGGTGTCCGACAGCCACTCGCCGAGGTTGCCCGCCAAGTCGTACACGCCTTCGGGCGTGACGCAGCCGGTGCGCGCACCGCCTGGCTCGAGCGACGACTGACTGACGCCTTCTTCGAAGGTGGCGTCGTTGCAGCGGCCCGGCTCGTGTTCCGTGCCGTAGGGGAAGGTGCGGGCGTCGCGCCCGCCGCAGGCGCGTTGCCATTCGCGCCGGGTGCAGAGCCGGAAGCCCGAGGTGCGGCACAAGCGGTCTGCGTCCTGCCAGCTCAAGGCATCGGTCGGAAGTTCGCCGCGCGCGGGCACGGTGGTGCCGCGTTGCACCCGGACCTCGTACCGATCGATGCACGCTTCCATGCCCGGGATGAGCGCCATGCGATCGGGGCAGGTGGGCACGGTCGGACCGGACGCGGACGGCCCCGACGGCTCGCACCCAAGCGAGCCCACGGTGACGAACGCGGCCACGACCAGCAGTGCTTGCTTCGGGAGTCGCAGTCGCAGTGCTGGCTTCGGGAGTCGCAGTGCTGGCTTTGGAAATCGCAGTCGAAACAAACGCAGCTCAGCGACTCAGATCAGTACGCCCACGACGCGCGGATCTCGTGGAGGATCGGTCGGCCGGAGCCGCCGGTTCGGTAGAGCCGGGCGTCGACCTGCAGGTACCGGTGCCGATGCAAGTCCGCCATGCAGGTCGAGAGATCCGCAGGCGAAGGTTCGAACGGTCCGCAGGGGGTCGCACCCGCGAGGCCCGCGACGGTGTCGGCGCTGCGCACGGTCATGTCGATGCCGGTCATGGCCGGCTCGTCGCTGTCCCACTCGACGCTGGTCCAGTATGGCGTCGCGTAGCCGGAGTCGAAGACCTGAGACCAGGTGCCTTCCGGCGCCACGAACGTACGGAGCAAGTGTCCGGTCATGTCCGAGTAGCTGTACAGCTCTTGACCCGCGTCGACGACGTAGGAGGCCTGCAGCACACAGTCGGTGTTGTAGACACTGACCGTGCCGGAGGTGAACCGGCTCGGCATCCAGATGCGGCCGTCTCGGTCGACGGCGACGCCGTGCGGGTTCGCGCCTGCCCCAACGGGCGCGCGGCAACGTTCGGTGCCATCGGCGTTGATGCCGATGACCTGGTTCACGCCGTAGCCGGATCCCCAGATCGTCCCATCCGGGTGGACCGTGACACCGGTGACCTGGCTGACCGCGGTGTCGGTTCGCACGCCGGTCGTTCGGTCGATGTAGTGGACCGGTCCGCCTCCGCCCCATCCGCCGAACCACATGCGGTTCATGCCGTCGGGCGCGATGCCGTAGAACCAGGGGTTCGCGAAGCTCGAGGTGCTGTAGTCCGAGATGCGGACCCGAATCGAGTTCGGGCTCGACGACGTCCAGACGTAGCCGTCCGGATCAGCGGTGAGGCCGTAGATGTTCACGCCGGTCTCGACCGTGTTGAGCACGACACAGGTCGGCGGGCTGGTGCTGGTGTCCACCATCGAGCCGCTGATGTGGAAGAGGCGGCCGCCGCTGTAGGAGCCAGCCCAGATGTCGCCCGCCGCGTCGATCGCGACGGAGCGCGCGATGTTGAGCACCGGCGCGCGGCAGATGAGGCTGCCGTCTGCCGCATCGAGGTGGACCACGTTGGACTGGTTCACATCCGCGGGGTTGCTGCCGGTGTGCGCCCGGTTGCTCACCCAGACGCTGCCGTCTTCCGCGACCGCGGTGCGCGACGGATAACGGCCGTGCGAGGTGACCTGCCAGTTCTTCACGCCAGTGCGGGTGTCGAGCTGCGCGACCTGGTTGCGGGCTGTGACCGCGATGTAGATGTAGTCGAAGTCCGTGGTCGACTGGCCGAGCGTGACGCTGCCGGGGAAGTCCGGGTGCTCTTCGATGCTCTCGCAGGTCCGCCCTTCCGCTTCACAGTCGGCGGGTGTGTCCCACGTGTCGGTGAAGCAGGGCTCCGGCTCGCAGGTGCCGCAAGCGTTGGCGACGCGCTCGTCGACGATGCCGTCGCAGTCGTCGTCGGTGGTGTTGCAGACTTCGACCGGCTCCGCGCCGCACTCACCGCAGGCGTTGCTCACGCCTTCGTCGGTCAGCCCATCGCAGTCCTGGTCCATGCCGTCGCAGATCTCGGTCGGGTCGCAGAACCCGCAGGCGTTGCTTCCGATCGCCCCGCGCTCGTCGATCTCGCCGTCGCAGTCGTCGTCTTCGCCGTTGCAGATCTCGGGCTGCGGCAACATCTGGCCGAGGCATTCGCCGAACACGGGGAACTCTTCGCCGCCTTCGCAGATGTGGCTGCCGCCGTAGCAACTGCCGACGCCGAGCGTGTCGGGCGGGCCGCCGTAGCAGTCCGCGGTCTCTCCGGTCGCGCACGAGCATCCGTCGTCGACCAGGCCGTTGCAGTCGTCGTCGAATCCGTTGCCACATTCTTCGCTGGCCGCGGGCATGCCACAGCCGCCGCACGCGTTGCGCGCGCCTTCGTCCGAGACTCCGTCGCAGTCGTCGTCGATGTCGTTGCAGCGTTCGGTCGCGCCCGGCCGGACCTCGGGGTCGGTGTCGTCGCAGTCGAGGGGCCACGCGGATCCGTCGGAGTCGGCGTCGCGACAGCCTTCATCGATCCGTCCGTCGCAGTCCTCGTCGGCGCCGTTGGCGGCGCCGCCTTCGCACTCGGTGACCGGCGTGACCTGGCCGGCACACATGCCCCACATGTTCTCCCCGGTGACGTCGTCGACCATGCAGTCGCGGCGTCCGCCGGTGCAGAGGCCGCGTCCTTGGGTGCGGAACGGTCCTTCGTAGCAGGGCTGGTTCGTCGGCGGCCGACACTCGCAGTCGGTGCCTTCAGGGCACATGCAGCGGTAGTCGCAGTTGCAGCCTTCGTCGACGAGCCCGTCGCAGTCTTCGTCTTCGTCGGTGCCGCACTCCTCGGCGACTTCTTCGCCGCACGCGCCGCATGCGTTGCGCAGACCTTCGTCGACGAGCCCGTCGCAGTCGTCGTCGAGGAAGTTGCAAGCGTCGACGCCCTCTTCCACGCCCGGACCGATCGCGCCTCGACATTCGCCCGCGACGCCGTCCTCGATGCACACCGCGACGCCGCGTCGGCAGACGCCCACGCCGGCCGTCACCGGGTCGCCCTCGTAGCAGCCGATGCGGTCGCCGCGCTCGCAGGTGCAGTCGGCTTCGTCGGTCTCGCCATCGCAGTCGTCGTCGGTGCCGTTGCCACACACTTCGTCGGCGCCGGGGCTCGTGCCACGGTTGCGATCGTCGCAGTCGTTGCCGCTCGGACAGTCGACGGTGTTGCCGTCGTAGCCGTCGCCGTCCCCGTCGATGCAGGTCTCGCCGACCATCGTGTCGGCGCCGCCGGTGTCGCCGGTCATGCCGGAGTCGCGGGCGCGGCAGTTGCCGTCGATGCACACGCTGCCTGCGGGGCAGTCGGCGGTGGTGGTGCAACTCTCGCCGCTCCCTCCGCCGCAGTCGCATGCCGCGATGAGAAGGAGAGACAAACAAGCGGAATAAGAGGCGCGGCTGATCATGGAACCAGCAGTGTACGCGCTCTGCGCACCGCCAGACAGGGGGAGACCGCTAGTTCGGTCGAATTCTTGGTCGACGTCGTCGCCAAGTTGGCACAAGCCACATCAGGAGGGTGCCCACCAGCCCCGCGCTCCCCACCCCGATCGCGGCGCTCAGCGTCTCGGGGCGGTAACGAAGCCGAACGGTCTGGGTGCCCTCCGGCAGATCCCGCACCTCCAGAAGCCCGTTGTCGCCGGCCGCCACGGTTCCGATCGAGCTCGACCAACCGCGCGCCCAGGTCTGGTTCACCACCAGGGTGCCGCCCTTGGACTCGACCTCGATCGCCATCGTATTCGCGGTGCGGCCGAGCCAGGTCACTCGGCTCTCTGCGCGCGCGTCGCCCGCCATGCGGGCCTGCGGCACCCGGCCCACGCGGAGTCCGGGCGCGGCCGGGTAGGTCATGCCGGTGTAGCAGCCCTGGGTACTGACCCCGCGGGCGGGGAAACTCGCGTAGCTCCCGTACTCGCCCATCGAGGTGATCTCGTAGCGGGCGGATCGGTCCACCGGAGGCAGCGGTGCGCCCCGCCAGCGGTCGATGACTTCGGCGTTGCCCCACGCCAGATGCAGCACGACGGACAGCGTGAGGAGCACGGGGAACGCGCGCCGCCATGCCCAGAGATCGACCGGCACGTTCAAGGTCGCGAGGCGACCGAGCATCCACTGCACGGTCACACCCGCGCAGAGCGCGAGGTAAAACGTGAACAGCACCGCGAACCGGGAGGGCACCCGAAGCGAGCCGTAGATGGGCAGCGCGTGGAGCAAGGTCCACGGATGAAGCTTGCTCACGCTGCCCATCATCATGAGCCCGAAGAAGACGAGACCGAGCACGACTTGCCGGTGCGGCCTATCCGACCCCCGGTGCGCACTGGTTGGGGGGCGGCGCTGCCACGCCAGCACGACGCCGGCGAGCCCAAGCAGCAAGGCGATCCAACCGATGAACGTCCCGTACTCCGCCCACACGTACTCGTGTCCCGGAAAGCCGTAGTCGTACTCCTTGGAGGTGAGCATCGCGATCACCTCTTGGAGCGAGAGCTTGTCTCCGCCCGAGGTCGGCCGCGGGTAGTGCGCCATGGTGTCGAGGATCGGCAGGAGCCGAAACCCACACGCGAGCAACATCAGCGGGAGCGTGAAGAGGCCGGCGCGCACGACGCCTTTGGCGTTGTCCCGTCGGGCGATGCGGTAGATCCCGTCGAACGCGAGCAGCAGACAGAAGTACGGGAACGGGTACACGCCGCCTTCGAGCACCGTGAGCGCGAGAATGGCCACGACCGCTGCCACATACCGGACGTCGCGGGCCGCGGCGTGCCACGCGAGCAGCAGCCAAGGCACGAAGTAGAACGGGAGGAAGGCGCTGTGACCGCCGCTGCCGTGCCATGCGAAGAACCCGCTCCCGGCCCACACGAGCGACGCCATCACCGACGGCCACGGCCCAAGCCCCATGCGGCGCTGCGCGAAGCGGTACATGCCGGCGAAGCCGATCGCGGTGTGGATCAGCAGGAAGAGTTTCAACCCGTGCGTGGTGCCGAACGGCAACACCAACCAGAAGAGCGGGGAGTACGCCTGCAACTGCGGGTCGCCGAAGAGCACGACCCCACCGCAGTGCCAAGGGTTCCACAGCGGCGCTTCGCCATAGCGCACCACGCTGACGTAGGACGCTTCCCACTGGTGCTGGAACTGCTGCCAGTCGCCGAAGCCGGTCTCGCTCCAATGCCACAGCGCAGGCGACCAGTAGAGGGCCGCCGCGGCCAACGAACACAGGGAAACGATCGCCCAACGCGGCACGGCCGCCACCCTGCGATGGAAGGCGGCGAAACGCCAGCCCGACCAAGGGGCCGCTTGTTCTGCGGCGTCAGATTCGGCTTCAGTGCCGGCTTCGGGGTCGGCGTCGGCGTCGGCGTCGGCTTCGGCTTCGGCGTCGGCGTCGGCGTCGGCGTCGGCGTCGGCTTCGGCTTCGGCTTCGGCGTCGGTTTCGGCTTCGGCTTCGGCTTCGGCTTCGGCTTCGGCTTCGGCGTCGGCGTCGGCGTCGGCGTCGGCTTCGGCTTCGGCTTCGGCTTCGGCTTCGGCTTCGGCTTCGGCTTCGGCTTCGGCTGCGGCTCCGCCCGCTACCAGCGGTCTTGGATGAACTGGACGCTTTGCTCGACTTGCGGGCTCGGGTCGGGCGGCAGCACCAGTTGGGCGGCGACCAGCCAGATCGCGATCGCGAACGCAGACAGGAGCACGACGCCATCGCGCGTCCAGCGGGTGGCCCAGCCGAGCGCGCCGAACCCGAGCAGGACGAGCGGCGCCATGGTGAAGAGCCCGCTGAACCCCATGAGCTCCGCGAACGAGTGGGGGGCGAGATCCGCGGCTGCGAGCGCGGGCATCAGGTGCGCCATCGGCCAGTCGATCTCGGGCGGCAGGTGCGGGTAGTAGACCGAGAGGGTGCCGCCGATCGCGAGCGAAGCCGCCCCGGTCCCGAGCGCGAGGGTGTGACCGAGGACGGAGCGACGGTTCGCGATCCGATCGAGGCCGATCGCGGAGGCGACCGCGATGAAGGGCACGAGGACCACCAAGTAGCGCGGGCCGAGCGACCAGCCGCCGTCCCAGTTGTTCATCAAGCAGATCACGAAGTAGAGCGCGCCGCAGGCGGTGAGTGCCGCGAGTGCGCCCTGCCGCGAGGGTCCGCGCGTCCCAAGCAGCGCGAGGGCGCCGAGCGGCGCGAACACGAAGACCGGCGTCAGCGGCAAGAGCCCGAGCCGCGCGTCGAAGAGCAGCCGCCACGCGGCGTCCCAGTGGAACGCGTCCGCTCCGAAGAAACCGCTCTCGTGGCCGGCGCGGAACGCGGAGTTCTCGACGAACAAGTGCCCCGGGGTGAGCGGGTTCCCGTACGCGCTCCACTGAAAGAGCATCACGACGAAGGTCGGCAGCAGCGCGCCGAAGACGAAGGGCAGCCACCGTCGGAACGGGAGCGCCTTGAGCGCGTACAGACACACGAAGAACGTGACGACGAAACAGGGGTACTCGAGCGCGGTCGCCCCCGCGGCCAGCAACCCCGCGAGGAACGCACGTCGTTTGCTCCGCTTCGTGGGGTCGACGTGCGCGTCGTACAGCAGCGCGAACCCTCCGAACGCTGCTGCGGCACTCGTCGAATGGCTGGCGAACAAATACGTGTAGCCGAGCAGGACCGATCCGAGCGCCGTGGCCACGAACACGGTGTCGCGAATGAACCCCGAGCGGACGCGGGCACCGAGCCATCCGTGAAAGAAGAAGAAGAACAGACACATCGGCAGCACCGATGCGCTGATCCGGAGCAGCCAGAGCGTGGAAGGCCGCAGCTCGGATCCGTCGTCGCCGAAGAGCCGGGCCAGACCGTAGGCCGGCACGCCCATCAGGCTGGTCAGCGGCGCCTTCACGCTGAAGTAGCGGCGCACGTCGCCGCGGGGCATCGCGCCTTCGCAGGGTTGTTTGGTTCCGTCCTGCGACCACTGCACGCAAGCGGCGTCGTTCACCCATCCCCAGCGCTCTCGAGGACCGCTGATCTCGAACGTGCCATCGAAGACGATCGCCGCGGTCATCTGGACCCGCACGTTCTCGTTGGGGTTGTTCAACTCCGGATAGAACGGAAACGCGTAGAGGGCGGCGAACGCGAAGAGCGCCGTTGCGGCGAGCGAACGTTTGCGGCTGGGGAGCGCGCGCATCGGAGCCTCGGAGGGCAGGTCTGCGCCGCGCTCCGTCGAAGCGCTGGGTTCCGAGATCGCCATCAAGGGCCGGATGCTAGCAGCCTCGCTCGCATGCCCCAGGCGATGAGGTGGTGCCCGTCTCGGGCGCGATCGGGGCCGCACCGGACTTTCGCGGCCAGGAGCGAAACCGTCCGATGCCCGGAATGTTCGAAACCCGCGCGGGCGTTGCCGAAGTTCGTTGCGAGGGGTGCGAGTCGCCCCTTATACGTTCCGCAGATGCTGGCCGCCGTTTCCATCGTCCTCCCGTGCCACAACGAGGAGGCTTGCCTCGAGGGGGTCGTGCGCGATGCCTGCGATGCCGGCCGCGAGCTCGCGGTGGACTGGGAGGTCGTGGTCGTGGACGACGGGAGCTCCGACTGGTCGCCCGAGCTGCTGCGCGCCCTCCAGCGCGACGAACCCAGAATTCAGGTGGTCACCCACGAACGCAACCGGGGGTACGGCGCCGCCCTGCGGAGCGGGTTCGCGCGCGCCGTGCATCCGTGGATCTTCTACCTCGACGCCGATGGACAGTACGATCCCTTCGATCTGCGCAACCACCTCGCGCTGGTCTCGAGCGAGACGATGGTCATCGGGTTCCGCGCGCCACGCCGCGACGGTCTGATCCGCCTGCTCAACGGTTCGCTCTGGACCGCGCTCACCAACGCGATGCTCGGGCTGCGGGTCCGCGACGTGGACTGTGGCTTCAAAGTGTTTCCACGGGCGCTGCTCGACGGGCGCGCCCTGCGCGCCGACGGTGCCACGGTGGACGCCGAACTTCTGAGTCTCGGCCGGCAGCGTGGGTTGACCATTCACGAGGTCCCGGTGCAGCACCTTCCCCGGCGCGGAGGACGCGCCTCTGGCGCCCGGCCCGAGGTGGTGATGCGGGCGCTCATCGAACTGGTGAAGCTCGTCATCGCCCGACCGCAAGCCCGCGCCCAGCCCGTTCAACTCACGTCCTAGAACGCATCGGCTTCGCCCTCCGGCGCCTGAGCCCGAGCCGCTCAGCCGCAGACGCGGTTGCGGCCGGTGCGCTTGGCTTCGTAGAGACGCTCGTCGGCGATCTGCAGGACCGCCTGCGCGCTCTTCATCTCTTCGGTCCACTCGGAGCAACCCAGGCTCACGGTCACATCGATCTTGGTGCCTTCGAAGAGGAAGGTGGCTTCGTCGATCTGCCGATTGAGTTTGCGCGCGAGTTCGATCGCGCCGTGCAAGCCCACCTCGGGACAGATGATGCCGAACTCCTCGCCGCCAGTGCGCGCGACGATGTCGTCCCGCCGAACCATGCCTCGGACAAGGGTGCCGAGCTGGCGGAGCACGGAGTCTCCGGCGAGGTGCCCGAACGAGTCGTTGATCGTCTTGAAGTGATCGATGTCGAACATGATCAACGAGAAGGTCCGGCCGTAGCGCTGAGCGCGGCTCAGTTCTCGCTCGAGCATTTCGTCGAAGTAACGTTTGTTGTGGACCTGGGTGAGCCCGTCGGTGGTCATCAGACGGTAGATGACCTCGTGGTACTGGCCTTCGATGTTGCCGCCGACGATGAACTTCAGGATGGTGCGGCCCACCTTCAGCTGGTCCCCGTCGCGCAGCGAGATCGAATCGACGATGAGCTCGTCGTTGACGTAGGTGCCGTTGGTCGAACCGAGGTCGCGGGCGGCGTACCCGCGGCCGTCGTGGCTGATGCGGCAGTGGTTGCGGGAGACACTCTCCTGATCGATCTGCACTTCGCACCGGGACGAACGGCCGATGATGACCGGTTCGGTTTGAAGCGGGATCCGGCGCCCGAGGTCTTCGCCGTAGATCACCACGAGGCACGCCTGGCGGGCGTCCTTGGCTTTCTTCTCACCCTTCGGACCGACGACCGTGATCACGGTCTTGTTCGGGTTGGTGGTGCGCTCGTCTTTCACGCGGACCTCGGCCCGTGACGGACGGTCACTCGGTCCATGCGCATGGCGATGCCCGTGGCGATGCGCATGGCGCTCGATCCTAGCGTGGACACTTCGGCTCCCAACCCAACACCGGTGATCCAGGGTAGCGCGAAATCCAATCGGAAGTGAACGTGCGCGTCATACCCGCCTGAATCGCCGTGTCAGACACGGTTTATGCCGTGTAGCCCTTGGGGTCCGCGGCCATGGCGGCCCGTACTCGGGTCCCTTCTTCTTCGAACCCTTCGCGGCCCAGCAAGCCGAAGGCGAGCCGCTTGCCGAGCTCGACGCCGGGCTGGTTGAAGGCGTCGATGTCGTACATCTCGCCAGCGAGCGCGGTGGCGGCTTCGAACACGAACATCAAACCGCCGAGATGTTCGGCGTCGAGCGCACTGAGCCGGACCGTCAGGCTCGGGCGCCGATCTTCGGCAAGCGCCCGTGCGGTGCCTTCGCGCTCGGCGTCCAGAAGATCGCCGAGGGTGTGGCCCCCGAGGTAACCCGTGGGTCCATCTTCTTTCGGGATCTCGAGGTCCGGGCGCTCGTCGATCGACACGAAGGTGACGAGTTTGTCTCGCGGTCCCTCCATGAAGAGTTGCACCTG
The DNA here is from genome assembly GCA_034670305.1 of Deltaproteobacteria bacterium. Classification (GTDB taxonomy): domain Bacteria; phylum Myxococcota_A; class Polyangia; order Polyangiales; family Houyiibacteriaceae; genus JAXMNT01. Next base: position 207,901 of record JAXMNT010000006.1, read on the forward strand.
CGCGTGTTGGTCGGTCGCACCGACGGCCGGCAAGGGTGTCGGTCCGGTCTCGACGATGGTGCCTTGTCGATCGCGCCGCTTGCCGAGGCTCTCGGCCCACAGCTGAACGAACCAGGCAGCGAGTCCACGAAGCGGATCCGCATACGGCATCAGCACATGGATCCGGCGGTCGAAGAGCCGGTGGTGGAGCACGTGCAGCGCCGCCAACAGGCCGGCGGGGTTCTTCCGGAGTTCTTTCGCCTCACAGCGGATCCGCATCTGGTCGGCGCCCCGCATCATCGCGCGGACATCGAGTCCAGCGAGCGCACCGGGCACGAGCCCGACCGGGGTCAGCACGGAGAACCGTCCGCCGACGTTCGGCGGAATGGAGAGCGCGGTCAGCCCTTCTTTGTCGGCCAGCGCACGCAAGGAACCGTTCTTGGGATCGGTGACCACCGCGAGGTGGTCGTTCATCGGTACGCCGGCATCCCGCAGCCAACCTCGGACGACGAGCAACATCGCGGCGGTCTCGACGGTGCCGCCACTCTTGCTGATCGCGACGGCCAGCGTGGACTTCGGTTCGAGCCGCTCCAAGAGCCGCGCGAGGCGCCATGGATCGCTGTTGTCCGGAAAATGGATCCGCCGGCCGACCCGGAGTTCGGGCGGGCCGCCGAGCGCTTCGTAGACCGCCCGGCCGCCGAGGCTGCTGCCACCGATGCCGAGCACGAGCACGTCGGTGATGTGCTCGGGCGTCTGCTCAGCGAGTGCGACCGCTTCGTCCAGTGCGTTCGCATCCGAAGGCAACGACCAGAAACCGAGTTCGTAGGAATGCACCCGGGCGAGCACATCGTGCAGGCCTTGCGCGAACCGATCCTGGGCGGAGTCCAGGTGGGCGTCGGTGAGTCCACAGCGACAGCCCGAGTCCATCGCCAGCGTGTAGTCGAGGGTGATCCCCATGCGGCGGGTCTTACCACGTCCGCGACGAGACTGGCCGCCGAGTCTGCCGGCAGCCCCTACTTGGAGCGTCTGGAAAGGATCGCTTGCACTGCCGCGACGTTCTCGGGCGAGCCGTACCGCTTCGCGAGGGCGCGGTCTTCTTCGGCGGCCGTGTCGTCTCGACCATGCACCCCGCCGTATCGAAGCAGCCGCTTGGCATCCCGGAGCGCCGCGAGGGGGGCGCGCGCCATGTCGACCGCCAGCCCATGGACCGAGTCGAGGAGTTCCGCGTCCTCGAACACTCGGGTGACGAACCCCCATCGCTCCAGCGTCTCTGCATCGAGCGTGCGGGCGCTGCCGATCCACTCCATGGCGCGTGCGTGTCCGATGAGCCGAGGCAGCGTCCACGAGCTCGCCAGCTCCTGGATCAATCCGAGCCTGACGAAAGGGAGCGCGAAGGTGGCGGATCGGGCCGCGTAGATTCCATCGAAATGCGGAAGCATGGTCACGCCCATGCCGACGGCCGGGCCTTGGACCGCCACCAGGATCGGTTTGCTGAAGTCCGCGATGTTCCGCCAGATGTTGCCGACGGACCCGCCGCCCGCATTGCTGCGCTTCCCCGAGTCAGCACCGTGGCCCTTGCCCATCTCTACGAACAGCGAGAGGTCCGCCCCGGCCGAGAACACCGGTCCCTCCGATGCGAGCACGGCCACCGACACACCCTCGTCTCGGTCGGCTTCCTCGAGCGCCGCCGCCAGCGCATCCGCGAGCGCCACGTCGAACGCGTTCCGTTTCTCGACTCGGTCGAGGGTGAGGGTGCGAACGGCACCCGCGCTCTTGATCCGAAGCGTCACGTCAGCAGCCGCTCCAGGGCCGTCTCGAGAACTTCCGTCGCTTCGTCCACCGACAGTCGTTGATTTGTGCGCAGGTTGTCCCAGCCCGACCAGCTTGCGGCTTGATGACACGCGCGGCGGCGCGGCTCGCGCTTCGACTCTTGCAACCGTTCGAAGTCCTCACGGAACACATAGTCCAGCTGCGCGCGCTTGATTGCACGAAACTTGTCCGCCTGCGCGTGGAGCGTGTGTTCGTCCTTGGCCAGCAAGAGCGAACGCCGCGTCGGCGAGATGAACTCGTAGAGCGCAGACCGCCGGCCGACGAACACCCGTATCCGCTCGCCGAGCGTCTTGCAGCCACGGGTGTCGATGGGGAGCAGCGGCGCCACCTCCGCGGCCTGAAGCTCGCTGGCGCGCAAGTGCACCGCTTCCATGTCCTTGAAGTGATGGAACACCAGTCTCAGTGAGACGCCCGCCTTCTCCGCGACCTCGGCGGCCGTTGGACGCAGCTCTCCCGCCCGGAGGAGGTCCAGCATCGCTTGCGCGACCGCTCTGCGCGATCGGTCGGCGCGCAGCGTGCGGCCGTCCTTCTTTCTTGCACCCATGGGCCCCCGCTCATCGTCGATCACCCCCAATTAGGGTGCGATCAACTTGTAATTCTCCGCGCTCGTCACACCACGGCGGAGTCTTGGAGGGAGCGTAGTGCAGTGGCAGTCGATTCGTCCATGGGATGGTAGGACTCGATGCGGAGTTCTTGCGCGGAGACGTCGCGGGGTGTGCCAAGTGTGGTGAGTGTGGTGAAAAGTCGCGCTTCGATGCCTGCGCCGCGGAAGTGCAGCGGGACCAAGATCGTGGGGGCAGGACCTGGGCGTCGCCAAGCTGCGTCCAGCCAGCCCCGGGACTCGAGCCGTTCCAACAATTCGGCGACGACTTGGTCGCGTCTGGCATCTTCGACGAGCCGCGCGATCACCGCGTGGCCCACCTCGTCCAGGTTCACGACGGTCGAGCGGAGCGCGGCGGGATCGAAGAGCGCTTCCATCGCGTTCATCCCAGGCGATGGCAGGTGTCCGAGCAAGCGGGTGAAGAGCTGGGCAGCGCCGCCGTTGACTTGTCGCACCCGCCAGCTTCGGTCCACGACGATCGCTGGGAACGGATCGTGCGCCGCGAGGATCAGATCGATCGCCTGGCGAATCGGCGCCATGGGTTCGGATTCGTACGCAGACTCCGAGTACGCGGCGACGAAGCCCGCGGCGGCGAGCAGATCGTTGCGTTCGCGCAGCGGCAGCTCGAGCGCGCTGCCGAGCACCAGCACCATCTCCCGCGACGGGTTGGCTTTGTTCCGCTCGAGGCAGCTGAGATGCCGGGTGGACACCTCCGCATCCATGGCCAAACGCATCTGGCTGTACCCGCGTCGGGTACGCCAATCCCGCAGCAGTTCGCCGAACGACATGGCCAGAGGGTATCAAGGAGGCGTCGCGAGACCATGACCTCTGGGGTCATCGAAGTGCCGTTGGTGCCGCCCCAGGGTTGGATCATGCAAACCTCAACATCCGCCGCCTCCACCGAGGCTTCTCGCGCTCCCTGGCCCCGCGCTCGGCTCCTCGCCGCCGCGCTGCTGACCGTTTTCACCGCCTACTCGTCCTGGGTCACGGTCGACCAGGGCTACCTCGCCTTCGTCGACGTCGCGCTGGCCGGCGGCTGGAGCACCCAGGTCTTCGCCGACCTCGGCGTCGCCCTCCTCCTCGTCACGTCGTGGCTGATTCGAGACGCCCGCACCCGCCAGACCCCCGCTTGGCCATGGCTGCTCGGCACCCTCGCCCTCGGCAGCATCTCCCCACTCCTCTACCTCGTCGTGCGCCCCGGAACGGATCCGAACGTGTAGATCGGCTCTGGCTTCGTGACCGAGTCCAGGCCCGCGGCAGCGTCGATGTGCTCTATGATGGCAGCGTAGGTGTACTCCTTCCGCTCCGACCCACCGCCCGAACCCTGGATCGATCAACCGACCGAGGCGTGGGCGAAGCGCGTCCTCGAGCATGCACCGCTGGTGTGTTTGTGGGGTCCTCCACATGCGGGCAAGACCGCGCTCGGGCTGCGCCTCGCGAGCGACAACGAACGCACGTTGACGCTGCGCGTGTCGTTGCGGGCGCCCGACGTGGGCCTGGCCGTGTTGCTCGCCTTGGCCCGCGCGCGTGAGGTCACCCAGGTCGCTTGGAGCGATCTGAACGGCGACGCGCTCATCGCCTCGGTGCTCGACCTCGCCGAAGAAGGCGACGCGTTCGTCATCCTGGACGAGGCCGACCACGGCGACCCAGCTCAGGTACATGAGATGCTCACGGCGGTGAACGCCTATGCCCGTCGATCTCGATGGGTGGCCATCAGCCGGAGTGCTTCGACCTTCCCGTCGATTCCCACTCAGACCGCATGCATCACCTTCCCGAGTGGTCGCCCCATCCCGAAGGTGCCGAACCCGCCGTCGGACGAAGCACAGCAGCGGGCGCTCGCGGAGATCTCGATCTTTCCGACGCCGATCCCCCGCGGGTGGATGGAAGACGCGGGACACGAGCCGACCACGCTCGACACGATGATCTCGGACGGACTCCTCCGCGCGGAGCCTTCTGGCATCAGCGCGGCGTTGCCCAGCGTGCCGCCCCCTCCCGAGCGTCGCGACTCGTGGGTGCGACGGCTCCTGCGAGAAGGCGGGGACCCCGAGGTCGCCCTGGAGATCGCGCTCGGCGGAACCTCGGCGGAGATCGTGGAGCAGGTGCTCCGTTCGAGCGGCCGGACGCTGATGCGCTCGGGTGGTCTCGCACGCTGTTGGCCGTGGCTGGCGTCTCGGTCGGAACGGATCCTGTGGCGCTGGGTGGCGCACGGGGCGGTGGCGGTCGGGGATCGACTCACGCTGGCGCGCCTCTCCGAACCCGAGGCGCCGACGCCGGAAGAGGCGCTGGCGTGGGTGCGGGTGTTGCGCGCGCGCGGCGACCTCGAAGAGGCTGTGCGACGGGTGGTCGTGCTTCGGCAGATCGTGGATGAGACGGGCACAGAGACAGCAACCGACGCGGGGGCCGAGCGGTTTGCGGAGCTGGCGTTCGAGGCGTGTATGGAGCAGGCGCGCGCGCTGCTCGGTCTCGGCCGGTTGGTCGAGGCGTTTGCGGTCATCGAAGCCGCGCGTCCGCAGGGCGCCGACGAACGTCTGCGACGCGAAGGTCTGCGCATGCTCATCGCGCAGGGAATGGACGAGAGCGCGCCCATCGATTCCGCGGCGTTGCGAGACGTCGCCCGCCGAGCCCTGCAGGAAGAGGGCGGACTCCGCTACCCGGACGTGTTGCTCGACCTCGCGTTCGCCGCCTACGGGGCGGGCGAGCTCGATGTGACGCGCCGATTGGCCGACCGGCTCACGGGCGGGGAAGACGGATGGTCCGCGGGGTTGTTCGGGGCGCGCCGCGCGCTGATGCTTCGGGCGGGACTGGCGGTGCTCGAAGGCGACTTCGGCTTGGCGGAGACCCTTCTCTCCAAGCTCGCGCCGCATGGCGAACCAGGAGACGCGGTCGATGTCTGGCGGCGGTTGGCCAGATGTCTGCTCCGCACGATGTCGGGCCGGTTGCGGGGCGTCGGCGCCGAGCTCGCGCACGTGCTCGCGGACGCCCGTCGGCTGGCTGCACCAGAGACCTCTGCGTTGGCTGGCGCGGTCGAAGCTCGATGGCGGGTGGTGAATGGCGATCCCACCCCGCCGCTGAATCCGTACCCGCACGAACAACGCGCGCGTCCGGACCTGCGGCGTTTCCTGCGATTCGAACGCGCGTATTTGGACGTTCGCCACGGACGCCCGGTGGCGCTGGAGGACGTGACGGTCGAGGCGCTTGGCCACCCAGGTCTGCGCGCACAGGCCGAGATGATCCGCGCGATTCGGGCGGTGCTCGGCGGGCGGTTCGACGGCGCGATGGCCCACGCCCGAGCAGGCGTCGCCGTGGCCGCCGATTCGGGCCACTGGGTTCGCCTCGGCGAGTGCCTGCACACCCAGTGTGAGGTGCTGGTGATCGCCCGCGCCTTCGGGGAACTCTCCGACGCGGCCAGCGGGCTGCGCGCGCTTGGCGCCCGACTCGATGCCGATCGGGTGGGCAACCTCGCGTCGTTCTTCGAGGCGGTTGCACGGAACGAAGTGACGCTCGATCGGCTCGAAGCCTGGGCTGCCCGCGACGATGTGGTACCGACCCTGGCGCGCCGTGCCCGCGCACTGCTCGATCAGCACGCGCCCCTGGACGCCGTGGACCAAGCGCTCGTGGCGGTCGTGCGCGAGCGCATGGGCGCCGCCCAGGACGCCGACGACTCCTGAGCGCAGACTCAGCGTTCCGCAGAAGCGCGCTGCAAGCGGTCGCGGATCGCGGGTCCGAGGCCGGTCTCGTCCGGACACGTTTCCGCGAGGATCCAAGCGACGTCGGTCCGCCCGTCCAGGCGTCGCAGCGTGGCGAAGAGCCGGCGCGCTGCGGTGGCCGCGGTTCCGTCTGGGGTCAGCACCTCGGCGTGCGCGACTTCGACCCCAGCGGGTGGCGCGGCGCCCGCGTACGAGAGCCACGCGGCGGGGCCTGTGGGCCAGTGCTTGGCGTCGTCGCCGGAGAGGCGCAGGGTCTTTCGCGGCGCGTAGTGGCTCGCCAACATGCCCGGCGCGGTGACCTTGGCGCTCGCCGCATGCAACGCGGTGCCCAGAGTTCGCTCGAGATCTTCGCGGGGGAGGGCGCCCGGTCGCAGGAGACGCGCGGTGCCGTCGGACTCCACCCCCACGATCGTGGACTCCACGCCGTGGGTGCACGGTCCGCCATCGAGCACGAGCAGGTCGTCTCCGAGTTCTTCCCGAACCGCGTCCGCGGTGGTCGGGCTGATGTGCCCGAACCGGTTCGCGCTCGGGGCCACGAGAGGGGCGCCGAACGTCTCGAGGAGCGCACGGGCCACCGGGTGTGAGGGGGAGCGCACCGCCACGGTGTCGAGCCCGCTCGTGGCTTCGTCCGGAACGTCCGCGTGCTTCGGCAACACGAGCGTCAATGGACCGGGCCAGTACGCCATGAGTGCCTCGGCAACCTGCGTCGCGCGGGTACCCAACCGCCCAAGGTCCACCACGTGTTCGATCTCCGCCAGCGTCGTACCGAGCACGTGCGCGATCAGCGGGTCGAAGTGTGGCCGGCCCTTGGCGGTGAACACCCGAAGGATCGCCTGCGGGTCGAACGCGTGCGCCGCGAGGCCATACACCGTCTCGGTGGGCATGCCGACGAGGCCGCCTTCGCGCAGCACTTCGGCCGCGGCGCGCATGTGGGCTGGCTCTACTCCCAAAGCGCGCAGTCGTCCGCGTCGGCGCCGGTCCCGGCCACGATGGTCCGGTCGAGGTTCAGGTGCGCGTCCGCCTCGTACCGCGGCCACTCCGCCGCGCCGTCCCCGTTCGGATCCCCAGTCCACGCGAAGCGGGCCCAGTACGCAGACATGGCTTCGTGAAGGGGCAGGTCGTCGCCGCGAAACGTGCGCCGACCGATCTGGTTCGGGTGGCCGAACACGTATTGGATCTCGCCACTGTGGAAGGCGCCGAGCTCGCGGTCTTCGCCCAGCTGAAAGGCTGGGTCCGGGTACGAGAACCGGTACACGTAGGTCGGGGTCCGAGGTCCGAGCAGGCCGGCCGCGCGCCGGGAGGGACAGGCCAGGCCGCTGTGCCCGATGGCCTTGGCCAGCGCGGCGCCCGGATCCGGGTAGTCGGCGATCGGGTACTGCGCGCGGATCGCCTCCACGTCGACTTCGAACGACTCCGCGAGCCGTGCGGTGATCTCCATGTAGTCGGTCTCGTCCGCGCTTCGATCTTCCGCTTGTTCGGCGAGCATGACGAACAACGTGCCTTCGTCGGCGTTCCAGCCCAGCAGCGTCGGCATGAGCTGCAGCTGATCCGCTTCCGCAGCCTCTCGAAAGGAACGCGGCACGAGTGCGCCGTCGACGAACGGCCACCAGGACCGCCCACCCGCGAGGGTGCCGAAGATGTCCGCGCCCGGATCGTTGCTCTCTATGGTCTCGAGATCGAGCCCGCGCAGACACGCCGCGACGTCGGTGGCGTCGTCGCACCCGACCGCCGCCACGAACGCCGCGCTGGAGGCTTCCGCTTCGCCGCGGGTGGCGATGCCCGAGTCGCACAAGCCGCTCTGGGAGATGGCCTTGTGAAAGAGCCCCGCGCTCGAGGGCATCGCGAGGTGCAGGCACACGCTGATGCCGCCGGCCGACTCGCCGAACAGGGTGACGTCGTCCGGGTTGCCGCCGAAGGACGCGATGTGATCGCGCACCCACTCGAGGGCGAGCTGCTGATCCCGCATCGCGTAGTTGCCGCTTGGTCCGTCCGGTGTCTCCGCCAAACTCGGGTGGGCGAGGAACCCGAACGGTCCGAGCCGGTAGTTCATGCTGACCACGACCACGCCATGGTTCGCAGCGAGCAGGTCGCCGCGCGTGCCCCCGTCGGTCTGCAGTCCTTCGCCGAAGATGAACGCGCCGCCGTGGATCCACACCATCACCGGCGCGTTCTCCGGCAAGGGATCGGGCGTGTGCACGTTGAGGTAGAGGCAGTCTTCTTCGTTGTCGAGATCGAACCCGAGCGGCGCCTGCACGCACCGAGCCGGTGCCGAGGTCGCATCGAGCGTCTCGGTCCAAGGTGCCGCCGGGACGGGCATCGCGAACCGAAGGTCGCCCACCGGCGGCTCGGCGTACGGAATGCCCAGGTACTCCTGCCATCCCACACCGCGCCGACCCGCGACCGTGCCCGAGGGCGTGCTGATCTCGGGCGGTGGCGGCGGACCGGCGTCCGGCCCCGAATCTTCGGTGGCGGAGGTGTCGAGAAAACCAGCGTCCACGCTCATGTCGTCGTCGCCACATGCGGAGGCGACGATCAGCAGCGCGAGGCCCAGCTGCGTTTTACCTAGTTCCATTCGACCGCTTCCTCTGGCTCCGGCGTATACACCTTCTCGAACCCGCGTTCCCGCAGCTCGGCTGCGAGGACATCTTGGGGTTTCGGATCTCCGTGCACCAGCGCCACCCATTGCAGGTCGCCCCGGTCCCGCACCTCGGTTGCGAAATCCAACAGGTCCGACTGGTCGCCGTGGGCGGAGAAGCCGTTGAGCACGCGCACGTCGCACCGGCGCTCTTTCTCCACGCCGAAGATCTTCACCCGGGTCCGGCGTTCAACCAGCCGGCGGCCGAGCGTGTGCTGCGCTTGGTAGCCGACGATCAGCACGGTGTCTTCGCGCCGGCCGACCGTGGCCCGCAGGTGGTGGAGCACCCGCCCGCTCTCGCACATGCCGCTCGCGGAGATCACCACGGCCGGGTCGGACGATGCGGTCAGGTGTTTGCTGTCGTCGACCGACGAGATGTAGTGGAGCCCCTCGAACTCGAACGGTGAGTCGCCGGTCGCCAGCAGCTCGTGGGTCTGCTCGTCGTAGCACTCGGGGTGCATCTTGAAGACCTCGGTCAGGCGCACGGTCAGCGGAGAGTCGACGTAGACGGGCATGTCCGGGAGGCGGCCGGCGGTCTTGAGCTGCTTGAGTGCGAAGATGACTTCCTGCGCCCGTTCGAGCGCAAACGAAGGAATGATGACCTTGCCGCCGCGGTCGTAGGTGCGCTGGACGATCTCTGCGAGGTCGTCGCCCATGCGGTCGATCGGATCGTGCAGCCGGTCCCCGTAGGTGCTCTCGCTGATGAGGGCACAGGCGCCGGAGGGCACCTCCGGGTCGCGCAAGATGGGCATGTTCCGGCGCCCGAGATCCCCGGTGAACACCAGGCGCCGCTGCGCACCGTCGATGTCCACGTCGAGCACGACCACCGCACTCCCGAGCACGTGACCGGCGTCGAGAAACGTGACCCGCACGCCTTGGGCGATCTCGCTCGTCTGTGCGTACGGCACGCCGGTCATGCGCTTCATGACGCCGATGACGTCTTTCGCATCGTAGAGCGGTTCGACCGTGGGGTCGTCGTAGTCGACGTCCATGTCCTGCCGCTGCTTCTCCAGAAAACGCGCGTCGTGTTTCTGAATCATCGCGGCGTCTTCGAGCATGGCCGCGCAGAGATCGCGGCTGGCCGGCGTCGTGAAGATGCGCCCTTGAAATCCGTTCTTCTGCAGGATCGGCAGGGCCCCAGAGTGGTCGATGTGTGCATGCGAGAGCACGCAGACGTCGATGTCTCGGGCGCGGAACGGGAGGTCCTTGTTGCGCTGGTAGGACTCGCGGCGACGCCCTTGATAGAGCCCGCAGTCGAGGAGCACGCGGGCATGGGGGGTCTCGACGATGTGCATCGAGCCAGTGACGGTTCGGGCTGCGCCCATGAACCGCACGTGCAGTGGCTTCACCATTCCCGGAGTTTGCCCGGAAGCTGCCTCTCTTGCATGCCGGTGCGGCGCCGGATCGGAATCAGCGTCACCGAGATGCGTTGATCCCGGTCGGTTCTCACCTGGCTCTGGTGGGTGCGGTGGCGCGGCGCGCGCACTTCGAGTTCGTGGATCTCACCGTCGGCGGGGACGAGGAGTGGCGACTCGGCCGGAACTCCGTCCCACAGGATGATCGCGTCGATGGGCGTCCGGTCCACTTCGATTTCCACGTCGCCAAGCGTTGCCGGTTCGATCGGCTCGACGTCCAGGTCGGGGGCCGCTGGGGCTTCGCGGGCGGGCTCGACCGCGGCGGCTTCGCGAGGAAGCGGCTGGAACACCGGTGTGGGATCGGCCGTGGGCCACAGCGCCCAAGCGAGCACCCCGACGGCCAGCGCCACGCCGACGAGGAGCGCAACCAGACCGGACCGTCCCCGTGGCAACACCAAGGTCCCGCCTTGGCGTTGCAGCTGTTTTCGCCGCCCGTCGGTGGAGTGGCGGCCGGTCGGGGCCGCATCCCCGAAGGTCGCCGCCCGCAAGACGAAGGCGACCTGTTCGGCAGAGAACGGCCGCGCCGAGGGCTCCTTCTCGAGCAGCTTGCGGGTCAACGTCTCGAGTTCGAGCGGGATGTTGGCGTCGGGCGCCATGTCCTGCATCGGGGGCACCGGGGCGCGCAAGTGGAGTGCAGCCATCGCCACCGGCTCTGGATCGTGGAACGGGAGGTGACCGGTCAGCATGCGGAACAGGATCACGCCGAGCTGGTAGAGGTCGGACGCTGGGCCGACGTCCGAGCGTCGCACGCCCTCCGGACTGATGTAGGCGGGCGTGCCGATGATCGTTCCGGTGTCGGTGACCGTGATCTCTCGTTTCTCGTGCGGCCGCTCGTCGTGCAAGAGCCTCGCGATGCCGAAGTCCAGGACCTTGAGCCCACCTTCTTCGAGCAGGAAGACGTTGTCCGGCTTCAGATCCCGGTGCACCACTCCGGCGTCGTGGGCGGCTTGCAAAGCCTCTGCGATCTGCAGCGCGATGTGTGCTGCTTCGTCCGGTGAGAGTCGGGTGTCGATTTCCAACCGATCACCCAGGCTGACCCCGACGAGCTGCTCCATGACCATGTAGAGGCCATGCACCTCGTCGGTGCCGAAGTCGTGCACCGCGACCACGTGTCGAGAGGAGACGGAACTCGCCGCGCGGGCTTCGCGCTCGAATCGAAGCCGGGTCTTCGGATCGATCTTGTGCAGCACTTTGACCGCCACGCGCCGACCGATGACGGTGTCGGTGGCCGCGTAAACGACCCCCATGCCGCCGCTGCCGAGTGGGCTCTCGATTCGGAACCGTCCCCCCAGCACCGCGCCGCTCGGTACCATCCCATCGCCCGACGCGGACGCGCTCTGTTCCAGAGCGGTTGAGGCGCTCATGTGGGTCGTCGGCGCGGAGCGTTCATCACTCCAACACCAGCCCCTGTGAACCGTTGGCGGGTCGAAGCACGACCCCCGTCGTTCCGCCGCTGGGGGCACGCTCGCGGCCGGAGAGCCCGAAGCCCAATCCGATCGCACCAGCGACGACTGCCAGACCGACCCCGACCCAGAGCACCGGACGGCGTCGCAGCGGGGTGGGCGGATCGGGCAAACGTTGGAGGTGGGCGTCGACGAGCAGCCGCTGGCCCTCTTCGAGCGTGACCTCCCGTTCGAACGGGAGGAGCCCTGGATGCTCCACCACGACCCGATGCGTGCCGGGGGCCACTTCGAGTTCGCCGCTCACTTCGGTCCCATCCACGCGCACGATGGCGTCGCCATCCACGCCAGCTGGAGGTCGGACCGCGACCGCGAGATGGGAAGGTCGCCGGATCACTTCGAGTTCGATGGCCCTCCGGATGTCCGCGCCTTCGTGCAGCGAGATCTCCTGCAGCGCGGCCGCGTGCCCCTCCGCCGTGACCCGAACGACATGCGTGCCTGGGTTGAGCCGGAGCTCGCGAACGGCGCCCCCGGTCAGGGCCGCTCCATCGACCTGTACGTTGGCGTTCACTGGGGACAACTCAAGGGTGAGCTGTGCGACCGTCGAGCGTGCGTGCCCGATCATTTGCTGGGCTTCGACCAGGCTCTCTGCGTCCGCGACTGGGTCGGCCTCCGAGACGAAACGTTCGAGTTCCCCAAGCGCCTCCACGTAGTGGGCGAGGGCATAGTAGCAAAGCGCGAGGTTGAACCGGGTCGACGCACGCGGCACCGCGGCGAGGGAACGTTCGAACGCATCGGCTGCCTCGCCGAAGCGGCGCATGGTGGCGAGCTCGCGTCCGCGCTCGAAGTGCAGGCGTGCTTCGCGAACGACCGGGTCCTCTTGTTCCGCCTCTGTGACGCCATCCGGCTGCGCCCGCGCGTTGGCGCTGGTGGCGAGCAGGCTGAGTCCCAGGACAAGTGCTGCCAAACCGTCTCGTACCGTGGGGTTTTGTCGAGCGTGATTCATCATCCGGCTCCACACACCCCATCGGCGGAGCACACGCGTCCGCTCGCAGGATCGCATTCTGTGCCTTGGGGCTCGAAGCCGGTTTCGGTGCACTCGCCCGCAGCGCACATGCCCGTTCGACAGGGCGCGGGGGTGCAGGCTTCGCCATCGGGGCACGTCGTCCCGTCCACCCCGCCGTCCACTGGGCCGGAGTCGGCGGTGCCCGCGTCTGGCGCCATGCGCGGCCCGTCCACGAGGGACATCAGCGGGGCGCCGGGATCGCCGTGCGGCAACGTCGCCGGATCGACCTGAGCCGACACGCACATGCCCTCCACGCAGGTGTCGTCCGCGTCGCCGCACTCTTCGCCTGCTCGGGCGCAGGCGCGAGAGAGGAGCATGTCCAGTCGACGGGTCTGCCCAGGCAAGAAGTGGGTCATGGCCGTTCGGGTCACAACCGCTCGGCTCGTGGCCTCTCCTTCGTCGGTCCAGAGACTCACCACCACCCGCACGGGCGCGTCTCTGTCGGGACTCGTGGCGCTCACGCCCAGCGAGAACGGCAGCTCGACTTCGCCCGCGCCAAAACGTTGTTCCGCGCTGCCGATGCCAGCGCTGGAAGCGCTGACGAGGATGGAGTCGTACTCGACCCCGGCCTCGAGATTGGTGTCGACCACGACCAGCAGTTGGGTGGGGTCGGCGGCGCACCCCACGCATGCCACCAGTGTGAGGAGGAGAGTCCGCACCGCGGGAGCATACCACCAAATTCTGATGGTGGCGGATGAGCGAGGTGCGTTTGTCGAAGGTTTGGACGAATGGTCGAGATGGACGCCGGGCGGCTGCGAGGCTACATGCCCGTCATGGCGACACGACGCGAGATGTGGGAACGATTGGGCGAGGACGTGGACGTACTCGTCGTGGGTGGGGGAATCAACGGGGCCGGCATCGCGCGCGACGCGGCGCGCCGCGGTCTCAAGGTCGCGCTCGTGGAGATGAACGACCTCGCCTCCGGGACGAGTTCCCGGTCGAGCAAGCTGGTCCACGGCGGACTCCGGTACCTCGAACACTACGAGTTCAGCATGGTCTTCGAGTCGGTCAGCGAACGGCGGATCCTCATGGACCTCGCCCCCCATCTGGTCAACCCGCTCGGCTTCGTCTTCCCCGTCTACAAGGGCTCGCCGCACAAGCTCTTCATGATCAACGCGGGCATGTGGCTCTACGATGGGCTCTCTCTGTTTCGGTCTCCAAAGATCCACAAAAACCTCAAACCCAAGGACATCGCCAAACTCGAGCCGGCGTTGAAGCTCGAAGGCATGAAAGGGGCACCGCTCTACTACGACTGCTCCACCGACGACGCACGACTCACCCTCGAGACGGCGATCGACGCCGTTCAACAGGGGGCAGTCGTGTGTACGGGCGCCAGGGTTGCGAAATTTCTCCAGAGCGACGACGGGCGGGTCGCTGGGGCGGTTGTTGAGAACACCTTGGACGGCGGCACCAAAGAGGTTCGCGCGCGCGTGGTGATCAATGCGACGGGCCCCTGGACCGACGCGACGCGCACGCTGAGTGACGCGGAAGCCGCTGCGGTCCTTCGACCCACGAAGGGCGTGCACATCGTCGTCGACGCCAAGAAGCTTCCGATCAACAACGCGGTCGTCTGTTTTCATCCCTCGGACGGTCGCGTGCTCTTCGCGCTGCCCTGGGGCGACCGCGCCTACGTGGGCACCACCGACACCGACTACAAGGGCGCGCTGGACGACCTCGCCGCCACCCGCGACGACGTCGACTACTTGATCGACGCCGTGGGTCACTACTTCCCCGACCACCGGCTGACGCACGAAGACGTGATCTCGACCTGGGCCGGACTGCGGCCCCTCGTCGCACCGCCCACGCAAAAAGGCAAAGCGGTCAACGAAGGAGCGGTCAGCCGCGAACACGAGATCCTCGTCGGTCGAGATGGTCTCGTGACCATCGCGGGCGGCAAACTGACCACGTACCGGAAGGTGTCGGGCGAAGTCGTCGATCGCGCGGTGCAACTGCTGCGTCTCTCAGGCGATGCGCCCAAGGGGCTGCGCGCGTCCAACACCGACGAGGCGCCGCTCCCCGGTGGCGTCGGTTGGCCCGACGACGACGACCACGACGTGATCGCGCGGCGGGTGATGGCGGCAAGCCAAGACCGCATCGAACACGACACCGCGACCTACTTGGCCGGCGCCTATGGCACGCGCGCGATCGACATGGCGCGCCGCGTCGCCGAGAACCCGACCCTCGCGATTCGCCTCGTGGCGGGCCGTCCGGAGATCCGCGCCCAGGTCCGCTGGGCCGTGCGCGAAGAACTCGCCGCGACCGTGACCGACGTGATGATTCGCCGGACGCAGCTCTTCTACCGAGACGGAGATCAGGGTCTTGGCTGCATGGGCGACGTCGCCGACATCATGGGCGCGGAGCTCGACTGGGACGACGCCGCCAAGCAGGCTTCGTGCGACGCGTACCGCGCAGAGGTTGCGCTGAGCCGGCGCTGGCAGTCGGAGTAGGGGCGCCGGGGGCGAGCACCCGTACCGTTCCAAGTCGGAGTAGGGCGTCGGCTTCGCTGAAGCCGACGCCGAAGCCGACGCCGAAGCCGACGCCGAAGCCGACGCCGAAGCCGACGCCGAAGCCGACGCCGACGCCGAAGCCGACGCCGAAACCCACGCCGAAGCCGAAGCCGATGCCGACGCCGAAACCGACGCCGAAACCGACGCCGAAACCGACGCCGAAGCCGACGCCTCGCCGGCCGGGCTACGCGCCGGTGAGGCTGGGGAGGGCGATCTGGAGTTCGAGGGTTCCGTCTTCGACGGAGATGCGTTCCAGCGTGAGCATTTCGAAGACGAGCGCGGCGGCGCTGCGGCTGGCGGCGTCGCGGACGGCGGGCACGGTGCGGAGGTCCACGCGCAGTCCGCCGGGGCCATCGACGTCGACGATGGCGCCGCAGGGATCGTCGGGGGGCGGCTGAAGCACGACGGCCCAGACGCTCTGAGCGATGACGCCGCTCAAGGCGCTCACCGCGTCGCGCACGCTGCGGTTGCGCGCGAGTTCGGCGGGCTCGACCGACCAGCTGATCTCTTTGGCGCCGCGCGACGCGAACCGCACCGCCAAGGGCTCGAGCGAGAAGTCGATCGATTCGTTGCCCACCGAGAGGTAGACGTGCAGTCGACCGCCGCGCGCGGTGACGGTCGCGCTGCGCACGCCGGGGGCGTGGGCGACGGCGCCGGTGAGGGCGCGGTCGCCGATGCTCGCGCGTTGGTCCCGCAGCTCACGCACCAGCCGTCGCGCGGTCGCGAGGGGGCCCACCGAGCGGAGCCGATCCCCGGCGCGGTCGGCGCCGGCGCGGACCAGACTCTTGAGGAGATCGAAGCGGCTCACGCGTCGCTGCTCGTGGCAGCCGCAGTCTCCGCGGCCGGCTTGCGGGGCAACTTCCGGAACGCTTCGAGGTCGAGCGGCGTGTAGCGGGCACCTTCGCTTTCGACCTTGGTGGTGACGGAGGCGTCGTCGCGGTCGACGAAGAACCCTTCACGCACCACGCGCGCATGCGCTTCGCCCACCAGCGCCTGAAGCACTTCGACCGGCTTGATGCTGGGGCCGCCGGTGCGGGTCTCGAACGCGATCGGAAAGAGGTCGCCCAGCAGCCCGGCACGTCGAAGTACATCCGTCTGCTCGCCGATGCGGAAGTCGAGCGCGTGCTCCTGCACGACCAGCGTCTTCGCTTTGTGTTTCTTGCGCGCTTCGCGATGCACTTCCATCGGGGTCGCCCACTTCTCTTCGAGCGCGGTGCGCAGCGCGTCCGGCCCGCCGAACGAGTCGACGGTGGAGCGCGGCAGGCCCGCCACCCAACGCGCCATCGCTGGCAACTTGCTGAGCGCTGGGTCGCCCTTCTGCAGAAGCCGCACCCCGAACACTTCGATGCCTTCGAGCGAGAGCCCACGGAGTGACTCGAGCAGGGCCTCGGCCCACGCGGCGCTGCCGGTGTCGTCGGTGCGGATCAACTTCACGTCCACGTACTCGGCCAGACTCGGCATGCCGAGCCCGAGCGCGGGGGTGAACGTCATCTTCGGTTTGGGATGGAAGCCTTCGGTCCAGAAGAGCGGCAGCTCCGCGCGGCGGAACCAGCGGGGGAAGAGGCGCACCAGATCGAGGTGGCTCGTGTACGCGACGCGACCGAGCTTCGCGAAGCCGATGCGAATGGTGACCGGTTCGCCTTGGTCGACCTTGCGCATCGGTCGACGGTCCATGTCCGCGTCCCGCTCTGCTTCGGTGCGGATCACCGGCAGCCGCGGCTTCTCGGCACCGAGCGTGTCCAGGAACTCGATGCGCTCTTCGCGCATGCTCGACATGTCGCAGGCGACGCCGCAGTCGTAACAGACGAGCCGGCGCGCTTCGGCCTCCGCGTCTTCTTTGTTCGTGTGGTGTACGAACATGCCCGCGACCTTGCCGCAGGGCGGGCTCAATCGGTTCTTGAGCGCCTTGCGGTATTCGCGCGCGAGGAACCCCTCTTCGAGACCGACGTCGATGTGGTCCCAGGGAAGCCGCGCGGTCGTCGGGATGGTGCCGAGAAAGTCGCCGGGCACGATGGCGTGCGCGGCGAAGGCTTCGTCCCATGCGTTCAGACGGACCCGCTCGTCCCACGAGTCGAAGCGCGCGCCGTTCTCGTACGCGGTCTCGATGACGTGGCCGAGCCGGTGGTCGCCGCGGGCGAGCACGCCTTCGAGCCAGCTGCCGGTGCTGTCGTGCATGCGCAGCCCGATGCCGGTCTTGTAGGCGGTGTGTTTGAGCAGTCGCTGCTTGCGCTGGATCTCTTCGTGCGGGTCCATCGCGCACCACTGAAACGGCGTGTGCGGTTTCGGGACGTGCGTCGAGACACTGACGGTGACCTTGGCGCCGCTCTTGCCGCGCACCTTGCGGGCGACCTCCAGCGCGCGTGCGCCGGTGAGCGCGATGCCTTCGACGTCCGAGTCCTCCTCGGTCGGCAGCCCGATCATGAAGTAGAGCTTCATCTTCGACCAACCACGGCTGAAGACCCGCTCGGCGGTCTCCATGAGCTGTTCTTCGGTGACGTTCTTGTTCACCACGTCGCGCATGCGCTGGGTGCCGGCTTCGGGTGCGAAGGTGAGTCCGCCCGCGCGCTGGGTCTTCATGTCGTCGAGCACCGCTTCACTCAGCCCGTAGGCGCGCAGCGAAGACACGCTCACGTTCACGCGCTGTCCGTCGAGCGCCTTCATGACTTCGTGCACGAGCGGCCCGATGGCGCTGTAGTCCGCGGTCGAGAGCGAGGTCAGCGACGCTTCGTCGTACCCGCCTTCTTTCACCGCGCGGGTGAGGGTCTCGATGATCGACTCCGGCGAACGCTCGCGCACCGGGCGGTAGATCATGCCGGCCTGACAGAAGCGGCAGCCTTCCGTGCAGCCACGCGCGACTTCCACGCTGACCCGATCGAAGATGGTCTCGGTGGCTGCGACCGGTCCGTCGTGCGGGAAGGGGTAGGGCTTGAGGTCGCGGACGATGGCGCGCTCGACCGGGAAGGGCGCCGCCTCCATGTCGCCGGTCGCCTGCGCGGTGTCCTTCGGGCCGCTGACCACGAAGAGGCCGGAGTCCGGGTCCTGATGCCGGTCGTAGAGCGAAGGCACGTAGAACCCGCCGAGCTGCGCGATGTGCGCGAGCCGCTCCGCCCGCGGCATGCCCGCGTCCCGGAGCGCGGCCCAAGTGAGACACAGCTCCGCCGTCTTCTCTTCCCCGTCGCCGATCAAGAAGCAGTCGACGAAGTCGGTCATCGGTTCGGCGTGGGTCGCGACGGGACCACCGCAGACGATGAGCGGATCGTCGTCTCCGCGGTCGGCGGCGCGAAGCGGGATGCCGCCGAGGTCGAGCATCAAGAGCACGTTCGTGTAGGTCAGCTCGAACTGGAGCGAGAACCCCACCACGTCGAAGTCCGAGAGCGGACGCGCGCTCTCGAGGCTGAGCAGCGGCTGGTCGTGTTCCCGCAGCTTCTCTTCCATGTCGGACCACGGCGCATACGCGCGCTCCGCCAGCAGCTTCGGGTGCGCGTTCACGATGCCGTAGAGGATCTTGTAGCCGAGGTGGCTCATCCCGATCTCGTAGAGATCCGGGAACGCCAGACACAACCGGGCCTGGACCGAGTCCCAGTCCTTGCGCTTCTCCCCGTGTTCCCCGCCGATGTACTGCGCGGGTTTCAGCACCTCGTGCAGAAAAGGCGCGTAAGGATGGTCGCGGACGTGTTTCGGCTTGGATTCCATGCCCTTACGAAATGCGCCCCCCACCCAACAGAGTCAAGCACGCCCGCCCGAGTCGGTCGGCTGGTCGGCATCGACGTCGGCATTGGCATCGGCATCGGCTTCGGTGTGTCGGTGTGTCGGTGTCAGCGTCGGCGCCGGTGCCAAACGAAGAAAAGCGACCCTCAGCGAGGGTCGCCCTTCTTCTCCAGTCAACCAGCCAGCCGCGCGGAGCCATCAATCCAGCCCGCGAAGCGGGATGGACTAGAAGTAGTACGTCAGCCGAACGGTGCCGTTGAGCAGGTCGTCCGCAATGGTCCGAAGCGACAGATTGGTCGTCTCACGGCCCAGCGCGAAGGCGTCGTCGGCCGGAGCCGCGTTCTCTGCGGTGGTCCTGGTGTAGCGAAGGCCGAGTCCGATCGCGACCTGCAGGGAGAGGTTGGGCACCCCGATGCCGCCGAAGTGGATCTCGCCGCCGACCTTGACGCCGACGTCGATGGCGATGCCGGAGAGGCTGATGTCGTAGATGGGGTCGCCGGGCTGGAACACCGTGGCGCCGCCGTACTGGAAGCCGAGCTCCGGGATGATGACGAGCGCGGCGTGGCGGCTGGTGGCTGCGGCGATGGGCACACCCACGTGCAGGCCGATGCCGAACCCGCCGTTGAGGCCGCCGTCCCGCGCGGTGCCGGTGCACATCATGTCGCAGGTGTTGACGTCCTTCTGGGTCGTGGTGCCGAGCGCGATGCCCACATCGAGGCCAACCGTGCCGAACCAGACGCGCATGCCGACGGTCGCGAGGGTGAGCTGGATCGGGTCGAAGC
Organism: Deltaproteobacteria bacterium; assembly: GCA_034670305.1. Lineage (GTDB taxonomy): Bacteria > Myxococcota_A > Polyangia > Polyangiales > Houyiibacteriaceae > JAXMNT01. The sequence goes on from JAXMNT010000006.1 coordinate 227,531, forward strand.
CCATGCCGCTCGGGGAGATCGAGAGGCGGTTGATGCCGAAGAAGGTGACACCCGCGCCCACGTTGTCGTGGTCGGTCTCACCCGCCGGGGTGTTGTCTTCGCCGCCGCTGCTGCCCTCGCCCATGCCGGGCGGGCGCTCCTGGTCGCCCGCGAACCACTGTCCGTTGCCGTTTCCGTTGGGGTTCCCGTTGCCGTTGGGCGGCGGCTGCTGCCAGCCGTTGGGCGGCGGCTGCTGCTGCTGCTGCTGCTGCTGCTGGTCGGGCGGAGGCTGCTGCTGCTGCTGTTGTTGCTGCTGGTCGGGCGGAGGCTGCTGCTGGTCGGGGGGCGGGCCCCATCCCTGACCCGTGTCGCCGCTCTCCGGGTCCCACTGTGCGGCACCGGTCGAGGGCAGTGCGATGAGCGCCGCTGCGATGACGACGACGGCGCGAGAGATGAAGTTCCAGTTCATGCGGGGGGTCCTCCGCGGCGTCCCCTGTCTCCGATCCTGGAGAGAGCACGCGCGCTGCCGGCGTTTACCACGAAAATGTCCGGTGATTGCCCACAGAAGGGCTTGGTTGTGACACCACTCACATCGCTCCGCTTGGGTCCTGGCGCTTTGCGAGAGAAAGGCCGGTCGCTGCGAGGCGGAACCTGCAGCGCAGGGGGTCCTGATACGGTCGCCGCGTGGCTCGACCGCACTCCCGAAGCAAGCCCAGCCGAGGCGCACCACACGTTCCGAGCCCGCTCGAGAAGTCGGCGGTGGCTGCGGCGGCCACGCGGGACGCCTCGCTCTCCGATCGGGAGCGCCGATCCCACGGCGTCGTCCACACCCCGTCGGCGCTCGCGCGCTTCGTCGCGGAGCGGTGCGACCATCACCTGAAGCGACTCGGCTTCGGCGGGCTCGCCGACGAGCGCGTCACGGTGATCGACCCCGCGTGCGGGCCCGGCATCTTTCTGGCCGCCGTCGCGACCGTGGCCGGTTCCGGCGTCCGCTGCGTCGGCGTGGATCGGGACCCGGCCGCGCTGGAAGTCGCCGGCCGCGTCCTGTCACCCCTCGATCAGCTGACGTTGCTCGAAACGGACGCGCTCGAGTCCCTCGACGTGTTCGCCGAGACCGACGCGTTGGTGGTCCTCGGCAATCCGCCCTGGTCCGGACGCTCGGCGAGCCGCACCCCGCTGCTGGACCAGCTGCTCGTGGACTTCCGGGTGGACGTGGACGGCAAGACCCCGCTCCAAGAGCGCAAGGTGGGCGTGCTCTCGGACGTGTACGTGCGGTTTCTGCGCTGGGCCTTCGAGGGGCTTCGACGCGCGCCTTCGGGCGGCGTCCTGGGACTGGTCACCAACGCTTCGTTTCTCGATGGTCCGGTGCACCGCGGCATGCGCGCGGCGATGGGCCGCTGGAGCGAAGCGATCGAGGTGTTCGACTTCGGCGGCAGCGCGCTCACGGCACGCGACACGCAGGTCGACGACAACGTGTTCGGCGTGCGGCCGGCCGCGGTCGCGACGTTCGCCACCCGCACGGCCACGACCTCAGAAGTCGAATCAGCCCGGCCGAGCCTGGTGCGTCTCTGGGGCACCCGTGCCGAGAAACTGCGAGCGCTCTCGTCCGCGACACCCGAGGCGCTCGAGGTACCCGTCGGCGCACCCTGGCGGCGCCCCGCCAAAAACGCGCCCGTGCGGTGGCCCGCTGGGTTCGTCGGCCTCGACGCGCTGTTCGAGTTTCATCGGGAGGGCGTCCAGTCGAACCGCGACGCGGCCGCGATCGATCCGGACCGCCAGGTGCTCTTGCAACGGCTGCGCGACTTCGCGGCCGGGCGGGCTGTGCCCCCAGCGATACTGGAGCGCGCCAGCGGTCACTACGATCCCGCGCTCGCCAGGCGTCGGGTGCGCGATGCGCTGGCGTCCGACCCCGATGCGTCGTTCGTCCGAGAGCTCGCGTACCGGCCGGGCGACACCCGGTGGTTCGTGGCGATCGCGCCGCTCTGTCACCGGCCGCGCCACGCGCTGCTGCAGGCGATGGACCACTCCGCGGGCGCGTTGCTCTCGGTGCGCAAGGACCGCGGCAACAAGCCGTACACCCACTTCGGGTGGGCGACGCACGCGCCGGACAACTGCTTTCTCTCGGCCCGTTCGTCGTGTCGCACCCGCGCGTTTCCTACGCACACCCCCGATGGATCCGAGAACCTCACGGCCGCGGGGCGTGACTGGTTCGCCTCTGCAGAAGAAGGGCTGCTCTGCGCGCTGGCGGTGCTCGCGAGCGAGACGTACCGGAGGCGCTTCGAGTGGCTGCTCCGGCAGGACCACCCGCGGTTGCCGGAGCCGCGCGATCTCGGCGCGGTGGTGGAGGCGGGGCGGGCGCTGCGTGATTGCCTGCTGAAGGGGCGGCGCGACCCGGAGGACATGGGCGAGCGGGGGCATTGGCGGGTGCCGCTGCCGGAGGGGTACCGGGAGGCGGTGGCGCGGTGCACCGAGGCGGTCGCGCTGGGCTGAACGGGGAAGCGGAAAGATCCGAATCCGAATCCGAAGCCGAAGCCGAAGCCGAGGCCGAAGCCGAAGCCGAAGCCGACGCTGAAACCGAAGCCGAAGCCGAAGCCGAAGCCGAAACCGAAGCCGACGCCGAAGCCGAAGCCGAAGCCGAGGCCGAAGCCGACGCCGAAACGACCCCGACGCCGAAGCCGAATCCGACTCGGAAACCGAATCCGACGCAGAAACCGACGCTGACCCTCAGTCGGAGGCGACGCTATTCGTCGATGGGGCGGGGGCGGCTGCGGACGCCGCTGGTGATGCCGAGGGCGAAGTCGTTGGGGTCGAGGGCGTCGGAGCCGCCGGAGGCGTCTGCGACGCTGGCGACGAAGGCGGAGAGTTCGTCTTGGAAGAGGTCGGCGAGGCCCATGACCTCGATGTCGAGCTCGAGGTCTTCCTTCGGAGCTTCGCGTTTCTTCTGGTGCAAGTGCAGGCCGACGACGAGGGCGACGTCTTTGTGGCCGACGTCCGGATCGATGCGGCGGAGGAGCGCATCCAAGGCTTCGACGATCCGCGCCGCCGACGGCAGCCGTTTGTCCGGGTCCTGCGCCAACATCGCCTGGAGGAGCTGGTCGACCTGGGTCGGGACGTGTTCGTTGTAGTGGCGGAGCGAAGGCACTTCGCAGCGCGCGACGTTGCGCACGGTGTCGGCGTCGGTCTCGCCTTGGAAGAGTCGGCGGCCCGCGAGCATCTCCCAGATCACGATGCCGAGTCCGAAGAGATCGATCCGGTGGTCCACCGGCTTCTGCATGATGATCTCGGGCGCGAGGTAGCCGAGTTTGCCGCCGACCATCTCCTCGGAGTGCACGTGTTCGTGCACCGACGCGTCGGCGAGCCCGAAGTCCATCAACTTCACCGCGCCGTCGCGGCCGAGCAGCAAGTTGTGGGGGCTCACGTCGCGGTGAATGATGCCGAGGTGGTTGCCCTCTTCGTCCTCGGCGACGTGGACGTAGTCGAGCGCCGCGGCGAGCTCCCGCCCGACGTGAAGCGCCATCGCGAGCGGCATGCAGGCGTTGCGCTGATGCGCGCGCTCGATGATCGACTTGAGCGAGTCCCCGTCGACCAGCTCCATGACCATGATGAACGTGCCGCCCACGTCGCGGGCGTCGTACACCCGCACGATGTTCGGGTGGCGCAGCAGCATGCCGAGCCGCGCTTCGTCTTCGAACATGCTCCGGAACACGGGCTGGCCCATTTGGGGAAGCACGCGCTTGATGGCGACCTCGTACTTGCCGCCGTCCTCGAACGAAGCTTCGGCCCGCCACACCTCCGCCATGCCACCCACCGCGATGCGGCTGATGGGGCGGTAGCGGGTGGGTGCCCGACGGAGCTGGGTGGAGAGAGAGCGCGCCACGGGTGCAGTCTTCCCGCCAACGTGCCTCACGTCCACACATTCTATCCCCCGAATGAGGGAGACGACCCGGCTCAGTCCACGAATGACGGGATGGACGCGAGCGGCAGGATCTGGCGACTGATCGCGTGGGGGGCACGTGCGAACGCGTCGGCCACGTGCGGCTGCAGCCCTGGCGCGTCGTTGGAGGCGAGCAATGTGTCTCGGTGAGGGGCCGCGACGAAGAGCGGGCCGGAGAGCTCAGCCGCCAAGACCGCCGCCAGGTTCGGCAGCAGCAGCCGCGCCGCGTCCAGTCCGTCGCCCGTGCGCGCGATCACCAGCGGAATGTCCGCTTCCACCCGTGCAAAACGCGCGCGCTCCGAACGGGCGGCCAGCCGCTCGAGCGCCCGCGTCTTCGGCTGCGCGCCGGCGCGGATCCAGTTCTCGAGCTCGTCCGCGCGCACGTACCTCGAACGTCCGTCGTAGCGCAGCTGCAGGGTGGCGCAGAGGTCGCCGTGCAGAGGCTGCTGAAACAGTCCTGCGCCCTGCGGCCCGAGCCGTTCGAGAAAACCGTGGCCCACCACGCGCGGAAGAATACGTTCCGCGGCTTCCGCCCAAGGCAACCACACCCGCTCGGCGCCAGGAAGCAGCCCGAGCACCCGGTCGAGCGCGCCTTCGAGCACCTTTGGGTTCTCTGCCGTCAGCTCCGCGATGCGCGCCAGATCGATCTCGAGCCCGCCCGTCAACACCACCTCGAATTCGAACCGGTCTTCCAGCTGCAGTTCGGGCCGCCGCAACTGCAGGCGTTCGTCGAACGCGCGGACGATGCGTGCCACCGGGCCGGTGCCCTCGGCTTCTGCGTCCGCGAGGAGGAGCCGCGTGCGCAGTTCTTCGTCCGGTGCGTCCGCATCGAGCGCGGCGTCGATCGCCCGGAACGGATCGAAGCTGCCATGCCGTCCGAGCAACACCCGGTGCGCGCTCCCGCGCCCGACGTGCCGGCCGCCGTGGCGGTCCAGCAACGCGAGGCCGAGCAATGCGCCGCCTCCTTCGACCAGTCGCCGGTCGGCCTGGTCCGCCTCGGGGGAGTCGTCCTGGAACGCGACCTCGTCGATCGCGGCGACGAGCAGCCGCACCGCGTCCATGCTCGAGTCGGGCGCTTCGTGACCGGCCCCCCGCAGCCAGCTGGTGGCCGAGTCGAGCAGCGGCCCGGCGATCGGTCGCAATGCCTCGAGCCAACGCATGGCTGGCGTCAAGCGAGCAGCTCTCGTGCGATCAGCAGCTTCTGAACGTCCGTGGCCCCTTCGTAGATCCGGAGTGCGCGGACGTCTTGGTAGAGGCGCGCCACGACGTGATCCACGCACACGCCGCGGCCCCCGTGCAGCTGCACCGCCTGGTCGATCACCCGTTGGGCCGACTCGGTGGCGACGAGCTTCGCCATGCTTCCCGTCCGCGCGACCTCGCTGCGCGACCGGTCTTCGTCGATGGCCCGCACCGCGCGCCGCACCAAGAGCCGCGATGCTTCGACCTCACATGCCATCTCGGCCAGCCGCGCCTGCACCATCTGCAGCGACGCGAGCGGCGCCCCGAACTGCACCCGAGACTTCGTGTGCGCGATGCTCTCGTCGAGCGCACGCCACCCGAAGCCGACCGCAGCGGCACCGACCGTGGGCCGGAAGCGGTGCAGGGTCGCGAGCGCCACGGAGAGACCGCGACCGACCTCGCCGACCCGCGCGCTGTCGGGCACCTTCACGTCCTCCAGCCGCACGCGGCCGATCGGATGGCCGCCGAGCACGTGCTGGGCTTCGGTGTGTACGCCGGGCAACGACGCGTCGACGGCGAACGCGGTGATGCGGCGCTTCGGGGAGTCGGCGTCGCTCACCGCGAAGACCGTGTAGACGTGCGCCACGCCCGCGTTGGAGATGAACACCTTTTCGCCGCGCAGGGTCCAATCGTCGCCCGAGCGCACCGCGGAGGTCGCGAGGCCGCTCAGATCGGTGCCGGCGCCGGGCTCGGTCAGGGCGAACGCGGCGACGGCGCGCCCAGCGACGACCTCCGGCAACCAGCGTTTCGCCGCGTCGGTCGTGCCGTGTTCGGAGGCGGTGTGGCTCCACGGGTAGCTGCCGAGCCCCTGCATCGCGAACGCCAGTTCGCAGAGGGGCGAGGTGTACCCGAGCCGCTCTCGAACGAGCGCGACCGCGCGCATCGAAACGTGATCGAAACGGCCACCGAACTCGGCCGGGGCGATCCACTCGAGCAGTGCCTGCGCGCCGTAGAGTGCGACCATCGCGGCGAGTGCTTCGCCATGGTCGGCGACCTGCGCTTCCACTTCGGCGGCGGCGGCCGAGACCGCGTCCGCCTCGTTCCAGGCGAACGCCTCGGGGCCGACTTCGGCCTCTGGGTTGTCGAGCGTGGTCACTTGAACGCCGGCTCGCGTTTGGCTTTCCACGCGTCGTGCGCTTCCCGGAAGTCCGGGTGCTGCATGCAGATGGCCTGCGCTTGCGCTTCTGCTTCGATGGCGGTGGTGAAGTCCACGTGACCTTCGTACTCGAGCATCTTCTTCGTCATCGAATGGGCGAACGCGGGCCCCTTCGCGATCTTCGTCGCGAACGTGTGGGCTTCGGTTCGAAGGTCGTCGTTCGGAACGATCCGGTTCACGAGGCCAATGCGCTCGGCGCGTTCGGCACCCACCCAGTCGCCGGTCAGGAGGATCTCGGTCGCGCGTCCGAGCCCGACGATCCGCGGCAAGAGATACGCCGCGCCCATGTCCGCACCGCAGAGGCCGACTTTCGGGAACAAGTACGCGAACCGGGCATCCGGGGTCGCCAATCGAATGTCGCAGGCCGCGGCGATGACCGCGCCCGCGCCGCAGCACACGCCATGGATCGCAGCGACCACCGGGGGGCGCGTCGTGCGGATCGCGTGCACCAGCGCGCCGGTCATCCGGGTGAACTCGACCAGGCCCTGCATGTCGCGCGAGAACAGCTCCGCGATGATGTCGTGCTGGTCGCCCCCGGAGCAGAACCCCTTCGGTCCTTCGCCGCGGAGCACGATGGCGCGCACCTCCGGGTGTTCGGTCTTGAGCGCCAGAAACGTGTCGCGCAGCTCGGCGTACACAGCGAAGGTGAGCGAGTTGATCCGGTCCGGACGGTCCAGGGTCAGCGTGCAGACACCGGCTTCGTCGACCTCGCTGCGAAACGTCTTGGTCTCGAGACTCACGAGGCCGCTCCCTCGGTGGCCGGAAGGATCGCCGTCGCTTCGATTTCGATCTGTGCGCGCGGCTCGAGCAGCGCCGCCACCTGGAGCAGCGCCATCGCGGGGTAGTTCTTGCCCATGCGTTCGCGGTACGCCTTCCCGATCGCCTTGGCACCCGCAGCGTAGGCGTCCCGATCGGTCACGTAGATCGTGAGTCGACCGATGTGCTCCGGGCCGCCGCCCGCGGCACGCACGACGTCGAGGATGTTGTCCATCGCCTGAGCGAACTGCTCGACCAGGTCGTCGCTCACGAACCGACAGTCTTTGTCCCAGCCGATCTGACCCGCGACGAAGAGCGTGTGGCCGGGTTCGAACATCAGACCGTTGGAGTAGCCGCGGGGCGGCGCGAGGGAATCGGGGTTGATGACGCGGCTCATGGCCGGAACGTATCCGCGCCGCGGACCTCCTGCTGTGCGAAATCACGCGGGCGTGCTACGGACCGCCGATGGCCAAGGGCAAGTCAAAGGGCAAGGGCAAGAAGACCAAGAAGCGGGCGTCGCGTGTCGATCCGGAGAAAGCCGCCGAGAAGGCGAAGAAAGCCCGGGCCGAAGCCGAAGAAGAGGTCGACGAGACCTCTGAAGACGAAGCCGAAGACGAGGATTCGTCCGAAGAAGACGAGCATGAGGACGACTCGCACGACGACGACGACTCGGACGACGATGGCGCGGACGATTCGGACGATTCCGACGACGACTCGGACCATCAGGAAGACGACGGCGGCAACGACGGCGAGGGCGTGCACCACGAATCGCGGGAAGAGCGCCGCAAGCGCCGTCGCCGCGAACGCGAGAAGCAGTCCGAAGAGGCGCCCGAGATCGAGATGGAGCGCGTCAGCGAAAAGGGCGGCCTTGTCTTCGTGGGCGTCATCCTGACCCTGCTGGGCGGCGCCATCTTGATGGCCCTCCTGACCAAGTAGCGCTTCTTTCTGGCGCTACGGGCCTGGCTCGCTTCGCGAGACTGGCGGCCCTATGCACGCGCCCCCGCGCCGTCGAATGGCCCCTGGCCCTTGCCAGGGTGGCTTCGGATCCCCACACTTTTCTGGTGAGCGAGCCCATCGACCCGGGTCCCGAACCGGATCCCGTGCCGGACCCCTTGGAGGTCTTGCCCATTCCCCCACCGCCTTCTGCCACCAGCGAAGACGCCGGCGAGGGGTGGGACGAGTTGATGAAGGTGCTCGACCGAGTGCCCTTCGTCTCGGGTCTCAAGCGCGACATCGCCAAACTCAACCGCTTGGTTTACCAGCGCCGGCCCCCACGCTTGCTCGCCGTGGGCACCCCGCAGTGCGGCCGCAGCCAGCTCCTGAACGCGCTGCTCGGCGGCCCGGTCCTCTCGGTGGATCCAGCGCGCGTGCAATCTGGCGCTCCGGGGTGGCATCCGCTCGAAGGCCGCGGCAAACACGTCGACTGGGCAGAGCTCTCGCTCGGCTCGGACGTCGAGTCCTCGGTTCAAGCCGGCCGCGCGATCGTCGACGAACGCAAGCCGGACTCCGTGCTGCTCGTGCTCACCCCGGAGGACGTCGCCCGCGGGCTCGGACACCACTTGGAGCTCGCCGGGCGGGTGCTCGACCGCGCCCGCAAGGAAGGGCCGACCAGCCTCTTCATCGTGCTGTCCAAGATCGACACCCTCCCGCCGGAGCACGCCGCGGCACCGTTCCCGGTCGCCAAGCTCGACGCGATCGCGGCCGTGAAGTCGGAGCTCCGCAAGCAGCTGAACGAAGCCGCCGTGCAGCCCGATGGGGTCTATGCGGTCGCGACGCCGACGCCGGCCGAACAGCGACTCGAGATCGGTCCGGTGGGGCTCGAGGATCTCGCGGAGTGCCTGGTGAAGAAGTTGCCGCCGCCCGCCCAGGTGGAAGCCGCGCGCGCGTTCCCAGGCGCAGCCGCCTCGCGGCGCCGAGTGGCCAACGACGTGGTGCGCTGTTCGTCGACCTTGGCCATCACAGTGGCGATCACGCCGCTCCCGCTCTCCGACGTGGCGGTCATCGCGCCGCTGCAAGTGATGATGGTGACCACGCTCGCGTACCTCTCGGGGCGCGCGTGGGATCGCAAGACCGCTGGCGAGTGGATGATGAGCGCGGGGCTCGTGAGCGGCGCAGGTTTCGGCCTCCGCTGGGGCGCGCAGCAAGCGGTCAAGTTCATCCCGGGCATGGGCAGCATTCTCAGCGCCGGCATCGCCGGCATGGGCACCCTCGCGCTCGGCCGCGCGGCGTTGAAGTACTTCCTCGACGCCCCCGCCGAGGTCTAGCAGGTCGCTGAAAAGCGACCTGCTCCCTTGCCGTTGCCCTTGCCCGTGCCCTTGCCCGCGTCGTGGACGCCGTGTGTTTCGCGACGGCGAGGCGCGAATCGGAGCGCGATGCCCAGCGGAC
>JAXMNT010000007.1:0-221235 GCA_034670305.1 Deltaproteobacteria bacterium
TCCGCTGGGCATCGCGCTCCGATTCGCGCCTCGCCGTCGCGAAACACACGGCGTCCACGACGCGGGCAAGGGCACGGGCAAGGGCAACGGCAAGGGAGCAGGTCGCTTTTCAGCGACCTGCTAGTGCAGCGCTGCTAAGAACGCGCATGCCCTCCGGCATCCAGGCCCATGCGATCGCGACCGCGCTCGCCGGTGCGATTCCGATCCCCTTGCTGGGTGGCTACGCCCAGCGTCTCACGCGTGGGGCGGCGTTCCGAAGGGTGGCGCGTGCCCATCAGACGCGCCTCGGGGGAGGGGCCCGCGATGTCTTGGCCCGACCCTGGCACGAGCCCGCCGGTCTTTTCCGGCTCGTGCTCCGCCGCATCGCTGCGCCCCTCGCCATGGCGAGCCGGGCCGAAGAAGCGGCGCGGCTGATGGTCGATGCGCGGCTCTTCGAACGGTACCTGGAGATCGCGCCCGACCGAGGGTGGCGGGAGCGCGGTTCGGCGATGTCGCGTTCGGAAGCGGAGCAGGTCCGCCGCGCGCTGGCCGCGTCTCTGCGAGGCAGCACCCGCGATGCGATCAAGGAGATGCCGACCGGGGTCGGGCGGGCGTGGTCGGAACTCAGAACCGACCACGAAGATCGCGATCCCCTCGAGCGGCTGGTCGACGGGCTCTTGGATCTGGCGACCGAGATCCCGGCCAGCGCGCTGGACGCGGCGGGAGAACGTTTCGACCGAGCGCTGGAATCCGGCAGCTCGGGCGACCTCGGTGGGGAGAGGACGTGATGGACGTACGAACCGGACTGCAATCGGCCCGCCGCGTCGTGGTCAAGGTGGGGTCCCGCGCCCTCCGCGATCCGCAGCGGTTCGTGGCGCTCTCCCGCCAGGTGGCGGCGCTTCTCGACAACGGACGTTCGGTGGTGGTGGTGTCATCGGGTGCGATCGCACTCGGGCGGGACCGGCTCGGGTTCGACAAACGCCCGCGCGACATGGCCAAGCTCCAGGCAGCGGCCGCGGTGGGGCAGACCGCGCTCCTGCGGTCCTGGGAGGACGCATTCGCGCCGCACGGTCGGGCGGTCGCGCAGATCCTCCTGACCCACGCGGACCTGGTCGACCGCGACCGCTACCTCAACGCGCGCCGTGCGCTGGACGCGTTGCTCGAGCTCGGCGCGGTGCCGGTGATCAACGAGAACGACACGGTCGCGGTCGACGAGATCCGATTCGGCGACAACGACCAGCTCGCGGCATTGGTCGCGGCGCTGGTGGGCGCGGACTTGCTGGTGCTTCTGACCGATGTGGAAGGGGTGCTCGACTCGGACGGTGCGCGCATCTCGCTGGTGCAAGACGTCGCCGAGGTCAGTGGGCACATCGTGCCGTCGCGCGACGACGTCGGCAGCGGCGGCATGGGCTCGAAGCTGGAATCCGCCCGGCGGGCGGCGCGGCATGGGGTGCCGGTGGTGATCGGCGATGCCTGCGACGATGGCTTGCTGGCGCGCATCGTCGCGGGGGACGATGTCGGGACCCTGGTGCTGCCCCAGGGCGCACGGCTCGCGAGCCGCAAACACTGGATCGCATTCGCGCTCCGGCCGAAGGGCACGGTCTTCGTGGACGAAGGGGCCGCGGCCGCGTTGGCTGGCGGCGCGAGCCTGCTGACGGCCGGGATCACCGCGGTCAGCGGCGAGTTCACGGTGGGCGACGCGGTGCGAATTGCCAGCGCAAACGGTGAGTTGGCCCGGGGACTGGCCCGATACGACACGCTCGATGTGGCCCGGCTGGCCGGCGCGCCGAAGGGAGAGGTGGAAACGCGGCTCGGGCGGCCCGGCGGACCGGTCGTCGTGCATCGCGACGATCTCGTGCTCAGCGACGCGCAGTCTGCTAGCCCAGCGGACCGATGAGCCCGATTTCCAAACCCGATGCCCCCACCGTGGTGTCCCGTCCGTCCGACGCCTCCGCGTTGGCGCCGGGTGGTTTGGGTGGTGTCTCGTTGGAAGGCGAGAGCGAGTCGGGACTCGGGGCGCTCATCCGAGACCTCGCCACGGCAGCCAAAGCCGCGGGCCAGGTGCTTCGCAGCGCGCCGACCGAAACCAAGAACGCGGTGCTGCGGCGGGTGGCGGACGCGGTGGAAGCCGACGCGGCGCGCCTGCGAGCGGCGAACGATCGGGATCTCCAAGTCGCAGCGACGATGCACCTGAGCGACGCGATGATCGATCGGCTTCGCCTGACCGACGCGCGCGTGGCGTCCATGGCGGCGGGCCTGCGCGCCATCGCCGACCTCCCGGATCCGGTGGGCGAAGTCGCAGAGTCCCGGGTGCTCGAGAACGGGCTGCGCGTGGAACGCGTCCGGGCGCCGCTCGGACTGATCGGCATCATTTACGAGTCGCGTCCGAACGTGACCGTCGATGCAGCGGCCCTGTGCATCAAGAGCGGCAACACGGTGCTGCTGCGCGGTGGCAAAGAAGCGTTCGAGAGCAACACGGTGCTCGCCGACCTCATCGGTCAGGCGCTCGAGGCGGAAGGGCTCCCGCGCGCTTGCGCGATGTTGCTCCCGACCACCGATCGCTCCGCGACCCTGGAGATGATCCGGCTCGCCGGGGTGCTCGACTTGGTGATCCCGCGCGGCGGCGAGGGGCTCATCCGATTCGTCACCGAGCACGCGCGGGTGCCCGTCGTGCAGCACTACAAGGGCGTCTGCCACATCTTCGTCGACGCCGGCGCGGACCTCGAGATGGCGGGCCGCATCGTTCGCAACTCGAAGGTGCAGCGGCCCGGCGTCTGCAACGCGCTCGAGACGCTCCTGGTCGATGCATCGATCGCGGCCGCCTTTCTGCCCACACTCCCCGAGTTGCTGCCGGAGGTGGAGCTGCGGGTCGACGCGGCCGCGAAGAACCAGCTCCCGTCGTGCGCACTGGCCACCGACGCCGACTGGGACGCGGAGTACTTGGACCTGGTGCTCGCCGTGCGCGTGGTGGCCGGGCTCGACGAAGCGCTCGCACACGTCGCCGCCCACGGCTCGAACCACACCGAAGCGATCGTCACCGCGGACACGGCACATGCCGAACGCTGGGTGGCCGAAGTGGACGCGAGCCTCGTGCTCGTGAACGCGTCCACCCGCTTCAACGATGGCTTTTCACTCGGCCTTGGTGCCGAGATGGGCATCTCCACGACAAAACTTCACGCATACGGGCCCATGGGCCTGCGTGAGCTGTGTACCCTACGGTGGGTTGCCCATGGGGAAGGACAGATCCGTACGTGAGCCGAAAGACATCCAGTGAGGCGCCGCTCGAAGCGGCACAGACCCCGCGCCCAGCGCGCAAGTCCGAGGAGAAGGCGCGCGAGACCGCCCTCCAGATCGCAGCCGCGGCGCTCGAGAAGAAGGCGCTTCACGTCGAGATTCTCGATGTGCGAGGCAAGGTCGACTACACGGACTTCGTGGTCATCATGAGCGGCCGTTCCGACCGTCAGGTGAACGCGATCGCGTCCGGGGTGCGGGACATCATGAAACTCCAGCACGAGGAGATCTGCAACGGACTCGAGGGTCTGCCGCAGGGTCATTGGGTCCTGATGGACTACGGCGACGTGGTCGTGCACGTGTTCCACCAGGACACCCGCGGCTACTACGACCTCGAAGCGCTGTGGATCGACGCGACTCGCGTCGAGTTCGACGACAGCACTGCGGCTGCCGACAGCACCGTCGAAGACTGAGGGTGATCCGGGTCCGGATCCTCGCGGTCGGCAAGATCAAAGAGCGCGAGGTGCGCGCGCTGCTCGACGACTACTACGGCCGCATCGGCCGCTACGCGAAGTTCGAAGAACGCGAGTTGCGGGACGGCGACCACGCCGAAGTGGCCGCGCGTTTCGACAAAGCGATCGGAGAACGATCGTACGTGGTGGCGATGGAGGTGGACGGCAAGGCACTCGACAGCCCGGGCCTCGCCAAGGTCATCGGGCGCGCCGAAGGCAGCGGTGTACAGAACCTGGTGTTCTTGATCGGCGGAAGCTACGGGCTGCCCCCACTCGTGCGACAGCGCGCCGACGTGGCGATTTCGCTCAGCCGCATGACGCTCCCGCACCGGCTCGCGCGCCTGTTTCTCGCCGAGCAGGTCTACCGAGGCTTCTCGATCCTGCGCAACGAGCCGTATTCGCACTAGCAGATCGCTGAAAAGCGACCTGCTCCCTTGCCGTTGCCCTTGCCCGTGCCCTTGCCCGCGTCGTGGACGGCGAGGCCGCGAATCGGTCGGCCTCGAGCAGGTCGTCGCGATGCTCGTCGCGCTGATCAAGCGATCTGAACGCTGATCCGCGGGCAAGGGCAAAGGCAAGGGCAGGGGCAAGGCGCAGGCTGCGAGAACGCCCTGCGGGCGGTCCTCAGCAGCCTGCTAGCCTGTGCAGATGTGCCCGGGTGCGTGCACCCCGGCGACTGGATGTTGGTCGCATCGGGGGCCTGGGCTGAGCCGAAACACTGCGAATTCATGCCGCAATCGGCCGTTCACCACCCCTGTGGCCAGGAACTGCACAGGCACGGTTCTTGAGTAGTTGGGGTCCGATGGGTTCCGAATCAGAAGTGGGTTCTACGAGCGTTCGAGCGCTGCGAGCGCTGCTGTGCGCGCTCTTGTGTGGCTCCGTGGTCGGGTGCACTGGCCGAATCGCCGAACCCGATCCCATGGAGGAGCCGCCCGATCGCGACGTCGAGCTCCCACCCTTCGCGCCTGCCGCGGCGAACCTGCCGCGTCTCACGGCGAGCCAGTACCGCCGGACCGTGGCCTCGGTGTTCGGCGAGCCCTTGCCTTTCGTGGAGCTCGAAGCGGACACGAACCCGCACTTGTTCTACTCGGTCGGCGCCACCCGCACGACCATCTCCGAACGCGGGGTCGACCTCTACGAACAGGCCGCGACCGAGACCGTGCGCGCGGTGTTCGCAGACGTGGCCCGCAGAGATGCCCTCATCGGGTGTTCGGTCACCGCCGACGGATGTGTGCGCGATGCGATCGAGCGGGTGGGGCGCCGGCTCTTCCGACGGCCGCTGACCACAGAAGAAGTGGAACGCTGGGTCGGCGTGAGCGCGATCGGAACCGACCCGAACCGCGGCCTCGAGTACGCGCTCAGCGGCATGCTTCAGGCTCCTTCGTTCCTCTACCGCGCGGAACTCGGCGCGCCCGATCCGGACGCACCCGAACTTCGCCGCCTCGACGGCTACGAAGTGGCCGCGCGTCTCTCGTTTCTCTTTCTCGATCAGGGACCGGACGACACACTCTTGGACCTCGCCGCCGCCGGGGCCTTCGACGACGAAACGGGGATCGACGAAGCTGCGCGCCGCCTGCTGGACGACCCGCGCGCGGAGCGCACCGTCGGTGCGTTCTTCACCCAGTACCTCGACCTCGGCCGCCTCGAAGGACTCGAGCGCGACGCGGCGGTGTACCCCACCTGGACCGAGACGCTTGCGCCCGCGATGCGCACCGAGATCGAACTGCTCGTGCACGACCTGGTCTTTCGCCGCGAAGCGGATGTACGGGAGCTCTTCTTCACGCGCCGCACGTTCGTGAACGACGAGCTCGCGCGCTTCTACGGCGTGGCGGCTCCGGGTGCGGGACCGATCGCGTTCGTGCCGGTGGAGCTGCCGGCGGAGGGTCCGAGGGCGGGACTGCTCTCGCTCGCGGGGCCCTTGGCGATGAACGCGCACGCGAGCGAGACCTCGCCGACGCTGCGGGGCAAGTACGTGCGCGAGCGGGTGCTGTGCGAGAGCGTGCCGGCGCCGCCCGACGACGTCGACCTGGTGATCCCCGAGCCGGCCGAGGGAGACCCGCCCGCCACCTTGCGCGAGCGGCTCGAGCAACACCGCGCCGACGCGCGCTGCGCCGCGTGTCATGCGTACATCGATCCGCCCGGGATGCTCTTCCAACACTTCGACTCCATCGGCGCGTATCGGGAGACCGAGAACGGTTTGGAGATCGACGCGACGGGCGACCTCGACGGGACCTTCTTGGCGGACGCACGCGACCTCGCCGAAGCGCTCCGCACCGACGAACGGGTCCCGCGCTGCATCGTGCGGCAACTGTACCGGCACGCGACGGGCCGGCTCGAGCAGCCGAGCGAGGCGAGGCCGCTGGCCGCACTCGAAGATGCGTTCGCGGCAAGCGGCTACCGGTTCACGGAGTTGATGATCGAACTGGCGCGTTCCGAAGTGTTCCGCGTCACCACGCTGGAGGGCGAAGAATGAAGAAGCTCTCGAGGCGCACGTTGTTGCGGGGCGTGGCCGGCGGCGCGGCGGTGTCGCTCGCGCTGCCGCCGCTGGAAGCGATGTTCGGATCGAGTTCGGCCGCGGCGTCGGAGCTCGGACCGATCTTCGGTTTGTTCTTCTGGGCCAACGGCGTGCCATGGCACGGCGGACACGGCGGCGAACAGGCTGGTCATCCGGACGTGTGGACGCCCGGCAGCACCGGCACCGACTTCGCCCCATCCGAGATGTTGATGGAGCTCGCCCGCCACCGCGTCACGGTTGTCACCGGTACCGAGCCGAAGACCGAGATTCCCTCGAGTCCGCCTGGCCAGAGCGACGGACACATGCGCGGCTTCATGGTCGGGCTCACCGGAGATCGCATCCGTCCCGAAGGGTTCGTCCACCCCGACCACATCCTCACCGCGCTCCGGCCGACGCTCGACCACTTGATCGCCAACCACCCGGACTTCTACGACGTCGCGCCGAGGTTCCGGCACCTGGCGCTCGGCATCAGCGAAGCGCGCTTTCACGACTACGGCCACTGGAACGCGATCTCGTACCGTGGTCCCGATGCGATCAACCTGCCGATCCTTCGGCCGAGCCAGTTGCACGACCAGCTCTTCGATGTGCCGGCGGACCTGGTGGAGCGAAGCCGGCGCGCCGCGATCCTCGACGCGGTGATGGACGACGCGCGGGCGCTCAAGGCCCGGCTCGGTACGCGCGACCGCGAGCGGGTGGACGCCCACCTCGAAGGAGTGTTCGAGATTCAGCGCCGCTTGGACGGCGGCGCGGTGTACCTCGGCGATCCCCCGCCGCGACCGGCCGACTCCGGCGACCTGATGCAGCGTTCCAACGACATGGCGGATCTCTTGGTGCTCGCGCTCCAGACCGGCATGACCCGCTGCTTCTCGTACATGTTCACGTCGCCGGCGACGACCCACATCTTCTCGAACCTGGGTGTGCCCGACGGCATGCACAAGACAGTGCACGACGGGCACTGGGAGCGGACGCGGGCCATCACCGCGTACCACATGGATGCGTACGCGCGGTTTCTCGACAAGCTCGCCGCCACCCTCGATCCCACCGGCACCTCGCTTTTGGATCGGGCGCTCGTGTACGGCACGAGCGAGTACGGCGAGGGGTACAAACACTCGACCCGAGAGATGCCGGTGGTGCTCGCGGGCGGCGCGTGCGGCGGACTCGCGCGGGGCGTGCACGTGCGCGACCCCGGCGGCAACATCTCGCGGGTCCAACTCACGATGCTGCAAGCGCTCGGGCTGCCGTACGACTCGTTCGGGTTCAACGGCGGTCAGACGAGCGACCCGTACTCCGAACTGCTCTGAGCGAACTCGTCTGAGCACGGCTCGGAGCGCAACTTCATGTCGGCGCCGCCGACAACGGCGGCATGCTGTCTGCACTGGCCGAAGGGTTGCTCGATCTCGTGGCACCGCGTCGCTGTCCTGGATGCGACCTGCGCCACGACTGGGGCGGCCGGGGGTTCTGTGAAGCGTGCCGGCCCCTGCTCGAACCCTTGATGGGACCGGCCGCGTACGCGTACGGGGGGCCGCTCGCCGAAGGCGTCCGGCGGCTCAAGTACCAAGGACGCACGGACCTGGTGGAGCCCTTGTCGGCGCTGCTGGTGGAACGCGCGGTACACCATCGAGGCAAGGTGGACGTGGTCGTCGCAATCCCTCTGCACCGCGAACGCCTCAAGACGCGCGGGTTCGATCAGGCGGCGCTGCTCGCGGCGCCGGTCGCACGGGCCCTTGGGGTGCCGCTCGCTCGGCAGCGTCTCTTGCGGGTGCGGCACACCGCGACCCAGGCCGGGCTGAAAGAAGCCGGACGGGCGGACAACGTTCGGGGTGCGTTCGTCGCGCGCCGCGATTCCAATGCGCGCCGGATCTTGCTCGTCGACGACGTGCGCACGACCGGCGCCACGATGCAGAGCGCGGCGGGGGCGCTGCACCGCGCGGGGGCGAGCGAGGTGCGGCTGTTGGCACTCGCGGGCGTGGTGTAGCGGGCGGCCGAATCTGATCGCGAAGCCGATCCCCGAATCGCCGATTCCGACTCCGAAGCCGATTCCGATTCCGAAGGCGACTCCGAAGCCGAAGCCGATTCCGAAGCCGAAGCCGATTCCGAAGCCGATTCCGAAGCCGATTCCGAAGCCGATTCCGAAGCCGATTCCGAAGCCGATTCCGAAGCCGATTCCGAAGCCGATGCCGATTCCGAAGCCGATTCCGAAGCCGATTGCCGAGCTTTCAGTGGCGGGGTGGGGCTTCGGGGTGCTCGGTGACGGGGAGGATGGGGGCCCAGGTGAGGTCGCGGAGGAGGTCGTCGCCGATGCGTTGGCCGCGGTCGGAGAAGTAGAGCGCGTTGTCTTCCATGGTCGCGCGGCGCTCGGCGATGAACAGGATGCCGGTGCCCTGGCGGTCGTAGCCGAGCTGGACGATCGCGTTCTGGAGCCACCGCCCGCCGCTCTCGAAGTTGAGCGTGCGCGGCAGCGTGTAGAAGCCTTCGGCCGGCAGAGACTCCAGGCTCGGTGCCCAGCTGTCGCCGTCGGCGAGCGGGGTCATCGACGCGTCGTCGCGCCAGAACCAGCGGTTGGCCTCGTTGTAGTGGGGCACGACGACGAAGGTGCCGGTCTTGCCCGTGCCGACGAAGACCAAGATCCCAGCGGTGATTCGATCGTTCAGGGGATGCGCGACGGTGGTGCGGTACAACCCGCTCTTGGGTAGAGCCATGAGGTGGCCATGACACGAGTCGCGGCGGGTTTCCATGCGGCCGGCCGGTTGTCCGGCCGGGCGGTGCGAAGTGCAGTGTGGTCGGTCCGAGGCGCAGTGTCGGCTCGAGGCGCAGTGTCGGCTCGAGGCGCAGTGTCGGCTCGAGGCGCAGTGTCAGCT
Organism: Deltaproteobacteria bacterium; assembly: GCA_034670305.1. Classification (GTDB taxonomy): domain Bacteria; phylum Myxococcota_A; class Polyangia; order Polyangiales; family Houyiibacteriaceae; genus JAXMNT01. The sequence continues at coordinate 9,093 of JAXMNT010000007.1, forward strand.
CGAGGCGCAGGTTCAGCTCGAGGCGCAGTGCCGGCTCGAGCTGCAGTGTCAGCTCGAGGCGCAGTGTCGGCGGCGGCGGCTTTGCGATGTGTGCTGCCGGTGGGAACTGGGGCGGCCGCGTTGCGAGTCGCGGTGATCTTCGCGGCCGCGTGCGGCGGAGCGACGACCTACGACCCGGTCGACCACCTCCACGTGGGCGTCGATGCCCGCGCGTCGGCGGACGAGCTCGTGGATCACTTCGAGCGGCGCGGCTACCAGCTCGTGCGTCGGGTGGACGTGAACGGGCTCAGTGCGATCGAGCTGCGGGAGTCGGAACGGCGCAGCGTCCTGAGGGTGCTCACGCGGCGTGGGCAACAGCTCTCGATCGACGCGCCCACCGAAGATCTGCGTCGCGCGCGGGTCGGCATCTGGCCTCTGTCCCTGGCCGAGGTTCACGCGGACGGCACCGTGCTCGTCGTGTTTGCCGAAGACCTCGCGCGCGAGCGCACGTGTCTCGCGCTTCTCTCGCTCGCGCCGGACGGACGGTTGGTGGAGACGACGTCGCGTCTCGACATCTCGGAAGACGCATGCGTGGAGCAACTCGTGGTCGAAGGCGGGCGGCTTCGGGCGACGGTGGTGATGCGCTACCCCGCGCTCTCGATGGGGACGGAGCCGCGGGTGCCGCGCATCCATCTCGCGCCGACCGGGGAGGGCCCCTGGCAGGTGGTGCCCGCACCGGAGCAGGCCGAGCGGACGCGCAGGATCGCGCTGGCGGCTGCACTTCACGAAGGAGACGTGCGTGCGGGCCATCGCTGCGCGGTCGAACTCGCGGCGCTTCGAGCCTTGGGCGGCGCGTCCTCAGCGCAGCAGTTGGCGACCTTCGAGGACGCGCTGAGCGGCTTCGAACCCACCGAAGCGCAGACCGAGCGCATCGCGGAGACCCGTGCGTACATCGCGGACGGCTGGGGCCGTGGCCCGGACGGTTCGTAGCCCGCGGTTGCCTCGCCCCATACAGAGGTTATGGGGGACCGGTGGCAACCAAGAAGCGGCGGGTCGAGCAAGGCGTCGACGGCATGGAGTTGCTCGTCTGCCGCAACCCGAAGGCGACCCATCGATACGAGATCGAAGAGGTCATCGAGGTCGGCATGGTGTTGCAGGGATCTGAGGTGAAGAGCCTGCGCGCGCGGCGCGCGGATCTCGAGGGCTCCTATGCAGTCGTGCAGGACGGGGAGCTCTGGCTGCACAAGATGCACATCGCGCCGTACGAGCAGGCGGGCCCTTCCACCCAGCACGACCCGAAGCGGTCTCGGAAACTGCTGGCGCACCGCCACGAGATCCAGAAGCTCCAGGGTCGGTTGACCACCAAGGGCTTCACCCTGGTCCCCCTCCAGGTCTACTTCCGCAACGGCGTCTGCAAGGCGCAGCTCGGTCTCGGCAAGGGCCGAAAAGTCCACGACGACCGCGAGAGCATTCGGCGCAAAGTGGAGCTGCGCGAAGCGCGGGACGCGGTGCGGGGCAAGCGGTGACGGTGCCGGCGGTGTTCGTGCGCAACACGCCCGGAAGTTTCGTCGCGTACGCCAAGATGATTCTCACCGTACGCTGTTCGGAACCGTTCGCGCCCGGACAGCCGGTGCCGTTGCGCATCGACGAGATCCCGCTCGAGGGCAAGTCGATCGGGAGCCGGCGTCAGGCGGACGGGCAGTTCGAAGTGCGGATGCGTCTCATCAACCTGCGGCGCGAACACCGCCTGCACCTCGAAGCGCTCTAGTTTCTTGGCCTACGGCCTGCGCAGGTGCACGGGTGGAGCTGCCCAACTCGCAGGCGTCATCTCATCTGGCTCGCTTTGCGAGACTGGCGGTCAGCTGTCGCCCCAGCTGAGTTCGTAACCGTCGCATGTGGCGCGGCCGCCTTGGCGAGACACCCGCGCGTAGACCCGGCCGCTGTCGTCGATGCCGGTGCACTTGGGTGCCAGGGTGACCTGTGCAGCGCCTTCGGTGGTCACGAGGCAGCAGCCTTCGATCTCACCGTCCACGAGCACGTGCGGGGTGCCGCTGTCGCAACCGATGCCGTCGCTGTCGATCTCGGAGTCGCAGTCGAAGTACACGCAGAGCTCCCACACCACGCCGGCCGGCCGGGCGGACAAGGTCGCGCGCGGATCGACATCGGCGAACGCGCCGTCGTCGACGTGCCAGACGTACCAGTCTTGGTCGGAGATGGGAGAGATGTCGCCCATCTCCGTCCCCGACGGGAAGTCGTCGCCATCGCTGATGTCGCCGAGCTCCTTGGCTTCGGTGTAGTCGTCGTCGGGGACCGGGTCGTCGCACATCTCGACGGGACCGCTGTCGGTGCCGGCGTCGGCCATCGTCATGCCCGCATCGGTGCCCGCGTCGGTGCCGCCGCCGGCATCGTCGCCGACCGAGGTGTCGAGAAAGCCCGCGTCGCCCATGGGGGGCATGGAGTCGTCGCCGCAGCCGAGCGAGACGAGAAGGGAGAACAAGAGGATCAGTCGCATGGTGTCTTCGTCGCTTGTGGAGGGCTCAGTAGAGCGGGGCGCTGCCGGCGCACTCGTCGCCCCAGTCGCCAAAGTAGATGGGGTTCGTCACGACCTCGGTGTCGTTCGCTGGGCCGACGACGTCGCGCTCGAGCACGAAACGGATGAAGCCACGGCTGGTCACCGGCACGTCGAGCTCGATCGTGAAGGGATCGGCCGGGTCGATGTCGTACTCGGAAGCGGTCTCGTAGCCGGTGTCGTAGTCGACTTCTCGTTTCCAGAGTTCGTCCGAGGCACTGGCTTCCGTCCACGCAAGCAGGTTGAAGTGGCTGCTGCTCCCAGCCGACGACACCTGGGTCATGCGGACCCGGACCCGAATCGATGTCTGTCCACCCAGCACCGCCGCGGAGATGCAGTCGCCCGCGCGCGCGTCGTGGAAGCGCCCATCGCCATCCACATCGGCACCGACGAAGAGCCGCGGCGCGGTGTCGCTCTCGGTGACCATGATGTGGCCGCGCCGGATCGCGTCGACCATGGTGTCGCTCTGCATGTCGATGGTCGCGTCCGGTGAATCGAGCGCGTCGTTCACGGTGGCGGGCAACGGCAGAGCGGGATCGATCCGCACGTAGTTCACTGCGATGCCGAACGTCGGGGCTTCGAGACCCGGGATGTCGCCGCCGCCGTGGTGGTGGTCGGCGCCGGCGGTCCCGGCGAGCCGCTGACCTTCGACCAACCGCCGCTGCCACCAGTTGCGGGCTTCTTTGCTGGACTGTAGCCCCGCGCTGCCGGTCCAGTCGTCGAGCGGGTTCGGCGGAATGCCGACCTCCACGCCGTCCGCGCCGAGGCTGTCCTCGGGGAACGTGTGGATCGAGAGTTCGGGGTGGTTGATCACCGCGATGCCGCCGGCGGCGTGCACCGACGCGATGACGTCGCGGTAGACGTTCATGTCGGGCACCGCTTCTTGGTTCCCGTCTCCGAAGACCCAGTTCATCGCCAGCGCGTCGGCGTTCGAGGCCACCGCCATGCGCGGCCAGAAGAGCGTCATGTGTCCGTCGCCGCTGCTCCACTCGGTGCCGCGCACCGGCGTCGCGTAGCGGGTGCGATCGATGTCGGCGAGCGGCGCAAACGCCGGATCGAACCAGGCATCGATGTTGTTGTGGTCGGTGATGATCATGTGGCTGGCGTTGTTGGCCAGCCCTTCCTGAAGGAACCCGAGGATGCCCTCGGCCGCGTAGCACTGCCCTTCGGGGGGCAGACCCGGGTCCCGAGGACTGTTCGCGCAGTCGTGAAAGCCGGTCGTGTGCAGATGGGACTGCATGAAGACCCAGACTTCCTGGCCTTCGTCCCCGATGTCGGTGGCCGGCTCCCGCTCGACGTCCGGGGCGTCTTCACCACTCGGCGCATCGATCGAGGCGTCGGTGGTGGGTGCATCCGGGATCGCTGCGTCGGTTGTCGAGTCGTCGTCCCCTCCGCAGGCCACGAGGAGTGGCGGGGTGACGAAGAAAGAGAGGGCGATGAGGAGCATCCAGCGCATGGCGCAGGGTACCGCGATGTGCGGGTTCAGTCGCCTGTTGCGGTCAGTCGAGCAGCACGCCGGGGTTCAGGATGGTGGCGGGATCGAGTGCGTGTTTGCTGGCGCGCAGTGCCTCCGCAAAGGGTGCCGGGCGCTGCTGGTCGTACCATGGGCGGTGGGTGCGCCCGACCGCGTGGTGGTGGGTGATGGTGCCGCCGTGCCGCATCAGCGCGTCGCTCGCCGCGGTCTTCACGGCCATCCACTGTTCGAGTTCCGCGCCAGGCCGGGCCGGGCCGAGGAAGGTGTAATAAGGTGCGGGCCCGTCCGGGTAGACGTGGGTGAATCGGCAACTGACCCGGCCGCGTCCGCAATGTTCCTTGAGTGCGCCCCGCACACTGCGAACGATGTCCTCGTGCATCGCTGGGAAATCCGACCACGTGCACGCGGTCTCGAAGGTGTCGACGAGCACCCCCAGGCTGACCAGTGTGTTCATCAGGTATGGCGCTTCGACGAATGCGTTCTTCCACTGCCCCGCGGCGCCACGGGTCGCTTCGCGATCCTCGCTCCGGAACTGGGGGCCGAGTGGACAGGTGCCGCGGTGATCGGCCGTGATCTCGAGCGCACGCGTCATCGGGTGCTCGAGGCTGTGGTCGGCGCCTTCGAACCCGACGATCAACACGTGGCTCCCGTCCTGGGTCACGAAGTTCATCGCGGCTTCGCGTTTGTCGAGCAGCCGGCAGTTGGTCGGGTGAAGACCCGATTGCGCCAGCGTCCGAGCCGCCGCGACGGCGTCGTCGAACTCCGTGAAGTGCACGCTCGCGTTCGCCCGGAACACGGGACGCCGGCGCACCCGCATCCACGCTTCGGTGACGATGCCCAAGGTGCCTTCGGACCCCAGCAGGGCGCGGTCGGGGCTCGGTCCAGCCCCGCTTCCAGGAAGCGGACGCGACTGCCAGACGCCGCGGGGCGTCACCGCGCGCACCGACGCCGTCAGGTCGTCGATGTGGGTCTGCAGCGTCGCGAAGTGACCGCCGGCCCGGGTCGCGATCCAGCCACCGAGGGTGGAGAACTCGAAACTCTGGGGATAGAACCGGAGGGTCAGGCCGCGCTCGCCGAGCTGGGACTCGAGCGAAGGGCCAAGAGCGCCTCCTTGGATGCGTGCGAGCAGGGAGGTCTCGTCGATCTCTGCAACCTGGTCGAATGCGGCGAGGTCGAGCGCGACGCGTCGCCGCTCACGCGGTCCTTCGACGCCTCCGACCACACTGGTGCCGCCGCCCCACGGGACCACGGCCACGTGCTCTCGCTCTGCCCATTCGAGGAGCGCTTCGATCGCTGCTTCGGTGGTTGGGCGCGCGACCGCATCGGGGGCCGCGTCGAACTCGCCGCGGAATCCGCGGACCACGTCGCGGTAGGAGCGGCCGTAGGTGTGGCGGATGCGTTCCTCGGTGTCGGTCGTGATCGCGGGATGCGCATCGAGGCGGGGCGGCGGAAGTTCGACGGCCTCCAGCGGGACTGGCTCGATCGGAGGCCGGGTCTCGAACCCCAGCAGCGCCTGCACCTGTTGGCCGAGCTGCGCCCGCGTCTTCGTGTCGGGGAACTTGTCCGCCCAGCCCCATCCCCAGTGACTCCGTTTGCGTCCGGTCATGGACGAGAAGTTACTCGAACTCGTCCGCCGAGAGTTCGCTGAGGTACATCAAGACCGGCGGGTAGGTGGCGGCCAACTCGTTGAACCGCTTCGCCGGGAGACGCAGGAGCAGCACGTCGCTCATGCAGGTCACGTCGGTCGTGGAGGGCTCGCGACTCAGCAGCGTGCGCTGCCCGAGGATGGCGCCCGGGCCGCGAAGGTGGTCGCCCACGAGGAGTTCGCCAAGGAGTGTGCAGTAGAGCCCGTCGCTTCGTTTGCCCGCCGAGACCAAGACCGTGCCTTCTTCCGCCCGTCTCAGTTCGAAGAGCGCCGCCACTTCGGTGCGGGTGTGCGGGTCGAAGCCGGCAAACACCGGCGAGGTCTGAAGCAGGTTGGAGATGAGCCTCCGCGCGAGCAGCTCGAGCAGCACATCGCCGAGGATGGGGTGCTCAGGGACCAGTGCATCCAGCGTCGCCTTGGGGATGCGCAGCGCACGCACGCCACCCGCACCCGCGAGCACGTCGGCGCGGCGCCGGACGTCGTCCAGGAGGCAGGTTTCACCGATGACGTCGCCCTCGCCCAGCACGATGGGCTCGAGCCCCGGTACGTGGACGTGGGCGTCGCCCTCGACCAGCACGAAGAGCGCATCCGAGACCTCGCCCTCGCTGACGATGGGCTGGCCGGCAGGCGTGTCGACGAGCTCCGCCTTCACCACCAGTTCGAGCAAGACCTCGCGCGGCACCTCGGCGAAAAGCGGCGTGCTCGGAAGCTGCGCCACGTGATCGGCGGGCGCGCGTTCTGGCTCTTCGTCGAGATCGAGAAAGACGAGTTCGTCCGCGTCGACCTCCATCGTGGTTCGAGGGGAGGGCGCCCGCGGGACCAACTCGATCTCGCACAGATCGATCTCGATCGCGTCCTCGTCGCCGTCCAGATCGAGAAAGCGCACCTCGTCGTCGTCGGCGGAGTCGTCCACCGCGAGCGGCGTCGCGGTGTGCATGCTCTTGCGCGCGTCGGCCCCGTGGTCGTCTTGGCTGTAGCTCTTGCGCTTCTTTCGATGGAGTCTGCGCGCGGCCTCCGGGTCGACGCTTGCGAGCACATCGACGCGCAGCGGGTCGATCGAGAGGATCACCTTCGCCATGGCGGCGGCACGTGCGACGAAACCCCGCTCGGCGTAGCGCCGGACCGCGCGGGCGTACGCCTCGATGGCCTGGGCGTCCCGCTTGAGCCGCCGGAGGAGATCCCCATGCCGGTGGGGCCAGCGAGGCTCGTCCGGTTCCTCGGATTCGAGGGCGGCGTAGAGCGTCAGCGCATCGGAGTGCCGCTCCTTGCGAAGCGCCTTGTCGAGCGCGTCGCGGAGTTTTCGCAGAGCCTTGGGCGACGCCATGACCAGAGGGTAACCCGGGGCACGGCCGGCTTCCTGTATTCCGCGAGCCAGCACTGCGGTTCATCTGGCCAGCCCTGCGGTTCTGCAGCCCTGTACTGCGGTTCCCGAAGCCAGCACTGCGGTTCCCGAAGGCAGTACTGCGGTTCCGCAGGCCAGCACCCGCTGGCCCTCGATCAGGACGGTTGCGCGGAGGGCACGACGAGCACGTGATCGAGTTCGAGGCGCACCGCGTCCTCGGTGGTGAACTCGACGAAGCGCGGCGCAGTGTCCAGTGGAATGCGGAACTCGCCGCCCTCGCCATCCACGGAGAACGACGACTCCCTCGTGCCCGTGGAGACCGTCACGACGGCGGCCGGGGCCGCGTCCGCACGCCGCGCGCGGACCACCAGCAGCACACGCCCACCGCGGTCATTCGGCAACTTCAAAGCGACCCGAACATGCGGCCTGGTCGTGGTGCACACGGTCCGTGCGAGGTAGTTCCATTCGTGGCGCAGTGGGCCGGCCTCGCAGTCCCCGAAGCCTTCCCGGCCCTCGAGCGACTCGGCGTCCACGCCGCCCACCGCTCCGGTCTCCACCGCGCCGAGCCGCACGAGCGCTTCGCCCGGGTACTTGAGGTCCACGTCCTCCACGAGCGGGATCAGCAGCGGGATTCCGCGCGCGTCGCCCAGGGATCCCAGCGCCCGGGCGACCGCATCGCGCACCGTCGAGTGGGTCTCCCAGCGGATGGTGCGGGCGAGCACGCCGAACGCGCGTGGATCTCCGAGGTCGCCGAGCGCCACGACGACGAGCGGTCGAAGCCGCAGGTCCGGGAGCACTTCGATGAGGGGTTCGAGCGCGCTCGGATCCCGCAACCGCCCGAGCCAACGCACCGCTTCCTCGCGTTCGTACCGTTCTTCGGAGACGTGCAGCGCGTCGATGAGGGCGGGCACCGCCGTCGGGTCCCGCAACCGGGCGAGGCTGATCGCGGCGCGGGTCCGCAAGGAGGGCTCCTCGCCGAAGACCAGCCGTTCGAGTGCCGGCTTGGCGGTCTGGTCGCGCTGCCGCCCAAGGGCGACGGCGGCCTCCGCGGCCAGCAAAGGATCACCTCCTGCCATCACCCGCCGCAGCGCAGGGCGTGCGTCCCGGCTCGTGAGTTTGGTCAGCAGCTGCGCCGCCTCGATGCGATCCTCACGCCCCGCTTCCGAATCTTCCAGCAGCACACAGAGCGGTTCGATCGCCCGTCGATCGCGGACGCGTCCGAGGGTGAGGGCGCGTTCGTTCGGGTCGATGTCCTCCACTTCGGCGACCCCATCGAGCCAGGCGTAGATCTCGCCCTTGAGGTCTTCGAGCAGCTCGGTCTCCGTGCCGGCGAGGTTGTCCCGCTCGCGCTCGTCGACGCTGAGGTCGTAGAGCTCGAAGAGTCCGAAGCGCAGGTCGGCCACCAGCTTGTAGGGCCACCGCACGACCATCTTCTTGTACGAGACGGCCCCGAAAACGGGTGGCATCGGATCCGGGTCGGCGTCCAGCCGTCCGCGCACGTCGTGCCCGAACATCGCCGGGTCGGCGGCGCGTCCCACGAGCGCGAGCAACGTCGGTGTGAGATCCACGAGGCTGGTCGGGGCGACCACGCGGCGCGCTTCGGTGCCGGGCACGTGGAGGATGAGCGGCACCCGGATCTGTTCTTCGTAGAGCGTGGAGCCGTGGTAGAGGCCGCCGTGATCGCGGAACTCTTCGCCGTGGTCGGCGGTCACGGCGACGATGAGCGGGCGCGTCATGCGCGCGCGCAGGCCCTCGAGCAAACGCCGAAAGGCACGGTCGACGTTGCGCAGTTCGCCGTCGTAGCGGTCGATGTCGCTCGTGCCCAGCGAGGTCTCTCGGTAGGGCTCGTGCACGTCGAAGAAGTGGGACCACAAGAGCGACGGCGGCTCCCCGTTCTCCATGATCCGGTCGAGCTCTTCGAGCGTGGCGTCCGCCATGCTCTCGGCGACTCGGTTCGCGTGGTCGTGTCGTTGAAACCCGAACGCGCTCTCGTCGTACACGCGCATGCGTTCGCCCTCGGTGTGGAACACGCCGCGCGTGTAGAACGCCGCGGTGTGGTAGCCGGAGTCCGTCAACAGCGAGGCGAGTGTCTCCGTGGGCAGCGGTCGACCGAGCTCCACGAGCTGGTGCACGTAGCTCGACGTCATCATCGAAGAGATGGAATACGAACTGTGGGGGGCCGCCGCATACGCACGCTCGAACACCACCGACTCCGCCGCGAACCGGTCGAGGTTCGGGGTCAGGTCGCGGTCGTACCCATAGGCACCAAGGTGATCGGCCCGGAGGGCGTCGATCGTGACGAGCAGCACGTGCGCGTCTTCCAGCACCGGCGCGCCGGACAGATCGGTGCGGCGTTCGGCGGCGCGCGCCCGAGCCCGGGCGATCGCCTCCCGGTTGGCGCCCGTCCCGTCCGGCAACAAGGGGGCGACGGCGCGCATCAAGCTGTGGCTGTTCGAAGCGCGGGCATCGAACAACGCGACCCGCGCATTCAGCCGTGGGCCGATCGTCCAAAGGTTCGCACCCAGCGCGAGCGCCAGCCCCACGGCCCACGCCGCGGGCCGCCAGCCATCGGCTTGCCTCTTCGCGAAGCGCAACACCGGGGGGAAGACAGGAACCGCCACGACCACGAACCATCCAGCGACCGTCCACGCGAGAATGCTCGAGCCGGTGTGGAGCGGCTCGTAGAGCTTGGGCAGTACCGTTTGATCGATCTTCGTCACGGCGACGAAGAGGGCCAGCAGCCCCAACGCAATGGTGCGCCGGACACGCGGAGATCGTTCCGACCATGCGTGGAGCGCACCGGCCACGCGAAGCCCCGTGTAGGTGCCGCCCAGGAGGATCAGGAACGCACCCGCCTTGAACGCCCACAACGGTTCGAGCGTCCGGGCCTTGCCGCCATCGAACAAGCGGAGGGCGAGGTCGAGCAGCATGGGCGCGAGCAGGAGAACGAACGGCAGGGGCCAACGCCGCTTGGAGCGCGCGAGGGTGCCGGCGCGGCGAAGTGTCTCACATGCCCCAATCGCCCCGCCCACGAGGGCACCAAGCGGCAACTGAAACGCCAACATGCGCAGCAGCACCTCCAGGCGCTCTCCCCAAGTGGCGATCCAGAGCCAGAGGGCGCCGTAGTCCGCAAGCGCCGTGCACAGACTGGCCGCGGCGCCGATGCCCGCGCCCGCGACGACAAGCTGGCTGCGGGGTCTCGGGTCCATGAACTCTCAGCGGGTCGGATGATGAAACTACCACCGCCCCCGCGACCATCGGTTGCGGGGGCGGTGGGTGGAGGCGCCGACCAGATTCGAACTGGTGAATGGAGGTTTTGCAAACCTCTGCCTTACCACTTGGCCACGGCGCCGGAGCGGCTGATTTGCCACCGAGAATCCTCCCAGTCAACTCCCTGAGGGCAGGTTGGCCGAAAGAAACTGCGTTTCGACCAGACAACACCGGTCGCAGCCCGCTCTCTACTTCTTCGAGCGCTTCTTCTTCGTCGCCTTTTTCGCCGGCTTCTTGGCGCTCTTCTTGGGCGCGCCTTCGGCCGCCAGCTTCACGCCGAGCATGCGCCACGCGTCCGGGTGAAACCCGTAGGCCTTCTGGGCGCGCTCGATGACGTCGCGGATGCCGTCCGCGTCGGTCTTGCGGGGCTTGACCCCCTGTTTGCGGAGCGTGGCGATGGTCTCCCCAATTTCGAGGAGCTGGTTGGTGTGGTCCACGACCTCGATCGGCTTGAGGGGCTTGCCACCCTTGCCCTCTTTCAATTCGTCGATCAATCGCTGGCGGCGCTTCTCAGTCCGGCCGTCGAGTCGCGCTTTCTTGGATTCCCCGCTGAGGACAGCGTTCAGTTGCCGTGCAACTTTTCGCTTCTCGATCGCCTCTGCGCTTCCGCGACCACCGCTGCTTTTCTTAGACTTCTTCGCCTTGGCCATGCTGACTCCTGATTGCTTCCCGCGACTCCGAGGAGCCGTGTCGTGTTTGTTGTGGTCGAAATGGACCAAAGAGTTGGTGGCTTCTACCCGATCTGGTGGCCTCGGGCCAGTGGTGTCGTCCATCAGTGGCCGGAATGCCGAATCAATCGCCCGACTTCGTGCGTGAAGTCACGCTCGGACCGGGCTCAATCGGGGGACGTTCGTGCCTCGATGCGATCGCTGCGAGCCCGTCCGTCCACCAAAACCCCTTTCGTCCAATGCGTCGAGGTGCCCGATTCCTGCGGCGATGCCACCCGCCTCGACCCAGGGCAGCCCGTGTTGTCGCGGGACACAGGTGTGTGACGTCGATCGGGGACGCGGCTCGTGCTACACGCCGGGCATGACGCGTTCTCAAGACAGTTTTCAGAGCCGGGCGACCATCGAAGTCGAAGGACAGAAGGTCGACCTCTTCAAACTCGACGCCCTCAAAGCCGCCGGCTTCGACGTGCGGCGCCTGCCTTACTCGATCCGGGTGCTGTTGGAGAACTTGCTCCGCAACGAAGATGGAACGACCGTCACCAAGGCCGACATCGAAGCGGTCGCGTCCTGGGACCCGCAGGCCGAACCGAGCACCGAGATCGCCTTCCGCCCGACCCGGGTGTTGCTTCAGGACTTCACCGGCGTGCCCGCGGTCGTGGACCTCGCCGCGATGCGCGAGCAGTTCGCCCGCATGGGTGGGGATCCTTCCCGCATCAACCCGCTGCAGCCAGCGGACCTCGTCATCGATCACTCGGTGCAGGTCGACTCCTACGGTCTGATGAAGTCGTTCCGCTCCAACGTCGAACGCGAGTTCGAACGAAACGGCGAGCGCTACCAGTTCCTGAAATGGGGCCAGGCCGCGTTTCAGAACATGCGTGTGGTTCCGCCCGGAACCGGCATCGTGCACCAGGTCAACCTCGAGTACCTCGCGTGCGTCGTGTTCTCGAAGACGGAGGGGGAGAACGTCGTCTGTTACCCCGATTCGCTCGTCGGGACGGACTCGCACACGACGATGATCAACGGGCTCGGCGTGCTCGGCTGGGGCGTTGGCGGCATCGAGGCGGAAGCCGCGATGCTCGGCCAACCCATCGCCATGCTCGTGCCGCAGGTGGTCGGGTTCAAACTCTCGGGCAAGCTTCCGGAGGGTGCCACCGCGACCGACGCCGTGCTGACGGTGACCGAGATGCTTCGTACCCATGGCGTCGTCGGGAAGTTCGTCGAGTTCTTCGGCGTCGGCATGGAGGCCCTGAGCCTCGCCGACCGCGCGACCATCGCGAACATGGCGCCCGAATACGGCGCGACGATGGGCTTCTTCCCGGTCGACTCCGAGACCCTCGCGTACATGGCGTTCACCGGCCGTGATCCGAAGCAGGTGAAACTCGCCGAGCGCGTCCTCGAAGAGCAGGGACTGCTGCACCATGCGGACGCACCGGACCCGGAGTTCACCAGCGTGCTCGAGCTCGATCTCAGCACGGTCGTGCCTTCGATCGCGGGCCCGAAACGTCCGCAGGACCGCATCTCGCTGAGCGCGTCGAAGAGCTCGTTCGCGAAGGTGCTCCAGGCGCTGCACGAGCAACTCGGCGACAAGGCCAAGAAGTCTGCCGAGGTCACCCTCGAACGGGAAGGCGAAGCGCCGGTCACGTTCGAACTCAAGGACGGCGCCATCGTGATCGCCGCCATCACGAGTTGCACGAACACGTCGAACCCGGCCGTCATGCTGGCTGCCGGTCTGCTCGCGAAGAAGGCGGTCGCCAAGGGCATGCAGGTGGCGCCCTGGGTCAAGACGAGCCTCGCGCCCGGCTCCCAGGTCGTGACCGAATACCTCGACACCGCAGGACTCAGCGAGCCACTTCGCCAGCTCCGCTTTCATCTCGTCGGCTACGGCTGCACGACCTGCATCGGCAACAGCGGTCCGCTCGATCCGGTCATCCGGGACGCGATCGTGGACAACGGCCTCGTCGTCACTTCCGCCCTCAGCGGCAACCGGAACTACGAGGGTCGGATCAGCTCCCTGACCCGCGCCAACTACCTCGCGTCGCCGCCGCTCGTCGTCGCCTACGCACTCGCGGGTACGATGGACATCGACTTCGCCACCGATCCGATGGGCAAAGACTCGGGTGGCAAGGATGTCTTCCTCAAGGATCTCTGGCCCTCCACCAAGGAGATCTCCGAAGCACTCCGCACGGCCGTCCGCAAAGAGCACTTCGAGAAGCGCTACGCGACGGTCTTCGAGGGGACCGAGGAGTGGCGCAAGGTGTCCGTGCCCCAAGGCAACACCTACAGCTGGGATGAGAAATCGACGTACATCCAGGAGCCGCCGTTCTTTCAGGGTGTCGAAGCAGGCGAACCGCCGGCGACGAGCGACATCTCCAAGGCGCGCGTGCTCGCGCTGCTCGGCGACACCGTGACGACCGACCACATCTCGCCGGCGGGTTCGATCGCCAAGGACAGCCCGGCGGCCGTGTACCTGGAGGCCGCTGGTGTCGACCCCCACGACTTCAACAGTTACGGCAGCCGGCGCGGCAACCACGAAGTGATGATGCGCGGCACCTTCGCGAACATCCGACTTCGCAACCTGCTCGCGCCCGGCACCGAAGGCGGCGTCACCCGCCACCTTCCGAGCAACGAGCAGATGAGCATCTTCGATGCGTCGATGCGCTACCAGAAGGACGGCGTCTCGCTGGTCGTGCTGGCGGGCAAAGAGTACGGCACGGGCTCCAGCCGGGACTGGGCGGCGAAGGGGACCTTCCTGCTCGGCGTCAAGGCCGTCATCGCCCGAAGCTACGAGCGCATCCACCGCAGCAACCTCATCGGCATGGGCGTGCTCCCGCTCGAGTTCGCGGATGGAGAGGGCATCACAGAACTCGGTCTGACCGGCGAGGAGAGCTTCGACATCGCCGGCATCGCGGGGGACCTGAAGCCGGGCGCGAAGCTCTCGGTGACCACCGACACCGGCAAGAAGTTCACGGTGAAGGCCCGTCTCGACAACCCGACCGAGGTTCTCTACTACCGACACGGCGGCATCCTGCAGTACGTGCTTCGTCAGATGGCCGAGGCCTAGCCGCTCGTCCGCTCGCCCCTTGCCGTTCAGGCAGGCACGTGCCAACCCACGGTGCTGCTTGCCCGAACCGACGGCCCTGTCTCGAACAGTGCTGGGGACGTGCAGCCCTCGGAGAACCACATGGACCAATCACTCGAAGACGAGATCAAGGTGCTCATCGTCAAGTCGCTCGACCTCGACGACGTGTCGCCGACCGAGATCGATCCCGAAGCACCCCTCTTCGTGGAGGGACTCGGCCTCGATTCGATCGATGCGCTGGAGCTCGCGATCGCGATCGACAAGAAGTACGGCGTGAAGATCAAGGCCGAGGACGAGGCCACGCGGGAAGTGTTTCGTTGCGTCCGCTCCCTGGCCGCGCACGTCGCGCAGTCGCGCTCCTGAGCATCGGGCAAGACGCTGGGTGAACGCAGCCTCGAACTGAGAGGGCGCCGCGCGAGTGCGCATCTGGTGCGCATCCCGTTTCGTCCCTGCGCCGTCGTCCCGACGTTCGACAACCCGGGCACGATCGAGGCGGTCACCGACGCGATCCGCGCGCTCGGCCTGCCGGTGATCGTGGTCGACGACGCGAGCGGCCCAGCGGCGCGCCGGGTGCTCGAGGGGCTTCAGGACCGGGCACTGGTCCTGCGGCGTGAGACCAACGGTGGCAAAGGCGCAGCGGTGAAGACTGGGCTGGAGGCCGCCCACGAGCTGCGCTTCACCCACGCGCTTCAGGTCGACGCGGATGGTCAGCACGATCTCGAAGCCGCAGCGGAGATGTTGGCGCGTGCCCGCCAGGATCCGAACGCCCTCGTGCTCGGGGCACCCGTCTTCGATGAGTCCGCGCCGGAGCACCGCCGCGCGATGCGCAAGGTGAGCATCTTCTGGGTGGCCGCGGCGACGGCGCTCGAGGACAGCCCCGTGCGAGATCCCATGTGCGGTTTTCGGGTGTACCCCCTGGCCCGGACCGTCGGGCTGCTCGACCGGTGCGGAGACCGCATGGACTTTGACCCCGAGGTGGCGGTGCGGCTCGTGTGGGCCGGCTGCCCAGTGCACAACGTGCCCGTCCGGGTGCGCTACTTCTCGGAAGAGGAGGGCGGCGTCTCCCACTTCCGAGCGGTGCACGACAACGCCCTCATCAGCCTGCTCTTCGGCCGGCTGATGATGCTGCGCTACCTCGGGGTGTGGCGCTGGCTCTGAGGTCGCGCACACTGCACACACCGAGGACTGCACGACACGCCGAGTCGACCCTAGGGTCCGGCGGGCCGAACCGGGCGTCGGCACACCCAGGAGAATGGATCGCATGGCGGTATCCACAGACGTAGACGTGGCGGTGATCGGGGCAGGCCCAGGGGGCTCTTCCTGTGCCGCACTCTTGGCGGAGGCCGGGTACCGGGTGCGGGTGTTCGAACGGACGAAGTTCCCACGGTTCCACATCGGCGAGTCTCTCTTGCCGGTCGACCTGCCAATCTTCGAGCGCCTCGGATTCGACGCCAAGAGTCTGCCGAGCGTCTACAAGGCAGGCGCGGATTTCGTGGACGAACGCACCGGCGACTTCGGTCGCTTTCCCTTCTCCGAAGGGCTGCCCGGGACGCCAGCCCATGCCTGGCAGGTGGAGCGTGCGAAGTTCGACCAAGCCCTGGCAGCGCGTGCGGCAGAGCTCGGCGCGGAGGTGTTGTTCGAGACACGCGTGAACGGCGTCGACCTCGGACCGGAGTACGTCACGATCGAGCATGCGGGCGGACCGACCACCGCGCGCTACGTCGTCGATGCGACAGGGCGCGACCGCTTGCTCTGCAAACAGCACAAGAGCTTCGAACGGATCGAGGGCATGGGGCTGGCCGCGGTCTGGGATCATTTCACCGACGTGGACGCGAAGATCTTCGCGGAGGTCGAAGCCACCGGAAACGTCGCGGTGCTGCTCCTCGAAGACGGGTGGGGTTGGATCATCCCGCTCGCGGGGCGCACGCTGAGCGTCGGGTTCGTGAGTGCCCGACAAGGGGTGGTCTCGGACGCGTGGTTTGAGGCGTCGTTGCTGGGTTCTCCGATGTTGCAGCGCCTGACGGCGGGCGCGAAGCGCACCGGGTTGCAACGGGCGGGGGACTACAGCTTCAAGAACACCCAGCCGCACGGCGCCCGGTTCGGGTGCGTCGGAGACGCGCACGCGTTTCTCGATCCGGTGTTCTCGAGCGGCGTGACCTTCGCGCTCGAGTCCGGGGTGATGCTCGCCGATCTGCTCGCTCCGGCGCTCGCCGACGGCCGCGAATCGGACGCCGATCTCATGCATCCGATCGCAGAGAAGATGGCGCACGCACATGCGGTGTTCCGTGCGCTGATCGAGCGCTTCTACCACCGCCGGCTCGTGCAGAAGTTCTTCTTCTACGACGACCCGGATCCTGAAATCCGCGCCGGCTTCATCAGCGTGCTCGCCGGTGACGTCTGGCGCGACGACAACGTGTTCCAAGACATGTTGCTCCGAAGCCGTCGACGGAAGAAGAAGCCAATCACTCAACCCGTGGTCTGACCCGGCACGTCGAGATACGGGCTCGTCCGAGATGCCAATTGCATCGGGTTTGGCGGGGCACTAGCGTCGTGGCCATGCACCTCCCGTTCGGCAGCGTGGCGCTATGCGCTCTATTCGCCATCAGCGTCCCCTCCGTTCGTGCTCAGGACGAAGCGTCGCCGGACGCCAGCGACGACGCGGTGGCGCGCGAACTCTTCGAGGCGGGCCAGTTGTCGGCGGACCGGGGGGACTACCAACGTGCGCTGGAGCTGTTCCAAGAGTCGTTCGAGTTGAGCGACCGTCCCGTGCTGCTCTTCAACGCCGGCAACGCGGCGGAGCGACTTCGCAATGACGACTTGGCGATCGAACTCTACTCGTCTTACCTGGAGCGGCTGCCGGAAGCGGGCAACCGGGAGGCCGTCGAACGAAGGCTCGAACGCCTGCGTCGCTTGGTCGCTGAGGCCCAGACGACCGAGACCCCGGCCGAGACCCTCGAGGAAGGTCGCCGAACGAATGTGTGGGCTTGGCTGTCCGGTTCGGTGGTCGTCGCCTTCACGGCGCTTGGCATCGTTGCCCGCGTGCAAGCCAATCAGGTCTTCGCGGACCTGGAGAACGAGTGCGGCAATCCGCCGGGCTGCACCGACGAGCGCCTCCACGGATCCTCGGTGGATGCCTGGGACCGCACGACCGTCCTCGGGTTCGCCATCGCCGGTGCCGGGGCCATCTCCCTCGTGCTGTCGTTGATCCTGGGGAAGGACGATGCCGACCAGGCCGAATCGGAATCGCAGACCCGAGTGGACGTCGGTCCCACGGGCGTCCTGGTCCGGGGGACGTTCTGATGCGCCGGCTCGCGGCGCTCTTGGTCGTGACCCTGGCAGTCATCGGCTGCCACGACGTCAACTCCATCGCCCGCTTTGACGCCGCAGGTTTCGACGCAGCGGGTCTCGATGCGGCGGGCTTCGACGCGGGCGAGGTTCCGGACACCGGACCGCGCTTGGACGTCGGTCCGGGGATGGACGCCGCGCTGGACGGTGGACCTCTGCCGGATGCGTTCGTGCCGGACGCCGGGCCGCCGCCGGAGAGCCTGGGTGCGACGTTCGAGAACACGTTCTTGGTGCGTGGTGCCGCACGACTGGGCGGCGGGATCCTCGTTGTGGGTGTGGACAACCAGGGTGATCGGGACACCGAGGACACGCGGCAAGCCCTCGCGCTCTTCTTGCACGAAGCGGATCCTACCCAGGATTGGGCGGCGCACTACGGCGGTCCGGAGGACAACGATCAGTTTCTGGCGGTCGCCCAGACCTCGGCATCGAGGGCGGTCGTGGCGGGTGTGCAAGGCATCGCCGGAACCGCATCGGTGGCCATCTCGGAGTTCTCGGAGGCGGGCTTGACCCGAACCAGCACCTTCGTTGCCGCAGGCGGCGACGCCTACATCGCCGACATCCTGGTCACCGATGACGAGATCTTGGTGTCCGGTCGTTCGGGAGAAGACGCGGCCGTGTTCATCATCGATCTAGAGCTTTCGACGATGCAGACCCTTCGATACCCCATCGGCGGCAACTTCGCGGGTGTGGCCGCCGAGGGACGCATGATCTACGCGGCGGGTGCAATCGGCAGCGATGCGGTGCTCGCCGTCATCCCACGCGAGGACCTTCCCAGCTCGGAACTCTTCACTCTCGCGGACGCGGAGTTCTTGAGCGTCGCGGCGACCGGCCGCGGCGCCGTCGCGGTGGGTGTGGAAGGCGGCCGCGGGTTGCGGGTGGCGTTCGGGTCCGGTGGTGTCACGGAGGTCGACAAGGCCCCCGGCCTCTCTCGTTTTCGCGAGGTCGCCATCGTGGAGGGGGCCGAACGCTACGCAGGCCTCGGGACCGGGGCGAACTCTCCCTTTGTCGCCGAGCGCGCGGGGGATGACATCGCCATTGGACGGGTGCCCGCGACCGAGCTGACGGGCAACGCGGGCCGCGCCGCGAACTTGAGAGATGGCGGGTTCTTGGCGGTGCAGGCGGCGATCGGGAACCGAGTTCAACTGGTCCGCTTCAACACGCTGGCGACCTTCGGTCGAGCGACGTGCGCCCGGACCGACCCCTCGGCGGTGTTTGTGGATGACCCAGGGCTGATGGCCAGGTTCGTGTCTGCGACGCAAGCGCCGTCGGTGACAATCGATGTGTCTCCGATGTTCCCTACGCTTCTGCAGACGCCCGAACTCATGGAGCGTGAGGCGAGCTGCCCGTAAGTAGAGATCGGGCGTGATCAGCAGGCGGCGAGGATCAGCGAGGTGTTGATGCCGCCGAAGGCGAAGTTGTTGCTCATCACGCGGCGGACCTTGGCGTCCTCGGTCTCGCGCACGTAGCGGATCGCAGGGAACGCCGGATCGGGCGTCTCGAGGTTGCGGCTGGCGGGCACGAAGCCGTTCTGGATCGCGCCGAGCGCGAGGATGGCTTCGATCGCGCCGCACGCGCCCATGGTGTGCCCGGTGTAGGCCTTCGTGCTGCCGACCGGGACGCGGTCTCCGAACACCCGCCACGTGGCTTCGGCTTCGCCCGCGTCGCCGACCGCGGTCGCGGTCGCGTGTGCGTTGACGTAGTCGATGTCGTCCGCGTGGAGTCCGGCGTCGGCGAGCGCGAGCTCCATCGACGCCTGCATGCCCTCGGGGGCGGGCGCGGTGATGTGTGTGCCGTCGCAGCTGGTGCCGTACCCGAGCAGTTCACCGAGAATCGTCGCGCCGCGGGCTTGGGCGTGGTCCCAGGCTTCGAGCACCAGCGTCCCTGCGCCTTCGCCCACGACCAACCCGTTGCGGGCCACGTCGAAGGGGCGCGGGTGTGCGTCGGGGTCGTCTCCGATGCTCGTGGCTTGCAGCACATCGAACACACCCGTGGAGATGTAGTGCATCTCTTCGGCGCCACCCGTGATCATCACGTCCTGCATGCCGTAGTGGACCGCTTCGTAGCCCGCGCCGATCGCCTGGGCGGCTGCGACACACGCAGAGCATGTGGTCGTGATGCGGCCTCGAATGCCAAGGGTCACGGCGAGGTTGGCGGCGCACGTGTGGCTTGCGAACTTGAGGTACGCGTTGCTGCCGAGCCCAAGCAGCGCGTTTGGGGTCTCGAGCGTGAGGGCGAACTTCTCCCAGGCTTCGGTTGAGCCATGGGTCGAGCCGTACGCGAGGCCGAGTCGTCCGCTCTGACGCAGCGTTTCGTCGATGCCGGCTTGTGCGAGTGCGCCTTCGGTGGCGTGCAGGGCGAGCCGGGCGACGCGGCCCATCGCCCGGGTGGTCTTGCGGGGCCATCGACCGAGATCGAGATCGACGACGGGCGCACCGAGTTTGGTCAACATCTCCGGGTGGTCTCGCCACGCGTCGATCCGCCGGATCCCGTGCCGCCCCTGGGCGAGCGTCTTCATCGCGGTGTCGAGGTCGTGTCCGATCGGACTCGCGAGTCCGACGCCCGTGATGGCGACCCGGCGGGTCATCGGTGCAGCTCAATCGACCAGGCATCCACGGAATCCTCCGACAGCTGGATGCGGGCCGCTTGGCCGCCTTGAAGCGCATGAAGGATCCGAAGTGCACCCTCGGCCGTGTGCCCTTCGAACCCTTCCATCGGCGTCGACACGACCTCGGCCGTGGCCTCGCCGGGTGGCGTGCAGACGGGTCGACCGAGCGCAGCGCCGGTGCCGAGATCCAGCGCGAGCGCCACCGCCATCGTGCCATGAGAGGAGAACTCGGTGATGGGATCGGGCAGCGGTTCTTCGACGATCGAGACCACCACCCGAGCCTGCTCTCCCGACGCGAGCAACATCCAGGCTTCCAGCAGCGCCAGCGCCAGGCTGTGATCGCCGGCCGCGACCGCGGTCGTGAACCCGCGGTTCTTGCCGCCGATGGAGAACATACCGGCGGCGGTGTTGTGCACGCTGTTCTTGAAGCGCGACGGCGACACGATGCCCGTGTCTTCTTTCATCATGCGCATCTGCTCGACCGCGATTTGGATCTCGCCGTGCTGGGACGCGAACACGGTGGCGAACTCTGCGAGATCCCAGGACGCGTCGCGGGCGGCTTGGGTGACCACCTCGACCGCGCTGCGGGTGGCGATGCTGGTCGCGCGTTTCATTCGCGAGGCGACGATGTCGACGGGTGGCGCGCTGACCTCGGGGTCCGGCGTGCCAGCGAGAAACGCTGCTTTGTCCGCGAAGCCTGGACTCCACAGGCCGACCCCAGCGATGCGCATTCGCACGGCTTCGGTCAACGTCCGGCCTCTGCGCGCTCGAAGAGCACGCTCGCGTTGTTGCCGCCGAAGGCAAACGCGTTGCTGAGCGCGAACCGCACGTCGGTCTCGAGGACCTGCTGCGGCAGGTGGAGGTGGATGTCCGGGTCCACCGGGTCTGCGCCGAGGGCGGCCGGGATCCAACCCTGTTCGAGCGCAGCAATCGAGAAGATGGCTTCGACGGCACCACAGGCGCCGAGCGTGTGTCCCGTGTACGCCTTGGTGGACACCACCGGGACGTGCTCTCCGAAAAGCGTGTGCAGCGCGATGGACTCGGCCGCGTCGTTGTACGTGGTGCCGGTCCCATGTGCGTTCACGTAGTCGACCACATCCGCTGCGACGCCGGCCTCCGCCAAGGCATCCCGCATCGCTTGCAGTGCGCCAGCGCCCTCCGGCTCGGGCGAACTCATGTGGTACGCGTCCGAGGTCTCCCCGACGCCGCGCAACCACGCCCGGGCGTTTCCTTCGCGTTCGATCAGGAGGAACGCCCCGGCTTCGCCCACGTTCATCCCCGGTCGGTTTTCACCGAACGGCCGACAGGGTTCGGGCGACATCACACCGAGGCTGTGGAAGCCGCGCACGGTCGTGTTGCAGAGACCGTCGACGCCGCCGACCAGCACGGCGTCCGCGAGGTCGAGCGCCAACAGCCGGCGGGCGCTCGAGAAGACCTTCGCGCTCGACGAACACGCGGTGCTGATGACCCAGCGCGGGCCGGCGATGCCGGAGAGGATCGCGATCGCGTCCAAGAACGCATGAAAGGGGTGCTGCGTTGGGTACGTGAACGCAGTGGGCAGCCGCGCCGGAACCGGACACCCCTGGTCGTGCCATCCGAAGAAGACCGATTCGGTCGTGTCGATGCCGCCGGTGCTGGTGCCGAGGACCAGCGCCACGCGACGGGCGCCCCAGCGCGCGACCGATGCGTCGACCGCGTCCGCGATCTCGGCATAGCCCAGGGCCGCGAGCCGGGCGGTCCGGGAGTCGTAGCCCTGGAGTGCTTCGGGCAGCGGTTCGAGTGCGCCTGGCACGGTCCCGGTCCGGGCCTCGAACGGGATCTCGAACGGGACCTCGCGCAAGCCACGTCGACCCGCGCGGAGCTCCGCCAGGCAGTCCGCGGTGGTTCGACCGAGTCCTGAGCAGAGCCCGTACGCGGTGATGGGAAGGCGAGGATGTTCCAACGGGTTGTTCATAGGACAGCCCGCGCATGGACGCAGCCCGGCGCGCTCTGTTCAGGCGAAGGACTCAGAAGATGGACAGCTGAAGCCCGGCGCCACCGCGGTGCGCGGTCGGGGTGATGGCGACGTTGCGCCCACCGACCTGCATGGACTCAAGGTACTTCCGCTTGATCATGCCGAGGCTGAACAAGACCAGACCCACCGCCTGCGCGAGACCGAGTCCGATCGACTGCGCGATGGTTTCTGAACCGCCGTCCTGAGCTTGCCAGATGAACGGCCCCACGATCGGGATGTAGAGGTTGTTGTTGTCGGCCGAAAGCGTCGAGAGCACGTAGGTGCTCAAGAACACAGCGGCACCGGGGATCCACAGGAAGGCGAGGCGCCGCTCGATGAGACGCGCGTGCTCGGGGATCTCCATGCCCTCACGGTACCGGACCCGCACCCGCCGCGGCCGCGCCTGGGGGCGGTACTGGGCGGGGTAGCGCGTCTGGTTTCCATAGGTCGGCTGTCCGTAGCCTGGCTGCCCGTAGCCCGGTTGTCCGTAGCCCGGCTGTCCGTAGCCCGGCTGTCCGTAGCCCGGCTGTCCGTAGCCCGGCTGTCCGTAGCCCGGCTGTCCGTAGCCCGGCTGCTGCTGCGGGTAGGTCGCCTGCGGCCCATACCCAGGCGGAACGACATAGGGCGCCTGCGGCCCTTGCTGTTGCTGTGGCTGCTGAGCTTGCTGCTGAGGCTGCTGCTGCTGCTGCTGCTGAGGCTGCTGCTGCTGCTGCTGCTGCTGCTGCTGAGGCTGCTGCTGAGGCTGCTGCTGAGGCTGTTGCTGCTGCTGCTGCTGAGGCTGTTGCTGAGGCTGTTGCTGAGGCGGCTGCCCCTCCGGCCGCGGCGCCCCCAGGTCCCCCGCGCCATCTTGTGCATGCCCGGTTCCTGGGCCGATGGCTGCCGCCAGGACGACCGCCACGCAGGTCGGCCACATCGCGCGTTTCATTCCCATGCGGCCACCATAGCAGAGGGTTTTCGACAGCGCGCACCACCGCCGGACGCTCCAAGATGTTGACCATCGCCGGTGTGCGCGGCAGGGGTGAATGCGTGCACCCTCCGATCTTCGTCATCTCGCCGCCGCGCGCTGGCTCCACGCTGCTGCAGCGCATGTTGGGCTCGCACGAGGGGATCTTCACCCACCCCGAGCCCCACCTCATCACCCCGCTCGCGTACTTGGGCTACCACGACCGGGTCGACGCCGCGCCGTACGACCACGTGAACGCGGCCGAAGCGATCCAGAGTTTCGTGGAGGGACTGCCCGCGGGCGAACAAGACTACCTGGACGCGGTGCGCGCGTACGCCGACACGATGTACGGCCGCATGGTGTCCACCCGTCCGGGCACGCGCTTCTTGGACAAGACCCCTGCCTACGCATTGGTGCTTCCGTTCCTGACCAAGCTCTACCCGGACGCGTCGTACGTCGTCCTGACCCGTCATCCGCTCGCGGTGTTCAGCTCCTATGCGCAGAGCTTTTTCCACGGCGATTGGATCGCGGCCCATGCCTACAACCCGGTCGTCGAACGGTACGTGCCTGCGATGGCGGCGATGATCCGGGACCGGCCGACCCCGCTCGTGCACGTGGCGTACGAGCGCATGGTGTCGGCGCCCGAAGCAGAGCTCGAACGCGTCTTCGCGTTCCTCGGGCTCGACAACGACCCCGACGCGGTGAACTACGGCAAGACGGAGATGAAGGCCGGCATGGGCGACCCCATCAACGTCGGCCGCCACGATCGACCGACCACTTCCAGCAAAGAGAAGTGGGCGCTCGAGCTCCGGGACGACCCGGCCAAGCGCGCGCTGGCCGAGTCGATGATCGCGAAGTTGAGCGACGCGGATCTCGAGGCGTGGGGATGGCCGCGCGACTCCGTCTTCGACCCGCTCGACAACGTCGGCGACGGACCCGCGCCGAAGCCGGTGCTCAACAAGTACACGATGCAACGGCGGGTGATGCTCGCGCTCCGCAAAGGCGTCCACGCGCGCCCCGAGGGCGTGCAGCTACTGAAGCGCGTCCGCTACTACGTCGACGTCCTGCTCCGCGACCAGCTCTAGGTCGCGCCGGCTGCCTTCAGGGCGGCGTCCACCATGACTTGGTGTTGCGCGGGGTCGGCCCAGCGTTTCTGGGCGGCCTCGGACAAGAGGTCGACGGGGTCGAAGTAGAGGAAGAACTTGCCCGGCTTCACCGACGGCGCCGTGTAGACGCTGATGCCAGTCTCCCGGTCGTAGTGTTCGTAGCTGTGCACGCTGCGCTTGCCGCCCCCACCAGGCGCATCGACGACGAACGTCGGCGTGTTGAAGCCGGCGGTGGTCCCGCGCACGAACTTCTCGAGGTCCGCGGCCGTCTGGACGGTGGTGCGCAGCTCTTCGACACCCTTCACGAGATCGTGTTGGTAGACGTAGTACGGATGCACGTTGATCCACGCGCAGCGACGCGCGAGCAAGGTCTGGGTCTCGACGCTGTCGTTGACGCCACGCTGGAGCACCGACTGGTTCCGCACGTGCACCCCCTCCGACATGAACCGCGCCATCGCGCGTGCCGTGATCTCGGTGATCTCGTTGGGGTGGTTGAAGTGGGTGTGGAGCATCACGTCCTTGTGAAGCTCGCGTCCGCGGTGCACGACGCCGACGAAGGCTTTGAACCACTCGTCGTCGGTCAGCGCCTTCTGCGGCATCACAGCGGGTCCCTTCGACGCGAAGCGCATCCGGCGCACGTGTGGGATGTCGAGAAGCCGATGACCCAGCGTCTCGATCTGAGACGCCTTCAAGTTCCACGCATCGCCCCCGGAGATGACGATGTCTTCGAGCTCTGGGCGCGACGCGATGTACGCGAAGATGACGTCCCACCGTTTCGGGCTCGCCTTCAAGCTGACCTTCTCGACCATCTCCTGGTCCGGGCCGACCGCGTACGAACGGGTGCAGAAGCGGCAGTAGACCGGGCAGGTGTCGAGCGCGAGAAAGAGCGCCTTGTCTGGGTAGCGGTGGGTCAGACCGGGCACCGGTGCATCGCCCTGCTCGCCGAGAGAGTCGAACGTGAGCTTCGGATGATCGGCCAGCCGCGTGGAGGCGACGGGAATGAACTGGCGACGGATCGGATCGTCGTACGGGTTCTCCCAGTCGATGAGGCTGAGCATGTACGGGGACACCCGCACCGCCATCGGCGCCTTGGCGAAGCCGGCTTCGGCATCTTGTAGAAACGCATCACCGACGAGACCACTCACCGCTTGCAGCAACTTCGCCGCCTTGGTGATCGTGTGTTTCATCTGCCATCGGTGGTCGAGGAAGGTGGCTTCGTCTACGTCCGCGAACGCCGGAATCGACTGCCAGAACAGCCCATCGCGCAAGTCGCGGTGCGCCAAGGTCTCGGGGGCCACGGCCGGCCGCGCCGTCCGCTCTTGTTGGATCACCGGAAGTTCTTCACCCATGGGCCCGGTAGAGCACATCTCCAGAATGCGCGCGAGTCGATCCGTGCGCAGGCGCGTCTCTCGGATCGACTTTCCGGACCTGGTGTCATCCGAGATGCCGGGAACAACCCGGGGCGCGGGGCGTACCAAACTGCGTGGTCCAGCCACCCACTCCGCACGCGGTCTGCCTCTTGTGGGCGATGACTGCTTGTGCGGTTCCGCTGCGCGAGGTCGAGGTCTGTGCGCCGGTCGCCGAGTCGACATCGGACGAAGAGGGGTTGTTCGGCCTCGAACTCGGACTCGAGGACCTGCCGCTGGGCCGGACGGTGGTCGCGATTCAGATCGTCGGCAACGAGGCGGTGTCCTCCGCCACGGTTCGGCGCTCGATCGAGACTTCGATCGGCGATGGGTTCGACGAAACGAGCGTCGCGGCGGATGTGCGTCGCCTCTGGAGGCTCGAAGTGTTCGAGGACGTCCACGTGCGTGCGGTGCGATCGGGCGAAGGCGTGAAGCTCGTCTACGAAGTCGCGGAGCGTCCCGTCGTGTCCGCGGTCCAGGTCGCGACTGGCCACGACGCGACCTCGATGATCGATGACCGGGAGGCGGCACCGTTCCGCGCCTTGCCCGGCGCCATCTTCGATCCGGCGCGGATCCGTCGCATGGAAGCGCGGGCGGAGCATGGGCTGAACCGGCTTGGTCATCTTCGGCCGCGGGTCGCGGTGCACGCAACGCGCACGGACGCAGCGGTGCAACTCTGCGTCGAGCTGCAGGCCGGTCCCCGCCACCGCATCGAATCCATCGAGTTCGACGTGGCCGACGCATCGGAGGCCGCGCTCCCGGCAGGTACCGCAGTGATCGACGAGCTACGGCCCTTGCTCGGTGGCGACGAGGTGAATGTGGTCGGCGGCATCTACCGCCCCGACTTGATGGAAGAAGCGAGGGCCCGGGTGCTCGCCGCGCTCTACGAACGCGGTCGGGTGTCGGCGTTCGTGGGGGAACCGGAAGTCGACGTGGGCGACGACGTGGTCACGGTGCGGCTGCCGCTCACGTTGGGTGCGTCGTACCGCATTCGTCGTGCGGAGGTCGTGGGGGCGGAACCGCTGGACGCGGTGGAGGCGCTCGTCGGCGAGCTGTTCGTTCGCAGCGAGGTCATGTCCGCGCTGGAGCGGGTTCAGGCACGCGAGCGCAGCGGCGGCCGCGCGGTGGTGGTCACACCAGAAACGACGCTCGAGGTGGTGCAGGGGGAGGGCCTGGTGGACCTCCGGTTCGTGGTCGACGACCCGCCCGATGAGCGGGAATCAACCGAGGCACGCACTCCGTGAAGACCTTCCGGCTCGCGCTCGTGTTCGCGCTGGCGTGC
The DNA here is from genome assembly GCA_034670305.1 of Deltaproteobacteria bacterium. Lineage (GTDB taxonomy): Bacteria > Myxococcota_A > Polyangia > Polyangiales > Houyiibacteriaceae > JAXMNT01. Next base: position 35,799 of record JAXMNT010000007.1, read on the forward strand.
GTGCATGCACCGCCGCCGCGGTCGTTCACGCCGCAGGAGCAGATGGGCGGCCTCGTGATCGAAGAGATCTTCACGCGGTGCGCCCCGCCCCTCGAAGGCGCGCTCGAGGCGTACGTGCGGTCGGTGGGGGAGCGGCTTGTGCGCGCGGTCGACGACCCCACCCGTGACTGGAAGTTCCGCGTGCTGGACCTGGACACCGTCAATGCATGGGCGGCGCCCGGCGGCCGGGTCTTCGTGACGCGCGGGTTGCTCGTGCACTTGAGTTCCGATGCGGAACTGGCAGCGGTGCTCGCGCACGAGATGGGCCACGTCGTCGCTGGGCACGGGCGCGACTTCTTGACCGAAGCGCCCCCCACCTCCGAGTACACGCCAAGCTTGCTCGCCCGCGCCGCCGTCTTCGATCGAGACGAGGAGCGGCAAGCCGACGAGATGGCGGTGCGGTTCATGGAAGCCGCCGGGTACGATGGTCGGGCGATGTCGTCCATGCTGCGCGCGCTGCATCGGGGCGCAGCGCCATCCCCGACGTCGCCCAACGAGCACGGGTGGGCGCGCCGCCATCCTCCGCTCCCGGTGCGACTGGCGCGGGCCGAGCGCACCGCGCGCCCTGGCGGAGATGTGGACGTCGAGGTGCACATGCAGGCGATCGATGGCCAGATCGTACAGCGTGCGGTCGAGACCCGACCCACGCAGAGTACGATCGGCACCGCCTTCGTCGAACCCATCACCGGCTGGTCGTTGCCGCACACCAACGGATGGGCGAGCCCCGGGCCCACCTGCGGAGTGCGGCTGCACGACGGAACGTTCTTCACGTACGGCCATGCGGCCGAACCTCCGGGCAGGTTGATTCGGCCGGGCGTTTGGATCCGCCGGGTGGAGGGGCTGGAAGGCGCCCTGCTCACCGTCGTGGTGGCGCACGAGTCGCCCGTCGTCCTCGAGTTCTATCGTTCAGGGCCGGACGCCGAGGCGGTGCTCCTCGCTTGGGTGGCCACCGGTTCGGTGCGGGTGCCGGTGGCTGGGGTGCGGGTATCCGTTCGGGCCACCACCTCGCCAGATGCCACAGTGGTCTGTGCGCCTGAGCCGCTCGGCACGTTCGACCCGCGCGTCACGGCCGCGCTCAACGGCGATGCTTCGGGCTGGATCAAGTGCGCCTACCGCGTCGCCAACCTCAACCACTAAGAATTGTCAGGTCCTCAGGCGCGGTCCGGGTTGGGGCCGACGCGTGCGTCAGGCGGCGCTGGGGGGTTGCTCCTGGGCGCCTGCGGCCATAGCGTTCGGGCATGGATGACACCAAGTCGCGCATTTCCCAGATGGTTCAGGAACACCCGGTCGTACTGTTCATGAAGGGCAACCGAGGTGCGCCCCGCTGTGGTTTCTCGGCCAAGGTGGTCGGAACGCTGGACGAGTACCTGCCCGACTACGTGACCGTGGACGTGCTGGAGGATCCCGCCGTGCGCGAGGGCATCAAAGCCTTCTCGAGCTGGCCGACCATTCCGCAGCTCTACGTGAAGGGTGAGTTCGTCGGTGGCTGCGACATCGTCACCGAGATGGCCGAGAACGGCGAACTCGATGAGGTCCTCGGCATCAAGCGCGCGGAGATCGCGCCGCCGGAAGTCTTCGTCACCCCGGCGGGCCTCGAAGCCCTCCAGAAGTTTCACGAGGGGGAGGGCGCGCCGTGCATCCGTCTCGACATCAACGCCGCATGGCAATACGGCATGGACTTCGACGCGCCCAAGGGGAGCGACGTGGTCGTCGACGGCGGCGCGTGGAAGGTCGTGATGTCCCGCGCATCCGCCCTCCGTGCGAACGGTCTGACCATCGACTTCGTGGACAACGCCGGGGGCGGCGGGTTCAAGATCGACAACCCGAACGAGCCGCCCAAGGTGAAGCTGCTCGAGCCGGCCGAACTCAAGGCGTGGATCGACGGCGGCAAACCGTTCGAGTTCTTCGACGTGCGGGGCACCGACGAGCGCGAGGTCGCCAAGATCGAAGGCGCGATGATGCTGGACCCGGCAGGTCAGAAGTTCCTGCGCGCGCTCGACCGGCAGAAGACCTTGGTCTTCCATTGTCACCACGGCATGCGCTCCCAGCGCGCGGCCGAGATGGCGCTCCAGATGGGCTTCACCGACGTGCACAACCTCGCGGGCGGCATCGACGCCTGGTCCCGCAAAGTCGACAGCACCATCCCGCGCTACTGAGGCTTTTTCCTGGCACTACGGGCCTGGCTCGCTTCGCGAGACTGGCGGCCCTAATTCGCGCCCGTCGCTGCCTGCACGTGCTCGCCGCCCATTCTCTGGTGCACTGAAGAAGCACTGGAGACTTCTGGCGGCTGCGCGCGTCCAGGCGCTCCTTGAGGCGCTCTGTGATCACTTGGAAGTGCACCAGTTGCTCGGCCTTCGGCCTGCGCAGGTGCACTTGTCGGTGACGCTTTCTTTCCGCACTACGGGCCTGGCTCGCTTCGCGAGACTGGCGGCCCGCCGCCGTTCACCTGGTGAGACGCACTCCACTTGATTCCGCGCCACGTTGGTTTGGTGAATGGGGTGCGGAGAAGGTGGTATGGTCCGCGGCATGAGCCTCGCAGCGCTGCTCGTCGCCACGCCCATCTTTGGATTCTCCCTCTCGCTGGACCCCAGCCTCGTCACCGGACCTTCCATGGCCGGCGTCGTCGCGGTGCAAGCCATGGAAGAGGCGGAGGAGGAAGCGGCTGAAGCCGACGACGGTCGACCCCGTCCGGCCACCCTCGCCGAACAGATGCAGCAGCGCGGCCGGATTTCCAAGTTCCACCGGTGGCTCGGCATCGCGACCTGGGCTTCGATGACGCTCACCGTCCTTCTCGGCATCTTCCAGTGGCGGAACTTATACGGCGCCCGCGAGTTGGGAGACACGCCCTGCGTGCAGGGCGATGCGATATTCGGGATGAATGCGTGCGTGCGACAACCCGTACCGCATTTGGTGAGCTCGATCCTCACGACCTCGCTCTACACGGTGACGTTCGGCCTCTCGCTGCGCATGCCCGATCCGATGAACCTGTCCGAAGGCGACAGCGAATACGCACGCAACCTGAGGCGGCACAAACGCCTGCGGTGGGTGCACGTCATCGGGATGATCGCGCAACAGGTGCTCGGTGTCGTGATCACCAACGCGGACAGCTTCGGACTCTCCCGCGCCAACGACTACGGAACGCTGCGGGCGCTCAGTACGATCCACTTCGCGATCGGCATGGTCACCTACGGCGCGTTGACGTGGGCCGGCGTCATATTCGCATTCTAACTGGCGCTACGGGCCTGGCTCGCTTCGCGAGACTGGCGGCCCTAATTCGCGCCCGTCGCAGGTGCACGAGTGGTGTCGCTTTCTAACTGACGCTACGGGCCTGGCTCGCTTCGCGAGACTGGCGGCCCTAATCGCCTGGGCGTTCGTACATGCGCCAGCCGATGCGGCGCTCGAGATCGTCGAGGTTCTCCGGGAAGGCGCCGCGGCCCGAATCGTCGAGGTGCTCGGGTGCCGTCCGCCAGGTTCCGGTGAGGGTGTGTGCGGCGGCGTCGTAGACCCAGTAACCGTGTTCCGCGTGGCCCAGTAGGTAGATGTCGCCTGCACCCGCGGCGGGCACGAGGTGAAGGTCGCTCCTCGGCAGCCGCATTCGACGGGCCCCGATTTCGATCTCTGGGCCACTCCCCGCCGGAAGATGCCGGGCGTGCAACGTGCGTCCTTCGATCCGAACCGCAGAGGTCGCGCGGAGCTGCCAGTCGCCGCCTTCGAGCAGGGCGCCGCCTGGGAACCAGACAGCGGTGTTGATCATGGAGACGCCCCACCGGTGCGAGGTCCAGGGCGCCGGTTGCCGAGATGCGGGGAACTCGAGACGGCAGAGCTCGAGCGAGTCGTGCGCCACGCCCACCAGTGGGTAGGTGCCCCTGCGTCCCGCGGGACTCAGGAACGAGGTGCCTCCGGCGGTGAATCGGTACTCGCCGAGCCCACGAGGCAAGCGGGCGCCCGCGTCGCCGATGAGTTCTCCGATGGAGTTTCGGTGAAACGCCTCGCCGCCGATCGCGCATACGAAGTCGCCGTGCCGTCGGAGGGCCTGGTCTCGGCCGACGATGGCGTAGTGCATTTCCATCTCGTCCTGGTTGCGGAGCGTCTCGAACGCTGCGTCCGATTCGCCCGGGAGCGTCCCGGTGACGGACCCGAGGAAGACGAACAAGACGGTGCCGTCGGTCGACAGGTACGCGCCTTTCGGGGGCCGTGGCGGGACCACCTGCAGGAGGATGTTTCCGAGCGCGTCCACCACCGCCACCCGCCGATGGGTGAGCACCGCCGCCCGGAGACCGCCCCGATCGAACTCGGCCGCATCGAGCCGAGCCCCGAGTGAGATTCGGTGACCCGAAGCATCGTGGAGCTGGGCCTCGCGCGGTTCGTTGACGACCCAGCGATCACCGAAGGGTGAAGCCGCGAGCAGATGAACCTCGCCAAGGGTGTGGATCAGGGTCTGCATCTCGACCCGTCCGTTGCGGCGGACGAATGCCCAGTCCCCCCGGGGTCCCCAGTGAAGCACCCGCCCCAGCCGCATCTCGACCCCCGAGAGTCGTTCGAAGACCAAGGGTACGGGCGGCGGCACCGGCGTTCGCTCCAGCACGCATTCCGGGAGGGACGGAAGGTCGACGGGGGGAGGCCGGGCTTGGTGTTCGGTCGCCTGCAGGATGCTGCGGGGTTCGACGGTCGGACTCGGTGGTGGCCGTTGCTCGGCAGACGTCGGTTCGGGGGTTGTGCAGCCAAGCACCGCCAGCAGCCAGAGCCCAGCGCGCGTCGCGAGTCCACCAGGTCTGGAAGACCAAGGAGAACGCGGTCCGCGCGCATGCGTCACGGAAGCTCCACCCAGCGCAGTGGAAGGTTCAGTCGCCGTCCCGTGGTTCCCGAAGCGACCAGGATGCGGCCGGCGTCGTCCGCGTCGAGCGGTCGCTGCCCCTCGTCCAGGGACCGCGCGCTGCCGTCCGACGTCGCGGTGGCGACGACCGACCAACCCATCGGTTCTCCACGGCCGATGAAGAGGTGGCCAGGCGCTGTGCGGAGCACGTCCCCTTCCTGCCACGCGATCGAGGCCGCGTGACCGTCGAGTGTGGTCCAGTGCAGTCGCCCCTCGTGGACCGAGTGGGGTTGTCCGTGCATGATCACCGGCTCCCCCGGCAGCGTGAGCGGTCGTCGGCGAAGCGTCGTGAGGGACACCCACGCCTCGGGGCCGACAATGGAGTCCGCCTCGAGTGGCCAGACGCGCGCGCGGTAGAGGGTCTCGTCGGGCCGGCCGGGGTGAAGAAAACGTCCGCTCCGGTCGAAGCCGCCGGTGCGGCAGCGTTCGCTTCCGCGAAACGCGAGCACCTCCATGTCCTGCGACTCGCAGGCGACCAATGCCCAACCTCCGACTGCGCCGACCCAGTGCACGCCGCACTCCGCCGGAATGGTGGTGGCGCCATCGCTCTGGAACTGGCGCACGTTCACCCCCACCCCCGCCGCGGCGCCTGGATGGACCGCGGCGATGTGCTCGGCGCCCAGCGTGGCGACCGCGGGTGGCGTGTCGGTCAAGGTGACCTCGCCCGAGGTGAGGCGGGCGTGGAGCGGATGGACCTCGCCGGATGGGCGGGCGTTCTTGCCATCGAGTTCCCCGCAGGCTTCGGGGCGGGGTTCCCGCCAACCCTCCGCGGCCGAGAGCGCGAAGACGGTCTGGCCGCCACGCGACAACCAGACTGGTCCCACGTGCGTCCCCTCCGGGATGCGCACGGTCCACGCCCGCGCTTGGTCTTGGTTGCGGACGAGCGCTTGGACTCGGAGGCCGACGTCGGGGTCCACGAACGCCACCCGCGCCCCCGTGGGGTCGAACGCGCTGGAGATGCGTTGCTGTGGGTCGTACGCGGCCAGGCGCTCCGTCTGACCCGTCGCCAGTTCGACCAGGTGCAGGGCGGCATCCAGCCGAACCAAGGCAAACCGGCCGCGTGGTCCGAGTCGGACGAGTCCGTCGAGGGTCATGGTCCCCGCGGCCCGGACGAGGGTGGGGCGGTCGTCGGGACAGTGCAGTACCCACTCGCCGTGTCGACCGGCAGCGACGAACACCGTCTCTCCAGAAACGCCGATGGCTCCATCGATCGGAACGATGGGTGCTTGGGTGCCCGGCGGAGGCACGGGCGGCTCGGGCAGCGGGTCACAGAGCGGAAGCGTGTCCAGGCCTGGCGGTTCGGGCACTTCCGAGACGAGCGCTTCGTCGGGTCGGGCCTCGGTTTCGGTCGGGGCTTCGGACGGAGGGTCGTCGTCGCATCCCCAGGTGAAACCGACCACCACACCGAACCACAGGAGCCAGTACTTCATCCTGCAGAGCCTAGCGTGAAGCGGGTCGGACGCAGCCGCTCGCTGTCCGGTGCCACCACGGCATGAATGCCCCGCCAATTGCCCATCCTCCCAACAATCGCACCCGCGCATGCGCGACTCTGGAAACACCGCTTGATTGGCGGACCGCGCCGCGGTTACCATCGCCCGCGCTCGATGGGGGGCGGCTTTCCTTCGAGAATCCTTGAGTTTTTTAGGTTCGAGGCCCCTCCCGCGGGCACCTCGAAGGACTGCGTTTGCGGGCAGTGTTTGGGGTGACGAGGGTGTGGATTCGACTTCGTAGAACGCGTGTTTTCATCACGAGTTGGGAGGCATAGGAGCCGATGGCGTCGCTGACGGTCTCGAACTACTTGGGCATGTTGCAGGACGATCCGGAGAACCGGGAATCGTTCGAGGGACTGCGCGATGTGCTTGCCTCCGGAGATCCAGCGTTGCTGGGGGATCAGCCCATGCGGCTGCTGGAGGCTGCGCGGCACGAACATGAAAAACACGGCGAGACCCAAGCGGTCGCGTGGTTGATCGAGCTGGAGTCGTCGCACAGCGACGACGACCCACGGTTCCAAGCCGCGCTTTGCAAGGAGCTCGGTCGGATCAAACACGAAGAACTGCTCGACGACGCCGGCGCACTCGAAGCGTACGCGAGGGCGCTCGAACTCAAACCGGGCGACGAAGACGTCGAGGTGGCGATCGAGGAGATCGAACAATCCGCCGAGAAGTGGCGGGCCATCGCGGACCGCTTCATCGACGAAGCCAAAGACGCGAGCGACGCATCGCTCAAGGCTTCGATGCTCGCGCGCGCGGCCGGGCTGGTGTGGCAACACCGGACGAAGGGCCGCAACAAGGAAGTCGACAAGCTCTTCAAGCGGGCGCTTGCGGCCGATCCATCGAGCACCCGGGCAGCCCGACTCTATTGTGTGACGTTGCGCAACCGCGAGAAGTTCGCGGAAATGGCCGAGGTGCTGCGCACGACCGCCGACGCGGCACGCGGCCGCGACGACAAGCTGATGCTCTACCTCCACGCCGCGCGTGTGAGTCTGCATCAGCTCGCAGACCGTCCTGCTGCAGCGGGCTGCTACGAACGCGTGCTCGATTTCGTGCCCGGCCACGAAGAAGCGCTGCGGTTCTTGGTCGAACACTTCACGCGGCAAGAGGAGTGGGACCACCTCGTTGCACTCTATGAAGACGCGCTCCGTTCGCGACAGAAGCTCGAGAGCGAACAAGGGATCCTGCTGCAGATCGGCATGGTCCATTGGCGGATCCGCAACGCGCCCAAGCAAGCCGAACCGTACTTCGCGCGGCTTCGAAAGATCGATCCGGCGCACCCGGGGATGCTCGGGTTCTACCGCGAGTACCTGACGGCGCTGGCAGACCACGAAGATTCGGACATCGCATCGGACGCATCGATCCGACTGCTGACGATTCTCACGGATGCCCAGCGCGTCGCGAACGACGAGTCGCTCAAGGTCGAACTGGCCGTGGAGCTCGCCCGCGCGGCCCAGCGCACCGATGCGACCGAACGCGCGATCGACGCGTGGAAGTCCGTCCAGCGGATCGACCCCACCCACGAGGAGGCCGGTCAGGCCCTGCGTGGGCTGTACCGACGCGGGCAGAAGTGGAACGCGCTCGTCGAGGTGATGCGCGCCGAACTGGATGCGTTGCCGGCCAACTCGGAAGACGACGCGCTCCGCAGCCGAAGGGTGGAGTTGCTGCGTGAACTGATCGTCATCTACCGCGACGAGTTGAAGCTCGACGTGATGGTGATCAACACCTGGAACGCGCTCCTCGAAGAAGACCCGAGCGACCCAGAGGGTCTTGCGCAGCTGGCCGCCACCTACGAGGGCATGGGCCGCTGGAACGACCTCATCCAAGTGCTGACGAAGCAGGTCGATGCGACCGACGACACCACCGAGAAGGTCTCGCTCCTGTCCCGCATCGCCGGCCTCTGGATCGACCGGTTCGCGAACTACAACCAAGCGACCACGCCGCTCGAAGCGGTGATCGATCTGGAGCCCGAGAACCGCGATGCGCTGAGCCAGCTCAAGACCATCTACACCAAGAAGCGGTCCTGGAAGCAGCTGTACGCGGTGCTCGAAAAGGAGTCGCAACTCGCGAGCGATCCCGAAGCCCGACTGGCGATGAAACTCGAGCTCGCGAAACTCGCGGGCGACCGGCTTCACCAGCACGCCGAAGCCATCCAGCTGTGGCGCTCGATCCTCGAGGAGGCGCCCGACACGGAAGGCGCGATTCCCACGCTCGAGAAACTCGCCGACCGCGAGAAGGACTGGACCACACTTGCGTTTGTGCTCGAGCTCCGCGTGGACCGCGAAGACGGGGACAAGGGCAAGATCAAGGTCCTGCAGAAGCTGGGTGGCGTCTACGGCGAGCACCTCGACGACCCGGCCAAGGCGGCCGACACCTGGAAACGCATTCTCGAAGTCGACCCGAAGAACGGGCGTGCGCTCCGGACCCTGCGGGAGGCATTTCTCAAGGGCCAGGACTGGGATGGGCTCGAAGCGCTGTACGCGGAAGCGGAGGACTGGGAAGGCTTGGTGGACGTGCTCGGGAGCGCCGCAGAACGCACCGACGATCCCCAAGTCACCGTCACCCTCTCGTTTCGGGCCGCCGCGGTCTACGAAGAGAAGATCGGCAAACCCGAGCGCGCGTTCCGAAGCTACGAACGCGTCCTGAAGGTCGAGCCGAACAACCTCGAGGCGGCGCGTGCACTCGTGCCCATCTACGAGGCCCAGGAGAAGTGGCCTCAGATCGTCGCGATGAAAGAGATCCTCATCGGAGGCATGGACGACGACGCCGACAAGCTGGTCGCGGCCGACGAGCTTCGTGCACTGTATGCGGAACGACTTCGCGACGAAGCCGGCGCATTCGAGTGGGCGAAGCTGGCCTACGAACTCTCCCCCGACGACGCTGAGATGCAGGGTCACCTGGAGACCGCGGCCGGTGCCGCCGGCAGCTGGGAGGAACTGGCAGCCGTCTACCAGAAGCGGCTCGCGGACGACGCGACCTCAGACGACACCAAACTCGCGCTTGGTCGGCGTCTCGCCACGATCAGCGGAGAACGGCTGGGCAAGACCGACGAAGCCATCTCGCAGCTCGAGCGGGTGCTCGAAGGCGATCCCTCGGACGTCGAGACCCTCAAGTTGTTGGACGGACTCTACCGAGCCGAGGGGCGCACGGAAGACCTTCGCCGACTTGGCGAACATCGCCTCGAACACGCGCTCGACGACGCCAGCCGTCGGGACGCGTTGGTGGACTTGGCGCACCTCGAAGAGGATGTGCTGGAGGACGCCGACGCGGCCGCCGCCCGGTACCGCAAGGTCCTGGAACTCGACGCGGAAGACACCGAAGCGCTCGGTGCACTCGACCGACTCGCGGTGCTCGCCGAGCGCTGGGACGAGCTCGTCGATGTGTTGCGCCGCCGCATCTTGATCGCGGAAGAGGACGACCAGGCAGAGCTTGGCGTCCGTCTTGGGGACTTGCTGCGGTCCCACACGGGCGACAACCGCGGGGCCCTCCAAGCGTACGCCGAGGTGCTGCACATCCAACCTCGCAGCGGGCGCGCGATTCTGGGATTGGAAGCCGTGGCGGAAGCCGATCCGGAGTTGGTGCTCGAGACGGGCCGCCACCTGGAACCGGCCTACGAGTCCACGAACCAATGGGAGAAGCTCGCTTCGGTCCTCAAGGCACGGCTTCGCGCCACCGAGGACGGCGACGACAAACGCGCTCTGCGGCTTCGGCTCGCCGAGCTGCAGTCGACCACGCTCGGGGACACCGAGGGCGCGTACAACGCGCTCGAAGCGGCCTTCCTCGACCGACCGTCCGACGTCGAACTATGGGATCGATTGGCGGCTGCGGCCGATGCCGGCGGCAAACACGAGGCGCTCGTGCTCGCGTTCGCGACGGGCATCGAAGCCGGTGGCCTCGGCGCCGCCGACGTGGCGCAGCTCTCGGGACGCGTGGCGGAGATCTACGATGTGGTGCTCGGTCGTCCGCCGGAGGCGGAACCGTTCCACAAGCGGGTTCTGCAGGACGATCCCCTCCACGAGCGCGCGTTCCTCGCGCTCAAAGAACTCTACACGGACGGTGAGCGCTGGGACGACCTCCAGATGCTGTACCGCAACCGCATCGCCGAGACGGTGGACGGAGACTCGAAGCGCGAACTGCTCCTGCAGGTCTGCTTCCTCTTCGAGGAGATCCTCGAGGACCCGTTGCTCGCGATCCGCTCGTACCAGGAGGTCCTGGAGCTCGACCCCGACCACGAACCGTCCCGGGCGGCGCTCAACCGGCTCTACCGACGCAGTGAGCAGTGGCGCGACTTGGTGGCGCTGCTTCGGCAGGACGTCGACCGGACGATGGACGACGACCGCGCGCGGCTGGCGCTGACGTTCGAGATCGGTGAGTTGCACGAACAGAAGCTCGAAGATCCCGGCGTCGCGGTCGACTGCTACGAGCAGGTGCTCGAGGCGAGCCCCACCCACGTCAAGGCCCAACAGGCGCTCGAACGGCTCATCGACGTCGGTGCGCAGCGGCAGCGGGTGGCAGCGATCCTGGAGCCCCTCTACGAAACCCAAGGGGCCTGGGCCGAGCTGGCGCGGGTGCTCGCGGTGCAACTCGAAGCCGTCTCCGACCCTGGTTCGCGCGTGGGTCTGCTGACCCGGCTTGCCGCCTTGCGCGAAGACAAGCTCGGAGATTCGGAAGGTGCGTTCTCAGCCTTCGCCGATGCGGTGACCACCGATCCTGCCGACGCCACCTCGAGGCAGGAACTCGGACGTCTGGCGACACTGCGCGGCGCCGATCGCGAGCGGGCAGAAGTGCTCGAGACCGCGGCCGCGTCCGCGGACGGCTACCTCAAAGCGGAGATCTTGCTGGAGCTGGCCCGCCTCTGGGACGACCAGGTCGGCGATCGAGAAGCCGCCGAGCGCACCTACACGAAACTCATCGAAGTCGACGGGGACAACCCAGACAGTGTGTTGCCTGCGGCGCGTGCGCTCGAGCGCATCCACCTCGCGAACGACGACCACCCGAAGCTCGCCGAGGATCTGCGGCTTCAGATCAAGCTCAACTACGACCCCGACGAGAAGCGCGGCCTCTTGATCCGGCTCGCGCTCTTGCTCGAGGACGTGCTCGAAGACGTGCCTGGCGCGATCGCTGCGCAGCGTCAGCGGCTCGACCTCGATCCGGACGACACCGACGCGCTCCGCGCACTCGAACGGCTCTACGAGCGCGAAGGCGAATGGCAGAAGCTGGTCGGTGTGCTGCAGAGCCGCGACTCTGCGACCACCGACGCCGGCGAGCAGGAGACGATCGCGCAGCGCATCGGCGAGATCTACGAGACCAAGCTCGACGACGCGGACGACGCCATCGTCGCGTACAACGACGCCCTCTCGAGGTTCGGTCCGTCCGAAGGCACGCTGATCGCACTCGCCCGGCTCTACGCCGGCAGTGAGAAGTGGGACGACCTGCTCGAGATCCTCGAGATGAAACTCGAGCGCGCGACCGCGGACGACGAACGCGCCGACCTGCACTTCCGGATGGCGCAACTCATGCGGACCCGCACCGGCGACGTGGAGCGTGCGGTGGAGGTCTACGCCGAGGTGCTGAGTCTCTCGCCAGGCCATCCGGGCGCCGTCGAAGCGCTCGAAGAAGTCATCACGAATCCCAACGCGGACTTCCGCGTGGAAGCCGCTCGTACCCTCGTTCCGTTCTACACGGAGCAAGGCCGACACGGCGATCTGGTCGGGGCGCTCGAAGTCGTCGCGGAGACCGACGATCCGACCGAGAAACTGCAAGCGCTTCGCCGCGCGTCCGAAGTCGCCGAGATGGGGCTCGAGGACGAGGGCCAAGCCTTCCGTTTGACCGCCGCGGCCGTACGCGCCGCGTTGGGGGAGGGCAACCTCGGTCCGATGCTGGCGGACCTCGAACGGCACGCGGTGTCGGCCGAGAAACACGCCGAACACGCGGAGCTCCTCGAGGCGATCGCACCGGACATCCTCGACGGGGATCTGCAGACCGAAGCGTTGATGCGCTGCGCGCTCGTCGTGCGCACGCGGCTCGAGGATCGCAGCCGCGCCCGGGCGCTCTACCAGCGGGTCTTGGACCATCGCCCCGAGCACCGTCCGGCGCTCGATGCCCTCGAGGAACTGCACGCGGAGGTCGACGACCACCACGCGTTGCTCGACATCCTGCGTCGCAAGACCGATCTGGCCGACAGCCCGGAAGCGCGCATCGCGTTGCTCGAACGGCAAGCGCAGATCTGTGAGGACCACACGGGCGACCTCGTCTCCGCGATCGACGCGTACGAGCAAGTGCTGGGCGAACAAGACACCCGGCGCGAAGGCTACGAAGCGCTTCGGCGGCTCTACGCCAAGGCCGAACGCTGGCCGGATCTCTCCGCGACGCTCGAGCGACAGCTCGAGGCCGGCGCGGGCGATCCAGTCGAGGTTCGCTACGAACTGGGTCGGGTCTCCTTGCAGCGTCTGAACGACGCGTACGTGGCACTCGATCACTTGCGCGAAGCATTGGCGCTCGATTCGGGACACGAGCCGTCGATCGCGCTGCTCGAGTCGATGATGGCTCAGGACGAACACCGCGGAGACGCGGCTGAGATCCTGGAACCCGTCTTCCTCGGCCGGATGGATTGGCCGAAGGTCACGTCCACGCTCGAAGCACGCATCTCGTCGACGGATGCCCCCGAGGACAAGAAACCTCTGCTCGCCAAACTCGGACAGATTCACGAGGACTACCTGGAGGATCTGGAGGGCGCGCTCGCGGTGTACATCCGACTCTTCCAGTCGGACCCCGCCGACCGGGGAAGCTGGGAGACGTTGGCGCGGCTCTCCCGCATCCTCGAATCGCACGACGCAGTGGCGGCTGCCTACGGTGGCGTGGTCGAACGTGGCGGCGTGGTGGACGAAGACACCGCGGAGCTCGCGCGCATGGCCGGCCGACTCTACGACGACAAACTCGGCGACGCGGAACACGCGACCGGCATCTGGACCAAGGTGCTCGAGTTCGAACCCACCGATCGCGAGGCCTTCGAGGCGCTCGAGCGCGGCTACGGCAAACTCGAACGCCACGACGCGCTGCTCGACCTGTTCCGCCGCCGGGTGGACTACGGCGAGAGCGACGAGGAGCGCGTACAGCTCCTGCACAAGATCGCGGCGCTCCACGAGCAGCGCGAAGAAACCGAAGAAGCGATCGCCGCGTTTCGCCGCGCGCTGGAGTTCGATCCGGCCGACGCGACCGCCACGCAGGCCTTGGACCGGCTGCTCGGCGGCGCCGCGCGTTGGGATGATCTCGCAGACCATCTTCGGTTCCGGATCGACAACGCCGCGGGCACCGATGCGGAGTTCGAACTGAAGCACCGGCTTGGTGTGTTGCTCTCGGAACAGCTCGGCGAACACGAACGCGCGATCGATGTCTTCGAGGAGATCGTGGTCGAGCGACCGAACCACCAGAAGACGATCGAATCGCTCGAGGGGCTGGTCACGCGAGAAGCCTTGAGAGGACGGCTGACCCAGATCCTGGAGCCGCTCTACCGCGCGCAGGACCAGTGGATGAAGCTGGTCGCCGTGCTGGAGGCGCGGGTGAACCTTGCGGAACATCCGGCGGACCAGGCGCCGATCTTGGCCGAGATCGGCCGACTGCACGAAGACCGTGGAAGCGACCCTGGCCGCGCCTTCGTGGCGTGGACGCGGGCGTTCGTCTGTGATCCCCAGGACGACGCGGCGCGCGGCGAAGTCGACCGGCTCGCCGGATTGCTCGAAGCCTGGGACGCGCTCATCGCAGCCTACGAAGAAGCGCTGCGCAAGAGCGACGATCCCATGCTCGGGTCCCGTCTGCTTGGCGTGATCGCACGTGTGCACGACGAACGTCGGGGCGACCCGCGCTCGGCGATCGAGACCTACGAGCGGCTCGCCGCCCATGATCAAGAAGACCTCACCGCACTCGACGCACTCGAAGCCCTTCACACGATGGTGGGCGACTGGCGCGGCTTGGTGGAGGTGCTCGACCGAAAGGTGGAGCGAACCTACGAGCCCGAGGCCCGCGCGGAACTGCTTCGGCAGGCGGCTTCCGTTCTCGAGGAGCTGCTCGGCGACCCGAAGGGCGCCATCGTGCTCTACCAGCGCGCCAGCGACGAAGACCCGAACGACGTCATCGCGCTCGAAGCGCTCGACCGGCTCTACGCCTCGTCGAGCAACGACGAGAAGCTCGCCGAAGTGCTCCTGCGACGCATGGAGGCCGATCCTGACGTCGAGACCCGCGTGGAGCTCGGACAGCGGCTCGCCCAGCTCTACGAGACGCAGCTCGACCGTCCCCACGACGCGATCGATGTGTTCGTCCGAGTGCTCGAGATGGACCCGCAGAACACGCCATCGGTCACCGGCCTCGGCCGGCTGTACGAACGGCAGGCGATGTGGCCGGAGCTCTTGGACAACCTGAAGCTGCGGGCGGGCCTCGCCGAGTCGTCGACCGACCGAGTGGCGCTCATCCACCGCGCCGGCGCGGTCACCGAGCGCGAACTCGACGACGTGCTCGAAGCGCTGGTCCTCTATCAGCAGGTGCTCGACATCGACAACCGGCACGAGCCGTCGCTTCAAGCCTTGGTGCGCATCAGCCACCTCGAGGACTACCGGCTGCAGGCGGCCGAGATCCTCGAGCCGCTGCTCCATGTGCACGAACGCTGGGACCTGCTCGCAGATCTCAAGAAGCTGAAGGCCGATGCGGCCACCGACCCGTTCGACAAGAAGGCGGAACTGAGCGCGCTCGCCCAGGTTCGCGAGAGCGGGCTGCAAGACACGCAGGGCGCCTTCGATGCGTACGCTGCGGCCTTCGCGGAGGACCCGGCGGATGAAGACATCGCCGAACACCTCGAGCGGCTGGCGGCGATGACCGACGGCTACGGACGGCTCGCCGACGAGCTCTCGACCCGCGCCGGCGGAGCGCTCGATCCGGTCGTCGCACGCGGTCTGTTCGAACGGCTCGCCCGCATCGCCGAGGAACGACTCGACGACCCAGCCCGTGCGATCGATGCGTACGCGAGGGCCCTCGAGCAGGTCGGCGACGACGAGGACCTTCTCGCCGCACTCGACCGGCTCTACGTCAAGACCGAGAACTGGAGCGCGCTCGTCGAAGTGCTGGAGCGCCGTACCAACCTCGCCGACGACCCGACCGAACGCGCCGCGCAGCGGGTGCGTCTGGGCGAGATCCGCGAGACCCACCTCGGTGACCTTCGGGGCGCATTCCGGGCGTACCAAGAAGTGGTCGAACGCGACCCGGCGAACGACCCCGCCCTCGATGGGCTCCAGCGTCTCGGTCAGAACCCCGAGCTCGCGCTCGAGGTCGTCGACACGTTGGAGGGTGCCTTCCGAGAGACCGGGTCTTTGGAACGCATCGCCGGTCTCTACGACATCCGGATCAACCTCGCCGACACCGACGGCGAGCGTGTCCGCATGCTCCAAGAAGCAGCGCGGCTCTGGGAAGAAGAGCTCGGCCAGCCCGCGAAGGCGCTCGAGTCGCTGCGCAAAGCATTCGAGATCGATCCGCGCGACGAAGTCTTGCTCAGCGACATCGAACGTCTTGCGGCGGCTTCGGGCGCCTGGGAGTCGCTGCGTGGCCTGGTCGAGGCCGTCGAGGCCGCCGGGGATGCGGACCGTGATCTTCTGCGGGACCTGAACCTGCGCGCCGCGGTCTGGTACCGAGACCACCTGGGGGACAACGCCTCCGCGGAGGCCCGGCTTCGCTCTGCGCTCTCGTCGGACCCCGAAGCCGCTTCTGCGCACGAACAGCTCGCGGCCTTGCTCCGGGTTCCCGACCGGGAAGCGGACCGGATCGCGGCACTGCGGGCCTGGGCCGACGTCGAGATCGACGACTTCGCGAAGAAGGAGCGGCTGCGCGAAGCCGCCCGCCTGGCAGAGACCGCCCTCGGCGACAGCGAGACCGCGGCCCGTTGCTACGAAGCCATCCTGGACGTCGACCCCTCGGACGTGAACGCGATCGACGATCTCGTGCGCATCCGTCGCGAAGAGAGCCGCTGGGGCGACGTCATCAAGCTGCTCGAACGCCGCGTCGAGCTGGAGATGGAGCCGGTGGTCCGCCTGGACCTGCGCCGCCAACTGGCGGCCATCTTCGCCGGTCCGGTGGAAGACGCCGAACGCGCGACCGCCGCCTACGAACACATCCTCGAAGAGGCGCCGGAAGACGTCGAGGCCATCGACGCGCTCGAGCCTCTCTACGAAGCCGACGAGCGCTGGGACGACCTGCGATCGCTGCTCGACCGAAGGCTGGATCTCGCGACCACCACCGAAGCGCAGATCAGCGCACGCGTCCGACTCGCCCGCCTCGCTGAGAAGGCGTTCGGCCGGCGCGACGATGCGATGTCGCAGTTGCGCGAGATCCTCACCATCGATCCCACCAACCTGGAAGCGATGGACGAGCTCGAGCGCCTGCTCGAAGCGGAGGAGGACTGGGACGACCTGGCGACCCTGCTCAAGCGCCGCGTCGCGGACGCGGCTGCGGTGGGCGACGTCGGTCGTCAGAAGGCCACGCTGCTTCGGCTCGCGGCACTGCACGAGGACCATCGAGACAGCCCGGACGAGGCGGCCGGCGTGCTCGCCAACGTGCTCACCCTCGATCCCGAGAACGCCGACGCGGTCCGCAAACTGGTCTCCCTCCACGAGACGGCGGGTCGCTGGCAAGACGCGGTGCAAGGACTCGAACGCCTGCTTCCGCTGCTGCAACCCAACGAAGCGGTTCAGACCTGCCACAAGATCGCGGACATCGCGGAGGACCACCTCCAAGATCCGTCCCGCGCCTCTGGTGCGCTTCGGGCCGCCTACGACTTGCAACCGACCGCGACCACACGGGAGCTGCTCAAGGGCCACCACGAGAAGCATGGCTCCTGGCGGGAGTTGGCCGAGATCCTGGAGACGGAGACCGACGCGCTCGAGAACGACGCGGAGAAGGTCGCGCACCTCAAGCGGATCGCCGACCTCTACATGGAGAAGCTGGACGATGCGGCGACGGGGGTTCAGTTCCTCGAGCGGGCCGCCGCACTGACGCCCGACGACCGGGAAGTGCTTCTGCCGCTCTGCGACTTGTACATCGCGGCTGGTCGGCAGCAGGACGCGGTGCCGGTGCTCGAGAAGATCATCGAGAGCTTCAAGGGCCGACGCAGCAAGGAGCTGGCGACCTTCCACCACCGGCTCGGCATGGCGCTCTACGGCATGGGAGACGGGGAGGGCGCGATGAGCCACCTCGACTCCGCGTTCAAGATCGATCTCACCAACGTCGCCATCCTCCGCGACCTCGGCAAACTCTGTCACTCGAACGGCGACCTCAAACGGGCGCAGAAGACTTTCCGAGCGCTGCTTCTGCAGAAGCTCAAGCCGGACTCCGGCATCACGAAAGCGGACGTCTACTTCTACCTCGGCGACATCTCCCACAAGGACGGAGACGCGCGCAAGGCCATCTCCATGCTCGAGCGGGCGCTCTCCGAGGACAAGGAACACGCACAGGCGACCGAACTGCTCGCGCAGCTCAAGGGTTGAACGAAGACCGGCGTGACTGAACTCCGGTACGTCTCGATCGATGGAACGCTCGTCGGGGCCGACGCGGCGCGCATTCCGGTGACCGACCGCGGGTTCTTGTACGGAGACTCGGTCTTCGAGACCTTTCGCACCTACGACGGCCGAGCCCATGCGCTCGACCGACACCTGGCCCGACTGGTCCGGTCGGCCGCGGCTGTGGAGATGGCGCTTCCGGTCGCCATCGATGTTCTGGCGGACGAAGTCCGCAGCCTGGTGTGCGCCACCGACCAGGCGCTTCGAGTGCGCCTGATGGTCACCCGCGGGGATGCAGCGGGTCTTGCCGAGACCGGACCGGCCCGTCGGGTGATGCTCGGCTACCGCTTCGAGCCTCATCCAGACGACCACTACACGGCGGGTGTCCCTGTGCGGCTCGTGGAGGGCGGCCGATTTCTCGCGGGCGCCAAAGCCGGCAGCTACCTGCTGAGCGTGCTGGCGACGCGCGAGGCCCGCGCCAAAGGGGGCTACGAAGCGATTCTCGTGGAGGACCTGGGCCCGGGCGGGCAGGTCTGGGAGGGCGCCACGAGCAACGTGTTCGCCGTGGTCGATGGGGTCTTGCGCACCGCATCGACGGGGGTGCTGCCCGGCGTGACGCGCGGCATCGTGCTGGAGTTGGCGGCAGAACTCGGTCTGACGGTGGCCGAGGGACCACTTCGAGTGGCGGACCTGCGCGCCGCGAGCGAGGTCTTCCTCACCAGCGCCACCCGCGAACTGATGCCGGTCCGGTTGCTCGACGAACAACCACTCTCGCCCGGACGGGTCCAGGCGGCTCTGCACGAGCGCTACCGCGCGACGCTCCAGGGTCGGCTCGATGGATCATCGGCGGACGGAGCGTCGAGGTAGGCCAGGGCCCCAGGGCCCGGAGGCGCTACTTCTTGTCTTTGTGGATCGGGAAGCTCGGCGTGGTGCCGTTCTTCTCGAGCTTCTTCTTGCGCTTCTTGCCGGCCTTGCGTGATTTGTTGAGGCGGCGCGTCTCGGTCTTCTTGGTGTCACTCATGAGGGGAGGCGGATTAGCGCGCCGCGGACAGGGTTGCAAGCCCAACCGACCCCGCCTGAGCCAGCGAACGGCCAGCAGTCTTCAGTGGAGGGTGTGGTCGTGGCCGTCGTGTTCGATGGTGGGGATGCCGGGTTCGCGCCCCTGGGGTGGGTCACCGCTGGTGACGAAGGTGGGGCCATGCTCGGCGAGCCGTTCTTCGAGCAACGCCTCGATGCGCGCCATCGCCTCGTCGTGCTCGGCTTCTTCTACGCCCATCTCAGCGACCTTCGAGTGATGCTTCTTCCGCCGCCGGCGCCAGGCCCAGACGAGGAGAATGGACGCGATGACCCAGAAGGTCGTGCCTCCGAGCATCAGCGGCACGCTGCTCATGCGGGAGCCGATGTCCGCGAGCCACTCGCGTTCGAGCTGGTTGGAGCTCAGCGCGTATGCCTCGAGCATGGCCGCCTCGAAGGTCTCGCCTTCTTCCAACTTGTCGATGAGGTTCTTGAACCGGGTGTCCGCCCGGGTCTGGCGGCGTAGAAAACCCACGAGGTCCGCGGACTGCGCGTAGGCGAGGGAGACCGCGCCCTGTTCGTCCGGGAAGGAGCCTTCGACCTGGTCGAGTGGGAGCAGGGCATCCTGCACGTGGGCCATCCACAAGGTGCGGAACCGCTCCATCGAACGTTCTCCGCTGTGATGGATCGCGACGCCTTCGACGAACCAGCGCGGCATGCGCGCAAACCCCACCGCCCGACGCAGGGCCACGTGGGAGAGTTCGTGCACGAAGATCTCGTCGACGCCGGGAGGCGAATGCGCACTGGCACCCGCCGTCAGCGAAACGAGCACGACGCCCCAGTTCGGGTAGGCCACGCCAGTGGCGTACTCGGGCGGCGGCGCACCTTCCGGCGCCAGCGCGCGCATCTCGTCTGGGTTGCGTGCGATCCGGATGACGATCGCGTCGTCGACGTCCACGCCGAGGTCTGCCTCGATCCCTGTCCACTCGGTGTCGCGAATCGTCTGGAGTCGATGCACCGTCGAGCGGACGTCGCGCGGGTAGGTCCACGTCACGCCGCGAAGTTCCACGGTCTCGAAGTCCGCGGGAGGATCGGGCAGATGGGCTTCGCCCCGAACCCGAACCAGATCGAACTGCGCATGGGACACGCTGGCGATTGGCACGAAGAAAACGAGCAGCACGGCGAGCAGTGCGCCGAGCCGCGGAACCAAACGTCGAACCCAACCAAGGTGCTGTCCCATCAGACCGCGGGATGCGGCGGTGTGGTTTGGCGTTGGTCGGTGCGTGGTCACTCGGCTCCCGCACGAAAGCGTAGCACTGGGGGAGGCAGGGAGTCGTCGCGGCGCCCGCGAATGATGAAGAACGCCACGACCCCCGCCAGAAGCAGCCCCCCGACCAAGTACGCCCAGTTCTTCCGGAACCAGGCCCGTGCCGGGGGGATTTCGGCGTCTTCGGTCTCGGCGGCGACCGAGGCGCGGGCAGCGACACGCGGCGAGAGCGTGTCCTCCCCGTGTTCGCGTCGATGGGCCGCACCGGTGGCCCGCACCACGAAGCGCGCGCTCTCGGCCATGGGATGCAGCGGGTGGGTCTCGCGGTAGAACGCCCGTGCCCCGACATCGAACACTTCGACCTCGATCCGTCCGTTGGTGCGTCGCAGCACCACAACCGCATCCGCGCCCGCCATCCGCCCCAGGCGCGTCAGCCCCGGCCCGTCTTCGTCGCCGAATCCGAGCGCCCGCCGCTCGCGGCGGACCCGCTCGAGCCCGTCTTCCCCATCCGCTGGCGCCCCACGAAGCGCCCGCCGCAGGCCACCGTCCGAAGGCAGCTCCAGCCGCCGCCCAAGCACCCGCTCGAACCCCGCCGCACCCTCGCGGAGCCCGGAATCGGGATCCCCCGCCACGACCACCACCACCTTGCCGGTCCCCCACGCGGAGTCGGCGGCTACGGCTTCGGAATCGGCCTCGGAATCGGCCTCGGAATCGGCTTCGGAATCGGCTTCGGAATCGGCTTCGGAATCGGCTTCGGAATCGGCTTCGGAATCGGCTTCGGAATCGGCTTCGGGATCGGCTTCGGAATCGGCTTCGGAATCGGCTTCGGGATCGGAATCAGCTTCGGAATCAGCTTCAGAACCGACTTCGGAATCAGCTTCGGAATCAGCCGCGACGTCGGTCTCCGACTCAGCCTGCGCCTCGACGTTCGCCGACGACACCGACCCTGCCAGCCACACACCCACCACGACCCACAACCACCGCTGGTTCACGACTTCACCGCAGCCTTCTTGTGGTCGCCGCGGCCCAGCGCGATCTCTACGAGTGTCAGCCCGTGGGCGGGCGCGGTGGGTCCGCTCTGATGGCGCGACGCTTGATCCGAGAGCAACCAATCCATGCGTTCCGGTTCCGTTCTGCCGCGACCCACGTCGACGAGGGTGCCGGCGAAGATGCGAACCATGTTCTTCATGAACGCGTTCCCACGGATTTCGATCGCGAGCGAATCGGCGCGCCCACCGAAGCCAGGGAGAATCTCGATGGAGTGCATCTTGCGCACGGTCTGTTCACGGTCGTCGCTCATCGCACGGAATGCATGGAAGTCGTGTTCCCCGACCAAACGTGACGCCGCGTCCCGCATCCGGTCGAGATCCAGGTAGTCCTCGATGGTCGCCCGGCGCAGCACGTGACCGTCCTCGCCGCGCGGGAGGTCGCGGCGGCCCATCCGTCCACCGAGATGCCACGCGATGCGGCGGGTCGACGGGTCCCGAACGTGCCCCCCGCGAATCAAGTAGCGGTAGAGTTTGTGTCGGCTGTCGTGCCGTGGATCGTAGCGCCGGTCGACGAAGCCAGCCGAGGTGACCACCACGTCTTCGGGCAGCAGCCCATTGAGGCCAACGGTCCACGCGGTGAGCGGGAGCTCCTGATCGACCCCGCACGCAGCGACCTGTCCGAGCGCGTGTACGCCCGCGTCGGTTCGGCTGCATCCGCGCACCCGCGAGTGGCCGACTCCGAGTGCGTCGATCGCTGCCTCCAGCGTCTCCTGGACCGTGCGCACCCGTGGCTGGGCCTGCCAGCCGTGGAAGTCG
The DNA here is from genome assembly GCA_034670305.1 of Deltaproteobacteria bacterium. Classification (GTDB taxonomy): domain Bacteria; phylum Myxococcota_A; class Polyangia; order Polyangiales; family Houyiibacteriaceae; genus JAXMNT01. The sequence continues at coordinate 57,821 of JAXMNT010000007.1, forward strand.
GTCCCGTCGTAGGCGACCGTCAAGCGGACCCCGAACGGGTACTGGGGCGGCTCCTTCGCCACTAGCGGTTCTCTCTGCCCAGCGCGGCGCGGACTAGAACGTGATCCCGAGACCGATCGTCCAGGCGAGCGAGGTCCCGAGGTCCACGGTGCTGTCTGCCGTCGATCCGAAGATCTCCACGAAGAGCGCGCTGTGGTTGATGCCCCATTCCTGGTCGAGCATGGCCGCTCTGCGGCGATCGAGAAAGTCGAGTTCGAGCGCGAACTGAACAGCCCAGCGCAGGCCGAAGGAGCTGCCGCTTCCGGCCGTGCCGCCGCTCGACTTGAAGAAGATCGCATCGAGGCCGACCTTGCCGGTGACGACGAGCGGAACGTTCAGCTCCCGAGCGAGGACATCGACCCGGAGCACCGCCATCAGGGCGACGGGAAAGAGTTTGAGCTGTCCTTCTTCGTCGAGTCGCTGAGTGCAGGCCGCATCGAGGCACAGCCCCGCGGAGTAGCGCGCCCAGCCGCCCGAGACGCCACCGCCGATGAGGCCGACAAACGGAATCCGGTAGGCGAAGACGTCGAACTCCAGCTGGAGCAGCGGGCCGTGGTCGTCGCCGAAGATGGCCTCCACCGCGCTGGTTCCGTCGGCCAGCCGAGCGCCTGGGTCGTAGGTGCCGATCTTCAGTTCGAGCCCGAAATGCTCTGGCGTCGAACGCCGCGACCGCGAACGAAGTTCGTCCGAGTACTGAGCCTCGACCGTCGTCGAAGCGAAGAGACTCCCGGCCGCCAGCAGGAGGGTGAACGTGGAGCGCAACGCGGTCTGGGCGGGGTGCGGAAGGTTCATCGGGTGGCTCGCGCGCGGTTCTTGGCTCGGACGGTTCGGCGGCGAACGTACACGAGACCGAACATCGAAAGGGAGAGGAGGAGGAGTGGACTCGGAGGCTCTGAGCCACCGGGGAGACTGACGGCGCATCCGCCTTCTCCACACCCGCCTTCGACGGCGTCGCAGAAGCCGACGCCCGTCCGTCGGGTGATGCAGACCTCGGCCGAGAGCGCGCCCTCGTTGCCCGCTTGGTCGATCGACGCGATCCGCAGACCCGCCTGGCCGCCTTCGGCGACACCGAGCGCGTTCAGGTCGAGCGTGGTGCTGGACTCGCCTGGGCCCGTGGTCCGGGTGGTGACGATGCTCATCATCGTCATGCCCCCGTCCTCGAGACCTGCGTCTTCGAGACCTGCGTCTTCGAGACCCGCGTCCTCGGCGGCGCCTGCGTCCGTGCCCGCGTCGGTGCCCGCGTCCACCGACATGCCCGCATCTTCGGTGCCCCCATCGGTGCGCACGCCGCCGCCATCCTGGGTGATGGTCGTGCCACAGCCATCGGACTCGATGTAGACCCGGTAGGAGAGGTCGGCTGGCGGGTCCGCGTCGCTCACGTTCGGCCAGTCGACCGTGACGTTGTTGCCCTCGAGGGTCAACGGGCTCGGGACGGGCGCCGCCGGGGCGACTGCGTCGATGGTCAGGTCGAAGAAGCCGAATTGGGTGGCCGCGACGGTGCCGACCTCTTCGTCCGAGCCGGTGCCGATGAGGTAGAAGCGGTAGGTCCGGCGCTCGCGCCCGCAGATGTCCGCGCCGGTGGTCGAACCGGTGTCGCCCGCGACGATGTCGGCCAGCGGAATCGTGATGCGGCTGTCGCCGTCCACGACCGGGTCGACGCGGAGGTGCACGCAGGTCCGGACGGCCGGGTCGCTGCTGCGCGCGTTGGCGTCGGCGATGCAATCGACGCTCGCGCCGTTGCTGTGCCAGATGTCGAGGCGGTTGGCCGCCGCGGCCGGCACGTTGTTCACCTGGATCTGCACCGCGGCGTCGCTGGACGTGCAGTCCGCGATGCCGAATCCGCGGATGATCTCGCTCGCGGTGGTGCGGTTGCCCCGTCCACCGGTCAGCTGCGCGATGTCGGCCGTGATCTGAGCCTCTGCGACCCCTGGAAGGGAGAGCAGCGCCGCCACCAGACACAAGGCGTGAAGGGGACGAACCCGTGCGGTGCGAGAGAAGAACATTGGGAAAAGCGTGAGCAAGAAGCGAACCAGGGGTAAGGGCTGAGTTTCTGGGGTTTCGCCCACGACCGGGCGACGAACCGTCGTCATTGTGGCACGCGCACTGCCCATCGGGGTCGGTGCCTGCCAGATTGCCATCGGGCGCCTAGAGCAGCACCCGCTCCGCGATCTGGACCGCGTTGGTGGCGGCGCCCTTGCGGAGGTTGTCCGAGACGATCCACAGCTGGAGGCCGCCCGGGTTGCCGATGTCGTCGCGGATGCGGCCAACGAAGACGTCGTCTTTGCCCACGCAGTCGAGCGGCGTGGGGTAGACGCCAGCGGCGAAGTCGTCGACCACGGTCACCCCTTCGGCCTTCTCGAGGAGGGCGCGGGCTTCGGCCGAGGAGAGCGGTTTCTGGAACTCGACCGCAAGGGATTCCGAGTGCCCTGAGGCCACCGGGACCCGAACCGCCGTCGGTGAGACGCGCAGGTCGGGCAGCCCGAGGATCTTCCGAGACTCGAAGACCATCTTGAGTTCTTCCTCTTGGTACCCGGACGCCACGTCGCGCTTCCAGTGCATCAACACATTGCCGGCGAGTTGGCCACTGAAGGCGCTCGTGTCGATTTCGGTGCCTTCGACGAGCGCTTTGCACTGACCATCGAACGCTTCGAGGGCGCTCGCGCCCGAGCCGCTGATCGCCTGGTAGGTCGAGACGACCACCCGGGTCAGTCCGGCCACGTCGTGCAGCGGTTTGAGGGCGACGACCATCTGAATGGTCGAGCAGTTCGGGTTGGCGATGATGCCCTTTGGACGATCGCTCGCAGCGTCGAGGTTGACCTCTGGCACGACGAGCGGGACCTCGGGGTCCATGCGGAACGCCGAGGAGTTGTCCACGACCAGCGCCCCCGCAGCGGCTGCGATCGGGCTCCAGGTCTTGCTTGGTCCGGCGCCAGCGCTGAACAAGGCGAGGTCCACGCCCTGCAAAGCGGCCTCTGAGGTTTCTTGGACCGCGTGCTCCGCACCACCGAACACGAGCTTCGTCCCGGCAGAACGGGCCGAAGCCAGTGGCCGGAGTTCTCCGACGGGGAACCCGCGCTCCTCGAGGACTCGGAGCATTTCGCGTCCGACCATTCCGGTCGCACCCACAACAGCCACACACAGCTTGCCCATACAGAGGTGTTAGCCCCATTCCCCAGAGGGTCAACGAAGTGGCGCATCAAGACCGCGCTCTTGCGTGATGGCGCTTCACCGACCACAGAACGTTCCTACCGGGGGATGAGGCACTCCATGTCGCGACTTCAGATCAACTCGTTGCCACCCGCGCTGCCGCGGATCTTGTCCGTTGTGCTCGGCGCAGTGGTGCTCGCGTCCGTGTCGGCAGCAGCCCAGCCGCCAGATCCTCCCTTGCCCCCTTCGCCGGTTCCGCCAGACACCCGCGCCGAGGATGTCGTGCGCAGCGCGCCCGTGCCGCCACCGGACGCGGACACGAGCGACGAAGCCGTGCGTGCCCAGCTCAGCGCACTGGCCGATCCATCCGGCATGACCGCGGACGAAGCCGCGCGTTTGGCCGCGGAGTCGGCCCCCTCGCTGCGAAGCGCGCAGATGTTCGTCCGCGCAGCGCAAGCCGCCTCCCGGGAAGCCTGGCAGGGGCTGTTCCCCCAGCTCTCGGTCAGCGCCCGCTACACGCGGCTGAGTCGGGTGGATCAGCCGGCGTTCGGAACGTCCGCGTTCTCGGAGGACGAACTCGCGCTGGCGCGGCTGGCGGCGAGCGGTGTGGACGATCCCGAAGCGCGCGGGCTGTGGAACGGCTTGCTCGATTCGTTCAGCAACACCGAGGCGTTCAGCTTCCCAGTGCTTCTCAACCAGTACGGATTCCGCGCGACGGTCAGCTACCCGGTCTCGGATCTCTTCTTCACCATCCTCCCCGCCTACCGCGCCAGCGAGACGGCGGTCGAAGCGCGGCGCGCGCAGGTCGCGGTGGAACGGCGCCAGGTCGAGATGCGGGCGCGCGAAGCGCTCTTCGAACTCGCGCGCGCGCGCGGCGGCCAGGTCATCGCGGCGAAGGCCCTGGAACAAGCCGAGGCCCATCAGACCCAGCTCGACGCGATCATCGCAGCCGGCGCCGCAGCCCCGGTCGAAGGACTTCGACTGCAGGCCCAGGTCGCGCAAGCGCGGGTGACGGTGGCGCGTGCGAACGCAGGTGCGGTGCTCGCCGACCGGGCGCTCCGGTCCTTGCTGCACGTGGAGAGCACGGACCCGATCCGCATCGGCGAGGACTTCTCGGTGACGCCGACTCCGCCCTCCGGCAGCCTCGAGACGCTCACCGAACGCGCCCTGCGCGACCGTGCGGAGCTCGCCGCCCTGCACGCGCTCGAGCGGGCCCGCGAGCAGGCCATTCGATCCGACCTCGGGCGGCGTTACCCGCAGCTCTTGGTGCAGGCGAACCTCGACATCGCGAACCCCAACCAGCGGATCATTCCCCAGCGGCAGGAGTTCGACACCACGTGGGATGTGAGCGTGGTGCTGCGTTGGTCTCCGAACGAGTTCGGGCAGGCACGCCAGCGGGTCGAATCGGCGCGGGCCACGTTGATGCAAGTGCGGGCGGACGTGGACGCGGTGCGCGACGCGGTGCAGTTGGAAGTAGCCCAGGGCGTGGAAGGCATGACCGCCGCACGCCTCTCATTCGACGCGGCGCTCATCGGCCTGCGCGCAGCCTCCGAGAGCTACCGCGTGCGCCGAATGCAACTCGAGGCCGGCGCCGCGGTGACGAGTGACCTCATCGATGCGGATGCCGACCTCACGAGGGCGCGACTGCAGCTCGTGGACGCGGCGATCGAGCTGCACCTCACCGACGCGCGCCTGCGACACGCGCTCGGCGAGTAGGGCGCTGAGCGACCTGCTCGTCGTCCCGCGCGTCCGTGCGCCGAATGCAACTCGAGGCCGGCCCCGCGATGCGGATGCCGACCTCGAGGCCGAACGGGTTCGAACTGCTCTTAGAAGCGTGCGGTCAGGGCGAGTCCGGCGCGCTCGCGGCTGATGATCGGCGCCAGCGAGTAGTTTTGGGCCGACCACTGACGGCGCGCACGCAAGCGCTTCGGCAGGAGAATCGCGAGACCGATGACGAGCATGGCGACGCCGGCGACACCGAGGACGGCGCCGACGTAGAGCGACGGGTCCGTGACGCAGAAGTCGTCGAACGCGCTGCAGGTCTCGGAGGTCGCGATGAGCGCGCCGCCGACTGCGAGCAGGCCGACGCCGATGCCCGCGAAGATGAAGGGCGCGGCCAGGCTGGGGCGGCGGGCCGGAGGGGCCTGGAACTGTGGCTGTGGCTGGTAGTACTGCTGCTGCTGTTGCTGCGGGTACTGCTGCGGCTGCTGCTGGTACTGCTGGGACTGCGGCTGAGGCACCACCTCGACCTGGGCGTTCACCTGGAACGCGCTCTCGTCGACCTGGACCTGTTGCACATTGGCGGCTTGGATCGTGACGACCTGCCCATCGGCCATCTGGATCACGACGTCGGCGCCTTGACCGTACGAGAGGATCTCACCTTGGACCTGGCTCCCATCGGTCAGGAACACCGTGCCCTGGTCGGCCAGTGCCACGGAACCGAACGCCAAACTCATCGCACACGTCAGAAGCCATTTTCGCAAAGTCGTCATGAATCCTCCCGGGCGGAGAATAGCGGGACAATGCACCTCTGGCGATCTTCAATGTTCCAGCCCAGGCTGAAGCCTCCGATGCACACCCATTCCCACACGCGATGTGCTGCGCTGGAAAGCACCAGAACCCCCACGCACCCGAGACGGGTGGGTCGATGACCGTCCTCGTGGCGGCCGGCGTGATCCGCCGACCCGGCGACCCGCGCATCTTGCTGACGCAGCGTCTTCCGTCGGCGCACCTGGCCGGAAAGTGGGAGTTCCCAGGCGGCAAGCTCGAGCCAGGCGAAGCCCCGACCGACGCGCTTCGGCGTGAATGTTTGGAAGAATGCGGGATCGAGGTGGCGCCAGGCGACATCCTCGAGGTCACCTTTCACGCCTACCCCACCAAAGACGTTCTGCTTCTGTTCTACGACGCAACGTGGCTCGAGGGCGCGGTGCAGCACCTCGGGGTGGCGGATCACCGCTGGGTGCGGCCGGAGGACATCTCCTCCTACGACCTGCCTCCGGCCGACCTCGGGGTCGTTGGCAAGATTCAGCGGCGGGGCTGAAGCCGCTCAGTCCACAGACAGGTCGCCCTCGATCAGGAGATCGCCTCCGTCGAGGATCGTCACTGCGGGCGAGACCAGTTGAAACGCATCCGCGATGCGAAGCGGTCCGCCGTCCTGGCCGGCGAAGGCCATCGCCCGCGTGTCCCCCACGATCTTCGGCGCGATGAAGACGGCGGCGCGGTCGGCGTGCCCACCGTGCAGCAGCGCGGCGTGGAGGGTCGGGCCGCCTTCGACCAGCAACCGCACGATGTCCCGCTTGCCGAGGGCCCGCAGTGCGTCGCCCAGGTCGACCCGCGCGCCGGTCCCCACGCGCTCCACCTCAGCGCCGGTCGTGACGAGGGCCGCCTCCGCCTCGGCGCTTCCGTCGCTGTGCAAGACCAGGGTCCCAGGCGCGGCCAACTGGGACGTGGTCGGAAGGCGCAGCGAGGAGTCGATCACGACCCGGAGTGGATCCCGGCCGTCGACGTGGCGCACCGTCAGGGCGGGGTCGTCGGCGAGCGCGGTCCCGATGCCGACCAGCACCGCATCGGCCCGGTCCCGCATTCGGTGCGCCTCCGTGCGGGCCGCGGCGCCGGTGATCCATTTCGAATCGCCGGTGCGCGTGGCCATGCGGCCGTCGAGGGTGACCGCCGCTTTGAGCGTGACGAACGGAAGCCCGGTGCGGATGTGTTTCGCGAAGTCCGAAACGAGCGCGGTGCAGGCGTCTCCGAGCACTCCGACGTCCACGCGGATGCCGGCGTCGCGGAGCCGCTCGATGGCACCGGGCACGTGGGGGGCAGGATCCCGCGCGCCCACGACCACACGCTCGAGGCCCGCCGCCAGGACCGCTTCGGTGCAGGGTCCGGTGCGGCCGTGGTGGTTGCACGGTTCCATGGTCACGTAGAGGGTCAGGCCCACGCAGCTGCCCGCATCCGCGATGGCGGCGACCTCGGCGTGCGCTTCGCCGGCGCGTTCGTGGTGACCGACGCCAACCACTGCGCCGGCCGCATCCACGATCACCGCGCCCACATGGGGGTTGGGACTCGGCCGCCCTCGGCGGGCCGCTTCGAGCGCCATCGCCATGAACCGCTCGTCTTCGCTTCGCTGCCGCTCCAGCCACTCCTCGCGCACTTCCTTCATTCGCTGTGCGGCTTCATCCGTGGGGGCGGGCAGTGGCGGATTTGGCGGCGTCTTCGTTCAACAGCCGCTCGAGCTCCTTCATGAACTCGCGCACATCCTGGAACTCCCGGTAGACGCTGGCGAAACGCACGTACGCGACCGGGTCGAGATCTTTGAGTTGCGCGAGCACCATCTTGCCGACGATCGACGACGGGATCTCACTCTCGCCGCGCTCGACCGCTTCCCGTTGCACCGCGTCGACGACCCGCTCGAGCGCATCGGCGGAGATGTCGCGTTTGGCGCAGGAACGCCGAAGCCCCGCCAGGATCCGGTCGCGGTCGAAGGGCTGGCGTCGACCGTCCTTCTTCATCACGAGGGGCAGGGCCACCTCCACCCGCTCGTAGGTGGTGTAGCGCCGCCCGCAGGCCTCGCACTCACGCCGGCGGCGGATCACTTCGCCCGCCTGCGAAAGGCGGGAGTCGATGACTTTGTTCTCCAGAGTCGAACAGAAGGGACAGCGCACCCATCGGGTGTAGCAGTGCCGCCACGAACGTCCATGGATTTGGGACTCCGCCGACCGACGCGACGTCCAGCCGTGGGGGCTCGCCGTCGCGCCTCCGTCCGAGGAATGGAACGGGCTGTTGGCCCCCTTGCTCCCGACTGCTAAGCCCCAAACATGCGCACCGCCGCCATCGAACGGGTCTTGGCCGCCCTGGAAGACATCCGCCTCGGCAAGATGGTCATTCTGACCGACGACGAGGATCGCGAGAACGAAGGCGACCTCGTGCTCGCGGCGGAGCTCTGCACGCCCGAGTCGATCAACTTCATGGCCCGACATGCGCGTGGCCTCATCTGTTTGAGCCTCACCGACGAGCGCTGTCGGCTGCTCGACCTGCCGATGATGGTGGATGAGAATCGTTCCAGCCGGAGCACCGCGTTCACCGTCTCGATCGAAGCGCGCCACGGGGTCACGACCGGCATCAGCGCAGCGGACCGATGCCACACGGTACTGGCCGCGGTCGCGCCCGAAGCGCGCCCCGCCGACCTCGTCTCGCCCGGACACGTGTTCCCGCTGCGTGGACGGCCGGGTGGGGTGCTGCAGCGCACCGGCCACACCGAGGGCAGCATCGACCTCGCACGCCTCGCAGGGCTCGACCCCAGCGGCGTCATCTGCGAAATCATGAACGAGGACGGGACGATGGCCCGTGCGGACGACCTCGTCGCGTTCGGCCAGAAGCACGGCATCCGCCTGATCAGCATCGCCGATCTCATCGAATACCGCCTGGCCCGGGAGCGCCTCGTGCGGGTGGTGCGCGACGCCGAAGTCACGCTGCCCTCGAAGGCCGTCTGGCGTGCGCGCGTTTACGAGGTCGCGACGGACGGACGTCAGTTCCTCGCGATGCTGCACGGAGAGATCGACCGCGAACCGACCATGGTGCGCGTCCACACCGGTTCGGTGCTCGGAGACCTGGTCGGACTCGAGGAGCCCGGTCGGGTGCAGATGCGGGAAGCGATCGAACGCATCGAAGAAGAGGGGAAGGGCGTCGTGCTCTTGCTGCCCTCGACCGCGCATCTCCAGGACGACCTCGCGTTCTTCCTGGGCGAGACCCCCGAGCGGCCGCGCCCCGCCCAAGGAGAGGTGTTGCGCGAGTACGGCCTCGGCGCGCAGGTGCTCGCGCACCTCGGTCTCGGTCGCATCCGCATTCTGACCAATCGGCCCCGCCGGATACCGAGCCTGGAAGGGTATGGTCTGGAAGTCGTCGAACAGTTGATACTTCGCGAGCCGGTGGTCCCTCCGGCAGCGCCCGCGCGAACCACGCACTAGTCAGAAGAACATCGTCATGACCCACCCCACCGAAATCGATGGCCGATACATGGCCCCGTCCGGCACCCGCTTCGCGATCGTTGCGGCCCGCTTCAACCACTTCGTCGTGGACCGGCTCGTCGAGGGTGCCGTGGACGGGTTTCGCCGCCACGGCGTCGAGGGCGACCGAGTCGACGTCGTCAAGGTTCCGGGGGCATGGGAACTCCCCTTGGTCTGCGACCGACTCCTGCGCGGCGGGAAGTACGGCGCTGTGCTGGCGCTCGGCGCGGTGATCCGCGGCTCTACACCCCACTTCGACTACGTCGCCGGACAGGCGGCCTCGGGCCTGATGGGCAGCATGGTGGGCAGCGGCGTGCCGCTCATCTTCGGTGTGTTGACCACCGACACCATCGAGCAGGCCATCGAGCGCGCAGGCACCAAAGCCGGCAACAAGGGCTGGGACGCCGCACTCTCGGCGCTCGAGATGGTGGACCTACTCGAGAAGCTTCCGCGCTGAGCGCACGATGGGCATTCGTCGAAAAGCACGCGAGGCTGCGCTCCAGATCCTCTATCAGATCGATGCCTCCGGTGCGTCGTGTGAGGATGCGGTCCGTACCTACTGGACCCATCTCGCGGCGACCCCCGATGCGGAGGAGTTCGCGACGGAACTCGTACGCGGCGTGGACGGACACATGGAGCGGATCGACGACACGATCCGCAATGTGAGCCATCATTGGCGGCTCGAACGCATGACCCGGGTGGATCGCAACATCATCCGTCTCGCCACCTTCGAGTTGCTCGAGATGGCGGAGATCCCTCGGCGGGTGACCCTGAACGAAGCGATCGAACTCGCGAAACGGTTCGGGGCCGAGGGCAGCGCCAAGTTCGTCAACGGTGTGCTCGATCGGATCGCAAGCGACGCCGGCAAGGTCTGATGGAGATCCGGTTCGCGCCGGCCGACCTCCGTCGGCTGGATGGCATCCAGAGCGAAGCGCTCGCGATGACGTTCTTCCAGGACGAACGCCCCCTCCGCGGTGCGCTTGGTCTGATCGATTGGCGCCTCTGCGGCTTTCTGTCGCGGCAGCTGATCGCTGGTCGATTGAGCGGTCGTTTGGACGACATGGTGCTGGTGCCGACGCGCGGGCGGCTCAGTTGCGACAAGCTCTTCGTCCTGGGGCTCGGCAAACGCGAGGCGTTCGATGGCGAACGCTACGAGACCGTACTGACGACCCTGTTCGCCGCGCTCTCGAGGGCGAAAGTGCGTTCGAGCGTTTGGTCTCTGCCTGGACGTGCGACGCACGCCATCGGCGCTGGCGAAGCCATGGAACGTTTGCTCCGTGTCTCGCAAGGCTTCCAGGATCAGGACGAGTTGACGGTCCTTGAAGGGCAGGATGGACAGCGTGAGATGGAGTCCGTCGTACTGCAGGAGAAACGAAGGCTGCGTGCCTTCGAGTAGCGTCTAACGACGCTTTTTCTTCTTGGCGGCCTTCTTGGTCGTCTTCTTCTTGGCGGCCTTCTTGGTCGTCTTCTTCTTGGCGGCCTTCTTGGTCGTCTTCTTCTTGGCGGCCTTCGTGGTCGTCTTCTTCTTGGCGGCCTTCTTGGCGGTCTTCTTCTTGGCGGTCTTCTTCTTGGCGGCCTTCTTGGCGGTCTTCTTCTTGGCGGCCTTCTTGGTCGTCTTCTTCTTGGCGGCCTTCTTGGTCGTCTTCTTCTTGGTCGTCTTCTTCTTGGCGGCCTTCTTGGTCGTCTTCTTGGCGGCCTTCTTGGTCGTCTTCTTGGCGGTCTTCTTCTTGGCGGCCTTCTTGGTCGCCTTCTTCTTGGCGGTCTTCTTCTTGGCGGCCTTCTTGGTCGCCTTCTTCTTGGTCGCCTTCTTCTTGGTCGCCTTCTTCTTGGTCGCCTTCTTCTTGGTCGTCTTCTTCTTGGCGGCCTTCTTGGTCGTCTTCTTCTTGGTCGCCTTCTTCTTGGCGGCCTTCTTCTTGGTCGCCTTCTTCTTGGTCGCCTTCTTCTTGGTCGCCTTCTTCTTGGTCGACTTCTTCTTGGCGGCCTTCTTCTTGGTCGCCTTCTTCTTGGTCGACTTCTTGGCGGCCTTCTTCTTGGTCGCCTTCTTCTTGGTCGCCTTCTTCTTGGTCGCCTTCTTCTTGGTCGCCTTCTTCTTGGTCGCCTTCTTCTTGGCGGCCTTCTTCTTGGCGGCGGCGGCCTTCTTCTTGGCGGCGGCAGCCTTCTTCTTGGCGGCGTCGGCCTTCTTCTTGGCGGCGGCCTTCTTCTTGGCGGCCTTCTCGCGAGCGATGCGCTTCTTCTCGGCGACGACGGCGGCCTTCTCGCGGGCGATGCGCTTCTTCTCAGCGGCCACGGCCGCCTTCTCGCGGGCGACGCGCTTCTTCTCAGCCGCCTTTTCGCGGGCCACGCGCTTCTTCTCGACCGCAGCCAGTCGGGCGAGCTTCTTCTTCTCGCGATCGGCCTTCTTCTTCGCCGCCGCCTTCGCTTTGGCGACGCGCTTCTTCTCGGCTGCGACCTTCTTCTTGGCCGCCGCCTTCTCGCGAGCGATGCGCTTCTTCTCGGCCAGCTTTTCAGCAGCCTTCCGCTTGGCGAGTTTCTCGGCGGCGCGTTGGGCATCCCGCTTGCGTTTCTCCGCCTCTTTCTTCTCGCGCTTCTTCTTCGCAGCGGCGTCTTTGATCGCCTGCTGCTTTCGAAGCTCCGCGTCGCGCTTCTCCTGGATGCGTCGCTGTGCTTCTGCCTTCGCGTCGGCGGCCTTCTCAGCCGCCCGCTTGACCGCGAGCTCCTTCGCCTTGGCCTGCTCCGCGGCGCGCTTGGGCTTCTCGGCCTCGACCGCCTCGACCGCTGCTTTGGATCCGACCGGCGGGACGCGCGTGCGTTTGGGGGGCGCGAGGATGGGGCGTCGGCCGTGCCGCTGGTCCGGCGTCGGCATGACGCCCTTGCGGGAGGCGTCGCGCAGCGCGCGCCGAGCGGACTCAGGGCTCGAGAAGAAACGCTTCATCGACTCCAAGTAGAGCGATCGCCAGAGCTTCTTGTATTGCTCGGCCTGTCCGGCCGGAATCTCGGTGTGCTGGATGATGACGCGGGTTCCACCCGCCACCGGCTCCAGCAACACTTCTACCTGCGAGTCCGCGACATCCGTCGGAAAGTCAGAGGTTCGCCAGGTGAGTACGATTCGCCGCCCCGTGTCCAGAAGGATGTGGGTGGCGTCGATGTAGCCATCGGCGGCGGTTAGCCGCCCCCCAACCCATTGATCCACGGTCGCGCGTTTGCCGGTGAACGCCGAATGTCTGCGTTCATCCATCCACGCTGCATAGATGGAGTTGGGGCTGCTTGGTATCAGCGAGGACACCTTCAGCTCTTCGTTCCCTCCACCCTCAGGCGGCGGGACATTTTCGGGCGGGTCTTGAGCCATTCCGCTCCCTTGGGTCGTCCGGCGCCACCTTGGGCGGAACCGCTGTGCCTCACGCTGGGCCACCCCTGCACGCTTGGCGAAGAAAGGAACTGTTCCGCATCGTGCCATCGACCGGCACACTTTCACCAGAAAAGTCGCCAGCCCGGTCTCAATCGCACCGCTTGACCCAACTCGGCCGCGTGCTTCTCTCAGGGCATGCCAGGGCGTGCATCGCAAGGGGACCAGGGCCGATGGGCCATCTGGATCGACCGCGGCGGCACGTTCACCGATTGTGTCATGCGGCACTCGGGAACCGGCCAAGTGCTCGTATCCAAAGTGCTTTCTGGTCCTCGGTCCGCGCTCGAGGCGGTCCGTTGCGCCCTCGGCCGGTCCGCCTCCGAAGCACTTCCCCAAGCCGACTGGAGGTTGGGCACCACGGTCGCCACCAACGCACTGCTCGAGCGCCAGGGCGCGCGGACTGTGCTGATTTCGAACACTGGTTTGGGCGATCTGCTGCGCCTCGATGACCAGACTCGGCCTTCGCTCTTCGCGCTCGGGGTCGCTCGGCCGGTCCCTCTGGCCATCGCGCGCGAGGTCTCGGGGCGGCTCGACGCAGGTGGCCACGAGCTCGAGCCGCTGGACGAGGGCGCGGCCGAGGCTCTGTTCCGAGGGTTGGCGGCCGAAGGGGTCGAGGCGTTGGCCATCGCGCTGCTGCACAGCACCAAGAACCCCGATCACGAACGTGCGCTGGCCGAGGTCGCCGCCCCGTTCTTCGACACGGTGGTCTGCAGCCATGAAGTCTCCGGGGCGCGTGGCCTCTTGGCGCGGGCACAGACCGCCGCCCTCGACGCCTACCTCACACCGGTCCTCCAGCGCAGCCTTCACACGCTCCGGCGCGAAATTCCGGACTCCGAACTCCTCCTGATGCAGTCCAGTGGAGACCTCCTCGAGTCCGCGCAACTGCGGGGACGAAACGCGGTGGGCAGCGGCCCTGCGGCAGGCGTCATCGCGTGCGCGGCCTGGCACGCCCGGGTCGGCCAGCCGATCCTGGGCTTCGACATGGGTGGCACGTCGACCGACGTGTGCCGGGTGGATGGCACGCTCGAACGAACCGACGAGATGTTCGTCGATGGCGTGAGGGTCCGTGCGCCCGCCCTTCAGCTACACACGATCGCGGCAGGCGGTGGATCGATCTGCGAGATCGCAGCGGGCCGGTACTTGGTGGGTCCCCGGAGCGCGGGCGCGGATCCGGGCCCGCTGTGCTACGGGCGGGCTGGCGCGGGCCACCCGACGCTGACCGACGCGGCGGTCACGCTCGGACTGATCCCGGAGGGTGCGCTCCCAATCCCGATCGACCGGGCGCGGGCCCGGGCTGGATTCGAATCGCTCGATCCCAACCGCACCCCCGAAGCGTGTGCCGCGGGCTTTGTGCGGGTGGCGGTGGAGACCATGGCGACCGCCATCGAGGTCGTCTCGACGGCGCGCGGTCACGACCCTCGGGATCACGCGCTGCTGAGCTTCGGAGGCGCCGGCGGTCAGTACGCCTGTGCGATCGCAGAGCGCCTTGGGATCCGGAGGGTCGTCCTTCCGCCGTTCGCGGGGGTGTTCTCTGCGTGGGGCATGGGGGTGGCGTCGGTGGGTCGGCACGCAGAGCTCGGATGCGAAGGGGTGCTCGACGCCCCGCACCTGCAGCGCGTCAGAGACGCGGTCGCCACACTCGAGCGGACACTCGACTCGGATGCGGAGACGGCACCGGCGGACACCACGACGTACCTGGCGCTGCGGCTCGCCGGCATGGAGCAGGCGCTCGAGGTCCCGTTCTCCCGGGAGGATTCGTTGGCTGAGGTGCTCGGCAAGTTCGGCGCGGTGCACCGGGCTCATTTCGGGTACGAAAACGAAGGCACAGTGCACGCGTCCCATGTGCGTGCGCACCGCCTCGAGCGCCAGGGCGGAACCGCGTTCGACGCAGCCGTGGGGCTTGGCGAGGCGCGGTCGGGCGATGCGCCCACACCGCGGCGGGTTCGCCGGTTCATGGGCGGCGCCTGGCGGGAAATCGATTGCGTCGCTCGCCAAGACGTTCGCGGTGGAGAGAACGGACCGCTCGTGGTGCTCGACGCGACCAGCACCTGTGTGGTCGACGAAGGCTGGCGGACCCGCCGGGAGGGTGGGCTGCTCGTACTCGAACGCGTTTCCGCGGGCGAGTCTCCGACCGTGTCTCCGACCGTCCCTCGCGACGCCTCGATCGTGGATCCCGTGTCGTTGGCCGTGATGACGGAACAGTTCAAAAGCATCGCGGACCGGATGGGGGTGCGGCTGCAACGCACCGCGTCCAGCGCCAACATGCGAGACCGGTTGGACTTCTCCTGCGCGATTTTCGATCGCGCCGGGCAACTGATCGCCAACGCGCCCCACATCCCGGTGCATCTCGGTGCGATGGGGGAGAGCGTGCGTGCGGTCCTGCGCAGGCACCCCACGATGCGACCGGGCGATGCCTTCGCCACGAACGACCCCCGCGAAGGTGGCTCGCATCTGCCGGACATCACCGTCGTGATGCCGGTGTTCGGCGCGGGCGACGATCACCCCCGCTTCTTTGTCGGATGCAGGGGACACCACGCGGACATCGGTGGTGTCGAACCAGGATCGATGCCCGCCAGCAGTGGTCGCCTGAGCGAAGAAGGCGTGTTGATCGACTGCGTCCCGCTGGTGCGGGAGGGGGCGTTTCAGACCGCGCAGATCCTCCGCGCACTCTCCGAGGGCCCGTACCCCGCCCGCCAGCCAAACGAGAACCTGGCCGACCTCCGCGCGCAGGTGGCTGCGTGCCACCTTGGCGTCGAGTTGCTGCTCGCCACCTGCGACCGACACAGCGCCGCGTTCGTCGAACGCTACATGGGCTTTGCGTGCGACGAGGCCGAACGCGCGGTGCGTCGCAAGGTAGGCGCGATGCCCGATGGCACGCATACGTTCTCGGATCGACTGGACGACGGAACCGTCCTGCAGGTTCGGGTCGACATCGAGGGCGAGCAGCTGCGCATCGACTTCGCAGGGACGAGCGCACGGCATGCGGGCAACCTCAACGCGCCACGTGCGGTGACGCGCGCCTGCGTGCTCTTCGTGCTGCGGGCGCTGCTTGGCGAGAGCCACGCCCCGCTGAACGATGGGTTCCTGCGGTCGGTCGAACTGCACGTCCCGCCTGGCTCGGTGCTGGATCCATTCGTGGCCGCGGGTGCCGCCCCGCCACGGTCCGAGGAGGCCGCCGCGGTCGCCGCGGGCAACGTGGAGACCAGCCAGCGGGTGGTCGATGTGCTTTTCGGCGCGCTCGGCTTGGCCGCCGCTGGGCAGGGCACCATGAACAATCTGACCCTCGGCAACGAGGGGTTCGGGTACTACGAGACCATCGCAGGGGGCGCCGGTGCCGGTGACGGATTCGAAGGTCCCTCCGGGGTCCAAGTGCACATGACCAACTCGCGCATCACCGATCCAGAAGTCGTCGAGTCCCGTTTCCCGCTTCGGGTGCGGGTGTTCCGTCTTCGGACCGGGTCGGGCGGCGAAGGCCGCCACCACGGAGGAGACGGCGTGGTGCGTGAACTCGAGGCGTTGGTGCCGTTGCGTGGCTCGGTGCTCACGGAGCGTCGCCGGGTCGGCCCGTTCGGCCTGGCGGGCGGCGCCGCAGGGCTGGCAGGCATCAACACCGTGGTGCACGCCGACGGTTCGGAGACCCGGCTCGCAGGACACGCTCGCTTTCTTCTGGAACCTGGAGAGCGCATTCGGATCGAGACGCCGGGCGGCGGTGGGTTCGGCCCCTGTGAATGATCTTTGCGGCGGTTGGCCGTGAGTCCGTTCGAGCGGCTCCGGCGCACCATCGTCCACCGCATCCTGGGTGTGGGCGACACCCCCCGCCGCATCGCATGGGGCATGTTCCTCGGAACGATGGTCGGTTTCACGCCGACGCTCGGATTCCAGATCATGATCTACCTCGCGCTCGCCACGTTGCTGCGGGCCAACAAGATCAGCGGCATCCCGATTCTGTTCATCAGCAACCCGCTCACGGCGGTCCCGCTGTACTGGTCGTGCTGGCGGGTCGGCGCGTGGGTCCTCGGCACCCACGTCGATCGCGAAGATGTCCACCTCGAGGACCGGCTGGCACACGCGGAATCAGAGGCGGCCGAGACCGACCTCTGGACCGACTTGTGGACCGAGCAGTTCTGGACCGATCTGTGGCAGACCTTCCTGGAGATGGGGCAGGAGATGTGGATGGGCTCGTTGGTGCTCGGTCTGACCTGCGCGGTGCCGCTGTCCCTGCTGACGTACTGGGGCGTGCGTGTGTACCGTCGCGCCCGAGGCCCGGGCTAGACGAGCGGGAGCCGATCCCAGAGTTCGGCCGGGACGCGTTGCACCACGTCGGCGTGCAGCTCCAGCCGCTGCAGGGTGGGGTGGTCTGCCAGGTGCGCGAGCGAGGGGAGGTCCACGTGCATGTGCATGAACCGGAGGTGGGTCAGCCTGGACGCTCGGAACACCGCCAAGTCGACCGGTGCGTCACCCTTCACCCAGTCGATGTGGAGCGATCGCAGGTCCGGCAGCGCCGCCAACGCATCCAGGTCGGCTCGGGTGAGCGCGGTGTACCGGGTGCAGAGGATCTCGTGCACGCCCTTCAGCGGCATGATCCGTGCGGCGCTCAACCCGGCGTCGAAGCCCACCCGGCGCGCGCCCGCCAGCCCGCCGGTGTTCAGCGACGACACGCCGCTGATCCCGACCGACCAACAGGACGCCGGCAGTCGAAGTCCCGTGGTGTCGAGTGTGCCGATCTCGAGAAACGCGAGTTCACCGAGCGCGTTCAGTTCCCCGACGTGGTTCAAACCGAGGACCTCGGTCGCGTTGCAAACCACGAGCTGTTCGAGTCTCGGAAACGCGGTCGCGACCTGTGCCAGATCGACGGCCCCTCCATACCCCCGCATCCAGAGCCGTCGTGTGCGGCGGATCGGCCCGGCCACCCTCGACTCCGCTGGCGCGGCACCGAGCAGGGCGCAGAGCGCTGGCATCCGGATGCGCATGTCGGAGTGGGCACCTTCGAACAGAGCATTCGGATGAAGTTCTGGAACCGAGGTGCCGATCGCGAGCACCTCCCGCTGACGGGGCGAGAGCCGGGGCACGTTGTCCTTCGGACGCAGCACCCGGACTCCGGCGAGCAGGTCGTCGAAGAGGGCTGGGTCGCCGGTGGCGGCGCAGAGCGCGACCGCCTGCAGGTTGGTCTCCGGGACCAGCACCCGCAGCAACCCAGACAGCTTCTCCACCCGTGACCTGCTCACCAAGACCGCAGACCACGACGCGCGGGCGACGTCAATCCGTGGTCGCTGGTTGGCTCGGACGCGTCGCCGTGGGGCCGGTCAGCTGCCGCCTCGATCCTCGGTGTTCACGCTGCTGGGCCAGTAGCCGCTGGTGAGTGGCTCGCTCTCTGCGGTGGCGTGGCCTCCGTCCGGGCCAAAGCCCTCGACGATCTTCTTGAGCTCCTCACGGCTCGGCCGCGCGGGCGCAGGCGCGGCGCCGGGCTTCGCCATCGCTTCGATGTGCAGGGTCTGGGTCGGGAACGCGAACGACACGCCGATTCGATCCGCCAGCCGCATGATCTCGAGGAAGACGTTCTGGCGCTGCGCCAGCTCTTCGGTCCAGCTCGGCACCTCGAAGAAGAAGTAGAGCAGCACTTCGAGCGCGCTCTCGCCGAAGTTCCGGAAGTGCACTTCGTACGAGTCCTGTCGCACCTTGGGGTTGGCCTGAAGAATGGCGCGCACGCCTTCGACGAACGCCTGCATCTGGTCGGGGCTCGTGTCGTAGGTCAGCCCGAGCGTGACCATGCAGCGGCGGTACTTGCGGTGCCCGTAGTTGTCGATGGCGGCGTTGGCCACGATCGAGTTGGGGACCGTGATGAGCGAATCGTAGAACGTGCGGATGCGGGTCGAGCGCATGCCGACTTCTTCGATGATGCCCTCGTGGCCGTCGACCGTGACCCAGTCCCCGATCTGAAACGGCTGGTCGGCGAAGATGGACACGCTGCCGAAGAGGTTGGCGACCGTGTCCTTCGCGGCCAGCGTGAACGCGAGACCACCAAGCGAGACACCCGCGAGCAGCGAGCCGACGTCCACGTCGAGGTTCTGCAGAACGAAGATGATGCCGACCACGGCCACGAAGACTTTGAGCGTCTTGCGGATGAGCGGAACGATTTGATCGTCGAACTTCGACTCGGTCTTCTCCGCGCGTTTGGCGAAGATGTCGGCGCCGAAGTCCACCAGTCGGTAGAGCACCAACACCGCCGCGGAAGCGGCGATCACCCGGATCGCGATGGTGCCGATCTGGTTGACCCGGACCCCGAACCGCAGAAGCGGCAACGCCCACCAAAGCACTCCGGCCATGGCGAGGGTGCCCAGCGGGTTCGCGGTCCGGCGCAAGACCTCCGGGTCCCACTTCTGCTGGCGGCGCTTGAGCACGCGCGCGATCTGCGAGGACAAGATCCGCGCGAGCAGGAGCCGCACGAGCATGCCGAGGAGCAGTGCCGCCAAGATGCCGAGCAGCTGCCACACCGCCACCCCAGGCACGGGCATCGCCCGCATCCAGCCCGGAAACGACTCCACCATCGACTCGACATCGACACTGAAGGTGTCTGCGTGCAGGCCGTCGATGGTCGCGATCGAGTGGGCGGAGATCAGCCACTCTTCGCCATCGCGCACCAGGTAGATCTCGGGCATGCGCGCATGCGGCCGAACCTTGCCGTCCTCGGTGACGTCGTCGCCCGGTTCGGCCACATCCGGGATCGAGTCGGGATCAACCATGTACCCGCGTTGGTCGAACACCGCTTGCAGCTGGCGCGCGAGGCGGTGTTTGCGATGGCGCTCCGTGATCCCGGCGCCGCTCCAGTCGAAACACGTCGCCGCATCCTCGGGTTCGTCGTGATCGGACTGCAGGTTGCCGAGCCAGGTGTTCACCGCGCGCCGGGGCGTCGAACAATCGACGGTCGGGGCTTGCGCGCTGCCGATGCCGGAGACGCCGACCAGGACGGTGGCCAGCAGCAGGGCGGGCCATCGCCGGGCCCGAGGCCAGCACTGCGATTCCCGAGGCCAGCACTGCGACTCCCGAATCCAGCACCGCAAGTCGTAGACGAATGCACGCAAACCGAAGGACGCGCGCATGAAGTACCTTCCGTTCATGGGGCGGGGGTGCATCGGATCGCTTCCATCCGCAAGTGCGACGGTGTGGGAGGAGATCGTTCGATGACGGTGAGAGTCGAGAGAGATGGCGCGGTCACGACGGTGATCCTCGCGCGTCAACACGTCCGCAACGCGGTCGACCGCGAAACCGCGGAGGCGCTCGCGGCGGCGTTTCGTGCATTCGAGGCGGACGAGTCGGCGCACGTCGCCGTGCTGCATGGTGAGGGTGGGACCTTCTGTTCGGGTGCCGATTTGAAGAAGTTTGCCGACGGGGATCCGAACCGGGTCGAACTCGATGGGGACGGCCCCATGGGCCCCTCGAGAATGGCCCTCCGCAAACCGGTGATCGCGTCCATCGCAGGCCATGCGGTGGCGGGTGGGCTCGAGTTGGCGCTCTGGTGCGACCTGCGGGTGGCTGAAGAAGATGCGGTTCTCGGGGTCTTCTGCCGCCGGTGGGGGGTGCCACTCATCGACGGGGGCACCATCCGGCTGCCCCGTCTGATCGGCCTGAGCCACGCGCTGGACCTGATCCTCACCGGCCGCGCTGTCGGGGCCGCAGAAGCGCTGTCGATGGGCCTGGTCAACCGTGTGGTGCCGCGGGGCGGGTCGCGTCAGGCGGCCGAGACGCTGGCTCGGCAAATCGCCGCGTTCCCCCAGGGATGTCTGCGCGCCGATCGCGAGAGCGCGTATGGACAGCACGATCTCTCACTGGTGGACGCGCTCCGAGAGGAGACGCGCGGTGGCCTCGAGGTGCTGGAGGAAGCGGCCGCGGGCGCCGCGAAGTTTCGCGCGGGCGCTGGACGCCACGGGGTGTTCGAAGAGTTCGAAGAGTAGCCGCAGCGTTGGGCGAGGCGATGCGTCGGGGCTCAGGCCGCGCGACGAATGTCGACCGGCTCGAGCTCGGCTTCGAGCTCCACGTGGTCCGCCCGCGCGAGCTCGGCATCGGTGGGACGCAGGGGAATGAGCTGGGTGTTCTTGCCGAAGCGAAGTTTGCGTCCACGCCACACGACCGTGCGCGAGAAGATCGCGTTCACCCACAGGGGCAGCAGCATGAGGTCTTTGACCACGCTCAGCCACGCGTAACGGAGCGCCACCGGCTCGCGGGTCAGGCGGATCGCCATGTGATCCGCGAACGACTTGAGCACGATGAACCCACCGGCGACCGCACACACGAAGGGGTCGAACGCGCTCGTGACGATGGCCAGCGCCGAGAGCGCCACCGGGTTCGAGCCGAGGTCGGCGATGAAACCCGGCACGTGCAGCGTGATGCGCATCTTCAGCCAGCGGCTGTGGCGCATCAAGAAGCGGTCCGGACCACAGTCGATGTTGACGTTCCACACGGGCGTCGGGGACAGCACGACCTTGCGGCCGAGCGCTTTGAATCGCTCGCCCATGACGAAGTCTTCGCAGAGCACGTCTCGCACACTGGCGAGGCCGCCGAGGTCGCGATCGAGCTCTGAACGCCGCAGGAGCATGGACTTGCCACACACGCAGGTGACCTTCGCGGCTTCCAGCGCCAGACACATCGCCGGCCCGATGAACGCGCTGAGCTGGATGTTCTCGAGCGCCGCGCCGAGCGACTTCTCGCCGACCCCGATGACCACGCTCGTGAGCACCGAGGCATCCTCGGCGACAAACTCGCTCACGATGCGGGCGAGGTAGTCGTTGGGCACGCGTACGTTGGCGTCCGACTGATGCACCAGGTCGTAGCGGGCGGCGGCGAGGGCGCCGGCGAGGTTCGACACCTTGGGGTTCAGCCCGAAGCCGTCGTCCGAGAGCACGAACTGGACGGGCACCCGCGGGTAGCGCGCGGCGACCTTCTTGGCCACGGCGAGCGCTGGATCGAGACGGTCGGTGACCGCGAAGACGATCTCAAACGGACTCGGGTACCGCTGGAGGAAGAAACTCTCGAGGTTCTCCTCGAGTTCGTCCTCGAGCCCCTTCAACGGCTTCAACATGGAGACCGGCGGGAGGGCGGACTCGGCGCGCTTCGGCGTGCGGCGGGTGTGGCGCCACGTGGCGGCGATGGCGGCTCCGAACAGGAGCAGCGCGACCGCGGCGACCGCGAGGAGGGTGTAGGCCACGAGCACGTGGGTGGCGGTCAAAAGGAGCATTCCCGGCGGACTATGTCATCGCCCCCCACGCCGGCAAACGTTTGGGTCGCCGGGTTACAATTGGTTACAAGCCTCGACAGACCCCTACTTTTGCGAGGGATTCGAGTCGGAGCGCATTCGGCTCAGCCGCAGCCACCCATGCAGACGTGGTGATCGCTTCGGCAGGCATCCACGCACGCGGAGCTGCGACCGCGGCACCGATGCACGCAGGTGTCCCAGCGGGGCAGGCAGACTTCGTTGCATGGGTTGGGTGCCGAGCCGGTGCCGATGCGTCGCAGGGCAGGGGCTCGAATCCGTTCGGGTTCGGCCACTTCAGCCTCCAACACGATCTCTCCATCGGTGGTGGTGCGCGCTTCGGTCCGCACCACCCGGACCTGAACCGGGGGATCGCCTTCGACGCCGGGGGTATCGTTCGTGCTCCGCGACTCGCCAATCTCGGTCTGCACTGGATCGGAGTCGACGCCTTCGGTCTGCACCAAGCCGGCTTCGTCGGGCGAGGGGCCGTCCTCACCGAACGACGTGACGTCGAGGTCGGGCAGGGCGTCCACCCCTTCGCCCGCCTGGCAGGCGTCTCGCCTCGCCTCCGCATGGCGAACCCGTGGCGCCGGCTGTCCCGTGGCGTAGTGCTCGAGCCAGGCCTCCCAGCAGGCGGTTCGCTGTTCGAAAGTGCGCGCCGGGTCGAAGTCCGCGGCGTTGCATCGCTCGTAATACACGTTGCTCTGGTGCAACATGCGAGGGCTGGCGCCGCAGCCGATTCCGACCAACGCGGCGCACCACAACGCCCCCACCACGCGTGAACCGACCATGAACGGCCAACCTAGCACGACCGAAGATGACCGCGCAGGCGGTGCCGTGGTGGTGGGACAGGGACAGCTCTCGCTTCCGACGGTCGGCACCGTGGCGCTCCGCTGGACCGAGCGCGGGCTTTCGATGCTGAGCTGGGACGAACTCCCGGTGCTTGCGGACGTGAAGACCTACCGCCGGATCCCGAGTCTGTTCGCGAAGCCGCTCCGAGCGTACGCGGACGGCAAAGGGGTGGACCCGGCGCGAGAGGTGCCGGTCGACTTGGTCGGGACCGAGTTTCAGGTCCGGGTGTGGCACGCCCTGCGCGAGGTGCCGCTCGGCGCGGTCCGCACCTACGCCGGCATCGCATCCGACATCGGGCAGGTGCGGGCGTCGCGGGCGGTCGGTCTGGCCAACGGCCGCAACCCCGTACCGATCGCCGTGCCATGTCATCGCATCGTGGGCAGCGGACACACGCTTGGCGGCTTCAGCGCTGGGCTCGACGTGAAGCGGCGCCTGCTTCGGCTCGAGGGGGTGCGCATCCTCGACAACGACCAGCTGCACCCCGGCCAACTGACGCTCTTCTGAGGGCCGCTCAGAGCAAGCCGTGCTTCATGGCCAGCAACGCATCTGTGGTCGAGCCCGCTGCGCTGGCTGGCTTCCGAGAGGTTGCAGGAGTGAGGCCTTGCAGCCCGCCCCGCCCTAGGCGCGGCCACGGAAGGCGCGGTCGCACAGGCGACAGCCGAGCGTGCGCCTCAGCCGAGGCGGGTGAGGGCGGCGGCGAACTGGGTCTTTTTCTCTTCCAGGCCGGCGGCCGTGGCGCGCGCTTTGTCCACGACTTCGGGCGGGGCGTTGTCCACGAACTTCGCGTTGGCGAGTTTGTTCGTCAGCGCGCCGAGTTCCTTCTCGATCTTCTTGATCTCCCGGGCGAGGCGCTCCTTCTCTTTCTCGAGATCGATCGCGCCTGGCACGAAGAACTCGATGCCGCCCGACGTGAAGAACGCGGCGGTGGGATCGCTGCGCACCGCGTCGTCGTCGGCGCCGCGTCGAAGCTCCGCGAAGTTGCCCACGCCGACCACCACTTCACGGTTGGCTTCGAGCACCGTGGCGGCCCGTTCGTCCTTGGTGAAGTACACGAGCGCCGAGAAGGTCTCCGCGCGCGAGGTGCCCTGCTGGCTGCGGATGGTGTTCGCGCCGGCGAGTGCGGCGCGCACCACTTCGAACTCCGCTTCGACCGCTTCGTCGACGCGGCCGTCGATGTCTGCGACCGGGTAGCGCGCGACCATGATGCTGCGCGGCTTGGAGGGGTCCCGGTGTTTGCCGAGGTCGTCGCTGCGCGGAACCTTCTGCCAAATCTCTTCGGTGAGGAACGGCATCATCGGATGGAGCGCACGAAGCGTGGTCTCGATGACATGCACGAGCGTCTGTTCGGTCTCCGCCTTGATCGCTGGGTCCGCGCCGTCCGCGAGGAGCGGTTTGCTCAGCTCCAGGTACCAATCGCACAGCTCGTCCCACACGAAGTGGTAGAGCGCGCCGCTCGCTTCATCGAGTCGGTAGCCGTCGACCCCGGAGCGCGAGGTCTCGATCGCGCGCGCCAGCCGAGAGAGGATCCACTTGTTCGCGAGCGCGGTCGGCTCCGGCGCGACGCCGGTGGCGACCGCATCCGAATCGCCGAGGTTCATCAGCGAGAAGCGCGCCGCGTTCCAGAGTTTGTTGGAGAAGTTCCGGTAGCCTTCGATGCGCTTGAGGCTGAGCGCGATGCGGCGCGACTGCGGTGAGTAGCTCAGCAGGGTCATGCGAAGTGCGTCGGTGCCGTGTTCGCTGAAGCCTTCTTTGTAGGTCTTCTTCAGATAGTTGAGGCCGCCCGGTTTCGCGCCGTTGAACTGCGCCTTCTCCAGCAGCGTCTCGAGCGTCGCCCCGTAGATCACGTCCAGGGGATCGATGACGTTGCCTTTGACCTTGCTCATCTTCTCGCCGCGTTCGTCGGTCACGAGCCCGGCGAGCAACACGCGCTTGAACGGCACCTCGCCCATGAAGTGCAGGCCCATCATGATCATGCGCGCCACCCAGAAGAACAGGATGTCGTAGCCGGTCTCGAGATCCTGCGTCGGGTAGAACCGTTTCAGGTCCGGGGTCTCGTTCGGCCACCCGAGGGTGGAGAAAGGCCACAGCGCCGAGCTGAACCACGTGTCGAGCACGTCTTGGTCTTGGCGGAGTGGCGCGGCGCCGCACTCCGCACACTTCGTCGGCGTCTCCCGCGAGACCGTCACGTGTTCGTGCTCGCAGTACCACGCGGGGATCTCGTGCCCCCACCAGAGCTGCCGGCTGATGCACCAGTCGTGGATGTTCCGCAGCCAGTGGAAGTAGGTCTTCTCCCAGTCCTGCGGAAGGATCTGAACCGAGCCGTTCTCGACCGCTTCGATCGCGGGCGTGGCGAGCGGCTCCATCTTCACGAACCACTGGGTCGAGATCATCGGTTCGACGACGGTGCCGCTCCGCTGCGACTTCGGCAGCGTCATCGTGTGCTTCTTGGAGCCCCGGAAGAGGCCGATCTCCTCGAGCTTCGCTTTCACCGCCTTGCGCGCCGCGAACCGCTCCAGCCCCGCGAACGGTCCGCCTTCGTCGTTGAGCGTGCCGTCGAGGTTGAGAATGTTGATCTCCTCGAGGTCGTGCCGCTTGCCGGTCGCGAAGTCGTTCGGGTCGTGCGCAGGCGTGACCTTCACGCAGCCGGTGCCGAACGCCATGTCGACGAGCTCTGCGTCCAAGATGATCGGCACGAGCCGATCCACGAACGGGTGTTTGGCGAACTTCCCGTGAAGCGCGGTGTAGCGCGCGTCGTCCGGGTGAATGGCGACCGCGGTGTCACCGAGCATCGTCTCGGGCCGGGTGGTCGCGACGACCACTTCCGCGATCCCCTCGACCGGCGCTCCATCCTTGTCGACCACCGGGTACGCGAACTCGAAGAGCTCTCCGACCACGCCTTCTTGCTGGTCGACCTCGAGCTCGCTGAGCACGGTCTGCGTGGTCACGTCCCAGTTCACGAGCCGCGTGCCGCGGTAGATCAGGCCCTCTTCGTAGAGGCGGACGAACGACTCACGCACGGCGACCGCGAGATCCGGATCCATCGTGAAGGCGGTGCGGTCCCAGTCGCAGCTGGCGCCCATCGTGCGGAGCTGCTGGAGAATGCGACCGCCCGACTTCTCTTTCCAGGCCCAGACGCGCTCGATGAACTTCTCACGGCCGAGCTCGTGTCGGGTGGTGCCCTCCGCTTTGAGCAGACGCTCCACCACCACCTGGGTCGCGATGCCCGCGTGATCGAGGCCAGGGATCCACAGCGCGTTGTGCCCGGTCATGCGGTGGTAGCGGACCAGCACGTCTTCGAACGTGGTCCGGCAGGCGTGGCCCATGTGCAGCGTGCCGGTGACGTTCGGCGGCGGGATCGCGATGGTGTACGTCGGTCGGTCGTCGTCCGGCGCCATGCTGGCGGCGAACAGGCCATTCGACTCCCAGAACTCGTACCAGCGTTTCTCCGCCTCGGCGGGGGCGTAGGCTTTCGGCAGCGTCTCGTCGCTCATGCCGGTCACGTAACCTCAAAGGGCGGCTCCGTCGACCATCTCCGACGTACCGGTTGGGCGTTCTGCGACGGTGCGTCTACTCGGCGGATGCGAGCGCGCGGCAGCGGACTTCGGCGTCTGCGCGGACCCGCGCCTGGCGGGCGTGCAGAATGTGCGGCGGCACGACCGCGCTCGGGGCCGAGGCAGAGGGGTCGTCGTCCGCGGCGCGTGCCTGGAAGAAGAGCGCCGGGTCGTCGACGATGTCGAACAGCTCCTCGTCCGTTTCCAGCAGTTCGCAGTTGCGTCGGCGGATCCAATCCACGATGCGGGGGAGGGCGCGCACGGTCCAGGGATGGGTGTCGTGCATGAGCACGATGCCGCCCCGCTCGCCTTCTTCGCGTTCGACCCGGGCGAGCACCCGCCGCCACGTGTCGAAGACGATCTCAGGATCGGTGACCTGGAAGTCGCCGCTGCCGATGTTCCACAGCACGGTGGTGTAGTCGCGCTCCGCCAAGATGCGGTCGATGCGCGCCGATCGGGCGCCGTAGGGCGGGCGGAAGAGGTAGGGGCGCTGGCCGATGATGCGTTCGATGGCTTCTTCGGCTCGGACCACCTGCGCCCGTGCATCGCGCGAATCGAGCAGGGTGAGCTGTTCGTGGTCGGCGGTGTGGTTGCCCACCACGTGGCCGCGGTCGACGATGTCTTTGAGAAGCTCCGCCTGCGCCCGGATCCGATCCCCGCGCCCTTCGACGCGGCTGGTCGTGACGAAGAAGACCGCCCGGATCCCCAGCGTGTCGAGTTCGCGCAGCAGGCGCGGGGTGGTTCGGCGGTCGGGGCCGTCGTCGAACGTGAAGAGGATCATCCGATGCGCGGTGCCGCCCCGAATGATGCGACCGCCCCGCAACTGTTCCGCCACCCCGTGGTCCAGCCGCACTTCTTCGGCATCGAAGACCAGGTCGCTCGGGGGTTCCGCCGCAGGTGCAGGGGGCGCTTCATGCACCACCGGGCGAGCGCGGCGGCGGGGTGTTCGCGTGCCGCTGCTGGAGTGGGCTTGCGCCAAGGCCACGCCAGACACGTCACTCGACACGACCGAAGGGGACCCGGGTTCTCGAACGGACATCTCGGCCGCCCACGTACCGGCGAGCAGCGCCAGCGCGCACGCCAAGACCCGTGCTGCAGCCGCGCTCCGCGATCGGCGCCCCTCGGAAAGTCGTCCCACGTCCCGAAGGTAGGATGATGTCCTACATCATGGCGAGAAAGTGGCAGGTGGCGTGGGCCAACATCCAACCAGGGGGTCCGTTCGAGGCTGACGTTCGTTCGTGTTCGGCGCCGGACAGCGGTCTCGCCCCTGACGTGAGCGAAAGGAACGTCGAGGAAACGTGACCACGCGGCGGCTTGGCTTGCAGGGGGCGTGCGAAGTGGTACCGCCCGCGCACGATGAAGCGACCCGAAGAGATCCGACCCGCGTCCGGCAAGCTGGGCATTCTTCTCCCCGGCATGGGCGCCGTAGGCACGACCCTCATTGCTGGCTGCATACTGGCCCGCAAAGGCATCGCGAAGCCGTTCGGCTCGTTGACCCAGATGGGCACGATTCGGATCGGCAAACGCACCGATGGCCAGAGCCCACGGATCAAAGACTTCCTTCCCATCGCCAAGCTGGACGACATCGTCTTCGGCGGCTGGGACCTGTTCCACGACGACGCTTTGACCGCGGCCCGCAATGCGTCGGTGCTCTCCCGCGACCACCTCGATGCGATCGCAGACGAGCTCGCGGCGGTGAAGCCGATGCCGGCCGTGTTCTTTCCCGAGTTCGTCAAACGGCTCCGCGGCGAGAACGTGAAGACGCAGACCAACAAGATGGAGCTCGCCGAAGCGGTCCGTCAGGACATCCGCGACTTCAAGAAGAACAACGGGCTCGACCGGGCCGTCGCCGTCTGGTGTGGCTCGACCGAAGTCCACCGCGAGCCGACCGAGGTCCATTCGTCGATCGAGAAGTTCGAAGCAGGCCTCCGGGCCAGCGACCCGGCCATCAGCCCGTCTCAGGTGTACTGCTACGCGTGCCTCAAGGAAGAGGTCGGCTACGCGAATGGCGCGCCGAACCTCACCGAAGACCTCCCGGTCATGCTGGAACTCTCCAAGCTCACCGGCGCACCGCTCTCCGGCAAGGACTTCAAGACCGGTCAGACGCTGATGAAGACGATCCTGGCGCCCGGTCTTCGCGCCCGTCAGCTCGGCATTCGGGGGTGGTTCTCCACCAACATCCTGGGCAACCGAGATGGCGAAGTGCTCGAAGATCCGGAGAGCTTCAAGAGCAAAGAAGTGAGCAAGCTCGGGGTGCTCGAGACGATCCTTCAGCCCGAAGTTCAGCCCGAACTCTACGGCGACATGTACCACGCCGTTCGGATCAACTATTACCCGCCGCGTGGGGATGAGAAAGAGGGCTGGGACAACATCGACATCTTCGGATGGCTCGGTTATCCCATGCAGATCAAGATCAACTTCCTCTGCCGGGACTCGATCCTGGCCGCGCCGTTGGCGCTTGATCTGGCCCTCTTGATGGACCTCGGTCAGCGCGCGGGCATGACCGGCATCCAGGAGTGGTTGAGCTTCTATTACAAGAGTCCCGCCACCCCAGCCGGGCTCTACCCGGAGAACAACCTGTTCGTTCAGCAGGCCAAGCTGAAGAACACCATGCGCTGGATCATGGGCGAAGAGCTCATCACCCACCTCGGGAACGAATACTACGACTGAGCCAACGTAGATCGAACGGCTGGGCCCACCACTGAGTTTGGGAGACCCAGCGTTCTATCGAAACGTCTCTCGAAACTGATCTTCCAGAGATGCGAAGATCAAATCATCCATTCGTTCGTCTTCTTCGAGCCGGTCGAGTTCCTTGAGTGCCTGCCGTTTGTACTTGCCGAGGGTGAGCGCCGTGAAGAGGTCGATCCGGGCTTCGATCCAATCGGGGCGCAGGTCGAGACAGAACTCGAACTCCTCGATCGCCTCGTCGATCCGCTTGACCAGCAAGTAGACGTTGCCGCGGTTGAACCGCAGCAGATCCCCGCCCGGCAGCGTGGGAATGACCGCGTCGTAGTGTTCCAGCGCCGCGAGGTCGTCCCCCGAGGCGCTGAGCGCGTACCCCAGGCCGGCGTGTGCGCTGAGGGCGGTGGGGTCGAGCTCGACCGCGCGGCGGAACGCGACCACCGCCTCCGGCCACCGCTCCGTGTCGCACTCCGACCAGCCGAGCTCCGACATCAACGCGGCGTGCATGGGGAAGTGAGGGGTGTGGTCGCTCGGCGGCAGACCTTCGTCGAGTGCGATCCGGAGCTGTCCGAAGACCAATGGGTCGAGCACGGGGTGGGAGGCCTCGAGCAGCGCCTTCGCGCCCTCGAGGTCGCCGGCGTGGGCGCGCACCACCACCGCCGCGCGCACGCAGAGGGCGTCGCTGGGGTGCGCCTCTAGGGCTGTGTCGATGGCTGCGCGTGCTGCCTCGGGGTCGCCGCGGCGCAGTCGGAGGCCCGCCAGGTTGATGCCCGCGATGGAGAATGGGAGCTCGGCCTCGAGGGCGGCCTGCAAGCTGGCTTCCGCTTGGGCGTACGCCGCCTCGGGGTCCTCCGCGGTGGCGGCGCCCATGGTCTGGATCACCCCGAGTTGAAAATGCAGCGCGCCCACGTCCGGATGCGTCTCGATGGCGATTTCGGCGAATCGCAAGCCCGACTCGTCGCCGCGCGCAGCGAACGCGGTGAGGCTCTGTTCCAGCCCGCGCGGCGTCATCGCTTCGACGGCGGCTCGGGCGAGTGCCTCGTTCCCGTCGCGCAGCTCCCGAGCGACGGTCATGCCCTGCACAATCCACGCGATCTCGCCCACGACGACGTGGGGCACCACCGAGTCCTCGAACATCTGGATGACTCGGTTCTGGGCGTTCTCCCCGCCCAGTTCGCAGTGCCGCAAGTACATCACCTCGTGCAACGCGGTGATGGCGCCCGCGAGCCAAAGGGCTTCTTCGGTCTCGGTCGGGAACTGGATGCTCCCCACGAGAAAGTTCGGAGAGGTTCGAGAGGGCAGCTTCGGCTCGAGCAGTAGGTCGGTGCCGATCGTGGCCTGCCACGGCGCGCCGTGATCCTCCCAAGTCGCGTAGAGCGTGTGCGGGTCCAACGCCTTCACCTTCAGCCGGCCACGCTCCAGTGTCCCGAGCGGCTCGACGGCGGGCGGGTTTCGTTCGGTGTCCGCCTGGCCGTTGGCTCTGCGATCGACGGGCGCGTTCGCATCGGTCGCGTACACGGGCACGTCCCCCAATCCCAGCACTTCGAGCGCCAGGCTGGTGCGGAGTCTTCCGAGGCGGGCTGGGTCGTTCACGACGACGACCGCGTCGGTCCGCGTCACCAGGTCGTCGGTGCTGGGCGTCGGGTCGGGTGCATCCTCGGAAACCGGGAGCAGCACGAGCACGTTGCCGGCGTCGGTCTCCAAGAAGACGCCCCCGAATCCAGCCGCACCCAGGATGGGCGGGACCCGCTGTTCAGAGGCCTTCGTCCCGTAGAATCCGGTCTTGCTCCGCCGCCGCTCAATCAAGAAGAAGACGAGCACCACCGCCGCAACCAACCCGCCGACCCCGAGCGCAAAACCCATCGTCTGAGCTTACCTCATCGGCCCTATCGGCCTGGCACGCGTGCTGGCGGAAGAAGCGCCCTCCCTCTGCGTTTGCAGAACACGACCGAAGCCGGCCGACGCGGTAGGTGAGAGGCCGCGACGGGATCGATTCAGTCCGACTTCGCGAAGTCGGCGGCGGAATGGCGCTCCGGGAGTTGGGTGGCTTCGTCGCCCCAGGTCCGGTTCACCCGCCGGCCGCGCTGTGCGGCGGGGCGCTTCGCGATCTGGTCGGCCCAGCGGATCACGTGTTCGTATTCGTGTACGGAGAGGAACTCGCCCGCGTCGTAGATCACGCCCTTCACGAGGGCGCCATACCACGGCCACACCGCGATGTCGGCGATCGAGTACTCGCTTCCCGCGAGGAACTCGTGCTCCGCGAGGCGCTTGTCGAGCACGTCGAGTTGGCGTTTGGTCTCCATGGCGAAGCGGTCGATCGCGTATTCGATCTTCTCGGGCGCGTACGCATAGAAGTGCCCGAACCCGCCGCCGAGGTAGGGACCGGCGCCCATCTGCCAGAAGAGCCACGACAGCGCTTCGGTCCGTCCCGCGTGGTCCTTGGGCAGCAACGCGCCGAACTTCTCGGCGAGGTAGAGCAGGATCGCACCCGATTCGAAGACCCGCTGCGGCTCGTCGCCGCTTCGGTCGAGCAGGGCAGGGATCTTGGAGTTCGGGTTGATCCCGACGAACCCGCTCCCGAACTGATCGCCTTCGATGATGTTGATGATCCAAGCGTCGTACTCGGCCTCCGAGAACCCGCGCTCCAGCAGCTCTTCGAACATCGTCGTGACCTTCACCCCGTTCGGTGTGGCCAGCGAGTACAACTGGAACGGGTGCTCACCGAGAGGCAGTTCTTTGTCGTGGGTGGCACCCGAGATGGGTCGGTTGATGCTGGCGAACTTGCCGCCGCCCTCGGGGTCCCAGGTCCAGACCCGGGGGGGCACGTACGCTTCAGGTTTCGGATCGGTCATGCGTTTCCTGTCGGGCTCGAGCAAGGGACGTTACGTTTGTTGGGCCAGGCGCGCCCGCACGAACGGAACGCTCGCGACGATCCACGCGTCGGTGGCCGTCAGCCCGAGCCGCTGAAAGAGACCGTTCGGTCCTTCGACCCAGACGCTGAGCACCAAACACACGATGGACACGCCGCCGCACCCGATTCCGAACCACGCGAGGCGAGGGCGGTGCCGCACTCCCGAGAATGCGAGCAAGGGGGTGAAGGCGAGCGAGACGTAGCCGATGCCCGCCGACGCGTTGTGCCAGCCGTCGATGGATTCGGAGTATCCGAGCGGGAACGCCGCCACCGCCAACGTCGCCACGCCGGTCGTCGCCGCGGAAGCCCACGCCCAGCCCGGCAGCGCGCGCCGAAGCGCCCACGCGTACAGGGGCACGCAGACTCCAAACCCGACAAAGCCCACGTTCATCAGGACCTGGGTGGGCGCTCCCTGAGCAGCCAGGCGGCTGATGGCGTCGTCGATCGGCGAGTAGCCCTCGAAGCGCAGACCACCGATCAACCACGCGAGCACGAAGAGCCCAGGACCAAGAAACCCGCCCAGCGCACACAGCGCGAGGCGGGTCTGGTCGGTGCGGGCCGGGGAGGTCAGCGTCGGCCGGCGCGCAGCGCTTTGAGCAGGTTCCGGGCCCCGGAACCGACCTTCGCGGCCACGCGGTCCGGCACGTTCCGGGCGGTCGCGGCGAACGCGCTCCGCTCGGCAGCGGTCGGCCGGTGCACTTGAATGCCGTAGCGCTCGAGGTTCCGGATGAGCACCGGGTCCATCGACCGCACGCTCTGTCGACCCTCCGCCACGAGCGAAGGAGGCACGTTCGTCAGCACCGTTTGAATGTCCGCCGGCAGTCCGTCGAACCACCGCTTCGAGTACACGATGATGCCCGGCTGGTAGCTGTGTTCGCTGACGTTGAGGTGCTGGGCGGCCTGGTACCAGCTCGTCGCGAACGCGAAGAGCGGGGTGTTGTCGAAACCGTCGACCGCGTTGGTGCGCAGTGAGGTCAATACGTTGGGTACGTCGATCGGCACCGGGTTGGCGCCGAATGCGCGGTAGCTGCTCAGGTGGACGAACGCTTCTTGGGAGCGCATTCGCAGCCCCTGCAAGTCGGCCGGGTTGCGAATGGCCCGCTCTCGCGTGAACCAGGAACGGAACCCGTTCTCGGCCCAGAACGCGAACTTGAACCCGCGCGCTTCGACCAGGGTGTTGACCTGTCCGAGCACCGCGGCGCTGTCGAGGGCGCGGTCGGCCTGCGTGGTGTTGTCGAAGAGGTAGGGCGCTTCGATGACGTTGAGCTCAGGTACGAGCGAACCGAGCGCGGCGGTGGATCCACCGAACACCTGGATGCTGCCTTGCGACGTGCGACGCACGAGCGCCTTCTCACCACCGAGCGCGCCACCCATGAACATCTTCACGCGGACACGTCCGCCGGTGTTCTCTTGGACGTAGCGCCGCATCTTGCGGAGCTGCTTCTCCCAAGGCGTGCCTTCAGGGGCGATGGTGGCGATCTTCATCTCGATCGTCTCTTGCGCGTCGGCCGGTTCCTCGGCCCCCACGATGAGCAATCCTGAGAGAACGGCACTCATGGCCGTTACGATGGTCAATACTCTCTTTCGCATCACACTCTCCTCACCACGCACGTGCGGCCCCGCTTGGACGAGGCCGCGATTCACTCATTCAACGGACACGCGAGAATCCTGCGCCCGTCTCCCACGTCACTCGAAGAGATCGTCGGCCTGGGCCTGCAGTTCGCGGGCCTTCCGTTGCTCACACCGGTTCTCCGGTGCGATCTCGGGGCCACCCATTTCGGGGTCGTTCGCGAGCACCCAAGCGAGGTTCTCGTCGAAGTTCGCCCGGTCTTGCGCTTTCACGGCGTAGTCGCCGGCCATGAGCACGCGGGTCGCGAAGTAGTTCGGCGCGTGGCGCAGCGAGACCTCGAAGTGCTCGCGGCTGCGCTCCACGTCGCCACCGGCGAAGGAGGGTGCGCGGCCGTAGAACACACCGAAGTAGCGGTCGGGACCGCGGTGGTAGTAGTCCGGGTCGAGGTCGAGACATCGGCCCATGACGGCCCGGATCTCGTCCTTGAACGAGAGCAGGGTGGCGAAGCCATCCGCCGAGGCCCACTTGCCGAGGTTGCTGGCGCGCCAGTAGAGGGCTGGCACCGCGCGGGCGTCGAGCACTTCGATGGCCTCTTCGATGCGGGTGCCGTTCCGCATCCGCGTCGCGAAGTCGTCCGAGATCGCCATGAGCGCGAACTCGGCGGAGCGGGTGCCTTCTTCAAACGTCGAAAGCAGCTCTTCGCGCTTCGATTCGTCGAAGCGAAGGTGGCAGTCCGCCAAGAAGTACTGGCTTCGAGACAGCATGGTCCACGCCTCGGGGTCCGAGCGGTTGGCATTCGCCGCCGCTTGGTACGCCTCGATGGCACGGCGAACCCCGGCCTCTTCGTCTCGTTGTGCCCACGCCTCATTGGCCGTGCTCATGAGCGTCGTTTGGTCCGACGCCGTGGTCTGACCCTCGTCGTTGGCCGTCGTATCCCAGGCCGCTTCTCGGCCGCCGCCACATGCAACCGTCACAGCCATCGTCCCCACCATCAAAGTGGCGAACATGGACCGTGCGACCAGGAGCGTGCGAATTCCCCGCTTCATGACATCCTCCTCGGGCACCGAAGTGCGCGGAAGCCAGGTACCACCCCCCCAACGAGGGGTCAACGCCGACCAGCTTACGACCCCGACGCGGGACGCCCATCTCGCCAAGCGAGCCAGGGCCGGTAGCGGGATGAACATCGACGCGGCGAAGCCGAGCGAAGCGAGCAAGCCGTGTCACCGGGACGGGGTTTGGGGGCCGTGCCCCCAATGAATATTGCGCTCGGGCGGGGACGCGGCGTATCGTGGCCCGACGTGGCTAAGGAGCACCTTCAGGTCAATGTCGAGACCGTCGAGTCGCTCCTCCGCGAGGGCCGCTGGGACTTCAGCCGGATCACCGAGGACACGTGGCGCGGCCACTTTCGGGGACGCACGTCTACGTTTCCGTTCCTCGTTCGAATCATGCCCAGCGGCTACCTCGTGTTCGCCATCGTCCCATTCCTGGCGTCCCCCGAAGATCAGACCGCTGCAACCGCGCTCTACGATCGGCTGCTGGAACTCAACCAGGTGCTGCTGATGGCGAAGTTCTCCATCGACGACGACTTGGATGTCGTGTTGAGTGTCGAGTACCCGACGAGCCACTTCGACAAGAGCGAGTTCGTCGACGCGCTCGATGTGCTTTCGTTCTATGCCGACGCGCATTTCGACGAACTCAAACAACTCGCCGCCGAGCCCTGATCCCGGACCGTTTGTTGTCCGAGGGGATGGGCGCATCCCCCTCCGGCCTGCGGGGCAAAGCCCCTCCGGCCTCCTCCCCAACTTCGCTTCGCGCAAAGTGCTGCGCACTTTGACCGTCTTCGGCGCACTCGACCGGCGAGGGTGGTCGAGTGAGCCATCGCACGGGACGAATCCGGCGCCTCCGAGCCCCTGGAGAAGGACGCATTGGGGCGGGTTGCCGCAGTGAATTGAGCGTGATATGTCGTCGCCGACAAAGCTTCGGGGTTGCGCTTCGGGGTGGGCCACATGGCCTGCCCATTTTTGTCTCTAGACCACGATTTTCACTGCGATTGAACGCGGCCCCGAACCACGCCCACCTTGCACATCACCTCCCACCAGACGTTTCCCCTCGGCACGCGCCCCACACCCACCACCCCCATGGTCCAAGATCGACAGTCGCTGCTCGAAGAACTCGCCGAGCCCGTGTGCGCCGCACATGGGTGCGAGCTCGTACAGCTGCGTCAGGTGCAGGGGAAGGGTGGCTGGACGTTCCAGGTGATCATCGATTGCCCACGCGCCGACGGTGGCGAGGGCAGTGGGGTGACGCTCGAGGAGTGCACCGGCGTCAGCCGTGATCTCGGCGACGCCCTCGATGTCCACGAGTCCGCGCTGCCGACGAAGTACCGGCTCGAGGTGAGCTCGCCCGGTCTCGAGCGCCCACTCGTCAAACTGCCCGACTTCGAGCGTTTCTCCGGCAAGGAGATCACGCTCAAGACCCACGTCCCGATCTCGATCGACGGTGCGGCCAAACCCCGCAAGAGCTTCCAGGGGCTCCTGTTGGGTGTGTCCGACGGGCACCTCGTTCGACTCGACGAGGACGGGGTAATCGTCTCGATCCCTCACGACTCCATCGCGAGGGCCAACCTCGTCTTTCGGTTCTAGTTCTCTGGTCCTCGCCCGTTCGCGGGCGCGCCAGACCCTGTCACGCAGACACCTAGGTACGTCATGTCCCAACAAGCACCGCCCAGTCTCATGCAAGTCATCGAATCGGTCAGCCAAGAGAAGGGGATCGAACACGCGATCCTCATCGAGGCGATCGAGCAGGCGATCCTCACCGCCGCCAAACGACAGTTCGGCATCGGTCGGGAGCTCGAGGCCGAGTTCAACAAAGAGACCGGCGCCGTCGATCTCAAGATGTACATGACGGTGGTCGAGGAGATCGACGACGACGAGACCGAGATCTCGCTCGCGGACGCGCGTCGCCACGGACTCGACGACGAAGAGAACCCGCTCGCCGAGGGCGAAGAGCTGGGGTTCCAGATCTTCTACCTTCCGCAGGACGCGGACGAAGCCCGCAAGCAGGACCGAGAGTACGGCACGCTGCTCGGCATCTCCCAGGCCCGGCAGGGCTTCGGTCGCATCGCGGCGCAGACCGCCAAGCAGGTCATCATCCAGCGGGTGCGGGACGCCGAGCGCGAGCGCATCTTCGCGGAGTTCAAGAATCGCAAGGGCGAGCTCATCAGCGGCACCGTGCGGCGCTTCGAGCGCGGCTCGAACATCATCGTCGAGCTCGACCGCTCGAGCGAAGGACAGCAGCGCACGGTCGAGGCCGTGTTGCCGCCCCGAGAGCAGACGCCCCGCGAGAGCTACCGGCCCGGCGATCGAATCGTCGCACTGCTCAAGGACATCGACCGCGAAGCGCGCGGTCCGCAGATCATCCTCTCCCGTTCGGATGTCGGCCTGCTTCGCAAGCTCTTCGAGATGGAAGTCCCCGAGATCTACGAAGGCATCGTGAAGATCGTGGCCGCCGCCCGCGAGCCCGGCGCGCGTTCGAAGATCGCGGTCAGCAGCCGCGACAGCGATGTGGATCCGGTCGGCGCATGCGTCGGCATGAAGGGCTCCCGCGTTCAGGCGGTGGTCCAGGAACTGCGTGGCGAGAAGATCGACATCGTGCCGTTCGACCGCGACCCGGCCCGCTTCGTTTGCAACGCCATTGCGCCGGCCGAGGTGGTCCGGGTGGTCATCGACGAGACGAACAACACGATGGAACTCGTCGTGCCCGACGCCAAGCTCAGCCTGGCGATCGGACGGCGTGGCCAGAACGTGCGGCTCGCCTCTCAGCTGACCAACTGGAAACTCGACATCGTCAGCGAGCAGCGCTTCAAGGACATGGAAGAAGAGTCCATGCGGGTGCTCTCGCGGGTCGACGACGACGAAGAGATCGCGCGCAGCCTCTACCGCATGGGTTTCCGAACCCTCGACGAGGTCGCCGAGGCGAGCGAAGAAGAACTCGTGGGTGTCGATGGCATCGACAAGAGCAACGTCGGCCGGCTCAAGGAGCAGGCGTCCAAGGCGCTGGAAGAAGTTCGGCTCGAGCGCATCGCAGAAGCGGCAACCAAGCCCGACCTTCCCACGGAGAAGGAACGCCTCGTCCTCGTGCGCGGCGTGACCGACCGGATCGCCGACCAGCTCGAACGCGGTGGCTACGGCAACCTGCTCGCGATCATGAAGGAGATGGATGTCGATCGTTTCGCGATCCGCACCCGCATCCCGCATGAGCAAGCACAGCTTCTCAAGAAGTCGATCGAAGCCTTCGTGAAGGAAGACTGGCCGCGCATCGAAGCGGGCGTCGTCGAGGCCAAGAAGGTCGAGATGGCCCGCATCGAAAAAGAGGAAGCCGAGGAGCTGCGACTGGCTGAAGAAGCCGCCGCCGCCGCCGCGCTGATCGCGGAGAGCGCACCCGAGGCCGCCGAGGGCGCGACACTCGAAGCCGCGCCGACCGACGCTCCGGACAACGCACCCGTAGGCGAGGGCGCCTGAGATGAACGCGACTCCGGATGGCACGACCCCACGTTCGCCGCGCGACCCCGTCGCGCCGGTGCGGACGTGTGTCGGCTGCCGGAGTCCACGTCCCCAGGAGGACCTCGTGCGTCTCGCGGTGGTCCCCGATGCCCCCTACGTCGTACCGGACGCCAAGGGGGCCCTGGGCGGCCGTGGGGTGTGGGTGATGCCGAACCCGACGTGCCTGGAGCGCGCCGCGAAGAAGGGCGGGTTCTCCCGATCCCTCAAGCGGCAGGTGTCGATCGACCCGGAGCTGCTGCGGACCCAGATCCAGGCCCAGCTCGAGCGCCGTCTCGAAGGGTTGGCGAACGGGGCCCGGCGGGCGCGACACGCCCAGCTTGGGGCCGAAGCGGTACAGGAGAGCATCGATCGAGGGCGCGCCACCGCGCTCTGGGTCGCAGAAGACGCCGCGCGACGTGACGCGCTCGAGGCCATGGCGGAGCGGCTTGGATGCCGCCTCATCGTGCTCGGATCACGCGGATGGCTCGGTGAACTGTTCGGTCGCGACTTGCTCGCGGTCGTCGCACTCGAGCACGAAGGGCTGGCAACAGCCATTGGACAGGTCACGAAGCAACTGATCGGGTTGCGTCGAGACTCCGATGTTCGTACGGGCGGGGCGGCCGCTCCCGAACTTGGCAGTGCGCGTTCCCCAAAGAGGGGCGCGATCGAAGAGCCGGAGGGCCGGAACGAGGATGAGTAAGTTGCGAGTATACGAGGTAGCTCGAGATCTAGGGCTTCCGAACCGAGATCTGATTCATCTCATCCAGACGCTGGGCATCCAGGTCCGGAACCACATGAGCGTGCTCGACGTCACCGACGTGGAGCGCGTCAAACGTGCGGTGGAGAAGGACAAGGCCGAGGCGAAGATCGAAGAGAAGATTCGCCCCACCGTCACCCGTCGGCGAACCCGCCGGAAGAAGGTCGACGCTGCGCCCGTGGAGGTCGTCGCCGAGACAGCCGCCGCGGAGCCCGCCGTCGAAGCGCCCGCCGCTGCGCCGGTTGAGCCGGACGTGGTGGAGGCGAAGGCGCCCGAGGTCGCGCCCGTCGTCGAGGAGCCCCGCGCCGAGCCGGTCGTCCCGCCGCCCGCCGACGAGCCGGTCGCGGAGCCCGTCGTGGCTGCGCCGCCCGTTCCCAAAGTCGAGGTCGAGTACGACGGGGACGAGTACGACACGCCCGCCGAGGCGGAGTTCGACACGTTCGACGATCCCAGCGAGGCGCCGGAGTTCGAACCCACGCCGCCGCCGCGCGTCAGCTCGCCCCTCGTGGACCTCGAGCAACGCCGCGATTCACCCGAGCGGAAGATGAAGGCCGCCGTGCCGGTTCCCCGTCGCCCGCCGACGGTGCCGCCGCCCCCCGATGGTCGCCGCAAGACCTTGGTTCCCGCCAAAGGCGTGGGCACGACCAAGCGCGCGCTGACCCCCGAAGAACGCAAGAAGATCGTGGAGGAGCACCAGGCCTCCCGTCCGGCGCGCCGCGTGGTCAAGACCCGCTCCTCGATCGGTCCTCAGGCCCGGCCGCAGGGCACGAAGAAGAAGCGTCTGCCCCAGGGCCGCAAGCCCAAGCAGACGGAGCTCACGACGCCGAGCGCCCGCAAGCGCATCATCCAGGTCGAGGGGCAGATCAGTCTCAAGATCCTGGCCGAGCGCATGAGCCTCAAGGCGATGGATCTGCTGGGCAAGCTCATGCAAATGGGCGTGACCGGCGTGATGATCAACAGCACGCTCGACATGGACACCGCCACCATCATCGCGGACGAGTTCGGCTTCACCGTCGAGAACGTCGCGCTGACGACCGAAGAGGTCGTGGACGATGCGCGCGGTGAGTTCCTCGACGACGAGGGCGACCGCACCACGCGCGCGCCGATCGTGACCATCATGGGTCACGTCGATCACGGCAAGACCTCGCTGCTCGACAAGATCCGCGCGGCCAACGTGGCGGACGGCGAAGCCGGCGGCATCACTCAGCACATCAGCGCCTTCCGAGTCGAGACGGCGAAGGGCACCGTCGTGTTCCTCGACACGCCCGGCCATGAGGCCTTCACCGCGATGCGTGCCCGTGGCGCACAGGCGACCGACGTGGTCATCCTCGTGGCGGCCGCAGACGACGGCGTCATGCCTCAGACGCGGGAAGCCGTGGCGCACTCTCAAGCGGCCGGCGTACCGATCATCGTGGCGGTCAACAAGATCGACAAACCGGGCGCGGCGCCGGACAAGGTGATGAACGAACTCGCCTCTCTCGGGCTCACGCCCGAAGAGTGGGGCGGGGACACGATGTTCATTCCGACCTCGGCCATCACGGGCGAAGGCATCGACAAGCTGCTCGACGGCATTCTGCTTCAGGCGGAAGTGCTCGAGCTGACCGCGAACCCGAACATCCCCGCCGAGGGCGTCGTCCTCGAGGCGAAGCTCGACCGTGGTCGGGGCGTCGTGGCCAACGTGCTCGTGCGCGACGGTTCGATCGACACCGGCGACTACGTCGTCGCTGGTTCGGCCTGGGGCCGCATTCGTGCGCTCACGGACGACCGCGGACAGAAGCTCAAGACCGCTGGTCCTGCGACCCCAGTCGAACTTCTCGGCCTCGACTCGATGCCGGATGCCGGCGAGTTCGTCTACAAGGTGACGAACGCCAAGAAGGCCCAGGAAGTCGCCGAGGCGAACAAGAAGGGCGCGAGCAAGCCAGTGGCGATGTCTCAGCCCCGCGGCCTCGAACACTTCCAGGACATGCTCGACCGTGGCGAACAGCAGGAACTTCAGCTGGTCGTCAAAGCGGACGTGCACGGTTCGATCGAAGCACTTCGCAAGTCCCTCGAGGACCTCTCGACGGACCGGGTCGTCGTCAAGCTGGTGCACACCGGCGTCGGTGGCATCACCGAGAACGACGTCATGCTTGCGGGCGCCTCTGAAGGCCTCTGCATCATCATCGGCTTCAACGTTCGCCCGCAGGGCAAGGCCAGCAGCATGGCCAAGAAGAACGGCGTCGAGATCCGTC
Organism: Deltaproteobacteria bacterium; assembly: GCA_034670305.1. GTDB lineage: Bacteria > Myxococcota_A > Polyangia > Polyangiales > Houyiibacteriaceae > JAXMNT01. Next base: position 98,751 of record JAXMNT010000007.1, read on the forward strand.
ACTACAGCGTCATCTACGAGGCCCTCGACGAGATGAAGCTGGCCATGGCCGGCCTGCTCGCGCCGAAGGTCATCGAGAAGGACCTCGGCAAAGCGGAAGTGCGTCAGACCTTCAGCATCCCGAAGATCGGCCTCGTCGCCGGTTGCATGGTGCAAGAGGGCAAGATGCAGCGCTCCGCTCAGGCCCGACTGGTCCGCGATGGCGTCATCGTGTGGTCTGGCAAGCTCGCTTCGCTCCGCCGCGTGAAAGAAGACGTGAAGGAAGTCGCGAACGGGTTCGAGTGCGGCATCGGCCTCGAGAACTTCAACGATGTGAAGGTCGGGGACCACATCGAGTGTTTCGAGAAGGTCGAAGTCGCGGCCACGCTCGAAGACAACTAGCCGACCGTGATGATCGGAGCATGCCGCGTCGAACTCGCGCTCTCGGGCGTGGATTCACTGAAGGCGAAACGCTCCATCGTCCGGTCGGTCCTCGACCGGACGCGTGCGAAGTTCGACGTCACCGCCGCAGAGGTGGAGGCGATGGACGAACACACGCGTGCGGTGCTCGGATTCGTGGTGGTCAGCAACGAACGCGCCCATGCCGAGGGCAGACTGCGGGCCATTCATGAGTTCGTGGAGCACACCGGCCTCGCCCGCGTCCGCCAAGTGAAGACGGAGTTCACGCGCATCCTGGAAGGGCGCGCCACCGGAGGCGACGTGGTCGCCGACTGGTCGGATTTCGAGGCGGACGAATGAAACGTAGCAGCACCCGTCCTGGAAGCCGCGCAGAGCGCGTGGCGGAACTCGTGCGCGCCGAGATCGCGGACGTGGTCCTGCGCGGCCGTCTGCGCGACCCGCTGGCCAAAGACGTGGTCATCTCCGGCGTGAAGCTGACGCCGGACCTGCAGCAGGCCTACGTGTACGTGCGGGTGCTCCAGGAGGCCGACGACCAGCGGCAGACCGCGGTGGTGGAGGCGATGAACCGGGCGGCAGGCTTCCTTCGCCGGGAGATCGCGCCCAAACTGCAACTTCGGCGGGTGCCCGAACTCACCTTCTTTTGGGATGCGGTGATCGACCGCGCCCAGCGGCTGGACGCGATTTTCGCCGAGATCGAGTCCGACACCCGCCCCTCGGCAAGCACCTCAGACAGCACTGCGGTTCCTGCAGCGGGCGCGGTAGACTCCGAAAGCGAATGACGGAGGCACCCCATGCGTCGCTCTCGGAAGAGGTCATCCGAGAAGCGCTCTCCGTGCTCCGGGGTGGTGCCCGCTTCCTGGTGACCTGCCACCGGCGGCCGGATGCCGACGCCCTCGGGTCGGCCATCGGCATGACCGTGTTGTGCCAGAGCCTCGGCAAGGACATCACGCTCTGGATCCCCGAGCCACTCGCGCCCAACCTCCAGTTCCTGGCCACCCAGTTCGTTGCGGAGGGCGGCGTCATCGAACGCACCCTGGCCGACGGGGAGCGCTACGACGCGACCTTCGTCATGGACACCGCGGCCCACACCCTCTTGCCACCTGGTCTTCCCTCGGACGATGTGACCGGACCGCTCGTCGTGGTGGACCACCACGCGATCCACGACGACGTGGGCGACCTCGTCGTGCGCGACATCGAAGCCTGCTCCACCGGCGAGGTCGTGATGGACTTGGCGGAAGCCCTCGGCATGCGACCGGTTCCGCGCGGCGCGGCCGCACCGCTCTACGCCGCCATCGTGGCCGACACGGGCGGCTTTCGATACGCCACCACCCGCAGCAAGACTCTGCGGCTCGGCGCCGAGCTGCTCGACCAGGGGGTCGACGCTTGGCACACCGCGTACGAACTCTTCGAAGGCTGGACCGCCGAGCGGATGAAGTTGCTGGGGGTGGTGCTCGACACCCTGGAACTCGCCTTCGACGGCCGCTGCGCCATTCTCCGCATCACCCGGAAGATGCTCGACGAGTGCCAAGCGACGGACGACATGGTCGAGGGCATGGTCAACTACGGGCGGATGCTTCGCGGCGTGGAAGTGGCGATCCTGCTCTGGGAGTTCCCGAACTCCGAGGGCGGACTCGACACCAAGATCAGCCTGCGCTCGAGCGGCGACGCCAACGTCGGGGCCATCGCCCAGCAGCTCCACGGGGGCGGCCACCGCGCAGCCGCTGGCGGGCAGGTCTCGAAGTCCCTCGCTGAAACCGAGACGTTGGCGCGCGCCGCCATCCTGGCCGAACTCGACGGCTGACATGGGTCGCCGCGGCCGATCGAACGACGGACCCGACGGGGTCTACGTCGTCGACAAACCACGCGGTCCCACGTCGCACGATGTGGTCGCCCAGATCCGCCGCGTCCTCCGCACTCGGGCGGTCGGCCACGCCGGTACGCTGGATCCGATGGCGACAGGGGTCCTGGTCATCGCCGTGGGGCGGGCCACGAAGCTCGTTCCATGGCTGACCGCGGCCGACAAGTCGTACTCGGCGACGATTCAACTCGGCACCGGGACGGACTCACTCGATGCCGATGGCGACGTCGTCGAGACGAAGCCGGTGCCGCCGCTCGACCTCGCGACCGTGAAGAGGGTCGCCGCGAAGCGCCTTGGCGTTCAGATGCAGCGTCCACCCGCGGTGAGCGCCATCCGCGTCGATGGCGAGCGGCTCCATGAGAAGGTCCGCCGCGGTGAAGTGGTTGAGGCGCCGCTGCGCGAGGTGGTCGTGCGGTCGATCGATGTCACGCGCGTCGAAGGCGCGGAGATCGACGTGACCCTGACCACGGGGAAGGGATTCTACGTTCGGTCGTTCGCGCGGGACCTGGCCATCGACCTCGAGACCGTGGGGCACCTGACCGCTCTGAGGCGGCTGGCGAGTGGCGCGTTCGTGCTCGACGACGCGTGTTCGATGAACGACCTCGCGGAACACGTGCCGCTCGACCTCGCGCAGGCCGCCGCGCGCATCATGACCTGCCTGGAGCTCGACGCCGACGGCGTGACCCACGCGAAACACGGACGCCCGATCCCCGTCGCCCACGTGACCTCCGGCGACCCGCAGGGCGAGGGCCCGTTCGGACTCGTGTGCGCGTCTTCGACCGACTCGGAACTGCTCGCGGTGGTGCGCCGCGAAGAAGACCTGCTGAAGGTCGTCCGCGGCTTCCCCCCACGCGGCCAGCGCACGGGTTGAGCCGCAATCACGACCGATTCAAACCGGTCGGCGCTCTCGCGTCTGGCTGCGCCCGTCGAGGAATCGGATATGCTGCCGCCATGTCGCTGCCCCGCTTCTCTTGGTCGTTCGTTCTGACGCTGAGCCTGTTCGCGTGGGGCGGAACGTCTGGTTGCGGCGACGACGACTCGGGCGTGGAAGATGCCGGGGAGCGCCCGTCCGATGTGGGCCCCGACGCGCCCCGGGACAGCGGGGTGGGGTGTCCGATGTCCTGCGGCTCGACCGAAGGGTGTTGCCCGAGCAGCGAGGGCGGCAACGAGTGCATCGACATCAACGACGACCCGCTCAACTGCGGGGGCTGCGGGGTGGTCTGTGCGGAAGGCCGTGGCATGGCGTGCGAGCTCGGGCTCTGCATCTGCGGCCGCAACCGGATGGGCTGCGGCGGGGACCGCGAGAGTTTCTGCTGTCCGGCCACCGACGAGCGGCCGCTGCCGTACTGCGCGAACCTGGAGCAGGACGGCGAGGACTGCGGCGCATGCGGCGAGCCCTGCGACCTCGACGTCGGCAACGCGTGCGAAGGCGGACGCTGCATCTGTGGCGTTGAACGCGGGGGCTGCGATGGCACCGCGGAGTCCCGCTGCTGTACGGGCGCGTTCAACACCTCCTGCGTGGACACGACGAGCGACCGCGATCACTGCGGCGGATGCGATCGGCGATGCAGCCTTGGACAGAGCTGCGAAGCGGGCGTTTGTGTGGGACGCGACGGAGGTCCGGGCGTGGACGCAGGCGTCGACGCCGGCATGGACTCGGGAACAGGCGTGGACGCCGGCATGGACTCGGGAACAGATGTCGACGCGGGCACCGATGCAGGCGTTCCGCCGGGCGCAGGGGATTGAATGGACTCGGTCGAATACTTGGTGGTCGGTGCCGGCGTCAGTGGGCTCGCATTCGCGGACCACATCGCCTCCGACGACGTCCTGATCTGTGAGCGGGACACCGCGATCGGCGGCTACTGCAAGACGGTGAAGCAGGACGGGTTCACCTGGGACTACAGCGGACACTTCTTTCACTTCCGGCATCCGGAGATCGAGAAGTTCCTGATCGAGCGCATGCCCGACCAGCGGATCTTGGAGGTCCAGAAGGACAGCCGGATCTACTACGGCGACCGCTTCGTCGACTTTCCGTTTCAAAAGAACATTCACCAACTGCCCCAGGCCGACATGTTGGAGTGTCTCTACGACCTCTACTTCCGTGCCGAGGCGTACCCCGAGCCGCCGAAGAGTTTCGCCGAGATGCTCTACGCCAAGTTCGGTCGCGGCATCGCCGAGCGCTTCTTGGTGCCGTACAACGAGAAGCTCTACGCCTGCGACCTCGGCACGCTCGACGTGGACGCGATGGGCCGCTTCTTTCCCTACGCGGACCTCGAAGACGTGGTGCGCAACTTCAAAGCGGCAGACAACGCGAGCTACAACGCAACCTTCACGTACCCCGAGGGCGGCGCCATCGAGTACGTGAATGCGCTGGCTCGATCACTGAAGAGTCATCAGCTCGCGTTGAACGAAGCGGTCGTGGAGATCGATCTCGCGAAGAAGGTCGCCCGCACCACCAAACGCGAAGTCCGGTTCGAAACCCTCGTCAGCGCCGCGCCCCTGCCGTCGCTCTTGAGCATGTGCGGCGTCGCCTACGACCCGGACGTCTACAGCTGGAACGTCGTGCAAGTGTTCAACCTCGGCTTCGACCGCAAGGGGCTCGAAGGCGCGCACTGGGTCTACTTCCCGCAGCGCGACGTCTCGTTCTACCGGGTCGGCTTCTACGACAACATCTTCGACACCGACCGCATGAGCATGTACGTCGAGATCGGTCGCCCGAAGGGCTTCGTCGCCACCGAGTCCCAGATCGAAGAGACGCGCCTGCAAGTGCTCCGCGATCTCGAGAAGACCGGCATCACCGAAGGCCACAACCTCGTGAGCCACCACCACGTCGTGCTCGACCCGGCCTACGTGCACATCACGCAGGCGTCCCTAAAAGACGCGGCCGACAAACGCCGTGCACTCTCGACCCGTGGGGTGCACTCGGTTGGCCGCTACGGCGCCTGGACCTACTGCGCCATCGAAGACAACATCGTCGAAGCCCGCGCCCTCGCCGACGCCTGCAACGCCGCCACGTCCACCCAGCGCTAAGCCAGCGGCAGACCCCAGGCCGGCTGGCATCGGTTTCGGGATCGGCTTCGGGATCGGCTTCGGCTTCGGGATCGGCTTCGGCTTCGGGATCGGCTTCGGGACCGGCTTCGGCGTCGGCTTCGGCTTTCCTCATCGCCTTCGCGAGCGCCGCGGTTTCACCCCATCGGGAACCTCCGCGCCTCCTTGGTGTCGGAGTAGGGGTGCGCGGTCCGATCCGCGCGTGACCCACCGCGAACCCCGTCGCGCTGCCCAGCGCGAGACAAGGACTTCCCATGGCTTCCCAAGAACGCACCGAGGTGCGTGAGGCACCCCTGCATTCGAAACACGCCCGCCCGAACTCCGGTCGAGGTGCGATGACCATGGCCATGCAGGCACTGCCACAGAAGTCCGAGGTCCAGGTGCTCCGGATCGCGCGGGTGGCCAAGGGACGCATCGAAGAAGAACGGTTGGTGTCCGATGCGCTGAGGGTGGGACCCGGCGAGCGGGCCCACTTCGTGGTGCCGGGACTCGGCGGCATGAAGACGGTCTTCGAATGCAAGGGCGGGCAGTGGACGCTGAACGTGCCCGCCGGCTGCGACGAAGTGCGCCTCGCCAACGGCGCCGAAGTCGGCAGCGCGACCGGCACGACCCGGCTCGTCGAGAGCGCCCGCGGCCGCCTCCGCTTCGGCGAAGTCTCGCTCCTCTTCCAGCTCGTCGCGCCCCCGCCCAAGATGGCCAAACCCATGCTGCCGAGCTCGGTGCGCGGCGGCCTCTTCGGCCAGGTCGATTGGGCCTTCACCAGCATCGCCTCCGCGATCTTCACCTTCTTCTTCGCGGGACTCGTGTTCCTCGAAGGCGCGGACTGGCCCGTCGCGATGGGTCTGGAAGACAACAGCTACGCGATGACGCTGATCCTCGAAGAGCCGCAGGAGCCTCCGGCCGCGACCCAGTGGCAGGACCACGAACCGGAGCCGGAACTGACCCGCGACAACGGTCCGGCACCCGACGTGGCGCCCAACGATCCGCCCCCGACGACCGACCGCACACCACGGCGTGCGGACCGACCGTCCACGCCACAGCAGACCAGCGACGCGCCGCCCAGCTTGGACTACGAGTCCATCGCACAACAGGTCGCCCAGGCGCTCGTCATTGGGACCAACGGCGAGAGCGGCGGCATGACCAGTTTCAACGAGCTGATCGAAGGGGCCGATACGACGGGGGCGGGAGACATCCTGGCCCAGGTCACCGGGGTCGACGATCAGCGGGTCGCCCGCTCCGACCGGGTCCTCGTGCGCGACACGCCCGGCTCAGGCGAGGGGATGGATCTGGGCATGCTCGCGCGCCGCAACCAGCCGCGCACCGAGATGGAAGGCAGCGACGTGACCGAACGCGATCTGCCGCCCTCTCGGCTGGACTACGACGAACCGATCGACGTCGACGGCGCCGAGTTCGATGCCCGCCTGCTCGCCCAGCGCGTCCGCCGACTGAGCTCCCGCATCGCGCGCTGCTACGAGCTGGAGCTCAGCCGAAACCCGACGGCCCGCGGCCGGGTTGGCTTGCAACTCACCGTCTTCGAACCCGGCCACGTGCGGGCCCGGGTCACGAGCAGCCAGCTCACATCCGCCACCGGTGCGTGCATCGTCCGGCACCTGAATACCATCCGCTTCCGCGACGGCGGACCCGAGGGTGGCAACGCCGTCTTCGAGTGGCCACTGGTCTTCTCACCGCAGCAGTAGCGCTCAGCGCTTGAGCGACTCGAGCGCCGCCCGCGCGGCGCCGAGCAGACCGACCCGCTCGTCCGTGATCAGGGCGACGCGGGTCGTGTCGATCAGCGGCGCCATCGCGCCCTTGTTCCGCATCGCGCCGAGCAGGGTCTTCGCGAACCCCTCCGGGTCTGCGGCGTGCAGCTTCGGTGCGATGCCGCCGGCGATGAACAGACCGCCGGTCGGCAACACGTCGAGCGCGAAGTCCCCAATCGCCGATCCGTAGAGCTGCACGAACCACTCGATCGCACGGGCGGCCTGCGGGTCTCCCTGTGCAGCGCGCGCGGAGACTTCGGCGCCATCCATCTCTCCGTCGTTCTTCGGTGAAGTCGACTGCGTGAGGTACGCGTAGATCGTCGCGATGCCCACGCCGGAGACCAGCCGTTCGAGCGGCACGTGGTCTTCTTCGGCCTTTTGCCGCACGAACGCGAGCAACGCCGCGTCGTCCGCGTTGCGCGGCGCGAACCCCACGTGTCCGCCTTCCGATCGCAGCACCCGCGCGAGGACGTGGTTCTCCTTCGCAGGCAGGATCACCGCTTTGCCGAGCCCGGTTCCCGCCCCGACGATGAGACGCGGGCCGTCGGCTTCGACCTGGCCGGACTGCAGCACCACCGACTCGGCCAGGTTCGACCCCAGCGCCGCGGCTTCGAAGTCGTTGAGCAGGGTGATGGGGACCTGAAGCCGGAACCGCAGTTCGGATTCGCGGATGGTCCAGGGGAGGTTGGTCGTGTGGACTTCGCGGCCGCCGTTCTTCCCGGGCGTCACCGGTCCCGCCACGCCGAACGCCGCGGCGGCGATCGGCGCGCCGGCTGAGAATGCGTCGAGCGCGTCCTCGAAGCGCTCGAACGCTCCGCTCTCGAACTTCGTCTCGCGGATCAGTTCTCCGCGCCCGTCGAAGACGGCGAGCCAAGTCTTGGTGCCGCCGATGTCGCCGACGAGAACGTGGGTCATGCCGCAGTGCAGCCGACCCACGGCCGCCGCGCAAGCGCTTCGAGCGGTGCCTGCCGCCGCGCCACCATCCAGGAGCGTCTTTCGCCTGCGCGGAGACTAGTCCTTGAGTAGCCGGGTCACGGTGTTGCGCCCGATCCCGAGTTTCTCCGCCGCATCCTTCCGGCTGCCCCCACACGACGCCACCACCGCTTCGACAAACGCCCGCTTGGCTTCTTCCATCGTCGCGCCGAGTGGAATGGTCACGCCCGCCGAACGACGTGCGCGACCGCGGGGCGTCGGAAGGTGGCGCAACAGGATCTTGCCCTGCGGCGCGAGCACCACCGCACTCTCGATCCAGTGTTCGAGTTCGCGCACGTTGCCGGGCCAGTCGTGTGCGCGCAGTCGGCTGAGCACATCGGCGGAGAGCTCCGGCACTTCGCCCGCGCTGCCCAACCGCTTGTGTCGCCGAGCGTAGAGATCCAGGAAGTGACGCGCCAACCGTTCGACTTCGTCGGGGCCGCGGGCGCGGAGCGGCGGCACCTCGATCTCGACCACGCGGACGCGGTAGTAGAGATCCTCTCGGAAGGTGCCTTCCTCGACCGCGGCTTCCAGATCGCGGTGGGTCGCGCAGAGAATGCGGGTGTCGCTGTGCAGGGTCTCGCGCCCGCCCACCCGCTCGAACTGCTTCTCTTGCAGGAACCGGAGCAACTTGCCCTGGATCTCGAGCGGCAAGTCGCCGATCTCATCGAGAAAGAGCGTGCCGCCTTCCGCCATCTCGACCTTGCCGCGCACCCGCCGTTCGGCGCCGGTGAACGAGCCGCGTTCGTGTCCGAAGAGTTCGCTCTCGACGAGATCGCCGGGGAGGGTGGTGCAGTCCACGGTGACGAAAGGGCCACCCTGGCGTGCGCCGTTCACGTGGACCGCGCGGGCGAGCAACGACTTGCCGGTCCCGGTCTCTCCCCGCAGCAGCACCGACGCGTCCGTCTGCGCCGAGAGCGCGACGCGCTCGTAGACCTCGTCCATCGCAGGGCTTCGACCAACGATGTGGTTGAAGGGGCCGCGCATCACGACGCCGGGACCACTCGCGTCCTCGGCCCGCAGGGTGGTCAGCGAGAGCACGTGCCCGAGCTGGATCGCGAGCGCGGCGAGGAACCGTTCGTCTTCTTCGCTGAAGGATCCCTCGGCCCGGTTGAGCACCTGCACCACCCCGCGGACCGGCGCCGTCGGTCCTTCGCGCACCGGCGCGACGAGCATGTTGCGGGTGGTGTATCCGGTCGCGGCGTCGGCGCTCGGATCGAATCTGGGATCCGAGTGTGCGTCGTCGACCCGCAACACCTCGCCCTTCTCCGCAACGAATCCAGCGATGCCCCGGCCCATCGGTTGCCGGAGCGCGGGCAACTCTGGCAACACCGCGACCTGGGTGAACAAGTCCCCCCGCTCGGCATCGACCAGCCACAGGGTCGCCCGGTCCGCATGCATCGCTTCGGCCAGCCGCTCGCACGCGGCCTGCAGCAACGAGTCGAGGTCGACCTCGCGGGGAATGAGCGACGCGAGGTCGACGAGCAGAGAGAGGCGGCTCATGGGCAGCGCGAGTGTACCGCTCTCTTCGCCGAGGTCGGCGAGCTCCGCGAAGAGGCGGCGCGCCGCCGCGCCCGAGGTGGGTTCGAGCAACGCGGACTCGGCCTCCATCGGCGCACCGCGCGGGTCCTTCATCGCCGCACCCACCGCCAACTGCAAGGTCTCGGGCTCAGGCCGCACGTTCCGCCACGTCGGGCATCACGATCTCGCGTCCTTCGCGGGCGCACTCGGTGCGGTCGAACTCCGCCCGCGCGCGGTCTTCGAGCGCCTGCACCCCCGCGTCGTCGCGGCTCGGATCGTGGTGGAAGAGCACCAGCCGCCCAACGCCGGCGGCGCGCGCCAACTTGGTCGCCGCTTCGTAGGTGGAGTGGCCCCAGCCGACCTTCGCCATGCCCACGTCGCCGCGGTACTCCTCCGGCAGGTACTGCGCGTCGTAGATGAGCACGTCGGCGCCGAGCGCGAGCTTGAGCAGAGTCGGGTCGATGCACTCGTAGTGTTCGGTGTCGGTCGCGAACACCACGCTGCGGCCCCCGTGCTCGAGCCGGTACGCGAGCACCCCGCCGCCTGGGTGGTTGAGCTTCGCGCACCGCACTTCGACGTCGTCGATGACGAAGCGCTGCCCGTGGCGCAGGGTCCGGTAGCTCAACTGCGCGGGCAGGTCCTCCCAGAGCACCGGGAAGGTGGGCGGCCGCATCTGGAGGCTCAGCGCCTCCCGCAGACCGAGCTCCGGGCTGCCTTCGCCGCAGATGCGCAGCTTGGTGTGCGGCATGTAGATGGGGGCGAAGAACGGGAGCCCCTGGATGTGGTCCCAGTGCAGGTGCGAGAGCAAGAGCGTCGCTTCGACCCCCTTGGCCTGCGCTGCGGGGTCCTGCAGCAAGAGCCCGCCGAGGGCCCGGATGCCGGTCCCCGAATCGAGAATCAGCCGGGTGTCGCCCACCCGCACCTCCACGCAACTGGTGTTGCCCCCGAACCCCGCCGTGCTTTCGCCTGGCGATGCGATCGACCCACGCACTCCAAAGAACCGAACCGTCATGTCTGCCATTCGCTACCTCCGAGGGGGTACTTTGCGAACGGTGTGCCAGCGCGCTATCGGGTCAATTCATGAATGGTTCTGGGAAGATGCCCGGCGCACCATGCATGGCGATGCACTGTTATGGTGCGTGGTGCACCAACGTGTCCGAGGCGCTACAGGACGCCGGTCGCCTCCAGGTACGCGATGACCTGGGCCGCGGACTCGTCGATCGAGAGCGCGCCCGTGTCCACCCGCAGTTCGGGGTCGATGGGTGCTTCGTAGGGCGCGCTGATCCCGGTGAACTGGGGGATCTCGCCGCGCCGGGCTTTGGCGTAGAGGCCCTTGGGATCCCGCGCTTCGCAGACGCCCACGTCGGCGGCCACGTGCAGCTCGATGAAGCGGAGAGGCTGCAGCCGCGCTCGGACGAGCGCGCGGTCTTCGAGGTACGGGCTGATGAACGCGGTCAGCACGATCGCACCGGCGTCCGTGAAGAGCCGTGCGACCTCGCCGACGCGCCGAACGTTCTCTTGGCGTTCTTTCGGATCGAACCCGAGGTCGACGTTGAGCCCATGCCGGACGTTGTCGCCGTCGAGCACGTACGCGAACGCGCCGCGCTCGATGAGCAGGCGCTCGACCCGATGGGCCAAGGTGCTCTTGCCGGAGCCGCTCAAGCCGGTCAGCCAGATCGTGGCGCCGCCGTGTCCGTGCGCTTTGCGGCGCGCGGATGCGTCCACTTCGCCGGCGTGCCACGTGAGGTTGTCTGCCTTCGGTTCTTTCGGAGCGTCCACGGAGGCGGCATAGCAGGCCCGACGCCATCGGTCCCGGCCTCGGTCTGCAGATGCGGGGTGCGCCGCCCGGGGGACCGGCCTATGAGGACGGTCATGGTTCGGTTGCTTGGCGTGGACCCGGGGAGGGTGCGGATCGGGCTCGCGCTCTCGGACGAGGCGAACGGCACGATGGCGCTCCCATGGCGCACGGTGGCCCGAGGCCAGAGCGACCGAGAAGGCGCCCGCGCGGTGAAACGTGAACTCGCTGGGGCCGAGACCACCGTCGGCGAGGTCATCGTGGGTCTCCCGCTTCGACTCGATGGGACCGAGGGGGAAGCGGCTCGGCGTGCCAGACGTTTCGGGGACGTGCTGGGGGACGAACTCGGAGTGCCTGTGACGTACTGGGACGAGCGGCTGACCACCGTGTCGGCGGAGCGCGGTCTGCGCACGTTGGGCGTGAGTGGTCGAAAGCAGAAGCAGGTGGTGGACCAGGCCGCGGCCGCCATCTTGCTGCAGAGTTGCCTCGACGCGCGCGTCGCCCAGCGCACTCGGTCGGAGGAGGAATGAGCCGGCCGAAGCGCAAGCGCACGAAGCGCGGCAAACGGCTCATGCGCTTGCTCGGGCTCTTGCTGCTGGTGAGCATCGGCGCGCTCGCGTGGCTGCTGCTGGTCTACCCGCGCTCGGGCAACCATCGCCCGACGGAGTCGGTGGAGCTCGAGATCGCCGAACACGCCTCTGTCGCCGAGGTGGTGAACCAGCTCGCCGAAGCGGAACTCGTCGAGCGGCCCTTCGTCTTCTCGATCTACCTGCGCCTGCGCGGCGTGGGGAAGTCGCTCCGGCACGGCACCGTGTTGCTCGGCCGCGGGCTCTCGCCTGAAGCACTCGCGGCGCGACTCGACGACCGGCGCGAAGACCACTTGGTGCGGGTGACATTGCCGGAGGGCATTCACCGGTTCGACATCGCGGAGCGGCTCGCGGCCGCGGGCATCTGCGACCGCGACGCGTTTCTCGAAGCGTCGCTCGAGCGCCGCGATGGGCTGCCCGGCACCGCGGAAGGCATGTTGTTCCCGGACACCTATGAGTTTCGTCGGGGCAGCGATCCAAGGCGCGTGAGCCGGCGCATGCAGCGGGTCTTCGAACAACGCATGGAGGCGGTGCGTGAGCGGCACGCGGCGCGACTGACCGAGCTCGGTGAAACCCTGGGCTGGACGTTTCAGGAAGTGCTCACACTCGCATCGGTGGTGGAGAAAGAAGCGGCCGTCGCCGTGGAGCGCCGGACCATCGCGGGGGTGTTCCTGAACCGGCTGCAAAGCGAGACCTTCCGGCCCTTGCAGCGACTTCAAGCGGACCCGACGGTGAGTTACGGATGCATCGCCGAACCAAACGCGACGCCCAGCTGCGCGAACTTCGGCGGCACGATCACCCGCGCGATGCTCAACGATTCGGGCAACCGCTACAACACGTACCGGCACCCGGGGTTGCCGCCGACCCCGATCTGCAACCCTGGCCTTCCGTCGATCGAAGCCGTCCTCGATCCCGAACCACACGACTACCTCTACTTCGTGGCGCGCGGCCACGGGCGGCACTCGTTCAGCGCGACCCTCGAGGAGCACAACGAAGCGGTCGCCCGGTACCGCGCCCAGCAGTGAGCTCGTGTCGGACGGACGGACACGCCTCTTCGGCGACCCCCAGCTCGACCTCTTCGGGCGCGCGATCGAGGAACCTCAGCTCGACCTCGAAGCGCTCGGGGCGCTCGCGGCGCGTCTTCCGAAGGCGCTCCGGTTCGGCACGTCGAGTTGGACGTTTCCCGGGTGGGCCGGCATCGTCTACCGGGAGCGTTACCGCAACGAGAAGGCGTTCGTGCGAGAGTCGCTTCGCGAGTACGCGCGCCACCCGTTGCTGCGAACGGTTGGCATCGATCGGAGCTTCTACGGCCCGCTGACCGCGAAGGATTACCAGCACTACGCGTCGCTTCTGCCGGCGGATTTTCGCTGCGTGCAGAAGGTCTGGTCGGCCATCAGCACCCGTGTGTTTGCGAGCGGCGATGCACGCGGGCGGGTCAATCCATCGTTCCTGGATCTGGACTTGCTCGAGTCGGTGTTGCGTCCGCTGCGCGAGGCCCGGTTCGAACCACACCAGGGTCCGATCCTCGTCTGCGTGCCGCCGGCGCCTGGACCCGTGAACGCGGATGGCTTCGCGCGGGTCGTCGCGCGGTTCCTCGAAGGGGCGCCCCGCGACTTCACGTTCGGGTTCGAGCTTCGAGACGTGCGTCTCTTGTCGCCGCAGTACGTGGACGCGCTCGGCGCCCATGGCGGCGTGCATGTCTTCAACTACTGGGAACGCATGCCACAGCTGGCCGAGCAACGCGCCCGCATCGGGGTCCTGCCTGGGCCGCTCGTCGTCCGCTTGATGATTCCGCCGGGGGAGCAGTATGCGAAGCAGAAGGCGCTGCTCGAGCCCTTCGATCGACTCGCGGCACCGCAGCCCGAGATGCGGGCGCAGACCGTCGCGCTCATCCAAGAGTTCAGCGACCTCGACCGCGACGCTTACGTCATCGCCAACAACAAGGCGGAAGGCTGCAGCCCACTGACCGTGCGGGCGATCGCAGAGTCACTCACACGTTCTTGAAGTCAGTCTCGCGAAGCGAGCCAGGCGTCTCACCGGAGCTCAGAACGCGAGGGTCTGGTCGTACTGGCCCGCGACGAAGGCGCCATGGGCGAGAACCTTCCGGATCTCATCGCGGTTGGTGGTGACCGGAGGCGCCTCGCTGATCGCCAGAAGCCGATCAAGGGTCAAGAGCGCCTGATGCCGAATCGCGGCGTGGCAGGTGAGCTTCGCGATGCGCGGCCAGTCGTCCGGCGGCACGCCCGCGCCGGGCACGACGGACGCTTCGATGCGGGCGCGGCTCTGCGGGAGCGTGAGGAACCGGAGGTCTTCCACGATCTGAGTCCGGCTCGCCTCGTCGGTGCCGAGCAGTTGGGCGCCGATCGCGTGACCCGTCGTTTGAAGCAGCGTGACGTCGTCGTTCAAAGGCTCGCCCGCCGCGCAGCGAAGCTGAAGCTCGACGAGATCGAGGCCGGTGACCATCTCGAACACGGCGTGCAGGTTCGGAAGCCCGAGACGCGCGCCGCGCACAAACACGCGCGCGTGTTCGTCGAGCAACATCTGGACGCCCAGCAGGCCGCAGTGGTCGAGTCCACGTGCGATGCGGATGCCCACGTCGAACATGTACTCACGGACCGCTTCGCCGTATCCGCGGAAGACGAGCTCCGGCGAGGGGCATTCGCGCACCAGCCCACGGCCGTCGCGGACGATGCTGGTCTCGCCCTCCGCGAGCGCGCAGACGTCGCCGTGGGAGTCGGCCGCGAGCAAGACTTCGATGCTGCGCGAGCGTGGGATCCAGCGCTCGACGACGATCGGTCCTTCGGGCACGTCGAGACGCATGACGTCCCACACCTTGAAGAGGTCGTCTTCGTCGTCGACGACCCGGTGTCCGATGCCGGAGCGTGCGAGCCGTGGGGCGAGCCGGATCGGGTAGCCGATCTCGTCCGCGATCTCGATCGCTTCGGAGAGGACGTTGGCGGAGCCGCCAGGAAGGAAGCGAACGTCGACGGCGTCGGCGACGGCGCGCAGCGCGATGCGGTCGCGCACGAGCGCGAGCACATCCGGGTCCACGCCGACGAACGGGATGCCTTCCGCTTCCAAGCACCGCGCCAGTTCGTGGTGCTCGGTGTGCGACGCGTACCCCGGGTACACCGCGTCGACCTTCGCCTTCTTCGCGATGGCGAGCACGGTCTCCGGCGGCACGGTTCCGTTGACCGCCTCGACTTCGAAGTTCTCGTCGCACGCGTCGACGTGCACGCTCTCGGTGGGATGGCTGTGCAGGCCAATGACGTCGATGCCGAGCCGTTTGCAAGTGCGGGCCACGCGCGCTGCGGCTTCCCCGCGCCGCGCGATCAAGATGCGTTGGAACATCAGGCGAACGTGCTCGCGCCTGCGTAGATCGCGGAGGCCCCCAGCTGTTCTTCGATGCGAAGCAGCTGGTTGTACTTGGCCACCCGATCGGAGCGCGACGCGGAGCCGGTCTTGATCTGTCCCACGCCAGTCGCCACGGCGAGATCGGCGATGAAGGTGTCTTCGGTTTCACCCGACCGATGCGAGATGATCGACGAGTAGCCGTTTCGTTCGCCGAGGCGGATGGTGTCGAGCGTCTCGGTGAGGGTGCCGATCTGGTTCACCTTGATGAGGATCGCGTTCGCGATCTCCTCCGCGATGCCCCGGCCAAGCCGCTCCACGTTGGTCACGAAGAGGTCGTCGCCGACGAGCTGCATGTCGGGGAGCATCTCGGTCAGCGAGAGCCAACCGGTCCAGTCGTCTTCCGCGCATCCATCCTCGATGGACACGATCGGGTACTTGCCGGCGAACTCCGCGTAGATCCCGCACAGGCCCTCGGCGTCGATCTGCTTGCCGTCGAAGGTGTACTTCTCGGTGGTGGCGTCGAAGAACTCGCTCGCCGCGACATCCAGCGCGATGGCGATCTGTTCGCCTGGCACGTACCCGGCCGCCTCGATCGCCTTGCTGACAAACACCAGCGCGTCTTCGTTGCGCTCGAGGCTGGGCGCGAATCCGCCTTCGTCTCCCACGTTCGTGGACATGCCCGCTTCTTTGAGCAGCTTCTTGAGGTGGTGGAAGACTTCGACGCCGGCCCGGAGCCCTTCGCGAAAACTCGGAAGCCCCACCGGCACGACCATGAACTCTTGGATGTCGAGCCCGTTGTCCGCGTGGGCGCCGCCGTTGATGATGTTCATGAACGGGGTCGGAAGGACGCGTGCCTGGGCACCGCCGAGGTACCGCCAAAGCGGCAGCCCCACTGCGTTCGCCGCCGCGCGGGCCGTCGCGAGGCTCACGCCGAGCAGAGCGTTGGCGCCGAGTTTGGATTTGTTCGAGGTGCCGTCGAGCGTGATCATCGCGTGGTCCACTTCGGACTGCTGGAGTGCATCGAGACCGACGACCTCCGGTGCGATCACCTCGTTCACGTTGTTCACGGCAGCGAGCACACCCTTGCCGAGAAAGCGCGAGGCATCCTGGTCCCGCAGCTCGTGGGCCTCGTGTTCGCCGGTCGAGGCGCCGCTCGGGACCGCCGCCCGGCCGCCGGCGCCACTGGCCAACTCCACGTCCACCTCGAGGGTGGGGTTGCCTCGGGAGTCGAGAATTTCTCGTGCATGAACCGCGATGATCTCCGTCATGACACGGCCATACCACCAGGGACTGTTCAATGCGAATCGAGCGCGTCCTCCCACGGCGTCCAGGTCGTGCTCCTGGCGAATCGAGGTCGCACGAACCGGTTTCCGAGTTCACAGTGACGACGTGCCGGTTTTCGTTTCTTCGCAGGGCGTCCGTCGTCGTCCCATCCAGAACTCCACCGTTCGGCTGCGGGCCGAGCGCATGTTGAAGGCGCTGCGCCGCGGGAAGGCCGAACTCTCGATCCTCCTGTGCGACGACGAGACGATTCATCGCCTCAACCGGGAGTTCCGTAAGAAGGACCAGCCGACCGATGTGCTCGCGTTTGCGATGTCGGAGGGGGAGGGCGGCGCCCTGCACCCCGAGTTGCTGGGAGATGTGGTGATCTCCATCGATACCGCCCGACGTCAGGCCAGCGACGCGAACCGGACGATCGCCTACGAGGTGACTTTCTTGCTCGCCCACGGACTGCTGCATCTTCTGGGATACGACCACCGAGACGAGGATGAGCGCCGCGTCATGATGGCCCGGACCGACGGTTTGGTGGCCGCCGCGACCTCTCGGTTGTCCCCATGAACTGGGGATAACTCTGCGGATTGCGCCTCCGCCCCGGAGCCCTGGCGACCCGCCGGCGCGCCGCAATTCGGCGCAATTCCAAGGTGTTGCAACAGCCATGGCTCTGACTCTTCGTCGAATCAGTTGCGAGACCACCCTGTGGAGAAGCTGGGGTCAAACCGTGGGGCAGTGCGTGGCGGGCCACGCTGCGCTGGGACCGATTGGGTCCGCGAAATGGGGCCATGCCAGGCAGGGGCTAGAATGCGTTCTCGGTTTTCTTCGGTTCTTTTCGCAAATTGTGCTTGTCACGGTTGAACCAGCCGTGCATAGGTTCGCCCACTTTTATGGGGCGATTCACGCCTCGCCCTGGCTTTCGCCGGGGAATATTGAAGGTTGAATGGAGGGAGCGATGGCAGCTGGAAAGCGCATGACGAAGGCTCAGATCATCGGCGAGCTCGCAGAGCGAACCGGCCTGACCAAGCGTGAGGTATCTGCGGTCTTCGAAGGGATGCGCGATCTCATCAAGCGTGAGCTTGGAAAGCGCGGACCGAAGGAGTTCGTGGTTCCGGATCTCATCAAGCTGAAGCTCAAGGAAGTTCCGGCGGCGAAGAACAAGAAGTTCCGCAACCCCGGTACGGGCGAGATCTTCTACAAGGACGTCCCGAAGTCGAAGAAGCTTCGTGCAACGCCCTTGAAGAAGCTCAAGGACATCGTCCTCTGAGACGAATCACCTTCGGGTGAAGAGGGGAAGCGTGCCTTCGGGCGCGCTTTTTCTTTTTAACCTGCGCGCGTTCGCTGAACTCCGACTCGACGGCGTTCAAGCGCGCGAAGGTTCACTCGCCCGGACCGTCGGACCCGGTCGCCACGCCGTCCGAACCCTCGTTGCCAGGACCGTCTGATCCGGGCGCGTCCATCGCGGTCGACTCCATGGGCGTGGGGTCTGCGCTTCCGCGTTGCTCTTGCCGCAGGCGACGTTCCCGCGCCCGCTGTCGCGACACCAGCGCACCCTCGAGGTAGCTGATCACCAACCGCGTCTGTGAGACGGTCAGCGCCGCTTCGATTTCGACCCGCGCCCCGTCCCGTTCCATGCGCGCATCGCGAAGCGGGCGACCCATGCCGCTGATGGCCACGAACGGGTTGCCCATCAGACGCTCGCGCTGCTCTTCCCAGTACGCGACCGCGACCTCGGCCTCTGCGGCGTTCGGGAACACCGCCATGCCTTCGAGGACGATGTGGGTCGGGTCTCGGTGACGCACGGACGCCCGCAGGCTCTGAGGCATCAGTTCGGGCCGGCCTCGACGTTGAAAGGCCCGGATGCCTTCCATCTCCACAGTGAACGCCGCCTCTGCCCCCATGGAGAGCAGCGCATCCGGACCAGCGGCGTCCTCGAGATCCGGGTTCTCTTCGGGATCGGCTTCGTCGCGTGCGCGCGCAATCGCCAGCACCCGGACCAGATCCTCTGGCCGGGTGATGGTGAAATGCCGGGGTCCCACGATCGCGATGACCCGCTCGGTCTCGTCTTCGTTCGGCCAGTTCGCCACCGGCACACCGCCTTGGGTGCGCCAAGTGACCGCCACGTCGCGGGCGGCGCCGAACCGCGCGGCGACCTCCCGCACGTAGGCGTGGCCTGCACCGGCTTCCTCGCCTGCGTGGTTGTGCCGGCCGGCGATCACCAGCTGCGCACGCTGGAGGTTGGGGCTGGCGATGAGAAGGCGATCCAGATCTTCGAGGGGGCGAATGCCGCTGCCATCCAAGATGAGGTGCCAGTCCGGGATCGCGTTCAACAGCCCGCGCACGTCGGGGCCCAGCACGGATGCGCGCACCCGCGCGAGGTCGAGCCGCAGCGCGATCTGGGCGCCCGGAGGAATCCGAGACGTCCCCTCCGACGCGACCTCGGCGCCTTCGTCGCCTGCCTGCTCTGGTCCTGCGTCGACCCCTGCATCCGGCCTGCGCATCCCGGCATCGGGTGGAGGCGGCGGACCGGCATCCACCAAGGAGGTCTCTCCTTCGCCCTCGGGTTCGACCACGGGCTCGGTCTCGGGCGGGGGCTCCGGTTCGTTGGGCACGGCAGCGGCCATCATCTCGTCCGACATGCCCAGTTCGATGTCCATCGGGAGTTCGAACTCGAAGTCGAACTCGGGCGGCTTGGCGCAGACCCCCACACCGATGGCGAGCGCCGCGTGGAAGACGAGCGAGAGCGTGGCGCCGAACACGGTCGCACGGGCTGCCTGGGCGTCGTTCACAGGCGGACCTCCGGGTGGTCGGTTTGACCGTGTGGAGGTGGCGTGAAACTACGGCTTGCGATGGTTTCTTCGTCTCGAGAACGTTCTGTCCGCTGGGTTCTGATCGCGCTGTTGCTCGCTTCTGCGTGCGGGGAGTCCGGGGTTGGGGTCGAGGAGGCGCCAGAGATCGACCGCGAAGCCGCCGAAGCGGACGAGACGGACGACCTCGAAGGGGCCGACGAGGCCGAGGCGCCAGCGCCCGTCGTGGACACCGGCCCGCCCAAACGCATCTTCGCCCGTCGTTTCGTGGTGCCCGTCCGTGCGGAGCCGTCTCGGGATGCGGAACGAATCGGGTACCTGCGCGCGGGTGCGGTGCTGATGGCGAAGACCTCCCAGCCGGTGGGCACGGAACGATGCCGCGGCGGGTGGTACGAGCTTACCTCGGGTGGGTTCGTCTGCAACGGCCGACACGTCACCGCCTTCGAAGGCGAACGGCTGCCGGAACGCCGAGGACGTCAGCCCAGCCGCGAAGACGTGCTGCCTTACGAGTACGGTTTCGTGCGGCGTCGGGCGCCGATGTACCGACGCCTTCCCACCATCGAAGAGGCCTCGGAACACGAAGGCTTCCGGATCCCCGGCGCCGCGCCGGCGGCCGGTTCCGAGGGCGACGATGGATCCGAGATGGCGGCGATGGACACCACCATGACCGACACTGCGATGACGCAGACCGCGATGACAGAGACCGCGATGACGGAGACCGCGATGACGGAGACCGCGATGGCCGACACCGCGATGGCCGCCATGGTGGAGATGGCCAGTCCCATGGTGACGGCGATGGCCCACGATCCCGAGCCCGCGTCGGGCGAGACCGGCACCAACCTCGAGACCAGCGACGACGAAGAAGAAGAAGACACCGGACCGACGCTCGAGACACTCGCGGGCGACCCGGAGAGCATCGTCATGCGGTGGATGATGCGCGGGTTCTTCGTGAGCCTCGACCGCGATTTCCGCCGCGCTGGACGACGCTACTGGCGCACCCAGAACAACGGCTTCGTCCCGCATGGGGCGATCATCACCCGCAGCGGCAGCGAGTTCGTCGGCACCGAGCTGCCGGGGATCCCCGCGGACTCCGAAGCGGCAGAGGCGATCGCCAACTCGCAGGCGGACCCCGAGCCAGAAGAAGTGGCCGAGGAGGCGGATGGCGAGCCGGAGGGCGAAGAAGAGGGCGACCAAGAGCAAGACGTCGCCGTCCGCGCACCGCAACTGCCGTATGCGTGGACCTTGTCGAGCCGGGTCAACGCCTACAGCCGCAACGAAACCAACGGTTCGTTCCGGCGGGCCCGCGGAAACGTCGAGTACCACGAAGGGTTCAGCGTGGTGGCCGAGGAGGTCTGGCGCGACGACACGTACTTCGCAGACGCTCAGGGGCGATGGTTCCGTGATCGCGATGTTCGGGTGGCCCGCTTGCAGAGCCGCCCTCGACGACTGCCCGAGACCACCCACAAGTGGCTCGACATCAACCTCGCCTCCCAGACACTCGTCGCCTACGAAGGCGAGACCCCGGTGTACGCGACGCTCATCTCATCCGGCAAAGCCGATCGGGTCGAGAACCCGGATGAGAGCTGGCGCACGATCGACGGGATCTTCCACGTGAAGTCCAAACATCTGACCGACACGATGGACGGTGACACCGCGGTCGACGGCCCGTACTCCGTCGACGACGTGCCGTACGTCATGTACTTCGAGCTCGCCTACGCGCTGCACTCCGCCTTCTGGCACAACGGGTTCGGACGCCCCCGCAGTCACGGTTGCGTGAACCTCTCGCCCCTCGACGCGCGCCACGTCTTCAACTGGGCGGACCCTCCGTTGCCCAACGGCTGGCACTCCGTCTATCCGGTGGAGGGGGGGCCACGGACCGGCATCTACATCCACGGCGAGACCCCTCGGCCGGGGCACTGATTCTCAGCAGTCGCCCGCTGGGTGCGCATGGACCGGACACCGGGCGGATCGGTTTCGACCTTTCAACCAGCGCCAGGAACGTGCCCATTGGGGCATTTTGCGCTACGCCCGGCGGGTGCTGTCATCCGCTCCGGATTCGCCGACCGTGTCGTGGCCGATACGCCTGCGATTCCAGGAGGTTGCAAGGCTGACCGTGCAAACTTCGGACACCCGTTTGCCCCGCGTTGGCACGTCGTGTGCTCCATCCGTGGCCAAGAAAAAAGACGAAACGTTTTTGTGTCGCTTTCGACTGCGAAACGTACCTAGCCGGGGACGGGCGCCAAGTCCTTCCGTTGCTCTTGTTCACACAGTGTGAACGCCAGATACACCTCTCCTACCTTCGAGCCCCCATGACCCGAGCCATCATTCTCGCCGCCGGAAAAGGCACCCGCCTCGTGCAGGGCCGCCCGTACCCGAAGCCGCTCGAAGAAGTCGACGGGATCCCCCTCATCGTGCGCATCCTGTCCGCGCTCGATCGATCGGGCATCAGCGAGGTGGGCATCGTCGTCGGTCACCTTGGCGACGTGCTGCGAGACGCGCTCGAGACCCGCACCATCGGTCCACGAATCACGTTCTTCGAGAACGACGAGATCGACAAACCGAACGGGACCTCCCTGCTCAAGGCAGCCGAGTTCGTCCGCGGCCCGACCTACCTGCTCATGAGCGACCATCTCTGGTCGCCATCGCTGATCCGCAAAGTCTCTCGCTTCCCGCTGGCCCATGACGAGTCGGTACTCGCCGTCGACCGAGACGTCCCGGGCTGCTTTGACTTGCCCGACGCGACCAAGGTCCGCGTCCGCGGCGATCGCATCGTCGAGATCGGCAAGGAGCTTCCGAGCTTCGATTGCCTCGACACCGGTGTCTTCCGAATCACCCCGGCGCTCATCGAAGCGCTGCAGGCCGCCGAGACCGAAGAGGGCTGTTCGCTCTCCCAGGGCGTGGCGACGTTGGCCGCCCGCGGCAAGATGCGGGTCGTCGATGTGACGGGATGCAGCTGGATCGACGTGGACACCCCCGACGCGCACGAGGAAGCCGAACGCCGCATTCGACGCTACGGCGACGACCTGACCCCGCGCCGCGTCCCGGCCGTGGCCGCCATGGGCCTGCTCGCCTGAGCTCAGTCCGAGCGCCTGACCCCGACGCCGTGCTTGCCAACGCAAGCGCGGCGTTCGTGTCTGAGGCTGCCGCTGTGTCTGAGGCTGCCGCTGCTCAGCGAGACGTGAAGTTCAGCGGCACTTCGAAGTGCATGGGTCCACCCGGAGACGGGAAGGACCAACGACGCGCTTCTTCCTCGAGGCAGCGGCTGAACGCGGGCGGCGCCTCGTCTGAAGAGACCACCCGAACCTGACGCACGCGACCGTCCCGCGCGAGCGCGACCCGGAGCGCGTACCGACCGCGCAGATCGGGGTGGGTGCGACGCAGCGTGTGTTCGTAGCAGCGGCGCAGCCAACGTTGCCGCGGGGCGACCACCGCTCGGATCACCGCCGGCTCCAAGTGCCCCGGCACGACCTCCGTGCGGAGCGAACGTTCTTCCAGCGTGCCGCCTTCCGCGAGCAGTTCGAGTTCCGTCTGGTGCGCCCGTCCCGCGGTGTCGAACGCGGTGATGGAGACCTGGCCGGCCGGGAGTCGCAGATGAAGTGGACCCGCACCTTCCATTCGATCGCCATCGATCTCCCACGCCACGAACCGGTCACTCGCCGGGATGGTGAGCGGCGCGAGTGCTTCGTCCGAAGGAGTGAGATCCCGCGGCGTCGCGACGTGCCCCTCGCCGTCTCCACGCAGGGCGGTCGTGGTCACGGACTCCGCGCTGTGCCACTGCGCGGGCGCCTCGAGCAACTCGATGCGCGCGCCGTCGCGGTGCCGGAGCTCGACCCTGCCTTCGTCGAGCGTCACCGAGAGGTGCTCGCCGTCCACCGCCACCTCGAAGCGCGTCCCCCGGACGTGCACTTCGTACAAGTCGGTGTGGACCATGTACCGAGTCCCCGTCCGGACCTGGTTCGAGATGCGGCCGCTGCGGAGTTCGATCGTGATGCCGTCCTCGGTGAGTTCGGTGGGCGCGGCGTCCCCCTCGAGTACGAAGCCGGTGCCCTCCGCCAAACGCACGTGAAGCGCACCCTCGGCGCGGAGCGGCTGGTCGACCCGGACCGCGTCTCCGAGTCGAATCGGCTCCAAGGCGTCGCCATCGAGTCGGTATGCCTCACCCACCATTGCCGTGACTTCGCCGACGATCACGGCGGCGATCTCTGGCGCGCGGGTCGGCAGCGGACGTTCGACTTCGGCCACCGTGTCCGAAGCCGGTTGGTTCGAAATCCATGCGACTGCGAGCGCGGCCGCGGCCGCGAGTCCGACCATCCAGACCGCGGTGCGACGCGCAGGCTGCCGCGCGACACTGCGCGCCTCGCGGCGAAGCGCGAGCTCCATGCGCGAGAAGTCCACCGGCGGCATCGCGGTCTCGGCTTCCGCTTCGCCGGAGAGCTCGGCGAACGCCCGGATTTGCGCGAGCGCCTCCCGGTCGATCGACGAGGCCTCCAAGAAGCGTTCGAGCGTCTCCCGAGCTCCGGTCGACAGGGCCCCTTCTTCGTATGCCATCAGCGCCCGCCAGCGCGGCGTGCGCGAACGTCCCGCGCCTCGCTCCGCTGTCTGCTTCGGCTCATCCGCGATGGCGGCCGACAGTCCCTCCGCGACCCGGTCCCAGTCGAGCGTGGGGACCGGCAACGTCCCGACGTCGCCGGCGACGGAGGCGAGCGCCCGAACCTCCGCGAGCGCGCGGCGATGTTCGCTCGATTCGAGGAGACGTTCGACGCGCCGCTGACCGGCTTCGCTGAGGCGACCCGCCGCGTACGCTTCGAGTGCTCGAAGTTTGCTCATGGCGCGTTCTCCGCGGAGGTCGCCTTCGCCTTCTTGCGCTTCTTCCGGGCCGGCTTTCCGGGCAACGCGTCGAGCAGTTCATCGACCACCGCGGCGAGGCTCGGCTCCTCGGAGAGCGCGGCGTAGAGTTCCTTGCGCGCGTAGAAGAGGCGGGTCCGCACGGTGAGCACCGGAGCCTCGACCACCTCCGCGATCTCTTTCGCGCTCATGCCCTCGAAGTCGTGCAGCACGAGGACCTCGCGCTTCTTCTCGCTGAGCCGATCCACCAGACGGTACAGCGCTTCGACCCGCTCGCGCCGCTCGACCGCCTGGTCGGGGGCGTCGTCCCGGGGTTCGAGCCGCTCTGGAATGGGCACGTCCGCAAAACGCGGGCGCGACTTCTTCCGGCGCAGATGCATCTTCGTGACGTTGGCCGAAAGCCGGTAAAGCCACGTGGTGAACTTCGCCTCACCCCGGAAGGTGTGCAGCGAGCGGTAGACGTGGATGAACACGTCCTGGACCACATCCTCGATCTCAGAGGAGGGGCCCATCACCCGATACACGACCCGCGCAACGGTGTCCCTGTACTTCAGGAAGAGCTCTTGAAACGCTGCCTGGTCCCCGTTTTGGGCCCGCTCGACAAGAGGATCCACACGTCGCCTGGGGTTCTGAGTCGCGGAGTTCGTGGTGAAGGCGGGCAGAATGCCCGCTGCCGGGGACGGTAGCACGGTCACACCCACTGGTTGCCGGGGCCACACCCGACATTCACCCACCGGGTGAACCCAGCCAAGCCCGTTGCGGTCGCAGGCACACCGGTCTATGGCTCCGCCGTGCTGGAGGTCGAAGGGCTCACCAAACTCTACGGGTCGCGGGTCGCCGTCGACGATGTCTCATTCCGGGTGGGACGCGGCGAGGTCGTGGGATTTCTGGGACCGAACGGCGCCGGCAAGAGCACGACGCTCCGGATGATCACGGGGTTCCTTGCCCCGACCGCCGGCCGCATCCGGGTCGATGGCATCGACGCCATCAAGTCGCCGCTCGAGGCCCGCGCCCTCATCGGATACATGCCGGAAGGTGTGCCGCTCTACCCCGAGATGCGGGTGTTCGAGTACCTGCGCTACCGGGCCGAACTCAAGGGCATCCGTGGCAAGAAGGGCATCGCCGCCGCGGTGGACCGCAGCCTCGATCAAGCCGCCGTGCAGGACGCCGAGACCCGCATCATCGGCCAGCTCTCGAAGGGCTACCGCCAGCGGGTGGGACTCGCCGACGCACTGCTCACCGACCCGCCGCTCTTGATTCTGGACGAACCCACGAGCGGTTTGGACCCGAACCAGATCCGTTCGGTGCGTGCTCTGGTGCGCGGCTTCGCGAAGGACAAGACCGTCTTCCTCTCGACCCACATTCTTCCGGAGGTCGAAGCGATCTGTTCGCGCGTGATCATCATCGATCGCGGGCGCATGGTGGGGGAGGGCGAACCCGGCACGCTGCGGCGCGGCGAATCCTCCGTGGTCACGTTCGTCGGACTCGGGGCCGTGGACGCGTTCGAAGACGTGCTCGAGGGGCTCGAGGTGGTCGTGGACTACGAGCTCGAACCGCAGGGGGATCTGCTGCACGGACACGTGCGGGTCACCGCCGACACGGGCGCCGAAGCCATCTTCACCGCGGTCGCCGCCGCCGGACTCTCGCTCCGTGAACTGCGTCCCGGCGGCGCGAGCCTCGAAGACGTCTTCACCTCCCTCACCGCCGAGGAAGACGACGACGAAGAAGACCAGGGCACCGACGAGGACGACGGCGAGCCGAGCGCCGCGGCCCGTGGGGGAGAAGAACAATGAGGGCCGCGTGGACCATCGCCAAACGCGAGGTGCGCTCGTACTTCACCTCGCCCATCGCGTATGTGTTGCTCGTCGCCTGGATCCTCGTGACCGGCCTGAGCTTCTACACCCTCGTGCACTGGTTCGCGGGACGCCCAGCCACCGGCGGCAGCGACAACCCGCTCACGCTCTTCTTCGGCGGCACCGTCTTGTTCTGGCTTCCGCTTCTGGTGTTCGCACCCATCATGACGATGCGGCTGTTCGCAGCCGAGCGCAGCAGCGGCACGCTCGAGCCGCTCATGACGGTTCCCATCCGCGAGGTCTCCATCGTCGCCGGCAAACTCGCGGCGGCCATGACCTTCTGGGTCGCCCTTTGGGTCCCGACGTTTCTGTATGTCTGGATCGTCAGCCGCTACGGCGACATCGATCTCGGCGCGGTGGCGGCGAGCTACTTCGGCGTGTTCGGCATCGGCTTGTTCTACATGTCGTGGGGCATGCTGATGAGCGCGCTCTCCACCAACCAGATCGTCGCGGCCATCTTGAGCTTCCTGGTCATCGGGTTGTTCTTCGTCGCCGGCATCTTCCAGTTCGTGGTCGACGGTCCCACCCGTGACCTGCTCGCGTACGTGAGCGTCTGGAGCCAGATGACCGACTTCGCCAAAGGCGTCGTCGACACCCGCTACCTCGTCTTCTACGGGAGCTGGAGCGCGGTCGCGTTCTTCCTCACGGTCCGAGTGCTCGCCTGGCGGAGGATCGCAGGATGAGCGCGTCGAAGAAGAAGCCCGACCAAGAGTCGACCGAGCCGGACGTGGCGAAGGCAACCGAAGACCGGGTGCCCACCCGAGACGACGCGGAGACCGGCCGAGCGATGGCAAGGCAGCGGCTGCACGCGATCGTCGGCAGCCTGCTCGCGCTCTTCGTGTGCCTCGAGGTGAACTACCTCGCGTTCCGCCACTTCCACCGCTTCGACTGGACGAGCGACGACCGCTTCACGCTCTCGGAGCGCACCCACGAAGAGCTGGCGCGCCTCGACCAGAACATCGACGTCTTCATCATCCTCTCCGAAGCCGAACCCGCCTTCGCGGATCTGCACGAACTGTTGCAGCGCTACCGAGCGGACTCGACGCTCCTGACGGTCACCCACGTCGACCCCGACCTGCAGGCCGCGGAGCTGCGCCGGGTCGCGGAGCGGTTCGACCTCGAGGTGGGCATGGCGTCCACCGGCGAAGCCATCGCCGACGTCGCGATCGTCATCGCCAGCGGTGATCGGCACTGGAAGATCACCCGCGACGATTTGTTCTCGCTCGACGTCGACGACCTCGAAGGCAACGCCGCACCGATGGTCGACGTGAAGTCGGAGCGAGCGCTCACCGGCGGCATCGTCCAGGTCCTGCGCGGCGACGCGACCCACGTGTGCTTGACCACCGGGCGCGGGGAGTGGGGCCCGAGCGGCGAGCGGCCGAACTACCTCCTGCGCGAAGAGTTCGAACGCGAGAACATCGTGCTCGAGATGTTGCCGGCGGTTGGGCTCGCCGCCATCCCAGACAGCTGCGACGCGGTCTTCGTGCTCGGGCCGCAGCGCGGGTTCTCGATCGACGAGGCACGGGTTCTGATCGAATGGGTGCGCGCCGGCGGCGATGTGTTGCTCGCCCTCGATCCGATCCTCGAGCGGGAGGCGGTCGAACCAAGCGGCTTCGAGGACGTGCTCTCCGAGCTCGGCATCTCGCTCGACCCGGACGTGGTGCTCGAACTCGACCCGCGCTTGCTCTTGCGCCGAGATCCGAGCGACCTCTTCCGCATCGCAACACTGGGCGACCACGTGACCACCCGCGCTGCGCGGATCCGTGGCGGGAGCTTTGGCGTGAACCTCGTCCGAAGCGTGCGCGCCGACGAAGGCTCGACCGCGATCCCGCTGCTGTTGACCTCCGACGCGGCATTCGGCGAGATGGATCTGGGCGCGATGATTCGCGACGCGGACCTCGAGGCGGGGCCCGAGGATCTGCCAGGACCGCTTTCGATCGCCGTCGCGGCCGAAGCACCCACCCCCGGCGCCGAACCCGGCGACCGGCCGGGTCGCATCGTCGTGTTGGGCGACTCGGATTGGTTGGAGCCCGGACTGCTGCTGGACGGACAGTTCAGCAACATCGATCTGCTCATGGCGTGGACCGGGTGGCTCACCGAACGCGACGCACTCATCGCGATTCCGCCGAGGCGCGCCAACCTCCAGGCGGTCGTCATGAGCGAGGCCGACGTGGCCGGCGTGCGTTGGCGGGTGTTCGGCATGTTGCCCGGCGCGGTGTTGCTGCTCGGCTTCGCTGTGTGGTGGTCGCGGAGGCAATGACGTGAACCGCCACACCACCACCGCGCTCGCCGTCGTCGCGATCGGCCTGTTCGCCTTCATCGTGCTCTACGAGCGCCACACCCTCTCGAGTGGAGAGGTGGCGGAGGTGCGGGGGCAGCTGCTCGAGCGCTTCGTGCGCGCGCGAGTCGACCGCATCGAGATCACCCGCGGCGACGATGCCACGACGCTGCAGCGCCACCGCGAAGCCGACGAGTTGCTCGGCTCCTGGCGTGTCGAAGAACCGTTCGATTCGCTCGCCGACGACGACGTGGTCGGGTCGCTGCTCGGCGCGGTTCAGTACGCGGCCGCCCGCCGCACGCTCGAGGACGTGTCCGACGCCAACCGCGACGAGTTCGGCCTTGGTTCGCCGCGTCTGACCGCGCGCTTCCGGGTCGCCAACGAGTGGGTCGAGTTGGCGTTCGGTTCGGAAGACCCGACCGAGACGGGCCTCTACATGGCGGTCGACGACGTCGTGCACGTGGTCGGCAAAGACGTGTTCGAGGCGCTCGACCACGACCCCGCGTACTTTCGTTCGAAGCGCCTCCTCGAGCGGGGTGTCGTCACCGCGACGACGTTGGAGATCGAGTTCGAGAGCGGTGTTCGCAGCCTCACCCGCGAGGGATCGAACGAGCAGGTGGGCAGTTGGTTCATGGACCTCGGCGACGGCCGAGTCTTGGCCGCGACCACGCGGGTGGAAGAAGCCCTGCAAGCCTTCACCGATCTCACCGCGAGCACGTTCCCCTCGAACGATTCGATTGGCACGGTCTGGCTGCGCGCGACCGCGTCGCTCGTGGCGGTGGGCGACCAACCCGCCCGTCGGGTGGAGCTCCGCGTCGGCGAACCTTGCGAAGGCGGCAGGCTCGCACAAGCGACCACCCGTCCCGACTCTGGCGACGCGCTGGAGAGTGCCATCGGATGCATCGCCCCCGCGGCACTCGCGGGGCTGACCCGTCCTGCCGAAGAGTGGCGGGAAACGCGGCCCATCACGCTCACGGACCTCGAGATCGAATCGCTCGAAGTGGTGCAAGGGCGTGTCACGCTCCGCGTCGCGCTCGACGAAGGCGCCTGGCAGTTCACGCGAACGAACGGTGGACGGCCGTCCGGCTCCGGCGACGTGGACGACGAAGCCCTCGCCGCGTGGCTCCAAGAGTTGCGCCGCGCTCGGTCCACGGCGTTCGTGGACGCGAACAACCTCTCCGTCTACGGCCTGGACTCCCCGACGGGCGTACTCACCATCGTCGACCAGGAGGGTGGGTCGCACCGCGTCGCGGTGGGTGCGGTCTCGGCCGAGGGCCTGTACGTGCGCCGGGACGACGAGCCGCAGATCCTCGTTCTCCCAGAGACCGCTGAAGGGCTCTTCGAACCGAGGGCGAGCCGGCTCCGCAACGTGCAGGTGCTCGACGAAGCACCCGGTGCCATCGGCGCGATCGAAATCGCCTGGCCGGACGCACGCGACACACTGACCCGCGCCGACGACGGCTGGACCCGCAGCGGACCGGTGCCTGTGGCCTCCGACGAAGTAGATGGCCTCGCCCGGGCGCTGGCACGGCTTCGGGTGGAACGTTTCGAAGGCGATGCGCCCGAACCGCGGTTCGGCCTCGACGCACCACGGGCCCGAGTTCAATTCACCCTCGGCGATGCGCTCTTGGTCGGAGCACCTGCCGGCGACGACGGCGATGCGTTCGGTCAACTCGAAGGCGACGCGTCGGTGTTCGTGCTCTCGGCGCCGCTCGTCGACCGCGTGCTCGGGCCGCTGGTGCCAGACGACGTCTTGGCCACCGGCATCCTTTACCTCGATTCGCTCACCATCGAAGGGGAGGGACGTCGGATCGAACTTCGCCACGACGGACGGGTCTTCTCGAACGACGACGGCCCACTCGAGGCGGACGCCAGCGAACGGCTGGGGGACGCCATCGAACGCCTCCGGATTCGCGGCGCGTCCGGGCTCGGCGCAGCAGCATCCGCCGAGCCCCGTCTGCGGGTCATCGTCCAGCGCGGAAACGAGAGCGACCCCCCACGTCGGTACGAGATCCTGGTGGGACCGCCGACCGGCTCGGCCGACGAGACGGAAGTCCGCCGATCGGACCTCCCGGTCACACTCCGAGTGCGCGAGTCCGACCTGGCCCCATTCTTCGAAGTCGTCCGGCGGTAGTTGGGGGTATGGGCGGTCGCCCACGGGGCGCATCGCCACATCTGTCGGTTTCACCCCTGAGCTTTGGCCTTGCAATGTTGGGTCCAGCCCTCGGAGCAGCAGGCAAAAGATGAGTGATTTCAGGTCGAGTTGTGTGGCACGCTCGTTGCGAATGCCCTTCGCGCCGTGGCCCAGCGAATCCTCATTGTCGACGACGAAGAGAACCAGAGACGCACTCTGGCGATCGGCCTCCGTCTGGAAGAATTTGAAGTCTCGGAGGCGGCCGATGGGGAGACCGCGCTCGTCGCGCTGGACGCCGAGGAGATCCACGTCGCCATCGTGGATCTGATGATGCCGGGCATGAACGGACTCGACCTGGCGCGCCGGATTCGCCGCCACCACCCGGATGTCCAGGTCCTCCTGACCAGCGCGTACCACCTCTCGGAGCGCCAACTCGCCCGCGCCGACGTGGGTGCGATCGGCTTCGTGCCGAAGCCTTTTCATCTGGCCGAGCTCGTCGGCTTCATCCGCCAGAAGCGCGACAGCCGTCCCTGACCCGGGGTCTGTGTCCGGACCGCCCAAGCGGGACGCACCAGTTTTTGGATGCGGGGATCGAAGCACCGTACGCTCGGGCGGTGCGCATCGGAGACATGTTGGTGGCCGCAGGTCTCGTCACCGAGCCGCAGGTCGCCGAAGCGCTCGCCTCTCAGAAGTCGAGCGGGCGCCGACTCGGCGAAGCGTTGGTGGAACTCGGCTACATCGAGGAACTGCAACTCACGCAGGTGCTCTCGAACCAGCTCGCGATTCCCTGGGTGTCGCTGCACCGAGTCGAGTTCAGCCGAGAGCTGCTCACGCTGATCCCAGGCCGCGTCGCCGACGAACACGGCTGCATCCCCATCTACAAGCGGATCGTTCGCAAGGCTGGGGAGACGCTCTTCGTGGCGATGGAGGACCCGACGAGCGAGCACTCGCTCGCGGCGATCGCGGAGGTCGTCGGCATGCCGATCAAACCGATGGTGGCGCCTCCCACCGACATTCGAAACGCGATCCGCGCGTACTACTTTGGTCAGGCACCCCGCCCACCGACCAAGCGGGCGACCCGGCACCCAGCATCGCCGGACATCGAGATCGAAGTGGTCCTCCCCTCCGATCCGCCGACGCCGTCGGAGGCCTCGGTGGAGCCTGGTTCGATCCACCCCGGTTCGAACCGCCCCGGCTCGATTCCGGTGTCGGTCCCGCCGGGATCCATTCCTCCCGACCCAAACCAACCGGAGCCGGCGGTCGTCGCTGCGCCGGTGCGGAAGAAGAAGGTCGCCAAGCTCGTCACGCTCACCTTGCTCGATGGCACCACGGTCCGGCTCCCCGCGCCTCGCGCGTCGGACGACGAAGAGGAAGACGCACCCACCACGCTGACCGCCAACGACCTGGTCGCGGCTCTTCTCGCCAGGGCTCAGGGCGCCGACGTGGACGACGTCTTGCCGGACGCCCGCTGGGAGGCGCTCTTCGGCACCTTGCTCTCTCTGTTGATGCGCAAGGGGCTCATCGCGGACTGGGAGTTCGTCGAGGCTTGGAAGAAAAACCGCGCGTCGGGCTGACGCCCCGCCAACCGCGCGTAGAGTAGGGCGCCGTGTTCGTTCGATTCCTCTTCAAGAATGCGCTGGCCATGATCGGCCTGGCGGTTTTCCTCTACGTCTTCTTCTTCGTCCCGCTCGGAGAACGCACCGCGTTCCAGCACGCCCGCCGCATCGCCGGCACCGACGAAGCGCAGGAACTCGGCCGTGAGGCAGGCGAAGCGGCCGGTCGACTCGGCGAGCACCTCCAAGAAGAGATCCAGACCCACGTGATCGAAGATGCCGGCACCCCCGACGCTGGTCCGCTGGCGGCGGAAGAACTCGACTGATGCCGGAGCTGCCGGAAGTCGAACACGCGCGCGGCCTGCTCGAGTCGCGGTTGGTGGGCCGCCGCATCCAAGACGCCCATGTCGCCGAGGACGACATCGTCTTCGAAGGCAAGACCCCGAAAGAGGTTCGGGCGAAACTGGTCGGCCGCACGATCCTCAGCGCCGAACGGCACGGCAAGGTGCACTGGCTCACGCTCGACACGGCACCGCATCCGGTCTTCCGCCTGGGCATGACCGGCGGCTGGCGGTTCGAAGGCGACGAGCCGATGCCACTCGACGCCAGCGCTGCGGCGGTCGATCGTACTTGGCCGCCGAAGTTCACCAAGCTGCGCATCGTCGTCGACGATGGAGAGATGGCGTTGACCAACGCGCGCCGACTCGGCCGCGTGTTGCTGCGCGCGTCCGTGCGCGACGAGCCCCCGGTGTCGGAACTCGGCTTCGACCCCTTCGCGTCGATGCCGAGTCCAGCAGCGTTCGTCGCGCAGACCAAAGGCCGGCGTGGGAACGTCAAAGCACTCTTGATGGACCAGTCGTTCTCCGCGGGTGTCGGCAACTGGATCGCGGACGAGGTGCTGTACCAAGCCGCGATCGATCCGCGCCGCAAGGTGGACGCGCTCTCCCCCGAAGAACTCCTCCGGCTTCGTGCCCAGCTGGAAGCCATCGTGCGGCTCGCCGTGGAGGTCGACGCCCGCAAGGAGCTGTTCCCGAAGGGCTGGCTCTTCCACCGGCGCTGGGGGAAGAAGCCCGCCGCGAAGACGCTCGACGGCGAAGTCATCGAACGCATCAAAGTCGCCGGTCGCACCACCGCCTGGGTCCCCACCCGCCAGCACTGACGCGAGGCGCGTGGTCGGTGCGAAGGTGGTACCGTCGCGCATGGCTGCGACCATCCTCGTCGTCGACGACGAGAAGAACATTCGACGCACGTTGCGCATGGTTCTCGAAGGCGCGGGCTTCGGCGTGCGCGACGCTGGTTCCGCCGAAGACGGGTTGAAAGAACTCGAGGCCGGAGACATCGATCTGGTCATGCTCGATGTGCGTTTGCCGAAGATGAGCGGACTGGACGCGCTGCGCCGCATCCGCGAACGGCCCGAGACCCGCGCGCTTCCGGTGCTGATGATCAGCGGGCACGCCTCGGTGGCAGAAGCCGTTCAGGCCGTGCAGATCGGGGCGACGGACTTCTTCGAGAAGCCGCTCGACCGCGACCGCGTGCTCGTCAGCGTGCGCAACGCACTGCAGACCTGGCAACTGCAGCGCGAGGTGGAACAGCTGCGTGCCAACGCGGAGTTGCGCTACGAGATGATCGGCGAGAGCCCGGTCATGCGGCGGCTCTTCGCGGAGCTCGAGAAGGTCGCGCCCACGAGTGGCCGAGTCCTGATCACGGGCGAGAGCGGCACCGGCAAGGAACTGATCGCGCGCGCGGTGCATCGACTCAGCCAGCGCAAGGACAACAAGTTCGTGAAGGTGAACTGCGCGGCCATCCCCGCGGAGCTGATCGAGAGCGAACTGTTCGGATACGAACGGGGCGCATTCACCGGCGCCCAGCAACGCCGCAAAGGCATGTTCGAGCTCGCGGACAAGGGCACGCTCTTCCTCGACGAGATAGGCGACATGAGCGCGTCCGCCCAGGCCAAAGTCCTCCGCGCACTCCAGAGCGGAGAGATCACGCGCGTCGGTTCGGAAGCTTCCATCGCGGTCGACGTGCGGGTGCTGGCAGCCACCAACAAAGATCTCGAGCTCGAGGTGAACGAAGGGCGGTTCCGCGAGGACCTCTACTTCCGCCTCAACGTCGTCCCTCTCCGGACGCCGCCGCTGCGCGACCGGCCTCAGGACGTGCCGGTGCTGGCGCAGAGTTTCCTGCGCGGCTTCTGTCAGGAGAACGGGCTCCGGGAGAAACCCATCGACGCCGACGTGCTCGAAGCACTCTCGCAACGGACGTGGCCCGGGAACGTTCGGGAGCTGAAGAACGTCGTGGAACGCATGGCCATTCTCAGTGGAGACCGCATCACCCTCGACGACCTCCCAGACGAAGGTCGACTCGGCGCCGCCATCTCCGCGAAGGCCGCGGTGCCTCAGGACAACCTCCCGTCCACCCTCGACACCAAGGGCACGAAGATGACGCTGCGCGAGTACCGGGAGTACGCCGAGCGCGAGTACATCCTCGCGACCCTCGACGAGACCGGATGGAACATCTCCCGCGCGGCGGTGAAGCTCGGCGTGGAGCGCACGAACTTGCACAAGAAGATGCGGACCTACGGGATCAAACGCGAGTCGCACC
The DNA here is from genome assembly GCA_034670305.1 of Deltaproteobacteria bacterium. Classification (GTDB taxonomy): domain Bacteria; phylum Myxococcota_A; class Polyangia; order Polyangiales; family Houyiibacteriaceae; genus JAXMNT01. The sequence goes on from JAXMNT010000007.1 coordinate 133,387, forward strand.
AGTCCGAGGACTGACGTGCCGGTCGCGGGTCCGGTCCGCGTTCGGCCGCCCTCAGCCGCCCAGGAGGCGGCGCAGCACCGCGTCCATGCGCGGCTGCAGCCGAAGTCCCGCCGCTTTGATCGCCGCCGCGAGCGCGCCTTCGAAGGAGGCGTGCAGTCGCGCCTCGTCGACCCCGAGTTCGCGAAGTACGGGGCCCCAGCCATCGACCGCGTCCGTCACGCCCGAGACGTGGTGGGATGCGCCCATCAGTGTCGCGGCCGACGCCACTTCTAGAATGGCCGCGGCGCGCGAGCGGTGCGGATCGAACAGGCGCGAGATGTCCACCACGCAGGCCTTCGCCTCGGCGGCGAACATGGTTCGACCGAAGACGCGGGCCCGTTCCACGAGGACGGCCGGCTCATGCGCGCCGGCGAGGATCAACGCCACACACCCGGGGGCGAGTTCCAACGTCGGCATCGCCGTGGCCGCGCGGGTCCGCAGCACTTGTTCGGTGCGCTCTTCGCGCCCGCGCACGTAGCCTTCCCAGCAGGTCGCGGTGAGGCGCAGCCGCATCGCCTCGGAGAGCACGAGCTCCAGCGATCGCGCTTCGCCTGTTTCCCGCAGGGCATCGGCCAGTGTCGGCACCAAACACGTCAACGCAGAGGGCGTCGCGCCCAGCGTCGCCGCGCGGCGACCCAGCAGATGGATCATCGCGAGCCCCTCGTGGTGTTCGAGTGAGGTCTCGTCGTCCTGGGTGTGGAGGGTGAGCGCGAGCCGCAACGCGTCGGCGGCCGGCCGAGCCTCCGTACTCAGCTCGGTGCCGAGCGCCCGGTCCTCGTCGAAGGAGACGCGCTCCGACCAGAGCGTGCGGAAGACGCCCGCCACCTCTTCAGAGATCGCCGCGGCCTCGAGCTCGGCCTGATCTTCCCCCGGTGGGGTCTCGGCCCATGCGCCGTCTGGATCCAGGTCGCCCACCGCGGAGGCTCAGCGCGCCACGAGCGCGTCGTGGAGCGCCCGAACCGCCGCGTCGACGTCGGCTTCCTTCAGGACGGCCGCGACCTGCAGTGGGGCGACCTCGAGCTGCTGGATCTCGAACCGATGCGCTTCGAGGACCTTCGAGAAGGGCGCGGCCAGCGACGAGCCCCGACCGATCGCGGTCACCGCGGCGTGCCCTTCCACCACTTCGGTTCCGGCCGGCAGCTTCTTCACGCGGGCGGTCCAATCGGGGATCGAGGCATCCACGAACGCGATGGTACCGGTGTCGGTCGAGCGCGACATCCGCGGCTCGAGTCCGGCTTCCGAAAGGGCCGCGAGTTGGTCGGCCGTCGTGCCAGGCAGCCCGCTGATGCGCGCGAGGTTCTTGCGCCCCACGACGGCCCGCGCGGCTTCTGAGACTGGACCATCCCGCACACAGGTCTCGCGGCCCGAGTCCGAGAAGGTGGACCGGGCTCGAATCGTGATGCCACTGCGCCGCGCGAACTCGACCGCGGCGGCGTGCAGCACCTTGGCGCCCGCCTCGGCCATCTCCTGCATCTCGTCGTAGGACAACTCGGCCAGATGCATCGCGTTCGGCACCACCCGCGGGTCGGCGGAGTAGACTCCGTCCACGTCGGAGTAGATCTCCGCGTGCGCCGCCCCGAGCGCCGCGGCCATCGCCAGTGCCGTCGTGTCGCTGCCACCGCGACCGAGCGTGGTGATCTCCCGCTTGTAACTCATGCCCTGAAACCCAGCGATGATGACCACCTTGCCCCGGGCGAGCTCGTCCTCGATCCGGTGAGGGCGGACATCGATGATGCGTGCATCGAAGTGCCGGTCGTTGGTGATGATGCCGCTCTGCGACCCGGTGAACGAGATGGCGTCCGCACCTCGTTTCTGAATGGCCATCGAGAGCAGCGCCATGGTGATGCGCTCGCCGGTGGAGACGAGCATGTCGAGTTCCCGGCGCGGCGGTGATTCATCCACCTGCCGCGCAAGCCCGAGCAACTCATCGGTGGTCTTGCCCATCGCCGAGACCACCACCACCACGTCGTGCCCTTCCGCGCGGGTTGCGAGCACCTTGTCGGCGACGCGCCCCAGCTTGTCGACGTCCGCGACGGAACTTCCCCCGTACTTCTGAACGACGATCGGCACCCCTTCTCGATAGACCACCGATCCGGCGAGCGCGAGTTTCCGGCACACGATTCTGCCCTGGGCGGGGCTCAGTAGGCTTCTTGCGTTTCGGCGGCGCTCGGCGAGTCGTGCGACTGGCGCTGCGCGCGGTTGATCGTGTTCTGCCGGCGCGCAGCCCGCTCGATGGTGTCGAGCCGAGTCAGCTCCCGCCGCGCGGCCGCCGAGGTGCTGTTGTAGCCAGCAGCGCGGTGCAGATGGGCACGTGCTTCGCTGTAGCGGCCGACCCGCCGGTAACAGTCCGCGGCCTCGATCAACGCCTGCGGCAAGAGGCCGTACGCGGGGTACCGCTGGAAGAGCCGCTCGTAGTGGTTCACGGCCGCAGCGCACGCACCGCGCTGTCGGTGGCTGCGCGCGAGGTGATGCTGCGCGCTGGGCAGCAACTCCCGGTTGACGCCTGGACGTCCGATGACCCGTTCGAACTCCGCCGCCGCTTCGACGTACTGACCGCCGCGGTATCGGTTCATCGCTTCTTCGTACTCGGTGCCCTGGTTCTCGAGCGGCTCGAGGGTGTTCTCGGCGTTCTGCGCCGGCACCTGGGGCTCGCTCTCGGCTTGTTCTCCCAGTCGCCAACCATCCACATCGACTTGCGCGGCCTCGGCCTGGGCTTGCTGGCGCGCGACCGCACGCATCTGACTCTGCGCCTGTGCGTTCTGGGTGACCCGTGGATCGGTGACGACTTCGGTCTCCAGCTGAAGCCGCTGCTGCTGCGGCTGTTGCACCTCCGGTCCGCGCTCGATGCGCGCGGTGGCGTTGCGGGTCGTCCGGACCGGGCCGGTCTCCTCGGTCTCGGTCTCGGTGGGGAGGTCGAGGGCCACTTCCGGCTCGACCTCCGGCTCGACCTCGGGCGCGTCCCCCTCGAGTCGCTCGGTTTCCGGCGCCACCTGCGCCGTCGTCTCGGGGTCGGCCGTCAACCGTTCGGTGCGCGTCGCGAGATCCACCTCGGAGCCCCCTTCGCCCGGCAGCACCCACACGGTCATGCCCACCGCCAACATCACCCCGGCAGCGGCGAGCTGGGGTCCGTACGCAAACCCCTGGACCCAGGCCACCACGGCCGCCCACCAACCCGGTCCCACGCTCGCGGGCTCCGGTTCGGCCGCCCGCGCTTGCACCACGCCTTCGGCGCCCACCTTCTGACGCGCCGCGGCCAACACCGACGACATCATGTCCGCCGGCGGCGTCACCATCGGCAACTGCGCCACCAGGCGATGGGTTCGCTCGAGCTCTTGGAAGCGCGCGCCACAGTGCGGGCACGCGTCGACCTGCGCCCGCAGCGTCTTCGCCGTGGGTCCATCCAGCTCCCCCGCCACAAGATCGAGGAGCCGATCGTCGTGTTCGCACGCCATCAGCCGACTTCCTCAGCGTAGTCACGGAACTCCTCGAGTGCCGCCTGCAGCCGCTCGAGCGCGTAGCGCATCCGGCTCTTCACGGTGTTCTCGGGAACGCCCACGATTTCCGCGATCTCTTTGAACGGAAGGTGCTGGATCTGTCGCATCAGAAACACCTCCTTCTGGTCTTCGGGCAGATTCTCGACCGCTTCTGCGATCGCGCCTTGCAGCTCTTGGCCAATCGCATCGCGGTCGGCGCCAAGCGTCTTCGACCGGACCCGGTCCACGAGCGCGCCGCTCTCCCCCTCCCGCAGGGGCTCATCCAGGGACTTGTGGCGGCGGAACACCATCTTCCGGCCGTGGTCGATGCAGACATTGCGGGCGATCGTGTACAGCCAGGTGCTGAATTTGCTCTGCCCACGGAACTGCTCGGACCGCTGAACCACCTTGAGGAACACGTCCTGCGTGAGGTCCCGCGCCCGGTCCCGATCCCGGACGGATCGAAGCACGAAGTTGTAGATGGGTCGCTCGTAGCGCGACACAATCGATTCGAAAGCCTGGACATCACCTTGGTTGAACCTGTCGAGGAGCTCCTCGTCCGTGGGCTGGGCGACCGCGCTCATCGCCGGCTCGGTCGCGGTAAAGAAGGGTGGCGATGCAGGTACAGACGGGCCGGAGGACGAATCGATCTATCGGATCCGCCGCCCAGCCAGAGCCGCGCGGACCAGAAATCTTGGGCCCTCGGCAGTCCTTCGCCGATGGCCAGGCTCCGCTGCACGCCGCGCGCAACGGGGTTTTCGGCGCGGGTCCAGAGCGGCAGAGGCATCGCGCCGGGATGATACCCGCGGCACCGGTCCTGACCAGCCCCCGCCGCGCCGCATCTCCCCGGACATGCGAGGGAATCGCGGACTCAGGCACGCGTTGACCCCCTATCATGGCGTTGGTATAAGCCGGGGGCTGTTGCTGGGGATTGCTTTGCTGAGCCATCGAGGGCAGGCAAAATCACTGGGAACCGGAAGCTTACGGGGACATCGTCCCGACGAGAGGGGAAGAGATGCGCAGGAATGTCGCGCGCGACGGAGTCGTCTTCGGAGCACTACTCACTATGTTGGTGGCCTTTGGCCCCGACCTCGCGACGTCGTTCGCGCAACCCGAGACGGGCACGGAAGCGGAGGTCGGCGTCGAAGCCGAGGCCGGCACGACGAGTGCTGATCCGTCTGTCGATCCCGCCGCTGATCCGACCGCCGTCGATCCGGCTGCGAGCGAAGGAACCGTCGAGCAGACCGCGACCGCGGAGCCTGTCGATGCCGGCACCTACGCGATCCGCCTGCGCGACCTCGAGCAGCGCATCAACGAGCTCAAGGAGCAGATCTTCCGCTCGAAGGCGCGTCTGTCTCTTCTGGCCGAGACCGTGCTTCAGGGCGTGGTGGCTGGTGCCCAGGCGATCATCGTGCACGAGAACCGGATGTCTTCATCCTACCGCCTCGTGAAGGCGGTGTACGCACTCGACGGCGCGCCCATCTTCAACAAGGCCGACGAAGAAGGCACCCTCAGCGACCGCGAGGAGTTCCAGGTCTACAACGGCAGCATCGTGCCCGGAGAGCACACGCTCACCGTCAACCTCGAGTACCGAGGCCATGGCTACGGCATCTTCAGCTACCTGAAGGGCTACCGCTTCAAGGTCCGCTCGAACTACAACTTCACCGCACCCGAAGGCCGCGCCGTCACCGTGCGTGTGGTCGGCTACGAGAAGGGCGGCCCGACCGCGCCCCTCGAAGAACGACCCGCCATCCGATACCAGGAGCGCGTGGGCGCCCGGGGTCGACGTGGCGATGCAGCCCAGGAAACGGAAGGGGAGGCCTCCGAATGACCTCGTCCCGCTTCGGTCCCAGCAAAAACTGGGTCGTGGCGGCCGCGGTGCTCGGGGTCCTCACGCAGATCGCCCCTGTCGCGGGCGCTCAGGACGTGAACGGCCTCACTCGCCAGCTGGTCGAGATCGAGGGGGAGCTTGCCGCTCTCCAGCGCGATCAGCTCTCGCACACGGCTGTCCGTAGCCCAACGTATGTCGAAGAACGGCTCACCGATGGTGAGCTGTTCTACCGCCTGCAGGATTACCTGCGCGCGAGCATCATCTTCACCGACATCGTCGACAACCATCAGAACCACAACGCGTACTCGGACGCGCTGTTCCTTCTCGGGGACAGCCTTTTCCGCGCGGGCGACTACCTCGGGGCACGAAGTCGGTTCCGGATGGTGCTCGATCAGGCGGGCAACCCGCAATTTCGTCCGTACATCCAGCGGGCGCTCGGTCGACTGATCGAGATCGCGATTCACATTCGGGACTTCGACGGCGTCGAGCAGTACTTCCAGACGCTCAGCCGTCTGCCCCCCACGGAGGTCGAAGCGACCACGGCGTACTTCCGGGCGAAGTACCTCTACAGCCGGGCCGTCCCGCTCGAAGAGCAACTCGGTGTGCCCGAAGGCCAGGCCTCTCAGGTCGACCTCCCGATGCTGGAGCAGGCTCGGTCGGCGTTCGAAGCGGTGCCGCAGGGCAGCCCCTACTACCCGCAGGCCCGCTACTTCATCGGCGTCGTGCACACCCTCCGCGCCGAGTTCCCTCAGGCGATCGAAGCGTTCCGTCGCGTCCTCCGTTCCGAAGCATCCACCCCCGAGCAGCGCAAAGTCATCGACTTGACGCACCTCGCGCTCGGCCGGCTCTACTACGAGACCGACCAGCTCGACCAGGCCAGCGAGGCCTACCAAGCCGTGCCGCGCACCTCGGCCAGCTTCGACGATGCCCTCTACGAAATCGCGTGGGTCTACATTCGCCTCGGCGACGCAACGCGCGCCGAACGCGCCCTCGAAGTCCTTTCCGTTGCGTCGCCCGACAGCCCGCACATTCCGGACGCCAAGATCCTCCGTGGCAACCTGCTCTTGAGGAACGGCCGTTTCGAAGACGCGACGCAGGTGTTCCGTGAAGTCCGCAACGAGTTCGGCCCGGTCTACCGCGAACTCGAAGCCATCCGCGAGAACCACGCCGATCTGCACGCACACTTTCGTTCGCTCGTTCGGGCGAACCTCGAGACGTTCGACGTCAACACCTTCCTGCCTGAGAACGCCCGCCGCTGGGTCGACCTCGAGGGCGATTTCGATCGTTCCGTCGCTGCCCTCAGCGACCTGAGCCAGGCCCGCCGCTTGGTGCGAGAGACGAGCGACCTCATCGAACGTTTGAGCGCGGCCATCGGCGCCCCGAACCGGGTCAGCATCTTTGCGGACCTGCGGCGGCACCGGGAGGGCACGACCGCCCTCCGCAACCGGCTCTCGAACGTCCGTCGCAGCGCGGCCCGCATCGAAGAAGGCAGCGGGGGAGGGGCTGGCGGTGAACTCGCCGAGGTCCGCGCGCAGCGCCGCCGCATCGAACGCACCCTCGGGGGGATGCCGACGAGTGAAGACGACTTCATCGTCCGCGACGACCAGCTCCTCAACCGGTACCGCCAACTCGAGCGCGAGCTGAGCAACCTCCAAGTCGAGTTGCTCGGCATCGACGCCCGCATCGTGGCCATGCGCCGGTTCCTTTCGGACACCGCGGAAGACCAGACCTCGGACATCGAAGCGGTCCAGGCGGAGCTGAACACCCAGGAACAAGCGGTGGTCAGCTACCGGACCCAGATCGGTGAGTTGACGCGGCTCATCGAGATCGCCCGCATCCAGGTGGGTGTCGGAGACGCCCGCTACCAGCGGGACAACCGGCTTCGCGACGAATACAACCGGCTGATCGAGCGCGAACGCGAGCTCGGCGGCCGCAGCCCCCGCACCGACCCATTGTTCTCCCGCATCGCCAGCATCGAAGCGGACCTCGAGCAGCACGACCGCTTGATCGACGAACGGGTCGAGGAGCGGGTCGCGGACATGCGCCGGGTCATCGGTGAAGAGAGCGCCAAAATGGTGGGCTACCGAGAGACCCTGGCGACACTGGAAGACGAAACCGAAGATGTCGTGGGCGCGATCACTTACACCAGCTTTTCTACGGTCCGAGACCGCTTCTACGACCTCGTGCTTCGTGCCGACGTCGGGCGGATCGACGTCACGTGGGCGCTCCGCGAAGAACACCGAATGCGTGTCGACATGTTGACCCGGGAACGTTCACGAGAGCTCCAAGCGCTCGACGACGAGTTCCGCGACATCATGGACGAGGGCATGACCGCGCCCGACGAGTCGTCGGACGACGGAGACGAAGAATGAACGCGCGAGTCAACACCATCGGAGCGATGCTGCTCCTGCTGGGCGTGCCCGTGGCCATCGCCCAGCCGACGCCAGGGCAACCGGGCACGGTCCAGGACGGCACGGTCCAGGACGGAACCGGTGAGGGAGACACGGACGGAACCGTCGCCGCCGATGGCACCGTGCAGAACGGAACCGTCAACGGGACGGTGACCGCAGACGGCACCGTGCCGACCGATCGCAACCAGGTGCGTGGGACCACGCCCGCCTTGCCCTCGTTCCTCGACACGACCGACCGTCGCATCCAAGACGACCGCCCTGCACCCACCGCCGCGCAGGTCGCTGCGCTTCGCGAGATGGAAGCGGAAGTGGCCCGATTCACCGGCAGCGGTGGCGCGTACCGGAACACCGTCGTGTCGCTGGTTCGGCGTGAGTACCTTCGTCAGCGTCGGGGACGCAACCAGTGGTACGCCCGACAGATCCGTGAAGAAGAGCGGCTGCTGAACGAAGCCCGCGAACGCGCCATCCGGCAGTTCGAGCAGTTCGTGCGCCGCTACCCGGACGACCCCAACTACTCGCCCGACGCGATGTTCCGACTCGGCGAACTCTACTACGAGCGAAGCGCCGTTCAGTTCCAGGTCGAGTACGACGCGGCCGTCGCCGCGCAGGACCGGGGCGAAGAGGCGGAGATCCCGGTCACGCCGGACTTCATGCCGACCATCTCCCTCTACCGACGCCTGGTCGCCAACTTCACGGACTACCGCCGGCTCGACGGCGTCTACTACCTCATCGGGTACTGCCTCAACGAAATGGGGCTCGCGGAAGAAGCCCGCGATGCGTGGCTCGCACTCGTGTGCGCCAACCACTACGACTACGACCCCGAGCACCACGCCTCGGTGGAAGAGCTCACGGCGGATGCCGAAGCGGGCGAAGACGGCGAAGACGGTCCGGAGGAACACCCGGCGCTGACGCTCGACCCCACCGAAGCCGACCCTGCCGTCCCCGGCGTGTTCGTCGACCCATACGCACAGTGCCAACCCGTCGTCGAAGGCGCGGAGTTCGTCAGCGAGACCTGGTTCCGCATCGGCGAGTACCACTTCGACGACTACGGCGACGTGCACTCGCTCGAACTCTCCATCGCGGCGTACCGCAAGATCCTCGAGAACCCCGAGGACCGGAACTACAACCTGGCGCTCTACAAGGTCGCATGGGCCTACTACCGCGCCAGCCGCTACCCCGAAGCCATCAACACCTTCGGCATGCTCGTGCAGTGGTCCGACGACGAACACGAGCGCACCGGTGAAGCGGGCTCGCAGCTGCGCCCAGAAGCCATCCAGTACCTCGGCATCGCGTTCGCGTACGACGACTGGAACGAGAACGGCTTGCCCGACACGATCGACGGCATGCCGGACGGCATCACCCGCGTGCAGGATCCGCAGCTCTTGCCGCAGGACCGCGCCTGGACCGCCGAGGTCTACTTCCAGCTCGGCCAAGTCTACTTCGACGAGGCCAAGTACCCGGAGGCCGTCGCGGTCTGGGAGCTCCTGCTCTCCCGCTGGCCACGCCACCGCACCGCGCCCGAAGTGACCAACATGATCGCGCGCGCCCACCAGCGGAACAACGAGTTCGACGCCGCCATCGCGGACCGCGCCCGGCTCGCCGGCTACCTCCCTGGTTCCGAGTGGTACGACTCGAACGTCGAGAACCCGACCGAGCAGCGGCGGGCGGAAGAACTCGCCGAGAACGCGCTCATCGCGACCGCGATTCACGAGCACGAACAAGCCCAGCGCGAACGCCGTCGTTCGGTCGAGTTCGCGAACGCAGGCGACGCGGCCCAGGCGCTGGCCGCCTTCGAGCAGGCCAAGCAGCACTACGGCCGCGCCGCGGTGGCGTACCGGCAGTACCTCGATCGGTACCCGAACAACCCGCAGGCCTACGAGCTCCAGTACAACCTCGCCGACGCGCTCTACTGGTCGGAGTCCTACGAGGACGCCGCGCGCGAGTACGCCGCGGTTCGGGACAGCAACCTCGACGACACGCACCTGTCGGAGTCCGCCCGTCTCGTGGTCGAGTCTCTCAAGGCCATCATCGACCGGGCGCAAGAGAACGGCTCGCTCACGAGTCGCGAAGAAGCGCCCACGCCCTCCGGCACGCCGCCGAGCGTGCAAGCGATCGAGATGCCGCAGCTCCTGCAGCGCATGGCGCAGGCGCGCGAGCTCTACATGGCGCGCGTGTCCGAAGCGCAGGACAGCCAGCATGTCCGCGCCGCGTACGACTACAACAACGCGCTCTTGCTCTACTGGTACGGCTACTGGCCGCAGGCGAAGGAGCGATTTGAGCGCATCTTCGAAGAGCGATGCGCTGGACCCCACGCGAACAACACGGGTCTCGTGGCGTGGGAGAGCCTGCGCACCATGGCCGTCGCTGTGAACGACACCGAAGAGATTCGGCGCCTCGCGTCGGCACTCAACGAGCGCCAGTGCACCTTCAGTCCGACCGGGGAAGCTTGTCCACCGCGCGGCCCGCAGCTGGACACGTTCTGCGCGGCGGACGGGCGCGCAGAACACCGATGCTGCTTGGCCATCAACGACCTGCTCGCGATCGAGTTCCAAGATGCACTCGGCGTCTTCGAGCAGGCCCAGGGCACGCCGGCCGGCCCGGAACAGACCAGGCTCTTCGAACGCTCCGCGACGATGCTCATCGAAGCGGTCAACGAGAGTCCGAACCATCCGCAGGCACCGATCGCGCTCGAGCAGGCCGCTGTCGCGCTCGAGCAGACCCAGCGCTTCGACAGCGCGCGGCAAATCTACCAGCGGATCATCGACGAGGTCGGCCCGCGGACCAACGACGAACCCGAGGAGCAACTCAGCCTCGACCGCATCGTGGCGAACGCCTATTTCAAGGTCGCGTTCAACGCGAACCGTGGCTTCGACTTCGAGACGGCGGTGACGAACTACCGAGTGCTCGTGGACTCGCCGCGATTCGCCCGCAGCACGGACCCCAACCTGGTCGAACGCCGCCGCGACGCGCTGGTCAACACCGCGGTGATCTTCGAGCGGCTGCAGCGCTACGACGACGCGACCCGCTACTACCGTCAGATCCTCGCGTCGAACGATTCGGACGCGGAACTCAAGCGCACCGCGATGTACCGCATCGCGGAGATTGCTTACAACCGTGAGAACTGGAACCTGGCCATCCGAGAGATGCGTGCGTTCATCCAGCGCTACGAGCGTGACGCCGCCGCCGGTGAACTCGTCGTGCAGGCGTACTGGCGAATCTCGCAGGCGCGCAAAGAGATGCGCCAGACCCGCGACTACAACCGCTCGCTTCAGGACGTGGTCACGGCGTTCGGTCGCACCGGTCAACAGCCCCGCAGCATCGCCGCCGAGTACGCGGCCAACGCGCAGTTCCTGCTGACCAACGAGACCATGAGCGAGTTCGAGGACTTCGCGATCACGCCAGGCCGCCCGGCCACCCTCGAAGCCTATGTCAACACCGTGCGCCAGCAGATCACCGCGGGCGGTCAGACCGCCACTCGGTTCGCCGAAGGCTTCAACAGCGTGATGACGTACCAGCGTCCCACCTGGACAGTCGCTGCGTTCGTGCAGCAGGGCCGGGTGTACGAAGTGCTCGCCCGGGCCGTGTTGAACACCCCGTTCGCCATGCCCGCAGACCTCAACCGTCAGCTCAGCCGCGTCAGCCGAGACGCGAGAGAAGACATCCGCATCCAGGTTCAGGACCGCATTCAGCAGGTCTTGGACGAAATGGTGCGTCCGATCGAGTGTCTCGCGGTCGCACGCTACGCGCTTGCGTCTCGAGCCGCCCGTGCCGGCAGCCTCGACAACGAGTGGACCCAAAGCGCCATCGACCGCCTCCAGGCGTACGGCGACGAGCGCATCGCGGAATGTGTCGCGCAGGCCCAGGCCGCGGACAGCACCTTCCAGGCCTACCAACCGGGTGAGTTCGCGCGGGCACCCCGCGGACAACACCTCCAAATCGAGGCGGACATCACCCCGCCGGCGCTCGCGAGGTAATCCAGATGAGCTTCCGACACTGTTTCCAGCACAGCCTGCTGCTCATCGGCGCACTCGCCCTCGGTCCCATCGCGGGCTGTGGCGACGACGAAGAACAAGACACGACCGCGGAGGGCGGCGAAGGCACCTCCGGCGGAGAAAACGGAGACGGCCGGACAGGCGAACTCGAGCGTCCACCGGGCAGCCGCGACGCGGACTCGCAGGACCCAGGTTGGGACGGCGACACCGCTGGCGGCAACACTGGAACGGGCGAGACCGCCGGGACCGGAACGGGCACGGGCACTGGCGAAGAGCCGAGCCCGTGGGGTGCGACCCAGGCCGAACAATGCCGCCCGCCCAACCGTCGCGACATGAACTCGTCCGCTCAGCGCGCGTTCGATGCCGGCGTGCGTGCCGCCTCCTCGGGCAACACCGCCGAAGCGACCTCGTCGTTCCAGCGCGCGCTCAGCGAAGACTCCAACGCGTTCAAGGCCGCGTACAACCTGGGCGTCCTCGCGGACCGCGCGGGCAATGCGAACCGCGCGATGGAGTTCTACCGCCAAGCCCTTCGCATCCAGAGCGATTACGAAGCCGCCGCGGAAGGCATCGTCACGATCCATCTGCGCCGAGGCAGCGTGCCGGACGCGCTCTCCTTCGTGGAACCGTTGGCGCGTGTGCACCGAACCAACCTGCACCTGCAGGCGCTGTACGCAGAGGTCCTGGTTCGGGCCGAGCGATTCGACGCGGCCTGGACCGCGGCACGCGCTGCACTGCATTGCGACGAACGTTTCGTCCCTGCGCTCACCGCAGTCGTCAAAGCATCGCTTCGCCAAGGCCGCATGGAGCTCGCCCGATCGGTGCTCGACCAGGCGCTGTCGATCGACGACAACAACGCCGAACTGCACTTCATCAAGGGCACGCTGCTCCGCGATGAGCCCGGCCGATTGCGCGAGGCGATGACGGAACTCCAGCGCGCGGTCACGCTCCGCCCCGACTACGTCGACGCCCGCATGGCGCTTGGCATCCAGCTCCTGTCGGGTGGCAACTACACCGACGCGCTTCAGCACTTTCAGTCGGCCGCCCAGCTCGCCCCGGCACTCGTCGCGGTTCACCTGAACCTCGGCGACGGCTACCGCGCGACCAAGCAGTGGACCAAGGCGAAGGCCTCGTTCGAGAAGGCGCTCTCGATGGAGAGTCAGCTTCCGCAGGCCCACTTCAACATGGGCCTCATGTACCTCTCGGCCGGCGAGAACTTCCCAGGCCTCGACGACCTCACGTCGCTGCAGGCCGCCAAGCAGGAGTTCACCCGCTACCGCAACGAGATGGGCTCGCGCCTGCGTCGAGACGACCCCTCCCAGGGCTACCTCGAAGACATCGATCGTCAGGTCGAGCGCATCGAACGACGTCGCGAACGCGATGCGCGCAACGCTGCACGGGATGCCGAACGGGCGGCCAGAGCGGCAGAACAAGGTGGAGGCGAAGAATGATTCGAGTGTTCCTCGCGGCCAGCATCTTGCTGACCTCCTTCTGCCTCTCCGACCGCGCGTCGGCCCAAGAACCGGGCGTCGTCGTGCTTCCGACCCAGCACGTCGAGGGGCGCCGCCAGCGTCCGATCGTCGTCGTGCTCCCGCCACCGGGCCGGGTCGTGCACCATGATCATTCCACCAATCCAAGCTTCGTTCGCCGCGTGACCCGCGCCGTCCGAAGGGGACCGTTCTGAGATGCGTTTTCTCTTCGCCACCGCGTTTGCCGTTCTCCTCTTCGCGTCCGTCCCGGACGAAGCCGAAGCGCAGCGTCAGCCCCGCGTCATCCAGCTGGACGAGATCCGGATCGAAGGACGGGTTCAGAAGCCCAACGCCTTCTACATTCTGAACCGCTCCAACCTCGGCTACGAGGTGCTCGACCTGCGCACCAGCTTCGTACGCGAGATCATTCGCAGCGTTCGCCGCGAACCCTTCTAGAACCCGTCCTGAAAGAAGCTCGGCATGTGGGGCATCTTTCACCTTCTCCAAATCGCACTCGGGATCTTCGTCGCCTGGCGGGTCGCGACCATCGCTCGGCGCCTCTTCGCGGCCACGGCGTTCGACGCGTCGCTGGACAAAGCGCTTCTCGAGCAGACTCCAGAGGCAGGCCTCCAACTCGCGAGTCGTACCCGAGACACCTGGAGCGGGCAGTTGGCCGAGGCTGCGTTCGGCGCGCTCGGCTCCGACCAGTACGGATCGGTCTCGCTGGCGCTCGACGAAGTCCACCAGGAAGTCCGAGCGGTGGCCACCGGATGGATCCAGCCGCTGCGGCAACTGGGCCGTTTTGCGACCGCGTTCGGTGTGCTGGGCGCATGTATCGAATGGGCTCGCTTTCAGTACGGAACCCGGCCTCTCGCCAGTCTGCTCGACGGGGGACAGATCGCTTCGGAACGCGCCTCGCTCTGCATCGTCCTGGGGATCGCTGTCGGGCTCTCGACCATCGTGGCCCGGATGCAACTTCAGGGGGTCGCCCGCGAAGGCCTGCAACGGGCGAAACGGCTGAAGAACCGGCTCGAGCTCCAGCTGGAGCCGGGGGAGGGCGGACTCGAAGACGACGCTGGATCCAAGGATGCCGCGCCGGATCCCCTCCCACCCGAAGAAGCCGAAGAGGACTAGATTGAGGTTCCCTGGCGGTGATATGGTGTCGCCGCACGTTTCGTGGAACTTTCGAGGCCCCGTGGGGTCTCACCCCCTGACCAGGTCTCAACTTCCCCACACCCGTGGGATTTGTTGAGACAAACCCGAAAATCGAACGAAGCGTCGAGGAGATCGATGGCCCAGCAGCAACCAGGACAAGGCGGACAAAAGGGACGCCCCGGCGCGATGACGATGGCCATGCAGGCCGTCTCCGTGAAGCAGTCCGGCCCCAAAGTCCTCCGAATCGGCCTCATCCAAGACGGCAAGATCGTCGAAGAGCGGGTGATCCGCCGTCGCGAGACGGTCTCGGTGGGAACCTCCGAGAAGAACCACTTCATCGTGACCGCGGACGGACTCCCCGCCCGGTTCGATCTCTTCCAGATCGTGGGCAACGAGTACATCCTGAACTTCACCGCCGAGATGGGCGGACGGGTGGGCCTCCCTGGCGGTGCGGGCGTGCAGAAGCTCGATCAGCTCCGCAGCTCGGGCGGCGCCCGCAACGCCGGCAAGTACTGGCAGATCAAGCTGAGCGATTCGTCCCGCGGCAAGATCGAGATCGGCAACGTCACGTTGCTGTTCCAGTTCGTCGAGCCGCCTCCCGTCACCCCGCGGCCGCAGCTTCCAGCCGCTGCCCGTGGTGGCTTCGTCGCCGGCATCGACTGGCTCTTCACCGCGTTCGTCGTCTTCTCCTACATGACGTTCTTCGGATTCGTCATCTACCTCGAGAACGCCGACTGGCCGATTCAGCAGGGACTCGCCGCGATGCCGGAGAGCCTCGCGCGACTCATCTTCGAAGAACCGCAGCCTCCGCCGGAGCCGGTCGAGCAAGAGCCGACCGAGGAGCCGACCGAGGAGCCGACCGAGGACGCGCCGGAAGTCGCCGACAACTCGAGCAACAACTCCGAAGACACGAGCGACAGCTCCAGCAACTCCGACCCGAGCACCAACGCAGAAGCACGCGCACGGATCGCCGACGAAGTCGCGCAGAACGCCGAAGCACTCATCCTTGGCGCGCTCGGTGACAGCGGCGCACTCGCCGACGTCCTCGCGTCCGGCGCGGTGACCGGCAACGCGGAAGCGGTCCTCGCCGAAGCCAGCGGCGTCGCCACGGCGAGCAGCAGCGAAGGCGGCAACCTCCGAACGCGGTCCGGCGGCCAGGGCTCCGGCGAAGCCGGCATGCTCGGCAACCTCCGAGCCGGCATGGGCGGCACCGCAGCGATGGAAGGCACGACCGTCATGGAACGTGTCGTCCGTGGATCGCTGCGACTCGACAACGGCGGTGGCGACACCGGCGGCTCGGGCGACTTCGACTCGGCGCTCGTCGTTCGACAGATTCGCGCCCGACTGCGCGCCATCCAGCGTTGCTACGAGAACGAACTCCGTCGGAACCCGACCCTCCAAGGCAAGGTCACCGTGCAGTTCACCATCCAGGAACGCGGCAACGTGACTGGCACGCGTGCCACGGAGAACACGACCGGCAGCCCGGCCGTCGCGGCCTGTGTCGTGAGCACCGTCGGACGCTTCCGCTTCAACCCGGGCCCCGACGGCGGCAGCGTCAACTACAGCTACCCGTTCGTCTTCGCTCCGCAGAACTAGGATCGCTCGGGGCCGTCGTGGCCCCGCGTGAAGACGCTTGCGTCTCCTCCACGTACTGACCGTCCCAATCAGCCTCCGCTTCTTGCGGGGGCAGATTCAATTCATGGCGGACCGCGGCTACGACGTGCACGTCGTCACGTCGCCAGGAGCGTTGGCCACCGACTTCAGTCGAACCGAACCCGCGACCATGCACGCGGTCGAGATGACCCGGCAAGTCAGCCCCATCGCCGATCAGCGTGCGCTGCGTGAGCTCCGGAAGTTGATGCTTCGGCTGCGACCCGATGTGGTGCATGCAGGCACGCCGAAGGGCGGCTTGCTCGGCATGATCGCCGCCGCCGCCACGCGCGTTCCCCGCCGCATCTACCACGTGCGCGGCTTGCCCCTCCTCACCGCCGCCGGCCGACTTCGAACCGTGCTGCGCGCCACCGAATCCGTGGCGTGCCTCTGCGCGCACGACGTCGTGACCGTGAGTGCGTCGCTCGCAGACGCCATGCGGGCGAGCGCAATCGCCGGCGCCGGCCGGGCTCGGGTGCTCGCGTCCGGAAGCAGCAACGGCGTCGACACGGAGCGGTTCGTCCCAGGCCGATCGAAGCTCGAGGCCCGGGTCGAACTCGGTCTTCCAGAACATGCCGAGATCGTGGCCTGCGTCGGACGGCTCGTGCGCGACAAGGGCATCGAGGAGTTGCTGGAAGCGTGGCGGTCGCTGCGCCGAGAGGGAAGGGTGCTGTTCTTGGTCGGCCCGGTGGAAGAGCGGGATCCGCTCGGCGACTCGGTCTTGCAAGAGATCGAGAAAGACCCGTCGATCGTTCATCTCCCGTTCACCGAAGACATGCCCACCGTCTACGCCGCGTCTGATCTCGTGGTCCTGCCGTCCCGCCGCGAAGGGTTCCCGAACGTGCCACTCGAAGCGGCGGCCATGGCGCTCCCCGTCGTGACGACCGACGCCGTGGGATGCGTCGACTCGGTGGTGCCGAACCAGACCGGCGCGGTCGTGTCCGTCCAGCACCCACAGGAACTCGAACGTGCGATGCGCACCTACCTCGACGACCCCGAGCTGCGCCTCCGGCATGGCCAAGCGGGCAGAGCGCGCGTGCTCGAGGAGTTCGCCCCCCACCGCATCTGGTCTGCGCTGGACGGCCTCTACCGCGAGGGCTGATTTCGGCCCACGAAATGAACTGCGCCGGGGGGCCAGGCAACCCATGCGCAGACCACAAATTACCCCGCGATTCTGCTGGGCTACCCCACTCGAAGGTTCCGTTGACACGGTGGGTCTCGCCGGTATACTCGCGCCAAGTTGGAGGGGACTTCCATGTCACGACACCTGCGCCTTATCTATGGGCTGGTGGCTGTTTTTGCGCTCGTATCGGGCGGGTTCGGCTATGCCGTAGCCCAGGGTTCTGAGGACGGCGACGACGCCGAAGGCACCGCGGATGGTGAGATCGACGCCCAGCGTCGCTCCAACCTCGGTCCAGAAGAACAACGCGAAGAGGCGACCAAGATTCAGCAGCGGGGCGGCGATTTGAGCCGGCGTGTTGCTTCGATGCTCGATGAGGCCCGCCAAGAAGGCGACATCATCCGAGTGACGTGCGTCAACGACAAGCTCACTCAGGTCAACGCGAACCTCCGAACCCTCGAGCAGCGCGTCAGCCAGTTCGACGACGCCGTCGAGTCCCGGGACAACGGTCGTCGCAACCACGAGTTCACCGTCATCATCGTGCTGGGCCAAAAGTTCATCGTCCTCGACCGCGAAGCCGCCCAGTGCATCGGCCAAGACATCTTCGACACCGGCGCCACGACCGTGACGACCGAAATCGACCCCGACAACCCCAGCGAAGACCCCACCATCATCATCCCCGCTGGGTCACCCGTCATCCCCTTCGTGCCGCCGCCGGCATCCTGACCCGACTTCCGCCGGACAAAGAGACTCATGCTTCGTTGGATTTCCGCGGCCCTTGTTGTCGCGCTGTTTGCACCGTCGATCGTTCAAGCGCAGGGCGCCTGGGGCCCGAGCTGGCTCGTTGACCGATCCCGCCGAGAAGGCCCTGGTTTCCAGCTTGGCAGCCTGGAACTCCACCCGGGGCTGGGTGTGGAGGCGGGGTACGACTCCAACGTCTTCTTGGACGACTCGGGTGGGCCGGTCGATCTGACCAGTAGCGCCATCATTCGGATCACTCCTCATCTGGACATCTCCACGTCCAATACCCAGCGCGAGCAGGAGGGAGAGACCTCTGGAACAGTCGCGCCGAAACTGGAGTTTCGCGCGGGCATTTCGGGCGAACTCTACATCTTTCTCGCGGACGAAGCGCGAAACAACGTCGGGTTGAACGGCAACCTGGACCTCAACGTGTTTCCAAAGGGCCGGTTCGGCTTTCGGCTTACAAATGATTTCCAGCGCCGAGTTCGTCCTTTCGCGGGTCGACAGTCGGGCGGAAACTTCGCCATTGATACCAACCAGGCTGGACTTCGTTTCACAGGACGGAGTCGGGGCGGCAATCTGAGCGCAGGGTTGGGTTACACGTTTGGAATCCAGCACTTTGAGAACACAAACTTCAGGTACCTGGACAACTTCCAGCACCAGTTCTCCGCGGATACCCACTGGCGATTCTTCCCCAACACGTCGTTGTTCTGGGACGGCAACCTTACTTTCACGGACTACCGAAACGCAGGGTCAGCCGTGGCGCTCAATCTGTCGAACACGTACCGTCTCTCAACCCGAGTCGGCCTCAACGGCGTGGTTACACCGAAGTTCTCCATGACGGCCGCGGTAGGGTATGGCGCTGTCTTCGTGGCAGACGATTCGCTGGGGGAACAAGAGACCCTGATTGCCTCGCTTGGGCTCCGATTCCGCCCTACGGCGACCACCCAGATCGGTCTTGGATATGACCGAATCACCGACGGCTCGTTGGTTGGAAACTTTCAAACATCTGACCGCCTTCACGCGAAACTTCAGTGGTTGATGGGCGGATCCTTCCTGCTCGCGTTCGACTCCTCCCTTGCGTTCATCAACTTCGGTGACGTGGTCGACTCAACGGGCATGCCAATCTCGGTAGATGGTTCGACTGACCGCAAAGACATTATGCTGACGATGCAGCTCTTCGCTGAGTATCGTTTCACGAGCTACCTAGGGGTCAACCTGACCTTCGGTTACACGGGCAACTACACCGACTTCGAGTACCAGCTCGATATCGCGGGAATGGGAACCGTTCCTGACCCGGCGAGTTTCAACAAGTTCGACGCATGGCTCGGCGTTCGCATCTTCTACTAGCGGCGGTCTTGGTGACTGGCTGTGGTGGGACAATTCGCGTTCCGCCGGACATTCAAGAGACCGAGCGGCAGGCCCAGACCCTTGGACCCGGCGACGTGTTTGCGGTTCGGGTATTCGGGGAGGAAGAGCTCTCCGCCCAATACCGAGTCGACTCGGATGGGTCCATCGACTTCCCCTTCCTCGGACGGGTCGAAGTCTCAGGAACCGACCCGCGCGAAGTGGCCACTCGAATCTCGGAGGGTCTGGTCGCCGCGAATGTGATGGTCGCGCCGGAAGTCACTGTCTTCGTAGAAGAGAGCAACTCCTTGCGAGTTAGCGTGGTTGGCGCTGTTGCGCGGCCTGGAACGTTCCCTGCGGCTCCTGGACTGACAGTGGTGCAGGCCATCTCCATGGCGGGTGGTTTCACCGCGTTGGCTAGCCAGAACGACACGGTGTTGACCCGGCGCGTGGAATCGGGGGTTCGAAGGTTCAGTGTCCCCGCCAAACGAATCAGTGAGGGGCGCGAGAACGACGTCCCGCTGCAGGGCGGAGACATCGTCTATGTTCCTGCCCGCGTCTTCTAGACTTCTAGACACGAACCACTGGACACGTTCGTTGGTGCCAGCCAACGCAGGCTCGTATCAGATCGGGATTACGCCCCTAGCCTTCGAGATCAAGTATCGAATCGAGGCGTAGCCAGAGTCGAGGGTCCGCCGTACCCGGACTCGTGGCGGCGAGGTGGGCCTGGTCTTCTCGAGTACGCAGATTCGGTGCGACGATTCGAGCACCCCGCGTATCTGGAACGCTTCGCCGAAAGCGGCCAACCAGTTCTTGACGGACTGTTGCTCTGGCCCTCTGCGGTAGTCGTCCAGGTACACCCGCCCCCCCACTCGCAGCACCTGGTGGGTTTGATAGAGGCACGCCTCTCGTCCCCGGCGCGTCCAATAGGGCGGGCCATCAATGAACACCGCATCGGCCTCTCGCGGTAGCGGACGGGGCGCGTAGGAAAGGAACAAGGCCCCCCCGTGCACTTGCCACTCAAGGGGGGCGGCCACGACATGAACCTTTGCCGGTCCGCCATGCTCAGCAACCGCCTGTGCCGTCTCCTGGGCAAACGTTGGATGGCTTTCGCGGGACCAAATCTCCGCGTCCGGAAAGTCGTGGCTCAGATGGATGGTCGACGTACCGGCACCGAACTCGACGATGCGTTTGGCTCCGAGTTCTCGCAGGTCGGCCCGAAGCAAGTCGTAACCAACATCCCCAAGACTCCACCCAGAAGAGAACGGCGCGACCGCTGACAAGTCCATGAGGAACGGTAGCGCGCGGGGGCTGGGTGTCCAGAGAACCGGCTACTCAGCGGCGGCGCTGTCCACGTCATCCGACGCGTAGTATTCGCCGTACCGACGGTAGTAGTAGCCCTGGCCGTACTCGGCACTGGAGATGTCCAAGTTGTTGAGCACAGCGCCCAGGATCTTGGCCCCCACGTCGTTGAGCTGACGGATCGTCGAGCGAAGGGCATCCCGTGTCGTCTGCCCCGCCTGAACAACGACGATCGTCCCATCCACCTGAGGGCTCAGGATGGCTGCATCGGTCACGGCGCCGAGGGGCGGGCTGTCGAAAATGACGCAGTCGTACTCCTGGCGGGCACGCTCCAGAAGTTCGTTGAACCGCGGCGAGTGAAGCAGTTCAGACGGGTTCGGTGGGACCGGACCCGCTGGTAGCACGAACAGTCCCGGTACCTCCGAAGCCACCACGCAGCCTTTGAGGTCTGTGGCACCCACGACGACGGACGTGACCCCTGGGTCCTTGGAGATTCCGAACACTGCGTGGACCCTCGGCCTCCTCAAATCGGTGTCGACCAAGAGAACTCGCTTGCCGCTTTGGGCAATCGACGCGGCGAGGTTGGAGGCGACCGTGGTCTTCCCTTCGCGGGGGTTGGTGGATGTCACCACGAACACCTTGGCCGTCTTCGCTCCGACCGACATGAACATCAGGTTGGTCCGCAAGGTTCGACAACACTCTGCTGCAGTCGACATGGGGTGGGCGTGGACGAAGAGCTCTGTCTCGTCCACGGCCTCGAGCCGGCGGGCCCGTCGTTTGCTACCGGCTTCTTTGCGCCCCTCGAGCTTTGGCACGACGCCCAGGATGGTCACGCCCATCTCCTCGACCGCCTCGGGTGACCGCAGGCGCCGGTCGAGGAACCGCATCGCGACGATGATCAGGATGC
Source organism: Deltaproteobacteria bacterium (assembly GCA_034670305.1). Taxonomy (GTDB): domain Bacteria; phylum Myxococcota_A; class Polyangia; order Polyangiales; family Houyiibacteriaceae; genus JAXMNT01. Next base: position 154,821 of record JAXMNT010000007.1, read on the forward strand.
CCAGCGCGAGCCCACCAAGCGTCCCACCTATCGCGTTCAGGGTGTTGTTCGGAGACACTGGGTATTGAGGGAGAACTGCGCGGTCCACTATCCGGACATGGGTGGTGCGGAGCATCCGTGTCAGATCGGTCTCGGTCGTCCGCTGAAGAACGACCTCATAGAGCTTGGCCTTGTTCTCCATCTGCCGGTTCAACCGCTGGTATTCGATCTCTCGGAGGTTGAGTTCCAGTCCGGCTGCTCGCGCGTCGTCAAGCGCGCTTCGCAATCCGCCCTCGATCGACCGCATCTCTCGCAGGTCGGCCTCCGCGCTCGTCACAATGGAGGACACCTCCCCACCCAGCTGTTCCTGGAGGGCGGCCACTTGCGCCTCAACGGCCTGCATCTGGGGGTGTGCGTTGCCGTATCGGGCAGCGAGCTCCTGGCGCTCCGCCAGCTTCTCCCGCAGCGTGCTTCGCAACACCTGGAGTCCGGAGCGCTCATCGAACACAGTCCCGCTGGCATCCAACACGTCCTGCCCTAGAACTGCGCGAACGCGATTGACTCGAGCGGTGATCGCGATCCGTCTTTGGCTCGCTTCGGTCAGAGCCTGGTTGAAGCTGCGAATCTCTGCCGCGACCAAGTTCTGCTGGTCCTCCATCGAGAGCGAAAGGACGTTGTGTTCCTCCTTGAAGCTATGGAGCGCCATTTCGGAGTCTTCCAACTCTCCCCGAAGAGTATCCAGCTGGTCCCCGAGCCACTCCAGCGCACTGACAGTGGACCCCATGCGATCCTCCATCGTTTTCTCGATGTAGGCGTCTGCAAACGCGTCGGCAATCGCCTTGGCGCGCTCCGGGTCCTCATCGCGAACGACGAGGTTCACCAAGCGCGTATCCTTGACTTGCAAGACCGTCAGGTGCTGGAGAACCAGGCGGGCCGTTTCATCCACACTCCGCGGCTGAAAAGTCTGCGGGTCTGCATGGAAGAACGCAGGGTCTTGGTGAACCCCGAGACGCGAGACGACCCGCTCTGCGAGGCTTCTGCTTGCGATGATCCGGTTCTGAGTCGCGAAGAACTCACGGGAGGACCAGAACTGACCGATTGGGTCAGCGACGTCCTGGACGTCCTGTCCAAGCGGGCGGATGGGGTTGGGGTCGTATTCGATCGTGGTGGTGGCCTCGAACGACCGAGGTTGGCGGACGGTCCAGGCCGTGGCGGCTGCACCTGCAGCCAGCGTGCAGACCAGCAGAAGCCACCGATACCGCCACAACAGGCGCGGGTACGTGCGGAGGTCGAAATCCTTGGCCGCAGGTTTGGTCGGTTCTTCTGTCACGGAGCCCCTCGGGAGTTCCTACGTTGTCCGGATCCTCGAGTTCGTTCAAGGAGGCGGTCCCGCCGCGCACAGGCCGCCCTCTGCCCGAGGGAGCACAACTCGGATTCAGCGGTCAGCGCCCGACCAAGCTGGTCCATCTCACGGGCCAGCCTGGAAAGTTCGACCAGAGGCCGATGTTCTCGGGGTGCAAGCCGGTGGGCCTCTTCCAGGGCACGCATCTGAGCGCCCTGGTTCCCCAGGTCCTCCTCGAGACTTGCGAGAAGAAGAGCTGCCTGGAGCAGTTTTCTCGCCGACCCCGAAGCCAGTCCACGCAGTCGCCCAATCTCCTCACGCATTGCGGGGGCATCGCCCTGTGCCGCCAACAACTCCGCCCGCGCTGCGGACGTTGTACTCGTCGGGGGCAACCGGTCCAGCACGGCCGCAGCCGAGGCCCACTCCGCCCTGGAAACATAGAGTTCCGACAGCGCCACGGCGAGGGACTGATTTGCGGGGTGCAGCTGGGAGCTCGTTTCAAGCAGACCGATGGCGCCCACAACGTCCCCCGCGTCGCTGCGTGCTCGAGCCGTCCGGCGGGTTGCATCGGGATGGCCAGGAGCCTCCGTCAGGAGGAGTTGGTCGACTTCATCGCGTGTCTCTCCCGAGGTGCACCGGCCGAGCCCCTCAAGCACGTGGAGTCGCTGGGGCCCCGACAGTGGCACCGCACTCAGGATCCCCGGGACCGCGGAGTACCCACAAAGCTGTTCCATGACGACACTGGGCTGCAAAGTCGTCGCCTCTCGAAGCTCCAACAGCGCCTGGTCGCGCGCGCCGAGCCGCCACAAAGCGTCCGCCGCCATCGCGTGGGGGGATGCCCATCCCGGCGCCAGCTCCATCGACCGGTTCAGCCAGCGGAGGGCGCGCCGCGGGTCGGTTTGAGCCTCCTCGTGTGCGACCCATAGCAGGATCGATGCGTCCAGCGGATGCAGTCGAACGGCATCGCGAAAGTCCCCCTCGAAATCAGACCGGAGCGCACGCACGAGACTGTCGGGCCGACGACTGTGTACTCCCGGTGCCAAGACGCACACCACTGCCGCGAAGACACCCCATGTACCCCAAGCGCCGCGCCGTCGTCTCGAGCCCTTTTCCCGTGGGAGAAGCGTGGCCAACATCCCCACCGCGATCATCGCGATGGGAAGAAGTTCCAACGCGTAGTCGACCAGGTCGTGGACAAGGAGCGCCGCAACGACGCCGGCAAGCATCTTCGACGTGCTCCTGGTTCCTCGGTCCGTCGCAGTTCGGTACAGAAGTCGACCGATCACCGCGATGGCGAAGAGGGTGAACGGCACCCCCCATTCACTTCCCCACTGAACCACGATGTTCTCTGGGTAGAGGAAACGACTGGTCGTCCCCTCCAAGCTCGCGAACACGGAACCGAACGCGCCCCTCCCGACTCCGAGCACGGGAAAGCTCGCTACGAGTTCAAGTCCCCGCCCAGCGACTTCGAGTTTCGTGAAGTCAGAGTCCAGAAAATCTCGCTGGAGCGCCCCCAGTCCGACGTAGGCTGCCACGGCTGCGCCGGCACCCAACATGGGAACCAGCAGTGAGCGGGTGCTCCCTCTCCGACACCAGACGATCCAGGCAAACCCCAGCAGAAGCCCAAGAACGCCTCCGCGGGACACAGCGATGAGGCACACCGCCACGCACACCGCCCCGAATACCCAGCACACCCGCTTGCCAACTTCGTTCGTGCGTCGGTGCAGAGCCAGGATCACGAAGAGTTGGCCTCCCAGCGCTGCGACTCCCGACAGATGGTTGTTGTTCGTCAGAGGGGTGAGGAAGTTCGGCGCACGATGTGCCGGCAGGTAGGTCCCCCACACCTGGTCGAGCGCCAGCACCTCGTGAACGGCTCCCGCAGTGACGAGGAGCCCTACCGCGCTCGCACTGGTCACCACGATTGCGTACTGGCCACCGGAGGTGTTCGACACCAGACGTGCGGCGAAGTACGCACTGGCCACCCCCACTGTGACGAGGAGAGCTTCCATCGTAGCGCCAGGGTCAAGTGTGAGCGGAGCCCAGGCGCTCGTACTCCCAGCGAGCTCGAGGCTTCGCTGAGCTACGAGGCGGTTGGGTGCCAAGTACTCCAACACTGCGAGCGGCACAGGGACCAACTGAAAAGCGGTCAGCACGACTGCGCCGAGAACCAGTCCATCCAAGCGCTGGAGCCTTGGGATGGTGCGTTCGGTGAGAAGGACAGCCAGAAACCCAAAGAGGGCCGAGGCGGCGATGACGCCAACGGACCAACCCGGTTCCCCACCCATGACGAGGGGACCCAGTGCAATCGGTGCCAGGGCGAACCAGCGCGCCTGGGTGCGCTCGATCCTCATTGGCGGACCTAGGGGTGGACCGCGAGGACGGGGCTTGGAGATGACTGCTGGACTGGGTCGGGGTCTTGGAGTCCTCCGGTGTACTCGGGGACGATTGCCCGCAACAGCTCAGCGAACCCGTTGCTCTTGCCTTCCACGCTCATCAGCAGAAGGGATGTGACCTTGGCTTGAACTTCGGGTTCGGCCGGGGCGAGATTGCCGATGTAGATCTTGGGGTGTTTCGTTCTGGTCGCGTGTTCTGCGTCCGTCGCAAGTTCTTCGAACAGTTTCTCACCTGGGCGGCACCCTGAGAAGACGACCTCGATGTCGTCTCCCTCCCGAAGCCCCGACAACGCGATGAGGTCTCGGGCCAGGTCCACGATTCGCACAGGTTCTCCCATGTCGAGCACGAAAATCTCGCCGCCTTCACCCATCGACCCGGCCTGAAGCACCAGCTGGCACGCCTCCGGAATGGTCATGAAGTACCGACTCATCTCTGGATGGGTGACCGTTACGGGACCCCCACGCGCGATCTGCTCACGGAAGATCGGGACCACGCTCCCATTGGAACCAAGCACGTTCCCAAACCGCACCGTCACGAACCGGGTGCTGCTCTGCCGAGCCACCGTCTGGACGTAGAGTTCCGCGATTCGTTTGGTGGCACCCATGACAGAAGTGGGGTTCACCGCCTTGTCGGTGCTGACCATGACGAACGAGTCACAGCCAAAGCGATGGCTCATGTCCGCGACGATCTTGCTCCCGCCGACGTTGTTCTTGATGGCTTCGCCTGGGTTCCACTCCATCATCGGCACGTGCTTGTGGGCCGCCGCATGAAAGACCGCATGGGGCCGATGGCGCGCGAAGATGCTCTCCATCCGCGCAACGTCGGTCACGTCCGCGATCAGGGGGACAACCCCTAGGTGTTGGAGTTCTCGGTGAATCTCGAAGAGGGCCCCCTCGGCCTGTTCGACCAACACCAGCTTTCGGGGGTTGAACCGTGCAATCTGCCTGCACAGTTCGCTGCCGATGCTCCCCCCCGCGCCGGTGACCAGTACGACACGATCCTCCAGAAACGACTCCAGTGCGGTGAGGTCCAAGTCAACTGGCTCACGTCCGAGGAGGTCCTCGATCGCGACGTCTCGGATTCTGGAGAGGTTGACCTGCCCGCCAACGATTTCGTAGAGACCCGGAATGATCTTCACGGGAAGCCCTGCGTCCTCGCAGACCGTGCGAATCCGACGGACGACGGATCCAGGTACGTTGGCCATCGTGATGAGCGCTTGGCGGGCGCCAAGTTCGGCTGCTAGGCGAGGCACGTCTTCGGTCACGCCGACCACGGGCACACCGTGAATCACGGTCCCCCGCTTCACCGCATCGTCGTCGACAAAGCCCACGGGTAGGACGAAGAGGTCGGGCCGCTGTCGAAGCTCCCGCGCGACCATCACCCCTGCCTGTCCCGCCCCTATCAGCAGGGTTGCCACGGGTTCGCGGCCAGGAGGAACGACCTCCGAACGTCGATCCGACCGTTCGCCAACAAGCCGACGGGTTACGCGAACGCCAACAATCGCTCCGAAAGAGAGGGTCAGATTGACCGCAATGACACCGTAGGGAACGACGCCGTGTCGGAGGTATGCGACTTCGTGTGCCCAGTGCCCCAGCAAAGCACGGCTCAGTGCGAGAAGAAGAGTGCTGAAAACCATGGCGGCCAGCACCCGCCCGACTTCTCGGAGGCCGATGTACCGCCAAGAGTAGCGATGAACGCCAAAACCGACGAGCACGAAGTACTCGAGCGCGACCACATAGGGGGTCACAAGCAGCATCCGACCGAGGAGATCGGCGGGCGGCGCCCAGTCGAAACGAAACTGGAACGCCAGGACGAACGCCAGCGCCAGGCTGATCAAGTCAATCCCCAGCTGACTGATTCGTGTGAGACTCCGTTTCATTGGCTCAGCAGCACCCCCATGCGGGTAGGGTTTCCCACGAACGCAAGAAGATTCAAGGAGAGTGAGTTGAACCGCCTTTCGGGGCGGGGCAACGGGCTTGAAGCAGGGGCGGAGGCGTGACAGACGCGGTGGAACGATGGTGCGGCGCAAGAGAGCGGTGAAACGGGCGGTCGATGTGGCGGTGGGCGCTGGGGCACTCCTGGTGTTCAGCCCGCTGATGGTTGGCGTCGGCGTGGCGGTTGCGCTGACGCACGGCTGGCCCCCGCTGTTCTCCCAAGCCCGTCCCGGCCGCCATGGTCGCGTCTTTCGGATCTACAAGTTCCGTACGATGACCAACGAGCGGGGTCCTGACGGTGAACTGCTCCCCGATGCGGCACGCCTCACACGGTTCGGCCGTTTTCTCAGGTCAACCAGTCTGGACGAGCTTCCCGAGCTCTGGAACGTCGTCCGAGGCGACATGTCGTTGGTAGGGCCCCGCCCGTTGCTTGTTTCCTACCTGCCGCTCTACACCGTGGAACAGGCGCGCCGACATGAGGTGCGACCGGGAATTACCGGCTGGGCCGCTGTCAACGGGCGAAACCTGGTTGGCTGGGAGGAGCGGTTTGCAATGGACGTCTGGTATGTGGACAACTGGTCCCTTCGCCTCGACTTGCAGATTCTGCTGCGCACCGTTGGAGTGGCCCTTGGACGGGACGGGATCTCCAGCGAAGGCCACGTGACAATGCGCCCGTTCGAGGGGTCATGAAGCGGATCGCCATCATTGGGGCGGGCGGTCAAGCGCGCGACACCGCTTGGCTGATCGAACAAATCAACGCACAGGCGGCCCAGTTCGAGTTCGTCGGGTTCCTCATCAGCGACCTGAGCGCGCTGAGCCCGGACGACAGTCCGGTCGTCGGCGACGAGAGTTGGCTTGAGGAGAACGAGATCGACGCTCTTGCCCTTGGGATCGGGTCGCCATCCGCCCGACACTCCGTCGCAGCGCGGCTCGAAGCCAAACACCCTTCCATCGAGTGGCCACAGCTCATACACCCGTCCGCGATCGTGAGGCACCGGACCAACGAAATCGGACACGGCGTCATGATCTCGTCGTACGTTGTGGCCACGGGCGGCTGCACCATCGGCGACCACGTCGTGCTCAATCCCCATGTGACCATCGGCCATGACGCAGACATTCGCCGGGCGACTGTCCTAAACCACGCTGCCGGCGTGAGCGGCACCACTCGAATCGGAGAGCGCGTGCTCATCGGAACGGGAGCGCGCGTTCTCCAAGGACTGCAGGTGGGGCAGGGCGCGACTGTGGGCGCCGGCGCGGTCGTGACCAAAGACGTCGAACCAGACACTGTGGTCGTCGGCGTTCCGGCGAGGAGACTTGTGCGATGAGGATCTACCTTTCCCCCCCTCACATGGGGGGTGAAGAGTTCGGCTTCGTGGAGGAGGCGTTCGCTTCGAACTGGCTGTCCACCGTCGGGCCCAACATCTCCGCGTTCGAGTCCGAAATGGAAGCCAGGATCGGGCGTTCCTGCGTCGCGCTTTCGTCAGGCACCGCAGCCCTCCAGCTGGGCCTTCGGTTGGCTGGTGTCTCCGCGGGTGACGAAGTGTTGTGTCCGTCTCTGACGTTCGTCGCGAGCTGCAATCCGGCCCGCTACCTCGGTGCGCGCCTGGTGTTCGTCGATTCCGAGCGCGAGAGCTGGAACCTGGATCCTGAGCTGCTCGAGGAAGCCATCCAGGATCGGATGAGCGCAGTGGGCTTTCCTCCGAAAGCGCTGATCATCGTCCACTTGTATGGTCAGACCGCGAAAATGGTCGAAATCCGTGAGGTGTGTGAACGGTATGGCATCGAGATCGTGGAGGATGCCGCGGAAGCACTCGGAGCCACCTACAAGGATGCACCAGCAGGCGCGCTCGCCCCGTTCGGAGTCTTCTCGTTCAACGGCAACAAGATCATCACGACCACCGGCGGAGGCATGTTGCTCACGGAGGACCCTGCCGCAGCGATGAAGGCGAGATTCTGGTCGACCCAGGCCCGCGACCCCGGGGTCGCATACGAGCACTCGGAGCTCGGATACAACTTTCGACTGTCGAACGTTCTCGCCGGCATCGGACGAGGCCAACTGCGAGTGCTGGACGCCCGTGTCGCCCGGAGGCGGGAAATCGCGTTTCGGTACCGCGATGAACTGGAGCCGCTTGGAATGCGGCTGATGCCGCAAGCCGCCCACGGCGTCCACACCAACTGGCTGAGCGTGTTCCTTGTGGAGGGGAAGGAGGCCTCGGCCCGTCGCGACCTGCTGATCGAAGCGCTGGGTGCGGACGACATCGAAGCCCGCCCGGTCTGGAAGCCAATGCACCTCCAGCCTCTCTATGCGGACGCCCCGATGTATGGAGGCGCCGTCTCAGAAGACCTCTTCGCACGGGGTATCTGTCTGCCAAGCGGAACCCAGATGTCGCCGGAGGATCAGGGGCGAGTCATCTCCTGTGTACACCAAAGCGTGACTCGTTAGATGGTCTTCAACTCTCTCGTCTTCATACCATTCATGGCATTGGTCCTGGCAGTCCGGTACGCGCCAATCGGATGGAGGTCCAAGAAGTGGTTTCTGACGGCCGCAAGCTACGCTTTTTACGCGGCATGGAACCCTCCGTTCGTTCTGTTATTGCTCGGTTCAACCGTGGTGGATTGGGTGCTTGCCCGCCGAATGCCTGCCGCCACAAGCCGGGGACGCAGGGGATTGCTCTGGCTGAGCGTGTGCACAAACCTTGGCCTCCTGTCGGTCTTCAAATACGGCGACTTTATCTGCGATATGTTCGCACAACTACTCGGCGTGGTGGGGGTCGCCTACGAGGCTCCTGAGCTCGGACTCATCCTACCCGTCGGGATCTCATTCTACACATTCCAAACCCTCTCTTGGAGCATCGACGCGTACCGAGGCAGGCTGGACGCGAGGGAAGTCTCCTTCGGAGACTTTGCACTCTACGTTGCGTTCTTTCCACAACTAGTTGCGGGTCCAATCGTGCGCGCCGTGGAATTTCTCCCTCAGCTAACGACTCCACGCCCATATGACCGGAGAACGTTTTCATGGGGGGCAACGTTGCTGGTCATCGGATTGTTCGAGAAGATGGCAATTGCCGATGGCGTACTGTCGCGCACATCCGATAGAGCGTTTGCCGCAGCCACAGAACTCTCGACTTTGGACGCCTGGTTCGGAGCCCTCGCCTTTGGAGGCCAGATCTACTTCGACTTCGCCGGATACTCTACCTGCGCGATTGGCGTGGCGATGATGCTGGGGTTTGCTTTGCCCGACAACTTTAGATTCCCATATGCCGCCATTGGGTTCAGCGACTTTTGGAGGCGATGGCATATATCTCTCTCCACCTGGCTACGCGACTACCTGTACATACCTCTTGGAGGAAACCGACAAGGAGAACGACGCCGTTCGGTAAATCTCATGATTACGATGCTGCTAGGTGGATTGTGGCACGGGGCGGGGCTGGCGTTTGTCTTATGGGGCGCGTTGCATGGCGCATTCTTGGGTATTGAGCGCGCGACTTTGCACGTTGCCCCAGAATGGATGCGAGGCCGAGTTGGAAGCGGCCTCGCACTCTTGGCCACTCAGGTGGGGGTGCTCGTCGCCTGGGTTCCGTTTCGTGCGACCAACCTACCCGATGCGCTTCACTTCCTCGCCGCAATGGGCGGAGCCGGCTCCGCGGATCGGGTCTTGTCGTCGGGCAACATCGCCCTGACTACACTCGTTTGCGGCAGCATCTATGCTGGACAGTATTGGTTGAGGTCCACCACATTGGAATCTCTGGCAGGGAGCACGCCGGGTTGGGTCTGGGGAGGTTTTCTTGGCTTGATGATGCTGGGTGTACTGACTTCTGGAGGGGAATCGCGTGCCTTCATCTACTTCCAGTTCTGACAATTCATTCATGCGAGCCCCCCAGACGCCACTCGCCTGGCTCGCGGCTTCGACCGTCTTCCTGCTCTGCAGTGTCGGGCTTGAGGGGCTGTGGCGATCGCGCGGGCTTGAACCTCTCCCTACCGACGGCCCCGACAAGTGGGTCGAAAGTTACGTCGGCGCAATGGGTACGGAAGGTGCTGCAATCGTCCTTGGGTCCTCCAGGAGTGCGCTGGGGGTCGACCCGACTGTGCTTGCTGAGAGTCTCGGAGTGCCAACCTACTTGCTCGCCATCAACGGTGCGAACCCGATTCCGCTTCTAGAGCACCTGGCGAATGACACAGACTTCCGCGGCGTGGTCTTCGTGGAGTTCATGGAGCGACGGTTCTTCACCGCCGAACCCGAAGATTTCGAGACAACTCGTCGTTTCATAGCAGCAGCCTCCGACCCGTCGCTGGTCCGTCGACAGGAGGCATCGCTCCGGGAGTTGTTCTCCCGCCACCTCGTGGTGACAGGAAACGCGGTGACCACCGTGGCCGTCGTTCGCTCGCTCGCGTCCGAGCGCGAGTTGCCACGCCCCCCACCGCGGCACATGCGTGACGACCGTTTCATCGAAACCGATGTCTCACAGATTGATGGAGATGCGCTTGACCGCCGGTGGGCTCGGGTTGTCGAGGAAGCCGTTCTTCTCGATGTCCCGGCCCAGCAGGAACAACTCGAGGCCATTGCGGGATGGCGTAGGACTCTGACCGCACGAGGTGCAACCGTGCTGTTCTTTCGACCACCTTCTACGGGAGTCACAGGTTCAGTCGAGGATCGACGATTCCCGCGCGGCCAGTACTACGACCGGGCCAAACGCATCATCGGAGGTCACTGGGTTCACGGGGAGGATGACCATCAACTTCGGTGCTTCGACGGCTCACACCTCGACCCCAGAGATGTGCCCCTCTTTACCGCTCGACTCGCAGCCGCCATCGACGACCGGACTTAGTTGTGCTTGGTTACGAAAGGGAGGCCTCTATTGTTCGCTACGCTCCGACCGTCGGTAAGTGTGCTTGTGACCATCCTGCTGTTCGGCTGCGATGACGGTCACGTCGGCCTCGACGCCGCATTGGATGCCTACGAGCCGGACATCATCTCCGACATACCGGTCGACGGTGGCGTGACCGACGCGCCACAAGATGGTGCCGTGGTGGACTGCGAGCCACTACCTCGGACTGGCACGGTGACCGTGGCGGACGGCTACCATTTGATTGAGGGGCTCTACCGATTTCGGGATTCTGGCCCCATCGATCCATGCGGGGATGCCGAACCTCTGCGGACGACCCTTCCATTCGATTTCCCCTTTTTCGGAGACATTCTCGCCGCAGGCACCTCAATGACCGCGGACCGAGGCGTCGTTGTGTTCGGGGATGGCGAAGTCACGATTCCAACAGAAAATCAGGCCCTTCCTGCGGGCCTCGGCTCAGGCGCGATCGCTGCGATGTGGGACGACTCAGCACCGCCTCTAGAAACATGTCTGCGTGCTGCTGGACCCGAAGTATTGGAGATCGAGTGGTTGGGATTCCCGGATTCGCCAATCGAAACCGTGTTGCTTCGTTTGACGCCCGATGGGGTCGTGGAGGTGAGCGTGCACATGGATGGGGTCCACGTCGCGCCCTTCTTGGCAACGATCGGACTCGAAGCGCCTGATCACGCGACTGTCGTGGATTCGTGTTCGCCGTCCTGCGACTTCTTTCCCGGAATGACCACCCGGTTCGTCCCAAACGAAGCGCCATTGGGCCCGCTGCTCTTCCCGACCTGCATCGAGGCGCCTCAAACCGGGCGATATCGAGACGAGCCACCGCGGTTCGTGCACTACATCAACATCGGCGATCAAACGAACCCGCCCCTTGATTTCTTGCACTCATTCGACGCAGACGATGAGTCCCTGGGCGGTGATCCCAACGACGACATCGTCCGACCAGCGGACGGGGGCGGTGACTTCGGCCACGCGGTGGGGGCGATCGGGCCTGGTGACAGCGGCGTAGGGTACTGGGTGGGAGATGGCAGCCGCGAGTACGGAGGGTTTCGACACGAAGGCGCTGTACATCTCGTCATGGGCGGGTATCCAGACTTGGTGTACACAGGACAAGTCCAGGTCGATGCCTATCGAGAAGAGGCGTTGAGTGTGGAAGCCGTGGATATTTCCCGAACGGTCGGTGCCGCGATCGACATCACTCTCAGCGCGACTCCCGAAGCCGATCGATGGAGTGCGAGCCTCGAGAATCCCAGCTGGATTTCACTGGGGTCGGACGGGCGGCTCCGAGGGGTTCCAACGAGCTCGGGCACCTACCGCGCGTACGGTTTCGCGCACCGTCGTGGCCACCCGCCGGGGGAAGTAGTCGTCCGCGTCGAGGTGACCGACGAGTGAACTGCTCACTCCGACGGCTCATGTACCGTAGTAGTCTCGGTACCATTCCACGAACGCGCTGATTCCGTCGCGAAGTGGGGTCGCAGGTTTGAAGCCGACGTACTCCTCGAGCGCTTGAACATCCGCGTAGGTTCGGGAGACGTCCCCGGGTTGCATCGGAAGCATCTCCTTTTTTGCCTCGATGCCGAGGCACTCCTCAAGAAGGGAGATCATCTCCATCAGCGGAACCGGCGCGTTGTTGCCAATGTTGAACACCCGGTACGGCGCGTTGCTGGTCGACGGATTGGGCTCGAGTGCGTCCCAGGTCGGGTCGGGCTCGGGCACGACGCGCGTCAATCGCGCCACCCCTTCCACGATGTCGTCCACGTACGTGAAGTCGCGGCTCATGTCTCCGTGATTGAAGATCTTGATCGCCTCGCCAGCGAGGATGGCCTTCGTGAAGAGGAACAGCGCCATGTCGGGCCGACCCCATGGACCGTAAACCGTGAAGAAGCGCAGTCCGGTGGTCGGCAACCGGTACAGATGACTGTAAGTATGGGCCATGAGCTCGTTCGCCTTCTTCGTCGCGGCATACAAGCTCAGCGGGTGGTCCACGTTGGACCGAACGGAGAACGGCATCGCTGCGTTCGCCCCATACACGCTGCTTGAGGAGGCATACAGAAGGTGCCCCACGTTCGCGTGGCGGCAGGCTTCGAGCACGTTGACGAACCCATGCAGGTTGCTGTCTACGTACGCTTGGGGGTTGGTGAGCGAGTAACGAACTCCGGCCTGGGCGGCGAGGTTCACCACCGCGTCGGGCCCGACGGCGTGGACGAGTTCGACGAAGTCCTTCGAGCCGATGTCCAATCGAGCGGTCGTGTAGCCGTCGCGCGCGGAGAGCCGCTTTAGGCGTGCCTCTTTGAGGGTCGGGTCGTAGTAGTCGTTGACGATGTCCACGCCCCAGACCTCGTCTCCGCGTGCGAGCAGCGCCTCACAGAGATGGTAGCCAATGAACCCCGCTGCCCCCGTGACGACGATCCGCATCAAAGACTCCAGTAGGTGAGGTCCGGACGGACAGCGGCGGGATCGACCGCGGACTTCACGTCCACCAGAACCCCACCGGACTTGATGCGTTCCATGACCCCAGCCAGGTCGTCCAGGTAGGGCTGATGGGCGACCGCGAGGATCACTGCATCCAGACCTTGGAGCGTCGACTCATCCACGAGTTCGACTCCGTACTCGTGCTGAGCCTCGGCCGCATCGGCCATGGGGTCGACGACGATGGCCTCGATCCCAAACTCTCGGAGCTCGACAAGAATGTCGGGAACGCGACTGTTCCGCAGGTCAGGAACGTTTTCTTTAAACGTCAATCCAAAGACGCCGACGCGGGCACCCTTCACCGGCAGCTCCTTGGCGATCAGAAGCTTGACCAGCTTCTGCGCAACGAACGCGCCCATGCCATCGTTGATCCTGCGTCCCGACAGGATCACCTGCGGGTAATAGCCGGAAGCCTCGGCCTTGGCCGTGAGGTAGTACGGATCGACTCCGATGCAGTGCCCCCCGACCAGACCGGGTCGAAACGGAAGGAAGTTCCACTTGGTGCCAGCGGCCTCCAACACATCCAACGTGCGGATCCCCAAACGATCGAAGATGAGCGCGAGCTCGTTCATCAGGGCGATGTTGAGGTCACGCTGCGTGTTCTCGATGACCTTGGCCGCCTCCGCGACCTGAATCGATGGCGCACGATGAACTCCTGCGGTCACGATGCGCTCGTAGACCGCGGCGACCCGGTCGAGGACCTCCGTCGTCGCGCCGGCGACGACCTTGGTGATCGTCTCCAATCGATGCACACGGTCGCCCGGGTTGATGCGTTCGGGGGAGTAGCCCAGGAAAAAGTCGACTCCACACCTCAGACCAGACGCGGCCTCCAACGCGGGTCCACAGACCTCTTCGGTCAAACCTGGATAGACGGTGGACTCGTAGACCACGACGGTACCCTTCTTCAGGACCGAGCCGACGGTCTTGCTGGCGCTGAGTAGGGGGCGCAGGTCGGGTTGCCGGTTGGCATCGATGGGTGTGGGCACGGTGACGATGAGAAACGTGCACGCCGCCAGGGCGGTGGGGTCGGTGGTGAACTCGAGCGTGGTGGACGCAAGTTCATCGGAGGAAACCTCTCCGGTGCGGTCGCTGGCGTCCTTCAGGCCGGCCACGCGCTTCTCGTCGATGTCGAACCCGACGGTGTGCGGAAAGTGGCGGGCCGCCGCGACCGCAACCGGCAGCCCGACATACCCCAAGCCTACGACTCCAATGGTTTCATTGCTCATCGCTTTTCCTGCTGCCATGACGGTGCTCGACGCGCAAGGGTTGCATGGCGGCCGGAAAACGTTCAATCCAACCTTGATTGGCTGAATGCGCCGAACGACCCCGGCACCAGAGGCAGAGACCGACATGGCACGAAGAATTTCATTAACCGAGCGTCGGGTACGCCAACGATTGGTCCGCGGCGTCGGGGGACCAGCTTTCCTGGGAGGGGTGGGCCGACTCGTTTTTGCGCGCGAAACCCGTATGCGCAGGTCGCTTCCGATCCAACGTCACTGCCGGGGGGCCGGAATCGAAATCGGCGCTGCCGCCTCACCCGCCATCGTCCCTTTTGGCGTCAAGGTTCGATACGTCGACAAGTACCCGATTGAGACCATCCAGGCCGACCCAGAGCTGAAGGGCCTCGAGGCGGTGACACCGGACTACGTCTGCGGGGCCGAACGGCTCGAGACCATCGAAGACGCAAGCCAGGATTTCGTACTCGCGTTCTCATTGCTGGAACATGTCCAGGACCCGATCGGCTCGCTGAAGTCGTTCATCCGCGTCACGCGGTCTGGCGGCACGCTGATCATCACCGTCCCAGACAAGCGTCACTACGGTCCCGACAAGCGTCGGTCCCTCACGACATTCGAACACCTCCGCCGTGACCACGAAGAGGGACCCGAATGGTCGCGCGAAGCACACTTTCGCGAGTCTGCAGTTCTGGCCAAGGGACTCGTGGGCGATGCCGTCGAGGAGCACGTGGCACGCCTGATGCGGGACGACGGGCACACGCACTTTCATGTGTGGGACGCCGAGAGCTTCTTGGCGTTCGTGCTGGAGGCTCGCTCCCAGTATGGCCTGTCGGTCGAGCTCCTCGAGTTCGCCCAGTACGGGCATGAGGCACTGTGCGTGCTGCGCACCCTGTAGGCGTCCGTTGAAGAAGCTGGGCGGCCGGTTCTTCTCCGGGCTCCTGTGGATGGGTGCTGCCAATGCGGGGCGGCGGCTCTCCGCCATCGTGATCAACATCGTTCTCGCCAGGCTCCTCGTCCCGGAGGATTTTGGATTGGTCGCGATGGCGACGGTGTTCACCGGCCTCGTCCAGCTCATCAATGATTTTGGAGTTGGTTCGGCCCTCGTGCAGGCGAAGGAGGTGCGAGAGATCCATCGGTCGTCGGTCTTCTGGGTCAACATCCTCGTTGCCTTGGTCCTCGCTGCCGTCGTGGCTTCGTCTTCGCCATTGCTTGCGCGGTTCTTCAGCGAGCCCGAACTGGTGCCCATTCTCGTGGTGACTTCCGTTCAGTTTCCACTCAACTCACTCGGGCAGGTGCACCGCGTGATGCTCAAGCGGGACCTCGCGTTCAAGCGAATCGCGAGCGTGCAGATCGGCACGTCGTTCGTCAGCGGCGTCGCGGCGATCGTGCTTGCGATCAACGGCGCGGGGGTCTGGGCAATCGTGGCGCGTTCGGTTTTGGACGACGGTTTGGCAACGGTGGCGTATTGGTTTGCCAATCCCTGGCGACCGAAGTGGATGTTCCACTACCCGGCCATTCGGCCGCTCGTTCGATACGGGCTGTACCTCATGGGAACGAACATTCTCGCCTACGGATCCCGCTCCACAGACAACCTTCTCATCGGGAAGTTCGTCGGAAGCTCAGCGCTGGGCATCTACAGCCGAGCATACGCGCTGATGCTGATGCCGATGCTGACCGTCACGCGGGTGGTCGGCCACGTGTTGTTCCCGGTGCTCTCGACCATTCAAACGGACCTGATCCGGGTGCGTGGCATCGTTCTTCGCGCGACCGGTGGGATCGCACTCCTGACCTTCCCAGCGGTCGCAGGGGTGCTCGTCTCGGCGGAACCCATGGTCTGGACGGTTCTGGGGGAGCGATGGATGGAACTCGTGCCCGTTCTCCAGGTCCTGTGCCCCGTGGCCATCTGGCAGTCCTTCAACTCCATCCTCGTCACCGTGTACAACGCATTGGGCAAGACTCGTTTGCAGTTTCAGGTGGATCTGGTCGGCCACGCCGTCACGGTGTCCGCCATCGCAGCGGGCTTGGCGCTGGGGGGCGTGCTCGGCGTTGCGTACGGGTATCTCGCGGCGAGCTTCGTGCACTTTTGTCTCCACGCGTTGGTGACCAGTCGCATGATTCAACTCCCACTCTGGAGTCTGCTGGTGAGGCTCCTTCCCACCATCCTGATCTCGGTCGCCATGAGCGCAGCGAGCTGGTTAGCCGGGAACCTGGCCATGGAAACGGGATGGGGGCGACCCGTACAGTTTGTCTGCATGGCCGTCGTGGGCGTACTGTCCTACGTTCTTCTGCTGGGGACCATCCGACCGCGGGCCTACACGGACCTGCGCACCGCCATCGCCAAGCGAAAGAACAAGGAGGCCCCCGCCCCATGATCTCAGAGCGGATCGTAGCCGAAGCGGTCCAAGTCCTCGCGGTAGAACTCGTTCGCCAACATGCGTAGCTCCGGGTCGAACAACGACTGGTATGGCCCCCGCAATGCGCGGGTCGACACGTTCATGGACGGGAGTACACCAAGTTCGAACCGACCGGCCACCTTTGCCCAGTCGGCCTCGAGAGATTCGTAGCGCCCCACGAAGTCGGCGCACAATTTGCCGTTGTGGACCATGTACCGCGATTGCAGCCCGTAGTGATGGTCGGGCACCGCTTGCGCCAGCGCCCAACGAGCGAACTCACCGAAGCTCCAAGTCGTGGGCACACCCACGAAGTAGCTTGAGTAGTCACGTTGACGATGCTGATTGGCGACTTTGTTGTAGTAGCAACTCACCAGGCGTTCGAATGGGTTTCGAACGAACGCGAATCGAAAAAATCTGGACTGAGCTACTTGAGGAAGCGTCAGAAGTTGCCAACCAAAGTGCTTCGAGTGCACCTGAAACTGCGGCGGATCCCGCCGCTGAACGCGCCGCTTGAGGAAGGCCACCTGGTTTGCAACCGTGCGTGGAACGACGGGGTAACCGAACCCAGCGACCCGCCTCGGAAAGCCGAGGGCGTCTGCGATGGCCACCTTGATGGCCGTGTTCGCGACCTTGCTGACCGGAATGTAGATGAACTCACGCTCCAAGGATGCAATGTACATTCGCTCACCGTACAAGCGCCGACGGTACATCCACTTGTTCTGCGTGGCCCACCACCACTCGTTGGAAACCTTTTTCATCGAAAACTTGCCCAGTCGCGTTCCAAATCGAGCCCTGTCAATCGACCGAGACCCGCGTTCTCCCGCTGGTAGTACGCCACCAACATCTCTCGCGTGGCGCGGGGCATCGAGGGCTTGGAACGCCCCCGGACCTTTCCGGCCAGCTGATTGGCTCGCTTGAAACCTCGCACGAGATGCGAAACCACGAGTTCGGAGGGGTGCCGGGGTGCGGGAGGCGCCAAGTGTTCGATCGTACGGGAAGTCGCGCCCAACCGTACGGCCAGTCGGTTCGCCGCAAGCTGCGCCGTCAAAGAGAGGGGGACGTCGCCCGCATTCTTGGGCTTCTGACCGGGCGGCGCGGAGAACTTCAGTCCGATGTGTGCGCAGACCCGCTCAAGATGGGCTCGGCGGTCGCGCACGTACCCTTCGAAGGTCAGCGGAAGAATCTTCTCGGGACCGAAGGCCTCGTACCAGGGCGCGAGTGCCTCAAGGTAGCGACCGAAACGGAGGGTGTTGCTGGTCTCTCGAAGCAGGTGCTCAGGGAACGGGAGGGTGGCCCGGCCGATCCGAACGTGGTGCCAGTAGGCGGACCAGGCACGGTCCACCGGATCCCGCAGGATGACCACAATCTTTGCCGTCGGAAGGCACTCTCGAATCCTGGTGAGGGCCCGGGCCGAGTACAAGTAGACGGGGGTGCCTTCACCGGCGATTTCCGTCTCGGATGCGCCTGAGAAAGCCTCGCTGTAGCGACGAAGCAGAAGATCGCGCTCGGTATCCCAATCGAACCCGATCCAGTCCTCGACGGCTTCGAACAGTGGGTAAGGATGTACGTCCGCGTCATCGCAACAAAAGAAGTTGAGCTCCTTCGGAGAAGCGAAGAAGCACCCGGGTTGCTGCGCGAGGTTCCAGCAGAGATCGGTCGTCGCGCTCTTCTGCGCGCCGATCACCAAGAAGTCGGGCATTCTCATGAGGCGACCACACCGATTTGTCTGCTCGACTTACTTGAAACGGGCTCCGCGCCGATGGACAGCGTACCGACGAGCAAAACGAAGAACGGGACAAGAGGGCTTCGGTACCTGGAGAGTGTTCCCAAGTTGGTGCTGGCCAGCCCCACGGCAATGCCAAACACCACAACGAAGACCGCGCATGAGAGGAGGAGCGGGGAGTCCAGGACTCTTCGAACAACAGACCTCGACCGTATGGCGAGGAATCCCAGGTACAACAAGACAAGGTTCTCCAGAGCACTCATCAGCATCATGGGGTTGCGGACCTCGAAGATGACGGGTCGAAATAGGCAGGTCAGCAAGGCCACCGGCGCCAGTGCGAGCTGAGCCACCAGGCCTTTCCCCGCAGCAGATCCCAGCGCGTAGTTCGACCCAGCGTCAAGTCGAGCTCCGATGGACTGGAGACGCTCGAGGTCGTCCCCAATCGCGTCCAGAGAGTACTGGGGCACGAGTTGCCCGAACGCCAGCAACAAGCCGATGGATGCCACACCCGCCCCAAGCGCGTGTCGCACCCGCACTTGCTCCCCTTGCGCTGTGAATCGCAAGGCCGCGACCGACGCGAGCGCGAGGAAGCCAACCGACGCGATGTACGGCTTTGACACCCAGACCAAGGAGACGCCGATTGCGCACCAAACGATGCCCAAGGCGGCCCGCCGACGCACCATCAAGAGCCCGCCAATCGCGGGGCCCAAGCCAACCACGGCGACGGCTTCTTTCATCAACCCGGAGGACCAGAACACGACCGACGGGACAAGAAGGAACGCAATCAACACCACGGTCCTCGACCGCTCCGGACAGTATTTCTGTACGCTATCGAACAGCCAGAACTTCGAGTAGAAGCTCAGGACTGCGATCAAGCCGCATGAGCCGAGCAATGAACCGCCGCAGAAGTAGTGCAAGAATGCGCCGATTCCGAACATGGACCCGGTCGAGGCTCCCAGAAAGCTGGTCGAGGTGAATGCTCGGAGATCGGCGGACGGCACCGCAAAGACAAGCTTCATGACTTCGGGCGAGAACTGCCAGAAGTCGTACTCGAGCAGGGTCGCGATGCGGCCGCCATGCATGTGGTACATCATCATGTCGCCCCCACCGTAGTAGCGGGTGACGATCAGGTACTGCGCACCGGCCGCGAGCAAGTGTACGAAGAACGATGCTGTGACGAGCGTCCGGTGTCGGGCCGACATCCCGCGAACGACGAGGGGCAACCCGACGGCCCCGATGAGCGCCACCACCAAGAACGACGTCACGCTTAGGCCGCCTTCACGTGGAGCTCGCGGTACAGGCGGGCCAGGTTGTTCACGTACGACTCGGGGGAGAACTCCTGGTAGGCGCGGTCTTGGAGGCGGTGTGCGATGACGGGACGCTCTGATGCGGTGAGTCGTGAGAACCGACGAAGCAGCTCCGCCCACGCCTCGATGTCTGTCGCGGGCGCGGTCCAGCCGGACGCGAGCGGCCCCATGATCTCCTGGATGCCGGCGGCGGTGGAGCCAAGCACCACGTTGGCAGAGGCCATGGCTTCGATGAGTGAGATGCTGCAACCCTCCGAGTGGGACGCGAGCACAAACCCGCCGCACTCACGGAGCAAGACATCGACATCGGGGCGAAACCCCACGAACTCCACCGACGCTTGGAGCTCGAGTTCGTCGCGAAGCGCCACGAGCTCGGCTCGCAGCGGGCCCTCGCCGACGATGGTCAGCGAGAGTTCGGGCACTGTCTCGCGCACCAGGGCCATCGCCCGAATCACCGTGGCGTGGTTTTTGACCTCATGGAGTCTGCCCACCATCACGAGCCGCTGCCAGGCCTTGGGCGGCCGCTCGGCGTTGGGCCGCTTGAGGGGGAAGAACCTCGGTCTCGCAGCGTTGTAGATCCGCCGAACACGTGCCGGTGGTGCTTTGTCGACGGTGCGCACGTACTCGCAGATGTTCTCGCTGACACCGACAACGGCGCTCGCGGTCGCGTACAACCCCCGAAACACAAGGCGTGCTCGGGGACCGTGGACGGGCATTCCAACTTCTTCTGCGATGCGGACGGGCACGCGGCTGAGCCAGCCTGCGGCCAGGCCATGAATGTTCGCCTCCGCGATGCTGCAGTGGAGCACGTCCGGACGGTGCCGTCTGAGATATGCCGCCAGCGCGAGGGTCGTCTGGGGACGCGGACGAGGCGAAACGTGGAGCACGTCGACGGGAACTCCGAGTGCCTCCAGCTGTTGCGCCGTGTCCCCGTGTTTCGAGAATCCGCAGACCCGGAGGTCGATCTCCGAACGGTCGTGCATCTTGGCGTAGAGAATCAGTCGCGATTCAACTCCACCGAAGTCCAACTCGGGGACGAGCCGCACCAAGCGAAGGCGTCGTTTGGGCATGGATTGCATTCGTTTCCTGCGACCCCGTCGGGGTTCACTGGGCTTGAACGATTCCTCGAGCTGGGGCAAGTTGCGCCCTCGCTCGAACGGGGTGGATCCGTCGGGCAACCACTCGTCATGTCGCTGTTGTTCGTCACGTGGGATGGCCAGGCCACCAACTACCTTGAGGGGCTGTTCTTTCCGGTCCTTGGCCGGCTCAGTCGACCCGCGCACGTTCTGCAGTTCACGACCGCAGACGAACGCTCGATCGAGCGCATTGGCCGCGCCGCCGAGAGCTTTGGCGTCGGCTACCGTCCCGTGCCGGTGCGTGGAGGGCGGGCCGCCGCGCGCGCGGGTCGGGCGCTCCTTGAGTCGCGCACGTCCTTGAGGCGCGCCGTGCGGGAAGTCGATGCCAGCGTCGTCATGCCGCGATCCATGATTCCTGCGGGGATGGTGCTTGCGCACCTCCCCCGGCACATCCCGGTCGCGTTCGAAGCCGACGGGCTGATGCAGGACGAACGCGTCGACTTCGGCGTGTGGCGTGCGAACAGTGCGCGCTACTGGGCCGCACGTTCGGTGGAAGTGCGGACGCTCTGGCGTGCGCGCGTGGTCCTGACGCGGACCGAGCGCGCCAAGAGCATCTTGTGCGCACGGGCCGGTGCGGGGTTTCCGAGGGAACGGGTGTTCGTGGTCCCGAACGGCAAGGACGAGGACCAGTTCTGTCCGCTCGGCGCAGGCGAGCGGGAAGCCACGCGAGAAGAGCTGGGCATCGCCCCGACCGCTTTTGCGCTCGTCTACGTTGGAAGCATCGGGCCCCAGTACCTTCCAGAGGCCATGTTCCGACTGTTCGCCCGCCTCAAGAGAGCGCGTACGGATGCGAAGTTCTTGGTGCTGACGCATGCCGTCGAAGAAGCCCGCGCGTTGGCGGAGAAAGCGGGCATCGAGCCCGCGGACCTCGTGCTGCGTCCCGCAGGTGCGTCCGAGGTACCGCGGTTCCTTGGTGCGGCGGACGCGGGCGTCGCATTGCGAAAGAACAGCTTCAGCCAGGCCGCGGTCTGTCCAATCAAGGTCGCAGAGTACCTCCTGTGTGGACTCCCCGTCGTTGCCACGCGGGGGGTCGGCGACCTGGACCGGCAACTCGACGACCGCAGCGCCGCGTTCTTGCTCGAAGATCTCGGGGACGCTTCACTCGATTCAGCGGTGGATTGGTTGAGCGTGGCCTGCGGTGCCGCGTCCCGGAAGCTCGGCGAGCGGATGTTCGGACTCCGCTCCGCCATTGCGGGGTACGAAAGGGCGCTCGCACATGCCGTCGAGTGACCCCCTCGAACGAGTGGTCCTTGCGGTGGCGACGTTCCGGGCCGTCGACTCGGTCGTGGCGTTGCTGGAGCCGCTGGCCGAACTCCCGTTTGGCCAGATCGTGGTGGTCGACTCCCTTGCCGATGGTCGCCTCGAGGACTTGATCCGAAGGCGTGGGTGGCGGGTTCGTTACGAGAATGCGTCGACGAACCTCGGATCGGCTGGAAACTTGGCCCGCCGACTGCAGACCGCAGCCTCCACCAGTTGCCAGTTCGCGTTCGCCATCAATCACGACGGCACCGTCGGCCCCGAGACCATTCGGTCACTCGTACGCGTGGCCGACCAAGTTCCGCGACCGCTGGGTGCCATCTATCCACTTCGGCGCTATGTCCACCGCGGCGGGTCCCTCCGCTCCGCTTCTCAGGGCGGTGCGTTTCACCGCAGCGGGGCGCAGCCGAGGACGAAGTTCACCCGAACCGCCTGGAGCAGCAGCAATGGCGCTCTGTACGCGCTGGCGCCGGTCCGCAAGGCCGTGCTTCCCGAAGCGCGCCTCTGGATGGGGTGGGAGGACCTTGGCTACGGCGCGGCGCTGGAGAGCGGGGGCTACGCCCAGTACGTGGCGAACCAGGTGGTGATGGACGACCCGTACGAGTACGTCCTCAAACGCATCGGGCCCTGGCAGCGGTACATCACCCAGAAGCCCACCTGGTACCAGTACTACTCGGTTCGAAACCTCATCCTGTTGGCCCAGAACGAGCCGCGCCTCCGCAAGGTCGCCTTTCAGAAGATCGCCGTGGAGTTGGGCATGGTCGCCTTGTTGCGGGACCAGAAGCTGGAGCGGCTCGGACTCGCAGCGCGAGGGCTGCTGGACGGAGCACTTCAGCGCAGCGGCAAGTGGGTCAAGCCCTGAGCACGTCTTCGTAGACCGCGGCGACATCCGCGGCGTAGCGCGCTGCGGAAAAACGACTGGCCGCACGAAGCGCTCCTGCTCCACCGAGTCGTTCCCGCAAACTGGCATCTGCCAGCAGTCGCTTCATCGCGGCCGCGAGTTGGTCGACGGCGCCACAGGGCACATGGAGCCCCGTTTCTTCGTCGACGACCACATCGACCATGCCGCCTGTCGCCGTGCAGATGGTGGGCAGGGCGGCGAACATGGCTTCGACCAACACCAACCCGAACGACTCCCTCGCGGAGGTGAGCGCGAAGACGTCCATCGCGCCATAAAGGTTCGCGGTGTCGCGACGGTACCCGGTGAAGACCACCCGCTCGGACACTCCAAGCGTAGCAGCCAGTCGCGTCAGCATGGCCCGGTCGGGCCCTTCACCCACGAGCAGGAGCCGCGCCTCGGGTAGGGTGGGGGCGACCAGAGCGAATGCACGGATGAGGTCCGAAAAGCGCTTCACATGATCGTACATCCGGCCGACGGAACCAACGACCACCGCGTCCTTCGCGAATCCGAGGGAGCGACGGACGGAAGCCCGATCTTCGGTGGTCGGAAGGTTGCGGACGCCGTTAAACAGCACCTGCCGCTTGCGGGCGGGTATGCGCATCCGACGAAGGTAGTCCCCAACCGCATTCGACACCCCAAGGCAGCGGTCCGCACGGGCAGCGCACAGCCGAAACAGCAGATTGGCTTTTGGCGAACGTCCGGTCGGAATGCCGATCTCTTCGATGATGAGCTTGGTCCGGGGATGGATACACGCCAGGAGGGCCGCTTGGGTCACCCCTTCGAACACCGCACCATGAAGGATGTGGGGACGAAACTCGCCGCATACCCGTCGAAGGCGCTGCGTGGAGCGGAGGTCCGTCGGGGCCCAGGATCCCCCCACCGCGACCACACGGGTGCCGCGATCCTCGAGTTCTCCGGCGAGCGGGCCCCGGGTGAAGATGCATGCAACCCGCTGCTCGATCGTGGGCAGGTGCTCCGCCAAGCTCAGGCGCCGCATCTCGACGCCGCCCGAGCTCACCCAGGGAATGCAGTGGAGAACCCGGATGGGTTCCATCGTTGGAGCTACGGCTTCACGTAGAAGATGTCCGGCCCATCCACCGCGGTGGCGCTGGCCCCGTCAATCGTGGCCATCCCTTCGTAGTAGCCTGTGTAGACAGCACCGCCCGAGTTGATCGCACATGCGGTCGCGTCGTCGGTGCCTGTCCCCCCGTCACGCGTCGCGGCGCTCATGACCCCCGACGTGCTGTACCGAACCGAGAATGCGTCCCGTCCACCGAAAGCGGGCGGGAACCCAGTCACAGCTCCGGTCAGGCTGCCACACACGATGATCGAGCCTCCAGCCGCCGGGTTTGCGCTCAACCCGCGCGGAATGTCGTTGCCTGTGCCACCGAACGTACGTACCCATCGGAACGCGCCACCCGAGGAGAGTGCCAGCACGAATCCATCCGTTGCACCGGCGCTCGCGATGGGTCCGCTTCCGAAGTCGACGCTGACCTTGAACGACCCGGCCACGTACACCCGGTTGGACGAGTCGAGACCGATGCCGTTGCCGGTGTCTCCGTTGGTCCCACCGAACCGGAACGCCCAGGCCGGCGCGAGGGTGGTGCCGGACAGACGAGCGACGAAGATGTCTTCCTGCCCGGCACTCGTGAGCATCGTGCTCCCAACGGACATGGTGTCCACGAACGCGCCCGTGATGTACAGGTTGCTGCTGTTCGCGACGATGCCGTAGCCGGAGTCCTTCCCCGTTCCGCCGAAGGATCGGCTGGCGAGGTGGGCACCCGTCGTTCCGCTGTACCGAGCGACAAAGATGTCTCGGTTGCCGGCGCTGGTGAAACTCGACCCACCGAAGGAAACTGAGTTCTCAAACGTCCCCGTGACGACGACGTTGCCGTTGGGTCGGACTGCGATCCCGCGACCCGAGTCGATGCCGGTGCCACCAAACGCACGGGCCCAACGCAGGTTGCCGTTCGCTTCGAGGACCATGACGAACATGTCCGGCCCGCCCGCGCCACCGATGGGTCCCGCCCCAAAGTCCACCGCGCTGTTGATGTTGCCCGTGACCGCGATTTCGCCGCTCGGTCCAATCGCGACCTGGACGTCGTTGTCACCGTCGTTGTTGGGGCCGCCGAAGTTCTGACTCCACAGGTGCGCACCCGCGGCGTCGAACTTGGCGATGAAGATGTCGGCCGCGTCCGCGTTGAGAGCACCGCCGCCGAAGTCGAGGTCTGCGTTGAACCGACCCACCAGCACCACGTTGCCTGCCGCATCACGGGCGACACCGTAGGCACGGTCGCTGGAGGCGCCCCCGAACACGTTGGCCGCGGCCGGGCAGTCCGCGCAACTTCCGCCGCAGTCGACCCCGAGCTCGTCTCCATCCAGCGTCCCGCTCTCGCAGTGGGCCGGCAAACACATATCGATCCCCGCGCCGAAGCCAAAGGAGTCGCCGCTGTCCTCGATGCAGACTTGACCACTGACGCATCGGAAATCGTCCCCGTCGCAGTCGCCATGGCCCTGCATACACAGGCAGGTCGTGGTGCAGTGACCGGGTTGACCGTTGGCGGGAACACCGGCGCAGTCCATCCCGCAGTTGGTTCCGCAGTCCGCCCCACCACAGTCGACCGAGGTCTCATCGGCATCCAATGTGCCGTTGTTGCAGTGTGGTGCCACACAGACGTCGTCGGTTGTGCCGAAGCCGAACTGGTCGCCGAGGTCCGCCCCGCATTCGAGCCCCGCTACGCATTCGTTGTCCCCATCGCAGTCCGCGTCACCCGCGGAGCACGGACAAGTTGGCGTGCAGTGGTTGCGCGACGGTGCCGCCGGGAGATCGTCACAAAGTCCTCCGCAGCTCGGACCACAATCGGCGCCGCCGCAGTCGATGGCGGTTTCGTCCATGTCTTGCGTTCCGTTGGCGCAGTGGGGAGGCACACAAACGTCGGTCTGGGCCGCGAACCCAAACTGAGCTCCGTTGTCGCGCGCGCAAACGAGTCCCACCTCACACTGGTCGTCCCGGTCACAATCACCCTCGCCGCTGGCACAAGGAAACGCCGGGTCGATGCAATAGTGGGAGTCTCCGTTCATGCCCCCATTGCCCTTGACGCCAGCCTGGATCACGCCGCCGAATTCGTCGTCCCATTCTCCCTGCAGACAACCGGTGGCGAGCACCAGTACGGCGCACATGGAAGGAAGGAAAACTCTCAACGTTGACATGGGTGTACTCCAGAGTGGCAAGACAACGATGGTGGTATGTCTTGCGGACGTGTGCAAGGGGTGCAGACTAGTTGCGGGAACCGAGTGGACCGTTCACGGCAACCCTCTTTACTTCCAAATCCCATGATGTAGAGCAGGAGCATGGCAAAGGTCCTGGTGACGGGGGGCGCTGGCTTCATCGGCTCGCACTTGATCGAGAAACTGGTTGCGGGAGGCGATGAGGTTGTCGTCGTCGACAATCTGCTCTCGGGTCGCAGGGACAACCTCCCGGCGAACGTCCGGTTGATCGAGGCCGACGTTTGCGACGTGCTGGACCTTCGGGACCAGATCGGTGAGGTCGACCAGATTTTCCACCTCGCGGCCCTGATCAGCGGCCACGACAGCCTCGGGGAGGCCGATGCGTACTGGCAGACCAACCTCACGGGGGTCCTGCGGCTGATTGATTTTACGGCCGGGTCGACCCGAAAGCCCAAGCTGATCTTCGCGTCGAGCTCGACGGTTTACGGCAACCAGCCGCCCGGCCACATCACCGAGGCTGCACTGCCAGCCCCTACCACCACCTACGCCTTGACGAAGCTCGCGGCGGAGCATTCGCTTCGGATGTACGGGGAACTGTATGGAATCGAACATGTCGCCCTGCGGCTGTTCAATGTGTATGGCCCGCGCCAGAACCCGGATCACCCGTACGCCAACGTGACCTGCAAGTTCGCCAGAGCCGGCGCGCAGGGACTGCCCATCAAGCTGTTCGGGGACGGACTCCAGTCGAGGGACTTCGTCTACATCAGCGACGTGGTCGATGCTTTCCTGGCGGTGCGGGGCCCCTGCAAGCACCACCTGTACAACGTGGGAACCGGACACGTGACGACCATCCGCGAACTCATCGACACGATCGAGTCGTTGACCAGCACGTCGTTTGAGATCGAACAGTGCCCGCCGTGGCCGAACGACATCCGCACGATTTCAGCCGACACCACTCGAATTCGAGACGAGTTCGACCTGGCGACGCCCACGTCCATCGACGTCGGCCTCGGCGCGACGGTCGAGTACTTCGCCCAGTGTCGGTAGCTCAGTCGTGACAACAGAGGACGCCGCCGCCTTGGCGCGGGTCCGTTTTGGTCACTTCTGCCGCCTCGTTGCTGTTGCCGGAACCCGTGCCACAGGCCCAACCTTGGTCCCGGAGATCACGGCAAGAACAGCAGGCGCGCGCGTTGAGTAGTCCGCACATCTCCTGGGGCATCGTGGAGGTCGCGATCATCCCACATCCAAAGATGTCGTCGTTCCCACCGTCGCAAACGCCGCGTCCAGCGCTGCTGGTTCGCTGGAGGTAAAACGTATTGGGACTGCTGGTCGCGGCGCCACAACCATCGGGAGCGAGGCTGCCGACTTCAGCGGGGCTCGCACAGACGTGCCAGTCCACGGCACAGAGGTCCTCGACATTGCACCCGGAACCATCGGCCTGCAGACCGTCGTTTCCCGCCTGGCGCCCACAGGCAGGGCCCCCGACGGCCAGACCGGGAATCGACCAGGCTCCGCTGCATGCTGCGATCCCGGGGTAGCGTTCCGTGTCGGCGAATCCTTCGCGCGAGCCATCGGCGCAGCCAGCCTCCGCGCAGTCGACCCCGTCGTCCACGCTCTCGTTGCAGTCGTTGTCCCGCCCGTCGCACACCTCGGGGTTGCCCGGAAACTGACTGGGATCGGTGTCGTCGCAGTCGTTGCACACCAGAGAACCATCGTCGTCGGAGTCTTCGTCCGGGACACCGCAGCCGCACACCATCGGTTCGATCTTCAACGCGTCGTCGGGACAACCGTCGAGACAGTCGACCACGAGGTCTCCGTCTCGGTCCCCAGTGCAACTGGCGTCCTCGTCGGGCACATCGGTCCCGACATCTGTGGACGGCGTGTCGGGGGATGCATCTCGGGAAGCGTCGTTCTCCACGTTGAGTCCGCTGCGGTCGATCGCGCACCCCAACGAAAGAGCCCCAACGAGCAAGAGGAGGCGGGTCATGCCCCGTAGGCTAGTTCGAACACCTCATGACACCAAGCCTGATGGCGGCCGCGTCAGTTGCTGAGGCGGGTGCGGAAGTCTTGGATGGTGCGTCGGAGGCCGGCTTCTAGGTCGATGGTGGGGTCGAAGCCTAGGGCGGTTTGGGCGCGCGAGATGTCGGGGCGACGTTGTTTGGGGTCGTCGGCGGGGAGGGGTTTGAAGGTGAGTTCGGAGCCGGCTTGGGTCTCCGCGATGATCTGGGTGGCGAGCTCTCGAATGGTGAACTCGCCGGGGTTGCCGAGGTTCACGGGTCCGGCTTCGGTGGGGTGTTCCATCAGGAGCATCAGTCCCCGGACGAGGTCGTCGACGTAGCAGAAGGAGCGGGTCTGTTGGCCTTCGCCGTAGATGGTCAGCGCTTCGCCGCGCAGCGCTTGCACGATGAAGTTGCTGACGACGCGGCCGTCGTCGATGGCCATGCGCGGTCCGTAGGTGTTGAAGATGCGGGCGACGCGGATCTCCACACCGGCTTGGCGGTGGTAGTCGAAACACAGGGTCTCGGCGGAGCGTTTGCCTTCGTCGTAGCAAGCGCGGGGGCCGATGGGGTTGACGTTGCCCCAGTAGGACTCGGGCTGCGGATGCACGTGGGGGTCGCCGTACACTTCGCTGGTGCTGGCCTGCAGGATGCGCGCGCCGGTGTGCCGGGCGAGCTCGAGGCCGTGGATCATGCCCTGGACGTTGGTGCGGATCGTCTTGATGGGATCGCGCTGGTAGTGGACCGGGCTCGCGGGGCACGCGAGGTTGTAGATGCGATCGGCCGGCGCGAAGTAGGGGAGGGTGACGTCGTGCTCGAAGAGCTCGAAGAGGTCGTGGCCCTGGAGGTGTTCGACGTTGCCGCGATCTCCGGTGGAGAGGTCGTCGATGCACAGGACGCTGTGTCCCTGCGCGATGAGGCGTTCGCACAAGTGCGAGCCGACGAACCCTGCACCCCCCGTGACGACGACGCGCATCAGCTGCCTCGGACCCCGATGCCTTCGTACTCGAAGCCCTGGGCGCGCAGGCCGTACGAGGACCAGATGTTTCGGCCATCCATGAGCAGCGCACGGGTCATCTTGGCGCGGAGCCGGTCGAAGTCGGGGTTCTGGTACTCGCGCCACTCGGTGAGCAAGCAGAGCGCGTCGGCGCCATCGGCCGCGGCGTAGGCGTCGTCGACGAAGGTCACGCGGTCGCCGTAGCGGGACTCGCCGTTCTCCCGCGCTTCGGGGTCGTGGGCGACGACGGTGGCGCCGTCTGCGATGAGCGCGTCCATCAGGGTGAGCGAGGCGGAGTCGCGGATGTCGTCGGTCTTGGGTTTGAAGGCGACGCCCCACACAGCGATCTTCTTGCCGCGGAGGTCTCCGTCGAACTTCTCCCGGAGCTTGCGGAAGATGACGCCCTTCTGGCGGTCGTTGACGCGGTCGGTGGTGGCGGCGAGTTCGAGCTCGAGGCCGTGGTCGCGGCCGGTGTGGACCAAGGCTTTGACGTCCTTGGGGAAGCAGCTGCCGCCGTAGCCGGGTCC
Source organism: Deltaproteobacteria bacterium (assembly GCA_034670305.1). Taxonomy (GTDB): domain Bacteria; phylum Myxococcota_A; class Polyangia; order Polyangiales; family Houyiibacteriaceae; genus JAXMNT01. The sequence goes on from JAXMNT010000007.1 coordinate 184,496, forward strand.
TGCGTAGAGGAACTTCGCGCCGATGCGATCGTCGCTGCCGACGCCGTGGCGGACCGAGTGCACGTCCGCGCCGACCTTCTCACACAGGAGCGCGATCTCGTTCATGAACGAGATGCGCATGGCGAGCATGGTGTTGGAGACGTACTTGGTGAGCTCGGCGCTGGCCGGGTCCATCCAGACGATGCGGTCCTTGTCGAGACACACCGGGTGGTAGAGGCGCGCCATGTGGGTGCGGGCGAACTCGTCGTCCGCGTCACAGCCGAGGACGACGCGATCCGGGCGGAGGAAGTCGGCCACCGCCGCGCCTTCTTTGAGGAACTCCGGGTTGGAGACGACGTGGATGCGGTGAGGTGCGTCTTCGACAAGGCGGCGGACCCGGGCGTTCGTTCCGACCGGCACGGTGCTCTTGAGCACCAACACCATTTCGCGTTTGCAGTGTTTGGCCACGGTCTCGGCCACGGCGTCGACGGCGCGCAGGTCGGCGCCGCCGTCTCCGCGAGGGGGGGTGCCGACGGCCACGAAAACCATGGTGGCGGCTTCGATGGCGGACTCGACGTCGCTCGTGAACTCGAGCCGGCCAGCGGCGACGTTCCGTTTCACGACGTCTTCCAGCCCGGGTTCGAAGATCGGGATCCGGCCGTCTTGCAGCGTCTTGATCTTCGCTTCGTTGACGTCGGCGCAGATCACGTCTTGCCCCGTTTCGGCGAAGCACGCGCCGCTCACGAGGCCGACGTATCCGGTTCCCACCATGCAGAGTTTCATGTCGCGCACGGAGTAGCGCCCGCAGCCAAAGAGTTCAATGCAACGCCGTTGCACGGGTATGGTCCCGGCATGCGAGGGATGGTGCTTGGGGCGGGGCTTGGGACGCGGCTTCGGCCTTTGACGTTGGAGCGGCCCAAGCCGGGGGTTCCGTTTGGGCTCGCGCCTTTGGCTCAGGTGGCGGTGGGGGCGCTGGCTCGGGCGGGGGTGCGCTCGGTGGTGATCAATACGCACCATCTGGGGGACCGGTTGCCGGGGCTGATGGCGCCGCATCGGCCGGAGGGGGTGTCTCTTTCGTTTGTGGACGAGGCGACGTTGCTCGGGACGGGGGGTGGGATTCGGAACGCGCTCTCAGGGGCTTCGGAGACCTGTGTGGTGATGAATGGGGACATTGCGTTCGACCCGGACTTGGCGCGGGCGATCGCGCTGCACGAGCGACTCGGGGCGTTCGCGACGATGGTGGTCCGGGAGGATCCTGCGGCGGTGCGGCTCGGGGCGATCGGGGTGGATGCCGAAGGACGGGTGCGGACGATTCTCGGCGACCCACACCGGACCGACCCGGCGCTCTCGGTTCGGATGTTCACGGGGGTGCATGTGCTGAGCCCGGCGGCGGTGGCGGACTTGCCCGAGCAGGGATGTGTGATCCGGCAGGGCTACGAGCTGTGGTTGGCTCGGGGAGAGGTGCTGGGCGGGGTGACCGAAGCGAACCCGTGGCAAGACCTCGGGACGCTGGAGCGGTACTTGGCGGCGAATCTGGCGCTGGCGGACGCGGCGGACGGCGGCTCGCTGGTGCACGCGAGCGCGCGCTGCGACGCGGCGGTGACGCGGTCGGTGGTGGGGGAGGGCGCGGTGGTCGAGGCGCCGGTGACCGAGTGTGTGGTCTGGCCGGGGTCCGTGGTGACCGAGCCACAGGCCCACGCGATTGTGACGCCGACTCAGGTGGTTCCGGTCCCGCGTGCCTAAAGGGACGGGGTGAAGCAAACCAGCGCTTGACTCCAAACGTGACGGATCGGTAAGGTTTCCGCGAGGTTCGACGCTTTCAGCGACAACCAGGCCAAATGCAGTCACGACGAGCACACACGCCCCCCTTCTCGCATTCGGCCCACCCTCGTGGCCTTGGCCACAGCGTCCATGACGCGGAGGTTCCGTTTCAGTGACCCGAGCGCGCGTGATTGCAGCTGGCGAAACCCACGTCGGCATGAAGCGAAGCCACAACGAAGACAACTTCAGCGTCGACGACGACGACCACCTGTACGTGGTCGCCGACGGGATGGGCGGACACGCCTCGGGTGAGGTCGCCAGCCAGATGGCGATCGACACGCTGCGGGAGTTCTTCCGCGCCACCGGCGCCGACCCCGAAGCGACCTGGCCCTACAAGATGGACAAGGCGCGGGGCTACGAAGAGAACCGGCTCATCACGAGCATCAAACTCTCGAACCTGCGCATCTTCGAAGCGGCCCAGCGGGACCCGAAACTGCGCGGCATGGGCACGACCCTGGTCGCGATGCTGGTGGTGGACGACGGAGTGCTGATCGCGCACGTCGGAGACTCCCGGTGCTACCGGGTGCGCGACGGGAAACTCGCGCAGCTCACCGACGACCACTCGCTTCTCAACGACTACATCAAGATGAAACGTCTGACCGAGGAGGAGATCGCCAACTTCCCTCACAAGAACGTCATCGTGCGCGCGCTCGGCATGAAGGAGAGCGTGAAGGTCGACACCCAACTCGACCGCCCGGAGCCCGGCGACATCTACGTGCTCTGCAGCGACGGTCTCTGCGGCCCGGCGAGCGACGAAGAGATCCACGAGATCGTGATGGCCGAGTCCAAGGACCTCAAGGGCGGCTGCCTGAAGCTCATCGAGCGCGCCAACAGCAACGGCGGACCCGACAACATCACCGTCGTGCTGACCAAAATCGTCGGCACCGGCTGAGTCTCTCGCGCGTCGGCCAGCGCTGTGCCCATTCGTGTCGCCGACGCGGCGAGCACGTGCCACGGGCGCGTGCATGGGGCCGCCAGTCTCGCGAAGCGAGAGGCCCGTCGTGGCGGGCTAGACCGGGCGGCCGACGCGCTTCATGACGGCGCGCAGGTCCTGCCAGACCGGGCGTTTGTGCTCGGGGCTGCGGAGTAGATACGCGGGGTGAAAGGTGGCGATGGCGGGGATGTCGCGCCAGGCGCCCCACCGGCCGCGCCAGCCGCGCTGCTCGGCGGTGGCGAGCCCGAGTTGTTCGGTGGCGGCGCGGCCGAGCGCGACGATCACCTGCGGCGCGACGAGCTCGAGCTGCGGGACGAGGAAACGGGCGCACGCAGCGCCTTCGTCCGGCTTCGGGGTGCGGTTCTGCGGCGGCCGGCATTTGACCACGTTGCAGATGTAGTACTCGTGATCCGCGAGCCCCATCGCCTGGATCATCTTGTCGAGGAGCTGCCCCGCCTTCCCGACGAAGGGGACCCCTTGTTGGTCCTCGTGAAACCCTGGGCCTTCGCCGACGAACGCGACGAGCGCCCCGGCCTGACCGCGCGCGAACACGCTCTTGGTCCGGCCCTGGTGAAGGCGGCAGTCGGTGCACTCGGCGGCTTCGGTGGCCAGCACCCGCAACGCCGCGGTCCGTTCACCAAGCGGCTTGGGCGACGCTGCGGCTGTCTCTGTCGCTGCGGCAATCTCTGCCACTGCGGCTGTCTCTGTCGCTGCGGCTGTCTCTGTCGCTGCGGCTGTCTCTGTCGCTGCAGCTGTCTCTGTCGCTGCAGCTGTCTCTGTCTCTGTCGCTGCAGCTGTCTCTGTCGCTGCAGCTGTCTCTGTCGCTGCAGCTGTCTCTGTCGCTGCAGCTGTCTCTGTCGCTGCGGCTGTCTCTGTCGCTGCAGCTGTCTCTGTCGCTGCAGCTGTCTCTGTCGCTGCAGCTGTCTCTGTCGCTGCAGCTGTCTCTGTCGCTGCAGCTGTCTCTGTCGCTGTCTCTGTCTCCGTCGCTGCAGCTGTCTCTGTCGCTGCAGCTGTCTCTGTCGCTGCAGCTGTCTCTGTCGCTGCAGCCGTCTCTGACGCTGCAACTGTCTCTGTCGCTGCGGTGCGCGACGGCACGGTTGCGCCTGTCTCCGACACGGTGCCTGTCTCCGACACGGTGCCCGCCTCCGTCTCCGACGCCGCATCCACCGGCCGCCGTCGAGGCGCCCGAAAATACGTCGGCGAGATCCCCGCCCCGCCAAGCTCCGCCTCCCACTCGAGCAGCGCGCGCGCGGCCGCCATCAGTTCCATGGCCTCGTCGACAGGGTCCACGCCGCCAACCTACCAACCCTGCGCCCCGGTGGAAGCGAGAATCTCAGCCACGACAAGCCAGCGGGGGTGCAATGGGCCTGGATCGGCCTCCCACCCGAGCTATGGTGGCCCCGTGTTGCCCGACCTCGACGACGACGACCTCTCGGACCTTCCCGCCATGCCACCTCTGGGCAGTGGCGAGGAGACGGGTGTCGAGGACGCGGGGTACGATCCGACCGCCGGCTCGGGCGGCCCCGAAGAGGTCGGCCTCGACGACGCGGAGGGGTTCGACGAGGCACTCGACGCCGTCCAGTTCTTGGATTTGGTCGATGACGAGCCGACCGCGCTGGACCTGAGCGAGGCGGGGGACGAGATCGGCGACCTCGGTCAGACCATCGACGACGACGGCGGGGAGTACGGCTGGACGGACGACACCGAAGCCCCCAGTCGGGACGAGTGGAACGACGGACCGCTGATCGCGCCGCCCAAGGAGTCCACCGTCGAAGACGATGGCGCGCTCGGCATGGACGACGACGAGGCGCTGGCCTTCGACGGGGAAGACGTGCTGCACGGGCTGCCCGACCTCGACCGGACGGACGACAGCGGCGACTCGGACGACCTGGAACTCGGCGACGTGTTCCACATGGAGACCTTCTCGGATCCGCCGCCTGCCTCTCCGTCGATGCCACCACCGCCACCGATGCCGCCCACCCCGCCGGTCCCGCGCATCGACGCGCCGGATCCGCGGACCGATGTCGGACACGAGAGCCGAGGCATCACCGCGACTTTGGTTCGTCCCGAGAAGTTCACGCTTCTGGCCAGTGGCGGCGGGCGTCTGTTCGCGTGGGGGGAAGACGCCGCCATCTCCGTGGCGCCTTCCGGCGACTTCCCAACCGGCGCCCCCGAGGTCGTCATCGATCTCACGGTCGGCAAGGACGGGGTCCTCTTGGTGTCGGAGACCGGCCGTCTCAGCGGGTCGGTGTCGGGCGCGGCGTTCGGCCCCATCGCGATCAGCCAGCGCGTGACCAGGGCGTTGCTCACGCAGTCCCATGCGCTCGCGTGGCGTGCCGGCGGAGGGCTGACCCAGGCCCGGCTGCAGCGAGGGCAACCGACCGATTGGGAAGTTCGTTCCGAGCCGGTGGTCGATGTCGTTCCAGGGGAACAAGCCGACCGGGCCTACGCGCTCATCGAAACCGCGAACGGACCGGGCGGGGTCGCGCTTTGCGTACTGCACCTCGATGTACTGAACCAATCGGGCCTGGTGAACGCGCTGCCCTCGTTTCTCCCGTCGGGAGAGTGGAAGTTGTTCGCGGCCGGATCTCGCATGCTGGCGTGGCGCCGAGGCGAAGTCTGGGCCTTGGGGCTCGACGGGAAGGGCGCCACCCCGGAGGCATCGGTGTGGCGGCGGTTGCCGGAGGCCGACGGTGCGGAGGCGGTCGTGGTCGCGGACGGTCACATCATCGTCGCGCGGCGCTCGGCGAAGGGCACCCACGACGTGCTCTGGCGGCTCATGGACGGAGGCGGCGCCCGTCTCTGGCTCGACCTCCACGCTGCGCTGGGCGACACTGAAACACCGGGCGGCTTCGTCTTGGGATTGTCTGAACGGGACGGGGCCGTGTACGTGGCCACCGACCGTGGGCTCCTGAAAGTCGTGGCGACCCCCGCATCCTGATGAGTACCCGTTTCGAACCGAAGACCGAGCGACTGATCGAAGCGCTCGCGATCGGCCTCGGCGCCGATGGGTCAGAGAAGGTTCGCTCGGAGCTGGCGCTCGGCGCGGATGCGCCCGACCACGATTTGGCGCGCTCGCTGGTGCAAATCGTGAGCGCGTGCGGGGTGGCCGAAGCGGGGCGGGTCGCGCCCGAGGTGGAGATCGAGGTCGATGGGGCGGAGCCGGAACCGGCACCCGCGGATGGTTCGTTGCTTGGCCGGCTCGGCTCCACGGGGGTGGACGGCATCGGGGTCGAACAGCTCGATCTCGAGACGTGTTTGGGCGTGATGCGTGGAGGTGCTTTGCGTCAGCGGCGCGCCGCGCTCCGGGTCCTCGTAGAACGCGCGCCGGATCTCGGTCGCAAGCTTCGCGAGGTCGTGGAGGTGCTCGACACCATCCGCGATGTGGAGCTCGAACCGATGCTGGTGCAGGCGCGGACCGAGTTCCCCGGCGCGGTGGGTCGACGCGCGCGGACGACGTTGCAGATCTGGCGCAGTTCGCTCTCGGATCTGGAAGATCACATCGCCGAGTTCTGGGATGGCGAACGCGCGGTGGAACCGATCATGGATCTGCCCGGCGAACAACGCGCGCAGCTCTTGCTGCGGACGCGCCTCTTGCCCGACGGAGTCCTGCGTCACATCGCCGCCGTCATCGAGGGCGAGGATGGGGTGAGCGAGCGCGAGGCGCGGCGCGCCCTGGTGGAGAGCCTGCGCTACAGCGGCGACCAGCGCTTGGTGCCCTCACTCGTCGTGTTGCTCGAGAGCGGGACCTCGGAAATCGTCATGGAGGCGGCGCGTGCGGTGCGGCGCATCGAAGACCCGCGGGTGCGGCCGGCGCTGGCGCGGGTGTTCGAACGCACCGTCGTCGATGTGGCCCGCGCGGTGCTCGCCGGCGCGCTCGGCGCACACGGGGACCGGCGGGGCGCAGACTACGTGCGCAAGCTGCTCGACCGAGACGAACGCGAAGTGAAGCTGGCGGCGCTCGAAGCCCTCGAGACGCTGGGCGGACCCGAGGACGCCGAACGCGTCGCAGAGTTCCTGTCTCAGCCTTCGCTGCGCGGCGCCGCGGTGCAGACGCTGAAACGCATTGGAGACGGCCGCACGCTCGCCTCCTTGGCCGAGTCCGCCTCCGAGACGAAGACGAGCGCCATGCGCGGCGCCATCGAAGAAGCACGCGAGTCCATTCTCGCCCGGATGGATTTGCGGGGCGAAGACGTCAAAGAAGCGCGGGAGGCCACCCAGCGCATGACCCTCACCGAGGTGCGTCCGCCCAAGACCCCCACGGGCGCCCGCATCCGCGCATTTCGACTGCTGATCTGGGGACAGATCCTGCTTGCCTTCGGGGCGGTTCAAGCGGGCATCTCGCGGCTCGAGCGCGCGGCCAACCTGCGTCCGGCCTGGGCGCCGCCGTGGGTCGCCATCGCGCTTTCGCACGCCCGCAAACACGCCCACGCCCAGGCCTTGGCGGCGTTCCGCCGGGCCATCGAGTCCGACCGGACCGTCGTCGAGCGCAACCCACTGGTGGTTCGCGCGTTGGCGCAGACCTTCTTGCGGCGCGCCGAGCAGGTGGAGCGCGAAGGCCGCCGCGACATCGCCCGCGGGCTGCTGGGCGAAGTGCTGGATCTGGATCTTCGGCGCGCGCCGAGTTCGGTCCGCTTCGAGCTGCAGCGACGGCGGCGGGCGTTGCAACGCGCCTCCGCGGAGCGTGCGGCATGAGCGGTCTCCACGACGCCGCACGAACCCGGCTGCAAGAGCTCGGTGGCCTGGAGTCCGGCGCGGAGTTGACCCGTGCCACACTCGAGATCGAGGCGGATGGCCGCATCGAGCTCGTCACGGTCACGATGCGGCCGGACGGCACGCTGCTCGTCAGTGCGACCGACGGCCGGGACGATGGCCCCCACGTGCGCGCGGCACTCTCGCTCTTGTCGGGGACGGTGCTGCGCACCTCGGACCGCCCCGGCACGGAGACCGCGCGCGAGTCGTTGATGCCGGCACCGACGTCTCCGAGCGGGTCGGTCTCGCCGGTGGCCGACGCACTCGAAGAACTCATGCTCGCCACAGTGCGGCACGGCGCACGCAAAGCGCTCGGCGCGCCAGCGGTGAAGCTCGCGATCCAGCAGCTGGAAACCGTACTCGGCAAACCGCAGCCACGGGGCGTCACCCGGTTCATCGGCCGGCTCTACACGGTGCTGGCGGCCCAGGATCCGGACGGACTCGCGCGGGTCCTCGACGGGGCGACGCGGGTGGTTTCGGCGCTGCGGCGCAGTGGCGAGCTACCGAGCGAAGAGAAGCGGCGCATCGAGGCGTGGCTGGGTCACGAACGGGGCCGCACCACGCTCAACGATCAGGAGTTCATCGAGATCGGTCGCGAGTGGGTCGCGGGGTTCAACCGCGGCGCCCTGCAGCGGCGGTACCTCGTGTGTCTGCACACCGGCACCATGTACCGCGAGGAACGGCTTCGCAGCGAGCAGGGCTCGGTCGGACCTTGTCCGCGCAAGATCGTGGCCGGGCTGGCCGAACACCACCCCTGGTCGTCTCCTTCCGAGATGAAACTGCTCCAGTACGCGGTCACGCCGACCGTCGACGAAGCGGACTGGGAGCGGCTCGTGAGCATGGCGGTGGCCGACTTCGATCAACTGGCGCCAGCGTACCGCGCGGCCCTCAAGGGCGACCCGGCGCTCGCCGAACCAGTCGCATTGGTCACCGTGCACGACATCGACGTCGATCGAATGCTCGTCTACGACGCCCACGACGCGGTGTTGCCACTGCGTGACGATCCCACCCGCGCGCCGCGGCGAGAGGGCGACGCGGAGACCGCGGACGACAAGTGGGCCGACCACACCGGACGACTCGAGCGCATCCGTCAGGTCGCGTTGGAGAGCGACGGGGTGCGCTGCATCGCGGGCCGGCTCTCGGACGCTGGCTCGGTGCTTTGGCTCGAGCCCTTCGCCGTCATCGCCACCAAAGACGGCGAGACGCGCTTCGAACGGCTTCGCTGAACGAGGCCGGCGACGGTTGCGACACCGAACGCCGCCAACAACTGCCAGCTCTTTGTCCCGCCGCCCATGCCGGCGGCGATCAGACAGAGCGTGCCGAGTCCGATGAGACCTGCGCGCAGGGACGCGGACGCAACGCGCGCCTCGGCCGTCGGATCTTCCGTGCGCAACCAGCGGTGCGCGAGTGCCGCGGAGAGCGCGACGGCCAGCCCCGCGCCGACACCGCCAGCGATGGCCACGGACTGACCATGCAGCAGGCAAAGGGCGGCGCCCGATGCACCCACCGCGCCGGCACTGGCTGTCGCCACCGCCAGGGTGGACGCGATCGAGCTGCGTTCCTTGGGCGCACGCAGGCGGAGCAGTCGCTCGGCCTGGTGGCGCATCTCTTCGGGGGTTTGAAAGCGGGTCCGCGGATCCCGGCTCATCGCGCGCAGGATCCAGGTCTCGATGTCGAACGGGATGTCCGGGTCGACAGCGCTTGGTGCTTCCGGTGGTCCCTCGAGCACCGCGGAGAGGACCGCCGTCGCAGGGCCGGTGCCGTAGGGTGGGGTGCCGGTGGCGGCGCGGTACAGCACCGCGCCGAGTCCGTAGATGTCAGCGCGACCATCCACGCCCGCCGCCCCGCGGACTTGCTCCGGCGCCATGTACGTCGGGGTGCCCACCACCGTGCCGGTCTTGGTCAGCGAGGCGTCGTCGTCGAGGTGCGCGACCCCGAAGTCGAGCAACTTGGCGACGCCGCTCTCGTCGAGGAACACGTTCGACGGTTTGAGGTCGCGGTGCACGATGCCCGCCGCGTGCACCGCTTCGAGCCCCTTGCACAAGGCGATGCCCAGCTCGAGCAGCTCGACCGGCGACAGCGTCTTGTGTTGGCGCAGGTGCTCTTGCAGGTCGACCCCGTGGAGGTGCTCGAGCACGAGGCAGGGCCGACCGTCCGGCGCCCGCAGGGCATCGATGACCTGGACCACGTGCGCCGAGCGCACCTTCGCCATCGCCTGGGCTTCGCGAAAGAACCGTTTCAGGGCGAGTTCGTGCTGGGCGAACGACTCGTGGAGCACCTTGATCGCCACGGTCCGGTCGAGTCGAATCTGCTGCGCCACGTAGAGCGCGCCCATGCCCCCACGGCCAAGCGGTCGTTCGATGACGTAGCTCTGCGCGAGGGTCTCTCCGAGCAAAGGATCGTGCGGCACCGCTTCCAGCCGGGCGCCGTCGTGTGCGCAACTCTTCCGCGACGCGCGGTAGCGCGCCCCACACACGGGACAACGTTTGGCTGTGGAGCGGTTCGGATCCACCACCCCGGAACCTATCGGAGCCAGCGCCCCGGGTCAGGAAACCGACAGAGCATCGGCTCCACAGACAACCGCGACAACGCCCCTGGCACAGGACAACCCCATCATCGCCTGGGGCTGCCACCGAGGACGCGTGGCGGCGGCGTCGTAGGGGTCGCCGCGACCGCGAGGCAGCGATGCCGAGGTCGACTTCGTGATCCCGAAGCCGACCGCCGGGCCTGAACTTACTCTTCTGGCACGCCGCCGAGGATGTCGTCGTCGAAGCGCGGGGTCTCGAGCAAGGCGCCGTCCGGGCCGTCTCGCCGCACCACCACGAGTTGGCGGGAGACGATTTGGTCGTTCTCGCGCGCGAACACGGTGATGTAGTTCATGCCGCCGTGAAGCGGAATCTCCGTTTCGAACGTCGCGTTGGTGCGGTCGGCCGCACCCGCGGTCGAGTGGTAGTAGACCTTGCGCGCGCCGGCGAAGACGTAGAGGTCGCGCACCAGGGTGTCGTCCCGCGCGGTGCCGCGGATCGTCAGTGAGCCCTCTCGGGTGACCAAGGTGTTGCCGTAGTCGACTTCCACGCGGGGTGGCATGTGATCGAGGGTGGCCGCGAACCGGCCTCCAGTGCCGCTCGCCGAGGCGTCGGCATCGGCGACCCATGCGACCTCTTCGTCGCCAACCTGCACGCGGACGAAGCCCGCGAGGCTGGCTTCCGCGGTCACCGCCAGCGCACCGCCACGGACGACACCGACTTGGTGGGCGCCAGCTTGGGGGGCGGCGCGCAGCACCGCGCCATCGCGCAGCGTCACGCGTCCGGTGCGCGCGCCCGGGGTGCCGCTCGCCGAGACGAGCGGGACGTCGAGCTTCTCGCTGACCGATTCACGCAAGTCCGCATCGATGACGCTGACTTCGAGCTTGGCCTCTTCGCGTTCGAAGTCACTCAGCACTTCGAAGGAGAAGCGCACGATGCGTTCTTCGCCCGGCTGCATGTTGTCGATCCGGAAACGTCCGGCGTGCAAGAGCACGCCTCGGCCACTGAGGTTGCGCAGGTTCGCGTGGGTGTCGTATGTGCGGCCGGTGCCGACGTTCTTCACTCGGAGGAAGACACTCGCGCGTTCACCGCGCTGAAGCTGCCCGTCGCCGTTGCCTTGGAGGTCGTCGACCACGTGCACCGAGTAGGCGAACTGGGGTCGCGGCAGGGCTTCGACTTCGGTCCGGATCTCGACGGGGTCGGGCGCATGGTCGTGCAGCTCGTCGAACTCGACGCGGATGCCATCGGCCCGGTTCGGCGTGTCGCGGGGCAACCGACACACGCGCTGCTCCTGACGGCCTTCCCCTTCGGTGCTGCAGACCCCGAGGGTGGCGGTCCACTCTTTGGTCTGGCCCGGGTTGAGGCGGCCGAAGATGAGCTCGCGATCATCGAACAGCCGGTAGTCGCTTTGGGTGGTGCCGCGCAGGCGGAAGAGCGGATGGGGCCCGTTGTTGGTGACGCGCACCTTCACGGAGAAGGGCTCGCCAGCCCGGCCGCGGTTGTCCGCGCGGTCGGTCGAGATCTCGACAGACACCGGGCTCGCGCCCGCGTCGGCGCCTTCGCTCCAGTCGACGCCGAGGGAACGCAGGTCGTTCATCGCTTCGGTCATCTCTTGTTCGCGCACCGCGGCGATCACCGGGGCCGCGTCTTCGATCAGTTCTCGCCGGCCGGGGCGCTCGACTTGAGCGAGCAAACGCTGCGAGAAGCGCGTGAGGAACTCGTCCTCTTCTTCGTTCTCGGAGTCGCGCGGGTCGGCCTCGCGCAGGCGCTGGCGCATCTCGCGGTTCAGGTAGTAGCGGATCGGGATGGCGGAGCGGTTGGCTTCGCGGATCCGGTCGCTGGTCAGATGGGAGCGCAGATCCGCTTCGCGCAGGTACGCCTCGGGATCGACGGCCAGATCCATGTCTTCCCGGTCCACCGTCATCGGGTCGATCGCGATGTCCGGCATGATGCCGACGCCCTGGATGGAGACGTCTCCCGGCGTGAGGTACTGCGCGATGGTGAGCTTGAGCGCGGAGCCGTCCTGGAAGTTGTTGAGCACCTGCACCGAACCCTTGCCGAAGCTGCGCTGTCCGATGACGACGGCCCGGTCGTGGTTCTTGAGCGCACCGGCGACGATCTCACTCGCGGAGGCGCTGGCACCATTGATGAGCACGGCCATCGGGTAGTTCGGTTCAGTGCCTTCCGCGTGGGCGAACTTCTCTTCGCGCTGGCGCGGATCGTTGGACGAGGTCGTCACGATGGTGCCGCTCGAGAGGAAGGTGTCCGCGATGCGCACGGCCTGGTCGAGCAAGCCGCCGGGGTTGTCCCGCAGGTCGAGCACGAGGCCCCGCAGATCCTGGCGGTGCAGGTCGGCGAGCGCGCGGCGCAAGTCGTCGTGGGTGTTGCCCTGGAAGCTGTTGATCGACACGTAGCCGATGTTGTCGCCGAGCATCCGGTGTTCGACGGACTCGATGTGGATCACGGCGCGGACGAGGTTCACCCGCAGCTCGTTGCCCCATTGGCCGCGCGGGTTGCGGCGGCGCACCCAGACGGTGACCGGCGATCCGGGCGGACCGCGCAACCGGTCGACGGCTTCTGAGAGCGGCATGTTGAGGGTGCTCTCGTCGTTGATCTTCACGATGCGGTCGTTGCGCAGCAAGCCCGCGCGCTCGGCCGGCGTGCCCGGCATCGGGCGGATGACGGTGAGGTTGCCGTCGCGGATCGAGATCACGATGCCGAGGCCACCGAACTCACCGCGGGTGCTCATCTGCATTTCTTCGAAGACGTCCGGCGTCAGCAGGATCGTGTGCGGATCGAGGGTGCGGAGCATGCCGTTGACGGCCGTGTATTCGACATCGCGGAGCTCGACTTCTTCGTCGCCGAGGTTGGCCTGGAGGAAACGGAAGATCTCGCGGAAGCGGTTGGCGAGTTTCCAGGGACTCTCGACGTCGTCGAGCCGGAACGTCTCGGTGCGGTCGTTCACCTGAACGGTCAGATCCGCGGCGTTGTCTTCGTACCGCACGATGACCGGTGCGACGCTGCGCTGGATCGCGTTCAGACCGGCGAGCAACATGCGCCGGTGGTCGATCCGCTGGGGTTCGACGTAGTGGTCGTTCACCTCGAGAATCGCTCGGTTCAGAACCTGCAACTGCGTGAGATCATACGGATCTTGCCCGCGCGCTGCCTGCGCGGTGGGCGAGCCATCAAGGTCGAAATCGAGGCCATTTCCTTCGTCCGAGACGAAGGTGATGGTGAAGGCAAACCCGACGACGGCGAGGGCGAGGAGCGGTTTCCAGAGCTTCTGGGCGAGTTGATTCATGAGGTTTCCTCGACGCGGAACCCATTCGTGGGGAAGCGCCGATGCCTGGTCCGATGCGGGAGGCGGCCCGTGGTCCACGGGCCCTTGGGCGGAGTGTAGCGACCGGCCCCCACGAGCGGTACCCCCCGATTCCACTGGCTGTTTGGGGGAACCGTTGCTGTCCTCGGCGGCGGGTCCATCGGGACTGAGAGGGTCGGGTAGGGAGGATCCTTGGGGACGGCGGGCGCTGGGCACGGAGGGAGGACGCCGGAACCCTTCCGGATGTTCCCGTTGCTGGATCCAGGTCCGGCACGGAAGATGGGACCGTGAGACCCCCGGACCCGGAGCTCGACAGGGCGCTGCTCGCGGACGCGCCTGTCGATCCGGTGGCGCTGCGGCGGGCGATGCTCAAGCGCCGCCGGACGTGGCTGGCCGCGATCGTGGGGAACTTCTTGGTCGCGGTCTGCCTGATCGGTCTGCCCTGGGCGCGCGGCAAGAGCCGGGCGGAGTCGGCGCGCACGGGGTTCGGACAGGTCGCCGCGTGTCTGTGGGGCACGACGCCGGATCCGCGCGCAGGGCTCACGTTGCCCACCGGCGACCAAGGCAGCTACGCCGCCGCAGCCGACACGCCCGGTTGGCCCGCGTCGTGCGCCGCTCGGCTGGATGGGTGGATGCCGGCGGAAGCGTTCTGGCTCTTCCCGGACACCCGCGCGGCGGAGGAAGACGTGCGGCGCGCGATCGGCATGGTGCGGGCGGAGCTCACCGCGGCCGAACACGATCTCGAAGGAGGCGCACCCATCGCGGGGCGGCCGCGTCTGGCGGTGCTGCGGTTGTCGGCGGCGATCGGCGTGCTCGCGGAGGAAGCCAACGCGGACGTGGACCTCGATGCGCCGGCGATCGAACTCGCGGAGCGCACACTCCCGGCGCCAGAGCGTATCCCGATGTACGGGGCGGGCAGCACGGTCGAGCTCCTCGTGCGGCCGGAGGGCATGGACGTCGTCGGCTTCGACCGGGGCGCGCTCGCGTGGTCGCGGGTCGAAGGCGCGGGGGTGTTGTCGCGGCGCTGGAGACGGCCGCAGGCGGCGCGGGCGGTGCGTTCGCTGGGCGACGACGCGTGGGTGCTCTTCGTCACGCCGGACGCGCGGTGTGCGGAGGAGGATTGCGCGCGGCGGGCAACGGGGTTCGCGCGACTGCACTACGACTCGATCGCGTTGCCGACGCCGACGTGGGTGCGGGCGCATCCGCGGGATCTCGGCTCGGTGATGTTGGGGGCGGCGCGGGTGTGGGTGTTGTCGGAGGGGGACGGCGGGACGGTGGTGCGGGGGTTCGACCTGGATTCCGATTCCGATTCCGAAGCCGATTCCGACGCCGATTCCGAAGCCGATTCCGACGCCGATTCCGAAGCCGATTCCGACGCCGATTCCGACTCCGATTTCGACGCCGATTCCGATTCCGACGCCGATTCCGACGCCGATTCCGATTCCGATTCCGATTCCGATTCCGATTCCGATTCCGACGCCGATTCCGACGCCGATTCCGACGCCGATCCCGAAGCCGAAGCCGATTCCGATGCTCCGCTCGTGGCGGTGGTCGAGCTCGGCTTGCCGACGGAGAGTGTGCTTGGACGGGAGACGGTGTTGTCGCGCGTCGGGGAGGGGCTCGTACTGCGGCGGCTGGGGGATGGGTTCGAGGTGGTGGCGGAGGTCGCGCTCGATCATGTGCCGGTCGCGTTTGGACCGGTTGCGGGAGACGCCGGGTGGTTCGCGGTGCGCGGCCCGGACGCGAAGCTGACGCTCGTCGACGAGGCCGGACGGGTTCTGCAGAGTGACCTGGCGATCGGATCGGAAGACGAGGTGCGGGTCCACGCAGACGCCGAAGGAGTCGCGGTGTTGCGGGTGGCGGAGGAGCACCTCGAAGCGGTGTTCTGCCGGGCCGAATGCAGCGCGCCGGTGGAGATCGCGCCCGGCGCCCGCTCCGCAGACGCGGTGTTCTTTCAGGGGGCGCTCTACGTGAGCTACCTCGGCGCGGGGCCACAGCCGCTGCTCGTGCGCATCGACGAGGAGGGCGCGTCGGAGCCGATGCGACCGGCGGGCTGCTTCTCGGAAGGCGAGTCGCGCGGTGGACTCTCCGGCTTCTGTGGTGCGCCCGCCATGGCGACCGATGGGAACCGCATGCTGCTCGGCGCGCGCGACGGATCGGACGCGCTGGTCATCGAATCGACCGATGGACGCACGTGGCTTCCGGCACGGGGGTTGCGATGAAGCTCCATGCACTCGTGAGCGCACTCGTGTGCGGCGCGGGCGCGTGCGGCGGTGCGAAACCCGTTCGTCGACGCAGGTCCCAGCGATGCGCCACTCGACGCCAACCTGGACACCGGCGTCGACGCCGGTCGCGACGCGGATGTGGAAGCCGCACGCTGCGTCGTCCCGGGGGACCCGACGGCACCGTATGGGTCGTGGAGTTCGTGGGATTCGGCCAGACCGGGCACCTTCTGCGCCTACGACCAGACTGAGATCCGGGCGGTGCGCCTCGTCGAAGACATGGGCGAGAGCAACCTCTCTTCCGATTCCCCGGGACTCACGTAGCATCGTGGGGTCGTGTCCAAGTCATCCGAACCCGTCATTCCCCACACCCCCCTCATCGGCCGTGGGCCCGAGCTCCGTGAGCTCGAGGACGCGCTCGCCCGCGCGTTGACCACCAAACAACCTCAAGCGGTCACGCTCATCGGCGCGCCCGGCGTCGGCAAGACCCGGCTCCTGAACGAGCTGCTCACGAAGACACGGGGGCGGGAGCGACGGTTGCGGGCGTACCGCAGCCCCTGCCGCGAGGGCGCTTCGGCGCACGGCGTGGTGCAGCGGATCCTGCGCGCGCGGTTCGGCATCCTGGAAGGCGCGCCCCAAGAGACGGTGCAGGAGAGTTTTCGGGCCGCGGTCACCGAGGCGCTCGGGGATCACCGCGTCTCCGAGTTCTTGTACTTCCTCGGCGCGTACCTGGACCTGCACTACCCAGAGTCTCCGTTCGCCACCGCACTCGACGACGACCCGACCCAGTTCGCGCGCGTCAGCCAAGCGGTCCTGCGCCGGTTCTTCGAGGCGGACGCGAAAGCGCACCCCACCATCCTCACGTTCGAGGACGTGCACGCCGCCCAGGACGATTCGCTCGAACTGGTGGACTACCTGATCCGTTCGCTTCGGGACGCGCCGATCCTCATCGTGGTCGTTGCCCGGCCGGAGCTGCTGGCGCGGCGGGCCGACTGGACGGACACCGACAACCACCACCGGATCGAACTCGGGCCGCTCACGCCCGACGACTCCGCGTCGCTCATGTACCACTTGCTCGAGCCGCTCAAAGAGGTGCCCGAGGACCTGGTCGACGCTGCGGTCGATGTGGCGGGTGGCAGTCCGTACCTGCTCGAGCAGATGGTCCGCGCGTTCTTCGAGAGCGGCACGCTCGCGCTCGACGATGCGGGTGGCTGGGTGGCGCATCTCGACCGGCTGGCCGAGGCACAACTCCCACTCACGGTCGAAGACGCGATCAGCGCCCGCATCAGCGCACTGACCGCACCCGAGCGCGAACTGCTCGAAAAAGCCTCCACCATGGGCGGCGTGTTCTGGCTCGGCGCCATCGTCGCGCTCAGCCGAATGAGCTCGGACGCGCCCGAACTCTGGGGCGGCCACGAGACCTTGCTCTCGCACTACCAAGAGCTGCTCGATGGTTTGGCGGAGCGCGACTACGTGCTCGCCATGCCCGACGCGACCGTGCGCGGTGAGGACGAGTACGCGTTCAAACACAACCTCGAACGCGAGACCCTGCACCGGCTCACGAGCCGTTCGCGCATGCGCCGCTACCACCGCGTGGTGGCGGAGTGGCTCGAGTTCCGCATCGGCTCGCGCGGCGAAGAGCAGCTGGAGATGCTCGCGCAGCACTACGAGGAGGGCGGGCTCGTCGAACGGGCCGCGCACTTCTACCTCGACGCCGCGGACCGCGCGCGCGACCGCTACGCCAACGTCAAAGCCGCCGAGTACTACCGCCAGGGGCTCGAGCTCCTGGTGGACACCGACGTGCCGCGGCGCCTGCAGGGCCTGCACCACTACGGCGACGTGCTCCAGATCGCCGGACGCAACGACGAAGCGCTCGTCGCGTTCCGGGAGATGCTCGACATCGCCTACAAACTCGATCTCAAAGCGAAGGGTGGCGTCGCGCACAACCGCATCGGGCGGCTCTACCGCAGCATCGGCCACTTGGACGAAGCGATGCGGCACCTCGGGACCGGACAGGCGCTCTTCGTGGCGGCGGACGACGTGCGCGGTGTGGCGTCGTCGGTGGACGACATCGGCAAGGTGCACTGGATGCGCGGCAGCTACGACGCGGCCGAACGGTTCCTCAGCAAAGCGCTCGTGATGCGTCAGGAGATCGGCGACCCACGCTCGATCGCGCTGAGCTACAACAACCTCGGCCTCGTCTACCAAGACAGCGGACGCTTCAAAGAAGCGCAGCAAGCCTGGCAGGAGGCGCTGCTCTTGCGGCGCGAGATCGGCGACCAAGCCGGCATCGCACAGACCCTGAACAACCTCGGCACGATCCACCAAGACGACGGCGACCACGAGCGCGCCATCTCGGTCTACCAGGAGGCGCTCGAAGTCGCGCGCATGGTCGGGGACCGGATGCGCCAGGCGGTGATCCTCACGAACCTCGGCGAGTCGCACTACCGGCTCGCCCGCCCGACCGAAGCGATCGAGACCCTGAAGAAGGCAGAGGAGGTCGGCGCCGCGCTCGGCGACCGCATCCTCGAAGGCGAAATCCTCCGCGGGCTCGCAAAGGCCCACATGCTCATCCACGACTTCGGGGTCGCGCGGGACTACATCCAGCGTTCGGTGGCGCTCTTCGAGCAGGCGCGCGGCAAGGCGTTCCTGGGGGCTGCGCTGCGGACGATGGGCGAAGTCGCGGCCGCGGCCGGCTGGGGCGGAGAAGAACACGATGCCGCGAAGGCCGCGTTCCGGAAATCGATCGCGATCTTCGAGGAGCTCGGCAACGACATCGAACTCGCCGCCGGCCTCGAGGCCTACGCGGCGTTTCTCTCCAAGTCGTCGGAGGGGGATCCGATCCTCGCGCACGAGGCGATGCAGCTGCGATCCCGCGCCGACGACATCCGCCAGCGCCTGCGCGACAGCGCGATTTACGAACTGCCTCCACTCGAGGGGGAGACAACGGACCCGAAGATCACTACGTAGCGGGCGCCGTGGAGATCCGAGACCACATCCCTGCGGGCGAAATCCCGTCCGGCGTGCGCGAAGTCTGCGCACGGCTGCGAGAGCGTGGGCACCGGGCTTGGATCGTGGGCGGGTGCGTGCGGGATCTCCTGCGCGGTGCGGCAGTGAACGACTGGGACGTCTGCACGTCGGCTCTGCCGAAGCACACCCGCAAAGCGTTCTCGAAGGTGATCCCCACCGGCATCGCGCACGGCACCGTGACGGTGCTGTGGAAGGGCGAGGGCTACGAGGTCACCACCCTGCGCGGCGAAGGCGCGTACACCGACGGCCGCCGGCCCGACGAAGTGTTCTTCGTCGACGACATCGCCGAAGACCTCGCGCGCCGCGACTTCACGGTAAACGCAATGGCGTTCGATCCCGTGAGCGAAGAACTCGTGGACCCCTACGGCGGCAAGACCGACTTGCGGACCGGCGTGTTGAAGGCGGTGGGTGTCGCCGCCGAGCGGTTCAGCGAAGATGGTCTGCGGATCCTGCGCGGGGCCCGCTTCGTGGCGACGCTCGGCCTCGAGCTCGAAGCAGACACCGAAGCGGCGTTCGGACCGACGCTGGATGTGTTCGCGAAGGTGAGCCCGGAGCGGGTGCGCGAAGAGTGGATGAAGGCGATGAAGACCGAGCGCCCCTCGCCGGCGTTCGTCGTCATGAAGCGGACTGGGATCCTGGGCCGCTGCTGCGCGCTCTTGGACGAGCTGGACGAAGACGCGTTCGACCGCGCACTCGCCGCGCTCGACCGAACCGAACCCGCCGACGGACCGAGCTTCCGCCTCGCGGCGCTCTTGCACCAAAGCGATCTCAAAGCGCTCGAGACCTGGCTGCGCGACTACCGCTACAGCAACGACGAGAAACGCGACATCTCCGAGCTCGTCCGCTGGCACGATCTCTCCGGGGCCATCGATTGGTCCGACGAACGGCTGCGCCGGTTTCTCAGCGAGGCAGGCCGCGTGCGCGGGCGCGAGGCGGTGCGGCTCTACGGCTGCATCGGCGGCGAAGACGTCGAGTCCTTGCTGGCGCGGGTGGACGACGCGACCACCGCGGCCATCGCGGTGGGCGACCTCGAGGTGGACGGCAAGGACGTGATCGAAGCGCTCGGCGGGCCGGGCAGGGCAGTCGGCGAGATCTTGCGCCAACTGCTCGAAGAAGCACTCGTGGATCCGACCACGAACAACCGAACCGCCCAACTCGCCCGCATCGCAACGCTCGCGAAAGCCTGAACGCCGAGGATCGGTGTCGGCTTCGGCATCGGCTTCGGCATCGGCATCGGCATCGGCATCGGCTTCGGCATCGGCTTCTGCATCGGCGTCGGCTTCGGGGTCGGGCCCGACCGGTCCGTGTCGCACGCAACACTGGCAGTTCGCCATCGCGGGGGTAAGGTGCAGGCGATGCTGTCGAGGACACCGTGAACTGGGTCGATCTGCACAGCCATTACCTGCCGGGCATCGACGACGGGGTGAAGACCGCCGAAGAGGGGGCCGAGCTCTGCCGCGGGCTGCACTCGATCGGCTTCGGCACCGTGATGGCCACGCCCCACATTCGGACCGCGATGTTCGAGAACCGGGCGCCGGGACTGCGGGCGGCCTACCAGGCGTTCACCGACCAGTATGCCGATGGCGACGACATGCCGAGCTTGGGGCTCGGCGCCGAACACTTCTTCGACGACATGTTCTGGGGGCTCTTCACCGCGGGTGAGTCCGTGCCGTACCCGGGCGGGCACGCGGCGCTCGTGGAGTTGCCGCGCGACCGGCTCCCGCTCCGGCTCGAGCACTGCATGTTCGAGATGAAGGTGAAGAAGGTGCGGCCGGTGCTCGCGCACCCGGAGCGCTACCACCCGTTCTTCAAGTCGACCGATCCGATGGACCCGCTCCTGCGCGCCGGTGCGACGCCGTTGCTCGACGTGATGTCGTTGACCGGGCACTACGGGCGTCGGCCGCGCAAGACCGCGGAGCGCATGCTGGACGAAGGCGTGTACTTCGCGGCGTGTTCGGACGCGCACCGGCCCAAAGACGTGCCGGTGGTCGCGGAGGGAATCGCGCTGCTCCGAAAGCGGGTCGGAGACGAAGAAACCGAGGTTCTTCTGGGAGAGAACCCGAGACGGATCCTGGCGGGCGAAGCCGACCTCGTGTAGTGCGACCCTCGCGATGACGGATGGGTCGATGAGCGAGCATTCGAGTGGGGAGCCGGAGCTCGTGCAAGCGGATTCCGAGGCGCCGGGGTTCGTCCGTCGCATTCTTCCAAAGCTCGTGCTCTCGATCGCACTCGGCGGGGTGTTTGCGTGGCTCGTCGCCAAGGGTGGGGTGCCGCTCGTCCCGTCCGAAGAGGGCTTTCAGCACGTCGTGTGGTGGACGGTGCCGGCCTACGTCGGCACGCTGATCGTCACACACCTGCTGCGCGCGACCCGGTGGCGGTTCCTGATCGAGCCGGTGAAACCGCTCCCGCTGAAGGAAGTCATCGGGCTGAACTGGATCGGGTTCTTCGCGATCTTCGCACTGCCACTCCGGCTCGGTGAGATGGCGCGGCCGGCGCTGACGAAGCTGCGGCATCAGATCCCGGTCTCGGTCGGCATCGGCACCATCGCGGTCGAGCGGGTGGTGGACGGACTCGTCGCCAGCGCGTGTGTGGCCTGGGCGCTGTTCGCGCTGCCGCGCCTCGAGACCGACGACCCGCTCGCGCAGGCGCTGCCGTACTACGGCTACTTGGCGCTCACCATCTTCGGTGGCGCGTTTGTCGCGCTCGCGTTCTTCCTCTGGCAGCGCGCTTGGGCCACCAAGATGACCCAGTGGGTGTTCGGATTGGTGAGCAAACGTTTTGGCGCACTGCTCGCCGAGAAGGTGGACGGGGTCGCCGAGGGCATTCGATCGCTGAGCAGCTTGAGGCTCACCGCCGGATTCGTCTTCGAGACGCTGCTCTACTGGGGCAGCAACGCCGGCGGCATGTGGCTGCTCGCCTGGGGCTGCGGCATCCCGATGGAGTGGGGCCACGGCATCGCGGTCATGGGCATCCTCGCGATCGGCATCCTGCTGCCGACCGGCCCTGGGCTCTTCGGGCCGTTCCAGCTCGCGATCTCCACCGCACTCAAGCTGTACTTCGTGGAGTCCATCGTCGGCACCCAAGGCGCGGTCTACATCTTCCTGATGTACACGATTCAGTGCGTGCTCATCACCCTGGCCGGTGTGGTCCCGCTCTACGCGATGAAGCTCAACTTCGCCGACCTGCTCGGCGCCCAGCAAATCAAACAAGGGCTCAGCCGTCCGCCTCCCGCGCCGGCGAGCACCGACGGTTCGGAGTAGACGATGGCGACCACGAAGAAGCTGCGGAAGAAGAAGGCTGCCCGAAAGCTCGCAGCCAAACGCGCGCGCGAGGCGGAGCAGGCGGCCGCCATGGACTCCGCGATGCTCCAAGACGCCATCGCTCAGTTCAGCGCGATGGTCGGTCAGTTCGGCGCGGACGGCATGCCACTCGAAGGCGAACCACCCGAGTTCGGCTGGACCGCCGCCGACTACGAAGCCCAGGTCGTGGTGGCCGAGATGCGCGAGTCGAGGGATCACTCGGAACGACAGCGGCTGGCGAAGAAGGCGATCGGGATCTCCGCCCACTGCGCGGACGCGCTGATCATCCTGGCCACCGAGAGCGACCACCCGCTCGAGAAGGTCATCACGGAACTCCGCAAAGCGGTGCGGGCGGCGGCCGACCAGCTCGGTCCCAAGGTCTTCGAGACCCATCCCGGATATTTCTGGACCCTCGACGAAACCCGCCCGTTCATGCGCGCGATGGAGCGGCTCGCGTTCTACGTCGCCGCCGTCGACCCCCGCGAGTCGATCGAGATCTACCGGGAGTTGATCCGGCTCGACCCCCGCGACCACCAGGGGAACCGCTACGAGCTGATCGCGCATCTCATCGGCGAAGCCATGGACGAGGTCGCCGAAGCGCTCTTGGCGGCGTACGACGACGAGACGGGCGCGATGTGGACCTACTCGCGCGCGCTCCTCCACTTCCGGCGCGAGGGTGAGACCGACGCGAGCGTGCTCACCGGCATCCGGGCGCTCAAATCCAACCCGCACGTGCCCGCGCTGCTCTTCGCCGACCAGCCGCCGACCCCGCAGGTGGACAGCTTCTCACCGGGCGACGAGAACGAAGCGATGCTCTACGCCGACATCTGCCACCCGCTCTGGAAGTACACCGACGGAGCCCGCACGTACCTCCGGACCGTGGTCGAACGAAGCACGCTGAAGACCGTATAGAAAAAGGCCGCGTCCTTTCGGAGGCGGCCTTTGTTCTTGGGGCACTGCCCTGGAGAGCTCAGCTCTCTTCGGGGGGGGTCACCGCTTCGAGGGTGTCGTGGCCGTGGTAGTCGAGGAGGCCTTCGGAGTTGTTGAAGCCTGCGGAGGACATCCGGCTGAATCGGCCGCGGAGCTTGATCTTGTTGCCGATGAGGAGGTCGACGGGGATGGGGTACATGCCGGTCTCGACCAGGCGGCCGGTGACGGGGTCCACTTCCGGCTCGCGGCCGCGCTCGTGTTCTTCGATCGCGTCGTCGATCTGCTGCTGGTTCTCGGCGTAGCCGACCACCATGAGCATCTCGCCGCGCTTGTCCTGCAGCTCCGACTCCGGGATGCGGGTGTCCGCGACCCAGAAGTGCGGCGCCGAGATGCGGCAGCCGGCGGAGCGGGGCTCACAGTCCGGCGGGGTGTAGATGTCGACGACGTAGCCGGTCACGACCTGCGAGTTGTCGATGGTCGTGCTCAACCGCGCCCGCAGCCCGTAGATGCTGTAGCTGCTGTCGGGGTAGGTGGTCGGATGCGGTGGCGGCGGCAAGGTCGGCACCGACGGCAAGTTCGGCTGAACCTCTGGCAAACGCTCGACCTGAAGATCGGTGGCGGGATCCCCACAGCCCATCGCGGCGGTGAGCAACGCGAGGATTGAGAGGGTGAAAGTCGGTTTGATGTGGAATTTCATGGCCGTAGGACCCCACGAGAATGCCCGTGATCAGGTCGGCCGGACCCTACCACGGCTCAAAAGCGCCAAACAACACCTAGAAGCGCCCTGGCTCGAACCGGCGCCCGAGTCACTCGCGGGTGCAAGGCGCCACGCGCACGCGGCCCTCGGCGGCCATGCGCAACGCGGGTGGCGCGCCGTGGCGGCTCGCGTGGGCCACGACGGCGAGGGCCTCTTCGGTGCCGAGGGAGAGCAACGCCAACATCGCCTCGCCCGCCACATCCAGATCCGGCGCCCAGGCATCCGGTTTGAGGGCCCGAGCGACGACCACTTCCAGGGTCTCGACCGCATCGGCCCGGCACATCGCCCGGATGTAGTGCACGCCTGCGGTCACGACCTCGGGCCATTCCCCGTCGTCCCTCATGCGGGCGTCGATCCGTGGCCACGCTTCTGGATCCTGGGCTTCGGTGGCGGTCTGGATCGCGGCGGCACGCACCCCGCGGGCCGGATCGGTGATGGCGGCATGCACGACCGGGTGGGCCCGGACCGACGCCTCCAAGCCTCGGACCCCGGCCTCGCGTACGAGCGGCCAGGTGTCCCGGCGGGCGAGCGTGGCGACCCGTTCGACTTCGTTGCCCTCGAGGCCGAGCCTTGCCAGCGCTTCGATCGCGGCGACCCGCACCCGAGGGGTGTCGTCGCTGGTCGCCCGCCGCGCCGTGGCGCGGGCTCCGTCCCCGCCCCGAACCCCAAGCGCCGCCACGGCCACCGACCGCATCATCCATTCGTCTGCGCTCGCTTGGCTGGTCAGCCAGCGGTTCGTCGGCACGTCGGCTGGCAGGCGCGCGGCCGCCAAGGCGAGTCGCCAGCGGTCCACGAACTCGACCACGTGCGGCGCCGTCGCCGCGGCGAGCAGCGCGGCTTGGTTTCGCAGGGGCGCTTCGTCGGAACCGGCCAACGCGAGGGTCGCGCTCGCCCGCGCGTGCACGGGCGCTTGCCAGTCCGCGAGTGCGTTCAAGTCGCCGCCGCGCTCGAACGCGGTTCGAAGCGCCCGTCGGAGTTCGGGTCGTTCTGGGTCGGCCGCCATGGTTGCGAGGATCGGCGCGACGGCCTCCGCGCCATCGAGCCGCGCAAGCCGCAGGGCCCCTTCGTCTCCTGGCCCACCCGGCACCGGCACGAGCGCGGCGAGCACCGGCACACTCGACTCCGCACCCGCAAGCGCGGCTGCGCGTACGCCCGCGTCCGGATCCACCGCCGCTTGAAGCAGGGCTTCCTGCGCGTCTTGGTGGGGGAGCGCCGCGGCGAAGATCGACGTCGCGAGGAGCCGTTCGCCCGCGGGCATGTCCGGCCAGCGCGCGAGCAGCGGCGCCACGACCGGCGCGCCAACCCCGGAGAGCAACCTCGCCGCTGTGGCGGCCCGCTCGCCCCCGCCCGCCAGGCGCGCGATGAGTGTGTCGAGGCCACCGCCGAACTCGATGTCCGTGTAGACATCGAACGACGCAAACCCCGTGTGCGGACCGAAGGTCTCTTCGACCACCAGCGAGAGACAGCGGGTGCGCAGCGGTTCGGGCACCGGAATGAAGACGCGCGTTCCGGGCGCGGGGACCTCGGCCAGTTGAACCCGCAGCCGGCCTTCGTCGTACGCGATCCAGAACGCCTTGGGGGGCGTGACGTCCGCGCGGTCGGCGGTGCGAAACGCCAGCGCGCGGATCGGGAGGTCGGGCGCCGTCCACTCGGTGGTGACAAACGCCCAGGTGCCTGGGCCACCTTGGCCTTCCACCCAGGCCGTCATGGGATCGTGATCGACGAGCGGCAGCGGCGGTGGTGTGAGCGCGGGTGGGGTGCCGAGGGAGGAGGACGCGCTGCGTGCCGCCAGCGCGCGCACGAGCGGTTCGTCGAGGTTGGTTCCCTCGGGTGGCGTGAGCGTGGCTTGCAGCATGGGCTCGGAACCGCTGGTGACGAGGGTTCGCAAGCTCACCGAACGAAGCGCGCCGCTTTGGGGGTCGAACGCCCGTGGATCGATCAACGCATCGGTCGAACCGCAGACCACCCGCGACTCATCGACGAACCCGACCACGAGGTCGGGTGTGCCGTCGCCGGTCCGGTCTTCGAACGAGACGACGTCGCGGCGGCGCTCGCCCCGGTCGCCGGTCCAGTCGGCCCGCCCTTCGAAGAGGATCTCTGGCGTGGAACGCGGGGTGTGCACCAGGAGCACGTGGCGTCGATCGCCGGCGTCGATTTCGATCTTCGCGATCTTGTGGCGCCCGACCTGAAGCACCTCGCTCCGCACTGCGAGCGGCACGCCCGGCAAGGTGCGCTCGACCCGCGTGCCGGCCCGCAGCCGGACCACGGTATGCGCGGTCTCGCCAACCGGTCGAACTTCCTCGACCTCGAGCGTGGTCGCGCGGCGGAGCGCGAGCCGAGTCGACGAAGCGAAGGGTTCGGCGGGTTCCGCGGTCATCCTCGGTTGGGCGATGCCGACGGACGAGACCCCAACGAGCGCACTCAACGCGGCGGCTTGAACGAATCGCATGACCGCCGTGTAGCACGGCGTGCGCTCGATGAGCATCGGCTCAGCGGTGGCCTTCGAAGCCGCGGCGGGAATCGTACTTGTAGAAGATGAGGTCCCCCGCCGCGATCTCGAAGCTGACTTCACCGCCGCGGATCGGGACCGTCTCGACCGCGCCCGACTCGGTCAAGACCAGCAACTGCGAGGTCGCGAAAGGCCCCGGCGTCGCGAAGTCGAACGTGAGCGTGACCTCGGTGGACTCCGTGCCCTTCGTCGGGAAGGTGCCGTGTTCGTGGTTCGGGTTCATCACCATCACGTAGGGGTCGCCGAAGCGGTCTTCGAAGAATCCGAGCAAGACATCTTGGAAGAACGCGGCGCCGCCTTCGGTTCGCACGCCGCTCAGGAACGGATCGCCGCCGGTGCCAGGCGCCCACTCGGGAAATCCATCCGGCGGATGCTCGCCTGCGAGTGGCGCTTCGGTGAACCAGCCGACGCCGGTCGAACGAAGGCGCGATTGCGCGCGCCCATAGACGAGCAGGGCCTGGTTGATGCGGGCCGCCATCTCGAAGCGCGGGGTGCGCGCGGCGGCCCAGTTCTCGGTCTCCGCGAAGAAGGTCGTGGGAATGCCTTCGGCGTCGCCGCCGACCACGTTGTAGAGAAACCACGTGTGGCCGGTGTAGCCGGCGAGCAGTCCGCTGAACGCATCCCAGCGCATGTCGGTCTCTGCGAGCACGATGTCGTCCTCCCGGTCCGTGTCCGACTCGTAGCCCTTGAGGTACCGCCAATAGGGCACGCCGCAGTCGAGCGCGGCCTGGCGGAACTTCATCATGTTGGTGAACTGGCCGTTGCCGAACGAGTAGTGGTCGTACGCGACAACGTCCATGTGCCCGCCTGCGCACGCTTCGGCGAGGAAGGCGTCGAGCTCCGGCGCGAGGAACGTGAAGTTGAAGATGCGAAGCGGCTCTGGATCCGCGGCGGCGACTCGGGCGAGCCCGGCCATGATCTGATCGAAGTGTTCGCGGGTGCGGGGCTCGTCGCCGACTTGGTAGCCGATGAGTCCGGGCGGTCGCGGCGCGCCCCCGAGCAGCATGCCGTTCTCGCTCGAGTTGCCGTTCGAATCGACCCAGCTCAACCAGCGCAGCGAACGCGCCGAAGTCCAGCCCGCGATCGCGGTGGGCATGCCGGTCTGCCAGAGATGCGCGGCGGTCGCACCGAAGTCGTCGACGTAGTCGTGGACGGCGTCTGCGGGCGGCGCCCCCATGCGGACGGAGAGCGCCGAGATCATCGGGTCGTTGTTGCGCACCCAGCTCCAACCTCGACTGCGTGGCCACGCGGCGGGAAAGTCGGGCAGCGGACCAGTGTCGAGGCGCGGTCCCGCGTCGACCGGCGGTCCGACATCAACCGATGGAACGTCGACCGCTGGAGCGTCCGGCAAGGGTGCGTCCGCGCCGTCGATCGCGGCATCCACGGATCCCCCGTCCGGCACGCCATCGTCGTCTCCGCACGCGAACGACAGCCCAGCAAGAAACAGCAAGAGAGGACCCGCGCGCGTTGCCATAGGCGCCCAACCTCGCCGACCCCCGCAGGAAACACAACCTCGGCGTCGGCCGGCTTCGGTCTCGGCTTCGGGGTCGGCTTCGGGGTCGGCTTCGGGGTCGGCTTCGGTGTCGGCTTCGGTGTCGGCTTCGGGGTCGGCTTCGGCTTTCAGTTTCGGTTCCATCAGCGGCAGCATCAGCGGCAGCATCAGCGGCAGCATCAGCGGCAGCATCAGCGGCAGCATCAGCGGCAGCATCAGCGGCAGCATCAGCGGCAGCATCAGCGGCAGCATCAGCGGCAGCATCAGCCTCAGAAGCAGCCGCAGAAGCAGCATCACTGGCAGGGGCTCGGCGTCGGCTTCAGCGTCGCGCGACGAACATAAAAAAGCGGGGCCGCCCTAAGGCTGCCCCGCTTCCGATTGTTCACTGCGTGAAGTGAGACCCACGTGTCCGTGGGCTGGCCCTCACTCCTTGATCTGGCGGCGAATCTTGCCGAGCGCCTGCTCCTGGAGCTGACGGATGCGCTCGCGGGAGAGGTTGTACTTGTCGCCGATTTCCTTGAGCGTGAGCTCGTCCTCGTCGTCCAGGCCGAAGCGCCAGCGAAGGATGCGGGCTTCCATCGGGGTCAAGGTGTCGAGCAGGCGGCGGACTTCGTCGGCCCACTTGCGGCTCACGAGCGACTCGTACGGGGTCGGCACGTTCTCGGCTTCGAGGAAGTCGATGAACTTGCGGCCGTCTTCGTCGTTGACCGGGCGGTCGAGCGAGAAGGGCGTCTCGGCCCAGTAGCCCTTGATCTTCTCGAGCTTCTCGGCAGCGATGCCGGTCTCCTTCTCGAGCTCCTCGGGCGTCGGCTCCTTGCCGGTGCGGGTCGCGATGGCCTGGGTGGCGCGGGCCACTCGGTTGTACGTGTCCAGCATGTGGACCGGGATGCGCACGGCGCGGCCCTTGTCGGCGAGCGCGCGGCTGATGGCGTGGCGAATCCACCAGGAGGCGTAGGTCGAGAAGCGGTACCCACGGTTGTGGTCGAAGCGCTCGACGGCCTTCATGAGGCCGATGTTGCCTTCTTGAATCAGGTCGATGAGGGGCAGGCGGCCGCGGTTGTAGCGGCGGGCGATGCTGACGACGAGGCGAAGGTTCGCGGCGACGAAGCGGTTCTTGGCGCGCTGCTGTGCCCGGCGGCCGCGACCGACGATCTTGAGGTAGGACTTGAAGGCCGGCGTGATGCGAATCTCGTCGCCTTCGACGTCGCGCTCGTGGGCGTGCTCACCGACGAGACGGTGCACGGCCTTGTCGGCTTCCTGGACGAAGAGGCGGTCGCTGTCGACGGCGCGAAGAAGGGTGGAGGCTTCTTTGACGAGCCCGTCCCACTTGACCTGCTGGCGCTTGCCGAGCTTGCCTCGCTTGGCGCTCTTGGCGAGCTTCCGAAGGGGCACGAGCTGCGCGATGGGCTCTTCGACCACGTTGCGCTCGATGACGCTCGCGACGGTCTCGAAACAGGGCGGGTACGACAGCAGCGCTTCCCAGTAGGCGATCTCGAGCTGCTCGACCTTGCGGGCGGCTTCGATCTCTTCTTGGGGCGTCAGGACCCGGTGACAGGCCATCTCGCGGAAGTAACGCGAGAGGGTGGAGTCGCCTGCGCCTTGGCGCTCGAGCTCCTTGAGGGCCTTCTCCGCCTCGGTCTTCGCCTTCGCAAGCTGCTCGGCGTTCGGGTCGGTGGTGTCGGAAACTTTGAGTGCGGTCTTCGCCATGGTGTCTCTCTTCCTCTGGCCGTCTTCGCTGTAGGGGGAGTGCGAAGAGTGGGAGGGCCGGAGGTCTGGGGTTTGCGGCGCCCCCCATCGAGGACGCCTGAACAATCGGTGACCCATCCCTCTGCATGCGGTGTGCCGAGGTGTGCAGCCGGGTTGCGGTGGGTACACGGGTGTGCAAACGCCCGCGATCTTGGGTGGTGGTTCGGTGTTCGGGTGTGCAAAAAACCTGGGGCACGTTTCGAGATCGGAAAGCCCCTTTCGAGAATGAACCGCAAACAGCGGACGAAACGCACAGGGCGAGGGCGAGCACCCACAGATCTGGCCGCCGTGGGTGACTCCCCACAGCCACCGGCCACTCGAGTCGCCACCTCTGGCCGATCCACTAGCCAGTCACGCGCCGGGTGGCGGATCGAGTAGCCGGCTGGCTGGCGCCCAGTGTCTCCGTTGGGGGCTTGCGTCGCCACCTCCGGCCTTTCGCGCCAAGTGCTGCGCACTTTGACAGTCTTCGACGCTTTGACAGCGCACTCGACTTGTCACCGACGCAGGTCAGCGGGCGAGGGTGGAGAAGCGGCCGTCGCGCGGCACGTCGAAGTCCACGCCGCGCCGCACGATCGCGACTGTGTCTTCTTGCCACAACGGCAACACCGGCAGGGTCTCGTACAAACGTCGCTGTACGACTTCGTAGGCCGCGATCCGTGCCTCCCGGCCCGGTTGCGTGCGCCCCCGCTCCAGCGCCTCGTCCAGCGCCGCGTCGCGCAGCCGCCAGCGGTTGGCGCCTGGATGGTCCGGGGTCGGGATGCGGTCGCTGCCGAAGAACCAGCTGAGCACGTGCGGTTCGAACACCTCTGGGACCTGCAACACGCAGAGCTCGAACCCGCCGCGGTTGAGATCGGCAATCAGGGTGGCGGTCTCGCTGGGCCGCACGTCGACCTCGAGCCCGACCTCACCGAGCATCGCGGCGATGGCGCGCGCGATCGACACCCGGAACCGGTCGCTGCTGGTGCGGAGCAAGAGCCGGCGGCCGGTCCAACCGGCGCTCGCGATCGCGCGCCGTGCGGACTCCGGGTCGAACGTGCGCGGCTCGAGTGGGACCTCCGCCCAATGTCCCGTCGGGATCCAGCTCTCGGCGACGTGCGCGCGCCCCTCGAGCTTGGCCGCGATGAGCGCTTCCCGGTCGATGGCCAGGCCGATGGCGCGGCGCACTTCGATGGGGACCGCTTCGGTGTGAAACCCGAGGTAGGTCGTGCCGACGCCGGGTGCGCTGCGGACCTCGAACCGTTCTGGTTCCGCTTCGAAGAGCGGGAGCAACATCGGCGGCACGGCATTCATCGCGAGGTCGCCTGCGCCCGCCATCAACCGCAACGCGCGGGTGTTGTCGTCGCGGATGGTGACGAACCGGATGCGCTGCCAGCGCGGGCTGCCGCGGTGCCAGCGGAGGTTGGCCTCGAGTTCGAGTTCTCCGGTGCTGCGGCTGCGCAGGATGTACGGACCCGCGCCCAGCAGCGACTCGTCGTGGCGGGTCGCGATGCGGGTCTCAGCGACCCCGGCCGGAAGGATCGGCACCTCGAGGTCGGTGAGGAAGGTGGCGTGCGGCGCATCGAGTTCGAACACGACCCGGCGCGGACCCAGGGCTTCGACCCGCGCGATGCGCTCGTAGGACCGCGCGTAGATGCTGCCGAGCCGCTCCGAGACGATGCCCTCGAAGGTCGCCACCACGTCCTCGCTCGTCAGGGGCGAGCCGTCGTGGAAGACGAGGTCGTGCCGGAGGGTGACGTGGTAGGTGCGGTCGCCTTCGAGCCGGATGGACTCGGCCAGGTCGGGCACGACTTCCAGCGTCCGTGGATCGATGGTCACAAGCGACGCGAAGAGCAGCCGGGTCAACTTCAACCCGTAGGGGTCGGTGACGAACCGAGGATCGAGCTCCTCTGCATCGCGGGGCAAGAGTACGACCAAGGGCACGACGTCGTTCTCTGGGTGTGCGCTTGCCGCATCCTCGGATGCATCGCTCGGGCACCCGATCGAAACGAGCGCACACAAGGAGAGAAGGGTGACCGGCCGCAACACGGTTCCAGATAGCAGCCGCAGCCGCCCCACCGCGAGAAAACGGGTGGGGCAAGCCGTAGCCATTGCCTGCCGGATTGCGGATGCTTCGGCGCGCCCGCGCTTCGCCACGTCGTTCTGCTCGGTCGGGGCCATCCAAGAGAAAACGCGCGTTCGGCAGAGCCGAACGCGCGTCCATCTCACTCGGGAAGTGGTCTACTTGGCGGCGGCGAGGTTCGCGGCGGCGAAGTCCCAGTTCACGAGCTTGTCCAGGTAGACCTGGATGAACCCGCCGCGGTCGTTGCGGTGGTCGATGTAGTAGGCGTGCTCCCAGACATCGATCGTCAAGAGCGGCGTCTGGCCTGCGGTCAGCGGGGTGCCCGCGTTGCCGGTCGTGACGACCTTGCCCTTGCCGCCTTCGAGCACGAGCCAGCCCCAGCCGGAGCCGAACTGGCCGGCCGACTTCGTCTTGAACTCTTCGAGGAACTTGTCGACGCCACCGAAGTCGCGCGTGAGCAGCGCCGCGAGGTCACCGGCCGGTGCGCCACCGCCGCTGGGCTTCATGCTCTTCCAGAAGAAGGTGTGGTTCCAGACCTGGGCCGCGCAGTTGAAGACGCCGCCTTCGCTGCTGGCGATGATCTCTTCCAGGCTCTTGTCGGCTTCCGGCTTTCCACCGATCGCCGCTTCGAGCTTCTTCATGTAGCCCTTGTGGTGCTTCTCGTAGTGGTAGCTGAACGTCTCCGCGCTCATGGCGGGGGCAAGGGCATCTTGGGCGTAGGGGAGGGCTTCGACCTCGAACTTCATGGACATTCTCCTGTGGGAGGGGATGGGTTGGGAAACGTGCCGACCGCGTGTCGGGGTCTCTACGGCCCGGACTGCGTTGTGAAAGCCGGCACGGTTCGCAAAGTCAGCGTCGGGCCTTCGACGGGCGCGACGAGACAAGCTTCTTAGAACGGGGGCGGGTGCGACATCAAGGGGGGCGGACTTCTTTCTCGCCCGAAGATGCCAACCCTACTGGTAAAGGCTGACAGCGACGGCCCGCACGATGTCGTCCGCGAGCTGTCGAGAACGCCCCTGCCGGCCGCGAATGCCGTTCGCGAGGAAGCTGAACCGGACGGTGCGGCCATTCGGACCGAGCACGTAGCCACTGAGCGCGATCACATCGTTGAGGGTGCCGGTCTTGGCCCGGACGATGCCCGGCGCGGGCAGATCCCGAAGCCTGCGCCGCAGCGTGCCGTCCGTTCCGCCCACCGCCAAGTGCGAGAGGTACTCGTGACGGATGGCCGGGGAGTCGAGCACGTGGCCGAGCACCTTCACCAGGTGCCGCGGCGCGATCAGGTTGCCATCGAAGAGACCGGAGCCGTTGACGATGGTGGCGGCGTCCCGCTCGACCCCCGCCTCGGCGAGCACGTCCTGAAGTACCTCCGCGCCGCGCGCCGAGCTGCCTGGACGCGCGCGCTCCGCGCCCAGCACCTTGAGCAGCATCTCCGCGTAGAAGTTGTCGCTCCACTTGCCGACTCGGTGCAGCAGCTGCGACACGGGCGCGGACTCGCGGGAGGTCAGCAGCGGCAACCCGGACGGTCCGGCGCCGAGGCGCACCGCGTGGCCTCCCCGAACGCCGACCCGATCGAGACACTCGGCGAACACATGGCCCGCGTGCACGAGCGGGTGCTCCACCCGGCGCCGGTAGCCCACGCCGAGGATGCCGGTCGGCACCGAACCCCGCAGCGTCAGCGCGAGCCGGCCGTCGTCGAGCGCACGCTGCGACGCGATCACGTTGGGCGCGCCGCCATCCGTGGTCGTGATGGTGGAGTCGACTTCGAAATAGCCGGGCCCCGCCAGGCGCACCACCGCATCGCTGCCGAGGGTCGATCCCGGCACCACCCGGAGTACGAACGACGCCTGTTCGACCGCGACCGCACCCACCGCGGCACGGAACGACGCCATCTCGCCAGGCTGTTGTTCGAACGCCGGCGGGAGGATCTGATCGTCGAAGTATGAGCCATCCACCCACACGCGATCCACGCGGCGCACCCCACGGTCGACCAGCGCGTCGGCCAGCTCGACGAGATCGCTCTGGCGCAGGCTGGGATCCCCGAAACCGCGCAGCACCAGATCCGTGACCCGGCCGTCGTTCACGCGGCCGTAGAGACCGGTCATCATCTGATGGTCGGGCCCGAGGCGCAGGAGCGCGCCCGCCGCCGTGAGCAACTTCATGTTCGACGCGGGGTTGCGGGGCTCGTCCGCGCGCAGCGCGTAGATCTCGGTGTCGCCCTCTTGCACCAGGATCCCGACCTCGTTGCCGAGCTCCGCCGCCCGCACGAGATCCGCGATCTGTCCGCCGAGCGGACCCGTGGGTTGGGCCAACGCGAGCGGCTGCCCCACGAACGCGAGGAGCGCCCATACCAAGCCAGCCAGCGGGAAAACTCTCATGAGGAGCCAGGTACTAGAGCGACCCACGCGCTGCAAGGTCGACCCGTGCAGCGAAGAGGACCCCCTTGGCGTACGCGGGCGCGCGGTGTAGGTCGAACCATGCGTCTCAGGCCTGGCTCCGCTCTCTCCGCTTCCATCTTCCTCCTCGCGCTGACCTCGCTGTGGGTCGGCTGCCCGAGCTCCACCGCGATCGAAGACGACGACATCGGTCGGCTCGAGGCGCCGCCTCTGACGGTGGATCCGGGTCCCGAGGGGACGCCGCCTGCGGCCGGCCGTCTGCCGACCGATGTGCGGCCGATGCACTACCGGCTGGCCCTGCACATCGATCCTTCGGAAGACGCTGGCATCGTGGGCGAGGTCTCGATCCGGACCCAGCTCGATGCGCCGAGGCGCGTGATCTGGATGCACGGCCGCCGCCTCGAGGTGCTCGCCGCCACCGTCACCCCGGTCGACGGTCCGCCGATGGAAGCTGCCTGGACCACCCAGGAAGACGACGACCACTTCGCGAAGCTGACGTTGCCGCGCGCGCTCGAAGGCGAAGTCACCATCGCGCTCCGATTTGCGTCTCCATGGGGCGAGGCACTCGGGGGCATCTATCGGGTCTCCCAATCGGGCGGCGCCCAGTTCGCGTTCTCTCAGATGGAACCTCTGGACGCGCGGACCGCCTTCCCGTGTTTCGACGAACCTCGGTTCAAGACCCCGTTCGACATCACGATCGAAGCGCGCGAAGACGACGTCGCGATCGCCAACTCGAGCGCGGTGGCGCAAGAACCCGGTGCAGACGGCTTCTTCCGCAATGTGTTCGAGACGACCGAACCCATCCCGACCTATCTCTTCGCGGTTGCGGTGGGGCCGCTCGACGTGGTCGAAGCGGTCATCCCCCCGAACGAGGTGCGCGCCGAGCCGCTGGCCTTCCGCGGCGTCGCGCCGCGCGGCGAGGGACCGAAGCTCGCGTACGCGATGCAGCACACCCCGGCGATCCTCAGCGCACTCGAAGCGTGGTTCGGCATCGCGTACCCCTACGACAAGCTCGACATCGTCGCGGTGCCGGACTTCGGCGCGGGCGCGATGGAGAACGTGGGGCTCGTCACCTTCCGGTCGAACCTGCTGCTCGTGAACGAGACCGACACGCCGACCAGCCGACTGCGCTTCTTCGCGTACCTGATGGCGCACGAGCTCGCGCACATGTGGTTCGGCAACCTCGTCACGATGGAGTGGTGGGACGACCTCTGGCTCAACGAAGCGTTCGCGAGCTGGATGGAGCACCGCGCGGTCGAAGCGTGGCGACCCGCGTACGAACCGGACGTCGAGCTGCTCGATTGGGTCACCGGCGTGATGGACCAGGACGGACTCGAGGCCGCGCGCGCCATCCGCCAACCGATCGTCTCGAGCCACGACATCCACAACGCATTCGATGGCATCACCTACGCCAAGGGCGCGGGCGTGCTCGGCATGTTCGAGCAGTGGCTCGGCCGCGAGACCTTCCAGCGGGGCATTCGCGCCTACCTCACCCAGCACCGCTTCCAGAACGCGACCGCGGGTGATCTCATGGCGGCGCTCGGCGAAGCGGGTGGGCGCGACGTCGCGACGCCGTTCCAGACCTTCCTGACCCAGCCCGGCATCCCCTTCGTCAGCGCGCGCCTCGAGTGCGAAGGGGAGGGCGGTCCGCGCGTCGTGATGCGTCAGACCCGCTATTTGCCGGTGGGCTCGAGCGCCGAGGCGGATCGGCGCTGGCAGATCCCGGTGTGCATTCGCTTCGGCAGCCGCGGCGCCGACGGGGACGATCAGATCGCGTGCGAGCAGATGCTCTCGGAAGAAGAGCAGGCCTTCCCGCTGCCGACCGAGACCTGTCCGGACTGGATTCACCCGAACCGTTCCGGAAGCGGCTACTACCGCTGGACCTTGCCGGCCGATGGCCTGCGCGCACTTCAGCGCGCGCGTGGTTCGTTGACCATCACCGAACGGCTCTCGCTCGCGGATTCTCTTCGCGCGTCGTTCAACGCCAACGGCGTGGATGGCGGCGTCGCGCTGGAAGGTTTGCTCCAGCTCGCGTCCGATCCCCACCACTCGGTGGCGACCTCGAGCCTCGACTTCTACCGCGGCGTGCTCGACGACGTCGTGGACGACGCGCACCGCGCCAAGTTGCGGCGCAAGATCACCGCCGCCCACCAGCGCGACTACCGGCGCCTTGGTTGGGCACCGCGGCGCGGCGCCACCGAAGAAGAGAACGTGCGGCTCCGACGCGCGCAGATCGTCCGGCTCTTCGCCCGGGACCTCGAAGACCGCGGCGCCCGCCGCACCGCCGCACGTCTCGGCGCGGCGTATGTCGGGGACGAAGGCGTGAACGCCGACGCGGTGTCGCCGGACTTGGTGGAGACCGTCCTCACCGTGGCGATCGAAGACGGCGACGAAGCGTTCTGGCGCAAGACCCGGGCGCTGCTGACAACCGTCGCCGACGGCACCATCCGCCGGAGTGTGCTCACGGCGCTCTCGGCCACCCGCGAAGCGGCACTGCTCGACGACGCGCTCGCGATCTCGCTCTCGGACGACCTGCGCGCGAACGAACGGCTTCGCCCGATCGGCACGCTGCTGGCCCGACCGGACACCCGGGCGCAGGCGTGGGCGTGGCTGCAGGCCAACTTCGACGCGCTCGTCGAGAAGCTGCCGCCTTCGTACGCCGGCTACCTGCCGCTCCTCACCCGCGACGGATGCGAAGCGCCGTTCGCTGCCGAGGTGCAGGCATTCTTCGCGGCGCGGGTCGAAGCGCTGCCCGGCGGGCCGCGCAACCTCGCCGCGGCCGTGGAAGGCATCGGCCTCTGCGCCGCCCGGGTCGAAGCGCAGCGCCCCCGCGTGCACGCCTGGCTCGACCGCTAGCAGGTTGCTGAAGAACGCCCGCAGGGCGTTCTCGCAGCCTGCCCCTTGCCCCTGCCCTTGCCTTTGCCCTTGCCCGCGGATCAGCGGTCAGATCGCTTGATCAGCGCGACGAGCATC
>JAXMNT010000008.1:0-211320 GCA_034670305.1 Deltaproteobacteria bacterium
TCGCGATGCTCGTCGCGCTGATCAAGCGATCTGACCGCTGATCCGCGGGCAAGGGCAAAGGCAAGGGCAGGGGCAAGGGGCAGGCTGCGAGAACGCCCTGCGGGCGTTCTTCAGCAACCTGCTAGCAGCCCGGGGCTTGGGTACCGTCGCAGAGGGGGGCAGCGGGGCCGTGGGGTCCGCCGGGGTAGAGGTCGGCGACCAGGTTCGAGAAGGTCCAGCCCCAGGGCGGGCGCATGCCACCTCTCCAGTCGCCATGTTCGTCCGTGACGCCGAAGAGCAGATGGATGCCGCGGCCGAGCGGCACGATCGACGATGCGGCGTCCGTGTTCATCACGATCTCGGTGCCGTCCTCTTCCGTCATCACGGTCGACGACATGTTGGTCGTCGCGTCCCACTCGAAGCGCACGTGGTAGTCGTGGTTCGTCTTCATCCGGTACGGGCGCACCGACTGGGTGAACTCGTTGCAGACGCCCCACGTGGTCTGGACGATGACGTCGCGCCATTCGGTGCGCTCGCCGGTGTCCTGGTTCACCGAGTTGCGGGTGGTGAGCGCCGCGTACCGGGTGGGCGTCGTGGTCCAGGTCCGGCCCGCTGCGACGCTCCGGATCTCGAAGATCTGCGTGAACACGCCGTGGGTGGTGTTGGTGCGCATGTCCCACTCCACGACGGCGCGCCCGTAGTGCAGCAACGTCTCGTTGCTGAGGAACAGATCGATGCGCGAGCTGCCGGAGTTCGGAAACGTGTGGGCAGCGGCGCCGGCCCAGCCGTCGTGGTGCGCGATGGACGAGGCAGGGCAACTGCTCGGTCCGGCATCCACGGCAACGGGGACGTCGGGTGGGATGGCGACGTCCGTGGGTGTGTCCGCGTCGACAGCGCTCGCATCCGCGATGCGCGCGTCGGCGGTGGGTGCGTCGAGCCCAGGCGCGTCGAGCCCGGGTGCGTCGCTGCTCGCATCCGCTCCGGCGTCGACGGCTCCGCCGTGCGCGATCCCCGTGCACCCGAGGGAGGAGAGCAGCACGAGCCGAAGAAGCATGGAGGGCAGCATAGCAGCGGCGGCGCACCACGTCGTCGCGGCACGGTCGGCTTCGGCTTCGGCATCGGCTTCGGCATCGGCTTCGGCATCGGCTTCGGCATCGGCATCGGCTTCGGCTTCGGCGTCGGCCTCGGCTTCGGCTTCGGCATCGGCATCGGCGTCGGCGTCGGCTTCGGCATCGGCGTCGGCGTCGGCGTCGGCGTCGGCTTCGGCTTCGGCTTCGGCATCGGCATCGGCGTCGGCGTCGGCCTCGGCGTCGGCGTCGGCGTCGGCCTCGGCGACAAGGGCAAGGGCAAGGACAAGCGCAAGGGCGAGAGTCGGACGTGGCGTGGATCGGCGGCACAACTCACATAGCGAGTCTGGCCCTCTGCACCTCGCACGGTTCGATCACGCCGCCGTCCGGGTGCATGAGGAAGGACCGGTAACCGGACTGGACGACCGTGACGGGGATCGCTTTCGACCACGGATCCTTCCACGGTGGTGCTTTGCCGAGCACCACCTGGAGCGCCCGGCGACCGTGGAGAGCGCGGTCCATGATGCGGAAGAGGCGAGCGGTCGGGTCCGCGTGGTGGGACCACGAGGCGGGGATCTGGACGTCGAGGTTGCCGCTTCGCACCCGGATCAAGCCGTGGAGCTGAACGTATTCGTAGAGCGCGTAGAGCGACTGAAGATCCGCTTCGAGACAGCGGCGCACCTTGGCCAGCGCGCCTCGCGCGAGGTGGTCGGCGAGCTTCTTCGGATCCGTGAACGGTCGACGGATCCGGCACGAGCTCTGGACCAGCAGTGCCGTAGAGAGCGGGAGCATGCGCCCGTCGTCGAAGGAGGTGCCCTGCTGCGGCGGGCCCAGGTCGGCGAGGCGCTTGCCCGCGACGTCGATCTCGAGCGCACGCATCAGCGCCCGCACGTTCTCGGCGGCGAGCACGTCGTAGGTTCGATCCATTGGTTCGTCGACGAAGGTGTCGATGACTTGCCGCTCTACATCGAACCGCGCCACGACGCGGGGCTTCTCGGGCGGGTAAGCGACGAAGAGGGCGCGGGACATCTTGGTGAGCGCACGTTCCTTCGCCGCGTCCTCCCTCTTGGAGGCCTCTATGCGCGCCCGCTGCGTGGCGGGGTCGCGGCCCTTCCATCGATCGCGTCGAACCATTTCGAGTCGAGCCCGCACGGCCTTGCGCACGCCCCGAAGGGTGTCCTCGATGTTGGGTCGGCTGCCCCACCGCCCATCGTCTCCGACTCGGATGAGGCTGTTCTTGCGCCGTAGGGACTTCGGATCGCTGATCAAGGGATAGCGCTCGGACGCCGCCCGGACGAAGGCGGTGACCTCGTCCGGCGTCATCGGCTGACCCCCGTGCGCCTCCAGCACCGCGAGAACGACGCGCTGGGCCGACCAGGCCCTCAGGGAATCCTCGGCCCACGCTTCACGAAGCTCCTCGAGCGTGAGCGGGACGTCGTCGCCCGGCAGCGGCTCTGGCTTCGGCGGTGGCCCGAGCGGCTTCCTCGGCGGTGTCAGGCCGAGACGGAAGACCCACAGTTCGATCTCCGGATCGTACGGATCGAGGCCGTAGTGTTCGCCATCCAGGTACGCCGGTGGCGCGGCCGGTCGGCAGCGCTTCAAAGACCGCAGGGCTTTGTCGGCGGTTGCGATCCCCACCTCCTCGAAACGCTGGGCGACCTCGGGCAACGTCATCGGCGCGCCCCGCTCGAGCAGAGCGACGTAGAGTCGCGCGGAGACGTTCGCGTCGCGGTGGTCCTTCACCACCCCGAGATCAGGAACCTCGATCCCCAGCACGTCGCACCATTCATTGTTGGGCATGAAGACGGATAGCTGAACCCAGGGGTCTGGGTCGAGTCCATCGACGTCGGGGCTTGCCGGCGGTGCTCGGCTGGCTCAGGCTCGCGGCGCCTTGACCGATTCCGTGCGCCCACCACTCGAGCTCCCGTCTCCCGAGACCGAGGGCCCCGGTCCCGCACCGACGGAGTCGGGCCGGACGATCGGTCTGCTCGGCGCCACGTACATCGGCATCGGCGCCATCGTCGGTGGCGGGATCTTGGTGCTCGGCGGCGTGGCGTTTCAAGAGACCGGACCGAGCGCGATCGTCGCGTTCGCGATCAACGGCGTCGTCGCGATCCTGACCGCGCTGAGTTTCGCCGAGATGTCGTCGACCTTCCCGGAGTCGGGCGGCGCGTACACCTTCGCCAAGAAGGTGTTGTCGGTGCGGATGGCGTTCGTCGTCGGCTGGATTCTGTGGTTCGCGTACATCGTCGCGGGCGTGCTCTACGCGCTCGGGTTCGCCTCCTACGGCATGTTGATCGTCAAGAGCCTATGGCAAGCCGCCTTCGGATCCGCGCCCTCGTGGCTGGTGGAGCGGGCTGCGATGGTGACTGCGGCCCTCGTCGCCACGGTCTTCTATTCCGTCGGTCTGATCCGCAAGGGTTCGGGGGGTGGGCGGTACGAGACGATCGGCAAGGTCGTGCTCTTCCTCGTCCTGATCGTCGCCGGCGGCTGGGCCATCGTGGTCGCTCCCTCGGGGAACGTTCGCGACGCCCTCACACCGTTCTTTGCTGGAGGCGCGACGGGTTTGATCTCGGCGATGGGGTTCACCTTCATCGCGCTTCAGGGCTTCGACCTCATCGCGGCGGTCGCAGGCGAAGTGAAGAACCCGGCGAAGGTGATTCCGCGCGCGATGCTCCTCAGCCTGGCTGCCGCGCTGGTGATCTACCTGCCCATGCTCTTCGTGGTCTCCACCGTGGGAACGGCGCCGGGGGAGTCGCTCGGCGAACTCAGCCAGGCCAACCCCGAGACCTTCATGGCGATCGCGGTCCGGAACTACATGGGGCCGATCGGCTACTGGCTCGTGATGATCGCGGCGGTGCTCTCCACCCTCTCGGCGCTGCAAGCGAACCTCATGGCGGCCTCGCGGGTGGCGCTGAGCATGGGCGAAGACCGAACGCTGCCGCACGTGTTCGCGCGCAAACATCCGAGTCGCGGCACGCCGATGGTCGCGATCTACGCGAGCGCGCTCGCGCTCGTCGCGATCCTCTTGATGGTCGATGTATCGGCCGCGGGTGCGGCGGCGAGCTTGATCTTCCTGGTGTGCTTCGCGCTCGTGCACGGCATGGCGATCCTCGCGCGGCGACGCTCGCGCACTCGAACGTCGAGCGTGGCCGCCGAGCCGCACGCAGAGCCAATGGAGAAGCCATACCAGACACCCTGGTTTCCACTCGTGCCGATCGTCGGGGGAAGCGCGTGCGTCGCGATGGCGGTCTTTCAGGGGGTCACCGTACCGGAGGCCGGATTCGTCGGTCTGGTCTGGGTCGGCCTCGGCGTGCTGCTGTACCTCTCCGTGTTCAGCACCGGCGCCGAGAAGAGCGACGCGTTCGCCGAAGGGAACGACCCGCACCTGCTGAAGATGAGGGGCCGCAGCCCGCTGGTCCTCGTGCCCATCCGAAACCCCAAGACGGCGCCCGCCATGGTGGCGCTGGCGACCGCGCTGGCCCCGCAGTCCGTGGGCCGGGTGCTGCTGCTCTTCGTGATGAAGCGGCCCACGGATGTGCAAACGGGCGCAGCCCCTCAGGCGCTCTTGGACGCACAGGAGGTCCTCGGGCAGGCGCTGACTTCGTCGCTCTTTCGCGGGCACACGCCCGAGGCACTCGTCACCATCGCCGACGCGCCGTTCGAAGAGATCAAGCGGGTGGCGAAGGCCCGCCGCTGCGAGAGTCTGCTGCTTGGTCTCTCCGACGATCCGGCCAGTCCCAGCGCCCAACTTCTCGAAGACCTCATCAACCACATCGAGTGTCAGGTCGCGATTCTCCATGCGAGCGTCGGGTTCGATCTGGACGCCGCCACAGACTTCTTGGTCCCCGTCGGCGGCCGCGGTCGACACCACCACACCCGCGCGCGCCTGCTCGGAAGCCTCTTCCGATCGAAGAACCGGACCGTGACCTACTTCGCGGTGGTCCCGGCCGGCAGCTCCGAGAGCGCCATCCGGCGCCGCAAGCGGTCCCTCGATCGCTTCGCGCGCCAAGAGGTCCCGGTCGAGGCCAAGACGCTCGTCGTGGCCAGCGACGACGTCGTGATGGCCATCACCGAAGAGGCGAAAGGCCATCAGGTCGTCGTGCTCGGTCTGGCGAATCTGGGGGGCCGCCGTTCCTTCGGGAAGGTCGCCTCGCGCATCGCCCGAGAGACCGACTGCGCGACCATCATGGTGGGCGCGGAGATCGAGACCACCCAGCAGGTCATGCACGGCCTCAAGCGGCTGCCGGGAACCATCGGCCAGGGCTTCGGGTAACGCGCGGGTCGGTTCGAACGCGGCGTCGTCTTTCCGCGGGCGGCTTAATGAAGTACCCCGCGGAGAGATGACCCTTCGTCCGCGCCAC
This sequence comes from Deltaproteobacteria bacterium, assembly GCA_034670305.1. Lineage (GTDB taxonomy): Bacteria > Myxococcota_A > Polyangia > Polyangiales > Houyiibacteriaceae > JAXMNT01. The sequence goes on from JAXMNT010000008.1 coordinate 5,411, forward strand.
GCGCTGTGGCTTCTTCCAGTCGCGCTCGTCGTCGGTGTCGCGGGGACATGGCTGACCCGTTCCCGCAAAGGGCCTCGGATCGATACGGTTCACGCGGTTCGTCGCCCGCTCGTGCAGACGCTCGTGACCTCCGGTCGCGTTGTGCACCGTCGGCAGTCGGACCTCGGATCGACCCTCCAGACGACGGTGGCCGAGGTGCTCGTCGAAGAAGGCGACACCGTGGAAGCGGACGCCCTCCTCATCCGTCTCGCGGACGAAGAGGCGCAGGCGGCGGTCTCCGAAGCCGAGGCGTCGCTGAGCGAAGCCGACGCCCGGCTGTCGCGCGCGCAAGGCGTCGGCCGACGGATGGCTTCGCAGTCGCTGGCGCAAGCGCGCATCGACGCGACGCAGGCGGAGACCGTGCTCACGCGGCAGCAGCGGCTCTTCGAGCAGGGCGCCATCAGCGAAGCGGAGGTTCAACGCGCGCGCCGGGATCGGGACGCGACCCGCAGTCGTCGGGTGAGTGCGTCGCTCGACGTCGCCGCCTCTGCGCCGAGCGGGAGCGACGCCCAGGCCCTGCGGGCCAGTCTCGCGGCCGCGGAAGCCCGCCTGCGCGCCGCGGCCGCGCGACTGAGCCAGACCCAAATCCGTGCGCCGAGCGCTGGGACCGTATTGAACCTTCACATCGAGCGGGGTGAGGTCGTGCGTCCGGGCGAGGTGCTCGTCACCTTCGCAGGCGATGGACCGCTGGAGGTCGTCGTGCGACCGGACGAGTCGAACTTGGCACGGCTCGCTGTGGGGCAGACCGCCCTCGTCTCACCCGAAGCGTTCCCGGGCCGCCGGATCCGCGCGCGCGTCGCGCGCATCGCGCCCTCTGTCGACCCCACCCGCGGCACCATCGAGATCGATCTGACCATCGAAGAAGACGACGGGACCGAGACCGAAGACGACCCTGAAGAAGACAATGCAGAAGGCACACTGCGGCCCGACATGACGGTCGCCGTCGAAGTCGAGCTCGGGCGCACCGACGACGCGCTCGTCGTGCCGACCGCCCTCGTGCGCGACCTGGGCACGACCAGCCCATGGGTACTGGTCGCAGAGAACGGGCGTGGCGTCCGCCGCGACGTCGTGCTCGGCCTCGAGGGAGACGAACTCGTCGAGGTCGCCGAGGGGCTCGACGAGGACGACGCGCTCCTCGCGCCCGAGAGCCCGATCGACCCGGGCGATCCCGTCCGGGCACGGCCCGCGCGACGGGCGGTCGACTAGGTGCTGGCGCTCACCCTCGCCATTCGTTTCTTGCGCGAAGGGCTGACCCAGTCGCTGCTCATCCTCAGTGGGGTCACCGTCGGCATCGCGGCGTACGTCTTCGTCTCCGGGTTGATGACCGGGCTCGGGGCGAACCTCGTCGAGCAGACGCTCGGCGCGCAGGCGCACATCACGATCGCACCGGAGGACGAATCGCCCCGGGCGCTCATGGAGGGTCCCGAACTCTTCGCGCGTCAGGTGCAGGCGCCCGAACCCCGGCAGCGCCCGTTCGACCAGTGGCAACGCACGGTGGGCCGCGTCGAGCAGTCCGAGCTCGCGACGGCGGTGTGCCCGAAAGTCAGCGGCGCCATCATCATCCAGCGCGGCGGCGCCCAGAAGGGCGGCCTGCTCGTCGGCGCAGACGCCGCGCGCCTGCGGCACATCATCGACTTCCCGAGCCACATGGTGCGGGGCGCCTACCGGCTCGGCAGCGACGACGCCCTCATCGGCGACGGGCTCGCCGAGTCGCTCGGGCTCTCGGTCGGGAGCCTGCTGCGGGTGCGCAGCGGAAACCGCGAGAGCACGTTTCGCGTGTCGGGCATCTTCCACCTCGGCAACGCGGGCGTCGACGATGCGTGGGTGGTCAGCTCGCTCCGCAACGCACAGACCCTGCTGGACCGGGTCGGCGACGTCACGGCCATCGACATCCGCATCGAAGAACCCTTCGAAGCCGACGTGGTCGCGCGCCGCCTCAGCGAGCGCACCGGACTGGAGGCAGAGAGCTGGATGGAGCGCAACCAACAGCTGCTGATCGCGCTCGAGAGCCAGAGTCGCTCGAGTCAGTTGATCACCATCTTCGTGCTGCTCGCGGTCGCGATGGGCATCGCGAGCGTGCTGGTGGTGAGCGTGGTGCAGCGCCAAGGACAGATCGGGATCCTGCGGGCGATCGGCACGCCGAGGCGAACGGTCCTGAAGATCTTCTTGTGGCAGGGTGCGCTCCTCGGCATCGGCGGTGCGCTCCTCGGCATCCTTCTCGGATGGGTGGTCGCCGGCTGGATGGCCGGCCTGGTGCAGTTCGACATCGCGGTGTCGCCGCGCCTCGCGCTCTCGGCGGTGGGCATCTCGCTCGCCACCGGCGTCCTCGCCGCCATCCTCCCCGCACGCAGCGCCGCGCGCATGGACCCAGCCGTCGCGATTCGGGGGGACGGATGAGCGAGCTGCTCCTGTCGCTGCGCGACGTTCGAAAGTCCTTTGGCGACGGCGATGTGAAGGTCGACGTGCTTCACGGAATCGACCTCGAACTTCGCAGTGGCGAGATGACCGCGCTCATCGGTCCGAGCGGATCCGGCAAGAGCACGCTCCTCAACCAGATCGGGCTGCTCGACCGCCCGACCTCCGGGACCATCGAGCTCCTCGGCAAGGACATCGCGCTGCTGGACGACGCCGCCCTCACCGCCCTGCGCGGTGGCTCGCTCGGCTTCATCTTCCAGTCGCACCATTTGATCCCCGCGCTCAGCGTGCTCGAGAACGTCATGATGCCGGCCGCCGCGGTCGCTGGTGGGTTCGGAAAGGATATGGCGCCGCGCGCTCAGTCTCTCCTCGAAGCGGTCGGGCTCGGCGACCGTGGAGCGTCGTACCCGCGCCAGCTCTCCGGAGGGATGCAACAACGCGTCGCGGTCGCGCGCGCCCTGATGAACGAACCCGCGCTCGTGCTCGCAGACGAACCCACCGGCAACCTCGACACCGCGAGCAGCGACCGCGTCTTCGAGCTACTCACCCGTCGAAACGAAGACGAAGGCACATCGTTCCTCATCGTGACGCACAGCCACGACCTGGCCCGCCGATGCCGCCGCGTCATCCGCATCGTGGACGGACGCATCGCGGGCGACGGCCCTCCAGAAGTCGTCCTCGGCTAGATCTCGAAGGGGCCGACCGCGGCTTCGAACCCTTGCCAGGCGATGCGGAGGTTCTCCGGATCGGTGAGCAGCGGCTCGGGTTCGATGCGGTCGGGGAAGCCGGTCCACTTCTCGGGGCCGAAGAAGTCGCCGGACTTCGCGTCTGGATCGGCGCAGCCACGGAGGATGCCGAGCGCGCCGTCTTCGGCGGACTGGGCGGCTTTCATGAAGTCGCTGTCCGCGTCCATGCCGCCGGTCTTCGCCGTCGTCACCTGGAGCTGGGTGCGGGCGAGTCCAGGGTGGGCGAGGACCAGCTTCATGTTCGTGAGTCCGGCCGCTTCGACGCGGCGCTTGAGCTCGAACGAGAACGTGCAGTTCGCCAACTTGGTCTGGTGGTAGCGCTGCCACCGCGGGCCACCGAAACCGGCGTCCGGGTCGCCGTCGCCGCCAAGGTCGCCGCCGTTGGGCCCGAAGTACTTCGCTTCGAGCGGCCCGCCGAGCCGCGCCATCGACGTGTGGCTCACGATGCGCGCGTCGTCGCTCTTCTTCAGCAGAGAGAAGAGCTCCTTGGTGAGCAGGTAGTGCGAGAGGCAATTGGTCTGCATCTGCACGTCGTACCCATCTTTGGTCGCCTGATCCGGAAGCGCCATCACGCCCGCGTTGAGGCAGAGGATGTCGAGCCGGTCGTGCCGATCGAGCACGTCCTTCGCGGCGGCCCGGACACTCGCGAAATCCTGCAGGTCGCAGACGACCGCATCGAACACGCCGTCCGGCACTTCTTCTTGGAGCCGCTCGAGCGCAGCATCCGCGCGCCCGCTCTTGCGGTTGAGCAGAATGACCTTCGCACCGAGCCGCGCGAGCTCGCGCGCACACACGTAGCCGGTGCCGCTGGTGGTTCCGGTGATCGCCGCCACACGCCCCGTGAGGTCCTGGGTGTGTCTCTCGCGCACGGTCTCGAGGTGAAGCGTCTTGATCGTCTGGCTCATGGTGACCTCCGTCGGTGCGCACCCTATCCCGTTACCTGGCTTGTCGGGGCAGGACCACTACCATTCGCTGCGTGCAGCAGCAGTCGGACGAAGAGATCGAGCGAGAGGAACGAGAAGAACTCTCACAAGCCCTGCAGTCCAACGATGTTGCCCGCTTGCTGATGCTCCCGATCGTGCACTCACTGCATCACCCGGACCTAGAGTGGGTGACCCAAATCTGTGTTCGGCTCAGCGCGCACCCGGACAGCAACGTTCGGGGCAACGCCGTGCTTGGGTTCGGCCATCTCGCGCGCCGGTTCGGAGAGCTCGACGAGCGAGCCCTCCCAATCGTCGAGAAGGCACTGCTCGACGAAGACCGCTATGTGCGCGGTCAAGCATGGGCGGCTGCGGATGACCTCCGACACTTTCTCGGTTGGCGTTTTTGCGTCGGTACGCACATCGACCAACTGATCTGGTCGGGGCGGTTCGCAGGACGGGAATGGCGTGTTCGACATCTGGACTGGTTCGCTCCTGGGCACCGTTGGAACGGGCTGTGGATCCTCGTGTTCGAATCGACCGACGGCGGGCCTGAGAACAGCTTCACCGGGAGTTGGTCCAGATCGTTCTTGGACGCGCCCGAGGGCTGGTCCGATGCCGCCCCCGACGAACTCATGCGAGCACTGGCCGCGTTGTCGCCACCCGACATCCCGAACCCATTCGAAACGGAGGCGGGCCAGCGGTCTACTTCTGGTGGTACGTGAGCGCCGCTTCGATGCACTGGGTGAGCTGAGCCGTGGGCAAGGGGTCGGTGACGGTCAGCGCGATGGCGCGGTTGCCTTCGTAGCGGAGCTCGGGGAACCAGGCTCGAAAGGTCTCGATCAAACTCGTCTGGCAGTGCACGAAGAGGAAGCAGGTGTCGGGGTGGTCCTTCTTCCAACCGAGCCGGATGGTGGTGCCGCTCTTGGTCTTCGGCGTCAGGTACGCGGGCTCGCCCCACTTGAGGGTTTCCTGAACTTCGCCCACGCCATCGGTCGCGGCCGCGGTCTCGTAGAGCAGCGTTCGCAGCGCCTTCAAAGTCCGCCGCGCCGCAGGCGCATACGACTTGAACACCTCTGCGACTTCGGCGGGCATGGCGGGAACTCGCATGCGGCCGATCGTACCTCAACCCCGTGACGTTCCACGGAGGGCCGGCACGCAGCCGTCGCGTCCGGCCCTTGCCCTTGCGGACCCTTGCCCTTGCGGACCCTCGCCCTTGCTAACCCCGACCCGAACTCCGAACACCATGGGCAAGGGCAGGGGCAAGGGCATCGCGCCTTTGGCGCTGGCAAGGGGGCTGCCGAACCGCAGGACCGCAGAACCGCAGGCTGCGTCCGCTCTTGACGCTGCCGGTCCGCGCGCAATGGTTGCCTGCATGATGCGACCCCAGCCGATGATCGTGGTGCAAGACATTCCAGCCGCTTCGCAGTGGTTTCAAGACGTCCTGGGACTCACGTCCGGCCACGGTGGCGACGAGTACGAGATGCTGATGGATGGAGACGAGATGGTCGCGCAGTTGCACGGATGGGAAGCCCACGAGCATCCGCACCTCGGTGACGAAAGTGATCCATCGCGTGGCAACGGGGTGCTGCTCTGGTTTGCGACCGATGCGTTCGACGCGCTCGTGGCGCGGGTCGAAGCAGCGGACGCGAAGGTCCTGGACGGGCCGCTCTACAACCCGAACGGTCGACAGCACGAGATCTGGCTCGAAGGTCCGGAAGGCTACCGCGTGGTCGTCGCCGGGCCGCGCAACCTGTGACCCCTCCGAGCGCACGCGGCGCCAAGCCGAAGGGCCGGCACCCGGAGCGGCATCGCTCGACGCGGATCGGGTGGCTTCGGGCGGCGGTGCTTGGCGCGAACGACGGAATCGTCTCGACCGCGAGTCTGGTGATCGGTGTGACTGCTGCGGGCGCCACCCAAGAAGAAGTGATGGTCGCAGGCGTCGCGGGGCTCGTGGCAGGCGCCATGTCGATGGCCGCTGGCGAGTACGTCTCGGTCAGTTCCCAAGCCGATACGGAGAACGCGGACCTCGACCGCGAACGACGCGAACTGGAGCAGGACTACGCGTACGAGCGCAGAGAGCTGGCCGCGATCTACGTCGGACGTGGGCTGGACGAAACGCTCGCCGCCCAAGTCGCGGACCAGCTGATGGCGCACGAAGCACTCGGCGCGCACGCACGCGACGAGCTCGGCCTGACCGACACCGGTGGCGCCCGCCCAGTGCAAGCGGCGTTGGCATCGGCGGCTGCCTTCACCGGCGGCGCGGCACTGCCGCTGCTGCTCGGTTGGTTGAGCCCGCTCGCGTGGATCCCATGGATGGTCGCCAGCGGTTCGCTCGTCTTCCTGGCGGTCACCGGAGGGGTGGCGGCACGGGCCGGCGGGGCGCGTGTTGCGGTCGGCGCCACGCGCGTGACCTTCTGGGGCGCGCTCGCGATGGCGGCAACCGCCGGGGTCGGCGCTCTCTTCGGCACCGTCGCCTGAACTCTCCGTTGTGAAGTCTCAGGCGGTCAGGGCGCACGCGCCTTCGCGCCAGGGCGGCGCGGGGAACGACGGGGCCACGTAGGTGATCTCCACGCGGGTTGGTGCGCCTGCGTCGCGCGGTGCGTGCAAACGCAGGCCCGCTTCGATCGCGCGGAGGCGGTGTTCGACGTCGCGTTCGAGCGCGCGCCAGAACGCGGGCGGCCGCGGCGCCCCATCGGCGTCGCCGGTGTCGAACACGTCGAGCGGCAATGGAAGCCCGAGCACGAAGACGCGGTCGTGGGCGTGCAGGTCCGGGACGTCCTCTTCCGCATGCAGCAGCGCGCCTTGGTAGCCGTGCTTGCGAAGCCACTGCGCCTCGGTATCGTCGCGCACACAGACAAGCGGGCGAGCGGCGGCGGCAGCGGCGGAAGACAGGTGCGCCTGCCAGAGCGCGGCCCAGGGCAACAGGTCGCCTTCGTCGGGCGCCAGCACGTGCCAGGTGCGGACGACGTCGCGCTGCTCGGGCGCTTCGCATCGGCGCCAGACAAGGTCGGGGCAGAGCTGTGGATCGCGGAGCGCGGGGTCGGGCGCATCGGCGAGCAGCACGAAGCTCCGCTGGGTCCATGCCGGCAGGCACACCACACGCAGACCACCGTCGTCCTGCGTCTGGGTTTGAAGACGGCCTCCGAGCCGGAGCAAGCGCGTGATGGCGGCTTCGATCGCCGCCGCGTTCTCGAAGACATCTGGCGCGCGGCGAAGCGCAGCATCGATGCGGTCGCCGAGTTCGGGCGGCACTTCGAACGCGTCGGCGGCGTCCTCCGGGGCGGCGAGCCAACCCGCGAGCGGTGACTCCGCACGCGGCGCGGGGATCCACTCTGGGATGGTGGTGAGCCGACCGGCGAAGAAGAGGTCCACCACGATCGCGTCGTGCGCGTTCTGGACCCGCCGCTGTTTGAGTTCGGCGCGCCGCTTCTCTGCGTGCACGTGCCGGCGGAGCACGTCGACGGAGCTCGGCGAGAGCACCAGGGTTTCGATCGCGCGCACCGTGTGGAGCACGACGAGTTCATCGATGTGCCGGTGGTGAACGAATGCCGGGGTGTGCGTCGTCTCGATCACGCACGGCCCACGGGCGACGTCGCGCGCTGGGTCCCAGTCCGCGGCGCCGCTCTGATCCTCGAACGCGACCACCCGTTGCCCTTCACTCGGCGGCTTCAGCCCGCGCACCACCGATGCGCCGTCCGTGCCGGCAGGCAACTCGAAGACGTGGCGCCCTCCCCCCGCGATGGCCGACTCGAGCAACCCGGGGAGTTCGTCGATGGAAACCGTCTCGCGGGCCACCCGCGCGTCCCGTGTTCTCAGCGCGGCGCGCGCCCGTTCGATGCGGCGACCTGGATGACGCCACCACGCCGCGTACGCGTCCGGCACGTTCATGCGCAGCCACATGCGGACCTCGTGGGTGGGCGCGGTCCAGCACCGGAAGCCACCCTCTGGCAGGAAATCGATCGCGCTCGGGTTGTCGCCATCCGGAGGTCGGGTGCATCGGTCGCCTTCGAACACCGAACCCGCCGCTTCGAACATCGCGCGGCACAGTGATTCGGCTTCGGCGCACGTGTCTCCGGACACGCGCCGCGACCACGCGACCGCCGGCACCGCGTGGAGGTCGAGCGCCTCCCCTGCGAGGGACGCGACCACCTGCGGCGGTTCGCGCCCGACCACCGGCCCATAGAGAAACGTCGGCTGGCTCCACACCGCGGGCGCGAGATCGATCGGGCAGCCGAGCGTCTTGCCGAGGGCGGACAGGAACGCGGCGGCCCGGCCATGGAAGGTCTCTCGTGCGTCGTCGGGGACGAGTGGAATGATCGCGCGGAGCTTTCGCTCGAACGGGTCGATCACGTTGCGGCGCTGCACGATGGCCGCGAGCCCCCAGCCCGCGAGGATCTCCACCAGTCGCGTTTCGGTCGCGTCCGTCGCCCCTTCGTCGATGTCCACGTGCAGCCCGCTGCGGAGCACGACGTCGCCGGGACGGTTGGAACGAAACCCCTTCGGCGAGTGGTAGAGCCCAAGGTGCGGGTGTTCCCGTTTGTCCGCGAGCGACGGAAGCGACTGCGCCTTCTCGATGCGCTCCACCAAGGCCTTCCACGACTGGGGCCACGTCTCGACCCGCTTGGTGGGCTTGTCGAACTTCTCGCTGCCCCCCGCGAAGCTCGCGTGGCCGGCCTTCCAGATCGTGGTCACCAGCCGGCGGGCCACAGGCGCCGTGCACGCGCCAGGCACCACGGCATCGAGGCTGGTGTTCGAAGAGGTCATTGAGACAACCGCGAACACTCTACTCGCTTGCCTTTCGTAGTCGGTCAGCGAACGGGGTTGCCGTCGTTGGCAGCCCCCCGTCGAGGGTCACTCCCCGATGCGACGACACGACATCGTGCCGCCCCGAATCTCGCACTGCACCGCACACGACGCGCTTGCCTCCGCGTTGCCGTCCGCCGCGATCAGACACTCCATCCAGCCGAGGGCCATGGTTCGATACAACGCCGACCCGGCAACGGTGTGCCCAGTTCCAGGAATGTCCACCGCGATGGGGTCGGCGCAGTCCGGGATCGGTTGGTCGGCTGAACGACAGGTCACCAGCTCTGCCGTCGCATCGTGGTCCAAGAAGCTCGCGTGTCCGAGCGAACGTCCGGTCTCTCGCAAGCGGGTGATCTCCTGCAGCGTCGGACCGTAGACATCTGTGAACACGTCCTCGGCACCGCAAAGGACGGTGTAGTCGCGGGTCGTGGTTCCGAGGAGAACCGGTGCGTCGATGCAGCCCTCGCCCGCCACGCACCGGCCTTCGATGTCCGCCAGAAGCTCTTGAGCACGGAAGCCACGCGCGTGCCGGATGACACCGTCGTATACCTCGCCCATCGTCCAGGAAGGGGGCTGACACAGCGCCCAGAGCTCCTCGCCTTCAAGCCAATGCCATCCTCGGTTCGCGGAGGCGGCGTCCTTGTGGCGTCGAAACGCGTCGTAGTCTGCACCGCCTCCGTCGGGGAGGTATCCGAGCACGGGCGTCTCGAGAGAGTCCGCAGACAGGCGGCCGGCCGCCATGAACGTCGAGACGCCACCCGACGATCCGCCGGTCAAGAAGACGCCGCTTGGCGCGTACTCGCGTTGCACGAACCGCAGCGCCGCCCGCAGCGCGTCGTAGCCCCAGGGTGTGCGGTCGCGGTGGACCTCGGCGTCTTCGGGATCGCCGCCGAGGTTGTCGCGCGCACATCCGCTGAGCTCCACGAATCCCCAGTCCGGATGGACGCGCCGCGCCTCCTCGACGAGCGGGTTGAAGGGACTTCGGTCGAGGCCCTCGTACGCCGGGGCATCGCCCAGCCACTGGCGGTCGGCGGCCATCCGCCACATGCCCGCTTCGTTCGCCTTCGTGAACATGCTCGGCAAGCCGCCGACGCGAGAACTTCGGTGAAGCGCACACCCCACATCGCCAGCGGCGCACTCCAGGGCGAGCGCGCTGCCAGGCCAGGGCATGATGACCTCGTCCTGAGATTGTGGGTCTGCGGCGTCGAGCGGCGTCGTCCAACGGGTGTCTTCCGCAATGGACATCCCGCCGGCGTCCAGCAGCACCATCCACGTGGTGTTGAGCGGGCGCGTCGCCGGCTCGATCACGTCGAACTCGGTGTGCCCCCAGTCCGCGTCGTCGTAGTGGGGGGCCGCCGGGTCGTCGAGATCGGTGAACCGATCGGGCTGGAAGCAGCGGTACGCCCAGACGTTGTTGGGGTCCATCGAGCGGATCTGGTAGCGCGTCCGCACACGTCCGTCCTCGAGCACTTGAGGGAAGCCCTCGAGGGGCGTCACACGAATGTCGTCGCAGTGGCCAGCGCAGTCCGGACCCACGTCTGGAGCGACGTCGGACGTTGCTGCGTCGGGCAAAGCTGCATCCGTCTCAGGTGGTGTATCTGGGGCCGGGCTGCACGCGAAGAGCAGGCCGGCGAAGTAGCAGAGTGGGTGTCGCATGAGGCCCCACTGAGCAGCAACCGTGCCATGCGCCGTGCTACAAAGATCCGATGGAGGAACGCACCGTTCGACACGCGGTCCCACACGCTCCACTGCGCGGCGTGCAGGTCGAGGTCGTCGACGGCCCAGATGCAGGTGCGGTGGTGTCCGCGGCCGGAGACAGTGTGTCGCTCGGCTCGGCCAAGGACAACGATCTGGTGCTCACCGATCCGACGGTCTCGCGCTACCACGTCGAACTCCGCAACGGGCCCACTGGGCTGCGGGTCCGAGATCTCGAATCGACCAACGGCACATTCGTGTCGGGCGTGCAGGTACACGACGCTACGGTCACCGCCGGAACCACGCTCACCCTTGGCTCGACCCGAATCCGAATCGAGACGTCGAAACCGCGAGAACAACCCCTCTTCGAAGGGGACGAGCTGGCCGGGATCCGCGGCCGCAGTGTCGCGATGCGGACGCTGATGATGCGCGTCCAGCGTTTGGCCGAGAGCGACGCGGCGGTCCTTCTACGCGGCGAGTCCGGGACGGGCAAGGAGCTCGTCGCACAGTCGCTTCATTCGCTCGGTCCACGCGCTGCGGGCCCGTTCGTGACTGTCGATTGCGGCTCGATCGCGCCGGCGCTGGTGGCGAGCGAACTCTTCGGACACGAGCGTGGCGCGTTCACCGGTGCCGACCGCCGCCGCGAGGGTGCGTTCGAGCGCGCCCACGGCGGCACGCTCTTTCTCGACGAACTCGGTGAACTGCCGGCGTCGCTCCAGCCGACGTTGCTCGGGGTTCTCGAGCGACGTCGATTCACGCGCGTCGGGGGTTCGCAGGAACTCACCGTAGACGTGCGTTTGGTCGCAGCCACCCATCGCGATCTTCGCGCCGACATCAACGAGGGACGCTTCCGGCTGGATCTCTATTACCGTCTCGCCGTCGTCAAACTGGGGATCCCGCCCCTGCGCGAACGCGTCGACGACATCCCGCTTCTGGTCGAACATCTCCTCGCTGCGTGCGGCGCGCAGGACGACGCCGCCCGGCTCTTCCCGCCAATCGCCATCGATGCGATGCAGCGGCACCGGTGGCCAGGGAATGTGCGCGAGCTCCGGAACTTCGTGGAAGCCACGCTCGCGATGGGGGAGCGACCCGAGCTGGAACTGTTGGAGCTGCCGGAGGGCGCGGCGGACCCGATCGGCGCGCTGCTGGAACTGCCGTGGAAAGAAGCGCGCGGCGCGCTCTTGGCGCAACTCGAGCGACGCTACCTCGACCGGTTGATGGAGCGGAGCGGGGGCAATGTCTCCAAGGGAGCGCGCATCGCCAAAATGGACCGGTCTCATCTGACCGACCTGCTTCGGCGACACGGGCTGCGCTGAACGCCACGGGTGCCGGATTGCGGGGTCGACCCCTCAACCCGCGGGGCCGACCCGGCAGAAGCGTTCGAGTGCGAAGGGGTGTTCCGGGCACACGCGCGGTTCGAGGCCCTGCGCGGCTCCTTCAGGAATCGCGGCGGCGACCGCCGCGCGCATAGGCACGGGTGGTGCACTGGACGACCGCATGCACCATTCGAAACTCTTCATCGCCTTGTTCGCGCTCGCGTGCACTGGCTCTTCCGCTTTGCCCTCACGCGACGCCGGACCCGCCTCAGATGCCGGTGCAGCAAACGATGCCGGCTCCGTCGACGACGCGGGCATGGCGCGATTGGACGCCACCGATCCGACGGACGGAGGCGCCATCGGAGGGAACGGCATGCACCGCATCACCGTGCCGCTCCCCTCCGGCGGGTCCGACGAAGTGTGGATCTACGCAGCGGCGCCTCCAGCCGGCGCCGACCTGCCGGTGGTCGTCTACGGGCACGGGCTCAACGTCGAGCTGACGAACTGCGCACCCGAGGCCGGGCCCGGTGGGTTCGACAGCTTCACCAGTGTGCTGGGCGACCACGCCTTTGGTGTGGACTCGGTGGCCGAGCTCCTCGCAGAAGAGGGGTACCTGGGGATCGCCGTGCTGTATCGCAACAAGGGGGACGGCGCGCCCGGCGTTGGACGCGTCCGGGTCCGTGATCACCACCTCCGCGACGCCAGCGCCCTACTCGCGGCCGCCGCCTGGGCACGCGACGTCCACGGGCAAGGCAGCGACCGCGTCGCGGTCATCGGGTTCTCGATGGGCACGTGGCCAGCGATGTGGGCCGGCAGCGACGCGCCCGAACTCGCGTCCCTCCAGGCAGGTCTCGACCTCCGGACCGTGGTCCTCCAAGGGCAAACCGCGAACCACCTGACCAATGCGGCGGAGCCTGGATGCGGCCGCGGCGAACTGCCCATCGGCACCTATGCGATCCTCGAGGCCCTCGGGAAGATGGTGGATGAGGTGCGGGTGGAGGACCTGAGAGGGGACACCGTCGTGGGGGAACTCGTCGCGGAGTTGCTGCTGCCGCTGGGGGTCGACCTCTTCGAAGAGATCTACTTCATGCCGAGCGACACCACCCTGACGCAGTGCCTCGTCGAGCACATTCCCGCGATCTGTTCCCGTCCCTGCTTTCGCGCGATGATCGCCCGCCGCACCGGCGGCGTCATGCCCGACGACCGCGACCTCTACCGAGCGCCGATGTTCGAGGCGGCCGACCTGCTCTGTGAGCTGAGCCCGACCGCGGGCGACCCTGGTGTGGACCACCCCAACCCTGTGATTCGCACGATGCGCGCCGGCTCACCGGCGCTCTCCGCGAACGCGATGATCGTTCCGCGGGTGCTCCCGCTGTTCGCGGTGGGCGACTCGAACTACCACGAAGCGTCCCTCGAACTGCTGACGCGGCGCCTGGTCGACATGGACGTGATCACGCCGGCGACACCCGTTCCTCTCGGCGAAGAGTGCGAGCACGGGAGCTACCTGAGCCGCGGTCGGCCTCAATGCGGACTGGACCACACGCTGGAAGAACTCACCCTCGCCTTCGCGGAGTGAAGTGGTGCTACGGCACCTGACCGAGCCGGGAACAAGCGACGACATGGCTGACATCGCACGCGCCGCCGACCACATCGAGATCCATCTCCATCTCGGGCGTCTGTTCGAGGACGGTGGGACACGAACTGACGCAGCCCACCACCCGATCCTCGGGCAAGAAGCCGTCGTCGGAGACCTCCTCACACGGCGCGCCCACGAACGTGAGCCGGCTCAGCAAGGGCTCGGCCTGAATGGCAGCGACCTCTTCCGAATGCCCGCCGATCTCGACCAGCTGATCAATGATGTACGCCTGCGCGTCGAGGGTGCCCACCGGGGGCGGCGCCATCGGGAACTTCAAGCGAAGCGCGAGTGGACACGTGCCTACGCACGAGCGGCGGATCGATTCGGGGCGGCAGCGCGGCAGGCCCGTGAGCAAGACGTAGTCGAGCACGAAGCACCCGCCACGATCGGGATCGATTCGGGTCGTCAAACGGGACCCATCGAGCGCCGTGCACCGGAAGCCGAGCGACTCGTCACTCACGACGATCGAGACCTCTCGGTCGACGGTGCAGCCGGCCGACCACAGCATCCCCACCACAAGCGCCATGCGCCATGACGCGGATCGCATCACGGCGCCGCCGCGGGTTCGACGAAGCCGACGTTCAGCCGGACCCCGGGCTCGTAGAGGACGAGGGTGGTGACCGCGACCGCGATCCCGATGCCGGCGGTCAGGAGCACCCAGAGCCATGGGTTGCGCCACAGTGGTCTGAGTTCGACCACCCCGCCCTGCTGCAGCAGTTCGAGGAGCGCACTGTCGAGCCCTTCGGCCAGGTCCGCTCGTGGCATCGATCGCTCGACGCGCCCCTGTACTTCCCCCGCTTCAGCCATCGCGCCACGGATGCGGACGTTCTCTCCTTCGCGTTCGGCCCGCAGAAAGACGAGTCCGCGTCGCACACGCAGCGCCGGCATCAGCAGCCGCAACGAGAGCGCGGAGTCCGGCTGGTCGCTCAGCGCAAACCGTCGTGCCCATTGTTGCCCCGCCAGCTCGGGCGACGCGCGGTCCAGTTCGATCGAGAGCGTGTCGTCGGCGCGGGCATCGACGTGCACGACCCGATGGGTGGACACGAATCCATCCGCCTCCACACGCACGACGTGGTCGCCGTGAGGCAACTCGACCGCACATGGGGTGGGACACCACTGAACGCGGGCGTCGACTTGCACCCTCGCGCCGGGCGCGCCCGGGGTCTCGATGGTCACGACCGTGCGGGCGCCGTTCGACACCACCTCTGCCGACTCCGCGACGTGCAGCTCGACGCTGGGGCTCATGCGCTCGATCTCCATCGGTACATCGAGCGCAAGCACGGCGTGGTCTTGGGCCGCACGCTCGGCTGCCGCCACGTCCGGGAGTCCTGCCGCACAGGCGATCCGCCAGAGGTTCAGTCGCGCGGCCAGCGACGCTTCGCCCGCGCCCAGCGTGTCGAGCACCACCGCGCCGTCGCGCAGCCGTGCATGGCACTGGTCGAAGTCTCCCTCCGCGTACTGCTGACGAACCGCAGCCAAGACCGCACTCGGAGGTCGGGCGGCGGCTGCCTCGTGGGCCGCAGGCAAGGCCGCGAAGCGCAGGTTGACGTAGTCCGGGGGAGTCTGCCGCAACGCCTGCACCACCGAGACCGCCTCGTCCCCGGAAGTCGCGACGGTGATGGTCGGAAGCGGCTCCTCCGTCGCGCATGCGCCGAGCAGCAGCGCCATCACGCAAGGTGTGCACCGAATCATGGGTGGGTCGCATGGTAGCATCGCCCGTGGCGGAACCACGCTACCGAGTCGGGCGTCGCATCGCGCGCGGCGGAATGGCGGAGGTCTTCGAGGCCGTCGTGATCGGCCGCGCCGGCTTCCAGCGGAAAGTCGCGCTCAAGCAGATGATCCCGGAGTCCGCGGGCGATCCTTCGTTCGCGCGCATGTTCGTCGACGAAGCCCGCATCGCGTCCTGTCTGCACCACCCGAACATTGTCGGCGTCTTGGACTATGGGGTGCTGGATGGACGTCCGTTCCAAGTGCTCGAGTTCATCGATGGGCTGGACGCCGGAAAGCTGGCGCGGCGGGGGCACGAACTCGACGATCCGATGACGCCAGTGGCCGCGCTGCATGTGTGCCGCGAGATCGCGGTCGGGTTGCACCACGCGCATGGCGCCCGCGATCACACCGGTGCGCCGCTCGACATCGTGCACCGCGACATCAGTCCCGGAAACGTCCTCGTTGGCTGGGATGGAAGCGTGAAGCTCGCGGACTTCGGCATCGCGCGTGCGCATGGACGCGAGGAGTCGACCGAAGCTGGGGTCACCAAGGGCAAGATGTCGTACATGGCGCCAGAGCAAGCGCTGGGCATGCCGCTCGACCCCCGCGCCGACGTACACGCGCTCGGCTGCACGCTTCACGCCCTGCTGACCGGACGCAGCCCCCTGAGGGGCACCGACCTCGGCCGCCGGCTGGTGGAGCGGTTGGACCCCGAACTCGATCCGTCGATACCAGAGCAAGTGGCCGCCATCATCCGTCGGGCGACCTACTTCGACCGAACGCGCCGCTACGAGACCTCGGAATCGATGGCGGCGGCCATCGAACAAACCTTGGGGACGCAGGATCCGCGCGGACCGTTCTTGAAGTGGCTAGAGCGTGTCCACCCCTCACCCGCCCCGGCACCCGCCGCTCCGAACCTGTGGGACATCGTGCTGGTCGCTACGGACGAGGTCACGGGCGCGGCGGAGTTCGTGACCGAGACCGCCGCAGCCGGTCCGTCACGCCAGAAGGACGACCCTCCGACCGATGCCTCCGGCGTACGCGCCCGCGGGCCCGTACGCCCGTGGGCGCGACCCGCAGCGGTCGCGGGCGCGCTGAGCCTCGGGCTGGTCGTCGCGTTCGGGATCATGCTCTCGGGGGCGTCGAACCGCGTGCCCGGTCCGTTGGTTGGCGTCGACGTCGCGATCGGCGACGCTGGGCCGTTGGGCCACGACGCCGAGGCGCAGGACGTGGGTTCGGACGCACACCTCGGGGTCGACCCCGGCTCCTCCATCCTGGACGCGGGGGTGGATGCGCAGCCAGCGCGGCCCGATGCAAGACCCCGCACGAGACGGGACACGGGACCCAGCCGGTGGGACACTGGACCCCCGCCAAGGACTCCCGACCGCGACTCCCCCCTCCGCTACCTGCGGGTGATCGGCGCACCCGGGTACGCGTCCATCGACAACGCTCCGCCGTTCCCCGTCCCGGGCACCCGCCGGTTTCCGATCGGCGCCCACGAGCTGACGTTCCGTTCCCGGGACGGGACGATCACCGCCACACGCTCGGTGGTGCTGGATCTCAGCCACACGCAACTGCAGCCGTTGCGTGTGACGGCGCCGGAGCCTCCGTCGAACACGAACCCTCCGTCGAACACCCCCGAGGAGCCGCCGGGAGACTGATCGCACTCGAGCGGCCTAGGGACTCGAAAGGGATGCGGCCGAGGTAGCCGCCGGTGCCGATGAACACGCTGTCGCCGCGGCGCTGCACCCGATGTACGTCTCCCGTGGCGCCGAGACGTCCGATCCAGCGCGGCTCCGAAGGCACCCGCACGTCGGCGACGTGCACCTGCCCGCCGGAGACAAGGGCGATGCCATCGGAGAGGGCGATGCCGAGACCGAAGCCGGACTCGTCCGGCGCCTCGAGGGATGCCACGCGACGGCGCGCACCGAGGTCGAACACCTGAAGCATGGGCGCACTGCCGGCGACCACGAGCGTGCTGCCTTCCACCGCGCCGCGGCGGCGGAGCACGCGGCTGCCGGCGAGCTCCAAGACGAACGCGACCGAGGGCATGCGCCCGGACACGTCCACGACGAGTGCGGTGTCCGGTCCTTCTTCGCCGAACCGGCGGGCCTGCACCACGACGAGACGTCCGTCGTCCATTGCGAGCACGCTCCCGGGCTGTCCGTCGAGCGGCATGGACGCCACTTCGCGCGGTCGCGCCGCGTCGCGAACGTCGTAGCCGTAGAGCACGGCCGTCTCGCTCCGATCGACGCCCACCCAGATCGTCGAGCCGATCACGGCGAAGTCGGTGACCTGACCCCCGCCTTCGAAATCGACCACTGCGACCGAACGCGGGCGGCGGGGATTGTCGAGATCGAAGACCTCCATGCCCCCACCGCCCGAGAAGAGGTGTCCGTTCGCGACGACGAGCGCACCTTCCGACCCAGGCCGGATCTCGGGCGTCGTGTGTACGAGTTCGACCGAGTCGCCGGAGATGTCGTGGACCTCGAGTTCGAAACTGGACCGGTACGCCAGGTCGCCGTCCCCCAGCGCGAAGGCGCCCTGGCAGAAGCAGGAGTTGCCGTCTCTCGCAGTCAGGTCCGCGGAGCACGACGCTGTTCCAGCATCGGCTCCGGCGTCGCTTCCGGTGTCCCTCCGAGGACCCACGTCTTCCCGGAGCGGGGCGTCTTCGCCCGCGAACGCGTCCAAGGGGACGCCTCCGTCGACTGCGTCGCCGAGCTCGTGGCTGTTGCCGCAGGCGAGCAGTGTCGAAGCGAGGCAAACGAAGGTGAGGCGTGCGTTCATGCCAAACAAGCTAGCCACCTGTGGTTCGCCAGGAAAACGATACTTCCTTCACCAACCAACAAGTATTCCTTGCCGATCTCCAGGAACCGCTGGACGCGAGGGCGTGCCGCGGCCTGATACAGTCCGGCGATGCGACTCGTCCCCAGCTTGGTGCTCGCCGCGGGCCTCCTGGGCGGCTGCGATTGCGGGGCGTCGCATGCGATCGACGGCGGATTCGTCAACGACCTCGGCTTGCCCGAGGCGGACGCTGGGATCGATTCGGGCCGCGACGCGGGGATCCCTCCACTGCCGCCGGGCGCGTGCGAAGCGGTCTTTTCGGGCGGCGGCGAGTTCGCGTGTGGCCCTGAGACCGTGGCGCACTGCGGCGTGGAGCGCTGCTGCCGTCTGATGGCGGAGTGCGTCGACGGCCTGCTCGCACCGGGCACGGTCGGATGCGCGGCAGACCCGGTCACACCGGACTGCGGTCTCGATGCCCCGAACGCCAGGATCACGATCGTGGTCGACGGAGAGTCGCACAACCTCGAGTACGGGTACGCGGACCATGGCGTCGGCTTCGACACCCACGCGGACCTGACCTTCACCACGGACGGACGCGCCGACGTGTGCACGACGCGACGGCTTGGCATCTCGTTCCTTCCGCCGGACTTCGAAGCCGAGGACGGCCCCGCGTACAACGGAGTGCACGAAGTCCAGTTCCAGTGGTCGGACGACAGCGGCGTGGCCCCGCGCTACCGCTTCTTCAACGGCACCGTCACGATCACCTCGAGCCTCCCCTTCCGCTCCGGCGGCCCGCTCGAAGGCGCGCTGGAAGCCGACGCCGAAGGCATCGTCCTGCGCGGCTCGTTCATCGCCGCCGAGTGCGAGGAATGGCGCACGTCTGGTTCCTAGTGTTGCCCGAACCTCGACATGCATCGGCACGTTGCCGAACGTGAAGTGAACTTCTGGGCCGAGTACCAGCGGCGGTGGCCGGCGGGACGCACCCACTGGGCGGGCGAGGCAGCACTGCGCGCGGCGTTTCCCGGCGCGCCGGACGCGCTCGTCGACGTGATCGCAGCGCTCGGCACGGGTGAACTGATCGACGGGAACCGGCTCTTCACCCTCGACGAAGCCAACGCACGGCGCGCGTCGGCACTCGCGCAACTCGCGCGCGAACGAGGGGAAGTCGTCGAGTTCGGCGCGGCGCAGTGCTTCGGACAGGGGCACGACTCGGCGCAAGCATGCCTGGATGCACTCACAGAACTGGAGCCCGTGGTCGCCGGTCTCTGCCCGCTGATGGGACCGGACGACGTGTACGATTTCGTCTACGTGGTGTGCGGCGGCGCGTGGCACGGACGGGTTGGGAACTGGTACCACGACTACCCGATCTGTGAGCTCTTCGAGGAACCGCCGGCCCACGCGGACCTCGCTGCCTTCGGCGCCCACCTGCTCGAAGTTTCGGCGGACGACGACGCACGCCTCCTCTGAGTTCAGGGGAGTCGATGTGACAGCACCGATGCGGCACCGGTCCCGGCGATGCCTTGACCGCGGCCCACCAATCGTCTATCGACGATAAACGTTCAGGCGACACCCATGATGAAGAAGAAGCAGACCAAGAGTGCGCCTTGTTGCCCGCCGGCCGAGCCGATGCCGCCGGTGCCGAAGAGCCTCGACAAGGCCAACGCGCAGCTGGCAGCGCTCGCGAAAGCCATCGCCCATCCGGCGCGCGTCGCCATCCTGCGCATGCTGGTCCGTCGCGAGGGCTGCATCGTCGGGGACATCGTGGACGAACTCCCGCTCGCACAGTCCACCGTCTCGCAGCACCTCAAGCAACTCAAGGACGCCGGGCTGATTCGGGGCGAGGTCGAAGGACCGCGGGTCTGCTACTGCGTCGAACCCGGCGCGGTCGCGCTGCTCAAAGCACTGGTCAACGGCTTGTGATGACGCCCGCTTCTTCGCTCCATCCACGCATCTCCACGTTCACACAATCGTCGTTCGACGATAAACGATAAACGATAAGTCACTCGATGGGCATCTTCGAACGGTTTCTTTCACTGTGGGTTGCGCTCGCCATCGCGGTCGGCGTCGGGCTCGGCCTGGTCGTGCCTGGCGTGTTCCAGGCGATCGCCGCGTTCGAGTGGGCGAACGTCAACCTCGTCGTCGCGGTGCTGATCTGGCTGATGGTCTACCCGATGATGCTCAAGGTGGAGCCGTCGTGCCTCAAAGACGTCGGCAAGAAGCCGAAAGGACTCGCGCTGACGCTGGCGGTGAACTGGTTGATCAAACCGTTCACGATGGCTGGGCTCGGGGTGCTCTTCTTCCAGCACGTCTTCGCGGATCTCGTCCCGGCCGAGGATGCGCAGCAATACATCGCGGGCATGATCTTGCTCGGCGTCGCGCCGTGCACCGCGATGGTGTTCGTGTGGAGTCAGCTCACCAAGGGCGACCCGAACTACACGCTGGTGCAGGTCTCGGTGAACGACTTGATCCTGGTCTTCGCGTTCGCGCCGATCGCGGGGCTGCTGCTCGGCGTCACCGATCTCTCGGTGCCCTGGGAGACGCTGATCGCCTCGGTCGCCATCTTCGTCGTCGTGCCCCTCGGAGCGGGGCTTGTCACGCGCTGGCGGCTGGCGACCTCGGACGCCATCGAACAGCTCTCCGCCAAACTCAAGCCCACGTCCATCGTCGGGCTGCTGCTCACGGTGGTGCTGCTCTTCGGCTTCCAGGCCGACACGCTCCTCGAGCAACCGGACCGGGTGCTCTTGATCGCCATCCCATTGCTGCTTCAGAGCTACGGCATCTTCGCGATCACCTACGCACTCGCCCGCGCACTGAAGCTCCCGTTCGACATCGCCGCGCCCGCCGCGATGATCGGCACCTCCAACTTCTTCGAGCTCGCCGTCGCCGTCGCCATCAGCCTCTTCGGCCTCGCCTCCGGCGCCGCGCTCGCCACCGTCGTCGGCGTCTTGATCGAAGTCCCCGTCATGCTCTCCCTCGTCGCCTTCGCCAACCGCACGAAACACTGGTTCCCTTCCAAGTGATGGTCCTGCGCGGCTGGGTGGCACCACGAGGCGGTCTGCCTTGACCCCGTAGTGGGGTACAGGGTCTACGCTTGTGCCCATGGTCACTACGGAACCCACCTTGACGATCGGCAAGGTCGCCGCCGCCGCTGGGCTCGGGGTCGAGACCGTGCGGTTCTACGAACGCAAAGGGCTCCTCGTTGAACCGCCGCGCTCCCAGGCCGGTTACCGGCAGTACCCGGCGGGAACGGTTCGGCGGCTGCAGTTCATCGTGCGGGCGAAAGCGCTCGGGTTCACGCTTCGAGAGATCGGGGAGCTGCTCGATCTGCGCGCCACGCCCGGTGCTCGCTGCGCCGACGTGCAGAGCCGCGCGGAGACGAAGATCGCGGACATTGCGGACCGCATCGAGCAGCTCCGCGCGATGAAGCGCGCCCTCGGTGGGCTGGTGGCTCAGTGCGGTGGCCGAGGTCCGGTCAGTCAATGTCCGATCCTGGAAGCGCTCGACGAGGTGGCGCCATGAAACGGTGTCCGCAGTGCGAAGCCGAAGGGCGTTCGGTCTCGCGCACCACGCTCGAGGCCCAGGTCGTCCCCGCCCGGCTCGCCGCGACCACCGATGTCGACGCGTGGGCGCTCTGCCTCACGGCCACCTGCGAGGTCGTGTATTTCCACGACGAAGACGCGGTGGTGTTGGGAGAGACGCGTGCCCTCCCCTTCCACAAGGCCACCCACGCTGAGCGCTTGGTGTGCTTCTGCTTCGAGCACTCGGTCGCCGACGTGGAGGCGGACGTCGCTGCCAACGCTGCGTCGACCATGCAAACGTCGATCAAGGAGAAGTGCCGCGCGGGAGAGGACGACTGCGAACGGAAGAACCCGCAGGGCCGCTGTTGTCTCGGCAACGTCGCGCTGGTCGTGAAGCAGGCTCGAGCCGGCGCAGCGGCAACGCTCGAGTCAGACGACGCGACCGATGGTCGCGCACCCGCGGCCGCAAGCGACGCTTCGAAAGCCGACTGCTGCGCGCCATCGATCGCCGCTGCCCACGATGCTTCGGAACCACCCGACTGCTGCGCGCCATCGGTCGCTGCCGCGGACGGCCCCGCACCCAAAGCGTCGCCGGGCGGACCCACCGCGCGCACCGGGCTCTTCGCCTCGGGCGGCGCGCTGTTCGCCGCCATCTTGTCGTCCGCGTGCTGCTGGTTGCCGCTCGTCGCGATCGGACTCGGTGCGTCCTCGGCGGGCGTCGGCGCGTTCTTCGAAGCGTGGCGCGGTCCCCTGCTCGTGCTCACGCTCGGGCTGCTCGGCAGCGGCTTCTACCTCGTCTACCGCAGACCCCGCTGCGCCCCGGGCGAGGCCTGCGAAGTCCCGAACCCGCGCGTGCAGCGCCTCAACCGCGGGCTGCTCTGGACCAGCACGGTGTTCGTCGTCGCGTTCGCACTCTTCCCGGAGTACGCCGGCGCCCTGACCGGCGGAGGCGGCGAAGTCGAAGCCGCGGCTCCGACCGAGACGACCATGCACTACGCCGTGGAAGGCCTGACGTGTTTGGCCTGCGAAGGCCACGCCCGCGGTGCGATCGAGACCATCCCCGGCGTCGCATCCGTCGCAGTGTCGTACCGCGAAGGCAGCGCTGAGATCGTTTGGCGCGGCGACCCTGATCACGCCGCCGTGGCCGCGGCCGTCGCCCCGTTCGGGTACCGCGCCGCCCCCCGCCCCTGAGTCCTCGGTCCAATTGGCCCGGTTGGGTCGCCGACTTCCACGAGCGTCAGGGCGGTGACGCCCGCAGGTCTACGGGGCGTGGACGATGAGTTGCTCGGGCTCCTGAAGGTAGGTCTGGAGAAACGCGTCGAATGAATCGGCGATCGGCACCGCACGCTCTTCTAGCGTGCACGTGCCCGAGCCGAGGTCGGCCCGGACCTCGGGGGGAACCCCGTCTGCAAACCGCATCAGGAAGAGTGACCGGCTCGACGCGTAGTCCGCGAAACCGACCCAGCAACGCCCCGACCCGTCCGTTTCGGTGTAGTGCGGCACCACACCAATCGGATAGAAGGACAGCAAGTGCGCGTCGGGCGACGCGGTTCCGTCGGAGAGTTCGTAGAGCGCCCGGAACATCCGCGGCAGCAGCACGCCGAACTTCGCTTCGAAGGCGTCCAGTGCGACCGCATCGCAGCCCGGTCGAACAATGGCACCGTCCCCGGAAGACTGGGCCGTGCTCCAGCGTGTGGCGACAAGCCTCGCGAGTGTGTCGGCACCATCGCTCCCTTCAGGGTGCTTCATGTTCACGTCTCCGGAGTCGGTTCCGGCGCAGACTGCGCGAGTTGTTCAAGCGCCGCCGTGTAGGGCTCGGCGCGTCGTTCGGCGAAGCCGTCGATGAGGAGGCCGAGGCCGCCGCCGAGGACGAGCACCGCGCCGAGGCTGCGGCTCCAGCCCATGCCCGCGTAGTGCAGGATGAGACCGAGCGCGGCGAGGGCGCCGAAGACGAAGTAGGTCGCGCGGAAGTTCTTGTTGACCTTCTCCATCCGCGGCAGCTCGGCTTGCACCATGGCGACCGGCGACTCCGCGTGCGCCTCCTCGAGCGCGGCGACTTGGCTCTTGGTGCGCAGTCCGATGCCGAGCCCGGTCGCGATCAAGAGCAACCCGAACACGATGGCCGGAACGGCGGCGCCCCACGCGAACCCACCGCGTTCGGCTTTGAACGCGACGATCCCGAAACCGACCAACGCGAGACCGGCCGGTAGAATGAAGTAGATCGCTTCGAGCTTCTCGCCCCGGAAGTACTCGTGCATCACGTCGAGAAAAGACATCGGACTCCGCTCCCCTGTGTGGCGGGGGAACGTCCCCCCGCCCCGTCGCAACGATACCGGACGGTGGTCGCTTCGGGGTCGCGGTCGGGGTCGGCTTGTGGGTCGGGGTCGGATTCGGGGTCGGATTCGGGGTCGGATTCGGGGTCGGCTTCCTCGCCCCGAGGGCAAGGGCAAGGGCAAGGGCAAGGGCAAGGGCAAGGCAACACCACGGGCACCTGCAGGGGTGCCTTGTGCGCGGTAGGGTGCGATATGAAGAACGCCGAGCGACGGGCATTGCGCGATCGATGTCGCTGGCTGAACGGGCACGGTCCGGTGAGTGCCGCCGCGCATCTACAAGAAGTCGCCGCGTACTGTGAGGCACACGACGTCGCCCTCGACCAGTACGGCGAGGGGGCGTTCCTCGAGGGGTTCGAGTCGCAGGTGGCCGAACGGCTGGGATTCGATGCCGCGCGCTTCATGCCGAGCGGCACCATGGCGCAGCAGATCGCGCTCCGGATCTACGGCGACCGAGCCGGCAACCCGCACGTCGGCATGCATCCGACCGCGCACGTCGAGCTGCACGAGGAGCGGGGGTACGCGCACCTGCATGGACTGCGCGCAACGCTCGTGGGTTCCGCTGGCACGCCGCTGGTCGATTCGGACTTCGAATCGCTGTCCGAACCCTTGGCTGCGCTGCTGGTCGAGCTCCCGATCCGCGAAGCGGGGGGTCAGTTGCCGACCTGGAAGGAGCTCGCAGCGCTCAAGCGTTCGGTGGGCGCGACCGAAACCCGGCTGCACCTCGACGGAGCGCGCCTCTGGGAGTGTGCGCCGCACTATCAGCGCCCCTACGCCGAGATCTGCGCGGGCTTCGATTCTGCGTACGTCTCCTTCTACAAAGGCATCGGCGCGCTGCCCGGCGCGATGCTGCTCGGCAAGCGCGACTTCATCGACACCGCGAAGCTCTGGCAACGCCGGAGCGGCGGCAACCTCTACACGTTGACGCCCAACGCCGCGTCTGCCGCGATGCAGTTCGAATCCAGGCTCGGACAGATGCCGCGCTACCACGCGCGCGCCGTGGAGGTGGCGACGTTGCTGGACCAGGTCGAAGGCGTGCGGGTGCTTCCCGATCCACCGCACACCAACATGATGCACGTCTTCCTCGACACCGACTCGGAGTCGGCACGGACGGCGCGGGACCGATTCGCACAGCAGCGCGGCGTGTGGCTCTGCGGCGGAACGAGCCCCGCGGACGCCCCAAGCATGTGCCGGGTCGAGCTGTACATCGGCGACGGCGCCCTCACCGTCGAAGACGCAGAGATCACCGACGGCTTCGAGGCGATGCTGACGCACGGAGTCTGAGCGAGTCGCCGCCAATCCCGCCACCCCGCGGGACGGCTTCGCAGCGACCAGCGGTGCTGGCCTCGGGAATCGCAGCGACCAGCGGTCTCGGGAATCGCAGTGCTGGCCTCGAGAATCGCAGTGCTGGCTTCAGCAGCATCGCAGCCCTCCGCATGCGGATGTAAATCGAGGAAGGTGCGCTCTAGGTCGAGCGAAGTTCGTCCACCATCTGCTGGGCGGCTCGAAGTGCCGCGGGTGAACGCCGCTTGCCGACGCCGAGCCCCTGAAAGGTCGAGTGGCCGTACGCGAGCGCCATCACGAGGTAGGCCACCCGCCGGCATGCGCCCAGCGTGGCCGAATGTTCTTCGGACAAGACCGACGCGAGGGTCTGCTGGAGCCGGCGGTAGACCGCGTCGAGGCGCGCCGCGATGTCTGGGTCGCGGTGTCGCAGCGCGAAGAGCTCGTCGAGCACCATGTCTTCTTCGTCCGGGTCGCCGCTGCTGAAGGGGCCACCGAAGAGGTAGCGCAAGACGGCGTCGACGCGGCCCGTCGCGGGCAATCCATCGATCAGCGACGCGTAGGCGCCTTCGTGTTTCTGGACGATGCGCTCGAGCGCGGCCGCGATCAGGGCCTCGCGGTTGCCGATGTTGTGGCGGATCGCAGGCCGGCCGAGCCCCGCGAACGCCGCCACCCGCTCGAGCGTCGTGCCTTCGAGCCCATGCGCGGCGACGCACCGTTCGAACGCGACCAAGATCTGATCTCTGCGCTCGGCTTGGAGACTGCGGCGGCCCACGTCAGGGGTTGGATCGGGGTCGGACGCGGCGCAACGTGCGTCGCGCCCAGGTGCGCACCAGCGTCGCGTCCACGCTGAAGAGGATCGGCAGCGTTCGGCCCTCGCGCCACTGGGGGTTGAGGCGTTCGTACACCTCGCCGAGCGCCAGCGCGTCCGCCGAACGCGCCACCGATGGGGAGTCCGGTACGTTCTGATGCCGCACCACGCCCGCGGCGCGATCAAAGTCGTCCGGGTAGAAGGCCTCGGCGAACCCGCGGAGCGCGGCGGCCTTCCACGGCGTGATCTCCGGGCTGGCCAGCGCGACGACGTTGCCGGCGGATCGGGAGAGCGAGACGAAGCTCTGCGGGTACGTCGTCGAGACGAAGTGCAGTCGGCGCACGCCGAATCGCCGCAGCGCGATCGGCACGAGCATCCACGGCGCGAGCAAGGTCTTCGGATGTCCGCGGTAGCCGGCGCGAAAGTAGAAGTACTTGGAGTAGAGCAGGAGGCCCTTCTGCGGGGTCGCACCACCAGCATGCACCGGATGCTCCACCGGGATGAAGAGGATGGTGAAGAAGCCCTGCACCACGCCTGCCGGATCCCGGAACGTGAAGAGGCACGCATCGCGCTGGGTCACGAACGCTCGAAAGTGCGCCCAATCTGCTTCGCGGGAGCGATGCAGGGTCAGCATCTCGAGCCGGAGCGACCAGCACGCGCGGACGACGTCTTCGTCTGCTTCGGGGCCGTGAACGAGCTGGAACCGGAGGGTGGGCCGTGCCATAGATCATCACTGTTGATGATTTATATCCAGTCGTCAAACCGGCGCCGCCAACTCGGTCGCTGTGCGGGGCGAACGCTTTGGCCTATCTTCCGACCATGCACTTCCGGACCCTCTTCGTCCTCCTGCTCGCCGCGTGTTCCTCCGACCCGATGACTGGCGTCGACGCAGGCGGGACCGACGCCCCCGAAGCGACGGACGCGGCGGTCGATGCGGTCTCGGGCAGCGATTCGGGCCTCGACACGTCGGCGATCCGGGACGTGATGACGCGGGCGCTGCCCGAGGCGCCGGACGGCATCGAAGGGGTCACGCTGATCGTCTACGACGCGGACGACCGCCGGATCATCGAGGAGACGGTGGGCGATTTCGAGACCGATCGCCGGGTGCCGATCGCGAGCGCGTCCAAGCTCGTGACGGGGCTCGTGCTCCTCCGGCTCATGGAGGCTGGCACCCTCTCGATGACCGACACCCCTCGCGGGGTGCTCGGCTGGAGCGCGACCAGTGCGGCGGATGCCACGCTCGACCACTTGGGCGGGTTCGTCTCGGGCATGCAGACCGAAGCGGTGTGTCTCCTCGACCCACGCCAGACGCTGCAGGACTGCGTCGCGACCTTGGACGCCGTGCCGACGCGCCACATGCCGGGCGTCGCGTTCGAGTACGGCTCGACGCACCAAGGCGTCGCGGCCGCGATGGCCGAGGTCGCGACGGGCGAGTCGTGGGCCACGCTCTTCGAACGCGAGCTCAAGACGCCGCTCGGGCTCACGGACCCGGGCTTGCGCTACTACACGCTGCCGAAGGAACCGATCGGAGACGACAACCCGCTGGTCGCCGGCGGCATCACCGCAACGATGGACGAGTACGTGCCGATCCTCGCCCTGCTCTTTCACCGCGGCGAACGCGACGGCACCCAGCTCATCAGCCGCGCGGCGATCGACCGAATGGGCGTCAACGGGTACCCGGACGCGACCATCGACCCCGCGCTCGCCAGGACGAACCTTCGGTACAGCTGGTCCTCGTGGATCAACTGCCCGGGCGCCGCGTCGCCCTGCGAGAACATCACGTCGCCGGGCGCATTCGGGTTCACCCCCTGGGTCGACCGGGACCGCGGCTACTACGCGATCCTCGGCATGGAGTCCGACGGCCTCGACGGCACTGGGTTCGGCGTACCGCTGATGGAGCTGTTGCGTCCGAGGATCGAAGCGCTGCTCGAGTAGGGAGTCGGCGTCGGGGTCGGGGTCGGGGTCGGGGTCGGCGTCGGCTTCGGAGTCGGCTTCGGGGTCGGCTTCGGGGTCGGCTTCGGCTTCGGGGTCGGCGTCGGCTTCGGCTTCGGCTTCGGAGTCGGGGTCGGCTTCGGCTTCGGGGTCGGCGTCGGCTTCGGCTTCGGGGTCGGAGTCGGGGTCGGCTTCGGCTTCGGGGTCGGAGTCGGGGTCGGCTTCGGCTTCGGGGTCGGCAACAGACTCAGCGACAGCAACAGACTCAGCGACAGCGACAGCAACAGCGACAGCGACAGCAACAGACTCAGCGACAGCAACAGACTCAGCGACGGCAACAGACTCAGCAACAGCAACAGCAACACGACAGCATCAGCAACACGACAGCATCAGCAACAGCGACAGCTCAACGACCTCTGCTCACCGATCTCTGCTCACTGACTCACCGAGCTGAACCGCCAGACACCTGACGCACGACGCCCCCTACCCCCGTTATTGCCAGAGGGCGAGGACGAGGGAGATGCCGACGATCATCGCGGCTTGGCTGCCGAGCGCGATGGCGGCGACGCGCCAGCGTTTCAAGAACGCTTGGCCGGGCAAACCGGTGGCGACCGTGAAACCGATGATCACCAGGCCGGCGAGCATCAGGGCTTCGCCCACGCTGTCGACCGCGAGCCACTGCTGTACGACCGCGAGTGAGAGGACGAGCAGCACCGTGCACAGGAGCTGCACGCCGTACGTGTAGCCGGGCACCTCCTTGGTGTGCTGCTTCTTGTCCGCGGCGCCGTACTCCTTGGCCCAGGGATCTCCGAAGAGGACGACGAACCAGACGGTCGAGATGACCTGGCCAGCGACGACGCTCGCCAACACGGCCCACCAGTTGATTTCGGACAGCTGTACTTCCATCGGATCGGCTCCTCTTCGTGGCCAGTTGCTGAGATGGAAGGTATGATTGATGCTGTTTCGGGACAAGTGAGCATATGGCAACGGTGTTATTGCTAGGAACGCAATAATAATGAAGGTGGACCTTCTGGACGTCGTGGTGTTCGCGGCGGTGGTGCGGGGGCAAGGGTTCAGCGCTGCAGGGCGCGAGCTCGGGCTGCCTCCGTCCGCGGTCTCGCGGCGGGTGAAACGTTTGGAAGAGCGTCTCGGCGCGAAGCTGCTCCACCGCACCACCCGACGGGTCGGTCTCACCGCGGCCGGGCGCGCGTACTACGAACGCATCGGCCCGTTGCCGCGCATCCTCGAAGAAGCCGAGCGCGCGGTCCTCGACACCCAGGGCACCCCGAAGGGCACCCTGCGGATCGCCGCGCCACCGGAAGACGGCGGCGTGATCTGGGCCACGATTCGGAGCTTCGTGGCCAGCTTCCCCGAGGTCGATCTCGAGCTTCACCACGCGCTCACGTACATCGATCTCATCGAACAAGAGATCGACGTCGCCCTGCGGGGCGGCGCACCCCCGGATTCGCCCGATCTCGCGGCTCAGTTGCTCTGGGATTCGCGCATGGTGCTCGCCGCGAGCCCCGAGTACCTCGAACTGCGCGGCGTGCCGAAGTCCGTTCACGAGCTCAACGACCACGAGGGCATCTGCATGGACGGGTGGGCGCCGAACGCGCTTCGCCACGTGAACGGAGAGACCGGTCCCGTGAGAGTACAGATGCACAACCGCATCCGCGCCAACAGCCTCGAGACCGCACGCCTCGCGGCGCTCGATGGCATCGGCATCGCGCCGCTCCTGCTCTTGAGCTGCCAGGACGACCTCGACCGAGGCGCGCTGGTCGAAGTGCTTCGCGGCGCGCTGCCGATGTCCGCGAAGGGGTGGATCGTCTACCCGATCGGACGCGAACGATCCGCCGCTGCCCAAGCCTTCATCGACCACCTGGTGCAGCACCGAAACGTCTGACGGCGAAGGCCGAGCCGCAGCACCGGCCCCGGCGTCGGCGTCGGCACGGGCGTCGACATCGGCATGCATCGGCACAGGCGTCGGTATCGGCATGCATCGGCATCGGCTTCGGCATCGGCTTCGGCATCGGCTTCGGCATCGGCTTCGGCTTCGGCATCGGCTTCGGCATCGGCTTCGGCATCGGCTTCGGCATCGGCTTCGGCATCGGCTTCGGCATCGGCTTGCGCTTCGGCTTCGGCATCGGCATCGGCGTTAGGCCTCTGCCGAACTTGCCAGCACCTCGAGCACGAAGGGAATGCGATGCGTTGCGGGCTGACCAAGGAAGCGCTCTCGGCTCGAGACGTGGAGCTCATCTGCCGCGAGTTCGAAGCCGCGTAGCAGGTCAGTCTGCGTCGGGTGCAAACCCAGAGAGCTCGCGGCGCACCTGCAGAGGAATGCCGCCGAGCACCTGGGTGTGGGCGATCTTGCCGCGTACGAAGAGGGACCGGTCGACCATCGTGCGCACCGCCCGCTGCAGCTGCATCGCCGAGTCGGGTTCGCCGAGGGCATCGAGCGCGGAGACGATCGCTTCGCCGGTCCCGAGGTGCTGGTCGGTGGGCGGTTGTCTGAGCACCCCGCTCGTGCGGGTCTTCGAGACCGAGAGTGAGACCCGTTGTACATCGCACGCGTCATCGATGCGTCGCGCGATGCGGCTCGTCTGTCGCCAGGTGCCATCGGGCACGATCAGCAGAAGCGGTCGTCCGTCGCGCGGCACCTCGGAGATGGGCACCGCATCGGGCGAGGGATGCAGCAGCAAGGTCTGCTCGCTTGGATCCGCGGCCCAGCGGGTCTCGTCGAAGTCCGGAAGCTCTCCCTCCGGTCCTTCGATCGGTGCGCGGCCTTGCCAGCGTCCGTAGATGGTCAGTTCGCAGCGCGGCATCGTGCGCCACGCCACCCGGCCGGTGTTGCTCGGTTGCGGCCACTCGCGGATGTGCATCACGAGCAAGAGCCGAGTCGTGGTCTCGATGGTCGGCCACGTCGCACAGAGACAGAGCGGCACGTGCATGAGGCACCGCGCACACCGCGGGGACTGTCGACTGCGGGACACGGCCGGGCGTGGACTCAGAGCGAGATGAGTTCGACGTCGAAGACCAGCATCCCGCTCGGCCGGTTGCCCATCGCTTCGTTGCCGTAGGCCAGCTCGGCCGGGATCCAGAACCGTCGGATCTCTCCTTCAACCATGAGCTGTACCCCTTCGGTCCATCCGGCGATCACGCGGTTGAGCGGGAACGTGGCGGGTTGGCCGCGCTGCCACGAGCTGTCGAAGAGGTTGCCGTCGAGGGTCCAGCCCGCGTAGTTCACCGTCACCGACGTGGTGGACTCGGGGTGTACGGTCCCGGTGCCGTGGCGCAAGACGTGCGACGCGAGCCCGCTCGGGGTGGTCTCCGCGTAAGGCGGCACTGCCGCGACATCGACCGGCGTCTCATTCGGGTCGCGGGCATCGTCCCATTCCGGGCCCGCGGGTGCCGCGAGGTCCGCGACCGGTGCCGGGTCGCTGGGTGCCGCGTTCTCGGCACCGGTCGTGTCGCCCACCGGCGCGGGCGCCACCTCCGTGGACTCCGAAGACGAGGAAGCGCAGCCGAGGGCCAGCCAGAGGACGAGGAGAGAAGTTCGCATCCCGGTTCGTAGCACGCGTTCGGTGGGCGGCCCGATCTGGTAGAACTGCGACATGCGAAGTTGGATGGTTCTCGCGCTCGTGGCGTGTGGTGGTTCGAACGAAGACGCGGTGCTCCAGCAGGAACTGGAGGCCGAAGCCGCGGCTGGCGACGAGGACACCGAAGGCGAGATCACCATGGCCGACCGGTACCGCGCCGCGGACAGCCGGGTCTTCGAGGCTTGCTACGACGATCTCGACCACCTCGACGAACGCCACCGAGAGCGGCGCTCGCTGCGGGTGCGCCGAATCTCGGAGAGCCGGGCACAGGCTTCGACACCGACCGGCTTGGAAGTCGAGCGCGCCAGCGACAGCGAAGACGCGCCGGACGAGTTGCCGAGCAACGTCGATGCCGCTGCAAACTACCACCCGGTCGAGCAGCAGCTCATCGCGCTCGAGAACGAACTCGACGACTTTCATGCGGCGCATCCGGACGTCGACGCGTGGTCGGACGCGGAGCTCGCACGCTACGAAGACCTCGCGGACGGACTGCATGCCCGCTGTACGGAGATGCGCAGCGCGGGGTAGTTGGACGGGAGCGGTCGTCGGTCGTCGGTCGTGGGTAGCAGAACTCGCGGCCGAAGCCGAAGCCGAAGCCGAAGCCGAAGCCGAAGCCGAAGCCGAAGCCGAAGCCGAGGCCGAAGCCGAGGCCGAAGCCGAAGCCGAGGCCGAAGCCGAAGCCGAAGCCGAGCCCGAACCCGAAGCCGAGGCCGAAGCCGAAGCCGAAGCCGAAGCCGAAGCCGAGGCCGAGGCCCGCGACTCGCGCGGGCCTCGCAGCCGACTACCGACTGAGCCGATACAGCATCGCGCAAACCTCATCGCAGCGTCGCTCGATCTCCTCGCCAACCTCCGCGTACCCAAACAGCCGGACCAGTCGAAGCGCCGCTTTCAGTTCGCTCGCCTCACCATACGCGATGGAGAACCGGTCCACGCTCCGCTTCCCGCGAGCGTTCTTCGCCTCCGCGCAGTTCAGAACGACGGACTGAGCCGCCCGCCGCATCTGCTCCCCAAGCGAACGGTCCCGGCGAGAAACAGCCGCCAGCACCCCGCGCAACTCACCAACGAGAACAAAAGAAGTTTCGAGAACAATCATCAGAGCCTCCTCGCGCCTGGAAAGAGTGAGCAACGTTGCTCGGCGGCGCGGAGCGCCCCCGGTGGAGAGCGCAGGGCGGGTCAAGGGCGAAGCCAGCCTTCCGAAGGCTGGGGCCGAAGGCACCCTTGACGCGACCGAGCACTCCGCCACCATGAAATTGCCGCCGAGCCAAAGCCCACCCCGAGTAGGGTGTTCCCAAAATCCGAAGGATTGAAGGGAGCCGACTTTCCGAAGGAAGAGGCTACAAGCTGTTGCTGTTGCTGCTGCTGACTCTGCCGCTGTCTCTGCCGCTGTCTCTGCCGCTGCCGCTGCCGCTGCCGCTGGCCGCTGCCGCTGTCGCTGCCGCTGCCGCTGTCTCTGCCACTGCCGCTGCCGCTGTCTCTGCCGCTGCCGCTGCCGCTGCCGCTGTCTCTGCCTGACTCCTGAAGGCGAGGCCGAATCCGAATCCGAATCCGAAATCCGAAATCCGAAGCGCCGAGTCCGAAGCCGCAAAGCAAGCCGCTGGTTCAGCGAAGCAGCGCCGCGTACAGCGCGCGGTAGCCCGCCTCGTCCGGGCCGACGTGGGCTCCGGGGTAGCGCATGAGTTGGGTTGGAATGCCCGCGTCGACGATGCGCTGGTGGCTGCGCTGCATGCCCTCGACGCGGGCGCGCTGATCACCGGTGGCGATCGCGAAGAGGGCACGGCCGTCGCGGTCGCGCAGGGTGGTGAGGGTGTCGCCGCGCGGTCGGACGCTGCACCGGCTGCCCACCATGAGGGCGCCGCGAAACAAGTCGGGCCGGCGCATCAACATCGCCCAGCTGAGGTCGCCGCCGAGCGAGAAGCCGGAGACGAAGATGCGCTCGCGGTCGACCGGGAACTGCTCGATGGCCCGCTCGATGTCCGCTGCGAGTCGGGCCTCGTAGGCATCGAGGAACTCGCGAAAGTGCGGGAGGTAGTCGCCGCGCCCGGGGCGCCCTTGCGGCAGCAGCTGAACGTAGCCGGGGAGCTCGATCACCGACGCGACGCGCTCGTAGAACTCTTCGCCGGTGCCGTTGGTGGGCGGGAGGAAAATCAACAGAGGCACCCGCTCGGTGCGCGCGACCGTTCCGTGCACCTGGATGCGTGCCGGTCGCTCGAGGAAACCTGGCCCGTCGTCCAGCACCGCGCCTTCGGGCAACGCCGCGGGCCACGAGGGCGACGCGGGCGGGTTGGCCATGGTGGTGGGATGAAGGATCGGCTCGGACGGTGAGTGGTGCGTCGGTGTGCGCGCCTCCTGCGAGTCGCCACCGCAGCCTGCGACCCATCCGATCAGCAGGGCGATCCCAACGAAACACCGTGTGGCACCCATGCGGGAATCGTAGCAGCCACTGGCTTGAGGCATGCCCTCAGGGATCGATGCGGTAGAAGCGGGCCGCGTTGTCGCGGAAGAGCGCGCGGCGATCCGACTGCGACCGGGTTGCGACCACCTCCTGAAACACGTCGACCATCTGAGCGTAGCTCAGGGACGCCTTCTCCACGGGGAAGTTGCTGGCGAACGAACATCGGTCGACGCCGAACGTGTCGATCGCGAACTCGAGGAGTGGTGCGAACGCATCGACGACTTCTGCGGTGCCGGGTGGTGAGGCCCGGCCGCCGAAGTCGAACCCGCAGATGGGCATCGCGAGACCGGACAACTTGAGTTGAACGTTCGGACAAGCGGCGACCCGCTCCATCCCATCCCGCCACCGCGCCAACACGTTGCTTCGTTCACGCGGCGTCTGCCCGACGTCGCCGTACGGACCACCGATGCCGACCGGGCCACCCATGTGGCAGAGCATGATCGGCTGCTCGGGATACGCGCGCGCCAGTGCTGCGATCTCGCCGAGCTGGGTGTCGTAGCAGAACGCATCGAAGGAGAGCCCGAACTCCGAGAGGCACTCGAACCCGGCCCGCCATGCTGGGCTGGCGGAGCGCCCCGGCTGTGCGTTGAAGTCCATCACGTCCCGGCTCGCATGCCACGCGAGCATGTCGCGAATGCCGCGGACGCGCGGGCTGGCATCGAGGTGCGCCTGCAGCACGGGTCGAACGTCGCGGCCGAGCGAGAGGTCCGCGTGCGCCACGATGGCTTCGACCCGTCCCCGGCCGGACGCGCGCAGCGACTCCACCCAGCGCGTCTCCCCGACCGGACCGAGCGGGCCCTTCTCTTCCCAGGACGCTTCGACGTACACCAGACCGGCGACAGGATGGTGGCCACAGTCGGCGTCGAAGTCGGCCGGCAGGTAGTTCTTCGTGGCGTGTTCAGGCGTGCGGAAGAACCGAATGGCTTCCTTCGGAAACGCGTACTTCGCCGCGAAGTTCATCACGCGCGGCGCGGACCCGAGGAGCTTCACCAGCGGCGTCACCAGCCGCGGGTTGTTCCTCGGATCCCACAGATGCACATGCGGATCGATCATCCACGGGTCGGACATGCCGCGAGGGTAGCCCACGGATGCGGCTGAACGGGGGACAGGGTCGACCCTCGAGGGTGTGGCCCCCGACTCCGACATGTGGCACTGCCGCGCGCATGAAAACACGCGTCAGCGCCTACGGACTCGCTGTCTCGGACGAGCGCATTCTACTGACCCAACTCGCAGATTTTTGTTACCGACCCCGCCACTGGACGTTGCCGGGCGGGGGGATGAAGCATGGCGAGCTTCCAGAAGACACGCTGGTTCGCGAATTTCACGAAGAGACGAGCCTCGAGGCCGGGGACCTCGACTTGTTTCACGTGCACGCCTTCTCCGAGAATGAGCGTGGGCTCTTCATGGGCGTTCAGGTCGTGTATCGGGTCAGCGCGTCGGGGGAACCACGCGTCGTCGAAGTGGGTGGGAGCACCGCGGACGTGGCCTGGGTGCCCTTTGTCGACCTCCGAAAACTCGACCGCGTTCCAGGGCTCGATGTGGTCCTCGAAAAGCTGGGGATCTCGTTGGTGTGAGGGGCGCACCGCCGAGCCGCCAGGCAAGCACAGTCCACCGATTCCCGGCCTGCTGAGCCAGCAGGCTGCTGAAGAACCCGCAGGGCGTTCTCGCAGCCTGCCCCTTGCCTCTGCCCTTGCCCGCGGATCAGCGGTCAGATCGCTTGATCACCGCGACGAGCATCGCGACCTCGAGGTAGGCGAGAGCCCGTTCGATATCGGGCCTCGATGCCTCGGCCCGACGGTCCGATTCGCGGCCTCGCCGTCGCGAAACACACGGCGTCCACGACGCGGGCAAGGGCAACGGCAAGGGCAACGGCAAGGGAGCAGGTCGCTTTTCAGCGACCTGCTAGATCGAGGCGACGATGTCGTTGAGCGTCTTGCTCGGGCGCATCGCTGCCGCCGCTTTCGCGGGGTCCGGGAAGAAGTAGCCGCCGATGTCCATGGGCGGGCCCTGAACCTCCGCGAGCTCGGCGACGATCGTCGCCTCCTTCTCCGCCAGCACCTTGGCGAGCGGCTTGAACTGCGCTTCGAGCGCTGCATCTCCACAGCTCGAAAGCGCCTCGGCCCAATAGAGCGCGAGGTAGAAGTGGCTGCCCCGGTTGTCGAGTTCGTTCACCTTGCGGGAAGGCGACTTGTTCGTGAGCAGGTACTTCGTGGTCGCGTCGTCGAGCGTGTCGCCGAGGATCTTCGCCTGCGGGTGATCGTACTTCTCGCCCACGTGGGCGAACGAGACCGCGAGCGCGAGGAACTCACCGAGCGAGTCCCAGCGCAGGTGGTTCTCCTTGTTGAACTGCTGCACGTGTTTGGGCGCCGAGCCGCCCGCACCGGTCTCGAAGAGGCCACCGCCGTTCATGAGCGGCACGATGGACAACATCTTCGCGCTGGTGCCGACCTCGAGGATCGGGAACAGGTCCGTGTTGTAGTCGCGCAGCACGTTGCCGGTGCACGAGATGGTGTCTTCGCCCTTGCGGATCCGGTCGAGCGAGAGCTGCGTGGCGTCGGCCACCGAGAGGATGTGGATCTCGAGCCCGTCGGTGTCGTGGTCCTTGAGGTACTTCTCGACCTTCACGATGAGCTGGGCGTCGTGGGGACGTTTGGCGTCGAGCCAGAACACGGCGGGCGTCTCGGACGCACGCGCCCGGGTGACCGCGAGTTTGACCCAGTCTTGCACCGGGAGGTCCTTGACCTGGCACATGCGCCAGATGTCGCCCGCTTCCACATCGTGGGTGGTCAGCACCTTGCCGTCCGCGTCGACGACCTGGACCTTGCCGGCCGCGTCGATCTCGAAGGTCTTGTCGTGCGAGCCGTACTCTTCGGCCTTCTGCGCCATCAGCCCAACGTTCGGCACGCTGCCCATCGTGGTCGGGTCGTACGCGCCGTGTTTCTTGCAGTCCTCGAACACCACCCGGTAGAGGTCCGCGTAGCTGCTGTCGGGAATGGTGGCCTTGGTCTCCTGAAGTTTGCCGGCGCCGTTCCACATGCAACCCGATGTGCGAATCATCGCGGGCATCGACGCATCGATGATGACGTCGCTCGGCACGTGGAGGTTCGTGATCCCCTTGTCGGAATCCACCATCGCAAGGTCGGGCCCGGTCTCGAGTCCCGCTGCAAACGCCGCTTCGATCTCTGCGCGCTCGTCGGCGGGAAGCTCCGCGACCGTGGCGAGCACGGAGCCGAGACCGTTGTTGGGGTCGGCGCCGATCTCTTCGAGCCGCTTCCCGTACTTCGCGAACACGTCGGCGAAGTACGTCTTCACGCCGTGGCCGAAGATGATCGGGTCGCTGACCTTCATCATCGTGGCTTTCATGTGCAGCGAGAAGAGCACGCCCTGTGCCTTCGCGTCGGCGATCTGCTTCTCGAGGAACGCGACGAGCGCGGCTTTGCGCATCACCGAAGAGTCGATGATCTCGCCTTCGAGAAGCGCGAGGTTCTTCTTGAGCGCGGTCTTCGTTCCGTCGGCCGCCACGTGTTCGATGGTCACCGTTGTTGCTGCCGGAACCGTCACGGACTGCTCGGTGGAGCAGAAGTCGCCCTCCCCCATGGTGCTCACGTGGGACTTCGAGTCGCTCTTCCACGCGCCCATCGAGTGCGGGTTCTCGCGGGCGTACTGCTTGACGGCTTTGGGCGCGCGCCGGTCGGAGTTGCCCTCGCGCAGCACCGGGTTCACGGCGCTGCCCTTGGCTTTGCCGTATCGGTTGGCGATCTCCCGTTCGGCGTCGGTCTTTGGGTCGTCCGGGTACTCGGGGATGGCGTAGCCCTGGGCCT
Organism: Deltaproteobacteria bacterium; assembly: GCA_034670305.1. Lineage (GTDB taxonomy): Bacteria > Myxococcota_A > Polyangia > Polyangiales > Houyiibacteriaceae > JAXMNT01. The sequence goes on from JAXMNT010000008.1 coordinate 43,219, forward strand.
GCAGCTCGGCGATGGCGGCCTTCAACTGGGGCACCGACGCGCTGATGTTCGGAAGCTTGATGATGTTGGCTTCTGGTCGCTTCGCCAGTTCGCCCAACTCGGCGAGCGCGTCGTTCACCCGCTGCTCCGCCGTCAGCGCATCTGGGAACTGCGCGAGGATCCGGGCGGCGAGAGAGATGTCGCGGGTCTCGACCGCGATACCGGCGTCCTTCGTGAAGGCCTTCACGATGGGCAGGAACGAGTAGGTGGCGAGCGCCGGGGCTTCGTCGGTGTGGGTGTAGATGATGGTGGGCTTTTGGTCGGTCATCGCCCACGCTTTTCGCGCGTTTCGGAGGTTCCCGCAAGCGGTTCACGCACGACACCACGGCGCAAAAGCCTTCCGCCGACGATTGCGCCCTTCGCCCACCCAGAGGATCCTTTCGGCTCGGCCGAGTCCTCCCTGCGACGCGGGCCGCCAGTTGAAGGACGTCGTGAAGGACTCAGAGCACACCTTGCGAATCGACCCGATCCATTCCGAGCGGGTCACGCTCGCCGACGGTTCCGAGATCGTCCTGCAGAGCGTGACCCCCGCTGCGCGCGAGTCGCTGAAGAAGGGCTTCGAGCGCATGTCGCCGGACTCCCGGTACCTTCGTTTCTTCTCCGCCCGCCCGAGCCTCAGCGATGCGGAGTTGACCTACCTGACGGAGGTCGACGGCATCGACCACGTGGCGATCGGCGCGCTTCGCGAGACCGAAGCAGGGGTCGAGGGCGTGGGGATCGCCCGCTTCGTGCGCGACCCGGATGCACCGACCTGCGCGGAACCCGCCGTCGCGGTCATCGATGCAGAGCAGGGCCGGGGCATCGGAGGCATCCTGCTCGACCGGCTCATCGCAGCCGCCGTCGAACGGGGCATCACCCACTTCAGCGCCCCCGTCCTGGCGGACAACGCCACCATGAAGAACCTCCTGGGCAGCTACGCGGGCGTGCGCTGGACGGATGGGGACGAACCGGGCGTTCGAGTGGCGCACGTGCCGCTGCGCCCCGGATTGCCGGAAGCCGAAGCCCCACCGACGGCCGCCCGGCCCAGTGCGCTGCTCAAGTCGCTCGGGTTCGCGGCCGGCAAAGTCGTCGAGTTCCCCATCGGGCGGGCCCTGTGGTCCGCGTTCACCGACGACGAGGGCGCGGACGAGGCCTAGCCCCGCCGTTCCGGGTCCGCTGAAAACGCGACCGATCGCGCGGAACGACCATGGATCGGGACCGCCATGGAAATATCGCTGTGACGAACGGCCCGTCTCGTGTCAGGAAGGGCCCCGTCATGAAGGACCTCAGCAAATACCGCAACATCGGCATCTTCGCCCACGTGGACGCCGGCAAGACCACCACCACCGAGCGCATTCTCAAGCTCACCGGCAAGATCCACAAGATCGGCGAAGTTCACGATGGCGCTGCCACGACGGACTTCATGGAGCAGGAGCAGGAGCGTGGCATCACGATCCAGTCCGCTGCCACGACGTGCTTCTGGAAAGACCACCGGCTCAACATCATCGACACCCCCGGCCACGTCGACTTCACGATCGAAGTCTACCGCTCGCTGAAGGTGCTCGACGGTGGCGTCGGCGTCTTCTGCGGAAGCGGCGGCGTCGAGCCCCAGTCGGAGACGAACTGGCGCTACGCGAACGACTCCAAGGTCTCGCGCATCATCTACGTGAACAAACTCGACCGCCTCGGCGCGGACTTCTACCGGGTCGTCGCCCAGGTGAAGAAGATCCTCGGTGCCAAGCCGCTCGTCATGGTGCTGCCGATCGGGACCGAAGCCGACTTCGTCGGTGTCGTCGATCTGCTCACCCGCAAGGCGTACATCTGGGACGACTCCGGTCTGCCCGAGAACTTCGTCGTCGAAGACGTGCCCGCCGACATGACGGACATCGTCGAGAAGTACCGCCAGGAACTCATCGAGACCGCGATCGAAGAAGACGACGACGTGATGGAGAAGTACCTCGAAGGCGAAGAGCCCTCGGTGGACACCATCAAGGCGTGCATCCGCAAGGGCACCCGCGACCTCTCGTTCTTCCCGACCTACTGCGGCTCGTCGTTCAAGAACAAGGGCGTGCAGCAGATCCTCGACGCCGTCGTCGACTACCTGCCCGCGCCGACCGAAGTGCCGCCGCAGCCGGAAGTCGACCTCGAGGGTGTCCCGACCGGCAAGTTCGCCAAGGTCGACAAGGACGGTCCCGTCCGCGCGCTCGCGTTCAAGATCATGGAGGACCGCTTCGGCGCCCTGACCTTCACGCGCGTCTACTCGGGCACGATCAAGAAGGGCGACACGCTCCTCAACACCGCGACGGGCAAGACCGAGCGCATCGGCCGCATGGTCGAGATGCACGCCGACGACCGGACGATGGTCGACGAGTGCCAGGCGGGCGACATCGTCGCGATCGTCGGGCTCAAGGCGGTCCGCACCGGCCACACCCTGTGTGACCAGAAGGACCCGGCCACGCTCGAACCGATGGTCTTCCCGGCGCCGGTCATCTCGGTGGCCGTCATCCCGAAGGACAAGGCCAGCAGCGAGAAGATGAGCGTCGCGCTCGGCAAGATGGTTGCCGAGGACCCGAGCTTCCACGTCAACGTCGACGAGGAGTCCGGCGAGACGATCATCCGAGGCATGGGCGAACTCCACCTCGACATCAAGGTCGACATCTTGCGTCGTACCCACGGCGTCGAAGCCGAAGTCGGCAAGCCCCAGGTCGCCTACCGCGAGACGATCACCAAGGCGATCCAGGACAGCTACACCCACAAGAAGCAGACCGGTGGTTCGGGTCAGTACGCGAAGATCGACTACACGATCGAGCCGCTCGAGGCCGGCGAAGGCTTTGTCTTCGAGTCCAAGGTCGTCGGTGGCCGCGTGCCGAAGGAGTACATCCCTTCGGTCGAGAAGGGCTTCAAGACGATGAAGGACAAGGGGCCGCTCTGTGGCTTCCCGCTCCTCGACTTCAAGCTCACCCTCACCGACGGTGGCTTCCACGCGGTCGACTCGTCGCAGATGGCTTTCGAGGCGGCCTCCCGCGCCGCGTTCCGCCAGAGCATGCCGAAGGCTGGTCCGCAGCTGCTCGAGCCGATCATGAAGGTCGACGTCTTCGTGCCGAGCGACAACGTCGGTGACGTCATCGGCGACCTCAACCGTCGACGCGGCATGGTCAGCGGCCAGGAGCCGGGTCACGCGAGCGTTCGGGTTAAGGCGGACGTCCCGCTCAGCGAGATGTTCGGCTACATCGGCGACCTCCGGTCCGCCACCTCCGGTCGCGGCCAGTTCTCCATGGAGTTCAGCCACTACGCACCGGTACCGGCGCACATCCTCGAGCAGGTGAAAGAGGAAGTCCGCAAGCGCGAAGAGGAGAAGGGCAAGAAGTAGTTTCTTGCCTGCCCGGGCTTCGCGGCCCGGGATCAGAATTAGGAAGAGGGCTGCGATGATTCGCAGCCCTCTTTCGTTTTGGAGCTCTGCGCGGCTACTTCTTGCCCTTGGCTGCGCCCGGCTTCGCTGCTGCCGCGCCCTTGTTCTGGCTGGCCTGCTTGGCCTGGGCCTTGGACGCGCCGGCCTTCTTGGACGCGTCTTTCTGTTTCTGGCCTTTGGACTTCGACTTGGGGGATTTGTCTCCCATGGAACCTCCGACTCGACGACACATGCCATCGGTGCTGGGCTGCAACATCGCAACAACGGTGCAACTTGGCCAGCACGGCGTTGTGCGCTTGCTCAGTTCGGCTTCACCGCGCGCAGGCCGAGCATCATCGGAAGCTCGTCGGGAGCCGAGGGCAACCGCCACATGCCGTGGTCGCCTTGGACCATGCCGTGGTGGGGCAGCGGCTCCCAGTCGCAGTCGCGGTACTCGCGGATCTGCTCCAACCGAAGCCCGGCGTCGAGGATCGCCTGAACGACCTCGCCGACCCCGTGGTTCCAGCAGTAGGACTGGCGGTTCTTCAGGTCCGCGGTCTTGTCGGCGTAGCTGCCTTCGGTGTCGTCGCCGAGCGGCTCGGCGGTCTCGAAGTAGGGGTAGCGCACCGCGAGCACGCCATCGGTGCGGGTGTCGTCGATCGTATAGAGCATCGGGTGCATCTCGCGCACGACCAAGACACCGCCCGGCTTCAGCAGAGCGCTGACGACCTGCGCCCACGTCCGGATGTCGGGGAGCCACACCAGCGCGCCGACACCGGTCACCACCCGGTCGTAGGTCTCCCCGAGCGCGTTCACGGCGTCGTAGACATCGGCGCACTCAAAGCGCGCCTCGAGCTCGGCGCGGGCCGCGAGCGTGCGGGCCGCCGCGACCGCTTCGGGGCTGAAATCGAGCCCGGTCGCCTCGGCGCCACGGCGCGCCCACCCGAGCGTGTCGAGCCCGAAGTGACACTGCAGGTGGGCCAGGCGCAGGCCGGCGACGTCTCCCATCAGGTCGAGGTCCGCGGGTTTGAGTGGGCAGTCGCCGGCAAGAAACGCGTCGACACCGTAGAAGGCGCTGCCGACGTGGGTGGTGACGCGCTCGTCCCAGTGCAAGCGGTTGGCGCGTTTGTACTCGTCGGTCATCGAGGATGGGTGCGCACGGTCGCGCCCCGACGCAACCGCCCGATTGCCAAACGACGCGCGATGCGCGAGACCCGGGTTCGATGAGTGACGGTTCCCCTCCCCCGCTTCGGCGTCCTGTTGTTCCCGTCATGGCCCTTCGCGACGATCCGCCGCGGGTGCTCATGATCTACGGCTCGCTCCGGGAACGTTCCTACAGTCGGCTGCTCTCGGAGGAGGCCGGGCGCATCTTGACCGGGCTCGGCGCCGACGTGCGCTTCTTCGACCCGTCGGGGCTGCCGGTCAAAGCGCCCGAACACGAGGCCCACCCAGAGGTGGTGCGGCTGCGGGAGTGGTCGCTCTGGTCCGAAGCACACGTGTGGTGTTCGCCGGAGATGCATGGCGCCATCACCGGCGTGTTCAAGAACCAGATCGACTGGATCCCGCTCTCGATGGGCGCGGTGCGGCCCACCCAAGGGCGCACGCTCGCGGTCATGCAAGTGTGCGGCGGTTCGCAGTCCTTCAACGTCGTGAACACGCTCCGACTGCTGGGTCGGTGGATGCGCATGTTGACCATCCCGAACCAGTCGTCCGTGGCCAAGGCGTACCAGGAGTTCCACGACGACGGCACGATGAAGGACTCGCCCTACCGAGACCGCGTGGTCGATGTGATGGAGGAACTCTACAAGTTCACGATCCTCACGCGCGACATGCGCGACTTCTTGGTCGACCGCTACAGCGAGCGCCGCGAAGCGCTCGCGAAGCAGGCGCTCGATCCAGAGAACCCCAAACACCGGATCCCGGAAGACGGTCTGTAAGACGCGCGCACGCTGGCGGACGCGGGGGCGGTCAGGCGAGCAGGTACGCCGTCTCTGGGTTCTCGCGGCGCCAGATCACGGCGTCCATGAAGTAGTGGTGCAGGTTCACGAACGCGTGGATCGCCGCGAAGTAGGGCGTCGGTCCCAGGTCGCCGAGTCCTGCGTCCGGCAATACGAACGCATCGAGGGACATCGGCAATCCGCGGAGCAAGAGTCCACCGAGCAGCGCCGCAGAGATGGCGAGCATCGCGAGCCGCGTCTTGCGCGAGGTGCCGAACCAGGGCGGGCCTTCGCGTTCCGCGGCTTCGTTGCCGCGCATCAGCCGGACGAAGTAGAGGTACTGCAGCGAGTGCATCGCGGGCAACGCGTACCGAACCATGGGATCGGCCGCCGAGAAGATGAGCCAGAGCCAGATGCTGGCGAGCAGTGCGGTCAGCGGTGTGAGGAGCGGCAGCGCACCGTCTCTGCGCCACTTCCGCACCAAGACGAACCCGAGCCACAGCCCGGTGCCGATCGTGGCCGCGAGCGCGACCGGCTCCATCCACGCCGCGTGGGGCAGCGAGTCGTAGACGACGCCCTTCTCGAACCGCGCGCGCCCCGGATCGAATGGGTTCGCCCACGCGTAGCCCCAGCCCGCGTAGCAGTGCGCGAGGATCGCGCGGCGTTCGGACAGCGCGAACCGCACGCCGCGGCGTGCGCTCAGCACGACCATCACGCCGAAGCCCTGCTTCACGTAGTGCCAGCCGACGAGCAAGAACATCAGCTGGATCATCAGCCCGAGTGCGTGGGCCGAGCCGGCGGTCAGTGCCCACGCGCACCAGACGAAGAGCCCGGCCGGCACGAGCACACCGGCGGCGAGGTACCGCAGGCGTTGCAACGGCGCGAACGCGTCGCCGAACAAACGAACGCGCGCGTCGCGGTAGAAGAGAAGGTACGTGACGGCGAAGTGCGGATCGTTGAGTACGCGCGCGGCGTGAAAGAAGGTGAACCCGAAGACGAGCTCGCCGGTGTCGAGTCCCACGACGCCGCGCAGCGCCCACGCGATCGGGAAGAGCAAGAGCGTCGCGCCACCCACGACGAGAAACTCCACCCACGGCCGGACCGGCGGCTGTGCGCGCGGCGTGTGCTCGATCGCTCCGGACGCGGGCGCAGGCAACTCGAGGGCGGTGGTCGACGAGGTCACAGAAGTGCGTGTGTACCGCGGTTCGGGTCAGCGGGGTTGCACGCAGCTGGCGAGAAAGTCTGTGACGGCACGGACGTGCGGGACGTCGCGCAGATCTTCGTGCACGACGAGCCAGACTTCGCGGGGAGGGACGTCGGGTTCGGTGAGCGCCCGCAAGTTGCGACCCATGAACTGGGGCAAGAGGCCGATCACCGCCCCACTCTGAATCGCGCGCAAACAACCGGAGATGGTGCTCACCCGAAGCACAGGGCGTTTGCCGGCGAGCCGATCGAGCACCCACCGGTGTTCGGCCGTGCCGTCGAGTCGTTCGTCCAGCAGAACCAACGAGTGCCCGCGAAGCGAGGCGACGTCGGAGCCATGGCGCGCGATGTAGCTGTCGGTTCCGAAGAGCCCGAAGGGCGCCATGGCGACGCGCCGGCTCCGCACGTTCGCTTCCGTCGGTCGGTCGAGGCGCAGCGCGACGTCGGCGACGCGCTCTCCGATCGAGACGATGCGGGCTTGGGAACGGAGCACCAGATCGATGTCGGGATGCGCTTCGAAGAACTCGGCGAGGCGAGGCGCGATGAGGTGGGTGACGACGGTCTCGGCGGTGGAGACCACCACCTTGTGGGTTCCGTCCCGGTGCCGTGCGCCCGCCGATCGGCGGAGGTCGTCGATCGCCCGCGCCACGTGCTGCGCCGCCGGCAACAGCTGCTCGGCGTCCGGGGTGAGCGAGACGCCGCCCGCGTGGCGGTGCAAGAGGCGCAGCCCGAACGAACGCTCGAGCTTGGCCAGCCGGCGACTCACCGTCGCGGTGGAGCAGCCCGCCCGGGTCGCCGCACGGGCCAGCGATCCCTCTTCGGCCGCGTAGAGAAACAGTCGCAGATCGTCCCAGCTCTCGTCTTCCTGACCCATCCACCAAGGATTGCACTGCTGCAACGCTGTATAAACTGAATGGCTATTCACATGGCGGCGCTGGGGCTCAACAGTGTTGTCATGGAAACCACAGCACACTCAGTCGTTTCGTTGACGCAAAACAAGTTGGCCGATCGGCCGACCCAGCCGGTTCGGGAGGACCAGAAGGAACGTTCCAGAGCGCCCGGGGGAGAGGCCGTCGAGTTCGAGACCGGGGACGGCTTCTTGCTCCGCGGCACCTACTTTCCAGCCGCCGATCCCGTCGCCACCGTGGTCGTGCATCCGGCCACGTCGGTCCCGGCCGGCTACTACCACCGGTTCGCGGCGTACCTGGCTTCGGAAGGACTCTCGACGCTGACCTACGACCTGCGCGGGATGGGCAAGAGCAAACCTCGGACGCTGCGCGGCTTTCACGCCGACAAGATCGTCTGGGGCGAACAAGACATGAGCGCCGCGTTCGAGTGGCTCGAGGACCGGCATCCTGACCTGCCCCACTTCGTGGTGGGCCACTCGGTGGGCGGACAGTTTCAGGGCATCGCCAAGCGCCCCCAGGACATCGACGGACTCCTCTCGGTGGGGAGCGGGTTCGGATCGTGGATGACGATGCGCGCCCCCTACAAGTGGTTCGTCGCGCTCACCTGGTACGTGACGGTGCCACTGCTCACGCGCCTCTTCGGGTACCTGCCGTCCAAACGGTTGGGGTTCGGCGAGGACCTACCCGCCGCCGCCGCGCAGCAATGGGCCCGGTGGGGCAAACGCGCCAACTACTTCGCGGACGACTTCCGTCGACGCGACGGGTTCGTACGCTTCAACGCACCGTGGCTCGCGCTCCGCGCCACCGACGACGAAATCACGTCTCCGGAGAACGCGCAGGGCCTGTACGAGATGTACCCCTACGCGAAGATCGAAGAGCGGGTGCTCGACCCGAAGGACTTCGGCAAACGATCGATCGGCCACCTGACCTTCTTCCGGCCCCAGAACGCCGACCTCTGGTCGATCGCCAGCGACTGGTTCCGCGCGCTCGCCCAAGCGCGGTCGAACTGATCCGCGCGTGCAAGGCGTCCACGCACGCACCGCACACACGCATCGGAGGCTTCCACGAGCGTCTGTATGCGGCTCGCCCGATCACACGGGTCTACACCGTTCATGGCAAGCGCGGCCGCGCCGACGCACCCGCGAGCAGCGGGGCCATCTCCTCGAGCCGGGGCAGGAGCAGGTCCACCATCGCCCGCACCCGCGCAGAGCGTTTGAGGTCGGCGTGGATCAAGAGCCAGAAGTCTGCCGAAGCTTCGGGGATCGGCGATCCGACCCGCTCGAGACTTGGGGTCGGGTCGCCCAGGTAGCAGGGCAATAGCCCGAGCGCGCGTGTGCACGTGAGCACTCGGTGCATCGCGCCCACCGACGAGACCTCGAGCAAGACCGGAACGTTCGCATGGTGCTTCCGGCGCCATGCCGATGCCGCCGCCGGGCCCGAACCCTCGGAGTAGATCACCCATGGGAGATCCGGTTCGGTCGACGGGCCGTACACGCACCACGCGATCGTCCCGACCTTGCGTCCGACCGCGGTCAGCGGCGGTTCGTTGCTCGGCCTCAGCGCGAGGTCGGCATCGGAACCGAGATCGAGGATGCGATCGTCCGCCCGCAAGATCGGGCGCAACCCGGGCGCCAGTTCGCGTACGCGCACCAGCTGCGGCGTCACGATCGGGAGCAATGACTCGGGAAGCGTGATCGTGACCGGACCGACCGCACTTCGGTCGTGGCCCAGCACGCCGCGTTGCGCCGCCAGCACCGCTTCCTCCACCTGCTCGGCGAGCGGAAGCAGCGCTTCGCCAACGCCAGTGAGCGCGTAGCCACGCGGGTCTCGTTCAAACAGCGTGGTGCCAAGCGCTTCTTCCAAGGCCGCGATCCGGCGGTGGACCGTGGACGCGTTCACCCCCAGTCGGGAAGCGGCGGCGGCCAGCGTCCCTGCCCGGGCAACGGCGAGAAACGCTGGCAAGTCGTCCCATCGCACATCCGAGCCTTGCATTATCGCAAGACTACCATGCGTTCTGCCACCTTGCTCACTCATCTGCGCAAGCACATTCTGAGCGTCAGGAGGCACGGACGATGATCACCATTCGACGCAGCGAAGAACGAGGACACGCGAACCACGGCTGGTTGGACAGCCACCACACGTTCAGTTTTGCGGGCTACTACGACCCGCGCTTCATGGGCTTCGGCCCGCTTCGGGTCATCAACGAAGACCGCGTGGACGCCGGTCGCGGCTTCGGCACCCACCCTCACCAGAACATGGAGATCATCTCCTACGTGGTGCACGGGGCACTCGCCCACCAGGACAGCACTGGCTCGGGCGGCGTCGTGCACCCGGGTGAGGTCCAGATCATGTCGGCCGGCCGCGGCGTGCGGCACAGCGAGATGAACGGCAGCCAAGCCGAGCCCGTCCACTTCCTCCAGATCTGGATCGAACCGTCCGAGACGGGCACCGAGCCGAACTACGCGGAACGCTTCTTCGAGCGCACCCCTGGGGCCACGTTGCTCGTGAGTCCCGACGGTCGAGAGGACAGCCTGCACATCCGACAGGACGCGGACCTGTACCGCGTCTTGCTCTCGCCCGGGACCACCGAGCCCCTCGCGCTGCGCAAAGACCGCGCCTGGGTGCAGGTCGTCTCCGGCACCGTGACCGTGGATGGAACCGAGCTGCGGGCGGGCGACGGCGCCGCCCTCACCGACACCCAGTCGCTCACGCTCTCGAGCGACGCCGAAGCCGAGCTCCTCGTCTTCGATCTCTGAAACCTGCCGGGCCGCGGCGACGCGGTCCGTCTTCGAACCAGGGTTCACCGGTGGTGGGCCCGACCCAACCTACGAAAGAACGGTCATGACCCAACTGAAGATCCTCGGCCTCTCCGGCTCGCTCCGAAAAGACAGCACCAACACAGCCCTGCTCCGCGCGGCCGCTGAGCTCGCCCCCGATGGCGTGTCGCTCGACCTCTACGACTACCGAGATGTGCCGCTCTACGACGGCGACCTGCCCGAACAAGGGTCGGTCGAGGCGCTCAAGGCGGCCATCGGTGCAGCCGACGCCGTGCTCATCGCCACGCCCGAATACAACTACAGCGTCTCTGGCGTGCTCAAGAACGCGATCGACTGGGCCAGCCGGCCGGCCTACGAGTCGGTCTTCCGGAACAAGCCGACCGGTGTCGTCTCTGCGGCTGCGAGTTTCGCGGGCGGCGCGCGGGCTCAGCAGCACCTCAAGACGATCCTGCTCGGCATGGGCACGCCGGTGTTCCCGTGGCCCGAGCTGCTGGTCGCGGGCGCGCACAAGAAGTTCACCGACGGCAAACTCACGGACGAGACGACCGCGAAGTTCCTCGGGGAGTACCTGGCCGGCTTCGCGCCATGGGCCGCCGCCCAGCGCTGAGCCCGGCGCTGATCGCCCCGTGTCGGTGCGCGCCTCCCGAGCGTCGGTCGCTCAGCGACACGCCATGAGTGGGCAGCCGTCGACGCCGCCCGCGCAGCGGAAGACCTCCGTACACGCGCCTCGATCCACCGCGCAATGGACCTGGTCGACCTCCGTCCCGCAACCACTCGGGTCCGTGTCCCAAAAGAGATCGAACACGCATTCGCCGCCCGGGCCGGCCTCACAGGCGTCGGTGCCGGGCGGGAAGGGGGCAAACGCCTCGAGCACTCCGTCGCAGTCGAAGTCGTTGCCTCCCTCGCTGTTGCGGGGCCTTCCGAAGTACTCGGTCTGGCCAGGAAACGCCCGCGCATCGGAGCCATCGCAGTCCTGGCTCGCGACATCGACCGGCGCGCGGTCGGTCCAGTTCTCGGGGCAGACCGAACCACAGTTGGGCGTGGGCGGCGCGGTCGAGACCGCGAACCCGTCCGAGTCGCCGTCGACGTAGCAGATCACCGCAACGCCTTCGTCTACCTCGCCATCGCAGTCGTCGTCGACCGCGTTGCAGATCTCCGGTTCGCCGCCGATGGCCCCCATGCACACGCCCCAGCCGTCGCCGGTGCACTCCTGGGTGCCTCGGCTGCAGCGCCCGGTGTCGGAACCGCAGACCCGGAACGGTTCCGAACAACTGCACCCTTCATCCACGGCGCCGTCGCAATCTTCGTCTCGGTCGTTGCCGCACTCGTCTTCGGTCGGTCCGATGCCGCAGCCTCCCCAGAGTCCGGAGACGCAGTTTTGAGAGCTCGCAGCGCACGCGCCCGGAAGCGGACAGGTGCGGGAGCTTCCGCTCGTGCACGCGCAGCCACCGGGCGGATCGTTCGGCGTTCCAGAGCAGTCGTCGTCGACCTCCTCGGGGTCACACCGGTCGAACGCACCGGGGTGGGTGGACGCGTTCATGTCGTCGCAGTCACCACCGCGCGCGGCGTACCCAGCCGGCGCCGTGCACGCCTCGACCCGGTCCGCATCCACAGAGACATCGGAGAACCCGTCGCCGTCCATGTCGCGTACGAAGGTCGCCATCACCCCTTCGTCCGTCGCGCCGTCGCAGTCTTGATCGACGCCGTCGCACTCCTCGGCTTCGCCTGGGTGCACACCAGCGGCTCGGTCGTCGCAGTCGTCCCCGCATCGGTCCCCGTTGCAGCAGGCGGCATCCGTGAACCCGTCGCCATCGGTGTCGCCGTCGGACCCGAACGTGGACGGGTCGCAGTCTTCGTCGACCCCAGCCACGTCGCACACCTCGGTCGCAGCCGGGGATACGTTGGGATCGGCGTCGTTGCAGTCGAGGCCACCGCAGCCGACGGCCACGACGCCGTCGCCGTCCGCATCTGGCGCCATCGCACAGTCGGACTCGCATGTTTCTGCGACCTCGTCGCAGCGTTGCCCCTCGAGACACGGCGCCGCGCCGGCAACGCAAACACCTCCTTCGCACCGCTCCGGTCCGTTGCAGAACAGCCCGTCGTCGCAGCCGCGCGCATCGGCGCAGACGACAGACCCGTCACCGGCGTCGATGGCCCCGCCCGAGTCTCCGCACGAAGCCAGAGCCACCGCCAGGCCGAGCGGCACAAGTCCGATCGAGCGGTTGAACCTCATCGACACTTGACCTGGTTCTGGTCCCCGCACGCCGTCGACCCTGCAGCGCACGAGTACACTTGCTCGCACCGGTTGCCACTGGAGTCGCTGATCGTGTCGCAGACGATGTACGTGACACGCGTGCCGCAAGCCCGTCGCGAGACAAAGCCTTCTCTCGGTTCGAAGCACGCTCCGCGCGAGTCTTCGACACAGGAGCCGATGACGGTGTCGGTCGCGGTCTCGATTCCGTCGCAGTCGAAGTCGAAGCTGCCCGAGGTGCGGGGCGTACCGAACGAAGCGGTCTGTCCCGGGTACGCGCGCGGGTCGTCCGCGTCGCAGTCCCGGTTGGCCGGAGGGGTCGGATCGATGTCGGTGTACCCGACCGGGCACGCGTCGGCGCACACTTCCATCACCGTGGCGGTGACCACCGTGTATCCGTCGCCATCGGTGTCCTCGAAACATCGAAAGAACACCCCTTCGTCGACGGCGCCATCGCAGTCGTCGTCGAGTTCGTTGCAGGTCTCCGGCGCGGCTTCGTCGGCGCCCGTGCAGGGGCCCCACACACCGTCCCCGGCGCAGGTCTGCACGCCTCGACTGCACTCGCCGACATCCGTTCCGCAGAAGCGCACTTCGTCATCGCACTCGCAGCCGTTGTCGGCGGCCCCATCACAGTCTTCGTCTTCCCCGTTGCCGCAGATTTCCGGGCCCGGAAGCACCGCGCACTCGGCCCACATGCCCGCCACGCACGTCTGGGTGCTGCGGCCGCACAGGCCCGGTTGGGGACAGCTGCGGACCGCGGCGTTCTCGCACGCACAGCCACCTGGCGGGTCGTTGGCCGTACCACTGCAGTCGTCGTCGACCATGGCTTCGTCGCATCGGTCGTACGCACCGGGGTGCACGCTCGCCAACGCGTCGTCGCAATCGTCCGCGACCTCCGCATACCCAACGGGCGCCCGACACGCCTGCGTCGTCTCGGCGTCGGCCGCGTCCGAACCATGCCCGTCGCGGTCCGCGTCGATGGAGAACGTCGCGAGCACGCCCTCGTCCGTCGCCCCATCGCAGTCGTCGTCGAGTTCGTTGCAGCTCTCCGCTTCGTCCGGGTGCACCGCGTTGCGGCTGTCGTCGCAGTCGTCGCCGCAGTTCGTACCGTTGCAACACAGCGCGTCGATGTAGCCGTCGCCGTCCGCATCGCGTTCTCCGAAGGTGGTGGGGTCGCAGTCTTCGTCGACGCTCCCGCGATCACAGACTTCGGCGTTGCCGGGGAAGCGGTTCGGGTTGCTGTCGTCGCAGTCGGTGCCGCCGCAGTCGACCGAGTCCGCGCCGTCGCCATCGGCGTCCAGCGTCACCGCGCACTCGGTGACGCACCGGTCGGCGAGCTCGTCGCAGGTCGTGCCGAGCCCGCAGGGCGTCGTCGGCGCCGTGCACACCCCGTCTTCGCACCGTTCGATGCCGTTGCAAAAGACGCCGTCGTCACAGGCCGCGCACGGGTCCGCCCCGTCGGTGCTGGCGTCCGCGGTGGAAGAATCGTCGTCGCCACACGCAACAACCGAGAGACACAGAACCACACAGCAGGTGAAGCGAGACATGCCGACAGGGTACGGGATGAACGGTCGCTGACTCAGCGGAAAACCAGCGCACGTACGCGCCTCTCAGCGGAAGTATGCGCGGACGAGCTCGGCGGCCTCGGCGCGTTTGGCCGACATGTCCTTCGCGAGGAACGCCATGCCCTCGGTGCGGGCGAGGTTGTGGGCACGCCGGGTTTCATACCGCTCCACGTCCCACCCGAAGTAGTCGTCCTCGAGCACGTCGCGGGCGAACCGCGCGACGAGCTCCCAGGTGATGAGACGGCCGCAGTCGGCGAGCGATGCGCGCTCCGCTTCCGTCAGTGCCACGCCTTGCGCCGCGTAGCCTCGCAAGAACGCCTCGAACCGTCCGAGTTCGAACTCGGTCGCTTCGTCTTCTTCGCCGGTCCGGCACCACGAGCGCACCGCATCGCCGAGATCGACCAGCACCGAGTGGCGGTTGCAGGTGTCGAGATCGATGAGCGCGAGCGCCTCGTCGCCAAGAAAGAGCACGTTGCTGATCTTGGGATCGCCATGCACCACGTGCCGCGGCAGGTGGCTCGAGAGCAACAGGCCGGGAAGTTCTTGCTCCACCGCGGCCAGTGTGTCGGCCACGAGCGGCAGGTGGGCCTCGTGCACGGGGTTCGCGGCCGACGTTCGAAAACGCTCCAGATGCAGCGCGGTGTCGTGCCCGGGATGCGCGCTTCGGAACGGCGCGTCGAAGTCCGCCATGGCCACGTGAAAGCGGCCGAGCGCACGCGCGGCTTCCTCGACGTCGTGGGCGTTGCGCACCGCGGTCCGTGTCTCACCCGGCAGCCGCGTGGTCAGGCGCCAGTAGCGCCGCTTCTCGTCGGCGTCGTCGAACGCGAGCGGGTGGTCGTCGAGGGTGCGGATCACCACCGGCGAAGGCTGGCCCTTCTTCGCCAGGTGATCCGTGACCGCCACGTAGTCGGCCACGACATCCATGGACGAGAGCCCGGGGGCAAGCCGCTGAAAAACGTAGCTGCCTTCGCTCGAGTCCACGAAAAAGGTCTCGTGGACCAGCCCCTGTTCCACCGGTTCGACCTGGCCGACCCGGCCGATCGAGTACGCCGCCAGCACCGCCTTCGGATCGTGCATGGCGGGAGTCTCGCACGGTTCGGCCTCGCCGCACGCGGCTCGGAAGGATGCTGGCCGGCGAGGTCATTCGACCGCAAGCTTCGGAATGTGGCGTTCGCCCGGACCCTGCACCCTCTCTTCATGACCACCGACAACCCGACGACTTGGGTCGAACCCCTCTGCCGATTCCTCGAAGCAGAAGTCCGCCGTGGCGCACCCATTCCAACCCTCGACGCGCTCGCCGAACGCGTGTCGCTGAGCAAGTTTCATCTGCAACGCACCTTCAAGGCCGTGACCGGCGTGAGCCCCCGGACCTACGCCAAGTCGATTCGCGTGCGCCACGCACGCACCGAACTCGAGCGGGCACCCTCGGTGACCCGAGCGGTGGTGGACGGAGGCTTCCAGTCGACGTCGCGCTTCCACGAGGAGGTCGTCGCCACGCTGGGCATGACGCCGACCCGGTTCCGAGAACGCGGTGCCGGGCTGACGATCCGGTTCGCCGTCGGACAGTCTGTTTTGGGCGCGCTCTTGGTGGCGGGCACCGAACGCGGCATCTGCAGCATCGCCCTCGGTCAAGACGCCGAGGCTCTGGTCCACGAGCTCGACCGAGAGTTCTCCAACGCACACCTCGTGGGGAACGATGGGACGTTCGAGCGGTGGGTCGCTCAGGTGGCAGGCCTCGTTCACGAACCGCGGCCGGCCCTCGACCTGCCGCTGGACATCCGAGGCACAGCGTTCCAGCGGCGGGTGTGGACCGCCCTGCGCGCCATCGCGCCGGGCACCACGCTGACCTATGCCGAAGTCGCGAAACAGATCGGGCATCCCATGGCAGCGCGTGCCGTCGCGTCCGCCTGCGCCGCGAACCGGCTCGCGCTCGTGATTCCCTGTCATCGCGTGGTGCGGCGCGACCGCGCCCTCACCGGGTACCGATGGGGCATCGAACGCAAACGCGCATTGCTTCAGTACGAGGCCAACTTCTTGGTCCAAGAGGGCCCCGCCGTATGTCGCAGCTGACGTTCGAACTCGGCGGGCGCGACACCCGCATCGAGTTGGGCGAAGGCGCCGCCGTTCTCGGCGGGTTTGCGCGCGCCCAGGCGGCTTCGCTGCTTGAGGCCATCGAAGGCGTCGCGGCGCGGGCGGCCTTCCGGCACCTCGTCACGCCCGGCGGCCAACCGATGTCGGTGGCGATGACCAACTGCGGCACCCAGGGCTGGACCTCCAGCCCCGCCGGCTACCGGTACACGGCACACGACCCCGACACCGGTCTTGCCTGGCCCGCGATGCCCAGCCGCTTCGCGTCCCTTGCCGCCGAGGCCGCCGCCGAGCTGGGGTTCGACGGGTACGAACCCGATGCGTGTCTCATCAACCGATACGCCGTGGGCGCGCGTCTCACTGCGCACCGCGACAACGACGAAGCCGATGCGCGCGCTCCGATCGTCTCGGTGTCGCTCGGACTGCCCGCGACGTTCTTCTTCGGCGGGCGGTCCAGAAGCGAACCGACCACGAAGGTCCGGCTGGAGCATGGCGACGTGGTCGTCTGGGGTGGCGCGTCCCGCTTGAACTACCACGGTGTGCTGCCCATCCGAGACGGATGGCACTCGGACACCGGCGCGCACCGATACAACCTCACGTTCCGACGAACCCGCTGAGTGCGCTCGGGTGCGCGGGACCATCGAGGGGACTCGTGCTAGCGCATCGGGTGCACGAACCGCCCTCCTCCGCTGAGCTTCGATCCTCCAAGGGCGCCAACCGCCTGACCCAGCCAGCGCTCGGGCCCGCCCGCGGATTCTTCGCACCCGGCTACGAACCGGTCGCGCGCTGTTTCGCAGGCCTGTTGGAGCGCGAAGAGATCGGGGCCGGCGTGTCGATCTATGTGCGTGGCGAACACGTCGTCGACCTGCACGGGGGCCTGGCCGACGTGAAACAAGAGCGACCCTGGCAGAAGGACACACGCATCGTCGTGTTCTCCGCGACGAAGGGACTGATGGCGATGGCCACCCACCTGCTGGCAGATCGAGGTCAGCTCGAGTGGGACGCGCCGGTGGCCGAGTACTGGCCGGAGTTCGCGGCGAACGGCAAAGCGGGCATCACCGTCCGCACGCTGCTGAACCACCGCGCCGGGCTGCCCTACCTCGACACGCCGCTTCGACTCGACGACTTCTTGGCACCGACGCACCCCGCGCACGTCTGCGCTGCCCTCGAATCGCAGCGGACCGCATGGACCCCGGGCACCGATCAGGGCTACCACGCGACGACCTACGGCATGTACGCGCGGGAGCTCTTCGCCCGGATCGCCAAAGAACCGGTGGGCCCGTTCCTGCGGCGCGAGCTGCTCGAACCGCTCGGCTCCGATGCGTTCATGGGCACGCCCGCGTCCGAAGACTCGAAGTTCGCCACCCTCTACAACCCCTCTCTCGGCGCGCGGCTGCGGAAGATGTTGGCCACCGCAATCACCGATCCGGACTCGAACGAGATCCGCATCCTCAAGGGCACGTTGAAACGGAACTCGATCGGTCAGAAGGCGTATCGCAACCCGAAAACCAAAGGCGGCGTCTTCGCGTACAACGCGCTTCCGGCTCGCCGGGCCGCGCTGGCGTGGGCATCGGCGACGGCGAGCGCGGACGGCCTGGCGCGCGCGTACCTTCCGTTCGCGGGCGACGGATCGGTGGATGGCCGACGATACTTCGCCGCCGAGAGCCTCGAGCCGATCCACCGACGCCAGGGATGGTCCGAGTGCGACCGGGTGCTGCACAAGCCGCAGGGTTGGTCGCAGGGGTTCCTGAAAGAGCAGCGCAAGTACTTCAGCCCGAACCCGGAGTCGTTCGGACACGCCGGTCTCGGCGGCGCGCTCGGCTGGTGCGATCCAATCGAAGGGGTCGCGTTCGGCTACGTCCTCAACAACCTCGACTGGCGGGTGCGGAGCGGCCGAGCCGTCGCGCTGTGCCATGCGCTGTACGAGTGTGCCCCCTTGTTCGGCAGCGCCCGCGCGGCCGAGTAGCGGCTCTCCGTGGTCCAACGATCCCTACCCGTCGTCTTGAAGGCCGCACGGGCTTGCACCGTATGCGCACCCCACCTGCCCCACGGACCCAGACCGGTGTTGACCGCAGGCACGGGCGCGCGGGTCCTGATCATCGGCCAGGCCCCAGGAAGCAAGGTGCACGCGAGCGGCATCCCGTGGGACGACGTCAGCGGCCAGAGACTCCGCACGTGGCTCGGTGTCGAGTCCGATGTCTTCTACGATCCTGAGCAAGTGTCGCTGCTCCCGATGGGGTTCTGTTTTCCAGGCATGGGCAAGAGCGGAGACCTTCCTCCCCGACCCGAGTGCGAGCCGAAGTGGCACCCCGAGTTGCTCGCGGCGATGCCCCACATTCGCCTGACCCTCTTGCTCGGCATGTACGCACAAGGGCGCTACCTGGAACGCTCGGGCACGGTCACCGAGAACGTGGCCGACTGGAAGAAGCAGCTCCGGAAGAACCAACTCGCGCTCCCGCACCCTTCCCCGCGCAGCCGCTGGGTCCGACAGAACCCGTGGTTCGAAACGGATGTGCTGCCGCGACTTCGACGTCGCATCCAGCGGGCCCTCGCGCGCTGAGGGAACGGGCTCAGGACTCCGGAACCGTCTGGACCTCCGCGTTCGGGAACGCTGCGCGCCGCTCACCCGCCGCACCCTGCATGGGCGTCAGCGCGAAGAGTGGGATGCCCGCCACATCGTCCAACGAGATGCGACGCACCTGCGGCAGAGGCGGCCCCGCCACCCGCGCGATGCCATCAAAGACGAGGTGGGTCAGGTTCGGGAACGCATGAAGAGGCGCGGTGTCCAGCTGGGCCGGTGCGGTGGGACCGGCTTGTCGCTCCAGCCGAGACCAGGGCACCGGTTCCAGCAAGTCGATGCGTAGGACGTCGACCGTCGCGCGCAGCGCTGCATGCCGGGACGACCGACTCAGTGCACATCGGCCGATGGCCTCGAGCGTTCGATCGCCCTTTGGGGTGTTCGCGAAATGAAGTCTGCGTTGCTCGTATCGAGGTTCTCCGGTGCAAGCCAGGAGCACGTCCGGGTCGAGCTGACGCACCAGCTCCAAGCCTTGGCGACGGCGTTCCGCCTCGGGGGAATCCAGCAGACGAAACACGCTGTGCAGCCGGCGACGGTCCGGCTCGGACACGTTCGCACCGACCGCGTGCAGACGGAGGTCGCGCCTGTAGGTCCAGCGACCGATGTCCGTGTCGACCGAGGCCCCCTCGACCAGCGATGTGACGGTCCCATCGGGTGCGACGTGTCGATGCGCGCCGTGCTCGGCGAAATGGTCTCCGAGGCTGGGCCAGGACAACGGCTCCGTGAAGTCGCTGCGGTACCACTGCAACCGCCGCCCGAGCGGCACCTGTCGGTGAGGCGCGCTCGGAGAACAAAGCCACGCAAGTGGGGGACCGTCGTCGAACACCAGGTGCGCGGCGCCCATGTCGAGTTGGTCTCCCGCTGCGAGTGGCTGGTCCCCATCGATGCGCGATCCATTGAGGATCGTCCCGTTGGTGCTGCGCTCATCGTGCACGAAGAACCGACCGTCGCGCTCGTAGATGCGCGCGTGCCGCCGCGCGATGGACCCCGACGGCAGCCGGACGCTCATCCGCCCCGCCCGACCCAAACCCACCTCTCCGTGCACGATGGGATGCACCCAGCAACACCCCGGGAGGTAGACGAAGACATGAGGCGACCGAACCATGGTCTCCCTCAGGATGCCACGTCGCCTGCGAGAACACGCGCATCAGAACACAGGCGCCCGGTCGACGGACCGCCACCCGCGTTTCTCCACCGAACGCACGGAGCCGACGGAACCAAGCTCGTCCAAGTACGCCGCGAGGGCGCGCAACTCCTCGTCCGTCGCGTCCCCTTCGAAGGGCGTGACCCGCACGAGGTTGCCGTAGCTCCTCGACCATTTCGCGGGCGTGTCGTCCACCGCGAGGATGTGCGTCTTCTCGAACCCGAACCGCCGCAACTTGGCGATGGGTTTGCGCCGAACGAACCCGCCGGGTTCGTACCCCGACCAGTCTCTGGACAGGGTGCAGCGACGCGCATCGAAGACGAACCGGAGGCGGTCGCGCGGAACGATGCGCCCGACGATCTGTTGTGCGTAGCCCGGCGAAGACGAGGTCCACACGCCCACGGTGAACCGGTCAAACGCGAACTTCAGGAACTCAGACAGAAACGGACGGAGGTACACGTGGTACCCGGCGGCGCGAAAGTCCGGGGCGCGTTCGAGCGGTTCGTCCGCCGCGTGAAGCAGTGTCTCGTCCAGGTCGAGCACCAGCAGCATGGGATGGCGTGGCACGACGCACGATGGGCACGTCGGCGCGCAAGGCAAGGGTCCGCTTTTTCGGCTTCGGCTTCGGCATCGGCATCGGCATCGGCATCGGCATCGCCTTCAGCATCGGCTTCGGCGTCGGCATCGGCTTCAGCATCGGCTTCAGCATCGGCTTCAGCATCGGCATCGGCATCGGCTTCAGCATCGGCATCGGCATCGGCATCGGCATCGGCTTCGGCATCGGCTTCAGCATCGGCATCGGCATCGGCATCGGCATCGGCATCGGAATCGGCGTCGGCTTTCGGATTCAGCGCCGGTGCAGGCAACGACACAATCCTGCTACCGCCGGCTCTCAGCCTTCCTCGTCCCGGACCAAGTGAACACCAGTGGCAGGCCCGTGCCGATGAGGGCGGGGAGGTTGATGAGCAGGACGTTGAACACGGCGCCGTGCATCAGCGAGACCGTGCTGTCGATGCAGAACCAGGCGAGCAGCGAAGCGGTCAGCGCGACGTGGGCCCAGCGCTCGCGCTTTCGGAACGGGCCGAGCACGATCGCGAGCTGCAGCACGTAGCTGCCCGCGATGGTGCCACCGAGCGGACCGAGCAAGAACGTCTTCAGGTGCGCGGCCTCCGCTGGCACCTCTCCAGCGAAGAACACTTCCGCCAGCGCGGCGTTCCAGTGCGCGAAGAAGAAGCTCTCGGGTGCAAGGGCCACGAGCACCCCCACCAGACCGAACACCACGCTGACCACGAGCAACCAGCGGTACCAGAACTCGAACCCCAGCTTCATGTACCCCCCAGTCCTCAACCCCGATTCAAGGGCTGGTCGAGAGCGCGGTCAACCGATCACAAGAGTGCGGCGAACTCGCGGCCGAACTCGAGGGGCGTGGGCCGGTCTTTCCAGTTCACATTCGTGGCGGACCGCATGAGCTTGACCAACGCCGCCGGGTAGTCCGCGAACCGAGAGTCGTCTTCCATCGGGTCGCGTTTCATGTGCGCGAGAATGCGTTCCCGCTTGTCGCTGATCTCATCGAAGAACGTACGCCCGGTCGTGACGTTGTAGATCGTGCCCGCCAGCGCGTAGACGTCCGCGCGCCCATCGAGTTCGACAGGATCGAGCACCTGCTCCGGCGCAATGTAGCCCGGCGTGCCCGCCACGAAACGGCCGCCGACTTCCGCGGAGACCGTTTGCGCCCGCACCATGCCGAAGTCGATCAACACGGTCGCGAGCGGCGTCGCGAGCGCCGGGTCCCGGTGTTTGGCTCCGTCGAACCGCACGCCACCGCTGAGGGGCAGACGCAACCAGAGGTTGGCCGGTTTGATGTCCCGATGTACCAGGCCCGCGTTGTGCAGCGCGGTGAGCCCCGCGCAGCTCTCGTGCACGACCTTGCGCAGTTCGAACAGGGTCATGAGGCCCGCGGTCGAGTACTGCTTCAGATCGGCGCCGATCAGGTACTCGAGCACCAGGTACGGCATGTCTTCGACCACGCCGCGGTCGATGATGTTCGCGACGTTCGGGTGGTAGAGGCCCGCGAGCGCTTTCGCTTCTTCGGTGAACGACGCGAGGATGCCTTCTCGTTCTGTGTCGCTCGCGCTCGCGAGCACATCGGCCTTCGGGATCTTCAACACGAAGTATCGGTCGGCACCGGGTTTGCGCACGAGCCAGACGCTGCCGATCCCGCCCTCGCCGAGCGCTTTGATGAGCTCGTAACCGACGATCATCTTCGGCTGCTTCTTCTTCTTCACCGGCGGCGGCGGCGGGGTGCGCTTCATCGCCGCACTCACCGACGCTTCCACGAGCGCCGACGCCGTCGGCCCAAGCGAAGCGAACCAGACATCGAGCAGCGCCAGCTCGCGCGCCCGAATGGCCCGGGCGACCACCGAGGCCATGCGGGGCGCGTTGGCCGACACCTGCGTGTTCAACGAGTCGTCCGGCGGAGAGTCCGCCGCGGGATGCAGCGCGCGGACCGGATCGGCGAGCGCGTGCTGGAGGCGCTCGGCCGCCATGACCAGATCGAGGCACTGCGCTTCGAGGTCGGGCTTCTGACCAGCCGCACCAGCGAACCCTTCGAGCGCCTTCGCGAGTCCGCCCAGCGACTCGGCCAGCTCCGTCTCGCCGGCGAAGAGCAGGGCGAGGACACGCTCGGTCTCGGTGCCCCATGCGCCATCCTCGGCCGGGCCGTCGGCCGCGGTGCCGGAGAGCGCCGCCCTCAGCTCGTCTGCCAGCCCGCAGCAGGTCTCGAGCGCGCCGTCCGCGATCATCGGCAGCGCGGTCGCGAGCTGCTGGAGAATTGCCGGCCGGTCGATGACCAGTGCCCACCAAGCCGCGAACGGACCGAGCCACGCCACGTCGTCGACCTCACCGAGCGCCGTGCCGCGGGTGGTGTCGACCAGCCGCCAGAAGAGCGCACTCAGGGCGCTGCGAAGCGAGCCGGGCATGTCCCGCGTCCCATCGACCAGACCCTCGAGTTTGCGCAGCCACAGACAGGTGTCGTGCGCGACGCGTCCCGGTCCCGGTCCGAGTTCTTGACCCTGGCCGCACGCGTCGAGCGCGTAGCCACCGAGTTTGAGCGCAAGCACCTCGAGCGAATGTTCGAAGCTCTCGTCGTCGACGTCGTCGAGGCGCCGCTCGCGCACGATGTCGAGAAGTTCGGCCGGGGCTCGAGCCAACATCTCCCAGGTCTCTTCGAGGTTGGGTTCTGCGATGAAGTCGCCCTCGGGCCGGGTGGCGAGCATCGGCCCCCAGAGGCGCAGCGCCAGCGAGCGCGCGCACCCCTCGACCGCATTGATGGCAGCTGCCCGTTGCCGGTTCGACCCCTCGCCCAAGACGATGCGTTTCGCTTCCGCGAAGGTCGGCCCCAGCGTCCCGGCGAACCGCGCAGCCCGCGCATCGCCTTCTTCGTCGTCGTAGTGGGCGGCGAGCCGCACCAGGTTCTCGAGCCCGGTCTCGATGTCGAGGGGGTCGCGTTCCGCGGCGTCGAGCGGATCGGTGACCTGCAAGATCTCGAGCCACCGGCGCAAGTCGTCCACCTGGTCGGTCCGCGCGCGGCGGGCCATCAGACGAAGTCGGCCGAAGGGCGCCACCAGCTGGCCGCGCGGCGCACCACGGCGCCAGAGCGTCGCGATGCCGCGGGCGAGGGCGCGCGCCGCCACGGCCCCACCGTCGCCGGTCATGATGCGTTCGGCGAGCGGATCCCAGATGTCGCGCCGCTCGTGAAAGAGGTACGGCGTGGCCGCGGCCGCAGCCGCCAGTCCCCAGGCCTCTTCCTGTGGGGCGTCGAGAATGGACTCGAGTTCGTGCCCCAGGATCGCGAGCCGCATCGCGGGCAACGAACAGAAGGCGGTCATCGCGCGCTGCCGCAAGACGTGAGACGCCCCGTGCACCCAGTCCAGGAGCGTGCCCTCGAGCGGTTCGAACACGCCCGCCAACCGGCCGAACGCACGCGCCGCATGGATCCAGACCATGGGCTCCGGATGCAAGAGCAACGGTTGGAGAACCTGGAGGGTGCGGCCGACCAAGTGCGGGTCGGTCATGTGCGACATGCCGCACGCAGTCGTCTCGAGGGAGCGGGCTGCGAGCACGCGCCCTCGCAGGGAACCCCGCGCCGGCCCTGCGATCACTGCCTCGAAGGTGGCTTCCGAGTTCCAGATCCACTTGCCGAGCACCGGCAACTCGAGCGCGCGGGCACCCGCTTCCCAGATGAGGATCTCCATGCGCGCCCGGGCTTCGAAGTTCTCCGCCGCGCGGAACTCGTCGGCACCTCCAAGCAACGGCACACACGCCAGCGCATCCTGAAGCGGACCGCACACGACGCGACTGCGCGCACCGAGGCGTGCGTGGTCGCGGCGCGTCTCGAGGCTGAGGGCGGCAGAGAGGAGCGGGGCAAGAACGGCGTCCTCGCGGCCAGCGCTCGCATCGCACCAGATGAGGACCACATCGCCCAGTTTGTCTTCGAGCAATGCCTTGAGGTCGGCGGGCTTGGCCTCCGAAGTCCACGCGAAGAGCCCATCGTCCACGACGCGCGCGGCGGCCTTCACCCCGTCCGGCAGCTCTTTCTGGAAGCCGCGCCAGGTTTCGTAGAGCCCTCCGGCGAGCGCGGGTTTGGCCGCAAGCGCCTCGGAGAGCGTGGTCAGGGCCTCTCGAACGGTCTCATCCATGGACCGGCCGATCGTACACGCTCCGCGGCCGGTCCGGGAGTTCCTGGTGCGCACTGCCTGGTGCTGCTTGGTTCGGCGCACTCTTGGCGCTCGGCACGTTGGGTTTGCGAGCCTTCACGCCGAGA
The DNA here is from genome assembly GCA_034670305.1 of Deltaproteobacteria bacterium. Taxonomy (GTDB): domain Bacteria; phylum Myxococcota_A; class Polyangia; order Polyangiales; family Houyiibacteriaceae; genus JAXMNT01. The sequence goes on from JAXMNT010000008.1 coordinate 67,898, forward strand.
GTTGGGGCGCCTACTCCGAGGTATCGCCTGCCGCCGCAAGCTGCTCTGCGAAGGCGCGCAGGCCACCGGCGGGCTGGGCATCGAGGTAGGCCCGGGCTTCGCGTGCGGCCTGTTCGGTTCGCCCCAGCTGATGCAACGAACGCAAGCGCAGTGCGGCGAGTCGTTCGGACAGGTGGGTTGTTCGCGGGGCTTGATCCAACGCCGCGAAGGCACCGGCGGGATCATCCAGCTCGTAGAACCGGATCCGGCCCGCGTTGTACGCCGCGCGCGCATCGGTCGACGCGAGCCGCGCGTATGCATCGGCAGCCTCCGAGAACCGTCCGAGTCCTCGGAGCGCGTCGGCTTCGAGAAGCGGCCAACGGCGGCGGCGGGCTTCGGCGAGGACCGGTTCGAGACGGCCGTCGCGAAGCCAGGACTCGACGGTGCGGCGGGAGGGGCGGGGTGCGGAAGCGGAAGCGGATGCGGACGCGGACGCGGATGCCGATGCCGAATCCGAATCCGAATCCGAATCCGATGCCGATGCCGATGCCGATGCCGAATCCGATGCCGAACCCGATGCCGAATCCGATGCCGAATCCGATGCCGAATCCGATGCCGATGCCGATGCCGAATCCGATGCCGAATCCGATGCCGATGCCGATGCCGATGCCGATGCCGAATCCGATGCCGAATCCGAATCCGATGCCGGCGCTTGTTCCGAAACCGCCGAGACCGCGACGCTTGCCGCACTTGCGGTTCGGGTTTGGGCGGCGGCTTCGCCGGCGGAGTCGAGGGGGGAGGAGGCGCGGGGGAGGGGCGTGGCGGCGGTGGGGATCCACATCTGGCCGGCGCGGACGTGGGCGGTTTGGCCGCGGCGGTCGACGTCGACGCTGCCTTCGTAGACGCGGACGGTGGTGCGGCCGTCTTCATGGGCGACCGAGAAGACGGTGCCGCGCACATGGACCACGGCGTCGCGGGTGCGCACCGCGAAACGTTCGCCGTCCGAGAGCGGCTTCACGTCGAACAGCACGGTGCCGCGATCGACCGCGACTTCGCGCGACGTCTGGCTTGCGTCGACGACATCGAAGTGCGCGCCGGCGGTGGCGACGATCGAGTCGCCGGTGGGCAGCTGCACGCGCAGCGGTTCTTCGTCGGAACGCAGCTGGGTGCCTGCGAGCAGCCCCGCCGCCAGGAGGACACACGCGGCGACCGCCCAGCGCATGCGGGTGCGCACCGTCTCCCGCCGACGCGCGGCGCGCATCGCCGCGGCGATCATGGCATCCGCCCGGTCGTCTGAGAGTGGCGGCGGGGCGCTGCGCTGGGCGAGCTCGGTGAGTGCGTCGACCACGTCAGTCACTCCTGCCGCTCCCCGCCCGCTCGGCGAACGCGGCGATGTACGGATCCGAATCGAGCCGGCGGGCGACCTCGGCGCGGGCATGACTCAGTCGGGAGCGCATCGCGAGGCTGGAGATGCCTTCGAGTTTGGCGGCTTCGCCCGGCTTGAGCCCTTCGACACAGCACAAGACGAAGGCGACGCGGCGCTTCTCAGGCAACCGTTCCAGACACCGGTAGAGCCGGCGAAGGGCTTCCCGGTCCATCGCGCGCGATTCTGGGTCGATCTCGTCCGCCGGGGGCGGCACCAGGGCGAGTACCTCTTCGCGGCTGCGTTTGCGGAAGTACTTGTACGCGATGCGCACGGTGATGCGGTGCGCGAAGGTCGTCACCTTGGAGTCGCCTCGAAACGTCGGCAGCGCCCCCGCGAGCGCGACCAGCGCATCCTGCGTGGCGTCGTCGAGATCGGCGCGAGGTCCGAGCAGGCGGTGCAGCCACCGGCGCACCTTCGGCATCAGAAGCCGCAACACGTGCTCGAGGGTTCGCGGGTCTCCGCTGCGAAGCGCCTCGAGGTCGACGCCCACGAGCCCACCGGAGGCAGGCTCGGAAGCTTGCGCACGCACCAGGGGCGCTTCGGTGCGTTTGGGATCGAGGAAAGAGAAGACCACCGACAGCGCAGTGCCGAACGCACCGTCGAACGTTGCAAACGATGTGAGCGCAGTGCTCAAAAGATCTGTACTCCCAAGGAAACACTCGGAAAACCGCGCACGGTCCAGTCGCCGAACTCGTCGTCGTGGAGGACGGTTTCACCGAATGTGCCGTAGCTGCTCGGATCGCGGTACGCGCTGACGACATTGTAGGAGAGCCCCGCCACCAGCGCGACGCGGTCGAACACCTGGAAGCCGACCAGCACCCTGCCCTGCGCGAGCGTCTCGGTGCCGGCATTGCCCACATCCCCGTCGCTCATCCAGTGGCCGAGCACGTCGAGGTCGACGAAGAGGCGTTCGGACGGCGTGATGCGGGCACCCATGCCGAGTCCAAACCCGTAGACCGCGTCGTTGTCTCCTTCGGAGAACGGCCGCGCGAGCACGGAGTAGAGGTAGTGCCAATGGGCGCCTCCGTGTTTGGCGGCCACCTGGACGAAGCCTTCGGAGTTCGCGGTCACCTCCAGATGGGTCCGGCCGTTGCGCACGATGTTGAGCAGCCCGAGCGCGAAGTCTGCGTCGTCGCTGATGTTGACCAACCCGAGCTGCACTCCGTCGAACGAGCCGCGCTGGATGTTGAGGGACCCAATCTGCACGCCGTGGCCGCCACGGGCGAAGTTGACCCCGCTCGATGCCTGCAGCCCGCGCACGTGCCCGGTCGCGATGTTGGCGCCGGTCGAGAGCTGCACGCCCGACACGTCCCCGTGCACGAAGTTGAATCCGGTGGTGGCCTGGGTGCCGGAGAAGTTGCCCTTCACCCAGTTGAACCCGGTCGCCAGTTGCAGTCCGCGGCTGTCCGCGCCGGCGATGTTGCCGAGGCCCGCCATCATCAGACCGCCCATGCGCCCGCGGGTCGTGTTCATTCCGAGCGAGAACGCCACCGCCGTCATCTCTCCAGCGTGCGCCCACACGCCGAGGGAAAGGGCCCGACTCTCCCGCCCGCGGTGGAACGAGGAGCTGCCGACGTAGGGGAAGAGGTCGGCGCCGAAGAACACCCGGCGCATCTCTGCGTCGACCGGGTTGTCTGCGTCCGGGACATCGGGCGCACGCGGCGTCTCCGGCGGTGCATCCGTCGCAGGCTCGGGCACGACCGGGATCTCGACCACCGAGTCCGGAAGCGGATCGGAGAGCGGCACCTCGATGTAGGCGTCCTCCGCGAGCGTCGCCGAAGCGTTGCGTCCGTCGGGGACCTGCACCGAGGCGGAGCCGGTGTCGATCTCCACGCCCTCGCCTTCCACCTCCACGCGAACCCGGACCCGGATCCGGGCCGGCGGACGCCGGATCTCGTCGAGCAGACTCGACGCCACGACCGCGAACGTGCGCGGGTCGACGCTGGCCAGGGTTCCACTGAAGGGCGCGTGCCGGACCGCTTCCCCGTTCACCTCGACCGCCCGCACCGTGGATGCATCCGCGGGACCTTCCTCCACCCAGAGCACCACGCCGGCGCCGACGAGCCGGGCCAGCGATTGCGCGTTCGACGCCCGGGTGAGGCCCGAGCCGGGGCCGACATCGGGTCCGACGAGTACCGTCATGCCGCGCCCAGCGAGCTCCATCTGCAGCGCCTCCGCGAGCTCCGGGCCGGCTGGCTCGCTGGTCGCGAGCAACACGCCACCTGGTCGACTGGCCGCGCCTTGGTGCGCCTCGGGCGCAAACACCACGTCCCCCTGGCCCGCCTCGGAGGGCACCGACTGCGCACCGACCGCTGAGGCCCAGGCCAGGCAGCCGAGCATGGTGGTCAGACGCAACACGCCCCAGAAGGTTCCATGCACGGACCGGGCACGCATCTCGAAGTTCGCGTTCTGCATGGTCGGTCAGTGCCGGTCCGCGGCGGAACGTTGCAAAGAAGTGACTACAGACTGCGGTCCTCGTGACCAAACTTTGACGTGACACTGCGCGGTGCGCCGACCACCCTTTGCGCGTGACCGGTTCCGAGAACGAGTCTTCGAGCGCGGCCGAGCCCACCGCCGAACGACCGAGCATGCGGGGCACCCTGCACGCGTGGGCCGTGGTGCCCTTCGCCATCGCCGGCGCGGTGCTCGTGGCTTGGAGCGAACCGGCCGACATGTGGCCGACGCTCGGATACGCGGTGAGCGTCGCGGCGTGCTTGGGTACGAGCGCGCTCTACCACCGAGTCGATTGGGGTCCGCAGTGGTACGCGCGCATGCGCCGACTCGACCACGCGATGATCTTCGTACTCATCGTCGGGACGTGGACCCCGCTCTGTCTGGTCGCCTGCCGGGGCAGGGATGTGTCGACGCTCTTCGTGACCTTGTGCGTCATGGCCGGGATCGGCGTCGCGATGACTTTGTTTTGGACCACCGCCCCCAAGTGGATCCGCGCCGTCGTGTACCTGGCGGTTGGGTGGATGGGGCTGTTCGTCGTGCCCGATCTCTACGCCAGCCTGGGGGCGCAAGGGGTTGGGCTGCTCGCGGCGGGCGGCGTGCTCTACTCGGTGGGCGCGCTCGCGTATGCAATGCAGTGGCCGAACCCGTCGCCCAAGGTCTTCGGCTACCACGAGATCTTCCATGCGTTCGTGATCCTGGCCGCCGGCGTGCACTTCGCCCTCGTGGCGACCGCAGTCATCTGACCGCAGGGATCTGAGCCGGGGCGGCGGCCAAAACGAACAAAGGCAGCCTCCGTTTGCGGTGGCTGCCTTGTTCGCTGTGGGGACGTGCGTTCAGACTTCGAAGATCGCGCAGCCCCAGGTGAAGCCGCTGCCGAAGACCGTGGAGAGGATGCGGTCGCCCTTCTTCACTTTGCCTTCGCGCTTCCAGTGGTCGATCGTGAGCGGCACGGTCGCGGCGGTCGTGTTGCCGTACCACATGATCGAGTTGAGCACTTTCTCAGGCGGGATCTTCGCGTACTGCGTGACCGCCTCGTTGATGCGCAGGTTGGCCTGGTGCGGCACGAACCAGGTGATCTCGTCCCAGGTCAGCCCGGTCTTCTCGAGCGCTCGTTTCGTGGCACCGACCATGTTGCGCACCGCGTGGAGGTAGACCCGCTTGCCGTCCATCTGCGGGAACATCTCGAGGTTCTGGTCGCGGTCCATTCCGTCGTACCAAACCATCGGGCTCTTCGCGATGTCGAAGCACTTCAAGTACAGGTGCATCGCGCCGCTGCCGTCGGCCGCCGCGTGGGTGTAGAGGATGCCGGCCTTGTCGTCGTCGGTCTCTTGTTTGCCGACGATCATCGCGCCCGCTCCGTCACCGAACAGCACCATGACGTCGCGCCCGCGGGTGCTGAAGTCGAGCGAGTGACTGTGGAGTTCCGACCCGACGAGCAGGATCTTCTCGTACTTGCCGGCCTTGATGAACGCGTCCGCCATCTCGAGGCCGTAGACGAAGCCGCTGCACTGCTGACGAATGTCGTAGCAAGGGCACCCGTCTTCGCCGTCGATGCCGAGCTTCGCCTGGAGGAACACCGCGGTGCCCGGGAAGTGGATGTCTGGAGAGAGCGTGCCCAGGATGATGCAGTCGATCTCGCTCGCATCCATCTCAGCGTCTTCGAGCGCCTTCTGGGCGGCGCGCAAAGCCAGGTCGCTGCAGTTCCACTTGCCGTCGTTGGGCACGTAGTGGCGCTGTTCGATCCCGGTCCGGGTACGAATCCATTCGTCGTTCGTCTCGGTCTGGATCTCTTCGCAGACTTCGTGCTGCTGGTTGAGAAAAGGGATCTCCTCGTTCTTGACGATGCGGTCGGGAACGTAGGAGCCGATGCCTAGAATTTTCGAGCGAATCACCCTGTCTCGTTACCCTGCCTGGCCGCCAAGGTCCACGGCTTTTCGGGCCGCCCCCGACTTGGGCTGGGGCGGACTCCTGGCCCGGCCGGCAAAACCCTCGAATCGGGAAGCCCGACGAGACTGCCCACCGCGCGCTCAGCCGGCGTCGACCAACAGGTTCGCGGGGAACACGACGCTGAACACGGATCCGGCCCCGACCTCCGATGTGGCGCACAGCTCGACGCCCAGATGCTCGCAGAAGGCCTGGGAGAGCGAGAGGCCGAGGCCGGTGCCGCCGAACTGGCGGCTCGTCGACGGATCGGCTTGGGTGAACGCTTCGAAGATGGACGCGAGCCGATGTTCCGGGATGCCGATGCCGGTGTCTTCGACATCGATTCGGGCGCCGGCATCGTCGTGGCGAACCACGACTTGAACCCTGCCCTCGGAGGTGAACTTGAGCGCGTTGCCGATCAGATTGAGCAACACCTGCCGCAACCGCGCCCCGTCCGTCCGCGCGGTGACCGGTTGTTCGGTGACGGCGCGAAACTCCAAGCCCCCCGAAGCACCGCGCAGGGATCCGACCACGTCCGCCACCAACGCTTCGAGGTCGACCGGCTCGAGCACGAGCTCCATGTGGCCCGCCTCGATCTTGGAAAGATCGAGGATGTCGTTGATCACGTGGAGCAAGTGCAGGCCGTTGTCTCGAATCCGACCGAGGTAGTTCGCTTCCTTCGAGTCGGGCGGCACTGCGCGCATCAGGATCCGCGAGAACCCGATGACCGAGTTCAGCGGCGTGCGCAGCTCGTGGCTCATGGTGGCGAGGAACGTGCTCTTCGCTCGGCTCGCGCTCTCGGCTTCTTCCTTCGCGGCACGCAGCGCCGCCTCGGTCGCCCTCTCCTCGGTGACGTCCCGCGCCAACGCCATGAACACCTGGCGCTCATGATCGATCGTCGCGGTCCAGCGAAGCCAACGCCACGAACCGTCTTTGCTGCGCCATCGGTTCTCGAACCCGATCGTCACGTGGGCACCAGTGGTCAGTTTCGACGTCTCGAGATCGGTGGCTTCCAGATCATCCGGATGCACGAACTCGATGAAGGGCCTCGCGCGCAGCTCCTCGCGAGACCATCCCAGCACCTCCGTCCAGGCGGGGTTCAGCTGCTTGAAGTACCCATCGAAGCTCGCGGTGCAGAGCAACTCCAGCGACAGATCGAAGAAGCGCTGCAAGTGCAGGGCCTCGTGCACCTTCGTCTCGTCGATCTCCTGGGACGCGTCGATCTCCATCGACGGGGTGTCCGCCTTGGTCGACTCGATCACCCGTTCGAGTTCGTCGAGCAGGTCCTTGGCGGCTGATGGGAGTTGGTCGGAGGGGGCCAACTCGAGGGCACCACCGAGTTCGGTCAGCTCCGGAAAGCCAAAGCTCGTCCCGGTGCCCTTCAGTTGGTGCCCGATCGATCGGAGCTCCGCTTCTCCACTCGAGTCCCCGCCAAGCAACGTGTCCACCGCGGCCTGGATCTCGACCACCCGTTCAGGAAGCCGTTCGACGTACATGCCCCGCAGCCGCGCTCGAACCTGTTCGAGTTTGCCCACGTTTCAGTCGCGCGCCAGAAGCGTCTTGAGCGTCTCGAACAAGACGTCCTCGTCGACGATGGGCTTCGAGATGTATCCGTCGAACCCCTCTGCCAGATACCGCTCTCGATCGCCCATCATCGCATGGGCCGTCAGGGCGCACACCGGCAGGGTCTGGAGCGCTGGGTCCGCGCGAATGGCGCGCAAGACTGCGCTGCCGTCCATGCCGGGCAACGAGATGTCGAGCAGTACCAATCGGGCTCCGGAGTCGGCCAGCCCCGCGAGCGCGCTCGTACCGTCCTCGAACTCGACGACGTCGTAGTCGTCCTCCAGCAGCGCCACCACGAGCAGCCGGTTGTCGGCATTGTCTTCGACGATCGCGATCGCAGTGCGTTCCGGCATGCGGGCACCCTACCATCCGGGCGGAGCGCGCGGGCATCCCCAGAAGCCGGGCCACGCCGTTCGAACGTCAGCCGGGCGGGTCTGGCTCGAACCATCTGCGCCATCCACGCAGGTAGATCCCCAGCGACGCAGTGCGCGCCACGTAGTGCACGTGGAGCGCCAGCCACAGCCCATGGTTCGCCAGCGGCTGCAGAAGCCACCACGCCGCGAGGAAGATCGCGAGCGAGCCCAACATCGCGGTCCGCATCTCGCGGGTCCGGGTGGCGCCGATGAAGATCCCATCCAGCTGAAAACACCAAACGCCCATGAGCGGGGCCATGGCCGCCCACGGCAAGAACCGCCGCGCAACCACCCGCGTCGGCTCACTCAGCGTGAGCACATCCACGAGGTGTCCACCGAACAGGAAGAGCGCCAAGCTGAGCAGCGCAGCGACCCCGACCGCGACAAGGGTGGTGCGCCAGCAGGCCAACCGAAACGCATCCGGTCGCTTGGCCCCGAGCGCCCGCCCGACCAAGGACTCCGCGGCGAACGCCAACCCATCGAGGAAGTACGCGCTCGTGTTGATGAACTGCATCAGGACCGCGTTGGCCGCGAGCACGAGGTCGCCCCGTTCGGCGCCTTTTGCCATGAAGAAGACGAACACCCCCACGAGCGAGAGCGAACGAATGGTGATGTCGCGGTTCACCGCGAAGGTTCGCCGAAGCATCGCTGCGTCCAGCAGGTGGGCGCGCACCCATCCACCGCCATCCGCACGAAGCAGGCGCCACGCGACGACGAGCCCGACGCCCGCCGCGATGTACTCCGCCATGCTCGTGCCGATGCCGACGCCGCGGACACCCCAGTCGAACTCCAAGACGAAGAGCGCATCGAGCGCCATGTTGCTGAGGTTGAGAACCAGCTGGAGCACGAGCCCCAGGTCCGTGCGCCCGCGACCGATGAACCACCCGAGCAACGCGTAGTTGACGAGCGTGGCGGGCGCGGACCAGATGCGGGCGTCGAAGTAGGCGCCGGCGAGTCGCTCCACGTCTTCGGTTGCGTGGAGCAAGTGGAGCGCCAGTGCCCGGATTGGCCACTGAAGCGCAAAGAGGAGCAGGCCGCCGGCGACCGCGACCAAGAGCGCCCGCCCGAGCGTCGCGCGGACCTCAGGGGCGTTCTCCGCCCCGACCGCTTGGGCGGTCATGCCGGTGGTCCCCATGCGCAAGAACGAGAAGCCCCAGAATACGAAGCTGAAGATCAGCGCCCCGACCGCGACCGCGCCGATGTGCATCGGATCGGGGAGCCGACCGACGACCGCGGTGTCCACGAGGCCGAGCAAGGGCGTCGAGAGGTTCGACACCATGATCGGCAACGCCAAGCGCAGCACGTCACCGATCGTGGGCGACTTGGACATGTCCACGTCGTGCCCGTTCGAGTGCACCCAGGCAAACCGCGGAGACATAGGCCCGCGCTCCGGATCGCGCTGGGCGCCGTCCTATGGAAGCGGGCCTCGCAGGCGACGGTTGACGTGCGGTTGGGATCGGGGCGACAACCGAAGCATGTCCATTCTCGATCACCTCACGTTGAACGTCAGCGACTACGGCCGATCCAAGGGCTTTTACGAGGCTGCCTTGGCAACGTTGGGCGTCAAGGTGCTCACCGAGTACCAGGGCTTCTGCGGCTTCGGCATCACCAAGCCCGACTTCTGGTTGGCGGGTGGACCGTCGAGCTACCAGACCGCCGAGCAGCTGAGTCCGATCACGCCCGTACACCTGGCGTTCGCGGCGGAGTCCCGCGAGGCGGTCGACGCATTCTACGCAGCGGCGATCGAAGCGGGCGGCGTGGACCGCGGCGAACCAGGCGCGCGCGGCGAGTACCACGAGCACTACTATGGGGCGTACGTGCTCGACTTCGACGGACACAACATCGAAGCGGTCTGCCACCTCGCCCCTGCGGAATAACTGCGCGTCGAGGCGCGCGCCCAGCACGCAGCGTCCGGCCCACTTCGAAACGTTCTGCCCCCTGACGCGACCAACCAACCGTGACGCTGCCGCGCCGAGATTTCCTCCGCACCCTCGGCCTCGCGGCCGCAGCGTTCGGATGTGGGCGGCGTCGCGGTGAACCCGAGCCCAACCCCCAAGGAACCCGCGCGATGACCCGAGCCCCCGTCCTGTTCGTGGGACACGGCAGTCCCATGAACGCCATCACCGACAACCGCTGGAGCCGGGGGTTCGCATCGTTGACCGAAGCGCTGCCCACCCCGACCGCGGTGCTCGCCATCTCCGCCCACTGGTACATCGACGGCACCTGGGTGCTGGCCAGCGCGCAGCCCCGGACCATCCACGACTTCGGCGGCTTCCCGCAGGCGCTCTTCGAAGTGCAGTACCCAGCCCCCGGCACGCCGGACGTCGCCGCCCGGGTGCGCACCTTGCTCGCAGATCACGCACCCACCCTCGACGAGACGTGGGGGCTCGACCACGGCACGTGGAGCGTGCTTCGGTGGATGTACCCGGAGGCCAACGTTCCCGTGCTGCAGCTCTCGATCGATCGACGGCTGAGCCACCCGCAACATCTCGAGATCGGTCGGGCGCTCGCACCGCTGCGCGACGAAGGCGTCTTGATCGTCGGGAGCGGCAACATCACCCACAACCTGCGCCACGCCATGGGTCAGATGCGCGCGCCGCAACCGGAACAGCCCGCGTGGGCCCGTACGTTCGATGTGGACGTCGCGCGCGCGGTGCAGCAACACGACGGCCGGGCGCTCGCCGCGGTGTGGCCCGACGGCGACCACGCGCGGCTCGCCCATCCGACGCCCGATCACTACATCCCGCTGCTCTACGCGCAGGGTGCGAGTTCGACCGACGACGTCGTGACGTTTCCGATCGAGGGGTTCGATCTCGGGTCGCTCTCGATGCGCGCGATCCGCTGGGGCTGACGGAAGCGGAAAGCGGAAGCGGAAGCGGAAGCGGTTGCGGAAGCGGAAGCGGAAGCGGTTGCGGAAGCGGAAGCGGAAGCCGAATCCGATGCCCAAGCCGAAGCCGAAGCCGAAGCCGAAGCCGAAGCCGAAGCCGATGCCGAAGCCGAAGCCGAAGCCGAATCCGAAGCTGAATCCGAATCCGAAGCCGAATCCGAAGCCGAAGCCGAAGCCGATCCCGAAGCCGATGCCGAATCCGATCCCGAGGCCGACTCCGAAGCCGATCGCCCCGGTTCCCGAACTCTCCGGGCTACTCGGTGTCCACCGGGCACTCGCCTTCGCCGTTGAGGTGGCCTTGGGTGCGGAGCTGGGTGCGGACGTAGGACCACAGATCGTCCATGGGTTCGGGGGTGGTTTCGCCGGGCAGGTTCGGGAGCGGGGGGGCGCCGCCGAGTTCGTAGCGACCGTCGAACTCCACGACGTCTTCGAGTGCGATGCGTTCGAGTTCGGCGCGCGTGACTTCGCCGTTCAGATCGAGATCCGCGTCCGCGAGCCACTGGGCCAGGCGCACGACGCCGCCCTCTTCGCCTTCGGGAAATCCGTTGAAGAAGAGGTGGTCGCCATGAATGGTCAACGACGCGAGCGCGCCCCCCTGAGTGAGCGCGACGCCCGAAGGGCCGTTCTCGGACTGGCACGGCCCATAAGCAGCGGGTGCGGAGGCGCACCACCGGAAGCTGACGGCAGGCGCCGGGAAACATCCGTCGGCGTCGGGCGTTCGGCCAGCCGGAACGTCGGCGAGCGTGGAGGGACAGCTGCGGCCATCGGCGCGGGTGATGGCACCAGAGACGAGGTAGGTGCAGTCACCGGCCACCATCTCCTCGAAGTCGACCGCGTCGAGATCGACGTTGGTCGCTTCGCGCGCGCTGCCTTGGCGGTACCGGATCTCGTACCGGCCCGCGGGGGTGTCGCCGATGCGACCGAGGGACGCGCCACTCGGCGCGATGCCCGCCAAGTCGATGGCGACCTGCCCTGGCAGCCCCGCTTGGACCGTGTCGTCGGTCGCGAGCTGCAACTCGACGTCGCCGAGCACCGCCGCGTACCGATCGAAGGTGGCCGTCCAACCGTCCTGCATGTCGTCCGGCCCAGCGCCGGCTTCGATGCCGGAGACGATCGTGTCTTCGGCTTCGATGAACACGTCGATCGAACCACTTGGGCTGGTGCACGCGAACACGCACGCGAGTGCGATGACGACGAAGGAGCGGGCAGGGTTCAAGGACAACATCTTCATGGCTTTCTGTTTCTAATCGTTCCAGGAGAGACGGGGCTGGGCCCGTGTGGTGAGCGCGGTCACGACCGCGCGGGTGGCTTGGCTGTCCTCGGCGAAGACCGCGGTCTCGCCAGGGGTGGTGGCGTCGAAGAGCGCGTCGAACTGCACGGTCGAGACCCACGCCCGCGGATCGATCGACACGCGCAAGGTGTCGCCGGCTTCGATGTCGTGATCGAAGAGTCGGGACGCGCGCACCACCACCACCCCCGGGCCGGCGGGTTCGAGGATCAAGCTCGCTCGAAAAGGGAGCACCCGCTCGCCTGCGTCCGATGGCCGGCGCGCGACGCCCTCGAGCACGACCGAACCGTCCGCCGCCGCCTCGTCCACCACGGGCTCGGTCGAGGTCAGCGGCCACCGCACACCGTAGTTCCACATCGCAGACCGCACCGTGGTCGCGAGCGCGGAGATCTCGGCGACCTCTCGCGGCGCCGGGTCGAGTCCGTCGATCCGAACCGGTTCGAGCACCTCGGCGCGCGCTTCTTCGCACAGGTCGCCGGCCTGTACGCCGGGGCAGAGCGTGAGCCCCCCGAACGCGAGCTCGGCGCGGTCGAGTTCGATCGTCCAGCCGTCCCGCCCGGCGAATGATTCGCTGGCGTCGACGCCCTGCACGACCAGGCGCGCAGGCACGCGCCCCGCACCGGTGTCCACGCACCCCAACATCCACAGACACGCGGCGCACCAAAGAGCCGTGCCCAGGGCGCGGGCGCAGAGGCGCCACGAAGCGAGCCAGTGTGCTGACGGGAAACAACCGGTCACAGCTGCAACTCCAGCGAGAAGAGGAACGTGCGCGGTGCGCCGGCGCTCGAGTGCCGGGCTGGCAACCGCGAGCGCGGTGCGTCGGGATCCCAGTGCGACGCGAAGTTGAACTCCGTCGCTGCGTACTCGGCGCCGAAGACGTTCTGGACTTGCGCGCCGAGCTCGACCGAACGCCAGGCGATCGAGGCCGAGAGATCGAGGAGTGCGACCGGCGCCGAGAACTCCCCGTGGGGCAACGGCCGCGCCGAGAGCTGCGTGAACCCGATGCCGGCCCGGCCGCGCACCAGGTGGCGCTGCACTTTGCCGAGGTCGCCTTGGGCGGCGAGATCGAGGCGAAACAGCCACGGCGGCACGTAGGGCAGGTTCTGTCCGGCCTCGAACGCGGGCTCTGGGTCCATCGCGTCGCCGGGCGGCGGCTCCAAGAGCTCCGCATCGACGAAGGTCAGACTCGCGGCCGCGGTCAACCAGCTCGGCGTGCGCAGTTTGGCGAACAAGGTCGCGCCGAGCCGCCGGGTCGCGCCGACCCGTTCCAGCCGGCCTTCGCGCGGTTCGAAGGCGACGTCGTCCGCGAGGTGCGTGAAGAAGCCGACCGCGCGCAGTTCGAGCCACTCGTCGGCCACCAACCCCAAGCCGAGATCGGCCGAACGGACTTTGGTGAACGGGGCGCGCTCCCCGTCGTCGAGGGTGCGTGCTTGCGGGGATCGAAACCCTTCGCCGTAGGACGCAAAGAACGAGAGCGCATCGGTGGGTCGCACCACGAGGCTCGTGCGCGGGCCGGCGGCCACGCCGAATGCGGTGCGGCGGTGTCCGACGAGGGTGGTCGGTTCTCGAAACGCAGGCACCCGGTTGCCGAGTCGATCGTCGACCTCGTAGAAGAGCACGTCCGCGCGCGCGCCGACCCGAAGCGTGAGCCACCGATCCACATCGAGGTCGAGGTCGCCATACAGACCGATGTCGGTTGCACGGATGTCCGCGTCCACCCGCTCGTCCCAGACTTCGTTCTGCGGCGCCTGGAGCAGCGATTGATCCTGCTCAATCGAATCCACCCGCGTCTGCAGGCCGACCTCGACCCGCGCATCCAGCCAGCGGGTGGGTTCGTACGCGCGGGTCCGGTGACTGGCGGATGCACCGAGGGAGACGGTGCGGTTGCGCTGTTCGATGAGGTCCCCGCGGCCAACCCACGCGGGCTCCACCGTCGAACGTTCGACGAACCCAGTGAAGTTCTGCTGAACTCGAAACTGGTCGTACTGGCCGAAGACCGAGAACGAGGTGTTGCTCCCGTCTGCCGCTCGGTGCGTCGCACTGGCAAGCAATGCGAACCGCCCGGCCGCCGCGTTCTGGTTCTGCGCGGTCGCGAGATCGTAGCTCTCGTAGAAGCCCACCCGGCCGGCCTGTACGTCGTCGCGCCGCACCACACCGGCGAGTCCTGCACGCACCCCGTGGGCGAGACCGGTCAAGCGCACATGCCACGCCCCGGTTCGGAACCCGTGCTGCACGATCGCGGAGGCGCCGAGGCTGCCGCGGTTGTCGCCGAACCCATTGCTGCGTCGCACCTGCACCGCGCCGAAGGTCTCGTTCGAGAGGCCGCGCGGCGCGAAAATCGCGAGCTGACGGAACGCGCCGAAGGAACCGTACGACGTGCGGGAGAGGAGCCCGCGCCGTTCGATCCCGAGCGAGAGTTCGATCGACCCAGCCACCGCGAAGTCGCCCTGCTCTGGATCGGTGACGCCTTCGGTCACCCGCATCGAACGCACGACCTCCGGAATCAGCCAACCGAGATCCGCATACCCCTGACCGTGAATGTGCGAGGGCATGTTCAGCGGCATCGAGTCCAGCCGCAGCGCGAGATCCTGACCATGCTCCGCGTCGAACCCGCGCAGCGAGATCCGGTGGCCGACCGCGTCGCCTTCGGTGCGCGTCAGAAAGAGCCCCGGCGCCGCCCGCAGGATGTCGGCTCCTTCGGAGACCGGTGTCGCGATGAGGTCCGCCCCCTCGAACTCGAACGAACCGCCGCCACGCTCCCCGTCTCGCGCCGGCACGACCTCGACCACCGCCGCCGCTCCGAAGCCCTCGAGCTCCTCCAACCCCTCGAGGTCCCACTCGGCCTGCCCAACGTCACCATCGGAAGCGGACTCGGAAGCGGAAGCGGACTCGGAAGCGGAACCGGACTCGGAAGCGGAAGCAGACTCGGACTCGGAAGCGGACTCGGAAGCGGACTCGGAAGCGGACTCGGACTCGGAAGCGGAAGCGGAAGCGGCATCGGCGTCGGCTTCGGCGTCGGCATCGGCTTCGGCTTCGGCATCGGCTTCGGCTTCGGCGTCGGCTTCGGCTTCGGCTTCGGCTTCGGCTTCGGCTTCGGCATCGGCCTCAGAACCGACGCCCGCATCTCCGACGCCCGCATCTCCGACGCCCGCATCTCCGACGCCGGCATCCTGCGCGCCTGCGATCGGACCCCAAGCCAGCGCTCCAACGAGCACCACGCCCCATGCAACTGTCCGCCACCGACACACCAGGACCCGGAACTAGCAAACCCATCGCTTGTTGCAACTCAATTGCAACAACGCTTCCACGCTTCAACGATCGAACGGACGTGGAAGCGTTCCGCAAGCGCCGTCCGCGCGTCCTGATAGGGTCCTTGCCGTGCGCGCGCGGCTCCTATTCCTCGTCCTGGTGCTGGGCCTCTCCGGCGCGGCCGCATTCTACTTCTTGCGACCGCTGACGCTTCGCGAAGACCCCCTTCAGAACGCGCCGAGTGGAACGAGCGCCCTGCTCTCGGTCGACGTGGCGGCGGTATGGAACAGCGCGCTGTGGCGCACGTTCGTCACCGAGCGCGGAGGCGACGCACGGTTTCGGGCGCTGCAGGAGCGCTGCGGCATCGACCCCACCGAACAGGTCGAGCGGCTCGTCGCGTTCGTGGGAGGAGACACCCCACGCAACCTCGACGCGGTCACCGTGATCGCCCAGGGCCCGTTCGACCACGACCGTCTCGGCGAGTGCATGCGCGACGTGGTCGAAGAAGGCGGCGGCACCTTGCGCGAAGTCGAACTCGACGGGGTCCCCGCCGTGGCCGGTGGACGGGGCGACTCGCGGATCGCGTTTCTCGGAACGACCGGCGCCGTCTTCGGACAGGAGCCCGCGGTCCGTCGCGTCATCGCCACCCTTCAGGGCGAGCGCAGCGACCTGCGCACCGAACAACCGGCACTCGCCGCACTCTGGGATCACGTCGCGGAGGGAAGCGAGGTGGGCTTCGCCGCCAACCTTCCGGAGACGTGGCGCGCCGCGATCCGGCGTCGCATGTCGCGCGAGACGAGAGGCATCGCGGCCGGGCTCTTGACGGAGCTCTCCGCACTCGGCGCGGGGGCCCGTGTGAGCCGCGGGCTCGCTCTTGGGCTGGTGTTCGAGTTCGAGACCGAGGAGCGCGCCGTCGATGCCGGCGTGCGGGTGGAAGCCGAGCGGGCCCAGCTGCTCGACCAACCACTGCTCGGTTTGAGTGCTGCCGGCGCCGCGCTGCGGCTCGTCCGCGTCGAAGCAGCCGACCGCCGTTTGACGGTCGCAGTCGACCTCGATCAACGGCGGGTCGATGGGCTGCTCGAGCTGTGGACCGAGATGCAGCAAGCTCGACGAAGCGAAGAGTGAGAGGCGCGCGGCGCGGGATACGAAGCACGAATCCTCTGTGTTTCAGGGGTGAACGTCATCCGCCCAATTGACTTGATGGGGTTTCGGTGCCGTGGGAAAATTGGCGCCTCGGCTGGCGTCCGCGTCGGGTGTCCGCTGGGGGGCGGAACCACCGGAGTTCGGTGGGGTGCCCTGCAACGTTTGATCGAGAGAGTAGCGATGAGTAAGAAACTGTTCGTGGGCGGACTGGCGTGGGCGACAACAGACGAGAGTCTGCGCGAGGCGTTTGAGTCGTTCGGAGAAGTGACCGAAGCCAAGGTGATCACCGACCGGGAAACCGGTCGTTCGCGAGGGTTCGGGTTCGTGACCTTCACCGACGATGGGGCCGCCCGAGAGGCGATGGATGGGATGGATGGAGCCAGCCTGGATGGCCGCTCCATCCGAGTGAACGAGGCCCAGGAACGCCGCCGCTGAACCAACGGGCGCCAACGAACCGGATGCTGAAGAGGCATCGCACCGAGAGAGCCGACCCACCCGGTCGGCTCTCTTGGTTCCGTCCCACGGATGGTCCCAACCATCTTCATTCGTCGAGAAGCGCGTCCGCGGTGTGTTCTCGCGCAGCCCGGATCGGAGGACTTCGGCAAACGCTTGTTCGAGCGCGGGGTCGGCGACGACCTCCGAGAGTTCTTCGACTCGGACGCGATCCTACGCGCAGCCCGGCGCGCGTGATAGACACCGGGCATGCCGTGGCGTTGGATGAAGCTGCGCGACGCCAAAGTGCTCGCGCGATGTGACGATGCAGGAGAGTTGCGCGTGGACAAAGGGCGGGTGGAGATCCGCTACAGCGCCAACGACGGCAAGGCGTACCAAGCCTCCAAGGGCAACCTCAAAGCGTCGGGCGATCCAACCATCTTCGAGGACGAATTCTGCGCGGCCGCCAAGAAGGTCGGCCCGCCCAAGACGAAGTCGAAGTCGAAGTCGGCCAAAGCGTCTGGGCCCACGCCGAACAAGCCGAGCGCGGACGAAGTGCTCGTGTACTGCGACGGAGCGTGCAGCGGCAACCCAGGCCCCGCCGGCCTCGGCGTCGTGATGCTCTGGGACGACCACCGCAAAGAACTCAGTGAGTTCCTCGGACACGGCACGAACAACATCGCAGAACTCACCGCGATTCTCCGCGCCGTCGAAGGCGCCCCGCCGGGTCGCCGGATCGAGCTCTACACGGACTCCACGTACTCGATCGGCGTGCTCACCAAAGGGTGGAAGGCCAAGGCGAACAAGACGCTCATCACGGACATCAGGAACGCGTTGAAGGTCCACGGCAAGGTCGCGCTCCACCATGTGAAGGGACACGCGGGCGTGGAGTTGAACGAAGTGGCCGATGGGCTCGCCGTCGCGGCGGTCGAAGCGCGGGCCACCGCAGGCTGGAACGAAGTCGCATGAGTGGCGCGAGTGGCAGTTCGAGCAGCGGCACGTCGATGCCCCGGTGGTTGCTGGTCCTGATCGGGGTCGGTGCGCACGTCGGGGTGCTCTACGCCCTTCGGAACGTGCTCACGCCGGTGTTCTTCGCGTTTCTGATCGCCTACATGCTCGACCCGGTCGTCGACCGGCTCGAGTCCTGGAAGATCCCGCGCGCAGCGGCGATCGTGCTCCTGCTCGTACTCGTCCTTGGAACCGGCGTGCTCTTCGTGCTGCTCGTCGTGCCCGGCATCGTGCACGACATCGCGGACTTCGCGCGGGAGCTCCCAGGCAAGGCACGGGCGATGCTCGAGTCGTGGACGCCGGTGCTTCAAAGCTACGACATCCCGATTCCGCACAGCTTGGACGAGGTGCTGGAAGAGTTCTCTGGCGATGCGCAGGGCATGGCCCGACAGGCGATGGCCCCAGCCGCTGCCGCGATGCGCTGGCTCGTCGGCGGCACTGCGAACTTCCTCGGCGCGGTCGCAGGACTGCTCATGGTTCCGGTGTTCGCGTTCTACCTGCTCTACGACTTCGACCGGATGATCGCCGCGATCGGTCGTCTCGTGCCCTTCCGCTACCGGACGCATGTCTCCGAGATCTTTTCGGAGATCGACGAGGTGCTCGGACAGTGGGTGCGCGGTCAGATCCTCGTGATGCTCACCCTCGCCGCGCTCTACGCGACCGGCTACTCGATCGCCGGGATTCGCCTCGCCATCCCCATCGGACTCGCGGGCGGGCTGCTGGCGTTCATTCCGTACGTCGGCGGCGCAGTGGCCCTCGGCCTCGCGCTCTTGATGTGCGCGTTCGACTACCAGGGCCCGACCCAGGTCGGCATGGTGGTGGGCGTCTACGCGGTGGTGCAGGCGCTCGACGGTCTGGTCATCACGCCGAAGATCGTCGGCGACAAAGTCGGTCTGAGCGCGATCTGGGTCCTGTTCGCGTTGATGGTCGCTGGCGACATCTTCGGGTTCATGGGCGTGCTGTTGGCCGTTCCCGCAGCGGCGGTGGTTAAGATCTTCGTGGTGCGCGGGGTGAAGGCGTACCGGGAGAGCGAGTTCTTCGGGCGGGAGGGCGACGAGCCGGTGGGCGCGCTGGACCTGCCGCTCGAGCCGAGGTTGGAAGAAGGGGACGAGGGTGAGGGTGAGGGTGAGGGTGAGGGTGAGGGTGAGGCCGATTCCGACGCCGAAGCCGATTCCGACGCCGAAGCCGATTCCGACGCCGAAGCCGATTCCGAAGCCGACGCCGACGCCGAAGCCGACGCCGACGCCGACGCCGATTCCGAAGCCGACGCCGAAGCCGAAGCCGAAGCCGACGCCGACGCCGAAGCCGATTCCGAAGCCGACGCCGATTCCGAAGCCGACGCCGAAGCCGAAGCCGAAGCCGACGCCGACGCCGAAGCCGATTCCGAAGCCGACGCCGATTCCGAAGCCGACGCCGACGCCGACGCCGAAGCCGATCCCGAAGCCGACGCCGACGCCGAAGCCGATCCCGAGTCCGACCGCTAGGGGCCGGGGCGAAATCGGGCGGCACGGAGGGGCGGCGATCTTGTAAACTCGCGCGCAGATGCTTCGGATCGACTTTTACGTACAGCACCTCGTCCGTCACAACGCACTGGGCATCGACCTGGTGTCTGGGCAGGCGGTGAAGTTCATCTTCGACACCGGGGAGCGGCAGTCCAACAAGCCGATCGACCACGGGCAGGTGGCCCAGTTGGTCCAGGAGGCGGCGCCGCCGATGGCGCTCGAGGCGTTGCGGCTCAGTGGCAAGGCGGAGTTCTTCCACAAGTCCGAGGCCGGCATGGACGTGCAGGTCAGTCTCGAAGCACCGACGCCGGGGACGTGGGTCGTCAAGCTGCGGCCGGCCAGTGGGGGCGCGTCGATGGGACGCGCGAGTCTGCCCGAGCCGATGTCCCCCACGCCACGCGCACCCGCCGCCGCCGCAGCGGCCGTCGCCGCCGTCGCCGCTGCACCTGCAGCCCCTGCCGCAAGTGCCGCACCGCAGATCCAACTGGGCGCCGACGAACCGCGGATCAACTACTACCTCCGGCTGATGAAGCAGCTCGGCGCCTCGGACTTGCATCTGTGCAGCGAGTCGCCCCCGCTCGCGCGCATCGACGGCTCGATGAAGCCGCTCGAGGAAGGCCGCGCGCCGCTCTCTTCGGACGAACTGCGCGCACTGATCATGGAGATCACGCCGCCGAAGAACCGCCAAGAGTTCGACGACTGCATGGACACCGACTTCGCACACACCATCGAAGGCGTGTGTCGCTTCCGCGCCAACGTGTTCATGGACCGCAAAGGCGTGGGTGGCGTCTTCCGGCAGATCCCCTTCGAGCTCCTCAGTGTCCAGCAGATCGGTTTGCCGGAGAAGGTGCTCGACCTGTGCTGGTTGTCCAAGGGACTCGTGCTCGTCACAGGGCCGACCGGCTCGGGCAAGAGCACGACGCTGGCCACGCTGATCGACTTCATCAACGACAACCGAGACGATCACATCATCACGATCGAAGACCCGATCGAGTTCGTGCACACGAACAAACGTTGCCTGGTGAACCAGCGCGAGATCGGCACCCACACCAAGGGCTTCAAGGCCGCGTTGCGCGCCGCGCTGCGTGAAGACCCCGACATCGTACTCGTCGGTGAGATGCGCGACCTCGAGACGATCGCCATCGCGATCGAGACCGCAGAGACCGGCCACCTCGTGTTCGGCACGCTGCACACCACGAGCGCGCCAAGCACCGTCGACCGGATCATCGATCAGTTCCCGCCCGACCAGCAGGAGCAGATCCGCGTGATGCTGTCCGAATCGCTGCGCGGTGTCGTCGCCCAGGTGCTCTGCAAGAAGGAAGGTGGCGGACGGGTCGCGGCGTACGAAGTCCTCGTCGCCAACAGCGCGGTCGCCAACTTGATCCGAGAGGGCAAGACCTACCAGCTCAAGAGCGTCATGCAGACGGGCAAGAAGCTCGGCATGCAAACCATGAACGACGACCTGCTCAAGCACGTGCTCGCGGGGCGCGTCTCGGCCGAAGAGGCGTACATGAAGTCGAACGACAAGTCGCTCTTCAAGACCGCGCTCGCCCACAACAACATCAGCCTCTCGATCGTCGAAGACTGAACGCGCCGCGCTGCCAGCGCTCTCCGACTCGGCATGAAAGGGCTGCTCGATCGATTGGCGGCTCCACCGCGCCGAACTACTTCTGGCGGCGGAAGCAGTCCTGCACGATGTGCAGCCGTTTTCGCAGACTGGCGCTGTCGTCGATGAAACGGGTGGTCACCGAATCGTGGTACCCGCTCGCGTCGGGCAACCGGTCGTCGAGCTCTCGGTAGAACTGGATGATCCGCCGCATGCCGATCTCGCGAACGTACTTGCCGACCATGCTGGCGATGCCGACGGGCAGATGGTGATCGTCGGCGCTCACTTCGAAGCGCACTTCTCCTTGCGTCGTTTGGTAGACGCTGGAGCGCGCTTGTTCTTCCTGGACCTTTACTTGGCCCAGCTGTGTGAACCGGGTGCCGTACGACTTGATGCCACCGATCTTGCCGCAGATCGCCAGCACCCTGCCCGCGGCCCGGTGGGCATCGACCAGCAGGTGTTCGAAGAGACGCAGATCGACGTCGAGTTTGTTGTGCCCGAGCGCAAGGTCCTCGTTCAGCGCTTTGGCGCACGCCAGCGACGTGCGGACTCGGGTGACACGCACCCCACCCTTCGCCAACCGCGCGAGCACGTCGCGGCCGTGCGCTGGGTCGCCGCCGTAGGTGGGCAGGCTCAAGGGTTCCGACCAACACTGCTGCGCCGTCGCATCGGTGGGACAGCGCGCCCGAAGGGAGAGCCGGCCGTCGATCGAGATCGCATCGAGCAGCTCGTCCGGGGTGGTCACCGGGCGGCCGAACGCGCGCTCCGCCAGCGCCAATGCCACCGACTCGATGCCGCCCATGCGCCCGAAGGCCCCCGTCTGCTTGCTGTCGCCCAGTCCGAGCGAGACGCCGAGCGCGCGCCACTTCGAGGCGTCGTACGCGTCCACCTCGATCGTCGCCGCGGTGGCCACGAGTGGCCCGAGCCGTGGCCCGAGGCCGTTCTCATCGATTCCGACGACGTACATGCCGGACCATAGCAGTGTGCACCGGCGGGCAACCCGGCGGGCACCGAGGGGTTCTTCGGGCACCGCGGTGTTCACCCCACCCTGGGCGGCAAATGAGGGAACGTCTTTGCAACCACCCACCGCAGGCGTATCCTCGGGGGGTTCGATGAAGACACCTGCCGAAGGGGCGCGGCGAGGGGTGCACATCGGGGGCCTGGGAATGGCCGCCAATGTGGTCCGCGAAGCGCTTCATACCATTGCCAACCGCGAGGTCGCGGTCCGGATCATCACGCGCGCGCTGCACCACGCGCAGGAGCAGCAGATCCCCGCCGGTGGGCGTCGGCTCCGCATCTTCGTCGACCGACACCTCCGAACCGCCACCGCGTTCGTGCTCGACGAGGATTCGGCAGAGCAGCTGTTGGCCCAACTCCAGCCGCTGCTCGCGCGCATTCCGAGCATCGAGCCGGTCGAACGAAGCCGGGCGGCCAAAGAACTCGACGATCACGTCGGCGTCGCCGGCATCGCGAGTCTCGACGACGAGACCAGCGGCATCATCTTGAGCCGCCCGACCGAAGCCGCCCCCGTCGACCGCACCGTCCTGATCGCCTCCAAGACCGAAGCGCTGATGGAGCAGCTCGGCGCGGCCGTCTCGGGCGCCCCGCTCTTGCTGATCGACGACATCGTCACCCTCCTCGACCGGGTCAAAGAGAGCTTCGATCCACCCATCGTCATCGTCGATTGCAGCGCCCCCACGGTTCAGCCGACCACGCTCGCGACGATGGGCGAAGACCTCCCCGCCGGGGCCGAGGTGGTTCTGTGGGGTCCCGATCCGATCGACGAAGAGACCGCCCGCTCCCTCGTCGAGTCGCCCGACCGTTGGTACAGCTGCGAGCCCGACCTCCAGTCGTTGATCGCCCTGCTCGGCAAACTGCTCCACGTCTGACCGCCGAATCTGCGTTTCGCGCCGAGACCGACTAGGATGGGGTCATGCCCACCGCCCGACACCGTGCTTCGTCCATCTGGCGCGCGCTGTCCCTCGGCGTCTTGCTCGGGGGCCTGATGTGCGGCTGCGGCGGGCAAGCGCCGAGCGGCGAGACCGTCTCGCACGGCGACAGCGCGGGGGGCTGGCTCGAACACGGCGCGGTCCTGGCGAACGAAGGACCTGGCTTCGTCCGCGCCCGTCCCACCGACCCCACCCGCTTTGGACTCCCGCGCCTCGTGCAGCTGATCGAGGTCGCGTCCGCCAGCGTGCTCGAGGTCTACCCGGACTCGGCGCCGCTGCGGGTCGGTGATCTCTCCGCGCCCCTCGGCGGCCGCCACCACCGCCACCGCAGCCACCGCAGCGGCCGAGACGTGGACCTCATCCTGTACGCGACGGACTTGCAGGGCGAGAGCGTGCGGGGTCGCGGCTGGGTCGCGTACGACCGCCATGGTGTGGGCGTCGAGCCAACCGACCGAGGTGGTCGCGTGCTTCTCTTCGACGATGCGCGGAACTGGCATCTGGTGCGCACGCTGCTGCTCGACGAAGAAGCGCAAGTGCAGTGGATCTTCATCTCGCGTGGACTCAAGGCGCGGCTTTTGCGCTACGCGGCCGCGCACGAGCCGAACCCGGAAGCGCTCTTCCGCGCGGCCTGGGCGCTGCACCAACCGACCCGGGGCAACCCGCACGCGGACCACTTCCACGTCCGCATCGCCTGCGGAGCCACGCAGCGCGCGCTGGATTGCCGGGACCGCGGACCGATGTGGAGTTGGTGGCGGGACGCCGTCGTCAAGCGGGACGCCTACGCACCGCTGGACGACCAGAGCCTGCTGGCCCAGCTGCTCGCCGACGCGGACGCCGACGCAGACGATGCGGCCGGGGTCGAAGCGGCCTCGAACTGACCCCTCGCCCCCGGTGGCGCACGCCGCCCGCTTGCACCCACCCATGGAAGGTCTACGTTCGCCCGCCTCATGGCACGACGAGACACGGACCCCAACACCGACGCGGTTGAACGCGCCTGGGACCTCTTGACCGCGGGCGATCTCGAGGGGGCCCTCGAAGCCGGGCAAGCGGCCAGCGAACGGCTTGATTCACCAGAGGGCCAACACGTCTTCGGCCACGTCCTGACCGCCGTCGGCCGACTCGAAGAAGCGCTGGAGCTTCACCGCGCCGCATTGGAACTCGACCCGTCCTACCTCGACGCGATGTTGAGTGCGTCGGACGTGCTCATGCGTCTCGGCCGGTTCGACGACGCCGCCGAGGTCGTGGAAGAAGCGCTTGAACTCGTCGAGACCGAAGACGAACGCGCGGACGTGCTCCTGCTCCTCATCGACGCCACGTTGGGCTCCGGCCACATGGAACGCGCGCGCAGTCTCGTGGCCTCCTTGCCCGAGGGGCCGCTCGAGTCGCCGCAGCTCGACTTCTTGATGGGCCGTGCCCGGTTCGATGTCGGTGACGTCGAGGGTGCGGCGATGCCCATCGAACAAGCATCGAAGCAGCTGCCGCACGACGCGGAGGTCTTCTACTACTTGGGGCTCGTGCGCGAAGCGCTGGGCGATCTCATCGGCTCCGCCGCCGCCTTCCTCGAGTGCCGCCAACTCGACATGCGCGCGCCGCGCTTGCCGTTCTCCATCCTGCCGCAACGCTTCGAACGCGAGGTGCAGTCGGTCCTCGGCGAGCTCGCGCCGGAGCAGCGCAGCCAGCTCGACGGAGTGCTCGTCCTCGTCGACGACCTCCCCGGCGCCGAAGCGGTGAGCGAAGGACTGGACCCCCGGCTCCCCGCCCTCTTCGACGAGGTCGAACTCGACGACGGCATCGTCCTGCGGCGGCTCTTCGTCTACCAGCGGAACGTCGAACGCCTGCTCCCGCGGTCCGACGAGATGTCCGCCACGCTCGTCACTGTGCTGACCGAGATCTTGATGGCCGCGTCTCTTCGCAAGACGAACGCGGCGCTCGACGCCTAGGCGTCGGGCGGGCCTGCGGGCGCCAGGGTCGCGTCGAGCGGCGGGCCACCGAGACCTGCCCACACGTCGAGGAACTCCGCCGGAGGCGGCTCCACGAGCGCGAGTTCGTCGCCATCGACCCGCGGCAGGCGCAGCTTCCAGCAGTGCAGCATCACCCGCCGGGCGGTGACGACGCGCCCGTTGTCGCGCACGAGGCGTTTGGACCCGCCGTACATCACGTCCCCGACGATCGGCACGCCGAGGTTCGAGGCGTGCACGCGCAGCTGGTGGGTCCGGCCGGTCTCGGGAAACCACTCGACCAGACGGACGGCGCCCGCGTCCGCGCGCACCCGCCAACGGGACGCAGACAACCGCTCGCCTTTGCCCTCGGCCGCCACCCTGCGCTTCGGGTTCGCGGGATCGATCGAGATCGGCATCTCGCACCGCCCCTCAGCCGCCAGCGAACCCTCGCAGAGGGAGAGGTACGATCGGTGGTACGTCCCGTCCTTGCGGGCGGCGAGCAGACGGTGGGTCGCTTCGGCGGTGCGCGCAAACGTGACGAGCCCAGTGACCTCTGCGTCCAACCGAGAGGTCGGGTGCAACCGAGGCGCGGTCGGATCGAGCGCCTTCACCATCTGCGCGAGGGACCGTCCTTCGCCCGGGGACGTCGTCGGCAGGAAGGCCGGTTTGCTGACCACGAGCAGATGGTCGTCGCGGTGCCGAACCTCGATCGGCCCCACCTCCCTCACCGAGGGTCGCACCCGGGGCGGGCCTCGCCGGCCACCGCCGTCGCCCGTTTCACGAGCCGCACCTCGCCGCGGTCTCCGTCGACCACGACCTCGTCCCCCGTGCGCAAGATCCGGGTGCCGTACTTCACGTTCACCACCGCCGGCACGCCGTACTCTCGGAGCACGATGCTGGCGTGGGAGAGTGGTCCGCCGAGATCGGTCACGACCGCCGCCGCGGTCAAGAAGAGCGGCGCCCAGCCGACGTCGGCGCAGCTCGACACCAACACCTCGCCCGGCTGCACATCCGAGACGTCGTTGGGTCGTTCGATGAGCCGCACGAGCCCACGGACCCGGCCACCGCTCGCCGCGAGCCCCCGCAGCAGATCCGGATCGTCGCTGGGCGGCATCGCGGACTCGGCAGGCGGTGGGTACCCCACGAACGTGTCCGGCGGGTCTGGGAGCCGCCGGTCCCGATCGGTTTGCGTGCGTCGCTGGCGGACGCGGGTGGCCACGCTTCCTCCGTGGCGCAACAGGCCGTGGAGTTCGTCGAGGCTCAGGTAGAAGCCCGCGTCGTCTCCCGCCTCGGGCTCCGAGAGCGCGATCCGACGCGACGCGTCGAGGGCGACCACTCGGAACATGCCGAGCACCTCGGTGACGTATCCCCGCAAGCGCTCCCGAAGCCGCGTGAAGCGCTGCACCATCGCCAACACGTGACGCAGCGCGGTCCGACCCGGCCGTGGCACCCGACGCGCGACTTCCGCTTCGGCGGCTTCGCGCACCGCGAGCTGACGTCGTTCGAGTTCCAGCGGCGTGACGGTGCTCGTGGACTGCAAATGCAGCCGCAAGGTCGTCAGTGGAAGCGATGGGTCCTCGCGCCACCGGGGCACCGCCACCTCGGCTTCCCCAGCCCCGCGGTGGCCGTGCGTGTGAAGGAACGTCTCGAGCGCACGCCGGGTGGGCCCGTCGGGCAAGTCTTCGACCCGCCGAACCGCGCCATGAAGCAACGCGTCGCTGGCGGCCGGTTCGGCGCGCGCCATCTCCGCGATGTACCAGAGACGAATGCCGGGCACCGCGCTGTCGAGATCCGCCAAACCGGTCAGCAGATCCCGCTGCAGCGTGTCCGCGCGGTCCCTCGCGAACAGACGCAGCGCGCCGACGAGCACCACGGCACTCGAGAGCAAGTTGCCGTACGCGGTCAGCATGATCGCACCCGACTCGTCGAGCAGGTGCTCGACGTCGGTC
Source organism: Deltaproteobacteria bacterium (assembly GCA_034670305.1). GTDB lineage: Bacteria > Myxococcota_A > Polyangia > Polyangiales > Houyiibacteriaceae > JAXMNT01. The sequence goes on from JAXMNT010000008.1 coordinate 94,609, forward strand.
AACATCCGATCGAGCGCCGTGCTCGAGAGCACTTGCGGGTCCACGCTGAGCCGCCGACGCTCGGCGGCGAACGTCGCCTCGAACGTCTCGAGCCGCGCGCTCATCTGGTAGTTCTCGCGGGCGAAGCGCGACGCGGTCACCGGGAGCCGCGCAAGAAACTTCAGCGGACTTCGTCGCTCGACGTCGGACTCGAGCCGCTCCACCTCGCCGCCGCCTCCGAGCGCGAGAATGGTGCGGGGCGTGAGTCCCGGGATCTGCGAAAGGATCCCCATGAACTCACTCATGTTGAGGTAGATGCGCCCGCGGAAACATCCGACGAGCTCCGCCTCTTTCGGCACCGTGCAGCCGAGCGACCCGAACGCGCGACGGAATCCCAGATCACTGAACCCACTGAGGATCGACCAGGTCAGCGGCGTCGCCACGCCCGGCAGCGCTTCGCCCACGTTCACGTTCGACCAAACGATGCGCGACCGCTCGAGCGGATCCGAACGCTTCTGTTTCCAACGCCGAGTTCCTGGTTGAAGCGCGGTGGTCACCGGCCGCGCTTGGAGCACGTAGAGCGTCTCTCCGGTGAAGGCCCACTCCACGTCGTGCGGTCCGTGCAGCACCTGCTCGACCCGAAGTGCCATCTCCACCAGCGCCGCCGTCTGGTCTTCGTTCAAAGCGAGGTGGCTGCGTTCGGACTCCGAGACGGCCTCCCGGCGGAGTCCCCCGTCTCGATCCACCACCATCCGGCACTCTTTGGAGCCGAGGACGCGATCTCGGGGCGCACGGGTCGCTTTGTCGATGCGCAACGTGTCGGGAGAGACCGTGCCGTCGACCACGCTGCTCCCCAGCCCAAACGCGGCGTTGATCACGACTTCGCCCGCGTCTCCAGTGAGTGGGTTGACGGTGAAGAGCACCCCCGCGATGTCGGCCGGCACCATGGCCTGAAGCACCACCCCCACCGAAGGCGTGCTCCAGGTCCCATCGTTGACCCGCAGCCGATCGGCGTCGGGACGCAAGCGCCGCAGGTACGTCAGGACGGGCGGCGTGAACGCACTCGCCCAGCATGTGCGCACCGCGTCGAGCACCGCGTCTGCATCCCGCACGTTCAAGACGGTGGTGTGCAGCCCCGCCGCCGACGCTTGGCGCTGGTCTTCTTGGGTCGAAGAAGAACGGACGGCGATGCCGGAGGCACCCTCCCGGACCAGCGCCGCGAACGCGTCGCGGATCGCCCGCTCCAGCTCGGCGGGGAACGGCGCCGCCTGCAAGCGCGCACGAATGGCGTCGAGTCGCACTGGGTCCAGGTCCCGTGAGAGCAGCGCCGGAAGCTGGTCGTCCACGGGCAGTGCGGTCTGCACGAACGCGGCGAAACTGGTGGCCGGAACCGCATACGCAGCGGGCACTGGAAACCCGGCACGGCACAACGCGGCCAGTCCGCGTGCCTTGCCGCCGTACAGCCCGGAGCGTCGGGGGAGCAGGGTCTCGATCCGGCGCACTTCGCGGGGCATGAGAGAGTCTACTCCCGACCCGTGCCGGACGCTGCGCCTTCGATCGAACGGCCGGCGGTCAGCTCGACCAGGCGGTCGATCAAGAACCGGGATTGGTCCCGTGCCTCGTCGGTGAAGTCGGCCCCGAGGAACCCGCGCACTTCCTCGAACATGGCGTCGAATGCTTCCTGGTCGTGGGCCTCCAACATCTCTGCGATCTCTTTCGCCGCGTCCCGAAACACCCGCGTCACATCGGCGGTGCGGGGGTTCAACATCTCGATCGGGCCGTACAGTCCCGGCGACTGCGCAAAGTGCCGACCGATGACGTACGCCTCGAGCAGATACGCGGGCGACGTGAAGGCCAGGGAGTCCGCGAGCGGCACCCCGAGCCGCGCCAGGGCCAGACCCATCACCTGGGTCTGAAAATGATTCAGCACCTGCACCACGCTCATCGCGCGGTCGTGGGCCTCGGCGCTCGTCTCGGTGACCACCAGGCCCCGCGACTGAAACGTCTCGCGGGTCCAGTCGTACCAGTCGTCGCCGCGTCCACGACAGAGCACCACGCGCTGTCCGGTGAACGTGTGCACGCCGGGTCCGAACATCGGGTGCGTTCCGACGACGCTCGCTTCGGTCGCGCCGAGCATGGTCTCGAGCGGCTCGCTCTTCACCGAGGTGACGTCCATCAAGAGAGATGTGGCCTTGAGCTTGGGGCCAAGGCTTCGAATCACGTCCGAGGTCGCACGGATCGGCACACTGATCACCACGACGTCGGCGTACGCGGCGGCGTCCTCGGGGCGCAGGTCCGTGGCCACGTCCGCGATCATCACCGCGTGCCCCAGGTCGCCGAAGAGACGCGCCAGGCTCTGGCCCATGCCGCCCTCCCCGCCCACGATCGCGATCGTCTTCGGCTCCAGGTTCTCCGGCACTTCCGCGCGCAGCGCCGCTTGTCGGTCGCGACTCGCGGTGAGCAAGAGCCGGTAGATGGACTCGATCGACTCCGGCGGCAGACCGAGCTTCTCGGCCCGATCGGCGCGATCCGCGAGCACCTCCCGCTCCCGCTTCAGATCCCGAATCGGCACCCGATGGTGGCGCTTGAAGCTCGCGATCTCCGCCACGATGCCCATGCGGCGTGAGAGCAACTGCAGCACATCGCGGTCGATCGCGTCGAGCTGGGCCCGAAGCACTGGGAGCGGACGGTTGGAGGGCGCGCTGGCAGCAGGAGACGCGGCGGGGCCGGGTTTGGGTTCTTCGTTCGACATGGGCGGCGGGTCTCACCATAATCGCGGACCCTGCCGGGTCGACCCGATGGGCCCACCGAGACGACCATGCGCACCCTGAAGCTCCACCACTGGATCCTGATCGCGATGGTGCTCGGCGCCGGAATCGGCCTGCCGCTGAGCCACTTCGGCAACAACGGCACCATCGACCCGGACGTGGTCGCGACGATCGCCGACGTGGGCAAGCGGGTGGGCGACCTGTTCCTGCAGCTGCTGAAGATGCTGGTCGTGCCGCTCATCGTGTCCTCGCTGATCAGCGGGGTCACCGGCATGGGCGACCTGCGCCAGCTCGGCAAACTCGGCGGCCGCACGATGCTCTTCTACCTGAGCACGAGCGCGGTCGCGATCCTGACGGGCGTCGTCTTCGTGAACCTGATCATGCCGGGCGAAGGCGTGCCGCTCTCGCTGCTCCAAGAAGGTGCCGAAGGTGCGGCCCTCCCGACGGTGGCCGAGGAAGGCCAAGGACTCGGCGCGGTGCTCTGGGACCAGCTCAAGGGCATGATCCCGAGCAACCCGCTTCACGCCGCCGCCGAAGGCGACATGCTGCCGGTGATCTTCTTCTCGATCCTGATCGGCGTGTTCATCAGCCTGGTCGAACACGGCAAGGTCGAGGGCGAGAGCGATGCGGACACGCAGGCGCGCCTCGACGCCTCCATCGTGCGCCGCTTCTTCACGGGTCTCTTCGCGGTGATGATGAAGATGACGCTCGCCGTCATCGCCCTCGCGCCGATCGGCGTCTTCGGCTTCATGCTCTACGCCGCCGCCGGCCACGGCTTCGCCGCCTTCCGGGCGCTCGGCTGGTACGCGCTCACGGTGTTCGTCGCGCTCGTCGTGCACGCGTTCCTCACCCTGCCCGCGATCCTCTACGTCATGGGCCGCAAGAACCCGTGGCACCACGCGCAAGCGATGATCCCCGCGCTTCTGACCGCGTTCAGCACCGCGAGCAGCAACGGCACCCTGCCCCTCACGATGCAGTGCGTGGAGAAGAGCGGCGTCCCCAACCGCATCGGCTCGTTCGTCCTCCCCCTCGGCGCCACCATCAACATGGACGGCACCGCCCTCTACGAAGCGGTCGCCGTGTTGTTCATCGCCCAGGTCTACGGCCTCGACCTGAGCATCGGCCAGCAACTCGTCGTCGCCCTCACGGCCCTCTTGGCGAGCGTCGGCGCCGCCGGCATCCCCCACGCCGGCACCGTGATGATGGTCGTCGTCCTCGGCGCCGTCGGCCTCCCCACCACCGCCGTCGGCCTCATCCTCGCCGTCGACCGAATCCTCGACATGTGTCGAACGACCGTGAACGTCTGGAGCGACAGCGCCGCCGCGGTCGTCATCTCGAGATTCGCAACAGAGCCACTGACCGAGCTGCCGCCAGAGCCCGCCGACTGACACAGGGCGGGTCCCGTGGCTTCGGGATCGGCTACGGCATCGGCTTCGGCTTCGGCATCGGCTTCGGCATCGGCTTCGGCATCGGCATCGGCATCGGCTTCGGCATCGGCTTCGGCATCGGCTTCGGGATCGGCTTCGGCTTCGGGATCGGGATCGGGATCGGCTTCGGGTTCGGGTTCGGGTTCGGGATCGGGAACGGGATCGGCTTCGGCAAGGCAAAGAAGGCCAAGGGCAAGGGCACGGGCAAGGGCACGGGCACGGGCAAGGACCACACGGACGGAAGGCGTTGCGTTTCCCCGCTCCCGCCCCTACGCCCCACAACACATGCGCAAACCCAAAGTGGCGATCGCCGGGGCGAGCGGGTTCGTCGGCACTGCGCTTCGCAAGGCGCTCGCCGACCGGTTCGAGGTCGTCGCGCTCAGTCGCCGAGCCCGCGAAGAGGACGGCGTCGAGTGGCGGGCATGCGACCTGTTCTCGTTGCTCGAACTGGAGAGCGCGCTCGAGGGCTGCGACTACGCCGTCTACCTCGTGCACTCGATGCTGCCCTCGGCGCGGCTGACCCAGGCTTCGTTCGACGATTTGGATCTGCTCCTCGCGGACAACTTCGCCCGCGCGGCCGCACGGTGCGGCGTTCGCCACGTGGTCTACCTCGGGGGATTGATCCCCGACGAAGGCGTGCTCTCGGCGCACCTCGCCAGCCGGCTCGAGGTGGAGCGCACCCTGCGCGCGTATGGGGCGGCGGTCACGAGTCTGCGGGCGGGGCTCGTCGTCGGCGCCGGTGGCTCGTCGCTGCACATCCTGACCAAGCTCGTCGAACGGTTGCCCGCGATGCTCACGCCGCGGTGGACCCGTTCACCGACCCAGCCGATCGCATTGCAGGACGTCGTACGCGCGATCGATCATTGCCTCGGGCGCACGGAGATGGCGGGCGACTTCGACATCGGCGGCCCGGACGTGATGAGCTACCGCGACATGATGGGCCGCACCGCGAAGGTGCTCGGCAAACGCCGACCGATGGTCGACGTGCCGCTCTTCACCCCAGGGCTCTCCTCGCTCTGGGTGTCGCTCATCACCGGCACGCCGCGTGCGCTCGTCGGCCCGCTCATCCAGAGCCTCCGGCACGCGATGGTGGTGACCGACAACCCACTGCAACAGTGGCTCCAGCCCGACGCGCTCGGGTTCGAGGACGCCTTGCGACAAGCCGTCGCCCACGAAGCCGCGCCGAAGCCTCAGCTGGCGCGCCTCTCCACCCACCGTCGTCAAGCCCGCGTCGCCAGCACCGTGCGCAGCGTGCAGCGCCTCGCCCGGCCGCCCGGCGTCGGCGCACGCTGGATCGCGGAGGAGTACATCCGATGGCTCCCCACCATGCCGCTGCCGGCGCTCCGCTGCGAACGAGAAGGTTCTGTCGTGCGGTTCTGCCTCGGGCCCTTCTCGAAACCGCTGCTGGTGCTCCGGCTCTCGGAGGAACGCAACGCGCCGGGCCGAGCGCTCTTCTACATCGACGGCGGTTGGCTCGCGCGCACCGACGGACCTCGACCGGGCCGGTTCGAGTTCCGGATCACGCCCGACGGCAAGAGTGTGATCGCGGCGATCCACGAGTTCCGGCCCGCGCTCCCGTGGTTCGTGTACGAAGCCACCCAGGCGCTCGCCCACCTGCTCGTGATGAAGCTCTTCGGCCGCCACCTCGCCCGACATCCGGGCGAGGTGCCCGCCGATTGACGCGCGACAAGCCTGGCGATCCGCGGGACACTCTGGCCGTGAACGCACCACCCCGACGCGTCGTTCCGCCCGACGCACGACGCGACGACTGGCGGATGCCGCGGCCCGTGCGCAAGGTCGCGCGCGCTTTCGCCGAAGCGCTCTTCGCGGACGAGCAAGGCCCACCTCCGGCCGACCGGCTCGATTGGCTGATGGAGGATGTCCAAGATTTCCTGGCGCACGCTGGGCCGCGGGCGCGCACCGTCTTTCAGGCCAGCATGGTCGCGCTCGGCACCGTCGCGCCGCTCGCCGCCGGCATTCCGAAGCCGCTGTGGGCGATCGGCTGGCGCGAGCGGGTGCACGTCGTCGAGAAGTTCGAGAAGACGCCGCTCGGTCTCGCGGTGCTGGGTGCGAAGACGATGATCTGCTTCTCCTGGTACGAACACCCGGCCACCACCGCGGAGATCGGATACGACGGGCTCCCGCTCGATCCGCGACGCGACGACTCGGAACCCCGAGGCGGCCGATGACGTACGAATCGGCGCGCGACCTCGGGCGCGACCTGGAGCTCAGCTGCGACGTCGTCGTCGTCGGCTCGGGCGCGAGCGGCGCCACCGTCGCGACGGAGCTCGCGGAAGCCGGACAGAACGTGCTCGTTCTGGAAGAAGGCGCGCGGGTGGACGCAGGGCTGCACGGAAAGATGCGCCCGAGCGAATCGCTCCGGCACGTGTGGCGCGACGGGGGCTTCACGGTGGCGGTCGGCCTCGGGGACACGCCGGTGATCAACGTGACGATGGGCCGCGTGGTCGGAGGCTCGTCGGTGGTCACCGGCGGGGTGTGTTTCCGAACCCCGGACCACGTGCTCGACGGGTGGGCGAACGAGCTCGGTTTGACCGAATACAGCGCCCGCAAGATGGAGCCGTACTTCGAGAAGGTCGAGAAGCACCTGCACGTGGAGACGGTCACGCCCGACCGGTGGTCGCGCTCCACGCACCTGTTCGCCGAGGGTGCGAAGAAGAAGGGCTTCCGCATCGAGCCGGTGCGGCGCAACACCGACGGCTGCCGCGGCCATGGGCGGTGCAACTTCGGTTGTCCGGAGAAAGCCAAACTCAGCGTCGACCAGAGCTACCTGCCGCGCGCCGTCGCCCAAGGCGCGACGGTGTACTCGCACTGCCGAGTCGATCGCGTGGTGGTGAAGGGTGGCCGCGCGCGCGGGGTGGTCGGCCGGGTGCTCGACGGCCGCAACGGCAAACCCGGACACAAGCTCACCGTTCACGCCAAACGGGTCGTCATCGCGGGCAGCGCGTGGTTCACGCCGGGCATCCTCCGCCGCAGCGGCATCCGAAACGCAGTGCTCGGCAAACGCATGACGCTGCACCCGGGCTTTCGGATGATGGCCGCCTTCGACGAACCGGTCGAAGGGTGGAAGGGCGCCATGCAGAGCGCGTTCACCGACGCGTTCGAAGACCGCGGACTGACGCTCGTCTCGCTTTTCATTCCGGTCAGCGTCATCGGCGCGACGATGCCCGGCATCGGGCCGGAGCACGTGAAGCGGGCCCGCCGGATGCGCTACGTCGCGATGTTCGGCGGCATGATCCACGACGAAGGCGGCGGCACCGTGCGGCGGGGCCCCGGAGGCGCGCCGCTCGCGACGTACCGCATGTCGAAGCGCGACCGGGCACGCGTCCCCGACATCATCCGAACCATGGGCGGCACCTTCCTCGCCGCCGGCGCGACCGAGATCTTTCCGCCCGTGCTCGGCCTCGACCACGGCCTCGACGCGGATGCATTCGAGCGGTTTCCGTTCGAGTCGTTGCCGGGCCGCCGATTCGAGTGTTCCTCCCAACATCCGCTCGGCACGGCCCGCATCGGCACCGACGCCCGCAGCAGCGTGTGCGATCCGGGCGGCCGGGTCTGGGGCACCGAAGAGCTCTACGTGGTGGATGGCTCCGTGCTGCCGACCAGCCTCGGCGTGAACCCACAGGAGTCGATCATGGCGGTCGCCACCCGCATCGCGCACGCGATGCCGCCGCTGGCATAGAGGGCGGGGCCCCTTGCCCCTGCCCTTGCCCTGATTCGGCGTCCGCGTCGGAATCGGTCTCGGCTTCGGCGTCGGCTTCGGCGTCGGATTCGGATTCGGATTCGGCGTCGGCTTCGGATTCGGATTCGGATTCGGCTTCGGCTTCGGCGTCGGCTTCGGCGTCGGATTCGGCTTCGGCTTCGGCGTCGATGCATCAAGCGGGCAAGGGCAAGGGCAAGGGCAAAGGCAAGGGTGAGCGCAAGGGCACAATCCGAGTCAGCGGTCTCGCACACCGTGCGGTTCCCGATTTGCTCCGAGGCGCCGAGGCTGCGTAGCGTGCCGCATGAACCTTCGAACCTTGGGCACCCTCGCCCTGTGCGCGGTGTGGGCCGCTGGATGCGGCGGCGACGACGACGCGGCGGTGGACGCCGGTCCCGTGGACGCCCGTGGCACGGACGCGCCCGATCCGGTGGACGCGTTCACCCCGGTCGATTGCAGCGCGTTCACCGAAGTCGAGGTCTGCGAGGCCAGCCCCACGAGCTGCGAGATCGTCTTCGACGACTCGACCGGCTGCGCAGAGGCGTGCGCCGCTGGAGGCCTCGTGTGCAGTGAGAGCTTCGAGAACATCGATGGTATGTGCGCGGGCGATCGTACGATGCCGCTCGATTGCGCGGACACCGGCCACATCTCCGACCACTGCGTGTGCGTGCGCGAGATGGTCGACGCGGGCCCCGTGGACGCAGGGGTCGACGCCGCGTCGATGGATGCGGGACCGATCGATGCCGGACCGCCGGGCGAGGTTCTCGCGTTTCCGAGCGCGCGGGGTGCGGGTGCCCGAGCCACCGGCGGTCGCGGCGGACGGGTCCTCCGGGTGACGAACCTGAACGACTCCGGCGAAGGCAGCCTGCGGGCCGCGCTGACCGCGTCCGGACCGCGCATCATCACCTTCGCGGTGTCGGGCGTCGTGATCGTCGACAGCACCATTCGCGTGACGAACGGAGACTTCACCTTGGCGGGTCAGACCGCGCCGGCAGGCGGCATCACCGTCTCGGGCGTCAGCCGAGTGCTCGAGTTCGTCGGGGCGGACAACTTCATCGTCCGCTACCTCCGGGTGCGGCCGGAGTACTCCACGTTCGATGCGGTCTCGCTGATCAACTGCTCGAACCACATCTTCGATCACATCTCGGTTTCATGGGGTGGCGACGAGGTGATGACCACCCGTGGAGACACGGACGACGTGACGTTCCAGCGGCTGCTCTTGGCCGAGGGCAAGACGGGCACGTTGTTCGGGGACAGCGACGATCCGACCCTCTCGGAGAACCTCAGCTTCCACCACAACGCCTACTACAACGTCACCCACCGCCACCCCAACGTGCACACGTACGGACGCGCGGACGTCTACAACAACGTGGTCTTCAACTGGAAGTTCCGCTGGTCGGTGGTCATCGGCGACGTGCAACTCAACCACATCGGCAACTACTACCTGCAGGGATGCGTCGAGACCCCGAACGGCAACAACAGCTTCAACAAGGTGTTCTACCGCGCCGAGTACGAACCCGAGATCCACAGCGCCGGCAACCTCGTGATGCCAAGCCACCTGACGGACCCAGCGGAAGACAACTGGCGGCTCTGGAACTGGCGGGTCGACGTCACCTCGGGCCCGTACGCCGGCGCCAGCGCCAACACGCAGCTGACCGACGACTACCAGGTGGACGCGCCCTTCCCCCTGCTTGGGCCGCCGACCACCGCGCAGACTGCGGCGGACGCATTCACGGACGTGAGCAACGATGTGGGTGCGAACCGGCGCATCGACGAGAACGGTGATGTCGTCGCTGAGGTCGACGCGCTCGACGCGCTCTACCTCTCGGACATTCGGGATGGCGCGTGCGTGAGCTACATGAGCAGCAGCGCCGGACAGAACTTCAACACGACCCCGCACTACCTCGCGTTCATCGCGGGGCGGTCGTCGACGCCGATGGGCACCGGACCGGCGGATACGAACGAAGACGGGATCCCGGATGCGTGGATCACCGCGCGCGGGTTCACGGTCTCCGAGGATCTCACCAGTCACGAATGGCCGAGCGGCTACATCGGCGTCGAGGAGTACCTGAACGAAGTCGATCGGTGACCGACCGGCCGACCGACCAGCCAGGATGACGTCCGAGGACTTGGTGACGCCGTCGCCGAGGCCGATGCCGAGGCCGAGGCCGAGGCCGACGCCGAAGCCGAAGCCGACGCCGAAGCCGACGCCGAAGCCGAATCCGAAGGCGAGCCCGAAGCCGACGCCGAAGCCGACGCCGAAGCCGACGCCGACCCCGAAGCCGAGTCCGATCCCGAAGCCGACCCCGAAGCCGAGTCCGATCCCGAAGCCGAGGCCGACGCCGAATCCGATCCCGATCCCGAGGCCGACGCCGAATCCGGCCTACTGCTCGAACGCCTTCGCTAGGGGGCAGTTCTCCGGGGCGGGTTGGCCGCGGCGGTAGCGGTCGAGGAGGTGGCGGGAGCGTTGGGCGAGTTCGCGGCGGACTTGGCGGCGTTCGCCTTTGACCCGCTTGATCTTCATGTCGTCGTAGCCGGTGGTCTGGTGGCGCATCCAGGCAATGGTCGCGGCGGCGGCGCGCCTCTCGACGGGGATGCGCTTGGTGCGGGCGACCGTGCCGCTGCCGACCGGGGTCGCGTGCGCGGCGATCGCGCGGGCCATGCGTCGCGCGAGCGGTTCATGGGTCGGGGCGAAGTCGAGGAACGCGAACACCGCGTCTTCGAACTCGGCGGCGTACGCGACCTGCTCGCGTTCCCGCTTCTTGCGGGCGGCGTCGAGTTTGCGTTGGTGGGCGGGGTCGCTCCGTTCGAGGGTGAGGGCCGCCACGATCGCGTCGACCCGGTCCTTCGGTGCCCAGATGCCTTGGGAGAACGTGCGGCGCCCCTTCTTCTCTTGCACCAGCCAGTGCGGTCCGCCGGCTTTCACTCGGCGCGTGAGCGCGGCATCCCCGGGCGGGACGAGGATCCAGTCGGTGGGCGGCACGAGGTACGCGCCCTGTTCGGTGCGCACCTCGCGGGCCGTTCGGCCCGGGCGCACCGTTCGAGTCTCGGTCGGCATGGGCACCCGGTAGCACAGTGCTCCGAGTCACCAAGTCCTCGGCCTTCGGCTTTGGCCTCGGCTTCGGCCTCGGCATCGGCATCGGCGTCGGCTTCGGCCTCGGCTTCGGCTTCGGCATCGGCTTCGGCGTCGACTTCGGCTTCGGCATCGGCTTCGGCGTCGGCGTCGACTTCGGCTTCGGCTTCGGCATCGGCTTCGGCGTCGGCATCGGCTTCGGCGTCGGCTTCGGCGTCGGCGTCGGCGTCGGCTTCGGCTTCGGCTTCGAAGGGCACGGGCACGGGCACGGGCAAGGGCACGCCCCGCCCCCGGCTCAGTCCGCGTCGTCCACCCGGGTCAGCGTGATGTTGAAGTCGCCGGTGCCGAACTTCGCGAACAGGCGCACCCAGAGCGGCAGCCACATCTCGGTGCCGCGCGCAGTCGTCACGTCGCCGAGATCCAAGATCTCGTGGGCGCGCCATCCGAACGTCTGCAGCAACTCGGACACTTCCGCCTTCGCGTCCGCGTCGTTGCCACTCACGAAGATCTGGTGATCGCCGCTGATCCGCCGGGGCGCGATCATCAGCGAGTTGTGGACCGTGTTCAACGTCTTGATCACGCGCGCCTCTGGCAGCGCCCGCTGGATCTGCTCGGCGAGGCTGTCCTTGTTGCAGACCGACAGCGCGGGCGGGAAGCCCTGGCTGAAATCGAGTGGGTTCGTGACGTCCACCAGGATCTTGCGCCCGACCTCTTCCACGATGCCCTTGGCCACCGTGAAGGTGTGCACCCCACTCGTGGCGAGGAACACCATCTCGCCGAAGGCGGCGGCGTCCGCGAAGGTCCCGACCGACGCGCCTTCCCCCTGATCGGCCGCCCATCGCTCGCTCGCTTCGTTGCCATCCGTGCGTGAGCCGAGGCGAACCTCGTGCCCGAGCGACACCAACTTGGAGGCGATGGCTTTGCCCACATCGCCCGTGCCCAACACCGCAATCTTCGTCATGCCCGGAGGGTCGCACGACACGCGGGCAAGACTCCATGACCGGGTCGTGGCGGCTCGGCCCTTGCCCGTGCCACTGGTTTCTGGGTCCGCAAGCAGGGCCCCACCCGAAACTCAGCCCGCGCCCCACGAAATCATGCGCCGTACTCGGCGCGTCCGCGTTCTCCCTTCGCACCCCCTCCTTTCTCGTGTCGGCTGCCCGTTGGCACAGAGGTGTGACGATCATGTCCTTCCGCCACTTGCTGATGCCCCTGCTTCTCACCACGTCTCTCGCGCAGGCCCAGGGACCGGGGACCGACGGGGGTGCCGAAGCCGGAGTCGATGCCGAAGTCGATGCTGGAGCCGATGCCGATGCCGAAGCCGATGCCGACCCCGAAGCCGATGCCGAAGCCGAAGCCGAAGCCGAAGCCGAAGCCGAAGCCGCAGCCGAAGCCGAAGCCGACCCCGAAGGCGAAGCCGACCCCGAAGCCGTGGCCGAAGCCGAAGCCGATCCCGAAGGCGACGCCGACCCCGAAGGCGACGCCGACCCCGAAGGCGACGCCGACCCCGAAGGCGACGCCGACCCCGTGCTTCGGCCACCTCTGGTCCGCGAGGGGCAGGGTGAGGCGGCGTACCCCGAGGGCGCGGAGATGGGCGGGCGGGTGTTGTTGGTGCTGGACGTGGCGGCAGACGGCACGGTGGCGGAGGCGCGGCGGCTCGATGTCCAGGCCGAGGAGAACTCGGAAGCCCTGTTCGTCGAGCAGGCGCTCGAGTACGCGCGCCGACTTCGGTTCGAGCCGGCCACGCGCGATGGGGCGCCCGTCGCCAGCCGGATTCGGTTTGAGGTGGTGTTCCCCGCGCCCCCACCGCCGACGCCAACGCCGCCGAACGCGCATCTCGATCCGACCGCCGGAGCCGAAGACGCCTCCGAAGACGCGGCCGATTTCGAAGCGCCGCTCCAGGCGACGTCGTCGATGAACCTCGAGGGCGAGCGGCTGCGGCTGCGGCCCTACGCCTCCACCGGCGAGCTGCTCAACGCGGGTTCGGGTTTCTACGTCGTCCAGCACGCGGGGGGCGGCAAAGCCAACCAGTACTTCTTGCGCGGGTTCGACGCCGACCATGGCTCCGACGTCGCGCTCTTCGTCGATGGCGTGCCTGCGAACTGGCCGAGCCACGGACACAGTCAGGGGTACACCGAGCTGCACTGGGTGATCCCCGAACTCATCGAACGCATGGAGGTCCGCAAGGGTCCGTACTTCGCGGAACTCGGGGACTTCGCGACCGCCGGCGCGATCAACCTGGTGCTGCGAGAGGATGTCGAGGAGAGTTCCTTCACGTTGGGCGGCGGCACGTACGGAACGTTCCGCGGCGTCGCACTCGTCGCCCCGCGCACGACTCTCGCGGTGAAACCATTGCTCGCCGCGGAGGTCTACGGGACGAATGGGCCCTTCCAGCGCAGCGAAGATCTGCGGCGGGTGAACCTCTTCGGCCGCGCCAGCGCGCGCTTCCCCGGCGGCACCACGCTGAGCCTCACCGGCACCAGCCACCTCTCCACGTGGAACGCGTCGGGGCAACTGCCGCTGCGTGCGGTGAACGCGGGCACGCTCGACCGGTTCGGTACCCTCGACCCGGACGAAGGCGGCGCGACGCAGCGGCACGGCGTGTACGGCCGGTTGACCGTGCCCACCTCGGGCGGCGACGAAGGCGAAGTAAGCGTGCTCGGGTACCTCACCCACCACCGCTTCGATCTCTACTCGAACTTCACCTACGCGACCGAGCGGCCCGACATCGGCGACATGATCCATCAGTCGGATCGGCGCACCGCGGTGGGGCTCGACGCCCGCTACCGGGTGCGGCACCGCCTGGGCCCAGCAACGCTTCGCAGCACCGTCGGCGCCCAGGGGCGGCTCGATCTGATCGACAACGCGCTGGCGGAATCACCGGACCGGATCGACGGCGCCCGCAGCATCGATGCGGACATCGGCCAAGCGAGCCTGGGGTTGTTCCTGAGCGAAGCGCTGCACTGGCGCTGGCTTCGCGTCGTCGGAGGCGCACGCATCGACTCGTTCTCGTTCGATGTGCAGGACCGGCTCGGCGGCGAAGGCACGAGCGGCCAGCGGCAAGCGCTGCTGGTCAGCCCGAAAGCCAGCGTCGTGATTCAGGCGCACGAGACGCTGCGCCTCTTCGCGAACTTCGGCTCGGGCTTTCACAGCAACGACGCGCGGGGTGTCGTGCGCCGCGACGCGATGCGCGCGAACGCGCTCACCCGCGGGCTCGGCTACGAACTCGGCGCGCGCCTCGAACTCGCGGACCACGTCACGTTCTCCGCGGCCGGGTTCGTCCTCGACCTCGACTCCGAGACGGTCTGGGTCGGCGACGTGGGCACGACCGAAGCCCGCGGCGCCACGCGGCGGGTCGGCGTCGAAGCGGATCTCCAGGTGCAGGCGCTCCCCTGGCTTCGGTTCGGACTCGACGCGACGTGGACGAACTCCACGTTCGTCGACAACCCGGCGAACGCGAACTCGGTCGCGCTCGCGCCGACCTTCCTCCTCAACAGCGAGGTGGTCGTGCAACACCGGGAGACCGGCGTGAGCGGGCGGCTTGGGTTGCTCTTCGTGGCCGATCGACCCGCGACCGAAGACGGCTTCCTCGAGGCGCAGGGTTTCACGCGGCTCGACGCGTCGGTGCAGTGGGAACACGAGCGGGTGGGACTGAGTGTCTCCGCGCAGAACCTGCTCAACACCGAGTGGCGGCAGGCGCAGTTCGCCACCACCGCACGGCTGCCTGGAGAGACCTCGGCCGCGTCCTGTCCCGAAGGCACCCGCGCAGTGGAAGAAGGCGGCGGCTTCACAGGATGCGAAGACATTCACTTCACGCCGGGCTGGCCCATCCACATCCTGGCCACCGCAACCGTGAAGTTCTGAACCGCCGTGGAATGAACCCCATGTTCGCGCGTGGCGCGTGCTGGGGTTGGCGGCCGAGCGCTCAGTCCCAGAGGGTCTTGCTGTCCTCGAACACCAACCGCCTCCGCGCAGACGGGGGCGGCAGCGTGCTTCGCCGAGGCGAGTAGAAGGTGTCTCCGCGCAAACCCATGCCGGGGTCGCCATCGTCTTCCGAATCCGTCTCGGACTCGTCGGCGCTGCCGGTCGCGCTCGGCGGAACCGACGCACGCGCGGACGCTTCGTGCCATCCGAGCCACGCGCAGAGATCGTCGACGATGGAGGCGGCGGCATCGGGCCGGCCGCGCCGACGGGCCGCCTCCGACATCGCGCAACGCTTCGCGTCGTCCGAGAGCAGCTCGTTCAACATCGCACCGAGAGACTCGGCCTCGAGCGACGACTGGGCGACACAGCGCGCCGCGCCATCCCGCTCGAGCGCTTCGGCGTTGCGGGTCTGATGGTCGTCGGCGGCGTGTGGGTACGGCACGAGGATCGACGCGCGGCCGATCGCCTGCAGTTCGGCGAGCGTGGTGGCGCCCGCCCGTGCGACGACCAGCGCGGCCGACGCGTACGCGCGCGCCATGTCGTCGATGAAGGACACGACCTCCGCGTCGATGCCGAGCGCGCGGTAACGGGCCTCCACGGCCTCCCGCATCGCTTCGCCGGTCTGATGCACGACCTTCAGGCCGCGAAGTTCCACGTGGGCGAACGCGGCGGGCACGGTCTCGTTCAGCGCCTGCGCGCCCTGCGAGCCGCCCATCACGAGCACCGTGCGGGCGCGCGCCTCGAAGCCTTCGGGGTCGGCGGCGGCACGTCGTGCCCACACTCGGAAGTCGCCGCGGACCGGGTTGCCGACCACCCGGGCGCCCTTGCCGAACGAAGACCGGGTCTCGTCGAAGGAGAGGTACGCGCGTCCGACCACCGACGCGAGCATGCGGTTCGTGAGCCCCACGTGCGCGTTCTGCTCGAGCAGCGCGGTGGGCACACCGACCGCCGCCGCCGCCGCCAAGAGCGGTCCCGACGCGTAGCCGCCCACGCCGATGCAGAGCTCCGCGCGGTGACCGCGCACGATCTGCGCGGCCCGGAACGCGGAGCCCGGAAGTCGCCCGAGACTCTTGAAGAGCTGGGACGGACTGCGTCCTTTGAGCGGGGTGACATCGAGCGTCGTGAGCCGCTCGCCCCGAGCCGGGAGCAACCGCGATTCGATGCCGCGCTCGGTGCCGACGAAGAGCACGTCGACCTCCAAGCGGCGCCGCAGCTCTTCTACGACTGCGAGTCCGGGGAACAGATGTCCTCCGGTGCCGCCGCCTGCCACGATGATTCGTCTCGTCATGTCGTCCCTCCAGTGCTTCGCGCCATCACGGGCGCGCCGACGGATTCGCCCTTCCGTCGGTTCCGCCGCTTGGTCTTGCGGCGGGTTTCTTTTTTGGTCCGGGGCTCGTCCGCTGGTGCGTCCGAGACCTCGTCGTGTGCGACCGCTTCGCGGGCGCGGGAGACATTCAGCAGGATGCCCACCGCCACGCAGTTCACGAGCAGCGACGAACCGCCGTAGCTCACGAACGGCAGCACGAGACCCTTGGTCGGCAACATGCCCATGGCCACCGCGAGGTTCGTGAAGGCCTGCAGGCCGACGAACATCGTGATGCCGACCGCGATGTAGGTGCCGTAGTCGTTCGGCGAACGCCACGCCGCGCGCAAACCGCGCACCACGATGAGCACGAACGTCGAGAGAAGGAAGAGGATGCCGATGAACCCGAGCTCCTCGCCGACGATGGCCGAGATGAAGTCGGTGTGGGCTTCCGGGAGGTAGAAGAGTTTCTGTCGGCTGTCCCCGATGCCCACGCCGCTCACCCCACCCGCGCCGAAGCTCATCAGCGACTCGGCGATTTGGTACCCGATGCCGTAGCGGTGTTCGAAGGGTTCGAGGAACGCCTCGATGCGACGCATGCGGTAGGCGGACGTGGCGATGAGCAAGTACGCCATCGGCGCGGCGAGCAAGACACCGCCGAGCAGGTAGCCGATGCGGGCGCCCGCGGTGAAGAGCAGCACGAAGGTGAGCAGGCCGATCATGACCGCGCTGCCGAAGTCCGGCTGCTCCAGACACAGGAGCATCAAGAACCCGGCGACCAGGACGTGGGGGAGAAACCCGATCTGGAACGAACGGATGCGGTCGCGCTTCTTCGAGAGCGAAGACGCCAGGTAGAGAATCAACGCCAGCTTGGCCGCCTCGGCGGGCTGGATGTTCACGGGCCCCACGGCGATCCATCGCTGGGCGCCACCGGCTGCGTGCCCGAACCCGAGCACGACGATCATCAAGAGCAGCACCGCGACGCCGAGGGCGGGATAGGTGAAGCGCTCGTAGAGGTGGTAGTCGATGCGCGCGATGAGCAGCATCAGGCCGAGCCCCACGATCGCGAAGCTTCCCTGCCGCACCAAGAAGTGAAGCGGGTTGTCGTACCGTTCGGCCGCGAAGACCGCGCTCGCGCTGAACACCATGACCACGCCGAACGCGACGATCGCGACCACCGCGGCGGTGAGGATCGGATCGGCCGGACCGATCACCTTCGGCGCGGGGCGGGCAGAGCCTCGGATGCGATCGAGCCAGCTCACGACGGCTCCTCGTTCTTCGACGCGAGTGCAGCGAATGCGTCCTGGAAGTCCCGGCCACGTTCGGCGTAGGACCCGTACATGTCGAAGCTGGAACACGCGGGCGCCAACACCACCGCGTCGCCAGCGCGCGCCAGACGCAGCGCTTGATCCACCGCGGCCGCCATGGTCGGCGCGCGTTCGATCGGGAAGCCCGGCAGGATTTCGCGAACGGCGACTTCGATGAGTGGCGCCGCTTCGCCGACGGTCACGAGCGCACGCCCGGAGCGACCGAGTGCTTCGGCCAGGGGCGTGTAGCTTCCGCCCTTGTCCTTGCCGCCGGCGATCAACACCGCGCGGCCGTCCATGTGCAGCCCGTCGAGCGCGGCGACCGCGGCGCCGACGTTGGTCGCCTTGGAGTCGTCGAAGAACGTCACGCCGCCGATCGCGCCGACCCGCTCCATCCGGTGTGGCAGACCACGGTACGACCGAAGCACGGCCGCGATCGCGTCCACACCGATGCCGGCGAGACGCGCGGTGAGCGCCGCGGCCATCGCGTTCTTCACGTTGTGTCCGCCTTGGATCCCGAGCTCCGCGAGCGGCACGTCGAGGCCGTTCTCCGGATCGCGCAGCGCGCCGTCTTCGGCCCGCACGTCTTTGCCGAACCGGTGCACCTTCGCCGCGCCGACGTTCGCCAACCCGAGACAGAGTGCGTCTCCGTCCGGCACGACGGCGTGGTCCGAGCGGTGCTGCCCCGCGAAGATGCGGCCCTTCGCCGCCGCGTACGCGGCAAAGGACTCGTAGCGGTCGAGGTGGTCGTCGGTGACGTTGAGAAGGGTCGCGACGTGTGCGCGAAAGCGCGAGACGTGCTCCAACTGAAAGCTCGAGAGTTCCACCGCGACGAGCCCTCCGGCGTCCGCGGCCGGGGTGCCGACGACCGTGGTCAGCGGCGTGCCGAGGTTGCCACCGACGAAACACGGCCGGCCGGATGCCTGCATCATCTCGCCGAGCAGGCTCGTGACGGTGCTCTTGCCGTTGGTGCCGGTGACAGCGAGGATCGGCGCGTCGATGAACCACGAGGCGAGTTCGATCTCGCTCGCGATCGGGACGCCTCGGTCGGCCGCGCGCGCGAGCGCCGGAAGCGGCGGCACGCCAGGCGAGACGACGACGTGGTCCGCGTCGGCGAACACCGCATCGTCGTGGTGCCCGAACGCGGTCTTCGCGCCGCGTGCGCACAACGCCTCGACGCCGCCCACCTCGGTGCGGTGGTCGTTCAACACGACGTCGGCCCCACGGGCCAAGAGCAGCTCGGCCGCTGCGATGCCGCTGGCACCGAGTCCGACGACCACGAACTTCTGACCGGCGACCTGGGATGCGGCGCGGCGCGAGGTCTGGGTGGAGGTCATGCCCATCACCGCAACTTCAGCGTGGCGAGCGCGGCGACGGCCAACATGATGGAGACGATCCAGAAACGAACGATGACCTTCGGCTCCGCCCACCCCTTCTTCTCGAAGTGGTGGTGGATGGGCGCCATCAGGAACACCCGCTTGCCGGTGGCTTTGAAGACGCCGACCTGGATGATGACGCTGACCGTCTCCAGCACGAAGATGCCGCCGAGCAGAAGACTCAGCACTTCGTTCTTGGTGACCACCGCGAGTGCACCGAGGCCTCCGCCGAGCGCGAGCGACCCGACGTCGCCCATGAAGACTTGGGCCGGGTACGTGTTGAACCAGAGGAACCCGAAGCCCACCCCGATCACTGCGGCGCAGTAGATGCTGAGCTCACCGGCGCTCTCGAGATGCGGGATGAAGAAGTAGCTCGCAACGTTCTGCTCGAAGAGCACCGCGCCGCAGAGGTAGGCGAGGATCGCGTAGGTGCCCGCGTTGATCATCACCGGGCCGATCGCGAGTCCATCGAGCCCGTCGGTGAGGTTCACGCCGTTGGCGGTGCCGACGATGACGAACGACGCGAACGCCACGTAGAGATACGGCGGGAGGGTGATCGGGTCCGGGTCGTTGGTGACGAACTTCACGAACGGGAGCGCCAAGCGCGTGCGGACCTCGAGCCAGTCTTCGGGCAGACCACTCTGGCCGTAGAAGAGGTACGAGCAGACCGCGATGGCCACGCTGAACTCGATGAGCAGCTTCCAGCGACCGGCCAGGCCGCCGGTGTCCTTCTTCCGGACCTTGGCGCTGTCGTCGATGTAGCCGACGACGCCGAAGCAGGCCGTCATGGCGGTGACCACCCAGACCATCGCGTTGGCCGGGTCCGCCCACAGCACCGTGGAGAGCACCACGGCGAGCAACATCAGCGCGCCGCCCATGGTGGGGGTGCCGGCCTTGCTCAGATGCGACTGCGGGCCCTCGGCGCGCACCACCTGCCCGATCTGCTTCTTCTGCAGCCGGCGGATGAACCAGGGGTAGAGCCCGAAGCTCAGCAGCATCGCCGTCATCGTCGCGGCGAGCACGCGGAACGGGACGTACCGCAGCACGTTCAGGAAACCGAACTCGTCTGAGTAGGGGTAGAGGTAGTAGTAGATCACGCCCGGCCCCCCGACTGCAGGAGGCCATCGACGACGCGTTCGAGCCGCATCGAGCGGGAGCCTTTGACCAGGATCACATCGGAAGGCTCGAGCGGTCCGAGCGCCTTGAGGACCGCCGCGACGTCGTTCTCCACCGCGTCTCCGGTCGCGCCCATCAGAGGGCCCACGCAGACCACGTGATCGCAGAGCCGTTCCGCGCGGCTGCGCACACGCCGGTGGTGCTGTGGCGACTCGGCGCCCAACTCCAACATGTCTCCGAGCACCGCGAGCAGCCGACCTTCGCGATCGTCGGCGAGGCGGCGGGCGGTCTCGAGCGCCATCTCCACCGCGTGCGGGCTCGCGTTGTAGGTGTCGTCCAGAACGAGTGCACCAAGCGCCGTGCCCCGCGGACACATGCGGCCGGACACCGGCGAGAGTTGCGACATGCCCCGCGCCGCCGACTCGAGATCGAGATCGAGCGCGCGTACGATCGCGAGTGCGGCGCCGGAGTTGCGTGCGGCGGCTTCGCCGAGCAGCCGGGTGCGCACTTCGATCTCGCGGGTCTCTCCCGCGTGCCCCGCCGAGACGAGCGAGCTGACCGCGTGCCGCGCGATGGTCTGGATGCCGAGCATCGACCACCCGAGCAGGCGGACCTCGCCCGCGTCGCCGTAGCGCACGTCGCCTGCGCCCACCGACGCGTCGGCGATGCGCACGCCCGAACCCCGCACCGTGTCGAAGAGCGAGAGCTTCTCGCGCCGCACCGCGGCCAAGTTTCCGAGGCCCTCGGTGTGCGCGACGGCCACGAGCGTCACCACCGCGACGTCCGGACCGGCGATCTCACCGAGGCGCCGGATCTCGCCGGGTGCGCTGGTGCCCATCTCGACGACCGCGATCTCTTCTTCGTCGAGGGCCAGGAGCGTCATGGGTACGCCGATCTGGTTGTTCAGGTTGCCCTGGGTCGCACCCACGTCGAGACCGGCGCCGCGAATGGCGGCGGCGGTGAGTTCTTTCGTGGACGTCTTGCCCGCGCTGCCGGTGATCGCGACCACGCGGCCGCCCCAGCGCTCGCGATGAAACGCCGCGAGGTCCCCGAGCGCGCGGGTGGTGTCGTCGACCTCGACCACCGGGAATCCGGCGGGCACCGAGGCACCACGCTCCACCAGGGCGGCACCGGCGACGTTGGCGATGTCGGGAAGGAAGCGGTGCGCGTCGAAGTGCTCGCCGCGCAGCGCGACGAAGAGCGCATCGGTGCCCGTGATCGCGCGCGAGTCGGTGCACACGCCTTCGACTTCGCGGTTCTCGCCACGGAGCGTGCCGCCGGTGGCTTCGGCGACTTCGTGCAGCGTGAACGCGGCTTGGTTCTGCGGAATGGGCGTCGCCATCAGTGCGCCCCTTCCGTGATCTTGGCGATCACCGAAGCCGCGCACACGCGGTCGTCGAAGTCGCGCTTCTCGGTGCCGACGATCTGGTAGTCCTCGTGGCCTTTGCCCGCGATGAGCACGGTGTCGCCGGCCGACGCCAAACGCAGCGCCATGGCGATGGCGGCCGCGCGATCCGGTTCCACGATGTAGCCCGCATCCGAGCCGATGTGGTGTTCCACGCGTCCCTCCGCGTGGAGCCCTGGAAGAATCTGCGCGATGATCGCGTCTGGATCCTCCGTGCGCGGGTTGTCGCTGGTGACGAACACGTTGTCGGCCGCTGCGGCTGCCGCGCCCATCTTCGGCCGCTTTTCTGCGTCCCGGTCGCCACCACAACCGAACACCACCGAGAGCTTGCCCGAGGTCAGCGGACGCACCGACGCGAGCGCGCGGCGCAGCGCGTCGGGGGTGTGGGCGTAGTCGACGAGCACGAGCACGCCGCGTGGATCCGGAACCCGCTCGAGCCGCCCAGGCGCCCCGAGTGCGTGCTCGAGCGCGGCGATCGAATCGGGAACCGAGTGACCCAGCGCCTTCAGGCAGCCGAGCACCACGAGCAGGTTCTCGAGGTTGTGCGGGCCGACGAGCGGGCTGCGCAGGGCGTGTTGCGCATCGCCTTCGTACACGGTGGCGGTCAAGCCTTGCGCGCTCGAGACTCCGGTGGCCCAGAGATCCGCGCCTTCGACGCATCCCACCGTGCAGACGTCGTGACCGGCCGCTCGCACGCGTTCTGCCAACTCGGCACCGAACGGGTCACCGACGTGGATCACACTCTTGTCCGGGGCGTGCCGAAGAAAGAGCGCCGCCTTGGCCTCGCCGTACGCGGCCATGGTCTCGTGAAAGTCGAGGTGGTCTTGGGTGAGGTTGGTGAACGCGGCGACGCGAAAGTGCACGCCAGCCGTCCGGGCTTGGGAGAGGCCGTGGCTGCTCACCTCCATCACGAGGTGCGACGATCCCGCCGCGACGCAGGCCGCGGCGAACCGCGCGAGGTCGTCCGCTTCAGGGGTGGTGAACGAAGACGGCTCGAGCTTCGCACCGGCGCGCGATGCGACTGTGCCGAGCAGCGCGGGTGCTTCTCCGAGCGCGCGCAGTCCCTGGTCCAAGATCCACGCAGCGGTGGTCTTTCCATTGGTGCCGGTGATGCCCACCACCGCGAGCCGCGCGGTCGGGTCGTCGTGAAGCGCGTGCGCCACGGGCCCGAGCGCCGCGCGATCGTCGGAGACGACGAGCTGCGGGAGCGAGGTCTCGAGTTCGGCGCCGGTCAGCACCGCCACCGCGCCGCGGGCTTCCGCCGATGCCACGAAAGCGGTTCCGTCGAACGTGGCGCCGCGCAGCGCGGCGAACAGATCGCCGCGTCCGACCTGGCGCGAGTCGCGGCGCACGTCGCCGACCTCGGCGTCGCCGACCGTGCGCGCGTCGAGTCCTGCGTCGCGGACGACCGTTGCGAGTCGAGAGAGCATCATGGCGACTCCCGTTCCATCGGCGGACCACCGACCGCGGCGACGACTTCCGCTTCGATCTCTGCGCTCGCGACTTCCGGGGGCGCCAGCGTGAGGTGCACCGTCTCTCCGGTCGGCATCGGCGTGCCGCCCGCCGGCACCTGGGCCTGTACGACACCATGGCCCACGAACACGCCCCGGAGCCCCTGCGCACCGAGCGCGATGAGCGCCGCGCGTGCGCTCTGGCCGACGACCGCCGGCGCCCGCACTTCGCCTTCCGCGAGTGGCAGCCGGAGCGGTTCGATTTCGGGTTCTTCGTCCGACCCGGCACTCGCCAGCGCGCGGCGGCGACGCGTCTGCTCCCGCGCGTGTTCCACCAACGCTTCGCCGCCGGTGGCCGCCGGCACACCCAGGTGTCGCAACGCGGCGGCCCCGACGCGGCGGAAGACCGGACCGGCCACCACGCCGCCGTAGTGCGCGACGATCGGTTCGTCGATGACCACCGAGATCACGAGCCGCGGGTTCTGCGCAGGCACGAACCCAGCAAAGCTGGCGACCCAGCGGTCCGCTGCGTAGCCGCCGTGCACGTGGTCGGCTTTCTGAGCGGTGCCCGTCTTGCCCGCCACCAGGTAGCCGTCGATCGCCGCCTGGGGCGCGGTGCCGTCGGGGCCGGTGACCGCGGTCAACATGT
The DNA here is from genome assembly GCA_034670305.1 of Deltaproteobacteria bacterium. GTDB lineage: Bacteria > Myxococcota_A > Polyangia > Polyangiales > Houyiibacteriaceae > JAXMNT01. The sequence goes on from JAXMNT010000008.1 coordinate 118,102, forward strand.
CGCCGACCAAACGCGCGATGCGTTCCGGCACCACCCGTCGCCGGACTTCGCGCGGGGTCGGATCCTCGTCGCCCACCCGGCGGATGAGGCGCGGGCGCATCAACCGTCCGCCGTTCGCGATCGTCGCCATCGCCGCAGCGATCTGCACGTTCGTCGTGCTCATCGCCTGGCCGAATGGAATGGTCGCGGCGTCCATCTCGAACCACTCGCGGAAGTGCCGGAGCGACCCGCCGGTCTCGCCCGGTAGGGGCAGCCCGGTCGAGTCGCCGAATCCGAACCGTCGGAACGCGCGGTAGAGCCCTCTGCGCCCGAGGCTGTGGCCCACCTTCGAGAGACAGATGTTCGAGGAGTACGCCAGGCACTGCGCGGGCGTCAGCAGCTCGTGCGGGGTGGTGTCGCGGATGACGTCGTCTTCCCCCACCTGCATGCGGCCGTTCTCGCAGTCGATGCGTTCTTCCGGGCGCAGCGTGCCCGACGCGAGTGCGGCGGCGACCGTGAACGGCTTCACGGTGGAGCCCGGCTCGAACCGATCCGTCACCGCGCGGTTGCGTCGATGGGACGCGGGAGAAGAACCCGGACGGTTGGGATCGAAGCTCGGGTAGCTCGCCACCGCCAGCAGCTCGCCGGTCTCTGGGTCCATGACGACCACGCTGCCGGCGCGCGCTTCGTACGTGCGCACCGCCAGTTCGAGTTCGCGCTCGGCCACGCGTTGAATGGTTCGGTCGATCGTCAGCGTAAGGTCTTCGCCCTGCGCCGCGCGGTCGTCGAGCAGCTGTTCGGAGAACACGACACGGCCACTTCGGTCGCGGATCGCCGGAACGGAACGGACCGACCCACGAAGGCGCTCTTCGAGCGAGAGTTCGAGTCCTTCGATGCCGACGCCATCGATGTTTGCGAAACCGAGCAGATGCGAGGCGAGTTCGCGGTTCGGATAGAAGCGGCGCGCCTCTCGGTCGATGTGCACGCCGGGCAAGTTCGCCTCGCGGATCTGCGCCGCGACCCGAGGCGTCACCCTGCGTTTGATCCAGACGAAGTAGCGGTCCGACCGGAGCCGCCGCTCAATGCGCTCCGGATCGATGCCGAGCAGCGCTTCGAGTTGGCGCGTGAGCACGACCGGGTCCATGCCTTCGGCGCGCGCTTCGCGGGGGTTCGCCCAGATGCTGTCCACATCCACGCTCACGGCGAGTTCCGCGCCGTGGCGGTCGTAGATGGTGCCGCGTTTGGGCGCGAGGCGGATGCGACGCAGGTACTGGTCTTCCGCCATCTCGCGCAGCGCCGGCGCCCGGTCGACCTGGAGTTCATACGCACGCCGCCCGACCAACGATGCCCCCACGAGGAGCAAGAGGCCGAGCACCGCGATGCGCACCTTCATCCACTGGACGTTGCGGAGCGGGTTCGACGACGGTTTCGACTCGGGCTCGGGCGCCGGCGCGCCAGGCGTGCGGCGCTTCATCTTCGGTGGACGCTGGCTCATCGCACGCGTCCAGACGTTCCGCGCTGCGCGCGATGCGGCACGATCGGCACCACGCGTTCGGCCGGTGGCACGTCCATCTCGAGCAGGCCACGGGCCACGGTCTCGACCCGGGGCACGTTGCGTAGGGTTGCGGCTTCGACCGAGAGCAGCCGGCGCTGTTCGATCAGCCGGCGTTGTTCGGAGCGCGCCTCGCCGACGTCGTAACCGAGCCGCACGGTCTCGAAACGCATCGCGAGATGGACCACGAACGCCGCGGCTGTGGCGAGCACCGCCGCGGTCCAGAGCATCAGGAAACGCGCGGCCACCCCGTTGCGGGCCCCGCTGCGGGCGGGCGCCGGACGCGTCTCGGCGTCGGGGGCGGGGGGCGCCATGCTCACGTTCTTCTTCGGACGGCTCATGCGTCCTCCGATCGCGGGCGGCGGCGTGCAGTGCGCAGCTTCGCGGTGCGGGCGCGCGGGTTGCGGGTGCGCTCTTCGTCTCCCGCGATCACCGGCTTCTTGGTGAGCGGAATCATCCGCGGCTCTTCGCGAAACGCCCACTTGACGATCCGGTCTTCGAGCGAGTGAAACGAGATCACGGCAGCGACGCCGTCGTCCTCGAGCATGTCGGGCAACTGACCCATCAAGCGGGTGAGTTCGTCGAGCTCGCGGTTCACCGCGATGCGCAGCGCCTGAAACGTACGCGTGGCGTTGTCGATCCGTCCCCGCTTGGGGAACACGCGGTGCACCGCCCGGCTCAGGTCTTCGGTGGTCTCGAGTTCGCCGGCTTCAAATGCCTCGCGAATCGAACGTGCGATGGCCCGCGAGCGACGCTCTTCGCCGAGTTCGTAGATGAGATCGGCAAGCTCGGTCACGTCGAGCCGAGCGATCAGCTCGAGCGCAGTCTCGCCGGCCTCGGTGTTCATGCGCATGTCGAGCGGGCCCGCGTTGCGGAACGAGAACCCGCGGGTGGCGTCGTCGAGTTGCGGGGAGCTGACGCCCACGTCGGCGACGACTCCGTCGAGCCGCTGAATCGAATGTTCGGACAACACATCCCGCAGGCGCCCGAACTCCGCGTGGACGAACGTCACCCGATCGCCGAAGCGGGCAAGTCGCTCGCGCGAGGCTTCGAGTGCGATCGGATCGCGGTCGAGTCCGATGAGCGTGCCGTCGGGCGCGCTCCGTTCGAGCACTGCTTCGGCGTGGCCGCCGCCACCGAGCGTCGCATCGGCGTAGCGTCCTCCGGCCCGCGGCGCGATCGCGTCTACGGTCTCGGCGAGCAGCACCGTCTCGTGATGAAACGTCACAGGCCGAGCTCCGCGAGCCGCGCCGCCAACTTGGTGCGCGCTTCTTCGTCTTCGAGCACTTCGTCGCGAAGCGTGTCGAACTGACCCTTCGCCCAGAGTTCGATGTGGTGGCCCATGCCTGCCCACAACGCTTCTCGGTCGAGGCCTGCATGCCGCCGCAACGTCGCGGGCACGAGAATGCGGCCCATCTTGTCGAGATCGCACTCGACGGCGCCGGACACGTAGATGCGCCGAAGCATCTGCACGCTTCGGTCGAACTGAGGGAGCGTGGACAGGCGTTCTTCGAACGAGATCCATTCGCTCATCGGGTAGGCGACGAGACACGGATCGAGTCCGCTGGTGATCACCAGACGCGAATCGCCCCGCGTCGCGAGCACGTCGCGGAAGCGGGCAGGAAGCGAAGTTCGCCCCTTCTTGTCGATTGCGTGTTCGTACCGGCCTCGAAACACCGTCTACCTGGCTCTCCTGGGGACCAAATCCCCCCGTGGCTGGCGAGAATGACACTTCTTGCCACTTCTTACCACCACTTGCCGAAGCTAGAAGGTGGATGGGCAGGAGTCAACTTCGACGCGCTTCACTATCCGCTGAAATCATTGGTGTTTTCCGCGGTCATGGCGGATTTCGGCCCCAGTGGCGCCGGGGATCGGCCGCGATACCGGCGAAGTGACAGTGTTGGCGCTGATCTCACCATGATATAGCCGATCGTGTCTACTATCAGCTGAAGAACGGGCAGTGGATAGCTGAGGTCCTGGCGGCCGATGGGCAGTCGTCCTGGAGCGCCCCCCAAATGGGGGAGGCATGTTCGGGCTCGCGTCGGGGTCGGCGGTTTTCGTACACTTGGCTGGTGAACGCCGAATCCGACGCCGAGGTTGAGGCCGAGGCTGAGGCCGAGGCCGACTCCGAATCCGACGCCGAAGCCGACGCCGAAGCCGAAGCCGACGCCGAAGCCGACGCCGAAGCCGACGCCGAGGCCGAAGCCGACGCCGAAGCCGAAGCCGACGCCGAAGCCGAATCCGAAGCCGAAGCCGAAGCCGAAGCCGACGCCGAGGCCGACGCCGAGGCCGGTGCCGACGCTGACGCCGGTGCCGACGCCGACGCCGGTGCCGAATCCGACGCCGACGCCGCCGACTCCGGACCGGAAGCGGGGTTGGAGGCGGCTTGGGCGCGGTTGGTGGAGAACTGGGATGCGCCGGAGGCGCACAAGAAGTTTCGGGGGCTGTGTGCGCAGTGGGGGCGGCTCGACTTCGCGGGGATGCGTTATCGAGAGGTCCAGGCCAGGGACGAGGGGCGGGCCGAGGTGGCCAAGCGGGAGATCGGGAAGATCATCGCGGTCGCGGTCGCGCAGCTCGAGACGATCAAGTCGGAGCCGAAGAGCAGCCGCCGCACCGTGAACCTCATCGGCTTCGCGGTGGTCTTCGGGCTGCTGTTGAGCGTTCTGTACATGTTTCTGTATGCCCAGCAGTAGGGCTCGCTCCACGGGTGGCCTCCCGTGTATCCTGGCGACCTTCGAATGCAGATCGATTTCAAGTCGCGCGAGCTGACGGTCAAGCTCGTCTACTACGGGCCCGCACTCAGCGGAAAAACCACGAACCTCCAGGCGATCCACCGTTTGGTGACGTCGGACACCGCCGGTCGGCTGATGACGCTCGAGACCCGGGACGACCGGACGCTGTTTTTCGACCTGCTACCGCTGACCTTCAGCAGCGGAAGCGGCATCCAGGTCCGCTTCAAGCTCTTCACGGTGCCCGGCCAAGTCATTCACAACGCGACCCGGCGGCTGGTGCTGCAGGGCGCCGACGGCACGGCGTTCATCGCCGATTCGCAAATCAGCGAGACCAAGGCGAACCGGCAAGCCTTCTTGAACATGCAGGAGAACTTGACCGAGAACAATCTCGATCCGACCGAACATCCGATCGTGATTCAGTTCAACAAACGGGACCTTCCGAACACCCGTTCCGACGAGGAACTGGACCGCATGGCGGCGCGGGGGCGCGAGCCCGTCTTCGGCGCGATCGCGACGCGCGGCGTCGGCGTCATCGAGACGTTCCTCGGACTCACCGATGTGACCTGGCGACGGCTCGAAGAAAAGCATTCGCTCCACGAGAAATTTGGTCTCGACCCGGACGAGTTCCTGAACGACATCCGAGAGCGCCTGGGCCTCGACGGCAAGGCGGCAGAGTGACTGCCGCCGACCCGGAGACCCTGGAGAAGTCTGGCATCGACATCTCGATGGGCGATGTCGCGCGGCTGGAAGAGGTCGTCGACAAGAACGCACTCCGAGACGTCTGTCGGTCGTTCTTCGATCTGTTCGGGCTGTCCGTGCGGGTGTTCTCTTCCCAAGGCACCATGCTCGCCGATGTGCATGAGGAGCCGGCGATCCACGCGCTGCTCCGGACCACGGCCAAGGGACGCGATGCCCTTGGAAAGAACGTGGATCAGGTCGCCCGACATGAACCGAGCAACGCCGAGATGCTCGATGAGATCACCGGCGCCGTGTACGACGTCGTGCCGCTCAAATACCAAGGCCGCATCGTCGGCCGCTTCGTGGTCGGTCCGTACCTGCCCGCGGAGCGCAAAGAAGTCCCGCACTCGCTCCTGACCATCGACGCCGAACTCGACGCGGAGGCTCTGCGGGCTGCGCTCGCCGAGATGCCGCGGGTGCGGAACGCCACCGCCGAGCGGATCGTCAAGCACCTCCGCGGCGTCATCGACCTGCTCCTCTTCTCGAGTCACCGCGCCCACCTCACGAGCGAGATGCACGTCGCGAGCGTGCGGGAGAGCTACCGCGAGCTGGCCGAAAAGACCGCCAAGCTACAGGCGGCGTACGACCGGCTGCGAGAGCTCGACAAGTTGAAGTCGAACTTCCTCGCGACGGTGAGCCATGAGCTGCGCACGCCACTGACTTCCATCATTGGTTACTCCGAGATGTTGGAGAGCGGAATCGGCGGAGACCTCAACGAAGAACAGCTCGAGTTCGTGGACACGATCCACAGTAAGGGCGAGCAACTTCTGCAGTTGATCACCAGCCTCCTCGATCTCTCCAAGCTGGAGCAAGGTGTGGTGCGACTCCGCACCGAAACCATGGACGCCCGCGTCATCGTCGAAGACATCGCAAAGACGTTCACGCCCGCGGCCCTCAAGAAGACGATCCGCGTCGACATCCAGGTCGACGAGAACCTGCCCCGCATCGCGGCGGACCCGATCCGCCTGAAACAGATCCTCTCCAACCTCGCGGAGAACGCCGTGAAGTTCACGCCCGAAGGCGGCACGGTCACCTTCGGCGCGACCGAGACCGAACTCGAAGGCGAAGGGGGCGGCCTCGGCGCCGTGCTGATGGACTCTCCCCGGCGTGCGGTCGCGTTCACGATCTCCGACAGCGGCATCGGCATGCCGAGCGAGGAGCTGCCCCGCATCTTCGACGCGTTCTACCAAGTGGACGGAAGCTCGACGCGGGAACACGGCGGCACCGGACTCGGGCTCTCCATCGTCAAACGCCTCGTGGACGCGCACGAGGGCCGGATCGAGGTCGTGAGCCAAGTGGGCGCGGGCACGACCTTCACGGTCGTGATCCCCGAACCCGACTGACGGGTTCCGTGTCCGCGGAAGACGAGTTGATCGAGCGCCTCCGCGCACTCCATGCCGTACCGGACGCCGACGTCCCCATCGCCATCGGAGACGACGCGGCCGTGCTCACCGTCGCAGGCAATCTCGTCTTGAGCGTGGACGCGTGTGTGGAGGGCACCCACTTCCGCACGGACTTCTTCCAGGACGAAGGACGGATCGACTGGGCCACGGTCGGGGACCGAGCCGCCACCGCGGCCCTGAGCGATCTCGCCGCCATGGGCAGCCGGCCCGTGGCCGTGCTCAGTTCACTGGCCGCTCCATCCGATGCCGCCGCGGTCGTCGCAGCCATCGCACAAGGCACCGAGCGCGCCGCCCGACGCGTGGGAGCCTTCGTCGTTGGCGGAAACCTTGCGCGCGCCGACGCCGTCTCAATCCACACCACGGTCGTTGGCGCGGCGAGCGACCCGATCACCCGCCGCGGCGCCCGGCCTGGGGACGGGCTCTACGTGACCGGACCGACTGGAGAAGCGGCGCTCGGACTGGAGCTCTTGCTGCGCGCCGAAGGCGACGTGGACGCATGGACAATGGACGAAGCGCACCGCGTGCTGGTGGAGGCGTGGCGGCACCCGCGCGCCCATGTCGCCGAAGGCCTGGCGCTCCAGGGCCACGCGCACGCCTGCATGGACGTCAGCGATGGCCTCGCCCTCGACCTCAGCCGCCTCTGTGGTGCGAGCGGAGTGGGCGCCACTTTGGACTTCGACGCACTTCCGCTGAGCGACGACGGCCGGCGCGTTGCGGCCTCCCTTGGGCTCGATGTCGAGCGACTGCTTTTGCACGGGGGAGAGAGCTACGTGCTGCTGTTCGCGTCGGCGGCGAGACCGCCCGTCGAGTGTGTGCGCGTGGGCGTGGTCGATGGCGCGCGCGGCATCCGAGTGCGACGCGACGGCGCGACACGCACGGTCGAACCGACCGGGTTCGACCACTTCAGAAGTGAAGACTGAGCGACGCGAGCCCGCTGACGTTCACGCCGATCGCATCGCCGTCTTCACCGATCTCCACGCTGGGGACGGGCGGTCCGTCCACACCCGCGCGGCGCACGTTGAAGAGCGCGACGTCGGCGCCGATGCCGATGGCGGCGAGCTTGTTGATCTGGAAATCGAAGCCGAGCCCGAGATCGACCGCGACGCCGCGAATGGGGTCGTCGGCTTCCTCGCGAAAGTTGTCGAGTCCGGTGAGCCATGCGTAGCCGATGCCGACCCGCAGGTATGGCTCGATGTGCGGCGTCGGGATGCGGATGCCCACATCGAGCGTCAGCGTGCCCAGGTCGAACTCGTCGTGGTTGGCGTACTCGAACTGCACCCCAAGCGTGAAGAGGGACACGAAGAAGCCGCCACCCGCCCCCAGCGCCCAACCGTGGCCCTCGAGCCGCTGGATCTCGGGCACGAGGTTGTCGTTTTTGATGACGCCGAGGTTGGCGTAGGTGTAGCCGGCGGAGGCCTCCAGATAGAAGACACGGGTGCGGTCCTCTTCTTCTTCGTCGACCTCCTCTTCCGGCGCGCGTCGGGGTCCCCGATCCGGCGGAGGTTGCCGGGCTCGTGGGGCCGCGGCCGGATCGGGCTCGCTCTGGGCTGCCACCTCCGCCACCCCGAGTTCGCCGGCTGGCTCGGCCTGCGCAGCGGCGGTCGGCTCGCTCTCAGCGGGCTCGGCGGGCTCCGCCGGCTCGGCGGTCCGAGGGGCTGCACCTTCCGCAGGCGGCGCTTGCACGTCCTCGACGACGCCTTCGGAAGGCGGCTGCGCGTGCAGCGGTGCCCAGCCAGTCCATGTCAGCGCGGCGACCAGCCCCACCTGCCCCAATCGCCCATACCCCATCGACCGAGCCTACCAGCGGCCCCACCGAATGGTCGAGCCTGGACCACGCGGTCCGATGGACGATGCGCCGCGCCTCCGGAGCCAACACGCGGCTCAGGGACCGCAGTCGCTGCAGTCGGTTCCGGGGTCGCACAGATCGGTGTCCGAGCCCGGCCGACCGTCGTCGCACTCGTTGTCGTGCGCGAATCCGCAGCTGTCGTTGCACACCCCGCCCGCCGCAGGCGCCGCACTCGGCCGACACGCATCCGGCACCGGTTGTCCGAGCTGTCCGAAGCCGCGTTCGTACTGTGAGACGAGCTCCAGGCACGAACCCTCGGGGTCGCTGCTCTCTCGGGCCACACGAAGGGGCTCCGTGCAGAACTGGGCGTCCTGGTCACTGAACGCGAGGCAGCAGGACTCCGCGAGCACACAAGGGTCGACCGCCGGCGGTGGGATCACACCCTGGTTGCCTTGGTTGTTCTGGCCGAAGCCCTGGTTCCCTTGAAACCCCTGACCTTGGTTCCACGCCGGCCAGTTGTTCTGGTTCGGGTCGTTGGAACTCATCGCGGCCTGGGTCGCGCAGACGTTGCACATGCCGCAGGTGAGCGCGAAGAGCACTCCGATCAGAAACCCGATGCCACTGAGGACCATGCCCGCGATGCCAAGACCGCTGGTGTCGCCATCGGTGCTGGCGCGCGACGTCGCGACGCCGCCGAGGATCAGTCCGAACAGACCGAGAATGGGTGCCCCGAAACTCAGCAAGGAACCGACGAACGGCACCATCGTGGTGAAGAGGCCGCCCATCATGAAGATGAGCGAGAGGAGTCCGAGGATGAGACTGGCGAGCGCCACGCGGCAGTCTACGTCGACCTCGCGAGAATCACCCGCGCTCTCTACGCACGTTTGGTGAGCGCACGGAGCATTTTCCGCCGGAGAAGGAGCGTCAGCTGCTCGCCGAGCTCGGTGGCCACCGTCACCAGGCGCTCGACATCGGCAGGTTCCGCGCGGGCTGCGATCCCGTGCTCGAACAGCTCGAGCTCGACTCGGGCCAGGTTCCGGACCGCTTCCATGTAGGGTTCGAGGATGGTGTACGGCAGCATCTCCGCATCGAGCCCCGCCTTGCGCGCGGAGCCGAGCAGCCGGAGCAGCGCCAAGTCGTCGCCTCGAAACCCCACCGCACCGTCGACCGTCTCAGGCGTGACGAGGCCCACGGTCTCGAAGAACTTCAGTTGCACTTCGGGCACCCCCGCCGCGAGCAGGTCGTCGCGGGTTCGGAAAGACTCGTCTCGCTGCTGTGCCAACACGCCCTGGACCGCGTCGGCGATCTCGATGCCGAAACGCTCCGCCCGTTCGAGCACGTCCTTGATGATCTTCAACGGCAGAAACCGGGTGCGCTGCAGCTCTTTGATGGCGCGGATCCGCGGCACGAGGGCGGCGTCGTAGTACGCCATGTTGCGGCTGGTGCGTTTGGGCTGCGGCAAGAGCCCTTCGAGCACGTAGTGTTTGATGGTCGCCGCAGGCACCCCGCTCCGGCGCGCCAGTTCACTCATCTTGACGCGCTCGACCGGCCTGTCGGATGAAGAACGTCCCACGCTCGTCGGTCTAGACGCACAGAGTGAGAAGTTCAACTGTCTGCCCGCCACCACGGGTCTGCCCGCTTCGCGAAGCCTGGCGACCCCATGCACCCCCCCTATCGAGGAAGCCGGCCTTCGCTAGGCCCAGGTGCGGGTGCCGCGGGAGTCGAACTTGTTCACGTCGCGCGCCACGACTTGCACCTTGTGGCGGGCGGAGACGAAGCGCGGATCGCTGCGGACTGCTGCGAACGACGGACACTGATCGAGCCAGACGAGATCGCCGAGCCCATCCGCGATCAGATCATCGAGAATCGCGAACGCCCGATCGTGTTCGTCTCGGAACAGATGCAGCTCGACGAGGACCTGCAGCATCAACGACCGGAACCGCACGTTGTCGATCCCCGACACCATCGACTTGAAGATGCCGTCTGCAAGCTTCGCGTCCATGTCGCCGAGCCCGTAGTGAATCGCACCGGCGACGAAGTTGGTCGCCGGACTGTCGTCCTGTCCGATCTCCGGACGCATGGATTCCAGAATCGCAGCGTCGCGCCCCCACAACCCCGAGCGCACTCGAAGCAGCTGGGCGGGTCGACCGTCACCGATCGGGAAAGACCGCAGCCGGTGGGCTTCGAACTCGTCGAAACGTCCGTCGAAGTAGGCGATGCGGGCGAGCGCCATGCTGGTGCTCGTGATGAGCGACGGGTCGAGTTCCATCGCCAGCCGGAGTCGTCGCTCGGCTTCTTCGACCGGACCGACTTCGTTCTGGAGCGTCGCGAGGTAGCTCTGTGCGAGCGCGTGGGTGGGCGCGATGCGAAGCGCCCGCACGAACGAATGCGCCGCGGCGGCGAGCTGATGCGACTGGAGCGCGAGTATGCCACTCGCGAGGTGGGTGTCCGCCTCGTCCGGCGCGTGTTCGATCGCGCGTCGAATGCTCTCCTCCGCGCGCGTGCGCCGGTCCTGTCCCGGCGATTCGATGACTCCGATGAACCACAGGCGGGTGCACGCGATCGCGTGGAGCGCGTACGCCGGCGTGAAGCCAGGGCTGAGGTGGATGCACCCCTCCAGATCGGTGAGCACGTCGCCCGCCGAAGAGTAGCCCGAGGAGAGCAACGTGCGTCGGGCGCGCAGGTAGAGTTCAACCGCCTCGGGCGAGGCGTGGGTCTGCACGGCGTTGACGCTGATCTCGAGCCGCAGCTCTTCCGCGATGCGGCGAGCGAGCCGTTCCTGCAGTTCGAACACGTCCTCGACGTCGCCGCTGTAACGTTCGCTCCAAAGCTGGGCGCCGTCGCCCTCCACGAGCCGCGACGTGATTCGGACGGCACTGCCCTGGCGCTTCACGCTGCCGGCCACCACGTGTTGCACGCCGAGCGTCTGCGAGACCGCGCGCGGATCCGCATCGTGCCCGAGCGCCCGCGAGGCGCTGTAGGCCACCACGCGCATGCCTCGGATCCGGCCGAGCACATCGGTGAGTTCTTCCGCCAGCGCGTCGCCCAAGTAGTTCGAGTCGTCGGGACCGCGGTACGCGAAGGGCAGCACCGCAATGGACCCTTGGTCGAGCCGGGTCGGGACCACGCGTTCCAAGATCGATTCGCCGTTGAGCAGGCGCGCGACGGCCTCGGCGGACTCGGGACGCTCGTCCGGCTCGCGGGCCAGCAGCGCCATGATGAGGTCCGCGAGATCGTCGGGCAACGCGAGGACTTCGCGCGGGTCCCTCGGGGTGCCGTGAACCCGCGCGAGCGCGACCGCGACGGCCGTGTCCCCGTCGAACGGCCACGCGCCCGTCAGCATCTCGAACAGCATCACCCCGAGCGCATAGAGATCCGAACGGGCGTCGACCTCCGCGCCGGTGACTTGTTCGGGCGACATGTACAGGGGCGTGCCGATGAGTTGCTGCGCTTGGGTGAGCTTGGCTTCTTGGGCTGCGCGCGCGATGCCGAAGTCGGTGAGCAGCACCCGCCCGTCGTGGGCGATCATGATGTTGCCCGGCTTCAGGTCGCGGTGGATGACGCCCGCATCGTGTGCGGCGGCGAGCCCGCGACAGACGTCCCCGCCGATGCGCCGCGTCTCGCTCTCGGACAGTCGGCCCTTCTCCTCGAGCACCTCTTCGAGCGCGCGCCCCTCGATGATCTCCATCGTGAGGAAGGGCACCCCCTCGTGCGTGCCGAGGTCGTAGGTGCGGCCGACGTTGCGGTGGGTCACGCGACGCGAGAGTTTGACCTCGCGCAGGAAGCGGTCGATGGAGCGCTGGGTCGCGCCGGTCAGGCGCTTGAGTGCGACTTCTTCGTCGAGGTGGGTGTCGAGCACCCGGTACACGTCGCCCATCGCGCCCGCCCCCAAGAAGGCACGGACTTCGTATCGGTCCGCGAGCCGGATGCCGGGAACCAGGGCTTGGGCCACGCCTCCGTCGGTCGGCGACGTACCGACGTCGCTGGCGATGGTGTCGTGGAAGGACTCGTCTTCATCCACGCGCGAAGGATGTCATGGGACTGTCCGAGTTGCGACGCCCATCGAAGCCGATCAGCGGGGCGATGCGGCGATGTTGCCGCCGTCCACCGTGACCACACATCCGGTGGTGCTGGGTGCAAGCGCCAGGTTCAACATCGCCTGGGCCACATGCTCGGCGCGCACCTCGCGGGAGAGCAGGTTGCTTCGGAAGTAAGCGTCCGGCTCGAGTCCTCGAGCTTTGGCGCGTGCTTCCACGAACTCGGGCGGGAACATGCCGGTGCGCACTCGGTCGGCGTTGATGGCGTTCGCACGAATGCCGACGTGTCCGTTGTCGAGGGCGTACTGCTTCATCAACGCGACCACCGCCGCCTTGGGCACCGCGTAGGGACCGAAGCCCGCGCCTGGGTTGAACGCCGCCTTGCTCGCGTTGAAGAGGAGGAACCCGCCGGTGCCCTGCTTGTGCATGACCCGCGTCGCAGCGGCCGCCAGTGTGTGGTGGGAGAACAGGTTGATCTCGAAGCTCTTGCGGAGCACGTCGTCGTCGACCTCGTGCATGGCACCCTGGGCGGCCGCGCCAGCGTTGCTGATCACGCCATCGATGCCGCCGAAGCGGGTCACGCAGGCGTCCACGCTGTGGCGCACTGCGGCCGCATCGCACACGTCGACGACCTGCCACGCGGCACCGAGCCGCCCAGCCACGGACGCGAGGCGTTCTTCGTCGCGGTCGGTGAGAAAGAGCGGTGCGCCGGCCGCGGCGAAAAGCGTCGCGCACGCCTCGCCGATCCCGCTCGCGGCGCCGCTGATGTAGACGACCTGGCCCTCGAGCGCTCCGGGCTTCTTCTTGCCGAGTTTGGCTTGCTCGAGCGACCAGTACTCCATGTCGAACACATCGCTCAACGGCAGGACTTCGTAGCGTCCCACCGCCTCCGCCGCTTCGATCACCGCGACGCAGTGTTCGTGGAGGTCCGCTGCGACCGAGGCCGCCTTGGGCGTGGCGCCCGCCGCGACGATGCCGATGCCGGGAATGAGCACGACCCGTGGATCCGAGTCGAGCATCTGGACCGTCCGCCCCTTCGCGGCGGACTGCTCGGTCACGTACCGCTCGTAGTCCGCGCGGAACGTGGCCAGGCGCTCGTCGATGTGCGCGATCATGGCCGCGTCGCTCATCGACGCGTCGAGCTCGAGCAGAAGCGGCACCCGCTTGGTTCGAATCACGTGGTCCGGGGTGGGCACGCCTCGCTGAGACACGTCTGCGAGGTCGTCCCGCTGCAGGTAGCTGTCCACCGCTTCGCTGCGGCGATGGGTCAACACGTAGCGACGATCCCCACCGCCGAGTCGTCCTCTGAGCAGCGGCCCGACGCGGGTCCACGCGAGCGGTGCCGGCGCTTCGACGACCACCGTCTGCCGGTGCGACGAGATGAACGCCTCCGCCTTGCTGACCGCGTCGACGTGCCGCTCGTAGCTCTGACGCGCGGTCTCGCCCCACGTGAAGAGACCGTGCTTGAGCAGCAAGAGCCCCTCGGCATCGGGATGCGCGTCGCACACTTCCGCGGCGAGTTTCGCCAGATCGAACCCGGGCATCACGTACGGCACGATCGCCAATGTCTCGCCAAAGATCTCCTTGGCGATCCGTTCCGCTTCCGGCTGATCGACGAGCGCGAGAATCGCGTCGGCGTGCGAGTGGTCGATGAACTTTGCGGGAAGGAACGCGTGCAACAGCGTCTCGACGCTCGGGTTGGGACTCGAGGCATCCAGCAGGCGCGTCCGTTGCGCGTTGACCATGTCCTCGTCGCTGAGGGAGGGACGCGCGCGCAGCGCGGAGAGTGTGTCGAGCCGCACCGCTGGCAACCCCGGCGGCTCGATGTCCCCCAGGTCCCAGCCACTGCCTTTGACGCAGAGCACGTCGACCTCGCTGCCGGTGTCGTCGACCAGCCGGGTCTTGACCGAGGTGTTGCCCCCGCCATGGAGCACCAGGGTCGGCTCTCGACCGATCAACCTCGAGGTGTAGACCCGCAGCGCGATGTCTTCGTTGTTGTCCGCCGCGTAGCGCTCGATGGCTGCCGCGGCGTCGTCGTCCGACCACTTGCTCTTCATCGCGGCGGAGGATGCGTTGCGCAGCGGGCGGAGGCCAACCGAAGAGTTCAGCTGAGGTGCGGCCAGGACACGTCGGGGACCGGATGGCTGGGCCGCGCGAAGAGTTCGCCTTGGCCGTAGTCGCATCCCAGGTCGCGGGCGTGCAGGGCTTGTTCGCAGGTCTCGACGCCCTCGGCGATCACGATCGCGCCGTACGACTTCGCCATCTGCACGATGGCCGCGACCGCCTCCCGCACCTTGCCGCGGCCTGCCGGCAGCTGGTGAATGGCACGCTGGTCGATCTTCAGCACGTCGGGCTCGAGGGACTGCAGCGCGAGGAGGTCGGTCGCTCCTGCGAGCACATCGTCGATCACGATTTTGACGCCGTTGGCGCGCAGGTCGCCCACCATGGCCTTCACGAGTGCCATGTCTTCGAAGACCACCCATTCGGGCAACTCCACGAACGCGTTGCCTTCGAACGTTCGAAGCGGGTCGTCCGGTCGCACGATCCATCGGCTCATGAGTTCGGTCGGGTGCACGTTGATGAACACCCGGCCTCCCGGTTGACGCCGGAACGCAAGCTGCCGAAGGGCTCGGCCGAGCCGTCCCATCGCCCCCTGCGAGACCGCGGCCGCCACCAGATCCTCCGCCTTGGCAATGGCCCGAATGTGGCACCGCGCGAGCGCCTCGACCCCGAACACCTTGGGTTGGGTCAGGCTGACAATCGGCTGAAAGAGGACCTCGAGGTCTTTGGACTTGAGGGTCCGGACCGTTGGCGCGTTCTTGGGAGGGACCACTTCTCCGGTCGTCCAACGCAGTCGTTTCTGTGATCCCACCGAGGCAGAGTGCCAAACGAAACGTCCGTTCGCACGCGAAACTTTCAATCCGAGCGGACCGGGTGACTGGCTCCCTGCTTGACAGGACGCCCCACCGTTTCAAGGTGGACCTCCTTCCCCTGCGTGCCCGTCGCCGCGTTTCTCGCAGCCGCCGTCGCCGCTTTTCATCGCGCACAGCGCCCCGAGACCAACCATGACTTCCGCGGACGGCTCCGCCGGCCCTACCTTCGACGACCTCGACCTGGATGCGCGATTGCGCGCCACCCTGACCGAACTGGCCTTCGACACCCCCACCCCCATTCAAGCCGAAGCGATTCCGCCGATGCTCGCTGGCCGCGACGTGATCGGTCGGGCCCGCACCGGTTCGGGCAAGACCGCCGCGTTCGGCCTGCCGCTTCTCCAGCGACTGCTTCGCGAGGAACCCGGCAAAGGCCGGCCGGTGCGCGCCCTCGTGCTCGCGCCGACCCGAGAGCTCGCCTTGCAGGTGACCGGCGCGATCCGGTCCTTCGCCAAGGACACGCCCCTTCGCCTCGTCACCATCTACGGCGGCGCCAGCTACGGCCCGCAGCTTCGGGCCCTCGGCTCGGGCGTGCCCATCGTCGTGGGGACGCCGGGACGGGTCCTCGACCATCTCGAACGCGGCACGCTCGATCTCTCACAGCTCGAGATGCTGGTTCTGGACGAAGCGGACGAGATGCTTCGCATGGGCTTCGTCGAGGACGTCGAACGCGTGCTCGCCGCCTCCCCAGACAAGCGCCAGGTCGCCCTCTTCTCGGCGACCATGCCGCCCGCGATCCGCAAGATCGCGAACAAGCACCTCAACAACCCACTGGAAGTCCAGGTCGAATCCGAAGCGCTCTCCGCGAGCCACGTGCGCCAACGTTGGTTGCTCGTGCCGGAGAAGTTCAAGCGCAACGCGCTCCTTCGGGTGCTGGCCGCCGAACCCCAGCACGCCACGCTCGTGTTCGCGCGTACCCGCGCGAGCTGCGCCGAGGTGGCCGAAGGACTCGCCAAACGCGGCATCGCTGCGGACGCGCTGCATGGCGACCTCGCCCAGGGCGCCCGCGAACGGGTGCTGAACCGTCTGCGTTCCGGGCAGCTTCGCGTGGTCGTCGCCACCGATGTGGCCTCGCGCGGCATCGACGTCGAGAACCTCGATCACGTCGTGAACCTCGACCTGCCGATGGACACCGAGACCTACGTGCACCGCATCGGCCGGACGGCACGCGCCGGCCGCGAAGGATGGGCGACCTCGTTCGTCACGCCGCGGGAGACCGGCAAGATCCGGCGCATGCAGCGCACCCTCGGGGTCTCGATCGAGCCCTACACGGTCCCGTCGGACGCGGACATCATCGAGGCGAAAAAGCAGCGACTCGCGACCGCGGTCGTCGAAGCCCTGCAGCCGACCTCCGCGGGCGCGTTCGAGCTCGTCGACGCACTCAAGGAGCACGGCACCGAGCGCGAACTGCTCGCCGGCGCGCTTCGTCTCCTCTCGGATCAGTTCCGCCTCGACCTAGACGCCGAACCCGATCAGGAGCCGCCGGCTTGGTCGAAGGAGCGCGCACAGTCGCGCGACCGAGACCGAGGCCCGAAGCGCGATCGGCCGGAACGTGGTGGGGACCGGCCGCGCGGACGCGACCGGATCGACACGGGAGAGTGGACCGACGTGTTCGTGCCGATCGGACGATCGCGCGGCGTGCGTCCAGGCGACCTCGTCGGCGCCATCACCGGAGACGCCGGTCTGCAGGGTTCGCAGATCGGTCGCGTCACCATTCACGATCACGTGAGCTTCGTGCAGGTCGATGCCGACGCCGCCGACGGTTTGCTCAGCCGAGGCCGCCGCATCGTGGTGCGGGGCAAGAAGGTCGAGATCTCGAAAGCCCGCCCCTCGGAGGACAGTCCGCACGGACCGCCCGGCGGCAAGGGCCCGAAGCGCAAGGGCAAAGGCAAGAGCGGCGGTCCAGGCGGACGCAAACCGCCCAAGCGCAAGCAGAGCCGCTGACCCGCATCCAACGCCGAGTCCGACGCAGCGCGGGGGTTGTCCCCGCGTCTGCCGCGGCGTCTGAGTGCACCGCGGCGCCCGACTCTGCGGCTGGGTCGACGGGCGCGGTCGCCCCCTTCGTGGTTTAACCTTCCCATGCGCAGGACGGTTCTCATCACGGGTGCGACCGGCGGCATCGGCCGGGCGCTTGCCCAACGACTCGCAGACGAAGGTCTTCGGGTGGTGGCGGCCGGACGAAATCCGGAAGCCCTCATCGCCCTTCACCGCGAGCTGGGCGTGGACGTGCTCGAGCTCGATGTGCTGGACGACGCCTCCATCGCCGACGCGGCCCAGGAGATCTTCGCGATCACGCAGGGCCGTGGCGTGGACGACATCGTGCACGCGGCCGGCATCGCCGAACTCGGTCCCTTGATGTTGGTGACCGACAGTGCGCTGGAGCGGCACTTCGGCACCAACGTGTTCGGTCCGCTCCGGGTCACCCAAGCCTTGGTCGGCCCGATGAAGGAGCGCGGGCGAGGGCGCATCGTGCACGTGGCCAGCGTCGTGGACCGGATGACGCTCGCCACCCACGGAGCGTATGGGGCGTCGATGCACGCGCTGCGTGGTCTCAACGACTCGCTGCGCCAAGAGCTCGCGCCGTTTGGGATCGATGTGACGTTGGTCGAACCCGGTTCGGTGAGGACCGGCTTCGTCAGCGGCGCGTTCAGCGGACTCGAATCCAAACGTTGGAGCGGCTCCCGCTGGAACCCGGTCATCGACCGACTGCAGACCCTGCAACGCACCGTCCAGGTCCTCGCGGTTCCACCCGAGCGCGCCGCCAAGACCATCGCCGCTGCCGTCACCCGGCCCCGCCCCCGGCACCGGGAGATCGTGCCCACCGCGGCCACCCTCGTGCAGCTGACCGCCGCCCGGATGCTCCCCACCCGCGCGTTCGACGGGGTGGTTCGGCAAGCACTGGGTCTCGCGTCCCGCCGCGCGAGCGGGTACGGAACCACCCCCCACCGCACCGCGCTGATCACCGGCGCGGCGGGCGGCATCGGCGCGGAGACGTCGATCGCGCTTGCGACCGCCGGGTTCCGGGTGTTCGCGACCGACATCGATCTGGACCGGCTGGCCCAGCTCGAATCCCGCGCGAGTGCACTCGGCTTGACGATCGAGACCATGCCCCTCGACATCACCGACGCGCGCAACCTCGCGCGCACGCGTCTCGAGATCCGCGAGCGGACCGAAGGAGGTGGGGTCGACCTCCTCGTGAACAACGCCGGGTTCGCGCAGCTGGGACCGTTGGAGTTTCTCGAGCGGCGGGATCTCGAACGTCAGTTCGACATCAACGTAACGGGACTGATGCGGGTGACGCGTGCGTTCGCGGCCGGCATGGCGGACCGCAAGCAAGGCAGAATCATCAACCTCTCTTCGATCGCGGGCGTGTTCGCGTTCCCCCTCATGGGCGCCTACCACGCGAGCAAGTTCGCCGTCGAAGCACTCAGCGACGCGCTTCGACAGGAACTCGGCCCGTTCGGCATCGACGTCGCGGTCGTGCAGCCGAGCTTCATCGCGAGCGGCTTCGAGACGGTCGCGAAGGCGACGCTCGCCAGCGTCGACATCGGCCCGGAGTGGTCCTCGGTGATCGCCGACGTGGATCGCATGATCGCCGCGATGGCCAAAGTCGGCGGCACCCCGTCCGACGTCGCCAACGTCGTCCTCCGCGCCGCCACCGCCGCCCACCCCCGCCCCCGCTACGCCGCCCCACCCTTCGCTTCCGTCTTCGCCCGCACCCTCCCCCACATCCCCAGCCGCCTGAGCGACGGACTCCTCCGCCGCCTCACCCACCTGAACACGATCCGCACCTGAGGGGTCGGCCCGGCTTCGGGTTTCGGCCTCGGCCTCGGTTTCGGCGTCGGCTTCGGCGTCGGCTTCGGCTTCGGCTTCGGCTTCGGCTTCGGCTTCGGCGTCGGCTTCGCCTTCGGCGTCAGAATCGGCGTCGGAACCACCGGGCACGGGCACGGGCACCGGGCACGGGAACTTCCGCCTTCGCGGAAGTTGGCTCAGTCGCGGAAGTTCGTGAAGGACAACGCGAGCTCGAAGTCCTTCTCTTTCAGCGCGGCGATCGCGTCCTGCAGGTCGTCGCGCTTCTTGCCCGTGACGCGCACGGTGTCGCCCTGGATCGAGCCCTGGACCTTCAGCTGTTTCATCTCTTTGAGGGTCTTCACGATGAGCTTCGCCTTCTCTTGCGAGATGCCCTCGACGAGCTTGATCAACTGGCGGTGCATCTTGCCGCCGGCGGGCTGCGCCTTCTGCACATCCAGCGACTTCAGCGAGACCTTGCGCCGGACCATCTTCGTCTTGAGCACGTCGAGCGCGGCTTCGAGGCGTCCGTCGCTGTTGGCGCGAAGCACGATGCCTTCGTCGTTCACTTCGAAGGTCGTTTCCGTTCCCTTGAAGTCGAACCGTTGGCCCACCTCGCGGCTGGCCTGATCCACCGCGTTGCGGACTTCTTGCATGTCGAGTTTGCAGACTACGTCGAACGAAGGCATGGGCCGATTCTGATGGGCAGGCGGCCCGCGTCAAGCCGTCAAGAAGACGCATCCGCATCGCGCACCGCCCGAACGAACGCCTGCAGCTTGGACTCGTCCAGCGCTCCACCCGTGCGCACGCCGGAACACACGTCCACCCCGTAGGGGCGAACGGTGGCGATCGCCGCGCCCACGTTGCGCGCCCGCAGACCGCCCGCGAGAAAGACCGGGCGTCCCGCGCGCCGCACGAACTCAGCGCTGATGGACCAGTCGTGGGTCCGGCCCGTACCACCGAACTCGTTGGTATTGGGCGACCCGCTGTCGAGCAAGAACGCATCCACATGCGGCGCGTAGGCGTCCAGGAGCCCGAGCGATGCCGCGTCTTCTACGTGGATGACCTGGACCCGTCGAACCCGTGGAGAGGCTTGCGCCAGCGCTCGGTGCTCGGTCGGATCAATGTGTTTCACGATCTGGATCACGTGGGTCCCGCACGCGTTGACATGCTCGGCGAGTTCACCGCCCGTGGTGCGGGCGCTCAACAGAAACGAGGCGACGGGCACCGCGAGTCGGGCCGCGATGTCGGCCGCGAGCGCGTCGCCGATCACCCCGGGGCCGCTCGGCATCTCACCCACCAGCCCGATGGCGTCGGCGCCGGCGCGAACGGCGATGGCGGCTTCGAGGTGAGACTCGATGCAGCAGACTTTGATGCGGGTCCGCACTACCGGCTCGGGTTGGGAAGCAGGTGCCGCGCGGGGTCGCGCAGCCAGCCGCGTTGACGCCATTCGAAGTGCAGATGGGGCGCGTAGGCGAACCCGGTCTCGCCCACCGTCGCGATGGTGGAAGCCCGGCGCACGTACTGCCCCGGTGAAACGAGCAGCGTGTGGCAGTGCGCGTAGAAGGTCGAGTAGCCCTCGCCGTGCAGCAACATGACGACGTTGCCGTACCCGGTGATCTCGTTGCCGGCGTACACCACGAGTCCATCGCGCGCGGCGACGATCGGAGAGCCCTCCGGCGCGCCGATGTCGATGCCGTTGTGACGGCGGTTGCGCAGCGAGCCGCGCCGGTTGCGGCCGAAGCCGCGGCCCATGCGCCCCCCTGGAAGCGGGAACGTGAGGCGCCTCGAGTCGTCCAAATGCGCGACCGCTTCCATCCAGGGATCGAACGGACGTTTGTGCATCAACCACTTCGCCGTGTGTCGATGGCCGAGGCCGAGCTGCGCCGCGAAGGCCGCCACTTCGGGTGTGGGCGTGGGCCGTCTCAACGCGCCCGAGCAATGCTCGCGGTAACCGCCCTGGGTGCGGCACTCGCGCGGCAGGCGGCGTCGTCTGCGGTCTGGGCGCAGGAGGTAGGCGTCGTGGTCGTTGCGGTTCCACTGGACCGGAACGGACGCCGCCAGATCGAGCCTCAACGCCCGCACCGCATCGGGTACGGGCAATGGCGCCTGGGCAGCGCTGGGTTCCCCGCGCTGGGTGTGGTGGGCGATCCGAGTGTCCCGAGCTGGGGAATGCCGTGGCTGCGCCACGACGTGTGCGGCCGTCCAGAGCGCCGCGAGACAGAGACAGCCATGGGCGAGCCGAGGTCGTCTAAGGGAACGGAACACACCGCGATCCTACCCGAGAAGTTGTGTCGAGCGGCGGAGAAGCACATCCTACCGCCGTGGATGAAGAGCAAGCATGGCGTCTGATCGGAGAAGCCCGCGCGATCGATCAGAGCCCTGACGCGATGGCCCGCCATCTCGTGCATGTCCTGACCGATGCGGGAAACGCCCGACACATCCAGCGCTTCGACGAGATCTTCTCGCGTTGGATGCTGCGCGGCTACCGATGGGATCTGTGGGGTGTGTCCGGCCTCGTCTCTGGTGGCCACGGCGACCAAGAGAGCTTCATGGCGTTCCGGAGCTGGCTGGTCTCACTCGGCCAAGAGGCGTTCGACAAGGCGCTGGAGGACCCCGACTCTCTCGCGCCGTTCTTGGTCTCGGCCCCGTCCGGTGAACCGCTCTGCTACGTCGCCCGAGACGCGTACGAAGCGGTCGAGGGGTCGGAGCTCCCCACACCCACACTCGACCTCTTCGCCGAGCCGCACGGGCAACCGATCCCGGCCAGTGATCTGACGACGCAGTTCCCGAAGATCGCCGCGGCGCTCGGGCTCTCCTGAGTCTGCGCCTAGTCCGCGAACAGCTTCGGTTCGACTTCGGTCGAACTCAGGTTCGCGCCAAAGTCGGTCGGACAAAAGGGCGGGGTTCGGTCCCTCCGAGATGCCGGCGCGTCTCCGGGTTGGCCCAACAGACGTAGAGCGCGTACGCCGCGTAGAACGTGCCGATCGGGAACGTGAGGATGAGGCAGAGCGCCACGAGCGTCTGAAGGGACCGGCCGCGGCCACGGCCCAAGCGGAAAACGAGGATGAGGTGCGCGATGGCCAGCACCCCGGTCACGCCGCCGACGGTCGCTCCGGTGAACGCCGCGAGCTGACTGGTGCGCTCGGCGTCGAGGTACGGGTAGGTCCACGTCATGAGCGCCAAGACCGACACCGTTCCGGCGATCGCGCTGAGGACCAGGTTCATTCCGCGGAGGACGTTGAGGCTCGACATGACCCGCCCCTTCGCAAGGGTCGTGCCGTTGTGAACCGACTTGGAAGTCAGTGAAATCGATGGTGCGGGTTGAGGATGCGCACACGATCGCAACCGCTCACAGCGGGTGTGACGCGTGACGGTCGCCGGTGTGACGCGTCACATCGGTCGCCTGATCAGCGGGGGTGAAAGTCGAATGGGTAGTCCAGCTCTGTCCGCCCCCCACGCCACCCGGGGAAACGCCAACGGCCGACCTCCGCGAGCAGACAACGATCGAGCCGGGGCGTCGGACGCGGGAAGCTGGATTCGAGGACGACCCGTGAGCCGACCGACCCAGACGGGAGGATCGTGAACCGAACCGTGACCAGCCCTTCGAACCCAGGATGCCGTCGCTCGGCCGCCCGTTGGCAGGCGCGCACGTGCCGCATCCGGCGCTGGACCACCCGCGCGATCTCGGGACGGGCCGCGGGCCCCTCGGGGAGGATGTCGCGCCTCCGCCCACGCGCATCTGGCGTCGGCTCGGGGAGCAGCCAGTCCGGCACGTCCGAATTGAACCGAAGCCCCTGGGCGATTTGGGTGGGCGCACTGGACACCGGGAAACGCCACCCCGATGCCTGCCCCTCGAGACATCGAGCCAGCGCTTCGGGCAACTCGGTGGCGGCACTCGCGCTCACTGCACCAGCCGCAGACACGGTGAAGCTCAGCTGCCCGTCCCCCTCGAACGGAGCGCGGTGCCGAAGGTGAAACGCGTAGCACGCCCGCAGCTCCGCGAGCCGGGTCGAAAGCGTCCGACGAACGACGACGGAGGAGAGCGGCCCACGAACCTCGAGCAGGCGCAGCAGAACCTGCGCTGCGGAGGCGGCCTGGTCGGCTCCTTGACTCGGCACGGATTGCGCCGGCAATCCGATCGGCGGAGCCTGGTCTCCGTGAATCCGGACGGTCACCACGCTCACCCCGTGGCGGGCGGGAAAGCTGGCCCGCCGAAGCACGGGTTCGATGCACGCGCGCACGGGTTCGGAAAGTGCCACGCCCGGATCGACCAGGCGCAGTCCCACCACACGTCCGTTCCGTCCGATGGTGATCTCGTAGACCACGCTGGGGTGGGTGGACTGCTCGAGGCAGGTTCGGATCGATGGCTGCTGCAAGTACAGCGCGGCGAACAGGGGGGCTCCAACGAGCGGCCCGGACACTTCGGCCACCAGCGAGAGCGGTTCGTCCGCTCGCGCGGCTTCCCCGCCGTCTTGCGCTTCTGCGTGCGACGCGAAGGCAACTGCAACCACCAGAGTGAGGAGGATCTTCATGATCAATTGGGGGCGAAGACGAACGGGTAGTTGATGTGGAGCAGTCCCGTCGATGCGGGGAACCTCCAGCGCCGGACCCGATCGAGCACACATGTGTAGAGCGCGGGGGTGGGCTGGGTGATCGTCGTACGGACGACGGATGCATCCGCGACTTGGCCGGTGGGCAAGATGGTGAACCCGACCGTCAGGGTGCCCGCCACGGTGCGGTCCGCGAGGTACGCGGTCTGGTAGCAGGTGCGCAGCTCGTGGGTGTGGCGCCGCACCACCCGCACGATCTCCGGGTGCCGCGTCCCGCCCGGAGGGGTGGTCCCGCGGACCCGCACCATGGGGGTGGGACTGCGCTCGCGAACCTGCCCGAGGATCCCCGGACCCTGCGCCTGCATGGTGAACCGAAGTGTCTGCTGGATCTCGGTGGGCGAGGCCGCTTCGGCGAAGCGCCACGCCCGTACCCGCTGGTCGATGCACCGGGACAGCTGCGCGGGTGGCGTGGCGCCCTGTTCGCGGACAGCGGCGACGCTGCCGTCCGGAGACACCGTCAGCGTCAGTTCGGTGGTGCCCTGGAATGGCAACCCGCGCCCAACCTGTGCTTCGTAGCAACGCCGAAGCTCCGCGGTTCGGCGCCCGGCCGTCCTGCGGACCACCGCCGCCGAGAGTCCCCCACGCACCCGAACGGTGCGCAGCCGCACGCGCGCGTGGCTCCGCGCCGGCACCCTTCCCAACACGTTCCCGCCCCCCGCAGTTCTGGCCACGACCCCGCCGTTGCCCCGCAGCGCCAGCACCCCGCCAGAGTCGCTCGAGCGCAGGGCGCCGAGCAGCATGGCCTGCGCCTCGTCGCGTTGAATGCGGACGCTCGCCACGCTGGCGGCGCGCTGCGCCGGAAACCTCGCCTGCCGCAGCACCCGAACCAAGCACGCACGCACGGCTTCGGGCTGAGCCTCCGCGGCATCGGTCGTGGAGACGAGCTGCAGATCGGACACGCGCCCATTGCGGCCGATCGTGATCTTGTACTCGGCGCTGCGATCGGTCGGCTCGACGCAGGACCGAACCGATGGCTGCAGTGAGTTCAGCGACGTCACCAACGCTTCGCCCGAGAGGGGGCCCGACTCTTCGGCGGTCAGACGAAGCGGCGTGGTGGATCGCGTCCCGCTGGCGCGTCGAATGGGATCGGTCTGCGCGTGCGTGGCCGCTGGAAGCAGCGCGCAGAGCACGGCAGCGGCGGAGACCACCGACGGAAGCGCAGACCTCTTCATGTGCACTCGTCTGCCTTCAGGTGCTGGGGCGGAAGATGAAGGGATACTCCACTGCGATGGAGCCGCCCTCGAAGGTCGGGAACCGGATGGCACGCGTCACGTTCAGAATGCACGCCTCGGTCTCGGGGTGCTCCAGGCTCGAGAAACGGATGTTCGCGCTCTGCACGCGGCCGTTGGCGCCGATTCGGAGGTGGACGTTCACGCGTCCCTCGAGGGCCGGTGCACGCTGAAGGGCGCGCTCGTAGCACGCACGGATGTCCTGCCGCTGCGCGGCCACGGTCGCGCGGATGGCTCGCTGCGAGAGCGTTCGCGCGGAGGGCGGACCAGCGACGTCTGCGGTGGCGGTGCCTGGTGGGGCGCCACTCGGCAGGTTGGCGCGTGGCTGCGCGGTCCCAGTCGGGTTCGCGGTCGGCGCTTGGGTGTTCGCGGTCGGAGCCGGAGCCGGAACCTGCGGTCGGAAGACCAAGGGATAGGACACGCGCACGAGACCGGGCGGTCGAGCGAAGACCATTCTCCCGGCCTCCTGAAGCACACACGTCTCGACCTCTGGACTGTCCAACGACGAATCCACGATCTCCGGCTCCCGAACCGTGCCGTCGACCTGAATGGTGAATCGAATGTTGAGACGACCCTCGAGCGTCGGCTGCGTCCGAAGCGCTGCCTCGTAGCAAGCCCGGAACGCGGGCGCATGGCCCCGGATCACATCCCGCACCGGTTGCATGGCCATCGACCCGCGCGTCGCGGGCTGGGCCTGGACTTGGCTGGCGCAGAGCACGCCGCAGAGTGCGCACAAGAAGCCAACGCCGCGATTCCTGGAGCCAGCACTGCTCCCGACACTGGGGAGACGTTGAAACGGAGTGGGTCGGGAAGTGAGCATGGGCAACTGGGACCAGGGGACTGAGCAGAATATTCGACGCGGCGAAGCCGAGCGAAGCGAGCAAGCCGTGTCACGCGAAAGCAACCAACCCATGTCACCCGGACACGACTCGATGTCGTGGCCGCGCCTGCCACTGTACCCCATCCACAGACCGCATCTTCCCTGGCACGGCGCCTGCAGTCGCCCGCGCATGACCTCCCCCTGGCGCACCCTGACACTGCTCCTCGCCCTTTGCTCCTTCGGCTGCTTTCGGAACCATGGCATCGACGACGTCGACTCGGGACCTGCGGCCGACGCCGGACGCGACGCGGCGTTCCCGGACGCGCCGGGTTGCTACTTCGGCGACATCGCGTTCGCGAACGAACTGACGTGTCCGGAGGAAGCGTTCGTCGGCGACACGGTGGAAGTTCGATTCGAACACTCCTCTGGAGGCTGTTGCTCGACCGGGAGCGCCACCGTGCGCGCCGTCGCCGACGGACCCAACCGCACTCGGCTCGAAGGCGACTGGGTCACCTGTGACTGCTGCGAGTTGTGCGACTGCATCGGACCGTTTCAAACCGATGCGCTCGCCATCGGCCCGCTCGCCGCGGGCACCCACACCGTCGTGGTCGCGGGCACGAGTTGCACCATCGAGGTCCGAAACGAAACGCGCACCTGCACCCCGATGGCGCCCGACACCGTGCGCGCGCCGCGCGTGCTCTTCGAAGGTCAGCCGATGGCGTTTTCTCTCGTGCAGACGGACGCGTTCGGGTGCGACTGCGATCCGACCCTGCGCCGGGTTCCGGAAGACGCGTTCACGGCGGAGCTCTGCGATTGTTGCGAGCTCTGCATGTGCGTCGACCCCGGCTACGAAGTCGCCTACCTCGGACCGCGCATCGAGACGCCACCGACCGTCATCGACGACACCACCCTGCCCACGGAGTACCGAGACCTCGCCTCCTGCCGGCCGGTGAGTCCGACGGGGCTGCGCGTCGAGCCGCCGCACGAACGGGTCCTGCGCGACGGTCCCGCCATCTGGTGGGCCGTCGTCTCCGGCGTCGACACGGTCTGCTGCACCGAACCCTACGGCGGGGTGCGGGAGGCGTTGGTCGGCGAGGTCGGACAGCGGCTCGAACTCTACTCGTGCCATCAGGAAGACTGCGACTGCGTCGGCTCTCCGAGACCCTTCGAAGCCTGGTACCCCCTCGGCGAACTCGCCCCAGGCGGCTACCTCTTCCACGCCGGCGAACACGAACTCAGCTTCATGGTCCCGTAGCCGCTACTTCCCGCGCTTCTTCTTCTTGTCGTCGTCGCCGCTCACGAGGGGCGAGAAGAAGTTGTCCTTCTTCAAGTGTTCGTCCACACGGAACGCGAACTTGTAGCTCGGCTGGCTCCGCATGTTGCAGTCGGTGCGTTCACAGAACCGGCAGGTCGTGCCCACCGGCACCGCCATCTTCTGCGGGTCGACGAAGGGCACGTCGTCCGCGTACGCGAGGTGCTTGGCGTCCTTCGCGTGGCAACCGAGACCAATGCTGTAAACGGTGCCGCGCGCGAGCGACCCGCCCCTCGGTTCGCTGACGACCTTCGCGAAACAGAAGTACGTCGAGCCGTCCGGGAAGGTCGAGTACTGCTTCGCGATCACGTTGGGGGTGAGGTACGCGAGATGAACCGCCATCTTCGGGCAGCTTCCGTCGTGGTGCGGAAACCGGATCCCGTCGCCGCTGTAGCGTTTGCTGATGTTGCCCGCGACATCGACCCGCAGGAAGTGCATTGGGACACCGCGTCGTCTCGGGTCGCCCAGGTTGCAGATCCGGTGCGCGACCGTCTCGTACGAACTCGAGAAGATCTGGGCGAGCAGCTCGACGTCGTAGCGTGTGCGGGCGACCTCTTCGTGAAACGACTCGTAGGGCAAAAGCAGTGCGCCTGCGAAGTAGTTGGCCAGATGGATCTTCACGAGCTTCGGGGTCTGCGCGTACTGCGCCGCGTACCCGCTCACGATCGGCTCGTGCAACTTCTCCTGCTCGAAGAGCCGCAGCGCGATGGTGTGCGCGAGTTGGAACTTGAGCCGCTGATCGAACACGCCGTGTGAGAACGTCAGGGTGCGGGTCTCTTCGTCCCAGCGTCGGATGACCGAACCGGCCGCCGGCGGAGCCCACACGACTCGTACGTCCAGCGCGGCTTCTAGGGCTGCGACCAAGTCGCGTGCGGTGACCCGATCGCCGAGGCCGTTCTGCTCTCGGAACGCGTCCGCGCGTTCCTCGAGGTCGCCGAAGTAGTTGTCGTTCTTCTCGAGGAAGTCCGTGACCTCGTCGAAGGGGTGGTAATCGAAACGAAGGCCGTCCGATCCATCCCCCTCTTTCTGCCGCTCCTCCTCGATCGACTGCAGGACGTTCTCGAGCTGCTGTCGCGCGCTTTTGTAGAGGTTGAAGAGCGCCGTGATGGTCGTGACGATCTTTGGTTCCGCGCTCAGCCCCTGCAGGTCGTCCTCGCTCAGGTTGAGCGAGCGTAAGAGTGGCTCGTCCAGGAGCTGCGCCAGGTTGTCGTCCACCCGGCCGCGGCCGAGCGACGCCATGAACGTCTCCATGGTCACGCCGTAGAGTTCGAGGGCTTTGAAGAGGATTGGCAGCTGAACCGCCCGTTTGCCCTTCTCGATCAGGGACAGGTACGCGGGGGAGATCTCGAGCTGTCGCGCGACGTCGCCTTGGGCGAGGTTGCGCTGCAGGCGGAGTTCCCGGAGTCGCTGCCCCATCGCCGCGTTGTTGGATCGTGAGGTCACGACCGGATCCTGTTGCAGTGCGCCATCTCGGTTCCCGTTTAGTGGACCACTTTACAGCTGTCGAGCGGATCTGTTAACAGCTTGTCAAGCGGCGCCACCTCGGAACCGGCCACGTTTCGACGGCTTGACCGTGCTTCGCGGCGTGTTACGCATTGCGTCATGCGCCCTTGGGGGAGTGTGCTGTAAAAAGCTTCTTCCTCACCCCGCCCCCGACCGCACGGAGACCGACCGACATGGCCGAACGAGACCGCCCGTGGATCATGCGTACCTACGCGGGGCACAGCACGGCCGCTGCCAGCAACGCCCTGTACCGAACGAACCTGTCGCGTGGACAGACCGGGTTGAGCGTGGCGTTCGACCTGCCCACCCAGACCGGGTTCGACCCCGACCACCCGCTCGCGCGCGGTGAGGTCGGCAAGGTGGGGGTGCCGATCGCGCATCTCGGCGACATGCGGGCGCTCTTCGATGGGTTGCCGCTCGATCGCATGAACACGTCGATGACGATCAACGCGACCGCGCCCTGGTTGCTCGCGCTGTACATCGCGCTCGCCGAAGAGCGGGGCACACCGCTCGAGGCGCTGCGCGGCACGACCCAGAACGACGTCGTCAAAGAGTACCTCTCCCGCGGGACCTACGTGTTCCCGCCCGCACCCTCGCTCCGGATGACGACCGACGTCGTCGCGTTCACGGTCGAGCGGGTCCCGAAGTGGAACCCGATCAACATCTGCAGCTACCACCTGCAGGAAGCCGGCGCGACGCCGGTGCAGGAACTCGCCTACGCGCTGTGCACCGCCATCGCCGTGCTCGACGCCGCCTGCGCGCGGGTCCCCGCGGATCGTTTTCCAGAGGTCGTCGGTCGCATCTCGTTCTTCGTGAACGCGGGGATCCGGTTCGTCGAAGAGATGTGCAAGCTGCGCGCGTTCACCGAGCTCTGGGACCGGGTCTGCAAAGAACGCTACGGGGTGACGGATCCGAAGATGCGCCGCTTCCGCTACGGGGTGCAGGTGAACTCGCTCGGACTCACCGAACAGCAGCCGGAGAACAACATCCTGCGCATCGTGCTGGAGATGCTCTCGGTGACGCTCAGCAAAGACGCGCGGGCCCGCGCGGTGCAGTTGCCGGCCTGGAACGAAGCGCTCGGATTGCCTCGGCCGTGGGACCAGCAGTGGTCGCTGCGCGCACAACAGATCCTCGCGCTCGAGACCGACCTCCTCGAGAACCCCGACCTCTTCGAAGGCAGTGTGGTGGTCGAGCGCAAGACCCAGGCGCTCATCGACGCCGCGTGGGCGGAGGTCCAACTGGTGCTCGAACGCGGGGGCGCCATCGCAGCGGTCGAGACCGGCTACGTGAAGCAGAAGCTCGTGGAGTCGAACGCGGCGCGCCTGCGGCGCATCGAGTCGGGGGAACAGATCGTGGTCGGGGTGAACGCCTACACGGAGTCGGCGCCCTCCCCGCTCACCCAGGATCTCGACGAAGCCATCCTGACCGTGGATCCGGCGGTCGAAGCCGCGCAGATCGAGAGCCTGAAGAAATGGCGCGGCGCGCGCGACTCGGACGCCGCCAAGCGCGCGCTCGACGCCCTGCGCGAAGCCGCCACCGCAGGACGCGAGATCATGGAACCTTCCATCGCCGCCGCGCGCGCCGGCGTGACGACCGGCGAATGGGCAGACGCGCTTCGCGACGTCTACGGCGAGTACCGGGCGCCCACCGGCGTGCAGGGCGCGGCGACCTCCACCGGGGCGCACAGTGATCGGGTGGCGGAACTCCGCGTCGAGCTGCAAGCGCTGACCGAGACACTCGGCCGCCGTCCCAAGCTCTTGGTTGGCAAACCCGGGCTCGACGGGCACAGCAACGGCGCGGAGCAGATCGCGATCAAGGCGCGCGACGTGGGGTTCGACGTCGTCTACGAAGGCATCCGCGTCACGCCGGACGACATCGCGCGTTCGGCGCTCGAAGAAGGCGTGCACCTCGTGGGGCTGAGCATCCTGAGCGGGTCGCACCTGGCGCTCGTGCCAGACGTGCTGGAGCGGCTGCGCGCGGCGAACGTGGACGTGCCGGTGGTCGTCGGCGGCATCGTGCCCAGTGCCGACGCGGAGACTCTGCGCGCCGCGGGCGTGGCGCGGGTCTACACCCCGAAAGACTTCGCGCTCGACGCCATCATGCAGGACCTGGTCGCGCTGGTCCGCGAACGCTACGCGGGACCGGTCGATGGCTGATGCCGTGGCCGAGGCCACCCGGGCGGCGTCTGGCATCCGAGCAGGCGATCGAAGTGCGATCGCCTCCGCCCTCAACCTCTGCGAAGACCGCCGCCTCGCATCGCGCGATCGAATCGGCGCGTTGCTCGACGCGCTCCGCCTCGGGGTGCAACGGCTCGGACACCGCATCGGGCTCACCGGCCCGCCCGGCGTCGGCAAGAGCACGTTGGCCGGTGCGGTCGCGCGTGAACTCCGGCGACGCGGACGGACGGTGGGCGTGGTCGCGGTCGACCCGTCGTCGATCCGGAGCGGAGGCGCGCTGCTCGGGGATCGCGCACGCATGGCGTTCGACCCAGAGGACGGCGGCTTGTTCGTCCGCAGCCTGGCGACCGAAGGCCGCGCCGGTGGTTTGAGCTGGGCCGCCCCCGCCGCCGCCGCCGTGCTCGGCGCCGCGTTCGAAGTGGTCCTGGTGGAGACCACCGGGGTGGGCCAGACGGAGACGGATGTGCGACACCTCGCAGACACCGTCGCGCTCGTCATTCAACCCGGCAGCGGAGACGCGCTGCAGTTCCTCAAAGCCGGCATCATGGAGATCCCCGACGTGCTCGTCGTGAACAAGAGCGACCAACCCCAAGCGCAGCGCGCGGTGTCCGATCTGCGATCGGCGCTGGCCACCTCGGCGTCGGTCGGAATCCAGGACGCGGACACCACCCTCGTCGCGACGAGCGCGGAAAGCGGCGACGGGGTCGGCGCGTTCGTGGACGCCTTGGACGCACACCGCGCGTCGATCGCACCGAGCCTTGAATCCCGGCGGCACGCAGGCGAAGTCGAGTGGACCGTGCAGCTCTTCGAACGGCTGCATGGATCGCACGGCGTGGCTGCGTTGGGTGGACGCGCCGCCCTGCAAACCTCCGCCTCGACGGCCCTCGCCCACGCCGCGCCGCCTCGGGTATGCACCGACCTGAGCGACCACTTCCTCGGAACCCTCTCCCGCCCCTGACGTCTCGCTTCACTCGAAACATCTGCAAGAACCGACGAACCATGACCTCCCAAGCCAGCCTCAGCCGCCCCCCGAGCGACACCTCCATCGAAGGCGCCGTGCCCGTCGGCAAGATCCCGCCTCTCGGCGTGGTGCCAAGCCACATGCACGCGTACGTGATTCGACCGGAACGGTTCGGGGAGCCGACCAAGTCGTTCCAGCAAGAAGTGATTCCGGTGTGGGACATCGGTCCCGACGAAGTGCTCATCCAAGTGATGGCCGCCGGGGTGAACTACAACGGGATCTGGGCCGGGCTCGGCCAGCCGGTGAACATCCTCAAATCGCATGGACTCGACCACCACGTGGCGGGGAGCGACGCGTCCGGGGTGGTGTGGAAGGTTGGTTCGAACGTGAAGCGGTGGAACGTGGGCGACGAGATCGTCGTGCACTGCAACCACCTGGTGGAACCGGGCGTGTCGGATCTGCAAACCATCTGGGGCTACGAGACACCGGACGGGTCGTTCGCGCAGATGAGCCGCGTGCAGGCGCAGCAGCTCTTGCCCAAACCCAAACACCTGACCTGGGAAGAAGCGGCCAGCTACGGCCTGACCTACTTCACCGCGCACCGGATGTTGATGGACCGGGCGGACATCGAACCAGGCGAGGACGTGCTCGTCTGGGGCGCGGGCGGCGGCCTCGGGGTCTTCGCCGTGCAGCTGTGCAAGGCGGCCGGCGCACGCGCCATCGCGGTCGTGTCGAGCCCGGAGAAAGCGGAGCTCGCGATGAAGCTCGGCGCGCACGGCGTCATCGACCGCAAGGAGTTCCCCGACCTTCAGTACTGCCCGGGCCCGAACGGCGAGACCGAAGAAGAGAAGAAGGCCCGCTTCGTCGCGATGAAGGCGTTCGGCAAACGCATCTGGGAGATCCTGGGTGAACGCAAGAGCGTCGAGGTCGTCTTCGAGCACGTCGGCAAACGGACTTTCCCGGCCAGCGTCTGGTTGGCGGCCAAACACGGACGGATCGTCATCTGCGGCGCGACCACCGGGTACGACCTGACCTTCGACGTACGCCATCTGTGGATGCAGCAGAAGCGCATCATCGGCAGTCACTTCGCGGACGCCGACTCGGCCCGGCGCGCCAACCGCCTCGTGGAACGTGGCGCGGTGCAGCCGGTGATGACGGCACACTTCTCGTGGGCCGAGATTCCCCACGCGCACCAGCAGATGTTCGAGAACAAACTCTTCGGTACGGTGAGTTGCCTCGTGGGCGCGCCGCGCCCAGGCCTCAAGAACCTGGAAGAAACCCGCGCCGCCATCGCAGGCGCGTAGCCGCCTGTTACTGTCCTCCCCGTTCCGATCCGAAGTCCGGCTCCGTGGACCCCCGAAACCGCGCTGAGCCCGCACCCGAGAGAAACAAGTCCATGCTGTTCGTCGTCGAAGCCATCGAAGGTCTGTATTCCCGCGCCCTGCGCGCCATGAAGGACCGGTTCGTGGTCGATGGAAAGGTGGTGGGCCGCCGGCTCAACGAAGAGCAGCTGCGGGCCCACGGCCTCGCGTACCTGGCGACCGAAGCGACCGCCTGCCGCCAGCTCTTCCTCTGGGCCCAGAAGAGCGCCGGCAGCATGGACATGACGACGCCCGATCCGGACGCCAGGCAGCCCAAACAGACGGTGGCCCTCGACGCGCGAGTCATCGCAGCCGCTTCGGCTCCCCAGGCGTCCAGCGGAGAGTTCGAACGTCGCATCGCCGCCGCGTACCTCGGCGAAGTCGCGCGAGGCCTCCGGGGCGGGATCGATCTCGGCCCGTGCGAGACGGTCTCCCTGCACGAGCTCGGCCTCACCGACCAAGACCTCCAAGAGACCATCCTGCAGCCCGAAGTCATCGGGTTCAGCAACGAGCTGGCCTCGGCCGAGGCGTACGTGGGCATCGCCATGGCGGCGCGTCCCCGCTCTGGCCCGGAGCGGTTCGGCAACCGCGGCTTCGACGACGACATGCTCGAGAGCGTGCGGGCCCAGTTCGCCAAGTTCGCCGACGCGGATGTGATTCCGCGGGCTCAGCAGATCCATCAGGACGACGTCCTCATCCCGATGGATCTCGTCGACAAGATGAGCGAGCTCGGCGTGTTCGGCCTCACGATCCCGGAGGAATACGACGGCCTTGGCCTCGGCAAGGTCGCCATGTGCGTCGTCACCGAAGAACTCAGCCGCGGCTACATCGGGGTGGGATCGCTGGGCACGCGGGCCGAGATCGCGGCCGAGCTGATCCTCGGCGGCGGCACCGACGCCCAGAAGAAACACTGGTTGCCCAAGATCGCGGCTGGCGAAGTGCTTCCCACCGCGGTGTTCACCGAACCGAACACGGGCAGCGATCTGGCCCACCTCGGAACCCGTGCGGAGCGACAGGCCGACGGGAGCTACGTGCTGGTCGGTCAGAAGACGTGGATCACCCACGCGGTGCGCGCGGATCTGATGACGGTGCTCGCGCGAACCGACGCCGACGAGGCCGGATACAGCGGGCTGAGCATGTTCTTGGCCCCGAAGACCCGGCTCGATCCGGCGCCTGGCGAACCCGAGTTCGTCGACGCGGGACTCGAAGGCACCGAGATCCAGGTGCTCGGGTACCGCGGCATGAAAGAGTACGAGCTCAGCTTCGACCAGTTCCCGGTGCCAGCCGACGCGCTGCTCGGCGCAGAGGAAGGACAGGGCTTCAAGCAGCTCATGCGCACCTTCGAGAGCGCCCGCATCCAGACCGCCGCCCGCGGCGTCGGCGTCGCCCAGGCCGCGCTGGAGGACGCGCTTCAGTACGCAGAAGATCGCGTCCAGTTCGGCCGACCGATCATCGAGTTCCCCCGAGTGGCGCGAAAGATCGGGCGGATGATCGCCCGGGTGCAGGCCGCGCGTCAGCTCACCTTCTACGCCGCGCGGCAGAAGGACCAAGACCGCCGCTGCGACCTCGAGGCGGGCATGGCGAAGCTCCTCGCGACCCGCGCCGCCTGGGAATCCGCGGACGCAAACGTCCAGATTCATGGAGGAAACGGCTACGCGGTGGAGTACCTCGCGTCCCGGCTCCTGGTTGACGCGCGGGTGCTTTCGATCTTCGAAGGCGCCAACGAGATTCAGGCGCATGTGGTCGCGCGGCGTCTCCTCGAGTGAGAATTCGGGCGGCTACGCGCTGTCCGCCCAGTCCTTCCCTGCTCTTTTTCGGCCTGTGCTCCATGTCACATCCCGAACCTCTGTGGTTCAAAATGTTTTCCATTCGCTGGCAGACCGTGTTAGCAAGCCGCCATGCCGGGAAAACTAAAAATCCTTCTGGGAATGTTCGGGATCAATGCGGTCCTCGGTCTGGTCATGATGATCATGTACGAGGGTGGCATCATGGGCATCATCATGCCCTTGATCTGGATTGCGCTCTGCATGTTCGTCAAGAACAACGTGGTTCGCATCGTACTCCTCGTCCTGTCCGTGCTTGGCCTCGTCTTCGGGGTCCTCGGAGCTCTCGGCTTGGCGGCCGTGCTCGCGCTCGGATTTGGCGGTGGGGCAATCGTCCTCCTACTCACTGTGGTGTGGGGACTGATCAACAACGTCTACGCGGTCTACGCGCTCACGCGCCCCGAAGTGAAAGCTCACTTCGGCGCCGCTCCCGCAGCTCCGCCAGCAGGCTGAGCCCGCGGGCGCACACGGGTTCCTCGTGGACCTGGGTGTGACCGCACGCGAGTTCGCTCGCTGGGGGAGAGTTGGGAAAAACAGGGCAGGCCTCATCGAGGTTTGCCCTTTTCTCCGTCCGTCGCCCGGGTTCGGTTCGGTTCGGTCGGAACCCGCTGGCCCATGCCACAGCCCTGCGATATGGCGTGCGCCATGGGCAAGAAGACGAACCCGGGTCATTTCTTCGAAGACTTCGAGCTGGGCATGGAGCTGGTGCACGCAGTGCCGCGCACCATCACCGCCGCGGACCAGTCGCTGTACATCGCGCTCACGGGTGATCGCTCCGTGCTCCACTCAGGCGCGTCCATCGCGCGTGCGGTCGGCCTGCCTCGGGAGCCGCTGCACGAGCTGCTCGTGTTCCACATGGTGTTCGGCAAGACGGTCAACGACATCTCGCTGAACGCGGTCGCCAACCTGGGCTACGCGGACGTGCGGTTTCTGGCGCCGGTGTACGCGGGCGACACCCTGCGGGCGACCTCGACCGTCATCGGGGTCAAAGAGAACTCGAGTGGCAAGACGGGCGTCGTCTGGGTGCGGACCGTCGGAAGCCGGATGGCGCTCAACGCGAGCCCGACCGGGGACGTCCCGGTGCTCGAGTACACGCGCTGGGTGATGGTGCACAAGCGCGACCAGACCGCGCCCACCGGTCGCAAGGACGTGCCGGACCTTCCCCCGGTGGTGGCACCGGGCCGGCTCTCTGTGCCGACCCAGCTCGACTTCGGACGCTTTCCCGGATGGGCGAGTGGGGGCGCCCGCTTCGGGGACTACGAGGTCGGCGAACGCATCGATCACATCGACGGAATGACCATCGAAGAGAGCGAACACGCGCTCGCGACCCGGCTGTATCAGAACACCGCCAAGGTGCATTTCGACGCCCACGCCATGAAGGACAGCCGGTTCGGAAAACGTCTGATGTACGGCGGACACGTCATCAGCGTCTGTCGGGCGCTGAGCTTCAACGGCCTGGAGAATGCGGTCCTGACCTTGGCGTTCAACGGCGGAACGCACGCCAACCCCACCTTCGCTGGCGACACGCTCTACGCGTTCTCGGAAGTGCTCGACGCCCAGCCCCTCCCGAACCGAGACGACTGCGGTGCCTTGCGGCTGAGACTGGTCGGCGTGAAGAACCAGAACCCCGCGCACGAGCCGCTCGAGACCATGGTGGAGAAGGACGGCAAACGCCGCCACCACCCGAACGTCGTCCTCGACCTCGACCAATGGGTCCTCGTCCCCCGCTGATTTCTTGGCGGTACGGGCGCTACGGCTACCGCTACGCGGCTTCGGGAGTGGCCATCGGGTGCGTGGGTCGGCGTCGACGTTGCGTGCGGAGCGGCCGCGACGGACCGCCCGGCATCGCGCTACCCGCGGCTGAGCTTGTAGAGCATTGCGCAGAGGTGGTCCGCGAGGTCGTACACGTCCTCGCTCGCCTCGACGTACCCCATGACCGCCGCCACCTGAAGAGCGGCCTTGACCTCTCGCGCTTCCCCAAGCGCGCGAGAGAACCCATCCGGGTTCCTCGCCCCGCGCGCGCTCCGGGATTCCGCGATCAACAGCGGAACTGCCTGCGCCGCGCGCCGCAGCTGCGACTTCAACGAGGCCTCTCGAATGCGAGGCAAGACCTCACGGACGAGAAGCGAGAGAAGAAGAAGCGACTTGTCGAATACCAGCATCAAGAACCTGCCTTGTGTACGCCGAGCGTGAACTCGCCCGAGGGCGCGCAGCGCCCCCAGCTGTCGGTGGGGCGGCGGGTCAAGGACGAGCAAGCGCGTAGCGCGCCAGCGAAGCGGCGGGCTTCCCGCCGGGCCGAAGGCCTCCTTGAGGCGCTGCCCCGCCGACCGCTACGCTGGACCATCCATCGGGCCAGCCACCCTCTACAAGAAGGGGAGCAGCAGTTGCGTTGACTGCCACGGCCTCGGCATCGGCATCGGCTTCGGCTTCGGCATCGGGCTCGGCTTCGGGCTCGGCATCGGCCTCGGCTTCTGGCTCGGCATCGGGATCGGCATCGGGATCGGCTTCGGGGCGGAAGTCACCCCCCGCAAGCCACCGGGCGTTCTGCGATACACTCACCCCCGCCATGCCGCCGCCTCCTCCGCTCCTCGCCTCCGTCGTCGACTCCGTCACCGTCTTCCGCAAAGGCGCACTCGTCCGCCGGGTCGCTGATCTGAGCGGCCTCGACGCCGCTGTCCGCCGCGTCCGCTTCGGTCCGCTGCCGATTGGCGCGGACGACGACTCGGTCCGCGTCAGCGCCGCGTGCACCCCCACCGAGATGCGGGTCGTGCTGGCGACCATGGCGCCGCAGGAGCATCTCGCGCCGCCGGAAGACGCGGAGTTGCTGGTCGCGCGCGCGGAGGAGCTGCGGATCGAAGCGAACATCGAGGCGCACCGGCAGTCGATCGCAGCGCTGCAATCGATCGCCATCGCCCCACGGCGCCATGCACCCGAGAGCGCCCCCAACGGGATCCCCCACGAAGCCCGCATGGCACTCATCGAGCTGCGGCGGACGAAGAGCGAATTGCTGCACGCGAAGATCGCCGAGCTGAGCGAGACGCTGCGGACGGCGCGGCTCACTCGCCAAGCACTCGAACAACGACTGCACCTCGCGTCGACCGCACGCCAGACCCG
The DNA here is from genome assembly GCA_034670305.1 of Deltaproteobacteria bacterium. Lineage (GTDB taxonomy): Bacteria > Myxococcota_A > Polyangia > Polyangiales > Houyiibacteriaceae > JAXMNT01. The sequence continues at coordinate 155,961 of JAXMNT010000008.1, forward strand.
TGCCCACGAGCTGCGCAAAGCCGTCGACGTGTCTTTCGACACCAGCCCCACAGGCACGCTCGCGGTGGAGTACCTGGTTGGCGGCGCGTGCTGGTGTCCAACCTACGCGCTGCGCCTCGACGAGGAGCTCGCGTCGGGTTCGCTCGAGATGCGCGGCCTGGTGGCGCAGCGTTCGGGCGAAGACTGGACCGGCGCACAGCTCGTCCTCTCCACCGCACGCCCCCACACCTTCGTGGATCTTCCGGAGGCGACCTCCATTCGGATCGGACGACAGCAACCTCCGCCGAGCAAGACGGGCTGGCGTTCCCCACCGGCCGGCGCCGACGCACTCTTCGCCGACGCAGACCGCGCCTACAGCCGTCCGCCGGCGCCGGCCAGGACGCCTCCGCCACGTGTCGAACCCGCTCCGCGCCCACCGGCGGAGGTGGCTGCCGCCGCGGCGCTCTTCGCGGTGACCGACGGCGCGAACATGCCGGTCGGCGGTGCCGCACCGATGCCACCACCGCAGATGGGGGCGCCTCCGATGCCGCCACCGCCGCCGCCGCCAGGAGGGATGCGCGCCCCGGCCCCGATGCCTTCGCGTCGAGGTGGACGCGCAGAAGCCAAGAAGAAAGCAAAGGGTGCGCCGCCATCCTTCGGCGGCGCCGCGCCACCGATGCTCGACGACGACATCACGGCGAGCCACTCGTTCGACGAAGGTGGCGGTGGTGCTGGTGCGGCGGGTGAGGTCGACGCCGCAGCGGCGATGTTGGCGTACGGCTCCCTGCGCATGGCCGCGCTGGACGAGCCAGGCCGAGGCACCCTGCACATCTCCGCGCGGGCCGAGCTCTACATGGAACTGCTCGTGGCGGAGGGTCGGGTCGTCGAGTTCGACATTCACGCGCTGGTGCAGACCGCAATGACCCAATCGAGCCGAATCGATCCACCCCCGGCGGGCACGCAGTTCCCTTCGTCGGTGGATGGCTTCGATCACTCTTTCGAAGTCGCCGACCGCGTCGACGTGCTCTCCGATGGCGCCTTCCACGGCCTGCCGGTCTGGAGTGAGACGGCCGCCCCACGGCCCTTCTTCGTCACTGTGCCGCGAGAGGCGGACGACGTGTTTCGGTTCGTCGAGATGAACAACCCCATCGACGGACCGATCCTCCCGGGACCGCTCGACGTCTACGTCGGAGGCAAGTACCTGCTCGGACGCGATCTGAGCGTGACCCCGCGCGGCGCCAAGCTCGAGCTCGGACTGGGCGTCGAGCAAGGCATCAAGGTGGCGCGCAACACGCGGTTCGAAGAGCAATCCGCCGGACTGATGGGACGCGCACTCGAACTCGAACACACCCTCGAGATCGACCTCGAGAACCACACCTCCCGCGAAGTCCGGGTGGAAGTCCGGGAACGCATCCCGGTTGCGCGCGACGGGGACGACGACGTCGAGGTCAAGGTCGAGTCGGTGGAGCCTGCGTGGGAGCCGTGGGAACCAACCGGGCAATCGCTTGAAGGCGGCCACCGCTGGATCGTGTCCCTCGCCCCCTCCGCCAAACGCTCTCTCCGCGCGACCTACGTCGTTCGGATCAGCGCCAAGCACGAACTCGTCGGAGGCAACCGCCGTGACTGATGCCAACTCGGATCGAATCTCACTCGACGCGCCCGTGCGCGAGGTGACGTTGCTCGAAGACCGCGCGGTCGTGACACGGGTCGGCCGCGTGTCCGTGCCAGCCGGCCTCTCCCGGTTGCGGGTGGCCGCCGTCGCACCGGTCCTCGCGGACAAGACGCTCGAAGCCAGAGTCGAGGGTGCCCGGCTCATCGACGCGCGGTGCGGGCGCAAGCTCCTGACCCATGTGGAGTCCTCCTCCAGCGAACACGCCGCCGTCGTGAAGCTTCAGCGCGAGAACGATCACGCCGCCGCCAAGCTGCGCACCTCCCTTCAAGAACGGTCGCGGGAGCTCCAGGACCGAACGCTCGCAAGAGAACACTGGGCCAAGGAGGTCGGCGACGACGTCGCGTGGGGCCAGAAGGATCCGGCCCGCTGGGCCGAGTCGCTGGATGCGGCGCTCGCGGCGGAGATCGTGCTGCGGGAATCGTTGGCTTTGGACCACGCGCGCGTCGCCGAACTCGACCGGCTCGCCCAGGATCTGGCGGTTCGCGCGGCTGCAACGAAGGACCCTTCGTCCCAGCGGCTTGCGTGGATCGATATCGACATCCAGGCGGACGCTTCTGGCACGGCAGAGATCCGGCTCACGTACGTCGTCCCCGCGGCCATGTGGAGGCCACAACACCGCGCGCTCCTCGAGCGCGACGGCGACGGCTTCTCGGTGCGTTGGCAGATCGACGCATGCGTCTGGCAGCGAACCGGCGAAGCCTGGGAGGACGCGGCGCTGACCTTCTCGACCGAACGTCCGTCGCTCGGGGTGCAGCCGCCGGACCTCGGCTCGGATATTCTGCGGGTGCGGAAGAAGCAGGAGCAGCTTCAAGTCGAAGCGCGTGAACAGACCGTGGCGACCACTGGCCTCGGGAGCGACAAGAACGTGCTCGATCAGTTGCCTGGCGTCGCCGACGGCGGCTCGACGGTGCGACTGAAGTCGCACGCCGCCGCCACCGTGCCGAGCGACGGCCGGCCGCACCGCATCCGCATCGCGGAGATCTCGATGCCGGCGTCGCGCCGGACCGTCCTGCTCGCCGAGCTCTCACCGATGGCGATCCTGGAGACCACGCAGGCCTGGGCCGCGGAATCGCCTCTGCTCGCCGGGCCGGTGGACTTGGTCCGTGAAGGCGTGATCGCGGGCCGGACCAAGGTGATGTTCGCAGCACCGGGAGAGAAGTTTGCGCTCGGCTGGGGACCGGAGACGTCGATCCGAGTGCAGCGTGAGGTCACGCGGCTGGACGGGAAGACGCGCATGCTCTCGAGCTGGATCAAGGTGCCGCATCAGGTGCGGCTCAAGCTCAGCAACCTCGGCGCGGAGCCGGTGACGCTCGAAGTGACCGAACGGTTGCCGGTGTCCGAGCTGCGCGAAGTCGAGATCGAAGTGGATCGTGGAGCGACGACAGGCGGCGCGTCTCCCGACGACGACGGCTTCGTCCGCTGGACGGTGACGGTGCCCCCCCACGGGCGCGACGTGATCGCCCTCGACTGGACCCTCGCGAAGAAGGACGACGTGAAGGGGATCTAGAGGCCGCTGCTTTTGAGGCTTTGGTTCTGTTCTTGGGTCAGCGGAAGGTGCAGGCCGCACTCGCGCTTCTTGCCCAGGATTCTTCCGTCGCGCGGATCCATGTCGTCGGTGGTCGGGAGCGTGCTGTGCACGTCGCCGATAGAGCGGTACCCCTCCGCGTAGAGCGGGTGGTAGGGGAGCTCGTGTTCGTCGATGTAGGCTTCGGCGCGCTCGAGGGTCCAATCGAGGATGGGGTGGATCTTCACCCGGCCGTCCTGGGTGCCGACGCGGCTGAGCCCGGCGCGGTGTTCCGTCTGTCGGGATCGCAGCCCGGCCATCCACGCGGTGGCGCCGAGTTCATTCAGCGCGCGCTGCATGGGTTCGACCTTGTTGCGTTGCAGGTACGCCTGCACGCCCTCGTCGCCTTGCTCCCAGAGTCGACCGTAGAGTGCTTCCTCCCGCGCCGCGGTCATGCGCGGACCGTATACCTGCAGGTTCAGACCGAACCGTCGCTGCAACTCGTCCGCGAAGCGGTAGGTCTCCGGGAAGAGGTGACCGGTGTCGAGGAAGATGACGGGGGTGCGCGGTGCGACGCGGTGCACGAGGTGCAGCATCACCGCCGAGTGCGCGCCGAAGCTCGACGACATCACGAGGCCATCGCCGAACCGCTCGGCCGCCCACGCGATCACGTCCTCGGCCGAACCACCCTCCAAGCCCGCATTCGCCGAGGCCAAACCCGCGTCGTCGAGGACTGGGATCGGCACCTCGGGGGCAGCCAGTGGCGGGGGCGCGTTCATGGCGTGAGCTAACTTGACGTTCTAGGTGAAGATTCGCAACGCAAAACTTGAACCCACTGCGTCGTTTTGCTCAGTACCATGATTTCACCGAATAAAACGGACACATATAGACGACCATATTGGTCAACATCAACTCCCGCAGCGATTAGATCGTGATCTCTCCAACCAAGCGATCTACTGTACAGCGGTTCAGTAGATCGCCGTGCTCCGCCCTCCCCTCTCGCTCGTCGTTTCCGACCCTCTGGCCCCAGTTCCGGGCGACGCGGAGATCCGATCCGAGCCGCAGCTCGAACCCGGCGGATCCCTCGAGGTCATCGCGCCTCCTGGTACCGGAGGCCTGACCTTCGCGTCTCGGTGGGTGCGGCGCATCGCATCCCAAGGCGAGACCTGCCTCGTCGTCGACGCCCGCGCCGGCACGTTTCCCCACGCCTGGGTGCCGCCCGCACTCGAGCGCGCGTCGGGTTCGATTTGGATCGTCGTCCCCACCGATCCCTCCGCGGCATGGATCGCGATCGACATCGCGGTCCGTGCCGCTGCGTTCGCGCTCGTCGTGGCCATCGATCCGCCGGTCGCCGACCGAGGCCGGGTCGCGCCGCGTCTCCGCCGTCTGCTCGAGCGCACCGAAGGACGCCTCCTCGTCGTGACTGCGCAGCACGTGCTGCGCGCGCGTCGGTCGCTGGTGTTGCCGCCCACCTCCATCCGCTGGCTCGAGTCTCCGCTCGGCCCCGCTCCGCTCCTTCCCTCCCCGATTCCCGCGCCGCTCCTTCCCGAGCGGCAAGGACCTCCCGATGACGACGCCCACGACCTCGCCTCCGCCACCGATCGCCTGCGTGTTCGCCCCCGCGCTCCCGATCGTCGCTCATCACGGCACGCGCCTCGCCACCACGAGGCCCCTCGCGGTGCACCGCGGCCGGGGGACCGCCGCCCGGATCGTGTGGTGCAATGAGATCGCGTCGCGACAGGGCGTGCACTCGGGACAAACACTGGCGGCGGCACGGGCGCACGTCTCCTCGCTGCGCAGCCACGACCTCGATCCCGGTCGGCTCGCTCGGACACGGCGCGCCGTCGTCGCGACATTGCTGCGGCTGACCCCGCGCATCCGAGGCGACGGGGCTGGTCGCTTCTGGGCGGAGCCGGTGCGGCTCGCGGGCGAGACCGGGACCGCACCACTCGAACGCTGGGCCCACGACGCCCAAGCGCTGCTGCGGCCTCTGGAGCCGGTGGCGATCGGCGTGGGTCCCACCGCGACGGTCGCCTACGCCGCGGCCTGTCTCGGCGGCGTGCACTGCGCGCTCGGCGCCGACGCGGACACCGTGCTGCATGCCGCCCCGGTGGAGGTGCTCGAGATCGATGGCGAGACCGTGTCGATCCTCGCGTCGCTCGGCATTCGAACCGTCAAGCAGCTCCTCCAGCACGACCCGGTGTCGCTCGGCATGCGCTTCGGGCCGGGTCTCGCCGAAGCCCATCGACGCGCGCGCGGCATCGATCCCCGCGGGCCGAGCACCCCCAAGACAGAGCCCTCCGCTCAGGTGCGGCTCGAGTTCGACGATCCGCTCTCGTCGCTCGACGCGATCGTGTTCCTGCTCGGTCCTGCCTGCGAGCGGCTGCTGGACGAACTTCGGAGTCGGGAGCGGGCCGTCGCGGTCGCCCACCTGTTCCTCGAGGAAGAACGCACCGACGCGCGGGCGTCGATCGAAGTGCGTGCCGGCGCGCCGATCGACGACGCCCGCAGCCTGCTGGAACTGTTTCGAACGAAGCTCGAACGCACCACGCTCCGCGCGCCGGTGGTGGCGCTCGAACTTCGAGCGACCGAACAGGTGCCCCACGCGCGCCGCACCCTGCCGATGCCGCACGGTCCGCCGGAGAGCCGCGACGGCGCCCGCGAAGTCGCACTCGAACGGCTGCGTGCTCGGCTCGGACCGGAAGCGGTTCGGCAAGCGAGCCGGGTCGAGCGCGGCCACCTCGGGGAACGCGCGCAGTGGTTGGTACGACTCGACTCCCCCAGCATCACCACCGAGCCCGCGCCTGGCGAAGCGCTCCCGTGGCGGCGCGTGGATCCGCCGGCGCAGGTGGTCCGCGGCGCAGCCACGGTGGCGGGACAGCGGCGCCGCATCCTCCGGCTCAGCCGGGTGGAACGCGCCCAGCGCGCGTGGTGGGGCGACACGCCGCGTGCGGGCGGGGAAGCGGACGTGGAGCTGCTCGCCTGGGCCGAACTCGAAGGGCCCCTGCTCGCGCTCGTACGCGCGCGCTTCGGCGCGGACCGCGACCAATGGGAGGTGATCGCGTGGCTCGATTGAAGGCGAAGCGCGGCGCTGGGCCGAAGCGCAGTCCCGAACGAGCAGCCGTAGCGAGCAGCGTCGAAGCTGGCGGAGCTGGCGCCGAAGCCAGCGCGCCGTGCTCGGCGAAGCGGCTGGAACCGACGGTGTACGTCTCGCTCTGGGAACGCGGCTTCGCCCGCGAACTCGGCCGACTCCGCGGCGGGGACGACCGCGATCCAGATGCTTCTTGAAGTGGACGTACCAGTGACGGACGCAGCATGCCCTGCGCTCGCGCTGCCTTCTCCCCGACGTGCCCGCGGTGCAGTCACCGGCCGCGGGTTCGCGCGGCTCCCTTCTCGCCGCCGACTCACTCCTGACCACGGTGCAGTCACCGGCCGCGGGTTCGCGCGGCGCCCTTCTCGCCAACGACTCACTCCTGCCGGTGCAATCAGCGGCCGCGGGTTCGCGCGGCTCCCTTCTCGCCAACGACTCACTCCTGCCCGCGGTGCAGTCAGCGGCCGCGGGGCGGTCGGTTCGGGGAGAGTGGGGGGGAGTTGGGGGGAGTGGGGGGGAGTTCACACAGGGAGTCGGCATCCGATTCGGAGTCCAGGTCGGCATCGGCTTCGGCTTCGGCGTCGGCGTCGGCATCGGCTTCGGCTTCGGCGTCGGCGTCGGCATCGGCGTCGGCATCGGCATCGGCTTCGGCGTCGGCGTCGGCTTCGGCTTCGGCATCGGCATCGGCATCGGCTTCGGCTTCGGCATCGGAGTCGGAGTCGGCTTCGGATTCAGCAACAGCAACAGCAACAGCAACAGCAACAGCAACAGCAACAGCAACAGCAACAGCAACAGCAACAGCAACAGCAACAGCAACAGCAACAGCAACAGCGACAGCAACAGCACCAGCAACAGCGACAATCTCCGCTTCCGCTTCCGCGTTCGGTTCGGCCTGGCTCGCCGTGACGTCTTCCATCGACACGTCCTACGTCGAGCTCCACGCGCGCAGCGCGTTCTCCTTCCTCGACGGAGCCTCGACGCCCGAACAACTCGCCGCGCGCGCCTCGGAAGTCGGGTTGCACGCGCTCGCGCTCACCGACCTCGACGACCTGGGCGGCGCGGTCCGGTTCGCGGAGGCATGCGCAGCGAACGGGGTGCGACCCATCTTCGGGGCAGAGCTCACCGTGCGACCGGGCGACGCCTCAGACGCGGCGTTTGGAACACGTCGCGCCAGAAAACGAAGCGCCCTGAAGCCGCCCGCACACGACGGAGACGCGCCCGTCGTGCTGCTGTGTGAAGACGCGCGCGGCTGGGCCAACCTCGCGCAGCTGATCTCCGACGCGCGCTGCGCACCGCGCGGGCTGCCCTTCGTCGATCTCGACCGGCTCGCGGCTGCCTCCAAAGGGTTGGTCTGCCTCACCGGTGGGCGGGGCGGATGCGTCGCCCGTTCCCCGCACCCGGCGCGGCTCGCTGGGCAGCTGGCGGACATCTTCGAGGACCGGTTCTACGTGGAGGTCAGCGACCACCAGCTCTTCGACGACGTCGCGTTCGTCCGCGACACGATCGACATCGCACGCACGCTCGGTGCGCCGTGGGTGGTCACCGGCGATGTGCGCCACGCGGCCCCGCACGACCGCGCGCTGCACGACGCGCTGGTCTGTCTCAAACACCGCACCACGCTCGAAGAAGCCGGCGACCTGCTCTTCCCGAACGATGCGCGGCATCTGCGCGGTCCAAGCGCGGTTGCGCACGCGTGGCGAAGCACTCCCGCGGGGGTGCTCCGAACGCTCGAGGTCGCCGAACGGTGCAAGTTCTCGCTGCTCCACGACCTCCGCCCCCAGCTCCCTACCTTTCCGCTGCCCGACGGAGTCGACGACGCGGACGCGCTGCTCGAACATCACGCGCGCGAAGGCTTCGCCCGGCGCTACACCCATCCCACCGACCGCCACCACGCGCAGCTTCGAACCGAGCTCGACCTGATCCGCACACTGGGACTCGCGGGCTACTTTCTCATCGTGCACGACATCGTGCGGTTCGCGCGGCACCGCGACATCCTCGTGCAAGGGCGAGGCAGCGCCGCCAACAGCGTGGTCTGTTACTGCCTCGGCATCACCTCGGTCGATCCGATCGGACTCGAGCTGCTCTTCGAGCGGTTCCTCTCCGAAGGCCGGGGCGAACCACCGGACATCGACCTCGACATCGCGCACCGCGACCGCGAAGAGGTGCTTCAGTACGTCTACGAACGCTACGGCCGAGAGCACGCCGCGATGGTCTGCAACACCATCACCTGGCGCGGCAAGAGCACCGTGCGCGACGCCGCGCGGGTGCTCGGGTTTCCGCCCGCGATCGGAGACGCCCTCAGCGCCGAGGTCGGGCACGCGGTCGCCTCGGACGCCAGCACCGACACCGCGTTCTCCGAACACGCGGGCGCCGCCGACGCGCTTCTGAACGGAGGCCTCGAACGCGCCGGACTCGACCCCCGGGACTCGAGGGTGCGCGCGCTCTTGCGCATCGTGCGCGGACTCGAAGGACTGCCGCGCCACCGCGGCATCCACGTCGGCGGGTTCGTGCTCACGGGCGGCAAACTCTCCGAGGTGGTCCCGATCGAACCGGCCGCCATGGAGGGCAGAACCGTCATCCAGTGGGACAAAGACGACCTGCCGCCGCTCGGCCTGGTGAAGATCGATCTGCTCGGGCTCGGCATGCTCACGCTGCTCTCCGACGCACTCCGGTTCATGCACACCGGCCGCGGCGCCTCGTTCGAACTGCACACCCTGCCGCCGGACGACGAAGCGACCTACGCGATGATCCGCGCCGCCGACACGGTGGGCGTCTTCCAGATCGAATCACGCGCCCAGATGAACGTGCTGCCGCGCACCCGCCCGGAGCGGTTCTACGACTTGGTCGTGCAGGTCGCGCTGGTTCGGCCGGGCCCGATCCAGGGCGAGATGGTGCACCCCTACCTGCGGCGGCGCCGCGGCGAAGAACCCATCGAGTACCTGCACCCGATGCTCGAACCGGTGCTGCGCCGCACCCTCGGCGTGCCGCTCTTCCAAGAGCAGGGCATGAAACTCGCCATCGTCGCGGCGGGGTTCACGCCCGCGCAGGCGGATGCGTTGCGGCGCGCGATGGGACGCAAACGAAGCCGCAGTCAGATGGCGCGGCTCGCGCTCGAACTCATGCAAGGCATGGAGACGCGGGGCATCCCGGCCGACATCGCCGAACGCATCGTCAAACAGCTCGCCGCGTTCGCGAGCTACGGGTTCCCCGAGAGCCACGCGGCGAGCTTCGCGCTCCTCGTCTACGCGTCCGCGTACCTCAAGCGGCACTTCGCGCCGGAATTCTTCGCCGCGATCCTCGATGCGCAACCGATGGGTTTCTACAACGTCGGCACCCTGATCGCGGACGCACGCCGGCACGGCGTCGAGGTGCTGCGCCCCGACGTGAACGCGTCGGGCTGGGGGAGCGTGCTCGAACCACGCGCAGCGCCGCGCGACGACCTCGGGGCAGGACCGCCGGCATTGCGTCTCGGGCTTCGGCTCGTGCGCGGTCTCGGAAAGAACGCGCAGGAGAAGTTCGAAGCGGCGTGCGCGCATCGTCCGTTCGAGTCGGTGCAACAGTTCGCGGAAGCCACCGGGTTCGACAAACGAACGCTCACGCACCTCGCGCGGGCGGGTGCGCTGGACGCGCTGGCAGACCACCGGCGACATGCGGTATGGGAAGTGCTCCGAGTCGGCCGCCGGCGCGCCGGCCCACTCGACGCCACTCCGCTCGACCCCCGCACCCCACCGCTCGATCCACCCGCACGATCGGCGCGGGTGCGGGACGACTACGCCGCGTTCGGTGGCTCCACCGAAGCGCATCCGATCTCGTTCCTCGCCGACCGCCGCACCCGCGCTGGCATGCCCACGTTGGCCGCGCTCCGCACCCACCCAACCGGCCCGGTGCGCATCGTCGGCCTCGTCATCTCGCGGCAGCGCCCGATGACCGCAAAGGGGTTCGTCTTCCTGGCGCTCGAAGACGAGACCGGCATGGCCAACGTCGTCATTCGCCCCGACCTCTTCGAACGCCAGCGCCGCGTCATCACCAGCGCCGTCACCCTCGTCATCGAAGGCCAACTCGAACGCCAACACGACGTCGTCAACGTCATCGCCCAGAAGTTCCGCCGCATCGGCGGATGAAACCACCACCTCCGGCATTCGGCGTCGGCGCCGGCCCCGGCTTCGCTTTCGGAGTCGGCCTCCGCTCAGCCCTCGGGCACGTCCCAGACGAACCGCAGCGCCCCGCTCTCTGCGTCGAACGCCACCGCGAGGGTCTGAAAGCCAAGGGAGATCCAGACGGTCCAACAATCGCCGGCAGCCAACGCGTCGAGGTCGCCGAAGAGCACCGCCTCAGCGTGTGCGCCGGGACCCATCGTGTCGGTGAACCGCGCGCCGAGTTCCGAACAACGGCCACGCGACGCCGCCCGCGACGCGTCCGGCAACGCCTCCAACCACCGCACGGCGACGGCGTGACGGGAGTCGCCCTCGAGACCGTTGACCACCCCGGGGAACACTTCGTCCACCCGCGCGATCGCCTCGGCATCGCTGGCGATGGGTCTCGGGTCGGCCGTGGCCGGAGTCGCTGCTGGGGCTGGGGCCGAGGACTGAACCGGCGCGGGCACCACGGGGGCGGGATCGGACGCGCCGCAGGCCAATGCCAAGACCAGAAGACACCACTTCATCGCCGACCGTGATGCTGATGCTGTGGCTGGTGCTGATGCTGGCCTGGTGCTGTTGCTGGTGCTGTTGCTGTTGCTGGTGCTGTTGCTGGTGCTGTTGCTGCTGCTGTTGCTGTTGCTGGTGCTGACTCTGAGACCGACTCCGACTCCGACGGCGAAGCCGAAGCCGAAGCCGAAGCCGATCCCGACGCCGACTCCGATTCCGAATCCGACGCCGACGCCGAAGCCGACACCGAAGCCGACACCGACCCCGACGCCGAAGCCGATTCCGATCCCGACGCCGACTCCGACTCCGATTCCGAATCCGACGCCGACGCCGAAGCCGACACCGAAGCCGACGCCGATCCCGAAGCCGAAACCGAAGCCGAAACCGAAGCCGAATCCGACGCCGACGCCGAAGCCGACCTCCGAAGCCGCGGCCGCTTTCCTCCGTCCCTCACTCCCGGCCTCCCGCCCACCAGCGGGCGAGCGCGGGGGTCTGGGGCGGCGGGGCGGGTGGGAGGGGGGCGGTGGACTTGGTGCTCCAGAAGAGCCGCGGGCCCCGTTCGCCTTGCCGCATCGCGCGCAGCAAGGACGCCGCCGCTTTGCCGCTGTAGCTCGTGTCGAGCTTCAGGCCGGGCACCCGCGCGAACAAGTCGATCGCTTCTTCGCCCGCGCGCGTGGGTTTGCCGTAGCCGAAGCCGAGTTCGCGTCCATCGACTTGCAGTCCCTGCCGCAGCTCTGTCCGGGTCAGAAGCGCGCGTGGGTCACCGCTGCGTTCGGCCAAGAGCGCGCTCGTTCGCTCCGCGAGCGACACGATGCGGTACACGCTCGTCACCGGCCACGGTGTCACGCGCACCGACACCACCTTCGGCACCGACCGCAGCCCGAGCCCGAGCCGCTGCGCGATCGCGAGCCCCACGAGCAAGCCCGCGCTCGTGCAGGTGCTGCCGACGGCGAGGTGGATCGCGGCGGGTTCCGGCAGCAGCCCCGCCTTCACCTGCGCGGCGAGTTCGAACGCGGCGGAGACATACGCGAGTGCACCACGCGGCGTCGCGCCGCCCGGGACCATGACGAAGGGCCGTTCCGTCTGGCCGACCAGCGAACGCACGCGGTGCCGCACATGCGTCGCCGCCATGCCGAGCGGAAGCTGCGACCAGTGCAAGAGCAAGCGCCGTTCGGCAGGCACCTGCATGAGGACTTCGAAGTTCGTGATGGCCGCTTCGGAACGCGGCTGCGGGAAGAGCACGAGCCCTGGCACAAGCCCCACCCGGGGCGCGTGCAGCACGGCAGCGGCGCCGTGGTTGGTTCCGAACGCGCCGGTCGAATAGATGTGGGTCGCGCCTTCTTCGAGCGCTTCTGCGAACAGCACCTCGAGGGTCCGCACCTTGTTGCCGCCGTACACCGGCGAGCTGAGATCGTCTCGTTTCACCCACGCTTCGCCTGGCAGCGCGCAGGCATCGAGCACCGGCTGGAGCGACTGCACCGGCGTCGGCCAATCGCCGAGTTCGCAGAATGGCAGACGCAGCCGGGGAAACACCTCGAGCAGTGGCCGCGTGGTCACGCCGGATCCTCCAGGGCCTCCGGCACCGGGGGCGGTTCCGCCGCGAGCGACGGTCCTCGCCCAAGAGCGGGGCTCTTGCCGAGTCGGTGGCGAAAGAGCATCGGCAAACACAGCGGCGTCGCGCAGCCGCTGTAGAAGAGGCACGCGAAGAGCACGTGCCCCTGTTCGTCGGTGCCCGGGAAGAAGAACTGCACCAGCAAGAGCGCGATGCCGACGTTGCGGAGCGTGACTTCGACCCCCAGCGCGAGCGCGTCGGCGTCTGAGAACCCAAACGCCCGAACCACATGCGGACTGACGATGGCCAGGTAGAGCGCGAACCCGAACACGAGCGCCGGCGGTTTCCAGCCGTACTCGGTCAACTCGATGCGGCCACTTCCGAGCGCGGCGAGCACGATGACGATGATCGTCGCCAGGCTCAGACGAATCGCGATCTTGCTGATGCGTTCGGCGTACTTCGGCACCCGGCGGTACACCACCATGCCGACCGCGAGCGGCACCAGCAGATAGAAGGTGATGTCGCGGAGAATGCGCGCGGTCGGAAAGACGAAGTCGTCGGGCAGGTAGCTGCTGGCGGCCAGATGCAGGAGGATCGGGACGCTCGCCATGCAGCCGAGCGTGGAGGTCGTGGTGACCGCGATCGAGAGCGGGACCGAACCTTTGCCGAGGTAGGTCAGGAGGTTCGAGATCGTGCCGCCAGGACACGCGGCGATCAGGATGAACCCCACTGCCCAGCCAGGCCCGAGTTCGAACACCTCGATGAGCGCGATGGCCGAGAGCGGGACGAACACCAGCTGAAGAAAGAGCCCGAGCGCGAGGCCCTTCGGCCGCCGGAAGATCAGCGCGAAGTCGCCCAGCGCCAGCGTCGCCCCCATGCCGAACATGGCGAGCAGCAGCTGGAGCGGAATGAGCACCGTCTCCGCGAACGATTGCAGCGCTTGCATCGAGCGGAGAGTGACATCGACCCGCGCGAAAAGGCCAAACTCTTCGTGGCGGATCGACTCGAGAAGCGCGCTACTCGTCGTCGCTGCGACGGTGGTGGTGGCTGTCGCACCCCCACGGGCTGCGCTCGCCCTGGACGTTGAGCGACCAGCCGGCCGAGAAGACGATGCCGAACTCGACGCCGCGGCTCTGCATCGCGGGACCCTGCGAGGGCTGGTAGGTGCGGACCGGAATGCCGAGCCGCGCTGCGATGCCGACCGGGCCCCAGGTGAAGGTCTTCGCGATGTGAATCATCGTGGCCGCGGCGTAATCGCCTTCGGTTCGGTGCGCGAGTCCGAGCTGCACGCCAAAACCTCCGTAGCCCGCGCTCACGCCAGCGGCGCTCCGCCACGAACCGCCGAGCTCGGCTTGGGTCTCCCCAAAGAGTCCCCAGCGCAGCGGCGAGCTGCCCGGGTACCGAAGCAGCTCGAGCCCGAGGCCGAATCCGTGCGCGCGGTCGCCCTTGGTGAACGCGTACGATGCGGTTGGCCGAAGTTGAAGCGCCGGCCCCTGCTCGGCGGCCTCCACGGCTTCGCCCGACGTCTGGGCGCTCGCCTGGGTGGTGAACAAGAGGGCTGCGGTGCAACCGAGGATTGTCAGGGCTCGCGTCATCGTGGGTCTCCGGTGGCCAAGTCTGCCACGCCCGAGAGAACGGTGCGAAGCGTGCGGCTGGGTATGGGTACGAGAGCCGCCAGGGAACGGATCGTTACAGGAGCGTCTGGGATTCGGCTCCGAGCGCGGACCACGAGCAGACTGCGCTGTCCGACCTGGAGTACCCCGGAGTCATCCGCGGATCGGCCAGTCCAGCGACTGCAAGGTTGGACGCAGCCGTTGCAGCGCGCCCTGCAGTTCGCCCATGGCCACGCGCTGCTGCGGGTTTCTCCGGATCGAGCGGCGCACGAGCTCCGCCACCCCGGCGGTGCGGGGATCCATGGTCAGCCGACCGATGGCTTCGGGCAGGCCGTCGTGCTGCAGGTGCGCGGTGATGGTCGCGATGTCGTTCTGCCCTTCGCTGAAGAGCGTGTTCCCGGTCAGCAGCTCGTATGCGAGACAGCCGAACGCGTACACGTCCGCGCTCGTGGCTTTGCCGCGACCGCTCTCGTCGTGGCCCCAGACTTCGGGCGCGCCGTAGCTTGCGGTGCCACAGCCCGGACGCAGGTGGCGGCCGGCGAGCCCGAAGTCCACGAGTACGGGCGCGTCGACGTGTTTGTAGTTCGGGTCGGTGGGCTCGCGCAGGATGATGTTGCTCGGTTTCAGATCCAGGTGCGCGATCCCGAGCTTGTGCATCGCACCGAGCCCCGCAGCGATGCCTTCGAGCAGGTCGAGCGCGCGCACCATGTCGACGGTGCCGAGTTCGAGCACCCGCTCCAGGCTCGGCCCCTCGACGAGCTCCATCACCAGGATGGGCTTGGGCCGCGCGCCCGCGTCGAACGTCACGAACCGAGCGATGTTCTCGTGCTGGGGCAGCGCGAGGAGCGCGCCTGCTTCGGATCGAAAGAGCTGAAAGAACTCTTCTTCGCTCAGGGTCCGAGCCGCACCGCCCGAGTACTCCGGGACCTTCAACGCAAAGAGTTCCGCGCGCGGATCGTGGCGGGCTTCCGCGCGCCGCGCGACGAAGACGGAACCGACGGCGCCGGTGCCGATGCTCTTCGTGATGTAGAACCCGCCCAGCACTCGGCTCGGCGGCATCCAGGCGGGGAGCGGCGCTTCCTTCGGTGCGGTGGGCAAGAAGCTCGGGCGGCTCATGCGCGGCCCTTCGACCGGCAGCGCGCTCAGCCGGCGCAGCGCCAGCACCGCGACCTCTGCGACGGCGCGGGGCAGTTCGTCGCGCAAGGTCTCCGCCACCGACTCGAGCGGATCGAGCAGGTCGGGCGTCTGGCCGCGGTACGCCCGGTCGAGGTGGATGTCGAGGTAGCGCATCGCCGCGCCGGACGAGGGCCGCTCCACGTTGGAGCGCTGTCCGAGACGGCGGCGGGTGCCGAGCCCGAGTTTGGCGAGCGTCTGCACGGCGACTTCCAACGACGCCAAGGGCGAGTCTCCATCCGACAGCTCCGAGAGTTCCGCGAGCGAACCCGCGAGCCCGATCGGTTCGAGCGCGCGGGCCAGATCGAGCAACCCACGGCGCAACGCTTCGACCCGCGGGCTGGACGCAACCGGCAGGTCGTTGGCCAACTGCAACAGCCCGTCGAACGCCACCCGAACCCCGCGCCCACCCTTCGGCCGGTCGGCCACGATGCGGTAGAGGTTCGCGAACGCGCGCATCGCGACTTCGAGATCCGGAACCATCGCGGCTTCCGCCATGGTCACGAGGTCCTCGTGGTTCTGCACCGCGCGCCCCGCCGCCAGGACGACGTCGGAGACTTCGCACACCTCTTCGCGCACGAGCGCATCGCACGCACGGGCCGCCGCCGCACACAAGGCGCGGCGGAGGGGCGTGGCGGAGTCTTTCTCGACCCGCTCGAGCAAGACCTGCGCGGCCAGCTGTCGGCGTTGCCGCAGAAGGTCCGGTCGGTCGTCGACCCGCCGCCCGTCCGCATCAACCAAGTGGAGCATGGTGCGGAGCCGGCGCATGCGGCGGGTGAAGTGCGGGACGGCACCCGCCTTCTGCACCGGTTCGCCCTCGTGAATGACCAACCAGTTGGAGACGCGCTGAAACAGGTCGCCGAGCGGCCGGATGTCTTCGCCGGGATCGTCGCCCCGCGCGCCGAGCGCCAGCAGGTTCGCGACCGCGTCGGACTCGAAGAGCGCCAGGTCGATCTCGCGCAGCGCGCGGAACGCGGAGTCTTCCTGCGCGTCGTCGGCACCCGGCATGCACTCCTCGAGCGAGGCCACACACTTCTCTGCCGCTTCGAGGACCGAATGCGCGTCGAGGGACGCTTCCCGAGCGCCGTGCGTCACGAAGGACTGCAGTGCGCCGGCGGCCTTGTCGCGCACCGTCGGTGCCCGATCCGGATCGAGGTCGGCGAGGATGCACTCCGCGAGCGCGGTCTGTCCGGCGTCCTTGCTCTTCATCTTCGTGAGCGCTTCGCGAAGCTGCGCGCTCGCCCGTCCGGCAGCCCAGTCGCCGAAGCCATCCGCGATGCGCTCGCGGCGCAGGTCCACCAGCGCTTCGGCGACGTCGAGGCCGCCGAGTCGAACGAGTTGTTCGAGGAGCTCTTCCACCGCCTCGGGTTCGCGTTCGCCCGCGCGCGGCAGACCGAGGACCAGCGCGGTGGGGATGCCCCGGTCGGCTTCGTGGATTTCGGAACCGAGCAACTCTCGGCAGCGCTTGAGGTTGCGCTTCGGGTCCAGGGCGATGCTGGCCGCCAGCGAAGCCGCCGCGCGCCGCCACTCGGTGACGCCGAGCGCCGGGTCGAGGTGCCGCTCGATCTCTTCCTCGAACAGAGGACGCGCTTGAGAGAGCAACCCGCGGGCGGTCGCGACGTGTCGCCAGACGAGCGATTCGCGGTCCGCGAGCAACCGCTGGAACGCGGTTCGGACCGCTTGCGTCTCGAACACCCGCACGCCGCTGTCGTCGCCCTCCGCCCACCGCTGCGCGGCCTCCCGCGACGCGCGTTCGAGCAGCCGCGCGGCCAGGCGGCGCGACGGCAACGATCCGGTGGAAGGCAGCGTGAGCCATTCCCGCGACACGTCTCTTCGGGAGATGAGCGCGAGCGCGAGGCCGTCCGCGCGGGCACCCGTGCCGATGGGCAAGTCGAGACTGAGCGCCACCCGCGCACGAATGGAAGCGCCGCTCAACGCGCGTCGTGATCCAAGGGCGAGCTGCGTCGCGAGCGCGACGAACGTCGCCGCATCTCCCCGGCGCAGCCGCTCGAGCACCCGCCGCCCGAGCTCGCGTTTGGGTTCTCCGGCCGGGAGCGCCGACGCGAGTTCGAAGATCGCGGCTGCGGCTGCCGGTGGCGAGAGCCACTCGATGTCGTCGATCAAACGCGTGGTGATCGCGGTCTGCAGGCTCGTCGACAAGAGCTCCGGATCGAGCCCCTCGAGCGGCACGCTCCGGCGGTGGTCGGCGACCGCCGCAGCGAGTGTCGCCATGCTCTGGCGCCAAGCGCTGCGGCGCTCTTCTTCATCGAGCCGATGAAGCTGGAGCAACCCGTCGAGGTAGTCCCGCTGCCTCACCGACATGAGGGCTGCTTCCTACGGACGGGGGGCGCGGGAACGCAGAGCAGCGCTCTGCGCACGGTGTGAAGCAGGTGTCCCAAGCAGTGTCGAGGATATCACCCGACACCCGGAGGGGGATGCCAATCGCGTGAACCCATGGGGTTTCAGGACTCCACGAGCGCCGATCCGCAAGCGCGATCCCGCAAGTAGACCAAGCCCGGCGTTCCATGGGGCTCCGGGCTCTAACGCACGAGCCGGGCGGTGCGAAGCTCCCCGTTGCGCAACCACGCCAGGGTTCCGTCGTTGGACAGGCTCGGGGACGCATGCACCGCCTCGTCGAGGCCGCCAATGGGCGCCCGATTCCGCGTCGAGAGATCCACGAGCCACAGACGGCTCGCGACCACGACGTGCCCGTCGTCTTCGGGGACCGCGTACACGAGGTGGGTCGAGTCCGCGGAGAACCGAGCGTGCGTGCCCATGCCGAGCGAGACCACCGCCGCCGAGTCGCGTTCGTAGACGTACAGCCCGGTCGAGACCCCCTGGAACACGACGAAACGCCCGTCGGGCGAGACCCTCGGCGCGAAGTACCGGTCGCCGGCCGGACCGAGGTGGGTGCCATCGGCGAGCACGATGGTCCCGTCTTGGGTGACGCGCGCTTGTCCCCCGACCGACACCGGCGCCACTTCACGGCCATCCATGGTCAAGGCGAGCATCGGCACCGCGGTCTCGGTCTGGCCAGGCACCCGCACGCCGAGCACATCGCCGGTCGAGTTCCACACCGGCGCGAAGCCGCGTCGCTCCCCGCGCGTCAGCTCGAGGATGGTCTCTTGGTCTGCGTCCCAGACATCGACGCCCGCGTAGCCAGGCAACGAGAGCGCCACGCGCGCGCCCGTCGGTGCCATCTCAGCGGCCGCGTACGTGCCGGACACGGGTGCCTGGATGTGCTCGAGGGTCGCGAGCACCTCGGCGTCGTGCACGAGCTGCACCTCTTCGGTCGACTCGAGCGACGCTTGCTGCTGTGCCGGCGCCGCCGAGCCGCATCCTTGAAGGCAGAGGAGGACCGCGATCGGTGCGATCACGTACGAGATGCGGCGGCGACGGCCGAGCGCGAGCAAGCCGAGCGCGAGCAGCGCCCATCCCGCCGACCCGGTCCCGCGTTGCCACGGCGCGGCGGCACACCCCACTTCGAGATCGCCGCCTGTCGTTCCCATGCCTGCATCGGCGCCGGTGGCTGCGTCTGCCGCGACCCCCGAGTCGGTGGCCGGCGTGCCGGCATCGACCGCTGGTCCCGCGTCGATCATCGGCGGCCCGGCATCGGAGGCGGCGGTGCTGCGGGTCAGCCCGATGCTGCACCAGGTCTCCGCGCCGGAGGTCACGTCGCAGGTTCGGCTGGCCTCTTCGAACCCGGCCAACGTCGCTCGTACCGTGGCGCTGCCAGCCGCTACCGAGAACGACCAGTTGCCGGTGTCGGCTTCGCTCGTCGCGGAAGCGTCTCCCACCGTCACCGTGGCGCCGGCCAACCGGCGCGAGGTGTCTTCGAGCCCGGCCCCGACGTCTTCGAACACGACGCCGCGAAGCGTGCCCATGCCGGTCGGCGGCATGCCAGGGTCTCGGCCGTAGTGGCGCATGATCGCGTTGAAGTGGGCCTGCGCCATCTCCTGCCGGCGCTCCGGGCTGCCGAGGAGCGGGCTGTCGATCTCGCAGTGGTTGATGAAACCCATCTCGGAGAGCGTCGCCGGCATGGTGGTGTTGGTGAGGACCGAGAAGTTCGCGCGTTTGCTCCCGCGGTCGCGCAGTCCCCAGGCCGCGATCATCTCTTCCTGGATGAGCCCCTGCAGGGCCACCGAGTTCGCCGACGGACTCTCCGACACGAAGGTCTCGGTGCCCGTGGCCGGCGTGCCCGCGTTGGCGTTCGAGTGAATGGAGACGAAGCGGTCGGCGCCGCGCGAGTTCGCGAGGCTGGATCGGGCGGACAGCGCGACGGCGCGATCATCGGTCCGGGTCATCAGCACCTCGAAGCCGGCACCCAGCAGCAGCGCCTGCAGTCGGATGGCCGTGTCGAGCACGATGTCCTCTTCTTCCCGTCCACACCCGACCCCGCCCGGGTCGGCGCCCCCATGGCCAGGATCCACTGCGATCAGCTGAGCCGACGCCTGGCCAGCGGGCATGGCGAGCGGCGTGGCGAGCGCGGTGGCGAGAAGCAAGAGCAGGACGGAGCGCGGGTTCATGCCATGGGTTTAGCAAACACCGTGCGCGCACCGAAGCGTGGCGCGCCGGAGCGAGTCGTGCGGCCCGGTGCTCGAAAGGTCGTCTTCCCCCGACAAATGCAGTGCTTGGCTGCTCGACGCACCAATCGGCACCCAGCCGCCCGGTCTCGAGGTCGTGCCAATCGGCCCCACCCAGCGTTCAGACTCTGGTCACTTGCGCCCTGGACCGAACCCCAGCGACCCTCTCCGCGTGATGCCACGAACCCTGGTGCTGGCGGTTTGCGTGCTCGGTTGCTCGAACCCGTTGCCGGGCCGCAACGACACCGGTGGATTCGACGCGGGCAACCGAGACGCCAGCGCCGACGCCAGACCGGACTCGGATCCCATGGACGTCGGCCCCATCGACTCGGCGAGCGACGCTCCAGACGCGCCCATCGACTGCGACACCGCGTTCCGGTTCGACCCGGCCGCCTCTGGCACCGGCGAAGTGAACCAGGTCTCCTACCGCCACATCGAAGGGCTCACGCACATCGGCCTCACGGTGAGCGCACCGAGCGAAGTCGGCCGCGTGGCGATCAGCGGCGAAGGCGGACTCAACATCTGGACCTTCCCCGTCGCGTTCCACGAAGCGGGGATCTACGACGTCGCGTTCACCGCGGAGATGGGCGGCCGCGTGCTCGGCACCTGCCGGGTGTCGGTCGCCGACACCGGGCCCCCGCCCGACCTCGAGGATCCGCCCGACTGCACCGGCCGCGTCTGCGGGGAGTCGGACGGCGCCGGCGGAACTTGCAGTCGCTGTCCGATGGTCGAGAGCGAAGGTGGGGCGTGCATGGACCCGCCTTCCCCGATCGGACCCGGCGGACCCGGCCCGTGGTCGTGTTTGGACAGCGCTGGATGCACCGGCGGCGGCTGCGTGATCTGGTGCCCAGGCGAACCGTGCGACACCGAGCGGCATCCGGACGGCTGTCCACAAGGCGTCGAGTCGTGTTTCGTCGAACCGGGCATCACCGACTACGAAGAAGCCTGCCGCACCTGTTGCCGCGCCCGCCACCACGCGCCGACTGGCGAGTTCGCCTGCTGGGATGACGCGATCAACGTCTGCCGCTACCCCGGCGACTGCGGCATGCCCTTCCCGCTTCCCTGAGTTCTTCGGAATCGGCGTCGGCTCACGAATCGGCGCCGACATCGGCTTCGGCGTCGGCATCGGCATCGGCTTCGGCGTCGGCTTCGGCATCGGCGTCGGCTTCGGCGTCGGCGTCGGCTTCGGCTTCGGCGTCGGAGTCGGCTTCGGCTTCGGCGTCGGCGTCGGGGTCGGAGTCGGCTTCGGCATCGGCTTCGGCTTCGGCATCGGCATCGGCATCGGCTTCGGCTTCGGCATCGGCTTCGGCGTCCGCATCGGGTGCGCCCAGCCAGCAGCATGAGCGGAATCCGCGGCAGAATCAGCGGCAGAATCAGCGGCAGTATCAGCGGCAGAATCAGCGGCAGTATCAGCGGCAGAATCAGCGGCAGTATCAGCGGCAGAATCACCGGCGGAATCGGCTTCGGCGCAGCGTCGACATCGGCTTCGGCGTCGGCTGCAGCGTACGTCGGCTTCCCGCCTCAGTCGTCCATCGCCCCAGCCATCACCCACCCGCGGACCGCCTCGAGCGCCTCCGCCGAGATCGGGTCGCCGCCAGCCGGCATCCGTTCACCGCAACTCGGCGTCTCGTTGCTCAACTTGTCCACCAGCAGCGACGCGCCGAGATCGCCGGCCACCACGCGGGTGCCCATCGCATCGCACCCCGTGCCCATCGCTGCGGTCCCCACGAGGTTCGCGTAGGCCAACTCCCGCGTGCTCAGGTCGAGCCGGTTGAACTCGATCTCTTCCGCCGCTGGGTTGTGACAGCTGCGTCCGCACTGGGGCAGCAGCACCCGCTCGAAGATGCTCGTGAAGGTCGGTTCGATGGGTCCCAGCGCTTGCGCTTCCACGACGGCGCCGATGGGCGTCGCACCGGCGGGATGCGGCGTGGTGCGTTCCACCACGGGCGCACCGCACGAGAGCCAGTTGCGGAACACCTCGATGCCTTCGATCGAATCCGCGAAGAGCGGCACGCGGTTGCCGTCGGCGTCGAACCAACGTTTGGCGCCGATGAGCGCTTCGGTCGCGGCTGCGCCCCCAGGCGGCATCGTGCCGTTCTCGACCGCCGTCAGCATGTCCTGACGGAAGTCGCGCACGTTGGCGTGCGAAGCCGCCAGTCGATCAGCGGTGCCGAGCGTCGCGTCGGTGCTGGCGAGCTGCACGTCGAAGTCGAGCCCACCCGGTGCGCCGAAGCGTTCCGCGCCGGTCACGTCGCTCCGGTGGCAGTACCCCGTGTTCGCGCAGTTGGTCGCAAGCATCGCCTGGCCCTCGAACGCGGGCAGTCCTGCTTCATCGAAGACCACCCGTTCCGCCGCAGCGGTGTCGCAGCCGCCGAGGTCTGCTTTGCACCCCATCGAGGCGAACACGGCGGTTCCCAGCAGAAGCCCGCCAACCCTTGCAACCCATCCCACGCGGCAAGCATACATCCGTGCGGAGCTGCGCGCGCCCTCGATCCATCGGGGCGCTACGGGAGCTGAAACGTGCGCACGAAGTCGTCACCGACCGCGTGGCAGCCGGTGCAGATCTCGGGCTGTCCGCTGAAGAGGGTGTCGCCGCCACCGTCGTACTCGACGTAGAACCACTGGTCGGGCGTGACCTTCTCCATGCCGGCGATGAAGCAGAGTTCCCCGCCTTCGTAGCCGTCCTTCACAATCACCGAACCCACCGGCCAGGTCTCGGTCGTCGGGTCCGCGAGCGCCGCTTCGACCACGTCGTTGACCCACACTTCGACTTCGTCTCCATGCGCAGCCCGACTCGGTTCGAGCCCGGGGTAGCCAGGCGCCCGGGCCCAACTGCGGTAGTCCTCGGCCTGGATGGTCTCCCAGAAGCGGGCCGCGCCCTCGGGATCCTGGTCGTCGCCGCACCCGGCCACGAACACCGAGGCGAGAACTGCAGAACAAAGTGCGGCGCACGAGCGGCTCATGGGATCGCGAGGGGTGGAACCGCGGGCGGGATGCTCGGCTTGCGCTTCGGGAGGAACGCGAGCGGTTCGAAGAGCATCAGCGCCTCTTCGGGCAAGCCCTCCACCATCTGCACCAGCTCCGCCTTCTTCAGGTAGATCTCTTCGCGTCGACCGTCGTCGTGTTCGAACTTGAGCGAGAGTTCGCTGTCGTTCGGGGAGTGCGCGTTGACCGCGGCTGCGATCGGCGCGAGCCGCGCGGCGATGCGCTCGAGCAACGTTCGCGTCAAACCGCGTTCGAACACGTCGTGTTCGTCGAGCTGCGCGTAGACGAGCCGCTTCTTGCGCTGAAGCAGCGGCGCGCACTCGGCGCGCAGCACCGCGGCCAGCTCTTCGATGCGCTGGAGGTCCTCGCCCGACGAGGAGAACGGATCGCCTTCACGCCGAGAGACCCGCGCCACCGAGGCACCGGTGTCGTCCACGTCCAGATCGACGATGTAGCTGTCGCGGGGCGCATCCATCTTCTTGCGGAGGTGGACCTCCATCGAGTCCGGGCCGAGCTCGACCTCGGTCACGTAGAACTCGTCGAGTGAGTGCACGTCCGGGTTGAGCGAGCTGCGCAGAAACGCCTTCTTGAAACCCACCTGGATCGTCATGCCGGGGGAGAGTTCCCCAAGCTTGCGCGGCTGGCTCCATCCGCTGTTGCCCACTTCGAGCGCGAAACAGGTCGTGAGCTCGCCCGGGTGCACGAGCACGGCTTGGCCCTGCGGTGCGGTGCCGCCTAGGTTGAGCGAGAGCGCCCACGACAGGGTCGGCAGCGGATCTGCGAGGAGAAACGACTGAAGCACCTGTCGCAGCTGGTTGCGCTTGGCGCCGATCTCTTGCGTGACGTTCATCGACTCCTGGTCGAGGTTGGCATTGCGCGACTGACGTGCATGGGTGCCGATCGTCTCCACCTGCTCCAGGATCTGCCGCGCGTAAGGCCCGATGAGCTGCGGCGCCCCCGACCGGGCCGCGCTGTGCGCAATGGTCGTCGTCAGGTTCTCGAAGAAGTTCTGGATCGCTTCGACCGCGTGCAGATGCTCCTGCGCACGCTCACCGAGGTTCTGTTCGAGTTGGTCGGCTTCGTACGAGAGCAGGAGCGCTTGGCTGGCGGCCTCCACGAAACTGCGCAGCTCGCGCAAGAAGTCGTAGCCATCGGCGAAGGGCGACGAATCGCCATAGAGATAGTTCGGCACGGCAGAACAGCCTATCTCTTCGCCAGAGCCGCTGTACAGACCCAGTGGCACAACGCGGCCGTTCCAAGATACACTGCGGGCCAGTGGCAGTGGAGCAGGCCGGGGGGGGCGACGAAGTGTCGGGTGACGTGGAAGAGTCCGCGGTCGGAGCCCGCACGCAGGCACCCCCACATGGTGAACCCACCATCGGCGTGTCCGGCATCGCCCGGACAAGTACGCCCCCGCCGCTGGTCGAGTTCGGCCGGTACCGCGTCCTCGGGCGGCTGGCCGTGGGCGGCATGGCGGAGATCTTCCTGGCCGAAGAAGCGGCCGGCGATGGGGCCCGGTCGGTCGTGATCAAGGTGTTGCGGCATCAACTCCGCGACGACCCGGCATTCGACGCGCTCTTCCGACAGGAAGGGTCCATGACGATGCAGCTCGCCCACCCCAACATCTGCACCGTCTACGATTTCGGGAAGCAGAACGATCTGTTCTTCATCGCGATGGAACACGTCGACGGGGTCACCCTCTGGGAGATCCTTGGCCGCTTGAGCCGACAGAAGAAGCGGATCCAGCCGGCGCTCGCGGTCGCGATTCTTTCGCGCGTCGCCGCCGCCCTCGACTACGCCCACCACGCCCGCGATTCGAAACGCAAGGTGCTCGGGGTGGTTCATCGGGACGTCTCGCCGCACAACGTGATGGTCCGCTTCGACGGGGTCGTGAAGCTGCTCGACTTCGGCGTCGCCAAAGTCCAGTCGCTGGAAGAGACCGAAGAGAAGTCGATGGTCAAGGGCAAGTCGGCGTACTTGGCGCCGGAGCAATGCCAGTCCAAACCCCTCGATGGACGCTGCGATGTGTTCGCGCTCGGCATCTGCCTGTTCGAAGCGCTCACAGGCCGTCGACTCTACCGGCGCGAAGGGGCGTTCGAGACCTTCAAGGCGATCGTGCAAGAGCCGCCCCCCGACCTCTCGAAACACTTCGACCCGGGCCTCGCCAAAATCGTCAAGACCGCGCTGGGCAAGGCGCCGGAAGACCGGTATCCGACCGCGGGCAAGATGCACCTCGAGATGGAACGGTGGCTCTCCGAGCAGCGAGAGGTGATCACCGCCGCACGCCTCGAAGACTTCTTGCACGAACTGTTCGGTGAAGACGCGGACCGGGCACCGACGCTGGAGCGCGGTCCGGAAGCGATCGCCCGACTGAAAGCCAACGCGCCGGTTTCCGCTCCGGTCCCCGAGACGACGAGCCGTCCCAAGTGGATGTGGATGGCAGCAGCCGCCGCGGTGATCGGCATCGCCGGCGGCGCCTACGCCGCACTGAGCGGCCCTGCACCCGACGAACACTCCGACGAGCGGGCGGAACAGCAGGCCGCGCTCACAGCGCAAGCGCGTGACCTCGAAGCCCAGTCGCGTGCGCTCGAGGAACGAAGCGCCGCTCACGAAGCCAACCAAGCGGAGGCTATCGAGAGGGCGGAAGCAGCCCGGCGCGAGGCGGAAGCCGCGGCTTTGGAAGCAGCCGCGGCGGCCGCAGCCGCGCAGGCAGAAGCAGAAGCAGCAGCGGCGGAAGCCGCCGCCCAGGCAGAAGCAGAAGCCGCCTCCATGACCGCGTCGATGAGACGCACCACCATGCGACGACGTTTCGTTCGGGAGCCGGACTTTTGATACGCACCATCGGGCGCCCCGCGCTCGCCCTCTTTCTTCTCTTCGCACTCGGCTCGGAGCTGCACGCCCAGGCGCCGGCCGAGGACGGTTCGACCAACGGTTCGACCGACGAAGACACGAACCGGGAACGGGCCCGGGCCCTCTTCCGGGAAGGGGTCGATCACGTCGAAGCGAGGGACTTGGAGGCGGCCGCGACGGCGTTCGAAGCCGCGCTCGGTTTCCACGACGCGTCGTCGATCCGGTTCAACCTCGCCTCCGCGCTGTTCGAGCTCGATCGGTTCACCGCCGCGTACCCGCACCTCGTGCAGCTCCAGGAGACATCGGAACTCGAGGCCGTCATGGCCCGCAGTGTGCGCCGCATGCTCGACCGGTCGACCGCGCGCATCGGGCGTCTGACCATCCGAGCGAGCGGCTCGATCGAGGAGGTCGCGCTCGACGGGGAGGTGCTGCCCGCCGGTCAAGAAGTCACCCCCGTCGAGCCGGGATCCCACGTGGTGGAAGGCCGCGTGGCCCAAGAGGTCGCGGTGCGACGGGAGGTCGCGGTCGCCGCCGGCGAACGCGCCATCGTGGATCTCACACTCGTCCGTATCGAAGACGAACAAGACCCCCTGCCCATCGTCGAGACGCCGAGCCGGGTGGGTCGCCGCGTCGGCATCATCGCCGCCGTGGTGGCGGTGGTTGCCGTGGGCGTGGTCCTCGGCGTCGTGCTCTCGGGCGGTGAGGACGAAGTCCAAGGGGACCTGAACCCCGGAGTCCTCCGATGGTGAACACTCGGTGCTTCTGCGCTGCCCTCCTTCTCTTGGCCCTCGCGTGCTCGAGCGACCCGACCCAGGTGATCGTCGTCGTCGACAGTGACCTGACGGTCCCGTCCGAACTCGACGGGTTGGTCATCGAAGTCACCGGCCCAGACGGTGAAGTGCAGAGCGCGAGCGGCGGACTCGGCCCGATGGAGTTGCCGCTCCCCCGCACGCTCGCCCTCAGTCACACCTCGGGTGCCCTCGGCCCGTTTGACGTCGTCGCGCGCGGACAGCGCAGTGGTGCGACCGTCATCGAGCGGCGCGCCCAGTTCGAGTTCCAGCAAGGGCGGGTGCTCGTCCTTGAGATGCATCTCGTCCGGAGCTGCCTCGGCGTCGCGTGCGTCTCCGGAGAGACCTGTTCGGAGCGGGGCTGTGTCTCGACCCTGGTGCCGCCGAGCGCGCTGCCCGAATGGACCGGACTGCCCCCCATGCTGGGGGATGCCGGGCCAACGGACGGTGGTGTCGACGCGGGCATCGACGCACCGCCCGACACCTCGTTCGATGCGTGTGTCCCGATGGGCAGCGAACTCTGCGACGGACTCGACCAAGACTGCGACGGGCGCATCGACGAGGGCTTCGCCGAGATCGCCGATGTCTGCGCCGACGGCCTCGACCAAGACTGCGATGGGCGCACCGACGAAGGCTCGGATGAGCTGTGCAACGGGGCCGACGACGACTGCGACGACGCCGTGGACGAAGGCCTCGAGGGCGTCGAGGAACTCTGCGACGGTCTCGATCAGGACTGCGACACGCTCGTCGACGAAGGGCTGGCCGGCACGCCCGAGGTCTGCGACGGCTTGGACCAGGACTGCGACGCGATGGTCGACGAAGGCTTCGACACCCTGACCGACGTCGACCATTGCGGCGGGTGCGGAATGGTGTGCCGCGTGATGAATGGAACCCCGAGCTGCGCGGCGGGCACGTGCGTGGTCGAGAGCTGCAACGGGACCTTCGCCAACTGCGACGGCCGGGTCGACAACGGCTGCGAAGTCGACACCAATGTGAGCACCATGCACTGCGGCACCTGCACGAACGAGTGCAGTCCACCGCTCCGCATGTGCTGCGCCGGCACCTGCGCCCGCGACTGCTGAGCGGCTAGACCCTGATCAGCGTGTGCGCATGCGCTCGAGGCGCTCCGTCAGTTGCGCCTCGGTGTCGATGCTCGTCGCACGTCCGTGTCCGAGCGCCTTGAAGACCGACTGAACTTCGGCGAGTCCGCGCGCCGCCGCTTGCGCGGCCGCTTTCGGGCTGCCCTTGAACGGGTGGGCCTCACACGTGCCAGTCGCCGGATCGTAGCCCCAGGTCCCGAACACCCGGCCGCCCAGTTGCAGGGTGCGGTCGAGCGGCTGACCGCTTTCTCCAATCGGCGTCTGCTTGCCTCGTCCGAACGTCGCGATCGGGAACCCCCGGTGCGCCGGTTCCAAGAGCGGCGCCGCGGAGAGTCGCATCGCGAAGAGGTTGTCGAGCGCGGGGATCAGCGCGACCGCGGGTTTGCCGATCGCGGGCGGCTTCGAACCCGCGACCACGAACGCTTCGCCGAGTTCCTCGACCTCGACGCAGTCGAAGGCGCCGCGTTCGATCGCGGCTTTGGCTTCGGTCTGGTTCAGCCCCGTCCACGACGCGAACTCCTTGCGGGTCGCCGGCCCTGCCCATTGGAAGAACCGTTTCGCCAGCGCGTCGTGCGCCGCCTCGGGTTGCATGGACTTCGCGACTTTGCCGGTGGCCGTCCACGCGTAGCGTTCGTGGTCGAGCCGATCGTCCACCGGCACCCGCGCGATGCGTCCGGCGAACTCCAAGCGGCGGAGCGCCGAAGGAAGCGTGGTGGTGAGCCCAACCTTCTTGCCCGCTGGCCCCAGCGACCGCACCAGACCCTCGGGAAGCGCCGCCGAGAGCGCGCGGGTTTCGGTCGGCGTCTTCAGCCGCTTCAGGATGTCCTTCGCGAGGCCGTCGACCTCGTCGAGCGAGCTGCCCGCCTTCTCGAGATCGCGCGCCATGCGTTTGTCGCTCTGAGCCGCAGCGACCGCGAGCGAGAGCGGCACGTCCGCTTTGGGCACCAAGTACATGCAGCCCCGCACCGAGGGCACCACACAGAGCGCACCCTTCTTCACCGCCGCATGCACGGACTTGACCGTGGCTTTGGAAGTCCGGGCCGCGAGCGCGAGGTACGCCTCCGCCCCGCCGATCGTCCGGAGCCACCCGGTCGACGCCGCCGCCTTCGCGAGCGAAAGATCCCCCCGCGCGTGCAGCCCCTGTCCATGCGCCCATGCCGAGCGCGCCTGAGTGAGTGTCCATGCCATCGGGGCCGATGACAGCATGAGAGTGGCCGTTGGTGATAGAGGGGGCGGGGGCGGTCGCGGGAGCGGAAGCGGAAGCGGAAGCGGTCGGAAGCGGAAACGGAAGCGGTCGCGGTCGCGGAAGCGGAAGCCGAAGCCGAAGCCGAAGCCGAGGCCGAGGCCGAGGCCGAAGCCGAAGCCGAAGCCGAGGCCGAAGCCGAAGCCGAGGCCGAAGCCGAAGCCGAAGCCGAAGCCGCTGTCTCTGCCCGTCCGCTCGAATCGCTGGCGGTTTCAGATAGGCTCGGCGGCGTGACCCACTACGCCTTCGTCCTGCAGGTGCTGATCGGCGGCGCGCTGGTGGTGGGGGCGGCCGCGGTGATGCGGAACCGGTTCTTCGCGACGTTCACGACGGTGCTGCTCACGGTGCAGGGCATCACCGCGGTGGCGCTGTGGCCGCGCTATGCGTGGGCGGCGCCGGCCTTCATCTACTTGCAGGCGTGCGTGCATCTGCACTTCTTGAGTCTGTCGCGTGCGCGGATGCGGCCGCTCGCCTGGCGGCTCCTGATCAGCATCCCCGGACTCTTCTTCGGGGCCATCATGCTCTTCGGGTTGCCGTGGGGCATCGTCGCGCTCTTCGGCCGCACCCCCTACGGCGTGGAGTTCGTCTTCGTCGCCGCGGCGGTTGGCGTGGTGCAGTCGCTCTACACGCGGGAGCGGACGGTCGACGTCGTGCTCGATGGCGAAGACGTCGGTGCGCAGCGCCGACTCGCGCTTCCCAAGGCCGCACCCACCGAACACGAGCCACTCCGCATCGTACAGATCACCGACCCGCACCTCGGGCCGCTGATGAGCGTGCGTCGGCTGCGCCGCATCTGCGAGCGGGCGGTCGCGCGGGACCCACACCTCGTGCTGCTCACCGGCGATTTTCTCACGATGGAGTCCCACGCGGATCCGATGGTCCTCGAAGACTCGCTCCGGCCGCTCGCCGCGATCAGCGACCGCGTCTTCGCGTGTTTCGGCAACCACGACCACGAAGCACCGGAGCTCGTGCGCCACGTATGCCGCACCTTGGGAATCACCCTGCTGGTCGACCAGGAGACCAGGGTAGACACACCGGCCGGTCCAGTGCAGCTCGTCGGGGCCGACTACGCATTCCGCAAACGGCGCGAACACTTGGCGGCTCTGGCGCAGAAGTTCCCCCGCCGCGAGGACCACCTGCGGGTGTGGCTCCTCCACGACCCAGGCGCGTTCCGCCACATCCCCGAAGGCGAAGCGGATCTCGTCTTCAGCGGTCACACCCACGGCGGACAGGTCGGGCTCGTCTCCCTCGGCATCCCGTGGACGTTCGTGAGCGCGTTCACGCCAATCCCCGACTTCGGCTTCTGGGGACGCGGCCCCGACCGGCTCTACGTGCACCGCGGCACCGGCGTCTACGGGTTCCCGCTGCGCGTCGGCGTGCCCGGCGAGCAGTCCCTCGTGCGCGTGTTCGACCAGCGCGCGC
The DNA here is from genome assembly GCA_034670305.1 of Deltaproteobacteria bacterium. GTDB lineage: Bacteria > Myxococcota_A > Polyangia > Polyangiales > Houyiibacteriaceae > JAXMNT01. The sequence goes on from JAXMNT010000008.1 coordinate 186,162, forward strand.
CCCTCCGGCCCGAGACCGCATGAAGACCTCCCGCAGCAAGTGGCTCTACGATGGTCTCGCGGCGTTCAGCGTCGCGCTCGTACTCCTACCGCAGTCGCTTGCGTACGCCGAACTCGCCGGCATGCCCGCGTACCACGGCTTCTACGCCGCCGCGCTGCCTCCGCTCTTCGCCGCGTTCTTCGCGTCCTCGCCGTACCTGCAGACCGGCCCGACCGCGCTCACGAGCCTCCTCGCGTTCGCTGCCCTCGCCAACCTCGCCACGCCGGGCTCCACCGAATTCGTCGCGCTCGCCGCGCTCTTGGCGATCATCGTCGGCGCGATCCGGATCATCGTCGGCCTCATGGGCGCCGGTTCCATCAGCTACATGATGAGCCAACCCGTCGTCCGCGGGTTCACCGGTGGCGCGGCGGTCCTGATCCTCTTCTCGCAGTTGCCGAAGGTGTTCGGCGTACAAACCGATGGCTCGACGCTCGGGGCCGGCTTCGCCGCAGTACAGGACCCCGCGACGTGGAACCTCGAAGCCGTGGCACTGGCGGCCGCGACCGTCTTCGTGATGCTCGCCGGCAAGCACCTCTCCAAGTTCTTTCCCGGCGTGCTCGTCGCGGTGGTCGGCGGCACTCTGTTCGCGACGTGGTCGGGCTACGAAGGCGCGATGGTGGGCGAAGTGCCCGCCGTCGTCCTGCCGCCCTTCTCGCTCGACCTGCCGTGGTCGCGCGTGCCGCAGCTGCTCGTGAGCGGCCTCGTGCTCGCGGTGGTCGGATTCGCCGAAGTCGCATCCGTCTCGCAGACCTACGCCGAGCGCACCCGCACCCCCTGGGATCCGAACCGCGAGTTCATCAGCCAAGGCGTCGCGAACCTGACCGCCGGCGTCGCAGGCGGCTTCCCGGTGGGCGGCTCGTTCTCGCGCTCGGCGCTCGCCTACGAAGCCGGCGCCAAGAGCCGCCGGGCCGGAGCCCTGACCGGCGCGGTGGTCTTTCTCTGCGTGCCGTTCGCGGGCTTGCTCTCCCACCTGCCGATGGCCGTGCTCGGCGGCATCGTGCTCGGCGCGGTGGTGAAGCTGCTCGACCCCCGACCCTTGCTCGCGCTGTTCTCGCAGTCCCGGCTGCAGGCCACCGTCGCCTACGTGACCTTCGGCGCCACGCTGGTCCTCGCGCCCCACGTCGAGTGGGCGGTGCTGCTCGGAGTGGGGGTCGCGCTCTTCGTGCACATCTGGCGGGAGCAGTGGTTCGAGGTCGACGTGCGTCAGGTGCCCGGCGCGCTCGTGCTCACCCCCGAGGGCGTGCTTTGGTTCGGCACCGCACCGCTCGTCGGCCGCGCCCTCGCCAAAGCCCTGGCCTCCGCCGACCCCAAGACCACCACCGTGATCATCGATCTCTCCCACCTCGGCCGCATCGATCTCAGCGGCGCGCTCGCCCTGGCCGAGATCGTCACCCGCGGCCGCGAAGCAAAGCTCGAAGTGCGGTTCGCGGATGTGCCCGAGCACTCCGGGCGCATCCTGCGCCGCGTCTGCCAAGACGTGCCCTGGGACCCCGACCCACCGGACCTCTCCGGCGTCGCGGAGGAGTCCGCAGAATCGGAGTAGCGCATCCCGCAGACGTGCTCGGAAGCCGCCGCTTCCGCTTCCGCTTCCGCTTCCGCCACCGCTTCCGGTTCTGCATCCGCTTCCGCTTCCGCTTCCGCTTCCGCTTCCGCTTCCGCGTGCGCTTCCGCAACCGCATCCGCATCCGGTTCCGCTTCCGCGTGCGCGCTTCCGTGTACATCGGCGGCTCACGCACCCCGGTGCTGCGGCGCCGAGTGACGCCCGATGCCGAATCTGGGTTGAGCCGCCGCGCGGCCGGTATTACGTTCGGACTTCTTCGGGGTGTCGCACAGCCTGGTAGTGCACGAGCTTTGGGTGTTCGTTGTCGTCGGTTCGAATCCGGCCACCCCGACCAGGCAACCGAGCGGCGGACTGCAACTCGGTCCGCCGCACCGGTTTCTGCCCGTTCGAGCGCTCTACATCGGGCCGATCGCCGACATCGGCGCCGCGCCGTAACAACAGAACGCCACCGCGCCGAGCACGGGCCGCGCGTCGTAGAGCGCCTGGTGCCGGGCCGTCTCCGCCGCGTCGAACGCCGCGATGTGATCGAAGTAGTCGTCCGGAAAACGCACCGCGGGCGCACACCCGGGCTCGGACGCATCGGGACCGGGCGCAAGCACGCACTGGGTCTGGCGGTACTCGTGGGTGCTCACCGCCTGTCCATGGGTCTCGAGCGGAACACACGCGCTGTAGCAACACCCATGGGCGAGGTTCGCCGCGTACACCCCCGAGAGCGGCGCGTCGTAGACCAGCCGCGCCCGCGGATCGCGATGGCGCGCAGACGCCACCTCGTCCCGATCCTCCAGCCCCGACGGATCCTCCGGACACGCCGTGCGCGCCTCGAGCATCTGTCCACACGCGAACTGCCGGGTCTGGTTGGGAGGACACCCGAGGATCCCCACCGCGGCCGGCTCGGCCGATGGTGCGACCGCCGCTGGCGCCGAAGCCACAGCCACCGCTTCGGCCGGCGCCTGCGTGGAAGGCGCGCCACATGCGCCGCACAACATCGAAACCACCCGCCAATCCATAGGCGGAGCATACCAACCCGTCCGATTCGAGCCGATTCGACCCCTTGCGAGACCTCCGAACCGGCGCTACCCGTGGACTTCCTGCCCCCTTAGCTCAGATGGATAGAGCAGTGGCCTTCTAAGCCGACGGTCTCAGGTTCGAATCCTGAAGGGGGCGCCCCTATTTTTTGCGGGAGATCCGCTCAGCAGCACCAAACGACCTGGGGCCGGCTTGGGGCCAGCCGTCGACGCTGCCGTCCGGTCCAGAGCCTCCGGCGCGAGGTGCGGTGGAGGAGAGATGGCGTATATTGAACTTCCAGACGGGGCAACGCTCGAAGGTGGCGGTGCGGAAGTGACGGCCGTGCCGGTTGAGCAATGGAACGAGGTGAGTGGCAACGGAGAGGTTGCTGTTTATGCCGACGCCGCGGACCGAAACGGAATCCTCACTCTGCAGCGTCACGCGACAGCAGGTTGGCTAATCTCTTGCAACATCAAACCGCTTCGAGGAGTGGGGTCCCCGTGTTTCGCTGTCCACTCACCCCTGGTCGCGCCGCCAGTTGGAATACTCGACTTCGGCAGCGGTGAGACGTTGCTGTATCCAGCTGGCTTCCTCTTTCCGAGAGAAGAAACCGCACGGGTTGTGGATGAGTTCATGGATTTGGTGGACTACCCGCCGTCGGCCGTGTGGGAGTCGGGGCTGAACTGGGATGTCTACACCGGAGAGATTGACGAGCAGGAGATTCGAGCGTTGTTTGAGAAGTAGTACGACTGGTTCGTCGAAGATCTAACGAGGACCATGATGCGCGGCTTCAACACCTCATCCTTCGGAGCCGCCACTGGGTTGCTCGATGTGGCGAACCTGCGTGAGAGCTGGTTCTCACCATCCTCTGGACCACAGTGCAATCCCTGTGGTCGGGACGGTTCACGGGTCCGCATAGGCGCGCCCGTCGCGACGGATACGGGCGTCACCTACCTCTTCTCGGCGTGGTACAGCCCCGAAGATCCCGAAGCTCCCGAAGTCTATTGTGTAAGCTAGTGCAGCTTGCCCCGACCTGGCGACAGTTGTGGCCCCGGACACGTGGGTCATGTGTAGACCGGCGGTCGGCTCGACTGCCGGAGTCACCGCCGTCCACGCGATTGGTCTCTCGTGCTTACTCATCGCGGGTTGTTTCCGAACCCATGGTCTCGGTGACGGTGGACTAGGACCGGACGCGGGTGGAGTCGACGCAGACTGCGATGCGGGCGATGCCCGGCGTCCGCCGCCCAGTGACCCGTTCTGCTCAGCGAGCGCAGGCAGGACGGTCTTGTGCTTTCCGGAACGGGTCTCGGTCGACGAACCACTGCCGGACCTCGGATTGCAGTTCCGCGGCACATGCGTGCAAGACGTGTCGAGCATCGCCAGCGGGACGTCGGACGGGATCGAGTTCTCCGTGGAGGTCTTTGTCGTCGATTGCACAGAGCGCCTCGCGGACCTCTGCGCCTGCGAGGCGTTTGAGCATCCTCCGTTCTCGACCCCACTCGCCACGCTCGGGCCTCTCACCGTCGGCGAACACACCATCGTGTCCACCTTCGGACCGGGAACATCGCCAGCTCGAGTCGAACAGACGTTTCAGGTGGGGGACTGGCCAACCAGCGAACCCATCTGCGTCGAGCTGGTCCCATAGCTGGCATCGTTGCCGCTGGCGTCTGCCCGAGGCGAGCTGCACCTTGGGATCCGTAGATCGATCGCGCACGCGGATTGGAGGTGGATTGGACTCGGTACGTACAGCGCTGCTCCTGGGACTCACGGTGGGGTGCTTCGGACCTTCCCCACCCCGTGCGTGAGCGGCGTGGAGTTGGGGGAGCGCGTCCTCTTTCAAGTCGTGGAGCCATTTGATGAAACGTCGCGGTACCTGTTTCTAGAAGGCGACAGGACGCCAGCTCCCCCTTGCGGTCTGCCTGAAGCCGGGATGGCTGACGTTGAACTCGGCCAGCTGTTCGAGTTCCGGGTAGATGAGATCTACGGCGACAACCTCTGTGTCGTGTACCGCTGCCCCGATGATCTGCCCACGGACAGCATCGAACCGCTGAATGGGGGACGGGCGCCTATCGGAACTGGCGGGGCCACGTTGTGCCTCAACGCCGAGCGAGACATCGACCTGGGTGACGGGTGCATCGCCCGGAGGGGCACAGAGCTCAAGGCATTCGCCGCCATCGGCACGCCGCGCGTGGAAGGCGCAAGGCCGCCGACCGTCTTCATGCGCGTTCTCCGCCGTGAGGCAGGCGATTGTGCGCACATTCCCGGACTTCGAGACGCTCCCGTCTGTCTGGACAAGTGGGTCGTGGATACCGTCGCGCCCGTGGACTGACGGGCAGTGGCTGGCGCGTCCGCACCTCCCTAAAGTGGCCGTCGAATGAGACCGGAACACGCCCGAATCGTTGAGAACCAGTTCCTCTTGAAGCTGCGCATCGAGCTTTGCTTCGACGAAGCGTCGTACGAGGGCCTGGTCTCCGCGTTGCGGGTGGCGGGGGCCGAGCCGAAGTCGTGGGATGTGCCGCGTCCACTCGTGGAACAGCTCTTCCTCATCGTGACCGTGGTTCGCGACACGCTGGCTGGATTCCATCAGAACAACGTTCCGACGACTCCATTCATCGAACGTCTGGAAGAAGCCAACGTCGAACTGGACCATCTGGTAAGGGAATACGTGAGCGAACTGCCACCCTCGGACTGACGGATCAGCCGCACTCGGCGGGCGGGTCCGACAGACGTCTGCTCGTCCGGCGGATTCTCGACCTTGGGTTGCTGGCAGACCAAGCCCTCTTGCAGACCCACCATTCTTTGTAGACCTTGATGGCGTGACGCACGAGCAACTGCGGGCGGGTACGATTCTGCTCTCTCTGGTGGTGGGTTGTTCGGTGGACCGCACCATCACTTGCGTTGCAGAGGATCCTTGGCCGATCGACTCGCCCGTCTTTGACATCGCCGCTCAGGGGGACTCTGCACTGGTCTCAATCGCTGAGACCGTCCTGGGGGACGATGGACTGCCCCGCTACGCGTTCACCATGTGCGGAGAGTTCGCGCCGGCGAAACGGAATCGGAGTTCACGATCGGCTCCACGGTCGTCGCGATTGCGGCTGTGTGGTCGCGTTCTGAAGATGGCGCGGTCCATGCGCAGTTCCTGGGGCGGCCAGACGGGGGAGACCCTACGTTCGTTCGAGTTTCGGGCAGGGTCTACCAGATGACCATTGCCCCGGACGATCGGGTGCTGGCGGTTCCCCAGCTCGTGTCGGTGGTCGAGTCGTCTTCGGGCACCCTCCAGTATGGCGCGGTCGGTTCGCTTCCTGGCGCCTATGATCCAGAGGTGGGCTGGGTGGGTGCAGTCGCGGCGGAGCCGCGCGGTTGTGGAGACACCGGTGGCGTTCGAGCCGGCGTGATGGTCGGTGGCCGCTGGCGCGCGATCGGATTGCCAGAGTCGGACCGGTGCGACTCTCTGCGAACGACGACGCCATTCGTCGTTTCTACGGCACACGGCGTCGGGCTGTTCTACCGCGAGTTCGATAGTTCGGAGCCACTGCGCTACGGAATCCTCGACGGGGATTCGCTGCGTTCCACGACCAGGGTGGGGGCAACCCCGGACCGCTCGGGCGGCTCGCGGGATATGGATGTTCGCGCCGCTGTGCTCGCGGATGGGCGACGGATCGTTTTCGCGGAGCACACGGGGACACCGCACGACGCGTGTTTTCGGCTGCGCATGATGGACGCCAATGGCGACCACGCGTGTCCTGCCCGGTGGCGTCTTGCGTGCGAAGACGACGAGAACCTGTTCACCGAGTACGCCGAGGTGGCCGCCGCCGATCTAGGTGCAGCGGTTGTCTGGGGGGAGCGGCCTGGTCCGGTGTTTCGAGCGTCGGACCATGACTACCACCAGGAGATCAAGTTCGCGGTGCTCAACTCCGACGGGCAACGGATCAGCAACACACTCGAACTGTACCGCTGGGAAGGGGTCGACCTCGGTCTCGGCACCATCCCCGTTCGCCCCCACCCATTGGTAGACGCGGATGGGCCGAACGTCTTTGTCGCCTGGAACGATGGGACGGGGGGCCGTGCCCCTGCGTACGTACAGAAGATCACGTGCACCGCGGATTGATCCTCGCCAGCCTCACGACGGCGCGCGCGGTCTTGGTTCTGGATGTGCGAACGTTCCGATGGCCTCGTGGACGGCGATCCTTATCGAACTGGGCACACGGTCGGGACTGCTTGGCATCGGTCGTGGCAGCGCTGCCGCTTGTACTCGCATTTGGGTGCGTCGGCCCATCCGTGCCGCCGTGTGTGGACGGCCTGGAGTTGGGTGAGCGGGTTCTGTTTCAAGTTGTTGAACCGTTCGATGAGACCTCCCGCTACATGTACATCCCCGACGTACGGGGCCCGGGGACGCTGCCACCGTGCGACCTGGCAGGCGCGGGGCTGATGGACGTCGAGATCGGTCAGCGCTTCGAATTCCGAACCGACGAGGTCTATTTCGACAACGTCTGCGTCGTGTACCGGTGCCCCAACGACTTGCCTACGGAGAGCATCGAGTCACTGAACGGCGGAAGGGCCACGATCGGGTCCGGTGGGTCGCTGTGCCACAACGGAGAGCAGGACGTCGACTTGGGGCATGGGTGTATCGCTCGACGGTCGACGCTGCTCCAGTCTGTCGCGGGCGTCGGCACGCCGCGGATCGAAGGGCACCGTCCCCCCACTGTATTTACGCGGGCGCTCTACCGAGAAGCGGGTGAATGCGACCACGTGCCGGCACTGCGGGGCGAAGGCTGCATCGACACCTGGGTCGTCGACACCGTCGCCCCTGTAGACTGACTCAGGGAGGCCGATTGGATTCTGCGAGACCTACGATTGGATCCGGTGCAACCCTCTGCCACGCGAGCGGGCTGCATATCCCGCCGGGCGCCGTTCGAGTGCAGGCAATGGGCCGTTGATGCTGTATGTGCGAGAGGCATCGATGCCCGCCCGTGACGAACTGGTCGAGTGCGATGACTTCGTGCCCATCCGGTGGTCGACGCGAGCCACCTGTGCGCTGTCGTTCGTGAGGTTCGATGGAGACCCGATCGGTCTCTTCGAGATCGGCGTGGAGAGCCGGAGTCAGATTGTTCGTTCCCTCGCCTTGGTCGAGGCTCCAGCCGAGGAGGCTTGGCCGACCTTTGCGGTGGATGCGCAACTCCAGGGCGCGCCTGTCCTCGCCACCGACTTCGAAGGCGCGCGGTACGAGAGGAGCGGAGATGTCCTCCGCTTCGCATCGAGGGGCACCCGCGCGCTCTTGTATTGGGCGAAGCTAGAATCCGTGACGCGTCTTGATTGTGCCCTCGCTTCGTTCTTGGTCCAGAGGGAGCAGCTCGTCGGCGTGGTGGTGCAGCTGGGCGATGCATCGCCCTTGAAGTATCCCCACCATTTGGAGAGCGCATTCGCGGCGCTCACTCACACGACCACAGCGGGGTCCGACATCCCGCCGGAGTCTGTGGAGTCGATTCGCGACTGTGCGCTGCGCGGTGAGATGGGGGTGGCTCTCGAGGACCTCTGCGCGCAACTCATCGAGTACGAGGTCCCGGTCACTTCGAAAGCCATCACGGAGCTGGCCCGAATCGGCGAAGCGATAGGCATACCGCCTGCCACATGGGAGCAACTCCGCGAACGCTCTTGAGCCAGCTCCGGGCGACGACGTGCTGGTCCCGTGCTTTCGGCCGAGGCATTCTGGTTGCGATGGATGGGGACCGAGAGAACGCGACGCGGGTCGCGCTCGCCATCGAGGCGGATGACCCGTCCGTGCTCGAGGAGTTGCTGCACCTTCTGGACGCAGCGCAGCGTGAGCATGCCATCTGGTACGTGGCGGCGATTGGTTCGTGTGCGTGCTTGCGGTGGCTCGTCGAGGGGAACGGAATCGACCTTGCGGCAAGGTACGACGGGCAGACGTTGCTCGAAGCAGCGTGCGACGATGACCACCTCGAGGCGGTGCGGTTGCTGCTCGGGTGGGGGGCGACGCTCGCCGGAACACCGCTGCACTGCGCTGTGCGACGCTCCTCGGAGGAGATTGTGCGGTTGCTGGTCGAAGCCGGGGCTTGGGTCGACCAGGGCTACCCGGGGTCGCCGACGGCCCTCGCGTTCGCCCGACGCCGCAAGTTGAAAGAGCTCGAGGCGGCGGTCCTCGCTGCGGGTGCGACCGCGATGACAGGACAGGGAGTCGACGGCGGCGATGGGCGGCCCGGGCCAGGAACGAAGTTTGTTCGAAAGAGGAAAGCTCGTGGTGGTTCCGGTTGAAGCGGATGAGACGACTGGCGCCCTGAACCGTTGGGCGTGGCTACAAGTGCTCGTGAATCTGGTCGAAGTTCATCTTCGAGCAGTGCGTGTCTGCGCCCGCTGCGAGCAGTGCGTCGTTGCCTCTTTGGTGGGAGGAGATGGCGACGATGCGGCCATCAAAGACGGCTCGCGCTCGGCGGATGAACTCGTCGCCCTTCCCGTCGTCGAGATCGTAGTCCACCAGCACGACGTCGTACGAGTCGTCGAGATCCGCGAGGCCTTGTTCGATGGTTGGCACCACGGTGACCGTATGGTCCGCGAGAAACTCGGGCAGCACGGTCTCTACGAAGAGGGCGTTGTTCTCGACCATCAGGAGCTTCACTGCGTCTCGCCTCGATCGGTCAGGTGAACCACTCGTTGAACTGACTGATGGGGAGGGTTTCGGCCAGCGCGTCGAAGGTGCCTTCGGTTTGGATTTGTTGGGCGGCGTTCACGAAGGCGGTCCAGGCGGCGCGGGCCATGGCGGAGCCGACGGAGACCCGACGCACGCCGACTGCGGCGACGTCGGAGAGGCGCAGGCCGGCTTGGCCGTTCAGGAGCACGTTCACTGGGGTGGGTCCGACTTCGGCGACCACGGTGCGGATCGTCTCGAGGTCGCGCAGGCCGGGGGTGTAGACGACGTCCGCGCCGACTTCGATGAAGGCTTGGAGGCGTTCGATCGATTCGCGGAGTGGCGCTTCGTGGCCGACGAGGAAACACTCGGCGCGTGCGGTCAGGAGCACGTCGGCGCCTTCGGCGTCGATCGCGGCTCGCGCGGCGGCGACGCGCTCAACCGCTTCGGCGCGTTCGTAGAGTGGTGTGCCCGGGTCGCCGGTGGCGTCTTCGATCGAGAGGCCGGCCACGCCGGTCTGGACGCACCGGGTGACTTGGTGCGCCACCTCCGTGGCGGTTTCGCCGTAGCCGTTCTGGAAGTCTGCATTGACGGGGAGGTCGGTGGCGCGGACCAGGATGCGGAGGTGGTCGAGGACTTCGTCGCAGCTCAGCGACGTGGGGGTGTCCGGGCGCGCGTGGGTGAACGCGAAGCCGGCGCTGGTGCTGGCGAGCGCAGCGAAGCCGAGCTCGCGGAGGATGACCGCGCTGCCTTCGTTCCACGGGTTCGGGATGACGAAGCAGCCGCTCTCGTGGAGGGCGCGGAAACGGGAACGTGCAGTGGTCATGACTTGGTGTGCGGGTGCTCCGCGCGCTGTTCGGGGGTGGCGAGGCGGTAGGTGGAGAGGGGCTCTACCCAGTGGGTCTCCGCGTCGCGGAGGTCTTCGACGTAGTCGTCCCAGTGGCCGAGCAACGCTTCGAAGTAGCTCCCGCCCGATTCGGGAAAGAGGCGCACGTCTTCCGCGGGGGTGTCGGGATCGATGGGGCGCCATTGGAAGTCGCCGTAGGTGGTGACGTCGCCGCTCTCGTTCAGGCACGCCGGCATCAGGTGGTAGGTGTTGCCGAGGCTCGGCGTGCCGAGCTCGACCAAGATCTGGCCGAGGCGTTCGCGGGCGTAGGTGGACAGGAGCTTCTTCGGATCCGCCGGCGTCCACGTGGCTGGGCGGTCGGTCGCGAACGACTTCTCGCCCATGCCTTTCCAGACCGTCACCCGCGTCTCGCCCTCGTCGTTCTGCGCGATGAGCAGGGACTTGCTGACGTCCTCCGCGACCCAGAGGCCGAAGAGATCCGCTCGGAACGGGGACGACTCGGCCATGCGCGACTCTACCAACCGTTGCGCCGCTAGCGGCGGCAGCCGATGCGTTCGGTGGCGACGACGACGTCGTCGTAGAGGATGGTCTGGTTGTCCGAGACGGTCAGGCCGCGCTCTTCCATCTGGGTGCGGCGCCGCGCGGAGCTGTCGCGTTCGTAGTAGGCGTCGAGCATGAACGCTTTGAAGCCGACCTCGTCGCTCGAGCGGAAGTCGAAGCCTTCGAACGGCGCCGGGTCCGTGCACGCGGAGAACTCGCAGCCGTCGATGTGGAACTGCGCGCGCAGCCAGGTCCCGTCCGGCGAACCTTCCCGGTAGTCGACGATGGGTGCGTCGTCGATCCAGTACGCGAGCGAGCCGTCGGACGAACCGACGGTGTTCGCCTCGGCGTGAATCTCGATGCACACCCAGCGGTCGCGCGGGAAGGGATCCTGCGGCGGGCGGAAGACGTTTCCGTAGTAGTACGTCATGCCCTGGTCGCCTTCGCATCCGGGGGTGGCGCTGCCGTCGTTGCAACGTCCCGAACGCATCCGGTACCAGTACACGTAGAAGTTGAACTCGTCGTCGATGTTGGCATCGAAGTCGAACCAGAAGCCGCGGTCGCCGGGCGGCACGGTGTTGGCGAGCCCGCTCGACTCCCAGGTCGCGTCGCCCGCGCCCATGCGCACCCAGTGGTGCGGGTTCGGGGCGAGCTCCGGGAACCGCGCGTAGAAGCGGTAGTAGATCGAGTCGACCCGTTCGTGCTGCACGCGGGTGGAGGACGAGATGTACATGTCGTCGGCGAGGTGCGCGCGCGTCACCGTGGAGCGCAGGTAGCCGTCGCCCGCGTTGGCGACGGAGCCGTCGGTCTCGAGGTGCAGGTAGGTCGTGTCCGCGGACGGTGCGTCCCACCGGCCCCAGCCGGCTTCGAAGTCGTCGAAGAAGAGCACGGCCGGATCGTCGGCGAGCCCGAGGTCGCCTGGGTACCGCTCGCTCAGCGTGCCACTGGGCGGCGGGGCGTCCGGTCGCGGCGCGTCGACACCCGGCGCGTCCACACCGGGGGCGTCGATACCGGGCGCGTCGACACCGGGCGCGTCCGGCCGGCGGCCCGCGTCGCTGCTGCTGTCGTCGTCTCCGCAGGCGCAGAGGACGAGAAGGAGGATGGCCAGTGGTCGCATGCGGGGAAGGATACCTGGCGGACGGCGGCGCTTGAAGGAGGCCGGGCGCAGCTCGCTTGCCCTCAAACCCCAGAACCGCAAACCCCAGAACCGAGGGCAAGGGCAAGGGCAAGGGCAAGGGCAGGGGCAAGGAAGCCTAACTCCAACTGTTAGAACTCTGCGTCGGGGACCAGGATGCGGGCGGCGAACGGCGCGACTTCGACGTCGAGGGTGCCGTCGGCGGCGACGGTGAAGCGGTCTCCGCTGAGGACATCCGCCAAGACACTTCCGGGCGCGGCGGTGACCGTCATGACCGTGCCTTCGAACGCGGTGCGGCTCGGGTGGTTGCCTTGGGCGTTGATGACGACGAGCGCGTAGCTCGCGCCGCTGACGCGCTCGAAGCCGACGATGCCCGCGTCGCTCTCGTCGGCGACTCGGTCGGTGGTCCAGGTGAGGGACATGGTGCCGCGCCGAAGCGCTTCGTATTGGCGGCGCGCGGCGTTGAGCTGCGCGACGTAGCGGAAGGTCTCGCCGTCGGTCCGGTACTCACTCCACCAGAGCGGCTCGCGGTTCGACGGATCGTTGCCGCCCGCGAACTCTTGTTCGGTGCCGTAGTAGAGGCAGGGGATGCCGTCTTCGGTGAGCAGGTAGGCGAGCGCGGCGCGGAGCGCGCGGGGGTCGGAGTTGCGCCACATGAAGCGGGGCACGTCGTGGTTGTCGATGAAGTTCACGAGCGCCTGGGCGGGCGCGACTTCGATGCCGAGCGGCTGCGCTTCGGTGCCGTAGTTGACCGCGCGCTGGTCGAGCAGGCGCTGGATGTTGGAGGTCGGTCCGCCGTTCGCGAAGACGTCGTCGAACACCTGGAACTTCTGGGGGAAGTAGAAGACCGAGTCGAGCTCGCCCGGGAGCGTGTAGCTGCCGACGAGCGCGTCGTCGCCATCGAACGCTTCGCCGAACATCAGGAACCGTTCTTTGCCGGCGGCGGCCAACCGTTCACGCACGCGCCGGGAGAAGTCGACCCAGAACTCGTGTTCGATGTGTTTGATCGTGTCGATGCGGAAGCCGTCGAGATCGAGCTTGAGCACCCAGTCCGAGTAGACGCGGACCATCTCGTCGCGCACCGCGGGGTTCTCGGTGTTCACGTCTTTGAGGCCGCCGGGGAAGTCGCCGTAGACGACCTGCTCGCGGTTGTTCCAGTCGGTGACTTTGCCGCGCAGGTTGTACGCCTCGCGGCGCTGAAAGATCGCGGGCTCCGGCGGCACGCGGAAGAGCTCCGGCATGTCGAAGAACTCGATCGGCGACGGGCCGCTCTCGCCAAGAGAAGTGAGCCCCTGAACGCCGCGCGGGTCGTAGTCCGGGTCGTACTCGGTGATGCGGGTGACCGGGGAACCGGGCGGTGCGGTCGGGTCGCCGGGGTTCGTCGGGAACCCGCCGCTCACCGACTCGTCGGGCAGGCCGTTCTGGTTGATGTCGTAGAAGAACACCTGGCCCATGTGGTTCGTGACGATGTCGAGCACGACCTTGATGCCGCGGTCGTGGCACGCGCGGATCATGTGGCGGAGCGCAGCGAGGTCCCCGAAGTGCGGGTTCAGCCGCTCGAGGTCGACCGCCCAGTAGCCGTGGTAGCCGTCGACGCCCGCGTCGGTGTCGACGTTGCGAATGATCGGGCTGATCCAAAGCGTCGTGACACCGAGCGCTTCGATGTAGTCGAGCTGGTCGGTGATGCCCTGCCAGTCGCCGCCTTTGAACCGCGCGAGCGAGCTCGGCGAGGGGTCGAGACGGAAGTCGTTGCCGGGGCTGCCGTTGGCGAACCGGTCCACGATGATCTGGTACATGATCTCGTCGCGCCAGTCGTCCACCTGGGAGGTGACCTCGGTCTCGCGCACGTCGTCGAGCACCCCGTCGACGCACCCGGCGGCGCTGCCGACGAATGCACAAAGGAACGCGAAGCGGCTCAGTTGCCGTAGCTGCTGCTGTCGAACCACCATTCGGCTCCAATCCCCAGAAAGTGTTCCACGGAATTGCGGGAGCGCGGGTCCTCGTCTGGGTAGAGGCCCTGCGCGTCGTCGTCACGCAACGTGATCGAGTAGATGAGTCGAAGGTGCGGGCGGGTGTAGGTGCCGCGTCCGAAGGGGCTGTAGAACGGGATGAACCCGATCTTGGTCACGCCGCCCCGCACGACGTCGCCGGTGCGTTCGTCGAGCGCGCTCGTTTGCAGCGCCTGGTAGGAGAGATCGAGGCTCAGCCCGGCGCGCTCGCCGATCCACACGTGCGGGCGCACGTTCACCGCGCCTTCGGCCAGATGACTGCGGGCGAAGACGCTCGGATCCGCGTCGCGGAAGTTGCGGTAGTAGGCGCCGAACTGGACGCCGACTGGGCCGCGTTCGAGGTTGGCGCTCAAGCCGAGGAGCGCTTCGCGGGCGCGCGCGGTGTCGTGCACGGTGCCTTCGCGGAACGGCACCCCGAGCGGGTTGTAGACCGCGAGGCCGCGCGCGTAGCGGAAGAAGAGGTTCACGAAGGTCCGCGTCGTCGACTGGTAGAGCCCAAACTGTCCGCCGATCACGTAGCCGGAGTCGTAGGGCAGGTCTTCCGAGATCCCGACTTCGACTTCCCGCGTGCCCGAGCGGAGGAAGTGGCCCTCGCCGTAGAGGATGAGTTTGGCGCCGGTCGACGCGCTGCGGCCGAAGAGGTGGTAGGTCGCCTTGGCCGCGAGCGTGATGCGCGGGCGGTCGAGCACGACGACCTCTTCCGGCAAGAAGCCGCCGTTCGGGATCGCGCCGGAGGTCTGCCGGTGAAAGGGATCGTCCGGTCGGGTGAGGCCGACCGCGAGGGCGAGGTCCGCCGCGTCCGCGATGCGGTAGCCGGCGCCGCCGCCGATGATGTTGAGGTTGTCGAGCGGCCAGAAGTTGAGCAGGTAGATGTCGTCGCCGCGCCACATGCGCGAGCCGGCCCAGAGATCCATTCCGTCGAGCAGTGCGTTGCGGACTTCGGCGAAGAGGTTCCGGACCGCGATGGACTCGTCGAAGTTGCCGTCGAGGTGGAAGAAGGGGCCGCCGAACGCGACGGTCGCGACGACCTTGCTCGAGAGCCCGCTCTGCCACTGGTCTTCGCGCCGGAGCTCGAGCTCGAAATACACGCCTTCGTCGATGCGCGGCCCGAACCCAACGATGTCCGCGTCGCGCCCGAGCCCGCCGTCGAGGTTGCCCGCCGCGACCACGCGGCCATACGAACCGAAGGAGAAGCCGGAGCGCTCCGGGTTGGCTGGGTCGTCCTCGTCGGAGTCAGAAGCAGACCCAGCGGCAGAATCAGAGTCAGCGGCAGCGGCAGCGGCAGAGTCAGCAACAGCGGCAGAGTCAGCAACAGCGGCAGAGTCAGCAACAGCCGCGGCGTCAGCAACAGCCGCGGCGTCGGCGTCGGCATTGGCATCGGCTTCTGCGTCGGCGTCGGCGTCGCCTTCGGCTTCGGCGTCGGCTTCGGGATCGACTTGGGACCCGGAAGCGGATCCCGCCTCCCGCTCATACCAAGCCGCATCCTGCGCTTCGGCTCCCGCCAAACCGCCGACCCACAGCACCACCAAAACCGTAACCCTCAACTGAGTCACGCGCGCACCCTACCCCATTTCCCAGAATTGACGAACCAAACCCTGGATCCCGTCGAATCACTGGCGAGCGTGCACGAAAAGCGGCGGCCGGAGGAAAACGAAAAAACTCTGTCACCAGATCGGAGGTCGTCGCGTTGAGCGGATGAACCGGGTCGAACGACCCCCTACGACGGTCCTTCCGAGGACCCACGCCACCCGAGGATCCTCCATCATGCTCAGCGACCTTTCCATGTCCGTCTCCGCCCACTCCGAGCGCGCCCCGAACCCGGGTGCCCGCCTGGTCGACCCCACCGGCCGCGTGCTTCCGCTCCGCCAGTCCCACCTCGACGCCGAAGCGGTCGGTGGACTGTGCCGGGTGGTGCTCACCCAGACCTTCACGAACCCCTACGACGAGCCGCTCTGCGTCACCTACCACCTGCCGCTGCCGGCCGACGGGGCGGTGTCCGGGTTCTCGTTCACGCTCGGTGAGACCCGCGTGGAGGGCGAGCTCAAGCGGCGCGCCGCGGCGCGCAAGGCGTTCGAGACCGCCATCTCCAATGGTCAGACCGCCGCGCTCCTCGAAGAAGACACGAGCGCGCTCTTCACCCAAGAGGTCGGCAACGTGCCACCGCACGAGACCATCGTGGTGGAGATCCTCGTCGACCAGCCGCTTCACTGGTCGGAGGCCGGATCGAAACACGACGCAGGCTGGGAGTGGCGCTTCCCGACCGTCGTCGGTCCGCGCTACTTCGGTGGCGAAGGACAACCGGCGCCGAGCCACACCCTCGACGTCTCCACGGTCGATACGGCTGCGTTTGGAAAAGACAACACCGCTCGATCGAGTCTGTCACTTCGAGTGCTCGACACCTGCACCGGCGATGCCGCGTCTTCCTCGCACCGGATCCGATGCACCGATGACGAGATCCACTTCACCGACGCGCGGCTCGACCGGGACATCGTCGTGCGCTGGCCGGTCGGCACCCCGGACGTCGGTGCCTCGCTGAGCGTGGCCCGCATCGCGACCTCCGAAGGCGCGGAGACCGTCGGCGTGCTCACGCTCGTCCCGCCGACGGGGCCGTCGACGCCGGTGCCGCGCGACGTCATTCTCTTGCTCGACACCTCCGGCTCCATGAGCGGCGAACCTCTCGCGCAGCTCAAGCGCATGACGCTCGCGCTCATCGACTCCCTTGGCGCCGAAGACCGCCTCGAGATGATCGAGTTCTCGAACCGGCCGAGCCGCTTTCAACGCGAACCGATCGCGACCTCGAAGTCCGGCAAACGTTCCGCGTCCAAGTGGGTGCGTGGCCTCAAGGCGAGCGGCGGCACCGAGATGCTCCGCGGCGTGCATGAAGCGCTGCGGCCACTGCGCGACGAAGCACAGCGCCAGGTGGTGCTCATCACCGACGGGTTCATCGGCAACGAAGACCAGCTGGTCAAACCCTTGCTCGATGGGCTGCCGAGCGGCTCGCGGCTGCATGTGGTCGGCGTCGGAGCCGCGCCGAACCGGGCGCTCACCCGCACCGCCGCGCGGGCCGGCCGAGGCAGCGAACTCTTTCTCGACCACGGCCAGGACGTGGAACCGGTGGTCGAGAAACTCATCGCGCGCACCGCGCATCCGGTGGTCACCGATCTGGTGATCGACGGCGACGCGGTGCTCGATGTCGCGCCGCGGATCCTGCCGGACCTGCACAGCGCGACCCCAGTGCGCGTCGGGCTTCGGCTCGGCACGGGCAGCGTGCGCGTGCGTGGGCGCACGGCGGACGGCGTCTTCGAAGAGACGCTGGTCGTCGGCGACCTCGCGCTCGGCGAAGGGGTCGAGGCGCTCTCGACCTACTTCGCGCGCGAACGGGTCACGGACCTCGAGATGGAACGGTGCTGCGCGCAGGACAAGAAGCGCTTCGACACCGAGATCGAAGAGGTCGCGCTCCGGCACCGCATCGCGAGCCGGCTGACCTCGTGGGTGGCCGTCACCGAGAAGATCACCGTCGAGAAGGGTCCGAAGCGTCACGAACAGCAGCCGCATCTTTTGCCGGCCGGCATGTCGATCGCCGGGCTCGGGCTGCGCGAGGCGGCGAGCGGCGCGCGGACCCAGACCGGGACCATCAAAGGCGGGGTGACGCTCGAGTCGTTGCTCGCCGCACAGGCGAAGCTGTCTGGACGCGCCGTGATGCACGAGTCGTCGGATGCGAACGATGCGTTTGGGGAGATGGACGACGTCGATGAAGAGATGGCCACCAGCGCGCTGATTCCGACCCGCGAGTTGATGGTCATGGAAGAAGCACGGCAAGAAGAAGCGCCGGCCGAACAGCGGGGCGAGGCGAAAGCCGAGTTCGCCAAGGGCAAGCGCGCCGGAGCCAAGCGGAGGTCCCGCGCCGACGTCGCGTCGACGACCACGTCGAATGCACCTGCGAAAGAAGCGGCTCCTTCCCCCGGCGCGCCCTCCCCCATGTCGCCGGCGATGGACCGGCGGATGACCGGAACGGGTCGTTGCCGGCCGGTCTGGCCGCGGGTGGTCTTCTGGACCCTGGTGTTGCTCAGCATCGCCGCGCTGATCTACTGGTTCTCCAGTCGGCCGGCGGCGCCCCCATCCGACACCGGAACCGATGCCCCGACCGAGCAGGTGCAAGGGGCCCCGACGACGCGATGACCGACCTCGACCACCACGTGCTGAACATCATGATGGGCGACGCCGATGCGTTCGGTGCGTGGTTGTCGGACGGAGCGGAGTACGCGCTTCGCCGCGCGCTCACCCGGTACGCGACTTCGGTCGATGTGGAAGCGGTGTTGCAAGAGGCGCTGCTTCGGGTCTGGCAAGTCGCGCCCCGGTTCGAGCCGGACGGAAAACCGAACTCCTTGCTTCGGTTCGCCCACACGGTCGCGCGCAACCTGGCCCTGAGTGAAGCGAGGCGGCATGCCCCGGCCCTGCGTCTGCAGGGTCGGGGCGCGCCGCCTTCGGGCGAGGAGGTGCCGATCGAGCCGGCGCTCCCGGACCCGCACCTTCGGGCCGCGCTCGAGCGTTGCCGGGAGAAGCTCCCGGAGGCGCCGCGGGTGGCTTTCGACGCGCGGCTGGCCGCCGGAGGCCACGAGAGCGACGGATCGATCGCGGAGCGCCTGGGCCTTCGCAAGAACACGTTGCTGAAGCGCTTCGGCCGCGCCCGCGCGCTGCTGCTGGCGTGCCTCGAGAAGGCCGGCGTCTCGATTCAGGAGGAGCTGGCGTGACCGACGAAGAACTCATCGAAGAACTCGCTGGTGCCCACCGCACATCGGCAGACGACGTGCGGTTTCACCCAGCGTTCTACGATCTCGACGAAGCGGGGCGGCTGGAAGCGCACCGGCGCGCGCTCGTGCTGCGACAGTTGGAAGCCGCCGTCGATCCAGACGGTCGCTCGACCACGGTGCACGCGGTCTTGGCCCGCATTCGGGACGCCGGGGGCTGAGCGAGGAAGCCGACCCGTGCCCGTGCCCGTGCCCGTGCCCGATTCCCTGTTCCCAAGCCGAAGCGACCCGTGCCCGTGCCCGTGCCCGTGCCCGTGCCCGATTTCAGAAGCCGGGTTCGAAGCCGACCCCAAAGCCGAAGCCGAATCCGAAGCCGAATCCGAAGCCGAATCCGAATCCGAAGCCGAATCCGAATCCGAATCCGAATCCGAAGCCGAAGCCGAATCCGAACTCGACCCCGAAACCGAATCCGATCCCGAAGCCGATCCCGAACCCGAACCCGCGGCCCGTTCACTCCTCGAGCAGGAAGCGCTGGGCGCGCTCGTCGCCGGACTCGACGAAGAAGGTGGTGAGTCCGAGGATCCCCACCGACGCGGTGCCCGACGCGATCGCCAGGCCTGCGTTCCGCTGCAGGTGCTCGGTGCCGATGAGCACCGAGAGCACCACCGTCGCGACCAAGTTCACGATGCCGTAGACGCCGCCGATGAGGCGCCGGCGCCGTCCGCGGCGCGCGGCTTCGGTGAGCTCGCCCTCGAACGCCGAGAGCGATGCCGCGTGGATGCCCGCGCGGCGCGCGTCCCGAAACCGATCGAGCCGGTCGAGCGCGTCCCGCTCCGAACGCGGCGACTTGAAGGCGCGCCACGACATGTACGTCAGCGTCGCCGCCCCGACGAGACACCCAAGCCCCACGCCCCACCCCACCGCGCCCTCGGGCGGGATCAGGTAGTGGGCGGCGCAGATGCCTTCGAAGATCGCGACCAACATCGACCGCGTCGCGGACAAGAACGACACCGGATCGAAGAGCAACGCGCTCCGCTCCAACGCGAGCAACATGCGGTCCGAACGTTCGTCGAGGGTGACGCCGAGCGGCACACGGCCTGGGGCTGTCGCAGCGTCAGCGTCAGCGTCAGTCACAGCGACAGCATCAGCGTCAGCGTCAGCGTCAGCATCAGCGACAGCATCAGCATCAGCATCAGCGTCAGCGACAGCGACAGCGACAGCATCAGCATCACCGACAGCGACAGCGACAGCGACAGCATCAGCATCAGCATCAGCATCAGCATCAGCATCAGCGACAGCGACAGCGTCGGCGTCAGCGTCGGCGTCGGCGTCGGCTTCGGCGTCGGCTTCGGCGTCGGCTTCGGCTTCGGCGTCGGCGTCGGCGTCGGAATCGGCTTCGGAATCGGCTTCGGCTTCGGCTTCGGCGTCGGCGTCGGCTTCGGCTTCGGTATCGGCTTCGGCTTCGGCGTCGGCTTCGCCGTCGGCTTCGGCTTCCGCTCCCGCTTCCGCTCCCGCGCCCGCTTCCGCTTCCGCTTCCGCTCCCGCGCCCGCTTCCGCTTCCGCGCCCGCGTCCGCTTCCGCGCCCGCTTCCGCGCCCGCCGCCACGGTGCCCTGCGCCGCTCCCCGCCCGATCGGCAAGAGCAACGAACCACACAGCACGGCGAGCAACATCTTCACGGCGGCGACCATGACCCGGGCGGGCGCACGACCGCAACCGGCCGTGTCGTCCGGACCGGAGACGAAGTCAGAGTTCGAAGGTGCGGCGGCGCTCGGCGGCGGACCAGGTGCGGTCGCGCACATCGAAGAACTCGGTCCGGGTCACGTCTCCGCTCGCTTCGACCATCTCCATCCGCGTCACCCGGTTGCCTCGGCCGACGAGCACCATACGGGTGAGGAACTGGTCGAGCGGCGCACCCCGCGGGCGGAGCTCCAACGACCACTCGGCGCCTTCGCTCGTGAGCCGCACCTGGTACGCGCGCTCGAGCGCAGCGCGGTCGCCGGCCAGCACGTGGCGGAAGCTGTCGACGAAGCCGGAGACGACCGGGTTGCCGCTGAGATCGATCTCCTGGCGGCGACCGCCCGACACCATCACCAGCCGGCCGCGCGCGATGAGCGCGGTCGACGCGACTGGCGCGGTCACCCGGCGCACGAGCAGGCCCGGCTGGGCGAAGTGGATCTCGCCTTCGCTGCGGATCGGCACCGCGAGCAGCGCGACGCTCTTCTCTTCGCGGAACTTCGCCGAGAGCCCGGACATGCCTCGGAAACCCTGCAAGAGCGCGTCGAGGTCGGCCGGTGCCTGAGCGTCTTGCGCCCGCACGCCGTTGCCGGTCGGAGGCGTCCAGATGCAGAGGCTAAGGAGCAGTACGAATGCGGTTCGCGATCGCATCGGGGGTCTCCATCAAGAGGGTCTCGTCGGGGGTGGTCGCGACCAGGGTCGTCCAGGCGCGGGCCGCGCGGCGGTCGTGGTCGAGGTTGTGCACGTGGTAGGCGACCCTGAGGCGCTGCTCGTAGTCCTGGAACCAGGCGGTCACACGGAGGGTCTCGCCCATGCGCAGCGGAAACGAGTGGCGGCAGCGGCTCTCCATGATCACGAGCCGGATCTCGTTCTTCTGGAAGAACGCGACGTCGATGCCCAGGCCTTCGAAGAGCACGGTCCGCGCGATCTCGAGGTACTTGTAGTAGTGGCCGTGCCAGACGATCCCGAGCGGATCGCAGTCGTGCAACGGCACCCGCTGTTCGTACACGGCCTCATGGCGGGGTTGGACGTCGCCCGGGGTCTCGTTGTTCATTCCGGCGGCACACTCTCTGGCCCTTGGCTCGGAGCCCAGAAATCATAGAAGTTGAACCAGTTCTCGGGAGCCTCACGAAGCAACGCCGCCACCTGGTCCGCATACTGCTGGGCGTACGCTGCCACACCCGACGCCCGATCGCCGCGCGGCAGCTTGATCTTGTCCGCGAACGGCACGCAGTACAGCTCGTACCGGTTGCCGCCGCGGTAGATCCCCGCGGTGAAGTAGACCGGGCACCGAAGCATCGACGCCAAGATGTAGGGGCCGGCAGGCAGTTCGGCCTTGCCGCCCAGAAAGTCCACCGTGACGGTCTTGGCGCCTGGATGGATTCGGTCTGCGAGAATGGCGACCAGCGCTCCGTCCCCGAGCTTCTCGCGGATCTTCAACATGAACTGCATGTTGCCGCCGTCGCCGATCTCGATGAGGCGTACCGAAGAGCTCGGGTCGAGCGCTTCGAGCACGTCGTTGATGCGGCGCGCGTTCTTCGTGTAGACGACCGGGTGCAGCGGAAGCGACGCGGCAGCGCTCTTGCCGCGCATCGCGTAGAAGCTGCCGAGGTGCGCGCCGAGGAGGATCGCACTCTGCCCGCTGTCGCGCAGCGCTACGAGGTGGTCGTGCCCGTTGCGCGTGACATCGAACTTCGAGCTGCGTCCACGAAGGAAGAAGAGCGCGTCGAGCGCGGTTTGGGAGAATCGGAGGATGTGGAGGTACGCCTTCCAGAAGCCCGTCTCCAATCCGAGTCGTCGGCGCACATCGTGGACCGAGCGGCGCGCGCGGCCTGAGAAGAGCGTGTAGTAGAAGGCCACGAAGACGAGCACGAAGCGGGCAGGCCACCGGCCGAACATCGTGGTGAAAACGACGAGCGCTTTGATCGCGAAGACCGACCCCCGCTCGCCGGCGGAGCGCCACTCCGGGTCCTTCGGCGTGGCGGCTGTGGCTTCTTCGGTCGGTTCCGTCATGCGCTCGGTTCATCCGGACGGGGCGGAAAGAGGCGCCGCAGCAAGAGGTCGTGCGGCATGTGGCCGTACTCTCGGAAGCGCGCCTTGCGCACGATGTACTCGCCCGCGAAGAGCACACCCATCAGCGCGTAGGCGATGCCGCCGGTGTACGCGGCCCAGACGAACACTGGGCCGGTGAAGGCGAGCACGCCCGCGACGAGGGCGTTGACCACGAAGAACACACACCACGCGATGGTCGCCTGCCGGCAGTGACGCTGTTTGGCCGGCCCCAGTTCCGGCTCGTGCATGCGCGCGAACCGTTCGATCATCGGGACCGTTCGCAGCGAACTGGCGAACACCGCCAAGAGCGACAGACTCACGAGTACCGGCATCGCGAACACGAAGCGCGGGTCGTCGGTCACGACGCCGAGCAGCAAGAGCGACATGACGACGAGCGGCACGCGGAGTGCGGCGACGACGTCTTCGCGCCGCGCCTTCTTGCCGCCCGGCCAGAACGCGCGCAGCAGCATCATCGGCACCACGACCGCCAGCGCGATGAGGCCCACCACCCGCGTGCTGTAGTGCGTGAGCGACCACCAGATGGCGACCGGGTACACGACCGCCAGCACGGCGTTCACGATGGTGAGGAAGATGCGCACTCGCCCGAAGTCTGCAGCGCAGACGCGCTCAGAGCCCGCCGCTCATGACAATCACCTGCCCGGTGATGTAGCCAGCGAGGTCGCTCGCAAGGTATCCGACGAGCGACGCCACCTCTTCGGGGGTGCCGATGCGGCGCATCGGGATGTGTTTGAGGATGAGGTCGACCGGCGCGCCTTCGATCATCTCGGTCTCGATGAGACCGGGCGCAACCGCGTTCACGGTGACCTTTCGTTTGGCGACTTCCTGTGCGAGCGCTTTGGTGGCGCCAATGAGTCCAGCTTTGGCGGCCGAGTAGTTCACCTGGCCCCGGTTGCCCGACACCCCGCTCACGCTCGAGACGTTGATGATGCGGCCCCACCGCGCGCGGCACATCGGCATGACCAGCTTGCGGGTCACATGGAAGAACCCATCGAGGGTGGTGCGGGTCACCGACGCCCACTGGTCCCAGGTCATCTGCGGAAAACTCGCGTCGCTCGCGATGCCCGCGTTGTTCACGAGCACGCCGATCGGGAGCTCCCGCGCCAGCAGCCCGTCGATCGCCTCGTTCGCCGCTTCGCGGTCGGTCACGTCGAATCGGACGAGTTCGACCGAGCCGCCCGCCGCTTCGATCTCCGACTTCACTTGGGCCGCCGCATCGTCGTTGCTGCGGTAGTTGAGGAGAATGGGATGGCCCTGGGCCGCCAAGGTGCGCGCGATGGCGGCCCCGATTCCTCGACTCCCACCTGTGACGAGCGCATGCGGCTTGGACATCTGCCCCCTGATAGCAGCCGGCCTGGTGCAGAAGCAAAGGGGCCGTCGTGTGAAAGGTCTCTCCCCAAGAGGGGTCGGGGCCCTAGACTGCCAGTCCGTCCATGTCGGCGTTTCTGTCGCCTGTGGACGGGCCACGCGTCTGACCCCGTCGATCCAATCGGTCAGACCACCCGTACCCGGTCCCAACCCACCAAGATGCCGATGACCTTCCTTCGTTTCGCCTCGCTGCTGCTGCTCACGGCGTGCGGGTTCCCCCGCAACCTGGAGTACGTGCCTGTGCGCAGCCAAGTGCTCGGCATCGATTCGTCGTACTCGGTGCATCTGCCGCCCGACTTCCGGGAGGACGAACAGTTGCCCCTGGTCGTGTTCCTCCATGGCGGCGGCGACGACCCGGCGTCGTTCGACCGGCACGACCTGACGCTGAGGCTGCGCGCCCAACAGGAGCGGGGCGAGGTCCCGCGGGCGGTCATCGTCTTCCCGCAGGGCGACAACGGCTTCTGGACGAACTGGTACGACGGGAGCCGCAACTACCAGGACTGGGTCACCGACGAGGTGCTGCCGGCGGCCGCCGCCCGCTACCACACGCTGCCCTGTCCGCAGCACTGCCACGTGATGGGCGTGTCCATGGGCGGCTACGGCGCGCTGCGGCTGGCGCTCCACCGGCCGGATCTCTTCGCCAGCGTGTCGGCACTCAGCGCCCCGATCTTCAACACGCAGGACATGGTCGACTTCAGCGAGAACGGGCTCTACGCGGCGTTCGTTCCGGTGCACCGCGCGTTCGGACCGACGGGCGATCGCAGCCGCATCGAACAGGAGGACCTCTACCTTCGCTGGCGCTCCCCAGAAGACGTGTCCCTGCGGATCTTCATGGCCTGGGGGGACAACGACCGGCGGCAGCTCGAGGACCTCAACAAGCGGTTTCGGGACCACCTCGTCGCGGCGGAGATCCCGCACCACGCCGAAGAGTACGTGGGCAACCACTCCTGGGTGAGCTGGGCACCGGTCATCGACCGGGCGCTGAACCACCAACTGAACCACCACGACGACTAGCAGGTCGCTGAAAAGCGACCTGCTCCCTTGCCGTTGCCCTTGCCCGTGCCCTTGCCCGCGTCGTGGACGCCGTGTGTTTCGCGACGGCGAGGCCGCGAAGCGGGGCCCGCTTCTATCGGATGGCCCGGCGCTCCACGATCGAGGTCGTCTCCTGGCTCGAATCACGGACCGTCGGGCCGAGGCATCGAGGCCCGATATCGACAGCGTGCAGCCTCGCGAAGCGAGCCAGCGGTGTCACCGGGACGGGGTTTGGGGGCTGTGCCCCCAAGAAATATTGTCTCTCGCGCGGGAGGCTCTGGCTTCCAGAGCCGTTTCCAAGGGCCCAAGAAAGCCGAAGGCGTCTGGGCCCGCAGGAACCCCGCGAGAGACCAGCAATATCGAACGGGCTCTCGCCCACCTCGAGCAGGTCGTCGCGATGCTCGTCGCGCTGATCAAGCGATCTGACCGC
>JAXMNT010000009.1:0-204952 GCA_034670305.1 Deltaproteobacteria bacterium
CGAGCAGGTCGTCGCGATGCTCGTCGCGCTGATCAAGCGATCTGACCGCTGATCCGCGGGCAAGGGCAAAGGCAAGGGCAGGGGCAAGGGGCAGGCTGCGAGAACGCCCTGCGGGCGTTCTTCAGCGGCCTGCTAGGGATCGATGCCGAAGTCGCGCCGAAACTCGAGGCACTGCGGCGACCCCCGCTCGAACTCGCGGCACGTCGTCCCGCGGATCTCGTAGATCTGGCACGCGTTCTCGCTGAGGTCCGTCCCGAGGTGCACGCACGCCCCCGCGTCGTCCGTCTGAAACGCCACGAGCCCAAAGTGTCCCGGCTGCACCGCCGCCGCGACATCCTCCCGCCCCATCCCCTTCCACCGCACCAGATCCTCCGCCGGAATCAGAATCCGCCCATCCGCCCCCGTCCGACAACACGCCCCACACGTCAGACAATCGAGCTCAGACACCCCGCACCGCCTCGGGGTCGGGATCAGGCTTGGCGGCCTCGGATTCGGGGTCGGCATCGGCGTCGGCTTCGGCGTCGGATTCGGGGTCGGCGTCGGATTCGGATTCGGGGTCGGCGTCGGATTCGGGATCGGCAGCGGGATCGGATTCGGCCTCGGCTTCGGTTTCGGCTTCGGCTTCGGCTTCGGGATCGGCTTCGGGATCGGCTTCGGGATCGGCTTCGGATTCAGGATCGGCTTCGGCGTCGGATCGGGCACGGGCACGGGCACGGGCACGGGCTTCCTCGTCGACTTCAGCCCCAGCCCCAGCCCCAGCCCCAGCCCCAGCTTCAGCCTCTGGCGCAGCCCCAGCATCAGCCGCAGCCCCCGCAGCCCGCGCCCGCGCCCGGCCCGCGCTGCGCGCCCGCCACACCAGCATCGCGACGAACAGCACCGCGACCAACGCGTACGCCGCGTACCACCAGGGGATCGTCACCATGCCGAGCGCTTGCAGCACGATGCTCACGCCCCCGAGCAGGAAGACGGCTGCGATCGACCCGTGCACCCAGCGGTTGCGGCCGACGCTGTCGATCGCGGCGAGGATCGACCGTGCGGCACCGACGGCAAGGGCGCCCATCCAGAACCAGAGTTGGTACTCGGGGAAGAAGAGGCCGGCGGCGAACACCGCCCAAAGCCCGATCGTCAGTACCCGGTAGATGCTCGAGCCCGTGCCCACCCCTTGCTCGTGTCCCCTCCGTGTGCGGCGCGCAAGTGTAAGCCCTGCCTCTCCACCTGCGTTGGGCCTGCGGAGGTAGAGCGAATGAAGACTGCGTTTCAACACGGCGACACTGCGTTTCCCTCGGCGTTTCCACCGGACACTGCGTTTCCAACCCGCACGCGCGGCTGGGCCCTGCTGCCGCTGCTGCTGGCGATGGCCTGTGGTGGCGGCCACGCGATGCACGCCGACTACGGGGCGGCGCCGAGTCAGGCCCGCGTGTCCGGCGGCGCATTGCCCCCACCCGCAGAGTCTCCATCGGGTTCGGACACCTATGCCGAACTAGAAGAGAACGGTTTCGTGCCTGCGTCCCAAGACGCCATGGCAACGTTCTCCCTAGACGTCGACACTGCGTCCTACACCCGCATGCGTCGCGCCCTGCGCGATGGGGCGCTTCCGGATCCGGACTCCGTTCGTCCCGAGGAGTACATCAACTTCTTCCGCTGGTCCGAAGCCCCGGCACGGACCGAAGGCGGCGCGCCCTTTGCGGTGCAGCTCGAGCAGGGTCCGTCGCCCTTCGGGAGCGAGCGCATGCGCCTGCTGCGCGTGGGTGTGCAGGCGGCGGCGATCCCCGCCTCTCAGCGGCCCTCGGCCAACCTCGTCTTCTTGGTGGACGTGTCCGGCTCGATGGGAAGCGCGAACAAGATCGGACTCGTGAAGTACGCACTCACCACGTTGGTGAACACGCTGCGCGAGGACGACACCGTCGGCATCGTGGTGTACGCGGGACAGGTCGGCACGTTGATCGAACCGACGCCGGTGGCCCAGCGTGGCCGGCTCCTCGAAGCGATCGCGGGGTTGGCCGCCGGTGGTTCGACGAACGGGGAGGGCGGCATCCGCGCCGCCTACGATCTGGCCGCGCAGCACCACCGACCGGGCGGCATCAACCGCGTGATCATCGCGACCGATGGCGACTTCAATGTGGGCCTGACCGGCGACCCCCTCATCGAACTCATCGAGCGTTACCGCGACCGCGACATCACCCTGACGGCGCTCGGATTCGGCGGGGGCAACGACCGTGACATGGAGCGGCTCGCCGACCACGGCAACGGCAGTTACGCGTTCATCGACAACCAGAGCGAAGCCCTCCGGGTGCTTCAGCGCGACCTCGGCGGCACGCTTCAGGTGGTCGCGCAGGACGTGAAGGTCCAGGTCGAGATGAACCCAGAGCTCGTCGAGCGCTTTCGGCTCATCGGCTACGAGAACCGGGTGCTCGCGCACGAAGACTTCGACAACGATGGGGTGGACGCGGCCGAGATCGGTTCGGGTCAGTTCACCACCGCGTACCTCGAGTACGAGACCCGGCCCGGCGTCGCCCACGACGACCCCCGCGTGCTCGCCAGCGTGCGGGTGCGCTACCAAGCGCCGGGCGGAAGCGAGAGCGCGTTGCTCGAGTTCGACGCGCCGGTGAACGCGGGGGCCGTTTCGATCGAACAGACCTCGCCCGAGTTCCGGTTCGGCGCAGCGGTCGCGGAGTTCGCGGAGATCCTCCGCGGTTCGAGCCACAGCGAAGGCGCGCGGTTCAGCAGCGTGCTCGAGCTCGCTGGCGGCGCCGGCTACGAAGGCGGCGAGGACGCGGCGGAGTTCCTGACGCTGGTGGAGACGGCGGGGAGGCTCTGGCAGCAGCGGTAGACGGTGCCCCGTGACGGCTCCGCTTCGCCGAGGCCGAAGCCGAAGCCGAAGCCGAGGCCGATGCCGAAGCCGAAGCCGAAGCCGAAGCCGAAGCCGAAGCCGAAGCCGAAGCCGATCCCGAAGCCGAAGCCGATGCCGATGCCGATGCCCCTTTGGCGGGCACGGGCATGGGTCTCCTAGCTCACGTTAGGGGAGTCTTGCCGGTTGGCCGCATTGGGGGGTGGGGGGTTCGGTGGCGCGGGCGGCGCTGCGGATGAGGGGCTCTCGGCAGATGAAGAGCTGGTCGCCTTGGAGGACCCACATGCCGCCGGGGCCGGCCGCGAGGCTGGTGGAGCCCGGGATGACCTGGGCGTCGCTGGAGCCAGGGCGGACGAGGAAGACGAGGGCGGCCAGCAGGATGGCGGTGAGCACGGCCCATGCGGCGTTCGTGCGGGAGAGGTTCTGGGGCATGCGGAGGTTCCTTCGGAAGTCGGCCAGGGTGGCGGACGGACGCTCCGGATTCACTCAGGAAACCCATCCACCCGAGTGGAGTCTACGGGTGGGCGAGGGCATTGGCTCCCTCGCGCCTCGGACTCAGCGACCCGACCAGGGATGGAAGGGCGCGCGGTCGCGGCAGGCGGGGCGGTTTCCGGGCGAGCAATAGATCCGCACGTGGAAGTGGTTCTCGTGGGTGTTGCCTTCGGCGGGCTGGACGAGCACCCGTTCCGCGCGGGCCAGTACGGAGGCGGGTGCGCCGCGGCGGCGGCCTTCTCGAAGCAGGCGTTGCTTGAGGTGGTTGGCTACGAAGATGAACTGGATGCGCGCGTCTCCGTCGGCGACGAGCTTCGCGACGAGCTCCCAGTTGCGCGCGTCGTCGAAGGTGAGTCCGCGGTTCGGACCGGTGCCGCGGCCGTTCGCGTCAAAGGCTGCAAACGCGAAGGGTTCGTGCGGCCTTCCGCGTCCGTCGAGCATGTAGAACGAGACGTCGGCGTCGCGGCCGTTCTGGTGGGAGGCGTGGCCGGGAATGCGGCCGCCGCCCTCGCGGCTCAGTTCACCGACCGAGAGTTTGGCGCCCGGAAGTCGGCGCGACACGCGGTACGCGGCGCGTTCGAGGAGCTGCACGAGCTCCCAGGTGCCGTAGTGGTTCCCGGCTGCCGCGTACTCGGTGACGTGGCGCAGATAGCGGCTCTCGCGAAGCTGGACGCCGCGCTGGAGCCGGCCCTGGAACGGGTAGCCCTGCGAACGGCTGCGGTGACTCAGTCGGCGCGCCCCGCGACCGCGGGTTGCGTCTCCGGTCGGGCCGGGTTTGTTCGCTTCGGAGTCTTCGGCGTCCGCGGCAGCTTCGGTGGGGCGCGCGACGTCTCCCTCTGGCTCGCTGTCCGGAGCCTCGACGACGGGCTCCGGCGCGCGGTCTTTGAGCACCGTCTTGAGGGGCGCACCCGCGTCGGCGGATGCGTGTTCCGCACTCGGCCAACCCAGCGCAAGCGCAAGGATCACCAGCGATAGCACCACGAGAAGTCGCCCCATGGATCACGGGTACCGAATGCCGATCCACCGAGCAAGAAAGTGGTCTTCGAGCCCGCCGCCGCGGGCTACTTGGCGGGCGTCGGCGTGGGCGCAGGCAGGATGTCGGCGACGCGGGCGAGGCTGCGCAGCAGGGGCTCGCGTCCTTCGGCGCTCGTCGCGCTGAAGGGGAACACCCGGACGCCGAGTGCTTCCTTGATCTTCTGGACCTCGAGCTTCCGTTGGTTGCGCGGGATCTTGTCGATCTTGGTCGCGACGACCAGACAGCGGCGATCGATCGACTGCAGGTACTCGATGAGCTGCGCGTCGTCGTCTTCCGGGCCACGCCGCACATCCACGATCACCACAAGGCCTCGGAGGCCGGGTCGGTCGCGCAAGAACCCTTCGATGAGCGGACCCCAGGAACGCCGCTCGGTCTTGCTGCGTTTGGCGTAGCCGTAGCCAGGCAGGTCGACCAGATCCACCTCGGCGCGGGTCTCTTCGACCCCTTCTTCGGTGGAGCGGATGCGCCAGCCGGTTCGGAAGATGTTGATGCCGCGGGTCGCGCCCGGTTTGCTGCTCGTCCGCACGAGCTTCTTCCGCTGGACCAGGCAGTTGATCAACGACGACTTGCCGACGTTCGACCGGCCGCCGAACGCGATTTCGGTGAACGCGGGGGGCGGAAGCGAAGCCAGGGTGTTCGCGGAAGCCACGAAGTCCGCGGTGAGGATGTCGATCTCGATGGGGGTGCTCATGCTCGGCTCACGCCACGCCCGGAAGACGTGGATCGGCGGACCCCGCCAAATCGCAGGATCAGTCGGTGAGTCCTACCACGCGCGCGACACCCTGCACGGTGCTGGTCGCGCCGGAGCCACATTGGCCGTCCGAGTTGCGTCCCCAGCAGTACACATCGCCCGAATGCGCGATGGCGCACCGATGGCCGCCGTACGAATCGCTCAGCTGCTTGATCTGGAAGCCGAGGTCCACGATTTGCGTCCAGGACATCGCGGGATCCAGCCCCCCCGGGATCATGTCCTGGCTGGTGTTGGCGCCCCGACACCAGACCGAACCGTCGTCGAAGAGCGCGCAGGTGCCGTCCGGGTCCATGCTCAGTTCGCGCACCGATCGACCGCCGGGCGTCCCGGTTCGAGCTGGGTTCTGGGTGCCGGTGGTTCCGGACCCGATGCCGCTTTGGCCGAACTCGTCCGCGCCCCAACACCAGATTTCGGCGCCGGTGTCGCCGTCGAAGATGGCGCAGGTGTGCGTCTGCCCCATCGTCAGAAAGCTCATCCCTTCGAAGGGCATCACCACCGAATCGGTGGGCAACCCCGAGTCTGCGCCGGTGCGTCCTTGTTGGAACGTCGCGTTGAGTCCCCAGCACTCGAGCCGGAGACCGTCGAACACGACGCGCGGCTCGGAGCAGTTGAAGTCCGGCCCCGCGGCGAGCTGCCTTGGCTCTCTCGACACGAACACCTGGATCGGCGCCTGCCGGTCGGCGGCTCCTGAGTCGCCGTTCGCGCCGAAGGCACCGCTGCCCCAGCAGTGGATCTCGTTCGCGCCAGCGTCATCCCACAGGCCGCAGGTGTGTTCGTCGCCCATGACGACTTGCAGCGCGACGCCCGACTGGCCGGTCACGAGGGTCGGGGTGTTGGTGTTCACCGAGATCCCGCCGTGGCCGAGCTGCCCACGCCCGTCGTTGCCCCAACAGAAGATTCGGTCGAGTCCACTCCCGCCGTCGAATGCGACCGCGCAGATGGCCTCGATGCCGACGGCCACGTCGCGTACGCCGGTCAAGGGCATGAGCAAGGGCGTGGCGCTCTCCGTCGGTGCCGCGGCAGCGAGCTGTCCGCTTCCGTTGTCCCCCCAACAGAGCAGGGATCCATTGCTGCGCACCGCGCAGGTGTTGGTGGGCGAGGTCACGACCGCGGCGATCCGGTCGCAGACCCCACCGGAACACGTGCCGCCGGGCCCACACGAGATCCCGCAGCCGCCGCAGTTCAACGGATCGTTGGAAACGTTCTGTTCGCAGTCCGACGGGTCGGCGTCGCAGCCCGCGCGTCCCGTCTGACAGGAGACCTCGCACGAACCGCCAAGGCATGCGGAGGTGCCGATGCCCATGGTGCCGGGCGCCGGGCAGGCGTTGCCACACACACCGCAGTTGTTGGGGTCGGTTTGGTTGTCCGTGCATGCGCCGCCGCACCGGACGTTCGGCGGGAAACACTCGGGCACACACGACCCGGCTTCGCAGACTTCGCCGGTGAAACACGAGGTGCCGCAGGTGCCGCAGTTCGTCGGGTCGGTGTTCGTGTCGGTGCAGAAGGTGTCGCACAGCGTGAACGGCGCGCCACAGCTCGTCACGCACGCGCCGCCTTCGCAGCGCTCATCGAAGTTGCAGTTGCGCCCACACGCGCCGCAGTGGTCCGGGTCCGTGGTGCGGTCGACGCAGAAGCCGTCGCAGATGGCCCGCGGCGCAGTGCAGGCGCACGCGCCGCCGGCGCAGACCTCACCCGCAGGGCAGAAGAATCCGCACGATCCGCAGTTCGACTCGTCGTTCATCGTGTCGACGCATTGGTTGTTGCAGAGCGCGCCCACCCCGCAGGTGCGGACTTCACAGCGCGCTGCGCCGGCGACCCGTCCCACACAGACCGAAGTCGAACCGGCCGGAAAGAAGGTGGTGCAATCGCGGACCGTGGTGGGCGGGCAGCCGCACGAGGTCGGATCCATGGGCGCTTCGCAGCCGTTGCTCGGGAGGCCGTCGCAGTCGGCGAATCCGTCGCGGCACTGGTTCTCGCATCGGGCGCCGCCGCCTTCGACGCGGCATTCGCTGAACGTGCCCGCGTCGCCGACGGGACAGACCACGCCGCATCCGCCGCAATCGCTCGGCGTGTCGAGCCGGGTCTCGCATCCGTTGCTCGGGTCCCCGTCGCAGTCCTCGGTTTCGCCCGGCACACACTCGGAGAAACACGTGCCGGAGACGCACATCGGGAAGCTCGAGGTCATCGTGCACGCGTTGCCGCAGGCGCCGCAGTTCAGGATGTCGCTCGAGGTGTCGCGCTCGCAGCCGTCGCTGAGCTGTCCGTTGCAGTCGTCGACGCCTTCTTCACACGTCGCGACCACGCACCGTCCGGCCTCGCAGTTCATGTCGGTCACGCCCATGCCGAAGGGCATCAAACACGTCCGGCCGCAGCCACCGCAGTCGTCGATGCTGTCGGTGCGGGTCTCGCAGCCGTTGGAGACGGTGCCGTCGCAATCCGCTCTGTTGGCCGCGCACGCGTCGATCTGGCACGTGGATGCACTGCAACTCACCGCCAAGGCATCGGGCCCGCCGGCGCATACGGTGCCGCAGCCGCCGCAGTTGTCCTGGTCGACGCGGGTGTCGGTCTCGCAGCTGCCGTCCCCGTCGCAGTCGGACAACCCGGGGGGGCACCCGCACACCCCATCCTCGTCGACGTCTCCGTCGCAGTCGTCGTCGGCGGTGTTGCACCGCTCGACGGCGCCGGGGAAACGGTTGGGGGAGCCGTCGTTGCAGTCGTCGGCGTTGGCGACGTAGCCCGCGGGCGGCGTGCATGAACGAACCGGCGCGTTCTCGGGATCGGAGTCGGTCCCGAAGCCATCGCCGTCTCCGTCGTAGAACCAGCTCCGGTCCTCGGCGTCTTCGTCGACGATCTCATCGCAGTCGTTGTCGCGTCCGTCGCAGGTCTCTTCGGTGCCGGGGCCCGCGCTCGGATCGCGGTCGTCGCAGTCGACGCCGCCAGGCGGTCCACACCCGAGATCCAAGAGCCCGTCGCCGTCGTCGTCCTCGAAGTCGCCCGGCGCCACCTCGAAGTCGGCGGCGCCGTTGCAGTCGTCGTCGAGTCCGTTGCACATCTCGGTGGCGGCCGGGTTGATCGCCGCTGCGGTGTCGTCGCAGTCGTTGTCTCGAAGCGTGTGGCCGGCCACCGGTTCGCACGACATCACCACGCCGCTCGCGCGGCTTCCGAATCCGTCGCCGTCGAGATCCGCGAACCAGTCCACGGGTCGTCCGTCGGCATCGGTGGTCGTGTCGTCGCAGTCGTTGTCCTGGCCGTCGCAGATCTCGACCTGACCGGGGTTTCGGGAGGGGTCGTCGTCGTCGCAGTCCGCGGGCGCGCCCGCGGGGACGAAGCCCGGTCGGCCGGGGCAGGCTTCGAGCGGCAGCGTCGCATCGCCGAACCCATCCCGGTCGGCGTCCACGAATCCCGCCGTCCGTACGCCCTCGTCGATCGAGGCGTCGCAGTCGTTGTCGATCGAGTCGCACACTTCGGTCGTCGCCGGGTTGGCGTTCGGGCGCAGGTCGTCGCAGTCCTGGCCGCAGTTCATGCCGCCTTCGCCATCGGGGTTGCAGCACACGTCGTCGATGTAGCCGTCGCCGTCGAGGTCCCGCGCGCCGATCGTGTCCAAGTCGCAGTCTTCGTCGTGGCCCTCGAGGTCGCAGACCTCCGGGTTGCCCGGGAAGCGCAACGCGTCCGCGTCGTCGCAGTCGGCGCCGAGGGGCGCGCCGTCGCCATCGAGGCAGGCCGCGTCCCGGGAGCCGTCGCCATCGACATCCGGCGCTGCGGCGACGCACGCGTCGAGCTCGTCGTCGCACAGATCGATCGTGCACTCGATTCCGTCGTCGCACAGAATCGTCTCGCCGGGCACGCAAGTGCCCGTTTCGCAGGACTCGACGCCGTTGCAGAACAGGCCGTCGTCGCACGTCCGGTCGGTCGTACATTCCGGCGCCGCATCCACGCCGGTGTCGTCGTTGCCGCCGTCGAACGCCATGCTCGAGTCGTCGCCACACGCGAGCACGCCGAGCAGGCACGCACAGAGGAACCAAGTGTTTCGAACGCTCATGGGCGGAGCCCCCCTACGGGCTGTGGGTCGGGTCTGGGCGGGCCGGTCGATCCATCGCCGAGCTGACCGACGCCGTTTTCGCCCCAGCAGTAGACCTGGTCGTCGGTGCCGATCATGCAGCGGTGGCTGGCGCTGCCCGGACTGAGTTGTCGGGCCGGGACCGGCAGCGACACCGCGACCCAGCCCAACGTCGGATCGTTGGGCGTGTCGACCAAGAGCCGCATCGCGTTGCGTCCGGTGCACTGCACGCCGCCGAACTCATCCCGAATGCACGTGCCGTGGCCATCGGCGACGACTTCTTCGACGTACGGGTTGCCTGGAATCGGAACGATGGTGGGCACGGAGGTCTCGCTGCCAATCGTGGTCTGGTTGTCGTCGTCGTTGCCCCAGCACCAGAGCTGACCGTCCAGCGACACGCAGGTGTGCCGTGAACCCGCCGCGATCGACAAGACGTTCTCGCTCGCACCGAACGCTGTGACGATCGGCGAGAACGTGTCGGTGCCGGTGATCGCGAGTTGGGAGCCGTCGTTGCGGCCCCAGCAGGACACCTCGGTCTCCGCGAAGGACTCCGCGCTGACACCACACACGTGGAAGTCGCCGGCCACGAGCTGGTAGAGGCTCGGGCCACTGCTCACGAAGGTCGCGTCCTCCACGGGGTTGAGCGTGCTCGGGTTGATCTGGGTCTGGCCGAAGGTGTTGTCGCCCCAGCAGTAGAGTTCCGGTGGCATGCCGCCCGGTCCGCGCACCAAGGCGCAGGCGAACTCGAACCCGAGCACCAGATCGATCACCTCGGTGCTGCTCGGCAACATCTCGACGTCGTGCGGCTGCCAGTTCTCGCGGCCAGGCGTGGTGAAGCCGTCGCCGAGCTGCTCTCGTGCATCGCTGCCCCAGCACGGGACGCGATCGTTGCCGAAGTCGTCGCGCGTGATGGCGCACGTGAAGTTGCCACCGACGACGACCCGGCGGGCGGTGACGCCGCCGCCGATGGAAACCTCGATCGGCGTCGCGCTCTGGCTCAGGAACATCGGGTCGGCGCCGAGCTGGCCGTCGGCGTTCGATCCCCAGCACACCACCGCGCCGCCCGCCCGCACTGCGCACGTGTGGGTGAAGCCGCGTGAGATGTCGACGACCCGATCGCAGATCCCGAACCCGCACTCTCCGCCCACGCCACAGTCTCTGCCGCAAGCGCCACAGTTCATCGGGTCGAGGGTCGTGCTCGCCTCGCACCCATCGCCGCGGAATCCGTTGCAGTCCGCGGTTCCCGCGTTGCAGGTGAGGTTGCACTCCCCGAACGCGCAGACGCTCGAGTTGTGGTTGGGGCCCATGTTCGGACACACGTCGAAACAGCTGCCGCAGTGGGCGCGGGTGGTGCTGGTGTCGACGCATCCCCCGCCGCAGTCCTGTTCGGGAAAGGTGCAGACGGGCTCGCACATGCCGGCAAAACAGCGCTCGGTCGCGAGGCAGGCGTTGCCGCACGCGCCGCAGTGCCGCTCGTCCGACTGCGAGTCGATGCAACCGTCCACGCCGCAGCCGATCCGCCCGCCGCTGCAGTCCGCCGCGCAGGTGCCGAACTGGCAGCGCGTGCCGCCCGAGCACCGGATGCCGCAGCCGCCGCAGTTGCGGTCGTCAAAGTCGCGATCGACGCAGCCGACGCCCGGACAGAAGGCCGGGTCGGTGCCGGTCGACGTGCAGTCGCACGCTCCGTCGACGCACGCGCCGATCCCGCAGTGCCGCCCGCACGCGCCGCAGTTCATGTTGTCGTTGAGGGTGTCCGCACACCGCCCGAAGCAGAGCGAGTCTCCGTCCGCGCAGGAGAGCGCGACGCACTCGGCGCTTCCGCTGGAGGAGCCCCGGCACACCGCGGTCGCACCCGGACCGAACTCGGTCGTGCAATCGCGGATCGGATCGGTGGGACACGCACAGTTGGTGTCGGAGACAGGCGCTTCGCAACCATCGGTCAGGTCGCCGTTGCAGTCCGCGAAGTTGTCGTCGCAATCGAGCTCGCAGAAAGGCGTCCCGCCTTCGTCGCGGCAGATTGCGGCCCCGCCCATCCCGTCGCCGTCGCAGGCCACGCCACACCCCCCGCAGTCGGTGGGGGTGTTCGTGATCGTCTCGCACCCATCGCTCGAGTCGCCGTTGCAGTCGTCGCTCCGACCCGGCACGCAGTCGTAGCGGCAGGTGCTCGCGTCGCACATCACGTCGACATCGGTCGGCACGCAGATGCGTCCGCACGCGCCGCAGTGGTTGGCGTCGGTGGCTGTGTTCTGCTCGCAGCCGTCGGCCGCGACTCGGTTGCAGTCCCCCAGGCCCGGCGCACAGGCGCCGATGCCGCAGGTCCCGGCCCGGCACGCCGCGGCCATCACACCGGGTCCCGCAGGACACAGGTTGCCGCAGGCGCCGCAGTGGCCGGCGTCTCGGCGCAGATCGACTTCGCACCCATCGCTCGGATCGGCGTTGCAGTCGGCGTAGCCGTCCACGCAGGCAGCGACGGCACACGACGCGCTCCGGCAGCGGACCGACGCCACGTTCGTACCGGCCACACACGGCGCGCCACAGCTCCCGCAGTGCATCGCGCTGATGCGCACGTCCGTCTCACAGGTGCCGTTGCCGTCGCAGTCGCCGAGACCGGTCGGACACGCACAGATGCCACCTTCGTCGACGGTTCCGTCGCAGTCGTCGTCGGCCATGTCGCAGGTCTCGGCGGCGCCCGGCCGCCGGTCGGCGTCGGTGTCGTCGCAGTCGGCGGCGCTCGCCACGTAGCCAGGCGGCGGCATGCAGTCGCGGACCGGTGGGTTGTCCGGGTTCGTGTCCGAACCGTGTCCATCTCCGTCGCCGTCGAAGAACCACGACAGATCCATGGCGCCCTCGTCGACCCGTTCGTCGCAGTCGTTGTCGCGGCCGTCGCAACTCTCCGTGGTTCCCGGGCCCGCGTCTGGATCGAGATCGTCGCAGTCGATGCCGCGGGGGGCGCCGCACGCGATGTCGACCAGCCCGTCGCCGTCGTCGTCTTCGAAGTCGCCCGGGCCGATCTGGAAATCCGCCACGCCGTTGCAGTCGTTGTCGAGGGCATCGCAGACCTCGGCGGCGGCCGGATGGATCGAAGCGACGGCGTCGTTGCAGTCCGTGTTCAAGAGCGAGTGGCCTTCGACGGGCTCGCAGCTGGTGGTCGTCCCGCTCAGCGCGCTGCCGAATCCGTCACCGTCCACGTCGCGGTACCAGTCGACCGGACGCGCGTCGCTGTCGTCGGTGGAGTCGTCGCAGTCGTTGTCGATGCCGTCGCAGATCTCGACCTGGCCGGGGTTGACCGCGATGTTGGTGTCGTCGCAATCCGGTTCTCCGCCCGCCGCGACGAAGCCGGTCGTGCCCGGGCAGGCATCGAAGGGCATCAGCGCGTCGCCGAAGCCGTCGCGGTCGGCGTCCACGAAACCAGCGACCAGCACCCCTTCGTCGATCGCGCCATCGCAGTCGTTGTCCACGCCGTCGCACGCCTCGGCGGACTCGAGGTTGACGTTGCCGCGCACGTCGTTGCAATCGTTGCCGCACAGGCCGACCTCGCCGGCCGCGTCCGGGTTGCAACACACTGCGTCGATGAACCCGTCGCCGTCCACGTCGCGGGTGCCGAAGGTGGTCAGATCGCAGTCTTCGTCGTGGCCTTCGGTGTCGCAGACCTCGGGGTTGCCGGGGAAACGGCGGTTGTCGGCGTCGTCGCAGTCCGAGCCGAGGGGCGTGCCGTCGGCGTCGAGGCAGGTGGCATCGCGCGCGCCGTCTCCGTCGGCGTCTGGCGCCGCGTTCACGCACGCGTCCAGGTCCTCATCGCAGAGATCGATCGTGCACTCCGCGCCGTCGTCGCAGTTCGGGACCGCGCCGATGGTGCAGCTGCCTTCGACACAGGCCTCGGCGCCGTTGCAGAAGAGTCCGTCGTCGCACTCGGCGGTGGTTGTGCACTCGGGCGTGGCATCGCCCGGGCCGGTGTCGGCCATCGTCGTGTCGTCGTCGCCGCAGGCGAGCGCGAAGAGGAGCGGCGCCGCGAGCAACGCGCGCAGGGTCTGTCGAATCGGGCTCATGGCGTCACCAACACGATGCGTGTGGGCGGCGGACTGCCCGATGGCGTGAAGTTCGTTAACTGATGGTTGTTGTTGTTGCCCCACCCGAAGACGGAACCATCCGCCATGCGCACGAGCTGGGTCTGGGTCTCGTTGCCGACCGCGAACGAATCGACCTCGAAGCCGAGCTCGAAGACGCGGCTCCAGGTGGTCACCGTGCCGGTGGTGCCGGGCACGAGCACTCGGCCGGCGACCTGTTCGCCGCGGCAGTAGATGGCGCCGCTCTCGACGCGCAGGCAGGTCGCGAGCCGGTTGGCGAGCAGGTCGGTCGCGCGCCCGCCGGGGTGTCCATGCATCTGCGGCACATTGGAGGGGAAGTCGATCTGGCTGCTGCCCGCGTCGCCCCAGCAGTAGAGGCCGGCGGTGCGGGCCACGCAGGTGTGTTCGCGGCCGAGCGCCAGCGCGAGCACGTCGCCTTCCATGAACCCCATGGTGGAGGTGGGCAGCGCGTTGTTGATGTTCGAGCCAATGCCGAGCTGCCCCGAGACCCCCGCGCCCCAGCACTCCATGCTGCTGATGAATGGCGTCGAGACGCAGGTGTGGGCGCTGCCTGCGGCGAGGAACGCGTACCGGCTGTCGGAGGCGACGCTGGTCGGGGTGTCGACCTGCATGACCCCGCCGGTGACGCCCGCCTGGCCGATGTCGTTGTGGCCCCAGCACCAGACGACGCCGTCCGAGTCGAGCACACACGTGTGCTCCATGCCGGCTGTGATC
Source organism: Deltaproteobacteria bacterium (assembly GCA_034670305.1). GTDB lineage: Bacteria > Myxococcota_A > Polyangia > Polyangiales > Houyiibacteriaceae > JAXMNT01. The sequence continues at coordinate 13,984 of JAXMNT010000009.1, forward strand.
TGCACCGGGGTGGAGGAGAAGAAGAGCTCGCGCGGCACATGTGGATCGGCCGGTGAGCCGGCCCCGTCGCCGAGCTGCCCGAAGTCGTCGGTGCCCCAGCAGACGACGTCGTCGTGACCGAGCATCGGGTTGAACGCGATCGCACACGTGTGGCGGTCGCCCATCGCGACCGCGCTCGCGACACCCGGCAGAGGAATGGTCACCGGCGCCGACGAGACCGTGGGTGCCGCCGCGGTCGCGTTCTGTCCGAACTGGTTGCTGCCCCAGCACAAAAGCGTCCCGTTGCCGCGCACGACACAGGTGCCGTTGGCACTCCGCGCGATCTGGAGGATGGGATCGCAGCTGCTGAGCGCGCAGGTACCACCGGCGCCGCATGAGAGACCACAGGCGCCGCAGTTCGACGCGTCGCTGGTGACGCTCTGTTCGCATCCGTTGCTGGGGTCGGCGTCGCAGTTGCCGACGCCCATGTCGCAGTCGAGATCGCAGGCCCGCGCAACGCAGGCCGAGCCGGTGAAGCCGGTGCCGGCAGCCGGGCACGCGTTGCCGCACATCCCGCAGTGCATCGCATCGTTCCGCAGGTCGACGCAGTCGGGACCGCAGGAGGTGCGCCCACCGGAACACTGGCAGATGCCGTCCATGCAGAACTCGTCCACCCCGCACGCGTTGCCGCACGTGCCGCAGTGGCGCGGGTCGAAGTTGGTGTCGACGCAGCCGTCCGGCGGACAGCTCTCGGTGGCCGCGGCGCAGTCCGTGACGCAGGTGCCCGCCTCGCAGCGTTCCCCGCCCCCGCACACCGTCACACAGTCGCCGCAGTGCCCCGGGTCCGTCATCGTGTCCACGCAGCCGAAGCCCGGACACATCGTTCCGCTGCATTCGCAGAGGCCATCGACGCAGGTGCCCGAGAAGCCGCAGTCGTTGAAGCAGTCGCCGCAGTTCGTCCGGTCGGTCGCCGGGTTCACGCACTCGCCGCCGCACTCGAGCCTGCCCGTGCCGCAGCTTCGCAGTTCGCAGACAGCCGCCCCCACTGCCCGACCAACGCAGACCGAAGCGGCTGGCGCTGGGTAGAGGGCGCCGCAGTCTTCGGTCGTCCGGCCGCAACCGCACGTGTCGTTGGCGACCGGCTCCTCACATCCATCCGCCGGGGACGCGTTGCAGTCGGCGAAGTTGTCGTCGCAGCGTTGCACGCAGCGCAGCGTCCCCGAACCCTCGTCGGTGCACGCGACGGACGTGTTCATCGCGGTCGCGCCCGGACAGAGGTTCCCGCAGGTCCCGCAGTGGCTCAGCGTGTCGAGGGCGGACTCGCAGCCGTTGGCCGGGTCCATGTCGCAGTCCCCGGTCCGACCTGGGATGCACTGGTGGTTGCAGGTGCCAGCCACGCAGCTGACCGCGCCACGTCGGGGCACGCAGAAGTTGCCGCAGCCGCCGCAGTTGCCTTCGTCCGATGCGGTGTCGACTTCGCATCCGTCCGCGAGATCGCCGTTGCAGTCGGCGAAGCCGGGCGCGCAGGTCGCGACTTCACAGCCGAAGTCCTGGCAGCGGACCGTCGCGACGTTCACGCCGGGTGGGACCGCACACAAACGCCCGCAGCCGCCGCAATGCGCCGCGTTGCTCGCTACATCGACTTCACAACCGGTCGCGGTGTCGCCGTCGCAGTCGGCGTGTCCCGCGGCACAACGCGTGACCACGCACGCGCTCGCCGCACATTCGACCCGGAGCGCGAAGCCGCCGGGCGAGCAGACGAACCGGCAGTCGCCGCAGTTGATCGGATCGTCGGTGATGTCGGTCTCGCAGCTTCCGTTGTCGTCGCAGTCGCGCAGCCCGCCTGGGCAACCGCAGACGCCGTTTTCGTCCACGGCCCCGTCGCAGTCGTCGTCGAACGCGTCGCACGATTCGGGGGCGCTCGGGAAACGCGCCGGGTTGGTGTCGTCGCAGTCGCCGGCGCTGCCGACGTAGCCGGCTGGGGGCGAACACGCGCGCACGATGGGCCGGGTGGAGGCCGAGGATCCGTGGCCGTCTCCGTCGGCGTCGAAGTACCAGAGGAGATCCATCGCGCCTTCGTCGACCAGGTCGTCGCAGTCGTTGTCGCGGCCGTCGCAGATTTCGGCGGTGCCTGGCCCAGAAGCCGCGTCTTCGTCATCGCAGTCGATGCCGCGGGGTGGTCCGCACGCGATGTCGACGATGCCGTCGCCGTCGTCGTCCTCGAAGTCGCCCGGCGCGATCTGGAAGTCGGCTTCGCCGTTGCAGTCGTTGTCGATCGCGTCGCAGACTTCTCCCGCCGCGGGGTGGATTGCGGCGTCTTCGTCGTTGCAGTCGGTGTCGAGCAGACTGTGGCCGAGCACGGGCGTACAGGAGTTGGTGATGCCGCTCGCCGCGCTGCCGAACCCGTCGTTGTCGAGGTCCGCGTACCAGTCGACCGGGCCTGCGTCGTCGTCGATGACATCGTTGCAGTCGTTGTCGATCGAGTCACAGATCTCGACCTGTCCCGGGTTCACCGCGACGTTGTCGTCGTCGCAGTCGAAGGGGGTGCCTTCGGGAATGAACCCAGCGGCGCCCGGGCAGGCCATGCGGGGCGCCGCTTCGTCGGGAAAGCCGTCGCGGTCGGCGTCGTCGTGTCCGGCCAAGATGACGCCTTCGTCGATGAGGCCGTCGCAGTCGTTGTCGACTCCGTCGCAGGCTTCGGTGGCGGCCGGGTTCACCCCAGCGCGTACGTCGCGGCAGTCGTCGCCGCAGGTCGGCATCGCGCCGTCGGCGCCGGGGTTGCAGCAGGTCGCGTCGAGAAATCCATCGAAGTCGGCATCCCGCACGCCAAACGTGTCCAGATCGCAGTCTTCGTCGTGCCCTTCGAGATCGCAGACCTCTGGGTTGCCGGGGAAGCGGAACGCGTCGCTGTCGTCGCAGTCGGCGCCGACGGGGGTTCCTTCGGCGTCGAGGCAGTTGGCGTCGGCCGCACCGTCGCCGTCCAGATCGGGACCGGCCGACACGCACGCATCGATGTCTTCGTCACAGAAGTCGAGGGTGCATTCGACCCCATCATCGCAGGCGACGAAATCGCTCAGGACGCAGACGCCCGAGACGCAGCTCTCCACGCCGTTGCAGAAGAGTCCGTCGTCACAGTCTGGGGACACTTCACACTCGGGCGGGGCATCGGCGAGTTCTCCGTCCGCTGTACCAGCGTCGATTGCGCTACTGTCGTCGCCGCATGCCGCCGCCAGGACGAAACACCCGCAAAACAAGCCAATGCCCCAACGGGGGGCGTCCCAATTCATGCGCACACGTCTCCCAACACGAGTCCCTGGACCTTTTGGTCGCGTCCCAGTCTACCTAGACGCGACGAATCCGCCCCCACTGCGATAGAGTATCCGCCGACGTGTCCGAAGACCACCGTGACGAAAATCCCGACGTAGAGACCCAAGTCGAGAGCCCACCAAGTGTGGAGGAGGCCCGTCCTTCGATGGATCCGGACCGGATCGTCGGGACGATCCTCGGCGGCCGCTACAAGGTCGAGAAGAAGCTCGGCCAGGGCGGCATGGGCGCCGTGTACCTCGCGCTGCACGAAGCGATCGGCAAACGCGTCGCGATCAAGTGTCTGACGTCGGAGATGGCCGCTCACAAGCAGGTCATCGAGCGGTTCAAACGCGAGGCCCGGGCCGCGACCGCTGCCGGCAGCGAACACATCATCGACGTGACCGACATGGGCGAGCTGCCCGACGGTTCACCGTTCATCGTGATGGAGCTGCTGGAAGGGCGTGAGCTCACCGAGCTCATCGAGGAAGAAGCCCCGCTCTCGGTCGGCCGCACCGCGCGCATCTTGCAGCAGGTGTGTTCCGCGCTCACCGCGGCGCACGCCAAGGGGATCGTTCACCGCGATCTGAAACCGGACAACATCTTCCTGCTCGACCAGCGCAGCACCCCGGACTTCGTGAAGGTGCTCGACTTCGGCATCTCGAAGTTCTCCGAGACCGGCGCACTCGGTGGCGAGAAGAAGCTGACGGCGACCGGCATGACGATGGGCACGCCCCACTACATGTCGCCAGAGCAAGCCCAGGGGTTCTCGAACCTCGACCACCGCACCGACATCTACGCGCTCGGCGTCATCCTGTTCGAGATGTTGACCGGCGACCTGCCCTTCGACGCCGAGACGTATCCGTTGCTCGTCGTGGAGATCGCTTGCAACCCCGCGCCCAACGTGTGCCTGCGGCGTCCGGATGTGCCGTCGGAGATCGACCGGATCATTCAGCGCTGTCTAGCGAAGGACCAAGAGGAGCGGTACCCAGATGCCGAGTCGCTCTCCGCGGCGCTCGCGAAATTCGAGTCGCTCGACGACGCGCCGGAGGCGGTGAAACCGCGGCCCGTCAGCAAACGCGAGATGGCGACCGCGGTGGCGAAGCCGACGCCTGCGGGCGGCAAGCAGAGCGTCGTGCCGCCGGCGCCGGATGTCCCGATCAGCACCGACAGCGAGATCGTGCTTCCGTCCTCGGCTTCCAGCAAAGCGGGGATGATCGGCGCGGTGTTGATCGTGCTCGGGTTGATCGGGGGCGGCGCCGCGTGGGCGCTTGGGACCGAGTCCGAAGAAGAAGCGGCGGTGGTTGACGCCGGCGTGGTTGCACCCGACGCGCCGCCGGCCGAACCCGACGCGGGCCCGGCCGAAGAGGTCGCGGAGAACCTGCCCACCGAAGTACGGGTGCGGGTGCTCGTCGCGCCCGGCGACGCACAGATCTGGCTCGACGGCGTGGAGTTCCCGAGCCCCCTCGATGCGCGGCGACCGCGTTCGCTCGATCCGGTTCGGCTGCGGATCGAACGCGACGGTTACCAGACGATCGACGAGCTGATCGTGCTCGATCGGGATCTCGAGCTCGTCCGCGCGCTCGAGGCGGGACGCTCGTCTTCGATGCGGCGTCCGCCCGAGACGGGGATGACCGAGTCGATGGAGACCGCCGTGGAGACCCCGATGATGACGATGACGGCGATGGAAGAGACCACGACGATGATGGATGGATTCCGAGATGACTTCTGAACCGAGCGTCAGGGTTGGCGTGGCGCTGTGCATGGGGTTGGTGCTCTCGGGCACGTGGCGTGCGCAGGCCCAACCGCCGCCAGAGGTCGAAGTCGAAGCACAGGCCGAGGTCGAAGCCGCACCCGAGGGCGAGTCGCCCGATGTGGCGCCGGATGTGGAGGTGGCACCGGAGCCGCCTGAGGATCCGCAGCAAGTCGAAGCTCGGGAACGGTTCCGCCAGGGACTGATGCTTGCCCGCTCCGGCAACTGCGCCGGCGCGCTCGCAGAGCTCAATGCGTCGCTCGCGATCGTCGAGCGCCCGAACACGCTCTTCAACATCGCCCGCTGTCACGAAGAGCTGTTCCGCTACGACCTCGCGGTCGCGAGCTACGAACGGTACTTGGCCATCGCGCCGCCGGATGCCGAAGATCGCGGCGCGGTGGAAGCGACCATGCGCTCGCTCCGCGGTCTGCTCGGTACGATCGTCATCGCGTCGAACGTGCCCGCGGAAGTCTGGATCGGCGACCGGGTCGTCGGCGCCGCGCCGGGCGAAGTGCTCGTTCCCGGCGGTCGGCACGCGGTGGAGCTTCGGGCCGAGGGCTACATCTCCGCCCGCCGTGAAGTCGAAGTCGCGGGCCGCGGCCGCGCGTCGGTCTCGATCGATCTCGAGAGCGCCGAGGTCAATGTGACCAACGTGACGAACGTCGAAGAGAACGTGAACATCACCGAAGACGGCGGCGCGCCACCGGCGGTCTTCTACAGCGCGCTCGGCCTCACCGTTGCGGCCGGCATCGTCGGTGTCGCGTTTGCCGGCCGGGCGATGGCGAGCGGCAACCGCACCGAAGGGCTGGACCCACTCGACCGCGCGGGCATCGAAGCCGGCAACGCGGAGACCAGCGATTCCCAACTGCTCGCCGACATCTTCTTCGGCGCGACCGGCGCGCTCGCGATCACCACCATCGTGCTCTACTTCTTGACCGACTTCGACGGCGAGACCGATCCCGACGCGCACCGCGACGGAGAACGCGACAGCGACCGCGACGTCGAGGTCACGCCGAGCGCGTGGTTGAACAGCGGCGGCGGCGGACTCTCGCTCCAGGGGCAGTTCTGATGGCGCGTGTACTCAACCTGCTCGGATGCATCCTGTGCGCCCTGGTGTCGTCCTGCAGCCTCACCGCGCTTGATGAAGTGCAGGCCGAGGCCTGCATCGTCGGCGTCGGCCCCGCGACCGACTTCTCCGCCGCCCACGCGTTGTGCGCCGACCGACTCGGACCTTCGATGCCGCTCGACGACGCCTGCGAAGCGCACGTGTGCGCGCTCCGCATCGACGATCAAGCGTTCTGTACGATCGCGGCACCGGACATGGACGGTGATGGTGTCGGCGCCGCGGACTGTGTCTCGGATGCGAGCGGATTGCCGCGCGACTGCGACGACTCCAACCCCGCCGTCGCGGAAGGCAAAAGCGAGATCTGCGACGGCCTCGACAACGACTGCGATGGCCGCGTGGACGAGGACGCGCTCATCGTGGGCGAGTCGTCTCGGGTCTCGGAACCCGACGGGGACGCCGACAACGTCGTATTCGGCGCGGGCCCCGGCGGCACCTTGGTCGCGGCCCAGCGGCGGGACACCGGAGAGCAGCTGCTCTTTACGTGGCGCGAAGGCAGCGCACCCCGCCAAGCCGGCACCTTCAACCTGCGCGACGCCGCGGGGCTGAGCGACGACCCAGGTCTCGCCGCCGTCGGTCTGCCGAGCGGCGAAGTGCTCGCTTCGTTCTCGCCGATCGTCGCGGGCTGCACCCAGATGTTGACCGTCGCGTCGATCGACGGCGCCACCGTCTCGAGCGGCAACTTCGAAACCGGCCTGCCGGACACGGGCGGCGCGGTTTGCCCCGAGCGCACCGAAGCGCAGCGCGCGCCCGCGGTCGCATTCAGCGGGACGCGGCGTTTGGTCGCGTGGTTGGCCGCGATGCGCAGCGGCACGCCCGCGACGGCTGGCGTTCGATTGGCCGGTGGCAGCACCACCGACGGAGTGACCATCGCCGGGCCCGCGCTCGACGGCGGCACCGCGCTCAACCGCGCGGGACCGGCGGTCCTCGGACTCGATCCTTCGCTCGGCTTCGTACTCGCGGTCGCGGAAGAGGACGGTTTGTTCGTCGCGCTGGTGGACGTGGACGGCAGCGGTGCGGTGTCGATCCGCGAGCGCGTCGAAGTGACCTCGGACGAGGTCGACGAGCTCACGTTGGCGGCTGGTCCGACCGCGGACGGCACCACCCAGGTGGGCATCGCGTGGCGGTTGGGCGAAGGCAACAACGGCCGGGTCGCCATGGCGCGGCTGGCCGCCAGTGCGGATGGCCTCGTGGTCGGTGAGACGACCGAAGCGGGCGACGAACCGGGCCAGGCCGCGCCCGCGCTCGCGTACTCGGACCGGCCGCGCGGCTGGCTCTTGGCGTGGACCGAACGCAGCAGCGAGCTGCACGCCCGCATGCTCGGCCAAACCGAAGGCACCGCGAGCGATCCGATGCGCCTCTTCGGTGCGATGGACGTGGGCGCGACCTCGGGCGTGCGTTCGGTCGGCGTGGCGGCGAGAACCGATGGCGGCTTCGGCGTGGCGACGCACGCGCGCGGCGGAGACGACGCCGGCATCTACGTGACCTTCCTCGGCTGCGACGGCAGCTGACGGGGGGACAGAGGCGACGGCATCGGCTTCGGCGTCGGATTCGGCGTCGGCGTCGGATTCGGCGTCCGCGTCGGGGTCGGCTTCGGCTTCGGATTCGGCTTCGGCTTCGGACTCGGCTTCGGATTCGGATTCGGCTTCGGATTCGGCTTCGGATTCGGCTTCGGCTTCGGCTTCGGCGTCGGCTTCGGCTTCGGCGTCGGCTTCGGCTTCGGCTTCGGCGGTCGGCTTCGGATTCGGATTCGGCTTCGGCGTCGGTGTCCGCTCCGACCACACAGCATCAGCCTCAGCACCAGCCTCCGCTCAGGCGATCACCACCACTGTCTCTGTCGCTGATGCTGCCGCTGATGCTGCCGCTGATGCTGCCGCTGATGCTGCCGCTGCCGCTGCGCGATGGCTGCCCACAACCGTCCACGTGATCATGCCTGCGGGCGTTGGGTGACTTGTCGACGCCCCTTCGTTTCGGGGGGAGTTCGGGGGGAGTTGAGGGGGGAGTTCCGTCGCAGAGCCGCAGGGATGCCGGTGCCGAAGCGTCGTCAGCCCGCGTCGTCAGCCCGCGTCGTGGTCGTGCGCGTGTTCGCCGGCGTCGTGATCGTGCTCACCGGCGTCGTGGTCGTGGTGTTCGCCCGCGTCGTGGTCGTGGTGTTCGCCGGCGTCGTGGTCGTGGTGTTCGCCGGCGTCGTGGTCGTGGGTGCCGCCATCGTGGTCGTGGGTGCCGCCATCGGGATGGAAGTGTTCCGTGGGGCTGTCGACCACGTAGAGCCAGGTGCCTCCGCCGGTGAGTTCGAAGAGGTAGTCGCCTTCGGCGTGCACGTGCACGCGGTAGTCGGAGAGATCGCCGGGGCAGGGGCCTGCCTGAAAGGCGGAGGGGAGGCCGAGGTCGGTTGTGGCGAGGGTCGCGCCACGCTCGACGAAGATGGCGTGGTCGTGGTGGGGATGGGGCACGCGGAGGGTGAAGAAGCCCGGCCCGGTGAGGGTGACGGGGGTGTTCGCCACGACGACCACGTCCGCTGCTCCTGCCGCATCCGAGCTCGGCGTCAACGTCGCGCCCGCCATCGCGCGCGCGGTGCAGGCTTCGGTGGCTGGCGCGTCGGACATGCCGACCGGCGGCGCGTCGTCACCGCAGGCGACGGCACCGAGAAGAAGGAAGACAACGCTGCCCAAACAATGACGGAACTTCATGGGTGGGACAGTTGCGCGGGTTGGGGGCTGGAGCAAGTGACAAGCGGTGCGCGGGACCGGTGGTTCGAGGCCCATGCTCAAGCCGATGCCGAAGCCGAAGCCGAAGCCGAGCCGAAGCCGATGCCGATGCCGAAGCCGATGCTGAAGCCGATGCCGAAGCCGACGCCGGAGCCGAAGCCGACGCCGGACGCAAGGACCGCGAGCCGTGATCTGCGGGCCAGGGTGTAGAATCCGTTGTGTGGATGGACGAACGGTGTGTTGGGTGGCTCTGGGGTTGGCTTTGGGTGTGGGGTGTGGGGAGACGAGCGACCCGCCTCTGGACGCCAGCAGCGACGGACTTCTTGATGGTGGGTCCGACGCTGGGTCGGACACGGGACCGCCGGAACCGCTTCCGTTGCCTGCGCTCGAAGACCTCGAGGCGGAGACGTGGAACGAGCTGCTGCCGGGTGGCGCGACGGTCTGTTCGCGCGGGAGTGAGTTCGCGTTCTTCGTGCACCCAGGGACCGTGGACAAAGTGGTGGTCGACTTCATCGGGGGCGGGGCGTGCTGGAACCAGACGACGTGTTCCATCGCGGACGCGATCTTCAGTGACTCGGTGGAGCCGGTGCGGCGCGCGGTGGCCGAAGACATGCCGGTCGGGATCTACGACCGCGCACACGAAGACAACCCGTTCCGCGATTGGACCCACGTGGTCATTCCGTACTGCACCGGCGACATCCACTGGGGCGATGCCCGGGCGGAGTACGGACGGCTGTCGATCGAACACCGCGGGGCGGTCAACGCGCGCGTGGTCCTGGACTGGGTCTACGAGAACTTCGTCGCGCCCGAGCAGGTCTTCGTCACCGGCTGCAGCGCCGGCTCGTACGGATCGATCGCGTGGTCGGCCTACTTGATGGAGCACTACGAGGGCGTGCCGATTTTGCAGCTCGGTGACTCGGGCGCGGGCGTCATCACAGAGAGCTTCTTCCGCGAGAGTTTCCCGAGTTGGAATGCGGCGGCGATGTTGCCGGACTGGATCGACGGACTCGATCCGGAGATGGTCGACATCTTCGAACTCGAGCTTGCGGACATCTACGAGCTCATCGGCGCGCAGTACCCCGCGAATACGATCGCTCAGTACAACACGACGTTCGATAACAACCAGACCTTCTACTACGAGGCGATGGGCGGGGAGGGCGGCGCCGCCGGGTGGAGCGAACGCATGCTGGCCTCGACCGGGCGAATCACCGAATCGACCGAGAACTTCCACAACTACCAGGCGCCGGGCGAGCAGCACTGCGTGATCGTTCAAGAGAACTTCTACGAGGTGGAATCGAACGGGGTGCGGCTGGTCGATTGGATCCAGGCGCTCGTCGATGGCGCCGCGCTGCCCGACGTCGCGTGCGTCGATTGCGACCGGCCCACGCCCGGCACCGAGTAGGTCCCTCACGCCAGGCTTGACCGCACGGCGACCAAGGGACTACGCCGCTCCTCATGGCGGGTGGCGGCGGCGACGGCAAGAGCTGGATCTACATGTTGGGCGGCGGCGGGGCTGTGCTCGGCGCCGCGTTCGCCATCGAGAAGTTCCACGTGGGCCCAGGCTGGCTGCACCCACTGCTCTTGGCCGTCGGCGGGTTGGCCGTCGTGTTCGGCTCGTGCGAGGCGATGATCAAGTGCGTCGAAGGCATCGGCGAACGGGCCGGCTGGAATACGTTCGTCGCGGGCACCTTCGCGGGCCTGGCGTCCAACGTGCCCGAGCTCGTCATGCTGGGGTTCGTGCTCGCGACGGAGCCCCGAGTGGGGTTCATCGTCACGTGCTTGACCCTGCACGTCGGCGCGCTCGCGTTCGGTGTGTACAGCGCGCTCTTGCCCCGGGACGCGACGGGACACGCGCGGCTGCCCGACGCACTCGTGAAGATCAGCACCGACCTCTACGCGGCCGCGGCCGGGGTCTTCCTCGGCACGGGCGCGCTGATGCTCTTGATGTACGTCTTCAACGCCGGCGAACACGGGGGGGAGGGCCTCGGCGTGGCCGACCTCTACGTGCTCGGTGGGGCGCTCCTCTTCATCGAGGCGGTCGCGCTCTGGCGGCTCATCGCGCGCTTCGCCGCCTCCGATGAACCGGAAGAAGAACTCGAGACCGGCGACGGCGACGAAAACAAAGGCCCGAGCGTCGGCTCGATCGTCTTTTACGGCTTGCTCGGGGTCGGCACGAGCGTCGTCGGTGGCCACGCGGTCGGTGATTTCGCGGACATCCTCGTGACCGGGCTGGAAGCGCAGGGCTACTCCGAGATGGTCGGCGCGCTGATCCTCTCCGTGTTCGCTGCGGCGGGCGCGTTCGCGATGATCATCAGTTCGCACCGCAAGGGCCTGTTCGACGTCGCGCTCGCGGCGGCGTCCGGACAGATCAACCAGGTCCCCTTTGTGGTCCTCCCCATCGCGCTCATCCTGCTCGCGGCGTTTGCACAGACCGGCGTCATCGGCGTGCACTCGAGCGGGGCGGTGCTGCCGATCGACCTCGAGACCACCTCGGTGGTGTTCCTGGCGTTCCCTCCGATGTTGATGCTCTGGAAAGCTGTGCAGGACGACGGCAAGGTCAACTGGGTGGAGACCGCCAGCATGATCGCGGTGTTCGGACTCGTCGTGTACTTCCTCGCCATGCACGGCTGATTCGCGACCGGTTCTGCGGTCGCTCCGGGTCGGGCTTCCACATCCGGGGCGGATGTGGCTCATTCCCAGGCCGGAATGGAGTAGGGTCCGCCGTCCATGGATCTCTTCCTCGTGCGACATGCCGTCGCCCAGCCCCGCGACTCGGGTTGGAAAGACGAAGCACGGCCGCTGACGCCGGACGGCGTCGCCAAGATGAAACGCAGCGTCGCGGGGTTGGCGAAGCTCCGGGTGGGGTTCGATCTCGTACTGCACAGTCCGTGGAAACGGGCGGTACAGACCGCCAAGCTGATGATGCCCCTCGGCTCCGGTCGCACCTCCACCGAATGGCTCGCGACCACCCCTTCGCTCGAGCTTCTGGCCGAAGCCGCCGAGTCGCCCCGCGTGGCCTTGGTCGGGCACGAGCCTTGGATGGGGGAGCTCTGCGCTTGGCTCGTGACGGGTGACATGGCGCTCGGATCGCAGTTCGTCTTCAAGAAGGGCGGGGTCGCGCATCTCCAGGGTCGGTGTGAACCGGGCGGCTGTCGGCTGCGAGCCCTGTGGACGCCACGGACCCTCCGGTCGGCCAGCTAGTGGCGCGCAGCGCACCAGGCTCCGGCGCCACGCAACTTCTCCAGAGCCGCGCGACCCTCGAGGGCCGCGTGCTGTACCTCGACGCACCCCACGCGGACCGGCCGCTGCTCGATGGCGATCACTGGAGCGCGCGCTCGGCGGAGCTTCCACCGGATGGATCGTGGGACCACTGCGTCGTGTACCTGCCGAAGGGGAAGCGGCGGCGGGATCTGTACCTCGCGTGGGCCGCTGCGCGGGCGCCGCACCTCTACGTGGTCGGTGAGAAGCGCGCGGGCATCAAGGGGGTGGCGAAGGCGCTCGGCGCGGTGGGGCGTGCGCGCAACGTCGGTCACGGCAACCACTGTCAGCTGGTGACGTGTACCTTCGACGCGGTGGGTGCGCCGGTCGACCTCGACGACTGGTGCAGTTCGTTCGAGGTCGCAGCTGCGGGCAGCACGCGACGGTTCGTCTCGTTGCCCGGCGTGTTCTCTGAGGGTCATCTGGACCACGCCAGTCAGATGATGCTGACGGCATGGACGGCTTCGGACGCTGGAACCGATTGGGCCGGCAAGCGCGTGCTCGACGTCGGGTGTGGTGCCGGTGTGTTCGGCGTGACCTTGGCGGGCCTCGGGGCGCGTGTGACGTGCGTCGACGTGGACGCACTCGCGCTCGAGGCCACCCGGCGCAACGCGGAGAGCGCAGGACTGCGCGCCGAAGTGCAGTTCAGCGACGTCTACAGTGGCGTGCGCGGCGAGACCTACGACCACATCGTGACCAACCCGCCGTTCCACCAAGGCGTCGGCACCGAGTACGAGACGACGCGCCGGATCGTTGCGGAGGCGAAGGATCACCTGCGGCCAGGCGGAAGCCTGTGGGTCGTCGCCAACCGGTTCTTGCCGTGGCGCGAAGCGATGGAGGCCGCGCTCGGCCCAGTCGACGTGCTCCAAGAGTCCAACCGCTTCGTGGTGTGGCGCGCGACGCGCACGTAGCCGACGCCGAAGCCCCGACGCCGAAGCCCGTGCCCGTGCCCGTGCCCGTGCCCGTGCCCGTGCCCGTCGAGCCCGATTCCGAAGCCGAAGCCGAAGCCGACACCGAAGCCGAAGCCGATGCCGAAGCCGACACCGAAGCCGAAGCCGATGCCGAAGCCGATGCCGAAGCCGGTGCCGAAGCCGATGCCGAAGCCGATGCCGAAGCCGGTGCCGAAGCCGATGCCGAAGCCGATGCCGAAGCCGATGCCGAAGCCGATGCCGAAGCCGATGCCGAAGCCGATGCCGAAGCCGACGCCGAGGCCGAGGCCGAATCCGAGGCCGACGCGGACACCCACACCGACGCCGACGCCCGGGCCGAAGCCGACAGCCCGACCCGTTCTCAGCGCTTGGTGCGGCGGGAGAGGGCGGTTCGGAGCTCGCCGACTTCTTCGCTCCGCAGGAGGGCCGCGACGCCGAGGTAGACGACTGAGCCGCCGACCACGAGGCCGAGGAAGACGAAGGTGTTGGTGAGGGTGCCGCCGGCGGACCAGTCGAAGAGGCGGCTGGTCGGCCAGAGGGCGCCGGCCATCGCGGCGCTGGCGAGCACCACCCGCGCGCCGCTCTTGGCGACTTCCTTCAGGCCGAGCCGGCCGAGTTTCCAGCGCAGCATGCCGAGCAAGACGAACAGCTGCACCGCGGCGGCGGCGCTGATCGCCAGCGCGATGCCGGCGTGTCGGAGCGGACCCATGAGGGTGAGACCGAGGACGCCGAAGACGACCAGGTTGGCCGCGGACGCGAACACGGGCGAGCGGGTGTCGCCGAGGGCGTGGAACATGGGCACGCAGGAGCGGACCGACGCGACGGCCCAGATGCCGGCGGCCAAGTAGACGAGCGACTCGGCGGTCTCTCGGATCGCCTCGGGATCGGCGAACCGGCCGCGGCCAAAGATCGCGGCGACTGCGGGTTCCGCCAGAATGGCGAGCGCGACGGTGGCTGGGACCGCCACGAACATGCTGAGCCGCAGTCCGAAGCGGAACACCTGTTTGGCCCCGGCGATGTCTCCCCGCGCATGCAGCCGCGCCAGGGTCGGGAGTGCGGCGCTGCCGATGGCGAGCGCGAACATGCCCTGCGGGATCTCGACCAGCCGCTGCCCGTACGAGAGGTAGCTCATGGATCCAGGCGGGAGGTAGCTCGCGAGGTTGCGGCTCAGGATGATGTTGAGCTGGTACACGCCGAGGCCCGCCATGAGCGGCACCAGCAGCCGGAACGCTTTGCGCACGTCTTCGTCGAGGGCGAGCCGCGGACGGTGGAGCAGGCCGATCTTGCGCAGGGCCGGGAGCTGCCAGAAGAACTGGAGCGCCCCGCCGGCCAGCGCGCCGAGCGCGAGTGCACAGACCCCGGGCCAACCCCAACCCATGACCACATCGGGCAAAAGCAAAGCCGCGGCGATCAGACAGATGTTGAGCCAGATCGGCGCGAACGCGGGCGCCATGAACTTCTGGTGGGCGTGCAGGGCGCCCGTGGCGAGCGCGGCGGCGCCCATCAACGCGATGTACGGGAAGACGATGCGGACCAGCTGCTCGGTCGTCGAGAACGCCTCCGGATCCAGGCCCGATGCGTAGAGCCGCACCAGCCAGGGCGCGCCGAGCACGCCCAAGAGTGAGAGCACGACCAGGACGACGCCCATCGCGCCCGACAGCCGCTGGAAGGCGATCCGCGTCGCTTCGGCGCCGCGGGATTCCCGGACCTGGGTCAGGACGGGGACGAACGCCGCGCTGATCGCGCCTTCGCCGAGCAGCACCCTGAGCGCGTTTGGGATCGTGAAGGCGTACCAGAACGCATCGGTCGAGATCCGGGAGAAGGACGCGGCGATGACCGCGTCCCGGACCAACCCGAGGATCCGGGACGAGAGGGTCCCGGCCGCCACCAGACCAGCCCGTCTCGCGATCGCCTGGCGTTCGTCGGTCAAACCTTCATCTCGCGTTCCTCAGAGCCGAGCATCCGTCCGCCCCGCCTCAACGCCAAGAAACCCGCGTCCCGGCCACGGATGCTTGCGCGGTGCCCACTCCTTGTGTAAGAACTGGATCGTGGCGCTCGCGCCACCCGCCGAGCACGTTTCAGCAACGCAACCGGCGACCCACCGACGGGTCCGTAGTCGTGAGACGCGGCCACCCTTCGGAGGAATCGCGGGGGATCCGAGCTGGGACCTTGTCCTACCCAACACTTGCCTATGCTGCCGGCCTTTCTGGTCAGGTGGGGGCGGGTGGGGAAGCTCTCGCGGCACGACGTCGGCAACCGAGCGGCCGAGAGGGCCTGAGCGACACCATTCAGACTCGTTGAGAGTGCCCATTCCAAGGGCCACCGTTTGTTTTCACGGACTTCAAGTCCGGCAGAGGAAACGCGGATTGGGGGGAACGACACCACGTCACCCGAGCCCCGCCGACCTCGCCCCGAACGCGGGGAACCTTCGAAGGAAGGCTTTGCTTCATGGGAGATAGCGTGTCCACCACTGCGACTGCTGCGGACAGCCCAGCAGATTCCCCGGCTCCCCCGAGAGATTTCGATCTCTCGAAGAAGCCACCGATCATTCAGAGAGTCGTGAAGATGTCCGATCGCGCCATTCAACGCGTGACGGGCGGCAACGCCTTCCTGCGCGGTCGGCTCTACGCCCGGCGGCGTTCGGTCGAATCGCTGGTGGCCAAGGGCCGCGAAGTGAAAGGCGAGATCCACCTGCGCTCGGCCGAGGAGCCCTACCGGACCTCGATCAAGCTCTCTGAGGACGACACCTTCATCTCGCAGTGCAGCTGCCCTGGGTGGCGGGGTCCCGACTCGCACTGCAAGCACGTCGCGGCGCTCCTCGTGGCCCTTCGCGATCGCGAACGGCCCCCCAAACCAGAGAAGCCCGAGCAGGACGCGGGCGCCAACGGCGAAGGTGGCGAGGGGGACGAGCCGCGCAAGAAGAAGAAGCGCCGCAAGCGCAAGAAGGACAAAGACAAGGACAAGGACAAGACGCCGCCGGTCCATGTGCCCCAGACCGTTTCGGTGGGTGGCAAGCGCCGGACCCGCCGCCGCCGCCGACGTGGCAACGGCGCCGCGGAGAAGCTCGACATCGTCTCGGCACGGGACCTCGCCGGCGCGATCGGGGAGTCCCGAGGCGCGATCGACGCATGGCTTCCACCCGACGCCCGCCCGCGCCCGATCGATCTCGAATACCGCGTGGTGGTTCGGAGCGCGTCGATCGCGATCTCCCCGGTCATCGCCGGAACCCGCAACGCGGTGCCGATCGCCGACGCGCTCTCGGCGTTCAACATGATCGCCCCGGAAGAACGGCCGCTGATGCGGGCGCTCGCGCGCCACACGCCCCGAGGGCAGGCCGCGACCTCCGAGCTCCGCGGCGAAGATGCCGCCGACGCCTTGAGCATGCTCGAAGACAAACGGGTGCTGCTCGAACCGGCTTCGATGGAGCTCCGGTTCAGCGACGAGACCCTCGAGCCCGTCATCGAACTCGACATGGTGGGCACCGACACGCTTCGCACGCGGGTGGCGTTCGTCTCCGAGACCGGTCGGCGTTTCCAGCTGAGCGCCGGCGCGTGGTTCGAAGGCACCCCAGGTTGGCACGTCGATCCGGGCGAGGGCATCGTGCGCTCGCTCTCGGATGCGGTGACGCCGGGTTGGCTCCAGCGCCTCTACCGCTCGCCCTCCCTAGTGCATCCGATGAGCGACCTGCCGCGGCTCCTCGGCGACTACATTCCGCGGGTCGCGGTCGCGCTCAAGACCGACCTGCCGGACCTCGACACCATTGTCGATCTGGTGGACGCGACGCCCTCGATCGAGCTCTGGCTCGAAGGCGACATCGTCGAGGCGTTCGCGACCCTCAAGGTCAGCTACGAAGACCAGACGTTCGAGATCCCAGCGCAAGGTTTCCCGAGCCCACTCGCGATCCTGCCCGCGGTCGAGGAGGGGGGGCAGCCGCGCGTGGTGCGCCGCGACATCGGGGCGGAGATGACCGCGGTCCAGAAGATGCTCGACGTCGACTTCGACGTGGACGACGCCGGCGAGACGCTGATGATCACCGGCGAAGAAGCCATCGCGTTCTGGAGCGACCGCATCCGCGAGTTGCCCGAAGAATGGGACCGGTTCGTGCCCGAGGGCCTCGACGACGTCCAGATCCGATCCGAGTCCGTCAGCTCACAGGCGCGGGTCTCGAGCGGTGTCGACTGGCTGAGTCTCGACATGACGTTCACGTCGGGCGACGCCGTCGTATCCGAAGAAGAGCTCCGGCTCTGCCTCGAATCCGGCCGCCGCATCGTGAAACTCAGCGACGGCAGCTACGCGCCGGTCGACCCCGATGCGGTGGGCGAGGTGCTCGCGCGGATGGCGGAGATCTTCGCGACCAGCGGACAGCGCAAGAAGCTGCCGCTCTCCCAGGCCGGTCGCATCCAAGACCTCATCGGTCTCGTGGGCGACGCGGAGGTCAAACCGAAGGCGCGGAGTCTCTTCGACCAGCTCGGCGACATCGACGAGGTGCCGAACGCGCCCAAGCCGAGGAACCTCAAGGCGACGCTTCGCCCGTACCAGAAGAAGGGTTTCTCCTGGTTGATGTTCCTGCACCAGCTCGCGTCCGGCGGCATTCTCGCCGACGACATGGGGCTCGGTAAGACGCTCCAGACCATCGCGCTCTTGCTCGCGGTGAAGACCAAAGAGAAGAAACGAAAGATCAACCTGGTGGTCGCGCCGACGTCGGTGGTGCCCAACTGGGAGCGCGAGATCCAGAAGTTCGCCCCGACCCTCAAGACCGTGGTCTGGCAGGGACCGAACCGCTTCGACAACGAAGAGGCATTGGCCGGCGCAGACGTGATGATCACGAGCTACGCGCTCCTGCGCCGCGACGAAGAGCTGCTGAACAAGCAGGCGTTCCGCTACGTCATCCTCGACGAGGCGCAGCACATCAAGAACCCGGCGAGCCACACTGCCCGTGCCGCCAAGAAGATCGAGTCAGAACGCCGACTCGCGCTCACCGGCACGCCGATCGAGAACCGGCTCTCCGAACTCTGGAGCATCTTCGACTTCGTCTCGCCCGGACTGCTCGGCGACCTGAAGCGCTTCGAGGAGAACATCGCGCGCCCGATCGACCGAGGCGACGAAGAGACCGCGATGCGGCTGCGCAACACGATCAAACCGTTCGTGCTTCGCCGGCTCAAAGTGGATGTCGCCGACGACCTGCCGGAGAAGATCGAGCAGGAGATCGTCGTGCCGATGGAGGATGCCCAGGCGGCGCTCTACAAGCAGGTGCTCGCCGAAGTGCGCAAGAGCCTCCTGAGCGAGGTCGAGAAGAAGGGCGTCGGCAAGAGCCAGATCCAGATCCTCGCTGCCCTCACTCGGCTCCGACAAGTCGCGTGCGACCCGCGGCTGATGAAGCTGGAGCTCGCGGGCAAACAAGCCACCGAGTTCACGGACGAGGACTCCGGAAAGCTCGGGGCGCTGCGAGAGATCCTCGGCAACGCCGTCAGCGGCGGCCACCGCGTGCTCGTGTTCAGCCAGTTCGTGACGATGCTCGGCCACATCCGCCGCGCGCTCGAAGAGGACGGCATCACCTACGAGTACCTCGACGGATCGACCAAGGACCGAATGGAACGCGTCGAGCGGTTCAACGACGACGACTCGATCGGCGTCTTCTTGATCTCGCTCAAGGCAGGCGGCACAGGCCTGAACCTGGTCGGCGCCGACACGGTCGTGCACTTCGACCCGTGGTGGAACCCGGCCGTCGAAGACCAGGCCACCGACCGCGCGCACCGCATCGGCCAGACCCGCTCGGTCAACGTGTACCGGCTCATCGCCAAGGGCAGCGTCGAGGAGAAGATCCTCACCCTCAGCGCGAAGAAGCGCGCGCTCATGGAGAACGTGCTCTCCACCGAGGGCAGCCCGCTCAAGGGCCTGACCAAGAAGGACGTCGACGCACTCTTCAGCGAGTGAGTCGGCCCTCTCCCGCCGCCCCCACGGGCGGCTCCGCGGGTGCTCGATCCAGCCCGTGTTCGTCCGCGCGCAGGCGCAGAACGACTCGCGTGAACTCCCGAGATGCGCTCTACTCCTGCCGTTCGTTCCCTGACCCAGACTTGCGGCTCCGCCGCACCGCTCCAGGAATCTACCCGTGACACACACCATCGTTCTCATCCCCGGCGACGGCATCGGACCCGAAGTTGCGACCGCGGTTCAGCGCATCTTCGAAGCGGCCGGCGCGCCGATCGCGTGGGAGGAACACCACGCGGGCGTCGCTGCGCTCGCGGCCAGTGGAGAGGTGCTGCCGGAGGCGACCCTCGAGGCGTGCCGGACCCACGGCGTCACCCTCAAGGGGCCGTGCACGACGCCGGTCGGCAAAGGGTTCCGGTCGGTCAACGTCGAACTCCGCAAGCGGCTCGAGCTGTACGCGGCGGTCCGGCCGGTGCGCAGCCTCAAGGGCGTGGAGACGCGCTACGAGGACGTCGACATCGTGGTCCTGCGGGAGAACACCGAGGGGCTCTACAGCGGCATCGAGAACGAGGTCACGCCGGGCGTCGTAACCAGTCTGAAGGTCGTGACGGAGCGCGCCGTCCGCCGGTTCGCCAAGTGGGGTTTTGCGTACTGCCGCGAGCGCGGCCGCAAGAAGCTCACCGCCATGCACAAAGCGAACATCATGAAACTCGGCGACGGGCTCTTCGTGCGCATCGTGCGCGAGGTGCGCGAGCAGGGCGGCTACGACGACATCGAGTACGAAGAGTTGATCATCGACGCGGGCGCCATGCGCCTGGTGCAAGAACCGAAGAACTTCGACGTGCTCTTGCTCCAGAACCTCTACGGCGACGTCTTCAGTGATCTGTGTGCCGGGTTCATCGGCGGACTCGGCGTCGCGCCCGGTGCCAACATCGGCGACGACTACGCGATCTTCGAAGCGGTCCATGGCTCTGCGCCGGACATCGCGGGCAAGGGCATCGCCAACCCGCTCTCCCTCCTGATGAGCAGCGTGATGATGTTGAACCACTTGGCGGTCGCCAAGAACGACCCGGCCTGCACGAAGGCGGCCGAACGCATCAAGGGCGCCTACGACCGCGCGCTTCAGGATGGACAGAAGACCGGAGACATCGGTGGATCGTTGAACACGGATGGCTTCGTGCGCGCGGTCATCGAACGCCTCGGGTAGCGCATGGATCCGACCAAAGAAGGCGGCGCCGCAGAGGATCGCGTGTTGCGGGCGATGACCGACGACGGCGCGCTCCGCATCATGGTCGCGCGCACCACCGACACCGCCCAGGGGGCGATTCGTGCGCAGGGCGTCGAAGGAGATCTCGCCAGCGAGCTCGGACAGATGGTCACCGCGGCGGTGCTCTTCCGCGAGACGATGGCACCCAACCTTCGGGTGCAGGGCGTGGTGCGCGGGCTCGCCGACAGTGGACAGATCATCGCCGACTCGCATCCGGATGGGTCGGCGCGTGGACTGGTTCAGCGCAAACCAGGTGCACCACCCTTCGTGCTCGGACGCGGCGCGTTGATGCAGATGATGCGTTCGTTGCCCAACGGCGAGATGCAGCAGGGCGTGGTGGAGCTCTCGGACGGTGGCACCATCAGCCTGGGGCTCATGAACTACATGCAGCTCTCGGAACAGACCGTCACGATGGCCCGCGTGGCCTGCGTGATGGGCAAGGGTGAGGTGAAGGACGAAGTCGTCGCCGCGGGCGGCTACCTCGTTCAGCTGTTGCCCGAAGCCCCCGACCGGGAAGCGGCCGTCCTCGAGATGGCGAACCGGCTGGAGGGCGAGTTCGAGTCCATCGAAACGCGGCTCGCAGAGAGCGACGCGGATCCCCACGCGCTGCTCGCCGCCATCTTCCAAGGCATGAAGCACACCCACCTCGGCGAGTCTGAGGTCCGGTTCGCCTGCGAATGCAGCCGGATCCGCGTGCTGACCAGCTTGGCGTCGCTCGGGCGGGGCGATCTCGAGAGCCTGCTCGCCGAAGCGAAACTCGAACCGCTCGAGATGGGCTGCGACTGGTGCGGCAACCAGTATCGGGTCGATCGGCGCGACCTGGAGAAACTGCTCGAGGCACCGAGTTGAACCGGTTCTGCGTCACGATCGGTTGGGTCGCGATGGGCTCCATGGTTCTCGTGGCATGCGGCGAGCCGGAGGTGGTCGCGCCATCGGAGGTCGCGACCGAGGGCGTCAGCTCGGGCGAAGAGTTGGAGACGCCGACGGACGATCCCCGCGTACTCGCCGGCGGCACCTTCGCGGATCTCGTCTCGGCGGCCCGCGCGCTCGATGGCCGCAGCGACGCCCGCACCTACGGTTGTCTGCTTCGTCCGCCGATGGCGGGCCGCGGATGGGTGCTCGAAGGCGAGGTCGCGGTGTCGGTCCGCCCGCTCCCGGAACCGCCCATTTCGGTGACCGCGGGCCTCGACACCCGCGGGTCTTCGGTGCGTGGCCTCAGTCGATGGGGACAGCGTGGTTCCGGCCAGCTGACCCTGCTGGCCTTCACCCCGACGCCGCCCACCCGCGGTCTCGAGGCAGTGGTCTTCGTGGCGGCCGAGGGCACCCGCATTCGACTCATCGGACAGGACGTGTCCGCCGAGTACGCCCGCGCCGTTCCGAACGACCAGGTGGGGGCGGCGCTGGGGGCGCTCCAGGTGCGCTCGGCGTGGGTGACGGCGGACGCGGGCATGGCGCTCTCGGAAGTCGCGGAGTTGCTTCGCACCGTCCACGTGCCGGTCGCCTTCGCGGTTCCGCTGCCCGACGGAGTGACGCTCCCGCCGGCGCCCACGACGACCGCGGCGACGGACCTGTGCCCCGATGGTCTGACCCCGCCTGCGGGGGAGGCCGCGATCCCGGTCGCGGATGTGGTCGAGGCGTTGCAACCGTTTCGCGATTCAGCGGGCGAGTGCTTGGCCGCCGGTTCGGTCGAGAGCGCGGCCGGAGGACGCATCGAGGTCTCGTTTCACGTCGGACCGGACGGCGCGGTGAGCCAGGCGTGTGCGATGGCGGACGCGACTGGGAGCGAGCCGGTGCGTGCGTGCGTCCTGGAGGCGCTGCGTTCGGTGCGCTTTCCCGCACCCGACCCGGCCGGGACCGTGGCGTTCGCGCTTCCGGTCCAGCTCGCCCCCGCCAACGATCCCGCGCCGCATCCCCTCTGCGCGGACGATGAATAGACCCATCCGGCGCCCGTCGGTACCTCGTGGCCCACTTCGCGTGTGGCGTAGTGACAGCAAACAACTGGGGAATTTGACGCGCCCCGTGGACCGGGTGGAAGGTGCTCCCATGAGAACGACACGAGACAGTCGGGCCAGCGCCCCCCTTCGACCGGTGACGTTTTCGGCCCGGGTGTTGTTCTCTCTGCTGGCGGTGGTGCTCGCGGCCCCGTTCGGCACCGGCAACATCGGTCACGCCCAGCGGCGCGCCACCGAGCAGAGCATCCTTGGACCGGGGCTCTACGTCTTTCAGACGCGCATCACGGCGGCCACGTGCGGCGATGCGGAACGCACCGGATACGTGAACTCGTACTTCGCCGCCATCGATGGGATCCCGGCTTCCACCGAGATGCACATGAACTTGCTGAACTCTTCGTTCTGGCCGCGCTGGGAGCTCCAGGTCCGCGGCCAGGTGATTCGCGGCAGCGCCAGTCAGCCCCGCGTCAACGGCCAACAGCGTTTCGAACTGCGGGTGAGTGGCGAACGTTTCACCGGCACCGGCACGCGCAGCTACGACATGCAGCACGAAGGCCGCACCCGCCGCTGCGAAGTCACTTACGACGCCCTCTTGAGCAAGTTGGATTGAGAGCGCGCACTTCGCGAGACCTGACCTCTGGGGTTGCGTCGCAGGTGTGGATGGTGGGATCTTCTGTCCGTGGTCCGTCGCCGTTCTTCGTTTCCGCCGCTCCGCGCGCCGGCGCCGCCGTCGCATGAAGCGCTCGCGGCGGAAGTCGATCAGTTCCAGGCGTTGCAACACACGCTGCTGGAGCGTTGGCAGCACCTGACCGACATCGACGAGCAGCCGAAGGACGTGGTCATCATCCCGTCGCTCAGTCTCGACGGTCTCCCGATGGCCAACATCCCAGGGATCACCCACTACGAAGAGCGCATGTTGTTCACGCTCTCGCTCTTGCGGCATCCGAGGGCGCACCTGGTCTACGTGACGTCCCAGCCGCTGCACCCAGCAACGATCGACTACCACCTGTCGCTCCTGCAGGGGATCCCGACGGCCCACGCGCGCGAGCGGCTGACGTTGCTCGCGACCTACGATGGTTCGCCCCGCACGCTCACCGAGAAGATCCTCGAGCGCCCGCGCCTGCTCGAACGCATTCGCCGCGCCATCGATCCCGGCAACGCGCACATGACCTGTTTCACGGTGTCGCGCCTCGAGCGCACTCTGGCGGTGAAGCTCGGCATTCCGCTCTACGGCATCGATCCTTCGATGCTCCGGCATGGCACCAAGAGCGGTTCCAGGCGCGTGTTCGCCCAGGCGGGGATCTCCTTTCCGCCCGGCGTGGAAGACGTGCACGACGAACAGGACGTCGTGCGCGCCGTCGGCGAACTCTGGGAGCGCGACCCGGCGCTGGAGCGCGTGGTCGTGAAACACGATCAGGGGTTCAGCGGCGAAGGCAACGCGGTGCTCGACTTGAGACCCCTGGCCGGCGTGAAACCGTCCGGCGCGGGTGGAACCTCAACGCGGCGCGCGCGCATCACCGATGCCCTTCGCGACATGCGGATGACGGGCAGTTTTCCGACCTGGGCAGCGTTTGGCGGCGAGCTCGTGCGCATGGGCGGCGTGGTCGAAGCGTTCGTCGAGGGTGCGACCAAACGTTCGCCGAGCGGCCAGCTTCGCATCACGCCACTCGGTGAACTCGAATGTGTCTCGACCCACGACCAGCTGGTCGGTGGGCCGGACAACCAGACGTACGAGGGGTGCCTCTTTCCGGCCGACGAGGCGTACCGGCTCGATGTGCAGGCGGACGCGCTGAAGGTCGGCTCGGTCCTCAAAGGGTACGGGGTGATCGGCCGCGCGGCGGTGGACTTCGTGGCGGTGCGCGGTGAGGACGGGACGTGGTCTCGTCAGGCCATCGAGATCAACCTGCGCATGAGCGGCACCACCCACCCCCTCATGATCATGCAGATGCTCAACGGTGGATCCTACGACAGCGGGACGGGGCTCTACTTCACGGGGCGGGGCGAGGCGCGCTCCTACGTCGCGACCGACTCGCTCTATGCGCCGCAGTACCGCGGCCTGCTCGTCGAAGACCTGCTCGACATCGCCGCGGTGCACCAGCTCCACTACCGCGCGTGGACCGACACGGGCGTCGTATTCCATCTGACCGGGGCGCTCAGCGAGTTCGGCAAACTTGGCGTGATGGCGATCGGCAAGACGGCCCGCGAAGCGAGCGCGCTCTTCGAGCAGACCAAAGCGTGTCTCGACACCGAGACCGCGTAGCTCGACCTTGGCCGGCATCGCGAACGTCATCGGGTTCGACGACGGTCCCTTCGACCGAGAGGGCACCGAGGTGCCGCTCCTCGGCGCGGTGTACGCGCGGGACCGACTCGACGGAGTGGTGACCGGGTCGTGTACGCGAGACGGCGACGACGGAACGCACGCGGTGGCGGAGCTCATTCGGACGTCGCGTTTCGACGACCACGTTCAGTGCGTGATGATCCAGGGCATCACCGTCGGCGGGTTCAACGTGCTCGACGTCGCAGGTCTCGCCGCGACGCTGAACCGCCCGGTCGTCATCGTCGTGCGGAAGCAGCCGCGCTTCGAGCGGATCCGTCACGCGCTCCACAACGTGCCCGGCGGAGAAACCAAGTGGGCCCTCATCGAAGCGGCCGGGCCGCCCCAGGCGTGCGGCGACGTCTGGATCCAGACAGCCGGCATCGAGCTCGAGTGGGCGGTCGAGACGGTGGCGTTGCACACGCGCTTCGGCGCGTTCCCCGAGCCGCTCCGGGTCGCCCACCTGCTCGCAGCGGCCTACGCCACCGGCCACAGCCACGGTTCGGCGTAGCGACGAGCACAGTGCTCCGATCGACGCGTCAGCCGGCCGAGGACACCAAGGCACCAAGCGCTTGAGCGCTCACCTGGTCGCCATCGAGCCATGGGCAGACGAGGCCCCGCGCTCCGGCAGCCAGGGCCGCGCGCGCCAGCATCATGGCTTCTTGCGGCTCGCCAACCGAGAGGTCCACGAGCACGGGGGCCTGCGTGCGAGCGCACAGCGTTGGCAACGAAGCGAGATCCAGCGAGCGGCGGCCGAGGACGCGCACCCCGCCGTCGAGCAGAAGCACGCGTGCGTTGCCGCTGCGCCGAATGAGGTCGGCGGCTTCGAGCCACTCTTCGAGCGTCGCGGTGCTCGCTCGTGTCAGTGCGACTGCGCAATCGATGCGGCCGAGTTCCTCGAGGAGCGAACGCTGGGTGGCGTGGTGGGTGTCGACGACCAAGAGATCCGCGCGCAGCGCCCGGCTGGCGGCGTCGGCGGCGCGGTCGATGCCGACGGCCAACGGGATGCCGGCTTCTCCCGCCGCGCGTGCCAGTCGGTCGAGCATCGACTCGGAGTCTCGGCGGTCGTCGAGGTCGAGGTGCGCGGCGTAGAACACTGCGGCCCCAGCGCCCTTGGCATCGCGTGCCGCCTGCGCGAGGTCCCCCGAGTCGCGCGGTCCGGCCATCAACGCGGGCGCACCGAATGCGAAAGCGCCGATGCGGATGCTCTCGCCTGTCGCAGCGGTGTGGACCGGCGCCGTCGGTTTCGGGGCGGACGCGCGTGGTTCGGCGGGGCGTGCTTCGTCGATCGTGCGCGCGGGGTAGCAGCCGAGCACCCGCAACCAGCTGGTCTCGCCGGTCAGCGCGTCGAGCGCGGACTTCGTCGCGTCGTCGTCCCGGTTGCCTTCGAAGTCGAGGTAGAAGTGGTACTCCCACGGCGTGTTCGGTCGCGGGCGCGACTCGAGCTTCGTCAGGTTCAGATCATGCGCCGCGAGGATCGCGATGCCGCGCGCGAGCGCACCTTTCTCATGTTTGGTCGCGAAGACCACCGAGGTCTTGCACGGGATCCGAGTGTCGAACGAACGCGGCTCCCGCGCCACGACCACCATGCGGGTGTAGTTCTCGCGCTGGTCTTGCACGCCGCGCCGGAGGACCGGCAGTCCGTGCAGGCGCGCGGCTTCTTCGCTGGCGATGGCGGCTTGGGAGAGGTCGCCGTCCGCTTTGACTTTGGCGACCGCGAGCGCGGTGTCCTCGTAGGCGACTGCCTGCGCATCCAGTCCACGCAAGAGCTCCCGGCACTGGGCGAGCGCGACGGGGTGGGAGAACACCCGGCGGATGGAACTGAGCGGCACGTCCTCGAGCGCGATGAGGCAGTGCTCGACCCGCTGCGCTTCTTCGCCGACCAGGTGCAGGTCCATCTCGGCGAGCAGGTCGTAGCTCTCGTTGATCGAACCGGCAGTCGTGTTCTCAATCGGCAGGATCGCTTCGTCGATCGATTCGTCCCGCACCGCTTCGAGCATCGCGCGAAAACCGGAGTAGCCGATGAACTCGACCACGCCGCGCGCGGCGAAGTGGCGCTGCGCGCACAGGTGGGAGTACGCGCCTTCACCGCCCTGAAAGCCGACCCGCAGCCGCTCGGTGCCCGGTTCGCGTCCGCCGAGCAGCTCGTGCTGCACCCGGAGTGAGTGGTCGAGCACTTCGCGGAAGACCCGGGTGACGAAGAAGGGCTCGAGGCCGCGTTCGCGTCCGAGCGCGACGAGTTTGCCGAGCAGCGCCTCTTCGCGCGCGGCGTCGCGCACCACGCTTCCGCCCGACCGTTTGCGGCGGGCGACATCGGTGACGAGCTCGACCCGCTCGGCCAAGGCATCGATCAGGGTGCGGTCGACTCGGTCGAGCGCGGCGCGAACCTCGGCGAGGTCGTGTGTGGGCTTGCTCACATCGCGGGTCTAGCACCGATCGCCGCCGGGGCACGACGCCGTCCAGGCGGGTGCGGTCGCACCGTCCTATCAGAAGCACCCGTGATTCGAGTATGTTGGCACCATGAGCGACGTAGGAAAGATCACGGAGATCGAACCCGAAGATGGCCTCGGCTGGATCGAGATGCCCGACGGCGCCCGGGTGCGGTTCGGTGGGACCGCCTGCAAGGGGTTCGTGCCGACCATCGGCATGAGCGTCCAGGTGCTGGGCACCAAAGCCGGGTACGGCGGCACCGTCAAAGCCACGGAGCTCAAAGAGGTTCGGACCGGCGGTGCGCTTGGCATGCAACCGGTGAAGAAGGCCGGCGCGCCCCGGACGAGTTTGCACACCGTGCAATCGAGCGGCGTCCGGGCGGACGATGTGTTGCTGCAATTGCTCGGGCTCGCGGACGTGAGCGACCCGGTGCACGCGGATCTCAAGGCGCTCAACTTCTCCGTCGCGACGGGCGCGTCGATCGCGTGCAAGAACCCATGGTTCTTCCTCATCGCCGTCGATCCGCGCGGCACCGCCTACGGCCTCTACACCCACCCGATGGTCGCCGAACATCCGCAGGCGCCGTGGGTTGCGTGGGACAAGTCCACCGACCACGTCCGCTCGCTCGCGCCGCACACCAGCGCACTTCTTCAAGGGCTGCTCCTCGGCAGCTCCGATGTGGTGCTCAGCGCACGCGCAAAGGAGACGTTCTTGAAGCTCGGCATGCCGGACGAACCCGGCGCCGCACTTCAGCCAGGACCCGCCGCGTGGCTTCCGCCCGAGGACGACACGCTGCGCCCGCTCGCCGAGTACCTGGGCGAGTCCGACGGAGCCGAGATGGAGCGTGGGCTGCTCGCCTACGCGTCGCGCAAAGCCAGCCAAGAAGCACAGGACGCGCTCCAGGGTCTGTACGACGCTTGGGAGTGGGTCCCGCCGAAGCGCTGAGCGGCTGCGCCGCAGAGCTGTAGTCGCTGTCATTGTCACTGCCACTGTCACTGCCACTGCCGCTGTCGCTGCCACTGCCGCTGCCGCTGCCACTGCCGCTGTTGCCACCACTGCCACTGCCGGAGCGTGACCGCCCAATCCAGGCCCGCCGAACGGTCGCGTCGAGCGCGCGGTTCGACCCCGGCTGCACGACGTCCCAGTGCGAGGACGTCACGGTCGTCAGCGTAGGGCCGTACGCGCAAGCCTCTGCGATCCGGGCGGCACGGACGCGGACAGCGCGCTTCACCCACCGTCGCCACCGGGGTAGGGTCGCGCATGACCTGGCAGCACTGGCGCATTCTCTCCCCCTTCATTCTCTGTCTTTCGCTGGTCGCTTGCGGCGACGACGACAGCGGCGCAGCCGACGCTGGGATGGCCGACGCGTTGGTCGCGGATGCGCCCGGGGTGGATGCACCGACGGCCGATGGAGGCGTCGATGCGGGGGGCGGTCTGTGTCCTGGCGACTGCGACCCGCTGGCGGGTTGTACGGAGATGGGGGGCGCTGCGGTGTGTGGCGACTGTCCCACGGGGTACGAGGACACGGCAGGCGACGGCACGGACTGCGCGGACATCGACGAGTGCGCGGACGACCCCTGCACCGACCGCCAGGACTGCACCAACACCGCGGGCAGTTTCGAGTGTGCGTGCGCGGCGCCCTTCGTGGCCGTCGGCGCGGACTGCGTGGAACCGATCGCCGACGTGGTGATCGTGGCACCGAGCGACATCACGACGACCAGCACCGGCGCGTTCTGCCTCGAGGCGGCGTGCACCGGCGACCGCGTGATCCTCTCCGGCGGACACTTCGCCGCGCTCGGAGACGTCACCTCCAGCCAGCGAATGGACGGCTCGACTTGGGAGGCTTGTTTCCGCGGCGAGGTCGCCGGCATCAACTACGGCGTCGACGCGGTGTGCGGCCAGGCGCCCGGCGGCGTGACCCCGGTCGACCGCGGCGGCTCGGTCTCGACGGGCGAGACCTGCCTTCGCGTCGTCTGTGAAGAGGGTCTTTCCGCAGTCGGAGGGGGCGGCCGCTGGCCCGCGCACGCCAACTTGGTTTCCAGTCGCCAGACCATGGAGGGGCGGGCGTGGAACCTCTGCGTGCAGTCCTCCACCGGCGGCGGGATCATGAACGTGAGCGCACAGTGCGTTGCGGTCGGCACCCAGGTGCGCTCGGCCACCGGCTCGTCGAGCGCGCTCACCGCGACATGCGAAGCGGGCGAGACCCGAGTGGGCGGCGGCGGCAGCGCGGACTTCATGGCCGCGACCGTGCCGACGGCGGACAATGGGTGGGAGATCCAGGCGACCCTGGGAGACGCGCGCGCAACCCGCGCCGAAGCCATCTGCGTCGGACCGTTCTGACTCGGGGCGCGGCACAGTCGGGGTGATCGGGCGTTCTTGAGACCCGTCCGCGACTGCTTCCGTTTCCGCTTCCGCGACCGCTTCCGACGCCGAGGCCGAAGCCGAAGCCGATGCCGAGTCCGAAGCCGAGTCCGAAGCCGATGCCGAAGCCGATGCCGAAGCTGACGCCGAAGCCGAAGCCGAGGCCGAAGCCGAAGCCGAAGCCGATGCCGCCGAAGCCGAGTCCGAAGCCGATGCCGAAGCCGAAGCCGACGCCGACGCCGATGCCGATGCCGATGCCGATGCCGTTTCCGCTGCCGCTACGCCAGGCGCGCTATCTGGTGCGGTACCACTCCAGCGTTTTCAGTAGGCCGTCTTCGAGGTCGATCTTGGGGCGGTAGCCGAGGAGGTCTTCCGCTTTCTTGATGTCGGGGATGCGGAGTTCGACGTCGGGGAAGTCCCATTTCACGAAGTCGATCGTGGACTTGCTCTCTGCGAGGCGGACGATCATGCGGGCGAGCTGGTAGATGGTGACCGTGCTGCGGGGGTTGCCGATGTTGAAGGTCTCGCCGATCGATTTGTCGTTCTCGAGCACCTGCACGATGCCGTCGACGATGTCGTCGATGTAGCACCACGAGCGGATCTGGTCGCCGGCGTTGTGGATGTGGATCGGCTCGTCGGCGAGGGCGCGGACCACGAACGCGTGCACGGCCCCTTCGCCCACCTGGCCGGGGCCGTAGATGTTGAACGGGCGGATTGCGCAGGTCGGGAGGCCGTACTGCTTGAAGTAGTTGTGGGCGAGGTGCTCGGTGGCGAGTTTGCTGACCGCGTAGGTCCAGCGGGCTTCGCCCACGGCGCCGAGGCTGGTCACGTCCGCTTCGCGCACCCGGAACGCGTACGAGCCGAAGACTTCGCTGGTCGAGAAGTCGATGAGTCGCTCGATGCCGCCGGCTTCTTTCGCGGCGCGCAAGACGTTGGTGGTGCCCTCGAGGCTGACCTCCATGGTGAGCACCGGGTTCTTCAACACCGTGTCGACGCCGGCGATCGAAGCCATGTGCACGACGAACTGCGCGCCCTTCACGGCCTTGCGCACCGCTTCCGCATCGCGCACGTCCCCGACGATCACTTCGATGTTCTCGTGGGTGTCCAGACCCGCGGCGCCGAGGGCGTTGCGGCGCAAGGTGTCGAGTACGCGGATCTTGTTCTTGTCCGCGAGCCGCCGACACAGCGCGGTTCCGATGAACCCGGCGCCCCCGGTGATGCACAACGTCTTGCCTTCAATCGCCATCGAAATCTGCCTTCTTCTGGACCCGGTGGGCCCGGATCCCTCGTGAACGCACGGGTCCCAGAGGAAACCGTGGGTGCTGTATCGGAAGCCACGGGCGTTCCGCCGGATTGCGCTTCCCCAAGTGTGGACGCTCGTTTACATCGAATGCGAGAAATGAAACGATGAAATCGCGCCCCACGTTCGGGGCAGAGGAGCGACATGGGCATCTTCAGCCGACTGAACACGGTCATCAAGTCCAACCTCAACGCCTTGGTCGACAAGGCGGAGGATCCCGAGAAGCTGATCGGGCAGACCATCATCGACATGAAATCCGAGATGAAGAAGGCCAAGCGCGAGCTGGTCTCCACCCTCGGGTCCGCCAAACGTCTCGACAAGGAGGCGGACGAACTCGAAGACGAGGTCGCCAAGTGGGAGAAGAAGGCGATCCTCGCCCTCAAGACCGGCGACGACGAGTTGGCGCGGGCGGCGCTCAAGCAGAAAGCGCGCGCGAGCAAGAAGTCGAAGGAAGTGCGGGCCCGCGCTGCGGCGACGGCGCGCACGGTCGACGAGATGAAAGAGACGCTCGAGAACGTCGAGAAAAAGGTCGAAGACCTCGAGGCCCGCAAGAGCAGCCTCGCCTCCGCGGTGCGCAAGTCCCGCGAGGTGCCAGGTGAGGGCGGCAAGTTCGGCTCTGAGACGTTCGACGAGCTCGAGCGCATGGCGGGCCGCATCGACCAGATGGATGCCGAGGTCGAGGCGCACGACATCCTCGACGACGGAGCCGCCGAGCTGGATGCCAAGTTCCGAAAGTTGAAGAAGGAACACGGCGAAGACGCGGTCGACGACGAGCTCGCAGCGCTGAAGGCGCAGCTCGACGACTGATCATGCCGGTCGCGCAGTGTTCGGAGTGGGGTGCTCGTCGCGGCGTCGCGGTGTGGACCGAGCGCCCTCTTCGCGTGGGTCTGTCGTGACCCGCGTCGGTCCACGCGTCTGAGATGGAGCGCGTCGTCATGTGGCACCGCGTCTTCCCCCCGACGCGTGCCGAGTTCGACCGACCCGCGCGGATGCGGGCGTGGCTCGCCCACGTGCAGAAGCAGGTCACCGCCTACCAGGGACTCGCGATCGGGCAGATCGGCGGATCGGTGGCGGCCGTCTTCGAGCTGACCGAGCTCATGGACGCCGTCTCCGCGGGGTTGAGCCTCGTCGAGGATGCGGACGGGTTCGACGTGCCGGGCGGACTGCGGGTGGCGATCGGCTTGGCCACCGGTGAGGTGGATCTCTCGCAGAGCGCCGCGCTCGGCAGCGCGATCGATCGCGCCCAGCTGCTCGCCAACCGTGCCCGACGCGGTGAGCTGGTCGTCGACGCGACCACCCGGGACTTCGCCGCATCCGTCTTCCTGTTCGGACGCTCGGTGGGGACAGGGGCGGCGGCGTTTCGTGGATCGACGGTCGACCGCAACGTGCCTCGGCGGGCGACGTGCCGGGACGCGATCGCACGGCTCGGGCGGGCGGGTGTGCCGCCGGTCACCGCGGAGCATCTGAGCCGGGTCGAGGCGATGCTGAAGGAGGATCGGTGTGCCAGCGTGGTGCTGCGTGGTCCGACGGGTGCCGGTGCGACCGAGTACCTGCGCGAGCTCGCAGCGCGCACCAAACCGACCTTGCAACTCCGGGTCGCGGGGGTGCCCGGTGGTCTCGAGCCGCTCGGGTCCCTTCGACTGGCGTTGCTGCGCAAACACCCTTCGCCGGCGGACGTGGCGGCGCGTCACGGCGAGGTACTCGGTGCGGTCGCAGGTGGACAGCCGCGGCCACTCGCGGAGATCCGGGACGCACTGACGACCATGCTCCACGGCGGGTGGATCGTGATGGACCCAGTGGCCGGCGTGGACTCGGTGACGCTGGAGGTGTTGCTGCAGGTTGCGCAGGCTCACGCGCCACGCCTGTGTCTGATGCGTTTGCCGATGGACGCCCCGCTCCCCGGCACCGTCGCAGGGCACACGTGGCAGGAGATCGTGCTGCCCTCGCTGCGGGGAGACGACGCCAAGGCGGTGGCCCGTGGTGTGCTCATCGGTGCCGACGAAGAGATCGTGCGCCGCGTCGCCGTGCTGGGCGGGGACACGGTCGTCGGCGTGCTCGAAGCGGCGCGCACGTTGGTCGCGGCCGGCGACTTGGTGTTCGACGGAAAGAAATTCGCTTGGCGGTCGAGTCCGCGGGCGGGGGTGCGCGGCATCCCACTCGACGATCTGCTCGAGGAGCGGCTGGGCGCTCTGGAAGAGGAGCCGGTGCGTTTGCTCGAGGCGATCTGCGCGATGCCGCAGGGCACGCCACGTCTGCTGGTGGCTGCGATCGCGGAGCGGGATGGGCTGGACAGCGACGTGCGGCTCGAGGCGGTGCTCAAGCTCGAGGCGGAGGGCTACGCGACCCGCGGCGATGTCTTGTCGCCCACCAGCGAAGCGCTCCGGCGCGTGACCTTGCGCCGAATGCCGCCCGCCCGTCAGGCCGAACTCTGCCGGTTTGCCGCCGACGCCATGCGCGCTTCGAGCGCCTACAGCGGCCCCCTCATCGGAGCGACCATTGGCTTCTACGTCGCGGAGGGCGGCGACCCGGACGCCGGCGCGCTCTTGCTGCTCGAAGCCGCACAAGCCGCCGCGGAGGCGGGACTCGTGGTGCCGGCCCGCAAGTTGGCGGCGGTGGCGGTGCAGCTGGATCCCCGCACCGAAACGCGTGGACGCGCGGTGGCGATCAGCCGCGGCGTGGCCGACGACGATCCACTGGACGATGGGCGTGTCTCCCAGGTCGCGATTCACGCGCTGCTGACCGGGGATCTCGAGACGCTCGAGCGAACCGTCGACACCGCCATCGCGGAAGGGCGGGATCTGGGGGCGGCGGACCGACTTCGGGCGATGGCGCTGCTCGCCCGAGGCGATGTGCCGGGCGCGCTCGCTGCGTTTGGTCGCATGAAGAGCAATGCCGGCGACGATCCCAAGGCCCACTCGATGGCGTCGCTGACCTACGCGTGGATCCAGCTCCACCTCGGGGAGCCGAGCAAAGCCATCCGAGCCGGCCTCGAAGCACTGGCTGCCTCTCGACGAATTCGCGATCCGCGGGGAGAAGCCGCGGCGCTACACACCCTCTCGGCGTGTTTCCGCTCCGTAGACCGCCCGGAGGAGGCGGCGCGGGTCAGCGACGCGGCGCCCGACTGAAACGCTCGGCCGCCGGCGAGGTTTCTTTGCTACTCTGGATTCGATGGGTTCACGCGAGTTTCCGCTCGACGACGTACGCGCAGACGGGTGGTTCGAGCGCCTCGGAGAAGGCGCGCCACACTTCTTGGACCTCTGCGAAGTCCTGAGTGAGCGCACGGTCGCGTTCGCGGTGGTCGCGGGTGTGCGCATCACCTCCGTCGCGGTCGACCGACGGTACGTCGACGGAAGCGTGGTGAGCTTCACACTCGGGGACTCGCAGGACGAACACCAGCTTCCTCTCGGCGAGCTGCGCCGTCGTTTGTCGGCGAGCCTGATGGCACGCGAGCCTGGCCAAGACACACTGGCGGACAACCCGTCCGGCGAAGACATTCAGCGGTTCATCGGGTTCCGCTACCTGCTGCTCGCGCCGCTCTTCGGGATCTCGCTCGACGTGTTGCACGTGAGCGACGACGCCCCGCCGCGCGTGTCGATCTCGCTTGGTCCGGCATCGGACACGATCGCGCTCGACGAGTTGAAGGATCTGATTCACGACCGGGTGCGCAGCGAGGGCCGGACCCCTGCGTCGCCCTTCGCGATCGACCTGAACATCGTGCCGCGGGCGGTGACTGCGAACGAGCGCGGGAGTCACCAGGAGGTGGTCGAGATCCTCGGCTCGTGGCCGCAGCCCTTGTCGATGTTGCTTCGGACGGCCGAAGGCCAGCAGCTCTCGAACGACGTGAAGGGAACGCTGGCGCGCGCGCTCGGCATGCTCGGCGAAGCCTACGTGGAGCTCGGGAACTTCGACTGGGCCGAAGAGGTGCTTCGCCTCGGCATCCAATGGAGCCAGGAGCTGGACGACTCGTTCGGTGCCGACCTGTTCTTGACCTTGGGGCGCGCTCAGTTTCGGCGCGACCGGCACGGACAAGCGATCGGGCTGTTGCGGCGCGCGCTTCAACTCGGGGCCGCCGAGAAAGACGTGTTGCCGATGCTCGCGGAGGTGCTGTCTCGCCGCGGCTGCACGCTGGCGGCGGCGGTCGTCGCGGAGCGCGCCTGCACTCTGGAACTCGAAGACGAACGGCGCGCGTCGGTGAGCGCGTTGCTTGGCGTCTGCACGCAAAAGCTCGGGGAGCCTTGGACCAAGTTCCGGGAGACGGTTCCGGCGCCGGCTCCCTCGTGACCGCCGCCTCCAGTCCGCGCCTCGCGGCGGTGCGCGCGCCGCGCTTCGACGTGCGCATGCGCTCGGGTGCGGCGCAGCTCGTCTTGTCGGAGCCGTATGTCGGATCGGGCTTCCGCATTCTGGAGATGACCGCGGAGGTCGAGCTCACCGCGGGCGTGTCCTTCACCGGTGGGTCGCGGCACTTTCGTTCCGCGGCTTCGGTCCTGCGCTCGGCCGTGGTGCGTTTGCAGCCCACCGCGTGGTTGCCGCACGACTGCACGATCGATCGGCTCGACGGCGAGATCGGCGCCGCGATTTTTGACAAGGACGGAGCGGTCGCGTGCCGGCTGCTGCCGCACTTCGAGGGTCCCGATCTGCACCTGCATGTCGCATCGGCGGACTGGGTGCGCGCGTCTGGGGAGAGCGCGATCGAACGCATCAACGCGGTCGGACGCCGGCTCGGGCTGCTGACCCACGACGCCACACACGCGCTGATCGTGCGCCGCCCCCTGCGGGCGATTCTGGCCGAGGCCCTCCTGCCGCATGGATGGCGGCTGCCGGACGAGCGGTCCGTGGGCTTCGCACTCGAGCTCGGTGAGGCGTGGACACTCGTCGCGCGCGGGGCACCCAAAGATGGCTCGGTACACGTGCCGACCCTGGTCGGGGCCGCACTCGAAGCGGCCGCGTTGCCACCCGCCGACACCGAGAGCGGCGGGTTCGCGCGGAGCCTCGAGTCGATCCGCGACGGATCCGATCCCCCCGACACCGTGGTGGTGCGAAGCCTCCGAACCCAGTCGCATGCCCTGAGCCCACAGTGGTTGCGCGCCGACGGACAACTCGCGCTGGCCGAGATGCTGGTTGGACATGGCGACGACGTCACCGGCCTGGTGCTCGATGCGCTCGCGGCCCTGCCCCGCGACGCCCTGCGCTGGTCGGCCTGGGTCGCGCAACTCGCGGAGCGTGGGGACGCCGATGCGCTTCGCATCGCCGACATGGGACTCACCGGTCCGTTGCCGCGCACGACCCGCGCGAAGCTCGTGGCGTCGGCGGTGCTTGGGTTGTGTCGAAGCGATGGGGCATGGACCGAGGCGATCGAACGACTCGCGGAGCGGGTGGTGGAAGCCGCGACCCAGTTGCATCCGACCCTTCCGGAGCTGGTGGCGGCGGACGCTGCGCTGCGGCATCGCGCGGGCGACCTGCTTCAGGCCGCGCGTGGGTTCGAGCGTGCCGCCAAGTTGATGGGCCAGCACGGAACCGACACCCATCGCGCCGGCGAGTGGCGGCGGCGGGCGGCCGAACTCTGGCTCGGACTCAAGGGGCCAGCAGCTGCGGAGCCCCTGTTGCGTCAGGCGCTGCTCGACATGGGCAACGTACCGACCCTCGTGGCGGATCTCGCGCTCGTCTTGGCCGAGCGCGGGGAGCGCAGCGAAGCGGAAGAGCTCTTCGCGCGCTTGCTCCGCCTGCCTCCCGAAACCGAAGGCATGCGCTCGGCGCTCTTGGCCGCGGTGCGGCACCACGTGGAACGGGGCGGCGCCGATCGCGCCCGCCCGTTCTTGACGGCACTCGGAGACGACGCGGTGATCGAGGGCCTGGACGCGGAGGAGTTCCCAGAGGATCTGGAAGACGACGAAGAAGACGAGCGCGCCGACCGCTTCGACTCGGACGTGGCGTCCATCGTCGCGCAGATCGAAGCGCCACGGTCGCTCGTCTCGCCGGTCTCGCCGGGACCCCAGGTCACGGTGGTGTCGGTGGCCGACGACGAGGTGCGCGCGCTCCTCGAACAAGCGTCCGAGTTGTCCGACGCCCGTGGACTGCTCGAGGGGGCGCTGGAGCAAGCGCTGGAAGAAGCAGACGTCGAAGGCGTGCGCCGGGTGATCCGGGTCATCGAGCGGCTCGGCGACTTCGAAGGAAGCGACTCGTTGAAAGACCGCGCCGAACGTTTGCTGCAACGTTTGGAGTAGCGGGTGTCCGTGGCTGCGTACGCTCCGATCCGGCGTTTGCGGGGCCCCTGCGTCCTGCTCTTGGTCGTCGGATGCAGTTGCGGGTCGCCGCCTGGCATGGACGCATCCGTGGACGCGGGGGCCGACGCGCGCCGCGATGCGCCGCCGCCCACGTGTACCGAACGTGCCGTGCCGCCCCGACCGCTGGGAACATGCGTCGGCGACGCCGAGTGCGGTGCCGAGATCTGTCGCCGCGCCGAGACCGAAGGTGAGGTCGCCGTCATGGAGTGCGGCCCGGGCATCGGCGGCGGACCGGGGGTCTCGTGTACGACCGCGGCCGAGTGCGCGCATGGCCTGTGCGCGGCTTCGGGGCGCTGCGTCGTCGCGTGCACGGACGACGCAGCGTGCGCCGAAGCGCAGCGGTGCACCCAGACCTGGGTGCACGCCGGTCCCGACGCGATGCAGCGCGCCACGGTCTGTGTGCCGCGGCGTGCCTTGCCAGCGGCGGTGGTCCCCGCATTCGAACCGCAGGGGGCGGCGGACGACTGGACCTTGCCGGCGGGCTTCGCGTTTCATGTGCTCGAGCCCGCGTGCGTCGAGCGGCCCGCCGCGGTGTCGTTGAGCGTAGGAGACGCCGTGATCTGGTCGGGGCGACCGGGCGACCCGAACCCGCTCTTCGCACGCAGCGGCAGCCCGCTCTGCGTGCAGCTGCCGTCGGGCGATGCGCCGACCCCGTCCGGAGCGCTCTCGTTGCGTTTCGATCGGTCCGCCGGAGGCATGCGCACCTCGCTTCCTTCCGGGGCCGGTTCGGTGCTGGACCTGGACGTGTTCTACCTCGGTGGCGGAGGGTTCGCAGCCACCGGCACCCGCGGACCACCGGAGTTGGCGGCGGCGCTCGGGCGGCTCGAGGAGATCTTCTCCGCCGCGGGCATCTCGGTCGGGGACGTCCGCCAGCACGACATCACCGGAACACCCCGGACCCGTTTGCAGATCCTTGAAGGCGAACGGGGCGACCTGCCGGAGCTCGCCGAGTTGTTCTCCCTTGGCGCGGGGCTCTCGGAGCCTGGGGTGTCGCTCTTTCTGGTGCGGGACATCGACTTCCAGCTCGCGGTCAGCGGAGGGATCCCCGGGCCCCTCGGGCATCCGGGCATCGACAACTCAGGGGTCGCGATCGCGGTGGATGCGATCGGTGCCGACCTCGGGCGCGTCATGGCGCACGAAGTGGCGCACCACCTCGGACTCTTCCACCCCACCGAGTTCGACGGCACGGTGTTCGAGGGATTCGCCGACACGCCGGTGTGCACCGATGCAGACGGCGACGGGCTCTTGTCCGCGACCGAGTGTGTGGGTGCGGGGAGCGAGAACCTGATGTTCTTCTCCGCCGACGCGACCGGCACCGAACTCAGCCCGAGCCAGCGCGCGCAGCTGCGTCGCGCCCCCATCCTCCGTTGAGGGTCAGCCGCGTCCGCCAATGGTGGTCAGCAGCGTCCGCCGTCGCGCAGACACACACCCAGAGCGACGAGGGACAACGCGACCACCCCGCCGATCACCACAAGCGCGTAGACCCATCCCGACAGCAGGTTCCGGCGGCCTCCCGAAGACTCCCTTCCGACGGTCAGGAACTGGGTGTCCGCCAGCGGACAGGGGCGTCCGTCCAGCGCCGCCCGGACTCCGTCCTCGTCGAGCATCTGGAGCGGGGTGCGGAGCGAACACCCCTCGATCAGCGTGCCGACATCCAACCTCAACGGGGACTCGCCGAGTACGTTCTGGTCGGCGAGCACCTCCCGGGCGAGCGAGAGCCGCACCCGCGCGCCGTTGGTCGCGCTGACCCGAATGTGTTGGTCTTCGCGCAGCTCGTCCAGACGTCGGGCGACGTGCGACTGGGCCACGTGAACCTGCCCGCTGGCGCACCCGACCGAGCCCGCGAGCAGGACGACCCACCAGCGGTTCATCCTGCGATCCGTGCACCGAGGTGCCAGATCTGGTCGAGCTCCGGCATGGACGCGGCGAACCGTCCGAAACCCTCGACTTCCAGAAAGACGCTTCCTTCGAGTCGATATGGGATCTCGAGCGGGGGCCGTCTTCCCGAGCGGATCTCCCCCACTGCGTCCACGAGCACGCGCTGGAGGATGCGGAGCAGTGGGCCTGCGGCGACCTCCAAACGAAACACCACGGTCATCCGATCGTTGGCCGCGAGGGTTCGGACACGCAGATCCTCCATGCGCCGTTCGCCCCGGGCCACGTCGAGCAGAAACCCGGCGCTCGCCGTGGCGAAGGCGCCCATGTCGCGAATCGTGTCGTCGTCGACTTCGCAGGCCCGTTCCCGATCGCAGTCACGAGGGACGGTTTCCTCCGCCTCGGATCCGCAGAGCGCCACGCACACCGCCCCGAGGTTCTCTCCTTCGGCTTCGGTCGCCCCAGGAAACGCCGTGAACGCGAACAGCGCGCTCACGAGGGGAACCGGCACCGCGGCGCGGTTTTGAACCTCGAGCTCCACATCGAAGACGAAACGCAGATCCGCATCGGACACCGCAGGTCCGAACGCCCGGCAGACGAAGGGGAGGGCCAGCTGGTCGCAGAGCCAGCGTGCGACCTGCGCGTCGCTCGGCGCGGACTGCAACCGCGCGCCATGGGCGTAGACCTCCGGCGGCGTGGGCGCTGTGCCAGCGAGCCCGGCAGGCAGTGTGGATCCTGGGAATCCGATGCCGGCACAGGCGGACAGCAACGTGAGCGCCATGCAGGCGGGCCCGACGACCCGCGGTGGGAGGCGTGTCTGGCCAATCGTGGTCCGTCCCATGGGCGGCATCCTGCCTGGCAGTCCGCAGTTCGGCCAGGCGGGTGCACAGACGGACGGGTGGGCTGTGTGGGCTCTGTGCCGAATGCCGCTCCCCGCGCCAGGCGAGAGATGCTGATCATCGGCGCGTAAACTTTCAGTGAGCACGGACGCCAGCTGCTCTGCGAACCCTCGAAAACGGCTGCGGACCTTCGCGACGCCTTCCTCATGCACGTCGAGCCACGCGAACCGAGGGCGGCCCCTGTACGCTGCGCGATTATCGCGGACAACAACCGAACTCATTCTTGATATCCTCGCGCGCCCCCGAAGCATCGGGTGCCGGCCCACACAGTGCGGATGAGGCGATGATGGACAGCGAAGAGCAGGAAACGACCGAAACGGGAACGCCCGTCGACGAGACATTCCAAGCAGCCGCGGCTCAGGCGCGCCAAGACCCATCGGACGACGCGGCGTGGGACGCGCTCGAAGACTTCGCTGCGTCGAGTCAGCGCCCGGACGAAGTCGGGGCGCTGTACCGCGAGGTGCTCCAGGGGCCGCTGCCGGATGGGGTGGCGGCGTCGCTTTCGGAGCGGGTGGTGCAGTTCCACGAAGAGTGGTTCCGCGAAGACTCGCCCCAGCTGATCGAAGCGCTGCGCTGTGTGCTGCGCGTCGACGAAGGAAGCGCCGACTGGGCCTTCCAGCGGCTCACGGTGCTCTTCAGCGTCGCTGAGCGCTGGGACGAACTTCTCTCGCTCTACGACGACGAAATCCAAAGCGCGAGCGACCCGGCCCGCAAGGTCGCGCTTCTCGAGGAAGCGGCACAGTCCGCGAAGGACTTCGCGTCCGATCCGGATCGAGCGATCGGTTACCTCAAACAACTGCTCGTGCTGCGCCCGAAAGACAAGCAGCTCGTGTCGAGTCTCGAACGACTGCTCGATCGGCAGTCTCGGTTCGACGATCTGGTCGAGCTCTGGCGAGAGCAGTTGGGCCGGCGCAAGGGCGGGCCGGCCCGGACGCTCAAGTTGCAGATTGCGCGCACGCTGGCCTCGAAACTCGGCCGCGTCGGTGAGTCGATCGAAGTGCTCGAAGACCTGCTCGACGATCCGAAAGCGGACACCGCGCCGATCCTCGAGATGCTGGAGAACTTCTCGAGCGACGAATCGCTCGACGCGGATCCGCGGCGCGCCGCGCTGACGATTCTCCGGGCCCGCTACGCGGAGGAAGGCCGCCCGTCTCAGGTCATCGCCACGCTGGGCACCGCGCTTGCGCTGGCCGGTACCGACGAGCGCATCGCGCTCCACCGCGACGCTGCCGAGCGCCTGGTGCAGGGCGGTGATCCGGGCGCAGCGATGGAACACTTCGGTGCGATGATTGCGCTGGACGCGCAGGACGAGTCCGCGCTCGAAGGGTTGCGCGCGGCCGGCATGGCCGCAGGCCAGGAGCGTCGCATCGTCGACTTCCTCGTCGAGGCCGCGGACCAAACCGAAGACACCGCGTTGAGCGCGCCACTCCGACTGGAAGCGGCGCAGCGACTGAGCGCGCTGGGCGAGTCGCCCGCCGCGATTCCGCAGCTCTCGATCCTGACGGCAGAGGGCATGCCCGCGGACGTGGCTCGTGAGGCGGCCCGCCAACTCTGCGCCGAACTGCACCAAGCGGAGCGCAGCGAAGAAGAACTCGCGGCGCTCGAACGGCTGGCACAGCTCGAGGACTCGGAGTCGCGGCGTCGAGAGGCGCTCGGAAACGCAGCACGGCTGGCGAACGCGCTCGGCAACACCGACCGCGCGCTCGGGCTCTGGGAGTCGCGCCTCGCGACGAACGCGAACGACGACGAAGCCCAATCGGCGATCATCGATCTGCTCGCGCAGGAAGGGCGGTTCGGGGAGCTCATGGCGGCGCTTCGTCGTCGCATCGCCACCTCGACCAGCGTGTGGAGCCAGCGGGCGGACCTCGTGCGCATCGCACGCGTCCTCGCGGCCGACGTGGACCAACCCGCCGACGCGATCGCGACGTGGAACGAAGTGGGTTCGGCGTACGGCGAAGACGCGGAAGTCTCCAACGCCCTCATCGAACTCTACGAGCGGACCGAACGGTTCGACGACATGGCCGATGTCATCGGCCGGGCAGCCGCCCGCGAAGAACCGCACGTCGCAGACCTGCGTGCGCGCGAAGGCGACCTGCGGGCCCAGCGCCTGGGCGACCCGAGCGGCGCGCTCGATTCCTACCGGCGCGCGCTCGAAGCGTTTCCCGAGCACGGCGAGGCCCGCGCGGGGCTGGCGCGGCTCTGCGACCACGAGGACGCTGGCATTCGAGGCCGGGCCGTGCGCGCGCTCGCGACGAGTTACGAACTCACCCACGAGTGGGCGCCGCTCATCGCGTTGCTCGAGCATCGACTGGCCGTCGCCGAAGACGCGCCGACGCGCGCGAAGCTCCTGCGGGACGCAGCGACGATCGAAGAGCGGGAGTCCGAGGCACCGGAACCCGCTCTCGCCCTGTTTGGGCGCGCGCTCGAACAACAACCGGAGGACACCCGGCTCGAAGCCGAGGTGCTTCGTCTGGCGGAGTCGACCGAAGCGTTTGCGGTGGCCGCAGACGCCTTCCGGGCCGCAGCCGCCGCGGCGGCGGGTCCCAGGCGGGCGCACCTTCGTTCGCTCGAAGCGCACCTGCGCTCTGAGAAGCTCGGCGATGCGGCCGGTGCGCTCGACGCAGCCCTCGGTGCGCTCGATGCGGACCCGTTGCGCGAGTCGTACGCGGACCACGTCGTGGCGCTGTGCCAGACGAGCGATGCCCGCGTCGAAGACGTGCTGCGCCGGGCGGCGTTGGCACCGAACGCGCCGCCCGC
Organism: Deltaproteobacteria bacterium; assembly: GCA_034670305.1. Taxonomy (GTDB): domain Bacteria; phylum Myxococcota_A; class Polyangia; order Polyangiales; family Houyiibacteriaceae; genus JAXMNT01. The sequence continues at coordinate 56,398 of JAXMNT010000009.1, forward strand.
CCACATGCGGCGGCTCCTCACCGTCGAGCGATTGGCCGAAGACGCCGACCTCTTCGCGACCCTTTGGGCGATCGCTGGCCGCGACGTGCGCGACCTGGACGCGTTGCACGAGGCCGCGCTCATCGCGCCGGAGAGTCGGAGCCGAGAGGTGTGGCAGACCCTCTTCGAACGGGCTTCGATCGCGTGGCGCCGTGGAGAAACCGGCTCCGGCGAGCGCACCCCCTCGGAGAGCACCATCGCTGCGGCGGATGCGCTGCTCGCCCAGCACGACGCCGCAGAGCGGGCCCAGGAGGCCATCGCGCTGTTGATCGAGATGTCGCGCCTACCGATGTCGGTCGAGGACTCGATGGCGCGCCGGCTGCAGGCCGCGGAGCGCGCTCGGGCCCTCGGCGATCGTGCGCAGGCGATCGATCTCTACCGCGACGCGTTGCAGTTCGGCGGCGAGAACGCCGACGCGCTTCAGGGTCTTGGCGATCTTCTGGCCGAGGAGAACCGGAGCGCCGAGTTGCTCGGCATCCGTCGCCGCGAGCTGGCCCAGACAGAGGACCCGGATCGGCGCATTGCCGCGCGGCTCGAGATCGCGCGCATCGTCACCGAGATCGAACAGAACGGGGGCCGGATGGAGGCGCTCCGGGCGAACCTCGAAGACCGCCCCGGTCACGAAGCGAGCCTCGCCGCGCTGGAGTCGCTGCTCGTCGAGCGGCGCGCCCACGAAGAACTCGCCGGTCTGCTCGAAGCCCAGGCTGCCCGCATCGAGGACCCCGACCGCGCGGGCGGATTGTGGGCCCGCGTCGCCGAGCTCAGCGAAGGCCCGCTGCAGGACGAGGCCCGTGCGCTCGAAGCCCACCGCAAGGTGGTGGAACACCGTCCGGCCGAGCTCCGATCGCTCGACGCGCTCGCCCGTACGCTCCGGTCGCGGGGCGAACACGCAGCGGCGGCCCGATGGCTCGAGCGTCGACTCGCGGTGGCGGAGGACGACGAGCGGGCCGACCGTGCCGCCGAGCTGGCGCAGACGTTGATCCAAGCGGAGCGCGGAGAGCGCGCGTGCGAAGTGCTCGAAGAGACGCTCAGCCGCAGCCCCGACCGGCAGGATCTGCGCGACTTGCTCGCGGACCAATACCGGGAAGCAGAAGCCTGGGAGCCGCTCGCGCGGGTGTTGACCCAGGCCGCCGAACACGTGACCGACCAAGACCGGGTGCTCGAGCTCGTGCGCGAAGCCGCCGAGCTTCACGCGGCGCGGCTTGGCCGACCCGCGGATGCGATCCCCGTCTTGCGCAAAGGCATGGAGCTCGCGCCCGACGATCGGAGCATCAAACTCCAGCTCGCCGAAGGACTGCGCGAAGCGGAGGCTTACGACGAAGCCCGCGACATCCTCACCGCCGTGCTGGATGGGTTCGGACGGCGACGGAGCGCGGAGCGCGCCCACGTGCACCATCAGCTCGGCATCGTCGCCCGCGCGCAGGGCGACTTCGACACGGCCCTCGAGCAGCTCGAGCTCGCCACCAAGATGGCGATGGCGGAACCGAAGATGCTGCACACGCTTGGCAGGCTCGCCCGCGAAGCGGGGCAGCTCGCTCGGGCGGAGAAGGCCTACCGCGCCCTCCTGATGATGGTGCGGCGGCAGACCGGACCGGCCGAGGTCGGGACCGCCGAGGTGCTCTACGAACTCTACGCGATCGACAAAGCGCAGGACGGGCGCAGCGAAGAACAGGTGGACGAGCTGCTCGAATCCGTGCTCGAAGCCGCGGCCCAGTCCGACGACGAGGCGCTCAAGCTTCGTGCGGTGCTCGCCGAACGCGGCGAACACGAACTCGCGCTGCAGGTCCTCGAGCGCCGCTCGAACGCGGCGGACTCGGCGCCGAGCCGCGCGGCCATGTTGTCTGCGATGGCGGACACGCTCGAGATCCAGGAGCGCAACGAAGAGGCGTTCGAGAAACGACTCGGCGCCCTCGGCAAGGACCCCGCCCGCGCCCAGTACCGAAAGGGCGCGCTTCAGTCGGCCCGTGCGGTCGGTCGGGTGGACGCCCTCGAACGGCGGCTGCGCGAGTTGCTCGAGTTGCATCAGCGCGACGAAGATGCGCCGCTTCAGGCCGGCCTCTGGCTGACGCTCGGCGCCATCGCCGAGAACGACCAGAGCGACCCAGCTGCTGCCGCGACCTGCTATGGCAAAGCGGAACCCGAGGCGCCGCTCGAGGCCTGGCACGCGCTCGCACGGGTGGGCGCGCAGCTGGCCGACGTGCCGCTGCAGACCCGCGTGCTGCAGTCGCTCGTCGAATCGCCGGAGGTGACCGGCCCCCGCCGGGCGAACGTGCTCCATCAACTCGCGGGCGTGCTGCTCGCGGGCGCCGACGAGGAGTCCTTCGATGAGGCTGTGGCCATCGCGCGCAAGGCGTTCGATGCGGATCCCCGGCACGAACAGATGGGTGCGCTTCTGCATCAAGCGACGACCGAGCGCGCGGACCACGACGAAGCGATGCGGCTCTACGAAGAGATCGCCCGAGACAGCGGCGACGACGAGATGTTGCTTCGTTGGCTGGAACGACGCGCCTCGCGTTCGGACGCCGGGTTGAGCGGATTGCGGGAGGCGGCAGAGAAGGCGCGGGCACTCGGCCTGGCCGAGCGCGCGCAGCCGCTGCTTCTGCGCGCGATCGAAGTGGCCGAAGCCTCGGACGAGGGCATCGTCTCGGCGCGGTGGGCGATGCGTGGACTCGCCGAACTCCACCGAGACGCGGGCGAAGTGCGCGAGGCGCTCGGCTGGCTCGAACGGGTGGTCGAGACCGCCGAGGACGAAGACGAGCGCCGCCAGCTCGAGATCGCACTCGCCGAGACCGCCGCACAAGAGGGCGGCGACCTCGAAGTCGCCGACGACGTCTACACGCGGCTGCTTGAGCACGACGTCGCCGAGGCGAGCCTCTGGCGCCCGCTGCTCGAAGTCCGATCGAAGCGTGGCGACGAAGGACGGCTCTCGGACTTGGTCGTGCAACTCGTCGATGCGTTGCTCGACCCGGCGCTGCGCAACGAAGCGCGCCTCGTCAAAGCGCAGTTCTTGATGGCCATCGAAGGCCGCGAGTTCGATGCGGTCGACGTGCTCGAGGCGATCCTCGAAGAGGACCCCGAACACCACGAGGCCGCCGGTCTGCTCGCCAATCTGTACGAGAAGAGTGGTTACGACGAAGACCTCGTCCAGCTTCTCGAGCGGCAACTCGACGTGGCGCGCGACCACGAAGACCTGGACACGATCACCGACCTGAGCCTCCGACTCGGTGAGTTGCTCGAGAAGGTGCGGCGCGACGACGCCGCCGACGTGTACCGCCGGGCGCTCGACTGGGTGCCCAAAGAGCGGCGCGTGATCGAAGCGTACCTTGCGCTGCTGGGACCCGAGACTGACCCGCGGGAACGCGCCGAAGTGCGCGGGCGGCTTCTCGCCGTTTCCGAGGGCGCGGCGGCCAGCACGCTCGCGCGTGAGCTCATGGCCGAGTGGACCGAACTCGACGACCCGGACGCGGTGCTTGCGGCCCTTGCCGCGGGCGTGGCCGGCAACCCGGACGACGCGGAGCTGCGGGACGAACTCGAAACCAAGTACCGTGTCGAAGAGCGCTGGGCGCCCCTCGCCGGGTTCTTGGAAGCGCAGGCCCTGCACCGTGTCGAATCGGAACCGGAGCTCAGCGCCACACGGCTCCGCGAGGCGGCGCATATCCGTCGGGTGACGCTTCAGGATCCCGCCGGCGCCGTTTTGCTGCTGCAGCGGGCGCGCGAAGCGACCGGCAGCCCCGAGATCCTCGCCGAGCTCGTCGATGCGATGCGCGAGTCGGGGGATCTCGAAGGCGCGGCGGCGGAGGTGTCGACCGCGCTCGAGGCGCACCTCGCCGCACAAGGCGACGACACCCGCGATGCCCGCTGGGTCCAGCTCGTGGTGTTGCGGGCGAGGCTCCAGCTCGAGCGCAACGAAGTCGATCAGGCGGTCGCGGACCTCGAGTCCGCGTACCCGATCGACCCGGCCGCGGTCGCGCCCGATCTCGTCCAGGCGCTCACCCGCGCCCGGTTTGCCTATGGCGAAGCCGGCGACTCGGCCGCCGAACGCACGGTTGTGTTTCGTTTGGTGGATGTGCTCGACGCTGCGGGTGCCGCGGACCAAGCCCGCAATGCACTCGCCGATTGGGTGACCGACCACGACGACGACGCAGAGGCGCTGTTTCGACTGCGCGATGTGGACATCGCGGCGCAGAACTGGCCGGGCGTGGCGGATGCGTGTGCCGCGCTCATCGTGCTGCTCGAGGGCAGCGACCAGGTCGATGCGGCGCTGCTCATGGCGGACGCGTGCGACGCCTCCGAGGATGCCGATCGAGGGCGCCAGGCGCTCGAGTACGTGTTCCACGTGCAGTCGCGCGACACCCGGCTGCTCGAGCGGCTCCGAACCCTCTACGAGCAGACCGGAGCCTTCCGCGAACTCGCGGGTCTGTTGTCGCATGAGGCGCAGTCGACCGAGGACAAGGAGCGCGCGTTCGAGCTGTTCCGCCGCGCGGGTCGGGTGCTCGTCGAGCATGTCGGGGACGCCGAAGCCGCGCTTCCGATGCTGCAGCATGCGGTTCAAGCGAAGCCAGAAGATCACCGCACCGTGGTGCTTCTGGCCGATGCGTACATCGGCTCGGGTTACTTCGCCGAGTGTGGCCAGCTGCTCGAAGAAGCGATCGGCCGGCAGACCCGCCGGCGTTCTCCGGAGCTCGGAGAGTTGCAGCACCGCATGGCGCGGCTGGCGCGCGCCGCAGGCGACCGCGACCTGGAGAAGCAGTGGCTCGTTGCCGCGCTCGAGTCCGACAAGAACAACGGTCATGTCTCTTCCGAACTCGCGATTCTCGCGTGGGAACTCAACGACATGGACACCGCGTTGGCGGCGCTGCGCGCGGTCACGTTGAGCAAAGTGGACGGGCCCATGAGCCGCGCTCAAGCGTTTCTCATGCAGGCCAAGATCGCGCACCAACGCGGCGAGGCACGGCGTGCGCTCTTGTGGGCCCGCAAGGCGAAGTCCGAAGACGCGGATCTCACGGAAGCCGACGAGTTCCTCCGCGAGCTCGGCGACACGTAGCCCCTCGCCCGTCCGCGGTAGAACATCGAACCCGCAGCGGCGGAGCGGTGGTCGGCAGCCGGAGCGGTCGCTTCGGGTCTCTGGCCCGTTGGTCGTCCGATTCCTTCCGCGCGGCGGGCCACAGCGCTGTGATACCGTCGCCGGTCCATGCCGGGCTTCATTCTCGCGATTGATCAGGGGACCACTGGGTCCACCGCGATGGTGCTCTCCACAGACGCCACCGTGCTTGCCAAAGCGAACCGAGAGTTCGCTCAACACTTCCCCCATCCAGGGTGGGTCGAGCACGATCTCGCGCAGATTTGGGAGAGCGTGACCCAGTCGGTTGGGGAAGCACTCCGGATGGCCAAGGTGGATCCGAAAGATTGCCGGGCCATCGGCATCACGAACCAACGCGAGACCACCGTCGTCTGGCACCGCAGCACCGGCGCGCCGATTCATCGCGCCATCGTCTGGCAGGATCGGCGCACGGCGGACCGGTGCACAGCGTTGAAGTCGGACGGCCACGAGGCGATGTTCCGAGAGCGCACCGGGCTGGTGCTCGACCCCTACTTCAGCGGCACGAAGGTGGCCTGGATCCTGGACCACGTCGACGGCGCGCGGAAGACCGCCGCGGCAGGCGAGCTGGCGTTCGGCACGATCGATTCGTGGCTGGTCTGGAAACTCTCCGGCGGAGCGGCCCACGTCACCGACGCCACGAACGCGTCGCGTACGTTGATGTACGACATCCGAGACGGGTCATGGGACGACGACTTGCTGTCCGCGCTGAACGTTCCGCGGGAGCTCTTGCCTGAGGTGCGCAGCTGCGCCGAGGTGTACGGCGAGACCCGGGGTGTGCCTGGGCTTCCCGACGGCATCCCCATCGCAGGCATGGCCGGCGACCAGCAGGCCGCGCTCTTCGGTCAGACGTGTTTCGCGGAAGGCGACGCGAAGTGCACGTACGGCACGGGCGCGTTCTTGCTGATGAACACCGGCGACCGATTCGTGCCCTCGGAGCACGGACTCATCACGACGATCGCTTGGAGGCTTGGCGACAGGACGACTTACGCGCTCGAAGGCAGCTCCTTCATCGCGGGCGCAGCGGTCCAGTGGCTGCGCGATGGACTGGGCATCATTTCGGACTCGGCCGACGTCGAGAAGAAAGCACGTGAAGTCGAGTCCGCGGGCGACGTGGTCTTCGTGCCCGCGCTCTCGGGCCTCGGCGCACCACATTGGGATCCGCACGCACGCGGACTGATCATGGGCTTGAGCCGAGACACGACCGTGGCCCATCTCTGTCGCGCCTGCCTCGACGGGATCGCGTATCAGATTGTCGATTTGACCAACGCGATGCAGGCGGATGCCAAAACGACACTCTCGCGGTTGAGGGTCGATGGCGGCGCCGCCAACAACGACCTCTTGATGCAGCGCCAAGCGGACCTATGTGCAGTGGCAGTGGACCGTCCCGCCAACGTCGACACGACCGCACTCGGTGCCGCCTACCTGGCGGGACTCGGTGCGGGCATCTTCGAAGATCAAAGCGCCATCGTGGAAGCGCATCGGGTCGAGCGTACGTTCGATCCCAAGATGGATGAGCCCACCCGAATCCGAGACATGCAACGGTGGCAAGACGCCATCGCCCGCACCCGCAGCGACATCCGACAAGGAGCCCCCTCGTGAGCCAGTCTTCCTTCGAAGTCCCGATCAGCTGGGAAGCCCTGGAGGACGCGTTCGAGAACAACGCCCCCGAGGTTCATTCGTACCTGCATCTCGAAACCGGTGAAGTGGTCCGCATCGTCGACGGAATCGCCGACCCGGGCATGCACCAGCGCATCATGGGCGACAAGACGTACATGCGGATCGATCCGGTGTCGTCGCGTGAGCAGTACCGCTGGATGGAGCGCTTCATCGCGACCGTCGAAGAGTCGGAGCTCAAGGACAAACTCACCGAGTCCATCGACGGCAAGGGTGCCTTTCGACGATTCAAGGACGTTCTGCTGTCGTATGCGGTCGACCGCGAGCGCTGGTTCACGTTCCGTTCAGAGCGCTTGCGCGCGTGTATGGAGGCGTGGCTGACCGCGCACCACATCGTGGTCGTCGAGCGAGAAGCGTGGCCGGTCCCCACCCCCGAAGAGGTGAAGGAGTCCGTCGAGCCGCGCGGCGATGCACGCGGCGCAGCGGTGGAAGCATCGCGTGCCCGCCTGCACGAGATGGTCGATCGGTTGCCGGCCCGCGAACTGGACGCTGCGCTCGCCTTCGTCGAGTTCCTCGGCAGCCGCCGCCGCGTGCCGCTCCCACGGGTGCCCCGGCCGGCGAAAGCCAGCGGCGAAGAAGAGTAGTTGGTGCGCCTCGCCGTCGTCGCGATGTTCGGGGCGCTCTTCGTCCCGAGTGTGGCCGGCGGTCGACTGCACGCCCAGGTACCCACTCAGGTTCGGGGCGATGGCATCGTCGCCCTGGTGGGTTCGAACACCCCGCAGCGCGGAACGGTGGTCATTCTCCACAGCGACGTCGAGCTTCGCGCGCGGATCCGTCTCACAGGTCAGATGCGAGACCGGTTGCCGCTTGGCGCCGTGCCCGAGGGACTGATGGCCGCAACCCTCGAAGAGATGATCGGAGAGACGTTGATCGCCCGAGAGGCAGAGCGCGTCCAGGTCGCTTCGCCCGCGGCCCAGGATTTGGTCGCCGAGCGCCGACGCTTGGCCCAGCAAGCAGGTGGTGAGGCCCGGCTCGAACAGCTGCGTCAGGCGACTGGGGCCTCGCGCGAAGAACTCGAGTCCATCGCCACCCGTCGCGCGCTGGTCCGGGTGTTTCTGGAAGCCAACCTGGAGGGGCAGTCGCGGGTGGACGACTCGGCGGTGGAGCGCGCGTTCGCCGGTGGTGAACACCCGTTCCTGGGCCAGGAGCTCGAAGATGTCCGTGAAGGCATGCGCGTCTGGCTGACTCAGCAGCGGCTGACGGCCGCGGTGGAGCGGTGGGTCAACGTGCTCCGGGCGCGCACGACCGTGCGGATCGTCGCACCGTACAGCTGAGGCCCGCGATTCCCAAAGCCAGCAGCACTGCGATTCCCGGGGCCAGCAGCACGGCGATTCCCGGGGCCAGGAGCACTGCGATTTCCAGGGCCAGCGCCTGCGAGGCCGAGGCCAGCACCTGCGATTGCGGAGGCCAGCACCTGCGATTCCCGAGGCCGGCGCTGGCTGCGAGCGTTTGCGCGCTGAGGGAAGATTCGTCAGAGCGTCGCCGGTGACTGGGAACGACAAGCGAATCGCCCGTGGACTCGGCTGGGTGGCCGGCGGCGGGCTCTTGCTCCTCGTGAACTTCGCGGTGGCCCTCGCCGTTTCCCCGCAATACCCCAACTACCCGGTTCAACCGACCAGCTTCGTGCTCTTCGCGGCCGGGGCCTTCGGTGGCATGTGGGCGGCGGACAAGCTCGGAAACCGCGCCCTCAAGGTGATGGGGTTGACCACTGGCGTGGTGCTCGCGCTCTTTCTTCTGCTGTTCGTTCTCTCACGCTGACCCAAGACCCGGTCGGCTCCGCGGTTCAGAATGTGGACCGCCAAGACAAGGTGGGTGAATGTGCTACAGCGGGCCTGCCGAGCGTGCATTCGCACCTGGGCGTAGCCGCTTTTTGAGCCGAGGCCAAACGTGAGCGAGAAGACCGAAGACCAGTCCGACATCGACAACGACGCACTCGCTGCGCTGAGCGCCATGTCGAACCCGCCGCCGCCCATGGACGACGAAGACGACGAAGAGGATGGCAAGCTCGACTTGGCCGCCTTGGCGTCGAGCATCATGCCGCCGGCACCCGACGACTCGGACGACGAAGACTCGGACGACGCGGACGAGGACGAGGGCGAGGACGAGGGCCAGGAAGCGGCGGCCGCCGCGGCGGTGGCGAAGTCTGCGAAGTCCAAGTCCGGCGACGCGATCAAGACGCCGAAGAAGTCATCGAAATCCGGCAAATCGAAGTCGGGCAAGAAATCGAAGTCGGCCAAGTCGGGCAAGTCCAGCTCCGGCAAGTCCTCGGGCAAGTCCAAGTCCGACGCGTCGGGCGAGAAGAAGAAGGCGACCGGCGCGACCGCCTCGGCTGCGAAGCAGCTCCGAGGTGAAGAAGCGGTCGCCGTGGCAGCCGCCGAGCCGGAGTCCTCTGGTGGCGGCAAGATGTGGATCGGGTTGCTGCTCGGACTCTTGATCGCGGGCGGTGGCTGGTTCGCGTTCGGCCAGGATCGCGAGCCGGTGGCATCCAACACCCCGCCGCCCTCGACGGAGCGCAGCGAGACGCGGACGGAAACCGAAGTCGTGCCGGCCGAAACCGAAACCGAGACCGAGACCGAGACCGAGACGGAGACGGAGACGGAGACGGAGACGGAAGTCGAAGCCGGGACGGAAACGGAAGTCGAGGCGGGCACGGAAACCGAAGCCGGAACCGAAGCCGAGACCGAGACCGAGACCGAGACCGAGACGGGGAGCCGTCGGGTGCGTCGCGCCAGCACCGACTCGATGACGGATACGATGGCCGCCACGATGGAGACCGCGGTCGCCACCGAGACGATGGAAGCCACCATGGAAGCGACGATGGAAGCCACCATGGAAGCGACCATGGACACCGGCATGGACTCCATGGACGACCTGCTCGCGCGGGCGATCGGCGGCACCATGGAGACCGAGATGGAGACTCCGATGGAGACTCCGATGGAAGACACCTCGAACCTGCCCGACGTGCCCAGCCGCGCCGCGGTCACCCGTGCGCTCGGTGGCCTGATGCCGCGCATGCGGACCTGTGCGGGCGACCAGGTCGGCCTCGCGACGGCACGCATCCGCGTGTCGAACGACGGCGCGGTCCGTTCGGTGAGCATTGGCGGCCGGCCCTTCGGTGGTACCCCACAGGGCACCTGCATGGAGGGCGTCGTGCGCACCGCTCGCTTCCCGCGCTTCCAGCGGACCCAGTTCGACGTCACGTACCCTTTCAGCATCCGCGCGCTCAACTGAGCGGCCCGTGTTGCGACCAGCCAGTCTGATCTGCGCGCTCGCGCTTGCGTGTTCGCCTTCCACCACCGACGTGCGTGAGGCGGCGGGACCGCATTCGTGCCTCGCGCCCCCCGATGGGTCCCCCGCGCGGAACGAAGCGCTGCGGGTGGTCGGCCAGACCCTCTACGCCGCCCTGCACGAGGGCACCCCGGAGCAGGTTCTTTTCGACGACGCGGCCGTGAACGCACTGCTCACGCCGAACGCCGCTACCCGCGCCCGAGCCTTGCGGGCGGGCCTCTCGACCCGGCTTCAGATCGAGCCGGTTCGGTTTCAGGTCCTGGGCGATGCGTCCCCCGACGCGATCTGTGTTCAGGGCACCCGCATCGCGGAGCCGGGCGATGTGCAGTTCGGCAACCAAGACCGCGCCTGGGTGTTCGAGCGGGCCCTCATCAGCGGGGAGCAGCCTGGCGGGCGCAAAGTGGCCGCGTGGGTCGAAGGAACCTTCGTTTTTACCGACGCAGGCTTCGGAGCCATCGATTTGACCCGCGTCGAGTCTCCGCGGTGGGAACACAGCGATCTGGAGCTCGCCACCTGCGATGTGCGGGTATCACTCTCTACACCACAAGATGTAGTGGTGGCCACGGACTGAGACCCACTGTCACTCGCGTATGCAGTTGCTTTGAGGGCTCAAGCCTTGTAATCCAGGAAGACTGACCGTGGATGCGTCCTTCGAGGACGACACGATGGATTACGCCCACCGCTGCGTGGGCTCGTGTGGGCAGATCGTCCACTCGAAGGAGCGCCGAAGTGAAGATCAAGAAGCTCGAAATCGTCGGCTTCAAGTCGTTCGTCGAACAGACGATCGTCCATTTCGACCACGACGTGACCGGCATCGTCGGTCCGAACGGGTGCGGAAAGAGCAACGTCGTCGACGCGATCAAGTGGGTGATGGGCGAGCAGTCCCCCTCCCGCCTGCGCGGCAAGGCGATGGACGACGTCATCTTCAACGGCAGCGAGAGCCGGGGACCCCACGGGTTCGCGGAGGTCTCCATCACCTTCGACAACACGGACGGCCTGACCCCGCCCGAGTACCGCGACTACGCGGAGATCCAGGTCACCCGCCGACTCGATCGGTCCGGGCGCAGCGACTACTCGATCAACCGCACCCCGGTCCGGTTGATGGACATCACCAACCTCTTCCTGGGCACCGGCGTCGGCCGGCGCGCGTACTCGATCATCGAGCAGGGCCGCATCGGCTTCATCGTCTCGAGCAAACCCGCCGACCGGCGCGGCATGATCGAAGAGGCCGCGGGCATCACGAAGTTCAAGGTCCGCAAACGCGCCGCCGAGCGCAAGATGGACCAGACGCGGCAGAACCTGGTGCGCATCGGGGACATCCTCGGGGAACTCGAGAAGAGCCTCAGCTCGCTCAAGCGTCAGGCCCAAAAGGCCGAGCGGTACACCAAGTACCGCGACGAGGTCCGCGACCTCGAACTCTATGTGGCGTCGTTCAAGTGGTTCGAACTCGACGGAACGCTCCGCATGATCCGCGGCAGCCTGCACACGGAGCAGGCGCAGGAAGAGGGCGCCCGACTCGGGCTCCGCGTGCGCGAGGCCGAAGTCGAGGTGGAACGCCTGGGCGTGCAGTCGCTCGGCGATGCGGTCGAATCCGATCAGAACCGCGCGTACGAACTCGACAACCGCGTTCGGGTGCTCGAAGGACAGATCCAGCAGTTCGTCGATCGCCTCACCGCGCTCCGTGAGCGCGAAGACCTTGCCGAACGCGAACTCTCCGAACTCGTTCAGCAGCGCGAGTCGCTTGAGATCGAGCGCGCAAGTCTCGCAGCCGCGCTGCACGAACTCGAAGAGGTCGAGTCGCAGGCCAAGGAACTCTTCGAGCGCGAGAACGCCGAACTCGAACGCCGGCGCCTTGCGATCGCAGAGGCCGAGCGCGCGGTGAACAACGCGCGCGCCCGCGTGGGTGACGCGGAGACGCGCCGGGCCCGCGCCGAAGCGGTGTTGGCTGGCTTCGAGCGTCGACGCGCCGAAGGCCGCGAGCGGCTGACGGGCATGCGGACCCAGAAAGAACAGCTCGAGCAGAAGGTCATCGAACTCGGCCAGGAACGCGACTCGTTCGCGATCCGCATGGAGGCCCTTCGCAGCGGCAAAGCGCAGACCTCTGCGCGGCGCGACGAAGTGCAGGCCGAACTGGACGAGCTCCGGCGCAAGATCCGCGAGAGCGACGCCGACCTCCAGAAGCTGCGCGACCACCTGGCAGAGAAACGTTCGCGTCTTCGATCGCTGCGCGAAGTGCAGCAACGTTTCGAGGGTGTCGGCGCCGGTGTCCGCGCCCTGATGACGCACTACGCAGGCGACGACGAATCGCGCCGGGCGCGGGGTGTCGTGGGCCTGGTCGCCGACCGGCTCCAGGTGCCGGCGGAGTGGACCGAAGCGCTCGCTGGCGCGCTCGGCGACCGGCTCCAAGAGATCGTGGTCGAAGACCCGACGCGGGCCCTCGAAGCCGCGCAGTTCTTGGCGGAGCAGCAGGCCGGCCGCGCGACGCTCGTGCCCCGTCGACCGCGCCGCACCGCCGGTGCGCGCCGTCCACTTCCGCAGAGCGAAGGGGTGCTCGGACGTTTGGCCGACCTGGTCGAGAGCGCGCCGGAGGACGAGACGCTCGTCCGGCACCTGCTCGGTGAGTTCGTGGTGGTCGAAGATCTCGCGACCGCGCTTCGGCTGCATCGGGCCGGCGTCGAAGACGTCCTGGTGACCCGATCGGGCGAGCTCTTGGCGCCGGACGGAACGTTCACGGGCGGCGCGGGCGACGAAGCGGGCGCGCACCTGCTCTCGATGAAACGCGAGATCCGCCAGCTCGAGACCCAGGTGGCCGAACTCGACGCGACCTTGGGCGATGCGGTGACGCTGCACGGCGAACTTCGCCGAGGCATCGCGCAGCGGCAGGCCGAGATCGACGCGGCGCGGACCGAAGCCCACGACGCGGAGATCGCGATCGTGAAGGCGGAGAAGGACCTTCGCCGAGCGGACGAGGAGGGCAAAGCCACCTCGAACCGGGCGATCGAACTCGGCGACCAGATCGATTCGCTCGCCACCGCGCTCGACGAAGCGGGCGAAGAAGAAGCGTCCGCCAAGGAAGAGATCGCGGAGGCCCGCCAGGCCGGTGAAGACGCGAACCAGGAGCTGGACGCGGCGCAGGCCATCTACGGCGAGCGCAAAGCGTCGGTCGAGGAACAGAACGCGCGGGTCACCGAACTCCGTGTCCGTGCCGCGCAGGCGCGGGAGCGCGCAGAGTCCGATCGCGGCGCACTCGAGCGGCTCACCCGCTCGGTCGAAGAACTCGACAACCGCGAAGCGCGTTTGCGCGGAGACGTGCTCGAGAGCGCTCAGGAGCAGGGCCGGGTGACCGGCGAACTCTATGGTGCGCGCGAGACCATGGCGGTCGCGCTCGGTCAGGCGATGGAAGCGCGGGATCAGGTCGCGCGGGCCCGGGCCCGGTTCGAGAGTGCGCGGCAGGTGCTCGGCGACAGCGAAGTCGGCATCAAGCAGCTGCGCGAGCGGGTGGAACACCTCGGTCGGAGTGCGCAGAACCTGGCGCTTCAGGAGCGGGAGTTCGCGCTGGAACTGACCCATCTGCTCGAGCAGGTGCAAGAGCGGCACCGCGTCGATGTGCGGCACGTGCTGTGCGACTACCACGCCCGTCCGCTGCCGACCTCGGAGATCAAACAGCGGGTGTCGGAGCTGCTTCGCCTCATCGAACGCATGGGCCAGATCAACCTGCTCGCGATCGAGGAGTACGACGAGAAGTCGACCCGTTACGAGTACCTCAAGGGCCAGGACGAGGACCTGCAGCAGGCGCTCCGCACCCTCGACAAGGCGATTCGCGAGATGAACCGCGAGAGCAAGCGCATGTTCAAAGAAGCGTTCGTCGCCATCAACGAACGGTTCAAGCGCATCTTCCCGGAGCTCTTCCGAGGCGGCAGCGCAGAGCTCAAACTCTCGGATCCGAACGACATCCTGGAGAGCGGCATCGAGATCGTCGCGCAGCCGCCCGGCAAACGTCTCGGCTCGCTCGAGCTCATGAGCGGTGGAGAGAAGGCGCTCACCGCGGTCGCGATGATCTTCGCCATCTTCCAGTACAAGCCGAGCCCGTTCTGTCTGCTCGACGAAGTCGACGCCCCGCTCGACGAAGCGAACATCAGCCGCTTCGCCCAGGCGATCCGTCAGATGACTGACCGCTCGCAGTTCATCGTCATCACGCACAGCAAGCGGACGATGGAGTACACGGACGTGCTCTACGGCGTGACGATGCAGGAGCCCGGCATCTCGTCGCTCGTCAGCGTCGAACTGCGCGGCGAACAGCGCCCCCTCCCCGAGAAGCCGGACGCGGACGTCGCGGTCGCCTAGACGGGCGAGCCGGCGAGCCGGCGAGCCCGTCTCCCTTGCCCTTGCCCCTGCCCTTGCCCTTGCCCTTTGGGTTCAGGTGCGCCGCCCTTGGGTTCGGGTTCAGGTCGGTCTCGGACAACCATCCAGCCGCGACTTCGACCGATCCGGACGGTAGAGTGCCCACGTGATCGCGCATCGAACCTACGCGGCCGCGGTGCTGTCTTCGGGAATCGCAGTGCTGTCTTCGGGAATCGCAGTGCTGTCTTCGGGAATCGCAGTGCTGCTCCTCGGCTGCGGCCACACCACCGCAGTCGAAACCACCCGCCTCGCCCCCGAAGTCCCGCAACATGAGTGCGCGCTGGCGGACGGCCAGCTCGTGCTCCACTTCGACGTCCCCGAAGGCCACGCGCTCGCGACCTCCCCCGAAGCGTGTTTGCTCGCGGACGAGGTCGAAGACAGCTACGCGCTCATCGTCACGACCCTCGGCACCGACCAGGTTGGCGCGGAACTGCTCGCGGAAGATCCGAACCGCTTCTTCCAGGAGACCGGCTTGCTGGGGGAAGCGACCCTGGTGGACACCGAGCCCACCGAGTGGCTCGGCCTGCCTGCCGAGCGGACCACCTGGAACGCGAACCCGCCGGACGTGGGTCCCACCACCGCGGTGACCCTGGCGGTGCGCCGAGGCTCTCGCTGGATCATCGGGATCCTCTTCACCGAGCGAGACGAACTCGGTTCCGCCCCGCTGGCAGCGGTGCGACTGCAACCACTCTGAACCAGCGTTTCAGACGAACCGTCGAGCGATCTCGAGCGCGTCTCCCGACGCTTCCTCCATCAGCGCGACCGCGTCTTCGTCTTCCTCGAGGCGGGTGACCGTGAGTCGTCCGTCCTCGCCCAGGACGACGTAGTGGCCGAACTGACCGTGCTGGTCGCGGAAGAGGAGCACCATCGCACCGGTGGCCCCGAACTGCTGGACAGCCCGTCGAAGCAGTTCCGCGAGCAGGTGGGCCTGGGGGCCTTGGTCGTCGGTGAACACGACGGTCTGTCCGTGGAGGCAGGATGGGTCGAGACCGACCCAATCGAACGCATCCGACAGCTGAGCCTTCGCGGGAGCAACCCACGTGTTCCCATCCATCAACAGGTCGTGGAAGAGGTCGGAGAGTGCGGGCTCCTCGGTCCACCGGTCGAACGGATCCGACCGCCATCTGGCCAGGGCACCATCGGCAAACTCGAGCTGAAACAGGACGAAGTCGAATCCGTACATGGACTTCAGCATACGGCTGGTCGGTTGCGCGGAACCAGCGAACTGTGCACCCTGTTCGTTGCATGCGTTCCCGCGGCACCATGGCGTTCGTTCTCGGTGTGTTGGCCTTGTCGGTCACGGCCAGCGGTGCGTCGTATCTGAAGCGGGCCCATGCGTGTCGGTACATGTCGCTGCCGCAGGCCGTTCGCGCGCCGTGCTGCAGCCTTGGCGGCACGACGCGGTTCACGCCTCCGGGCGGCGACTGCTGCAAGCACCTGAACCTCGATGCGTCGGTGCCCGCTGGCACGACGGACTCGGGCGTCGAGGTGCCGATGCCGATGGTGGCTGTGGTCACGTTCGCGCCGATGGTGCAGCCCGCCCGCCTCCTCCGAGAAGCGCCCGCGGTTCGCGCCCGGGCGCCGCCACCACGCTGGCGACCGACCGACTTCACCGTCCTCCGGATCTGAGAGCGGTCCCCGCCGCGCCAAGCGCGCAGGTGGGGATCCGTGCGTCGTGCCCGCGTTCACTGCGTGGCCGCACGCCGCTCCTCTGATCGGGCCCGGTGACGGACCCGACCGACGCCGTCCGATGGGCGGCCCATGTCCGGAGTCGTTGTGTCTCGCTGGTTTCTACCCCTTCTTCCATGCGCGCTTCTCGCGTGTGGTCCCACCTCTTCGCGCCCCGCGCTGGGTCCCGAGTCCCTGGTGTCGCGTTTGTCTTCGGCGCCGGTCGAGCCCGCGCCGCTCGACGGCAGTCTGGAGACGTATGTCGAACATGCGGTGCTGCGCGCGCCACGCGTTCGCGAAGCCCTCCTGACGTACCAAGCGCAGGCCGCGCGCATCGACGCGGTGGGCGCCTGGCCGCGTCCCACACTCAGCTACTTTGCGAACGTGCGCCCGGTCGAGACCCGGGTCGGCCCACAGCGGCAACGCGTCGGGGTGCGGGTGCCGATCGCGTGGCCCGGCGTGCGGCGTTCGCCCCGTGAGGCCGCCGCCCATCGAGCCGCTGCGGCCGCGACCCGCCTCGATGCGCTCGCCCTCGAGCTGCGTGCCTCGGTGGCGGCGGCGTACTGGCGGGTGTGGTTGGTCGAGCGGCGGGGGGTGCAGCTCGCCGAACAACTCGAGGTCACGCTGGCGCTTCAGGAGGTCGTGCAGAGCCGCGTCGCGGTGGGCGCGGCGTCGGTCGCCGATGTGCAGCAAGTCGCGCTTCGGGCGGCCCGCATCCAGGACGAACTCCGTTCCATCGCGCCGGCGCGACGGATGCGCGAAGCGGACTTGCGCGCGGCCATCGGTGGTGCGGCGCTGCCGGAACCCAGCATCGCCGCGTCGCTTCCACCCATCCGGCGCATCACGGAGAGTCGCGACGCCCTGCACGCGGCGGTCGCTGCCCGGCCCGAACTCGCGTCGATCGAATCGGAGGCGCTCGCGTTCGAATCCGAAGCGTCGGGCGCGCGCGCGAGCCGCTACCCGGGGCTCACGGTCGGGCTCGATTGGATGGAGACCGGTCCGGCGCGACAGAGCGGCGTGAACGGAGATGGCCGCGATGCGCTGTCCGTCGGCTTCATGCTCTCGATCCCGGTGGACGTCTCCGCCGACCGGGCCCGCGCGTCGGCGGCGCTGCTTCAGGCGGCGGCGGTGCGTTCTCGCGTGGAAGGGTTCACCGTCGACTGGCGCGCCGAGATCGAGCGGCAGTCGGCCACCATCGAAGACACCGCGGCGCGGGTTCGACTGCACGAAGCCACCTTGCTGCCTCAGGCCCAGGCGGTGTTCGAAGCACGCCTCGGCCGCGCAGCAACCGGGCAGGAGGGTGGGGCGGCCGGCGTGGCGGCGTTGCTCTTGGCCCAGACGGACCTTCTCCAGATCGGGATCGAGCGGGACGCGCTTCATGCCGAGCACCTGGTGGCCTGGGCGGCGCTCGAACGCGTCGTCGGTCGTCCGGTGGCCGGCGTGGAGAACGAGCCGCTGGAGACCGCACCGCAGCAAACCCCAGCGCCGCCCACACCAACCGATGAAGCACACGCCGACGACGAGGTGGCCCAGTGACGACCGCAAGAGACTCCGACCCGGCCGAGGACCTGAAGGACACCGGCGAGGCCGCCGATACCGGCGACGCGGGCGCCGATGCCGGCACACCCGCTCCGTCAGGAACCACCGCTCCGTCGCGAACCAACGCTGTGTGGAGCGCCGCGCTCGTGCTCGTCGGTGTGGTGGCGTTCACCTTCGGTTCCTGCTTCCGCGTGGATGCCGAAGTGGCGCCCTCAGGCGACGCATCGGACGAAGCATCGGACGACGCGTCGGCCGAACCGATCGCCGAACGACCGGACAGCCACTGGACCTGTTCGATGCACCCGCAGATCCACGCCGACGGTCCCGGCAGCTGTCCGATCTGCGGCATGGACTTGATCCCAGCCGAGTCGATGGGCGCAGCGACGGGACCCCGCGAGATTCGTTTGTCCGAGCGCGCGCGTGCACTCGCACAGATCCGCACCGCAAGAGCCCGATCGGACGTGGGTCCCGCGGGCGAACCGCTCTCGCTCATCGCCCGGGTGCAGTGGGACGAGAGCTCCTTGCGCGACGTGACCGCATGGGTCGGAGGCCGCGTCGACCGGCTGCACGTGCGGGCCACCGGCGAGGTGGTGCGGCGTGGTCAGACCCTGGCGACCATCTACAGCCCCGAGGTCTACACCGCCCACCGGGAACTTCGTTCTGCGACGCGTGCGCTCGAGCGACTGCAAGGCGCGTCGGAGCTCGTGCGATCCGGTGCCACTGCGACGGTGGAAGCGGCGCGCGATCGGTTGCGCCTGCTCGGGTTCGACGGGGCGGCACTGCGGCAACTCGAGTCCCGCGAGACCGCGCGAACCGTCGCGATCCGCGCGCCCTTTGGCGGCACGGTCATCGAACGCCGCGCGACCCAAGGACAGTACGTGACCCCGGGCTCGGTGCTCTTGCGGGTGGCGGACCTCTCGTCGGTCTGGGTGCAGCTCGAGGCCAACGAGACCCAGCTGCGCCTCGCCCGGGTGGGTGCGCCCGTCACGCTCTCGTTCGACAACGTGTCGGAGCCCATCGCGGGGGAGGTCGGGTTCGTCGACCCGGTGGTGGATCCTCGGACCCACGTCGGGCGGGTCCGGGTGCAGATCCCCGACGCGGCGTCGCTGGGCCTGCGCCCCGGCATGATCGGCCGCGCCGAACTCGACCGTGTGATGGGAGAAGCGGTCGACCCGAGCGTCTGGATCCCAGCGACCGCACCGCTCCGCACCGGACGGCGCGCGGTGGTGTACGTCGAGATCGAACCCGGTGCGTACGAAGCACGCACGGTCGTGCTCGGCGCGGTCTCCGGAAACAACGTCGTGGTGCGCTCCGGGCTCGAGGCCGGAGACCGCGTCGTCGTCCACGGCGCATTCGTGCTCGACGCCGAACTCGAGATCCGAGGGGGTCGCGGCATGATGTCCACCCGGGACGACCGGGAGAACGTGGAGATGGGCTCTGACGAACGCGCCGCATTGGCCCCGTTCGTGAACCACTACTTGGACGTGGCGGAGGCCTTGGCGGCGGATGATCTCGAGGCGGCCCGAACCGCCGCGCGGGCATTGCGCAGAGCCGATTCACCAGATCTCGATGCGCGGTGGTCGACGGTGCATGCGGCGCTGGTCTCGGGTTCGGACGCGTTGGCGGCGGCGACCGCTCTGGACGACGCGCGCACCGCGTTCGAGCCGCTCGGCGCCGCGGTGCAGCAGCTGCTCGCGACGTTTGGCAACCCCACTGCGGAGGACGTGAGCGTCGCCTTCTGTCCCATGGTGTTCGACAACCGCGGCGCCACCTGGGTGCAGCGCGGCGCCCGCGTCGACAACGCGTACTTCGGCGCGTCGATGCGCACATGCGGCACCATCGAAGAGACCGTGGCGCCGGGTGCGCGGCTGGAGGCGGTCCATGAGTGAGCCTGTGCCGACCGTGCCGCGCGGCCTCTTGGGCGGGCTCGTCGCCTTCTTCGTCGAGTCGAAGGTGGTCGTCTTTCTTCTGCTGGTGATGCTCGGGCTCGGCGGCGTGGTGTTCGCGCCGTTCGCGTTCGAGACACTCGACGACGACTGGGGCCTCGAGCGCGATCCGATCCCGGTCGATGCGATCCCAGACATCGGCGAGAACCAGCAGATCGTGTTCGCTGCGTGGCCGGGACACTCGCCGGCCGACGTCGAAGACCAGGTCGCGTATCCGCTGACGAGCGCGCTGCTCGGGCTGCAGGGCGTGCGTACGGTGCGCTCGACCTCGATGCTCGGGTTCACGAGCCTGTACGTGATCTTCGACGAGGAGATCGAGTTCTACGACTCGCGCGCGCGCCTGCTCGAGAAACTCAGCTCGCTGCCCCCCGGGCTGCTGCCAACCGAAGTCGCGCCGACCCTCGGACCGGATGCGACCGCGCTCGGTCAGGTGTTCTGGTACACGCTCGAAGGACACGCGGTTCCGGAGCGGGCTGACCCGGGACATGGTGTTGACGAGACCGGTGCCGCCGGTGCCGCCGTCGACGAGGACGCGACCCCCGTTGCGGCGTGGGATCTCTTCGAACTCCGAGAGCTCCAGGACTTCACCGTGCGTCCGGCGCTGCAGTCGGTGCCTGGCGTGGCCGAGGTCGCCTCCGTCGGCGGGCACGTCGCGGAGCTTCAGGTCGAAGCGGACCCCGCGCAGCTGCGCGCCTACGGGTTGAGCTTCGGCCAGCTCATCGACGCGGTCCGCGCCAGCAACTTGGACGTCGGCGCGCGCACGTTCGAGATCAACGCGGTCGAATACATCGTGCGCGGCCTCGGTCAGATCGAAGACCTCGACGACTTGAGAGGCGCCGTCGTCGCGACTCACCAAGGACGCGCCGTCCTCGTCTCGGACGTGGCCCACGTGACGCTCGGACCGGCGCCCCGACGCGGCGTGCTGGACGACGCCGGCGCGGAGGTCGTCGGCGGGGTGGTCGTCGTGCGCTACGGGGAGAACCCGCGCGAAGTGATCGCGCGCGTCCGCACCGCGGTCGCCGAACTCGCGCCATCGCTTCCGAGCCGGACCCTCGAGGACGGACGCCGCGCGCAGGTCCGCATCGTGCCGTTCTACGATCGCACCGGCCTCATCGACGAGACCCTTGGCACCCTCTCGTCCGCGCTCTGGCAACAGCTGCTCGTGACGCTCTTGGTCGTGCTCGTGATGCTCGGCACCATCCGCGGCAGCATCGTGGTCGCGCTGGTCCCGCCGCTCGGGGTGCTCTTCTCGTTCATCGCGATGCGGATCTTCGGGGTCGAAGCCAACGTCATGGCGCTGGCGGGCATCGCGATCGCGATCGGCACGATGGTCGATGTCGGCATCGTCTTGGCCGAGAACATCGCGGCCTCCCTGCGCGACCACGACGACGGCGCGGCAGCAGACGACCGGACCGCACGGGCCTCGCGGGCCGCGGTGGTGATCCGCGCCACCCAAGAGGTCGCGCCCGCGGTCGCGACGAGCGTGCTGACCACGATCGTGAGCTTCTTGCCGGTCTTCGCCCTCACCGCCGCGGAGGGCAAACTCTTCCGGCCCCTCGCGTTCACCAAGACTTTCGCGCTCGTCGGCGCCTTCGTGGTCGGCGTGCTCGTGGTGCCGGCCGTCTCCCACCTGCTCTCACAGCGCCGGAAGTCTCAGTCTCCCGCGAAGGCCGCAGCCACCCAACGGTGGAACCGGGTCCTGCTCTTCGCGACCGCCGCGCTGCTCGTGCTCGTGCTCGCCGCGGAGTGGCACCCGTTTGGCGAAGACGCCGGCTCGGTCGCGAACATCGCGTTCGTGCTCGTGGTGGTCGGTGGGCTGCTCGGCGGCTTCCTGCTCTTTCAGCACGTCTACCCGCGGCTCCTGGCCGGTACCCTGCGGCGACCGCTCGCGTTCTTGCTGTTGCCCCTTCTGGCGATGGCGTTTGGCGTGGTCTGCTGGCGCGGCACGCCGTGGCCGAGCGAACGCTTTGCTGGGCTGCGGCCCGCGGACGTGCCTGCCTTCGACGAGGGATCGTTTCTCTACATGCCGACGACAACGCCCCACGCGTCGATCGGCGAGTGCCGCCGGCTCTTGCAGCAACTGGATGCCGCCATCGCCGCGATCCCAGAGGTCGATCGGGTGGTGGGCAAACTCGGGCGCGCCGACAGCGTGCTCGACCCGGCGCCGATCTCCATGATCGAGACGCTCGTCACCTACCGGCCGGAGTACGAAGAACGCGTCGTCACGCCCGGCGAAGCGCCCGAGCGGGTCCGGGTGTGGCGCGATCACATCCGCACGCCGGCCGACATCTGGGACGAGATCGTCGCGGCCGGCCGCATCCCAGGATTGACCAGCGCGCCGCTGCTCCAGCCGATCCAGACGCGGCTCGTGATGCTGCAGACGGGCATGCGCAGCCGGGTGGGCATCAAGGTGCGCGGCCCCGACGTCGAGTCTCTCGCCGCTGCGGGCCGTGCCCTCGAAGCGGCGCTGGCCGGGGTCGAGGCGGTCGCCGAAGGCAGCGTCTACGCGGAGCGCGTGGTTGGAAAACCGTACCTCGAGGTCGAACCCGATCGCGAAGCGCTCGCGCGCTACGGCCTGCAGATGGCAGTGGTGCAACAGACCCTCGCCGCGGCGGTGGGCGGCGCCGAAGCCGGCGTGATGATCGACGGACGCGTGCGACGGACCATTCGGGTGCGGGCGCCGAGGGACGCGCGCCTGACGCCCGAAGCGATCGAAGCGCTGCCGGTGGTGATCCCCGGCCGGATGGCGGACGCGCCCGCGGCGATGCCTGGGACGACCGCGGCTTCTCTGGGAGACGCGCTTGCCAGCACGGTTCCACTCGGCGAGCTCGCACAGGTGCTCTACGTGCGCGGGCCGCAGATGCTGCGCTCTGAGGACACGTTCCTCACGAGCTTCGTGCTCTTCGAGCCCGCCGACGGAGTCACGGACGTGGACGCCGTGCGCGCCACCGAAGCGCACCTCGCGCAGCTGCGCGCCGACGGCGAGCTCACCGTGCCGGACGGGGTCACCTGGCGGTTCGCCGGCACCTACGAGAACCAGATTCGATCCAGCGCGCGCTTGATGTGGCTCTTGCCCATCGCGTTGATGTTGATCCTGCTCTTGCTCTACCTGCAGTTCCGCAGCCTGGCGGTCACCTTCTCGATCTTCGCGTCGGTCGGCGTCGCAATGAGCGGCGGGTTCATGGCGCTCTGGGCCTGGGGGCGCCCGTGGCTCGATGTCTCGATGGCGGGGCACGCCGCGGTGGATCTCTTTGGCGCCGGCACCGTGCCGCTGACGGTCGCGGTCTGGGTCGGCTTCATCGCCCTCATCGGCATCGCGGTCGACGACGGCGTCGTGATGGCGACCTACTTGAAGCAACGCTTCGAGAAGGCGCCGCGTTCCATGGACGAAGTGCGCGCCTGGGTCCTCGAAGCGGGCGAACGCCGCATCCGGCCCTGCCTGATGACCACGGCCACCACCATCCTCGCGCTGCTCCCGGTGCTGACCGCGACCGGTCGCGGCTCGGACGTGATGCGCCCGATGGCGCTGCCGCTGGTGGGCGGCATGGCGCTGGAGCTGATGACCTTGTTCGTCGTGCCGGTGCTGTGGGCGCTCGGGTACCAAGCGCGGTTTGCGTACGAGGCGTTCCGAGTCGAACGAACGGTCTTGGTCGAAGCGCCGGGGGAGAGCGGGGGCGGGGCAGAGTAGCGCGGCGCCGACGCGGACGCCGAAGCCGAAGCCGAAGCCGATGCCGATGCCGAATCCGATGCCGAATCCGATGCCGATGCCGATGCCGATGCCGATGCCGATGCCGATGCCGATGCCGATGCCGATGCCGATGCCGAAGCCGCCGAAGCCGAAGCCGAAGCCGATGCCGATGCCGATGCCGATGCCGATGCCGATGCCGAAGCCGATGCCGAAGCCGCCGACGCCGATGCCGCGCCTCCGCCAGCGTTGCGCCCCTTCGCGGGAGGTTGGCTGGCCCGATGGATGGTCCAGCGTAGCGGTCGGCGGGGCGGCGCCTCAAGGAGGCCTTCGGCCCGGCGCCTTCGCGCCGCTTCGCTGGCGCGCTTCGCGCTTGCTCGTCCTTGACCCGCCACCCCGCCGACAGCTGGGGGCGCTGCGCGCCCTCGGGCGAGTTCACGCTCGGCGTACACAAGGCAGGTTCTCGATGCTGGTATTCGACAAGTCGCTTGTTCTTCTTTCGCTTCTCGTCCGTGAGGTCTTGCCTCGCATTCGCGAGGCCTCGCTGAAGTCGCAGCTGCGGCGGGCGGCGCAGGCCGTTCCGTTGCTGATTGCGGAGTCCCGAAGTGCGCGCGGGGCGCGGAACCCGGACGGGTTCTCGCGGGCCCTTGGCGAAGCGCGCGAGGTGAAGGCGGCTCTGCAGGTCGCGGCGGTCATGGGGTACGTGGACGCGAGCGAGGACGTCTACGACCTGGCGGACCACGTCTGCGCGATGTTGTTCAAGCTCAGTCGGGGCTAGCTGGTCGCGGGGCGTCCATCCGGCGCCCCGCTTTCGCCCGCTTCTCGCCGATCCTGAAGCCGATGAGGACCTCTCCGATCCGTGCCGCGCTAGCCGACGATGGCGTCGAGGGCGGCGCGGTGGGCGTCGGCGAGGGCGGTCACCGGCACGACGGCGACGCCGTCGAGGTCGAGCGCACCTCCGCCGACGAGGCCGAGCACCGCGATCGGCACGCTGGCTTCGCGCGCGAGGCGCTCGACTTCGGCGCGGTGGTCGTCCGAGAAGCTCACCACGACGCGGCTCGGTTCTTCGGAGAAGAGCAGGTCGGTCGTCTCGGCCGGGCCGGCGGAACCTTCCGGCAGACGAACGCGCGCGCCGATGCGTCCTTCGATGCAGGACTCCGCCAGGCAGACGCCGAGTCCGCCGTCGCTCACGTCGTGTGCGCTCGCGAGCAGCCCCGCCTTCGCGAGCGTGTGCATCAATCCCTGCAGCCGGAGCTCCGCGTCGAGATCGATGCCGACGCACTCGCCCGCGACCCGGCCTTGTTTCTGGGTGTGCCACTCGGAACCGCCGAGTGCGCCGCGGCTCGGCACGCCCAGATGCGCGACCAGATCGCCTTCGCGCCGGAACCCGAGCGTCAACCGGTGCGCGACGTCTTCGAGCTGTCCGACGATGGCCACCGTCGGCGTGGGGAGGATCGGGCGGCCGTCGGTCTCGTTGTAGAGGCTGACGTTGCCACTGACGACCGGCACCGAGAGGGCGCGGCAGGCGGCCGCGAGTCCGTCGATGGCGCGCGCGATGCGCCACATGGTCTCGGGCACTTCGGGGTTGCCGAAGTTGAGGCAGTCCGTGAGCGCGAGCGGCAGACCGCCCACGCAGGTGATGTTGCGCGCGCATTCGGCGACGGCCATCGCGGCGCCCGCGAAGGGATCGAGCTCGACGTGCCGGCCGTTGCAGTCGACCGAGAGCGCGAGGAACTTCTCGATCGTCTTGCCCTCGTGCTCGCAGAACGCGCGGACCACCGCGGCGTCGCCTTGGCCTGGGCCGACGATGGTTCCGTCGCGCACGACGTGGTCGAACTGGCGCCAGATCCAGCGGCGGCTGCCGATGTTGGGCGATCCCAACAGCCCGAGCAGCTCCTTCTGGACGTCGACCTTGCCGCCGGGTGCGATCGACACCGGCGTCATCTCGAGGGTGGTCCGCGAGGTCATCGCGGGTTCTTTCTGGGGCCGGTCGTACTTCGGCGCTTCGTCGGCGAGCATGCCGAGCGGGAGGTCGACCACCACTTCGGGTGCGGGCCGCGGGCTCGCGTCGTCGAGCGGATCGTAGCCGGGCGTCGCCTTGCAGATGAACCGGCCGGTGTCGGTCACGCGGCCGACGATCGCGACTTCGAGGTCCCACTTCGCGCACGCGTCGAAGACCTCTTGTTCGCGGCCGGGTTTGGCCACCATCAACATGCGCTCCTGCGATTCGCTGAGCAGCATCTCGTAGGGCGTGAGCTTCTCGGTGCGGCGCGGGATGGCGTCGAGATCGAGCTCGAGCCCAGTGCCCGCGCGCGCGGCCATCTCGATCGAGCTCGAGGTGAGCCCCGCGGCACCCATGTCCTGCACGCCTTCGAGGCAATCGCTCGCGAAGATCTCGAGGCACGCCTCGAGCAAGAGCTTCTCCATGAACGGGTCGCCCACCTGCATGGTCGGCCGCTGGGTCTCCGTGTCTTCCGCGAACTCCGCGCTCGCCATGGTCGCGCCATGAATGCCGTCGCGTCCGGTGCGGGCGCCGACGTACATCACCGCGTTGCCGACGCCGCTCGCCACCCCGAAGAAGAGCTCTTCGCTGCGCGCGATGCCCACCGTGAACGCGTTGACGAGGATGTTGCCGTCGTAGCTCGCGTCGAACTGCACTTCGCCGCCGACCGTCGGCACGCCGATGCAGTTGCCGTACCCGCCGATGCCCGCGACCACCCCGCGCAAGAGGTGCGGCGTCTTCGGATGATCGGCCCGGCCGAAGCGCAGGCTGTTCATCGACGCGATCGGACGCGCGCCCATGGTGAAGACGTCGCGCAGGATGCCGCCCACCCCAGTCGCCGCGCCCTGGTAGGGCTCGATGTACGACGGGTGGTTGTGCGACTCCATCTTGAAGACGGCGCAAAAGCCGTCGCCGATGTCGACCGCGCCGGCGTTCTCCCCCGGACCCTGGACGACCTGCGGTCCTTCGGTCGGGAGCCGCGCCAGGTGCACCCGGGAGCTCTTGTAGGAGCAGTGCTCCGACCACATCACGCTGATGACGCCGAGCTCCGCGTAGGTGGGCTGCCGCCCAAGCGACGCGATGGCGCGCGCGTACTCTTCGGCGTTCAGGCCGAACTCTTTGGCGAGTGCTTCGTCGACCGGTCGGTCGGTCGGCAGGGACACAGGCACGGCGCTCACGGTCGGGCTCCTACGTGGGCGATCAAGGACTCGAAGAGCAGCCGGCCATCGGCGCTGCCGAGGATCGCTTCCGAGGCGCGTTCGGGGTGCGGCATCATGCCGAGCACGTTCTTCTTCTCGGAGTAGAGCCCAGCGATCGCGCCGCGCGAGCCGTTCGGGTTGAGCGGCAAACCTTCAGCGTCGGTCTCTTCGGCAGCAGGCACAGCACCCGACGGGTCGCAGTAGCGCATCGCGATGCGGCCTTCGGACTCGAGCTTGGCGTAGGTCGCGTCGTCGCACTGGTAGCGGCCGTCCGCGTGCGCGATCGGCACCCGCAGCACCCGGCCGTGCAGACCCTGGGTGAACGGCCCTTCGCCTTCGATCGCGAGGTGGACCATCCGGCACTCGAAGCGCAGGTGGGCGTTGCGGGTGAGCGCACCCGGCAGGAGCCCGAGTTCGGTCAGCACCTGAAAGCCATTGCAGATGCCGAGCACCGGCCCGCCGTTGTCCACGAACCGGCGCAGGTCGGCCACAATCGGACTCGAGCCGGCGATGGCCCCGGGCCGCAGGTAGTCGCCGTAGGAGAAGCCGCCCGGGATCACGACCGCGTCGACGTCGCCGAGGTTGCTCTCCTTGTGGAACACGTAGCGCGCGTCCAAACCGAGCACGTCTCGGGTCGCGTGGAGCGCGTCCCAGTCTGCGTTGCTGCCGGGGAACTGGATCACCGCAATACGCATGGACGCGGCGACCCTACCTCTGGGTGGTCGGCTCGTCCACACGACAGTGCGCAAAGGACCCAGCGATCCCGGATTCTCAGCGATCCCGGATTCAGGGGCCAACGAACTCAGTGCCGGCGGTCGACCCTCAGCCGGCCTGCGGCCTGAACACGGGAGCTGTCGCCGCAGTCGACTTCGCTAGCGAAGTTCGCTGATCGGACCGGTGCAGAAGTCGGGGTCGCCGAAGCTGTCGCCCGGCACGCCCATCGCGTGTTTGAGCGACACGAAGAGGTTGCCGTGCGGCACGTCGTCGAGCGTGACCTTGCGGCCGGTGCGGAAGAACCCGCCGCAGCTGCCGGCCATCAAGTAGGGCATGCGGCTGAAGACGTGGTTGTTGCCTTTGCCGATCTCGTTGACGAGCAAGACGACCGTGTTGTCGAGCAGGGTCTTGTCGCCCTCGTCGACCGCGTCGAGCGCGCCGAGGAGGTAGGCGAGTTGCTCCATGTACCAGCGGTCGATCGCGGCCAGCTTGTTCTGGGAGTCCGTGTTGCTGTCGCCGTCGTGGCTCATGCTGTGGTGGCTGCGGTCGTGGCCGAGCCAGCTGAACCGCACCCCGGATTGACCGGTGGACCACTGCAGCGTGGTCACGCGCGTGAGATCGCACTTGAGCGCGGCGACCATCATGTCCATCTGCAGCCGCGTCAGGCGCTCGTAGTCGGTGTCGTCCCCGCGGGTCGGCGCTTCGCAGGCGCCCCCGGCGTCGTCGAGGCGGGACTCGATGTCGGTGATGGCGGCGGCGTGCGCGTCGATGCGGCGTTGATCGGCCGCGCCGAGGTCTCGGCGAAGCCGGCCGAGTTGTCCCTGCACCGAACCGAGCACCAGCTCCCGTCGGCGGCGCAATCGCAGACGGGCCGCTTCGTCACCGGACAAGGGCGCGAAGACGCGATCGAACGCGGCGCCCGCGGTGTTCATCGGGGTGACCGGCTCGAAGGCCGCCCGGTAGGAGATTCGGCTCGGCACCGCTTGGCGGATGCCCTCGGCTTTGACGCCGAACTCGAGGCTCCGGTAGCGGGTCACTCCGTCGAAGTGGTTCGCGATCTCTTGGTCGATGGAGATGCCCCCAGCGCTTCCATCCCAGAGATGGCCGAACTCGCCGAAGCCACTCGGGCCCTGCTGCAGCGGCCGCGCAACGAGCGCGTGCCCAGTGCCGTTGTCGTGTCCGTTGCGTCCGCCGGATCGTTCCATCGCGGTCGCCATGCGCACGCCGTCGGGAATGAGGAGCTTCGACCGGAACGGCGCAAGCGGCTGAAGGGAGACGGGGAGGGTGAAATCGGTCTCGCCCCCACTCGGCCAGAACCGCTCCCGGACGACGCCGTTGCCGCGGAAGAGGATGATGAGCCGCTTCGGCGTCGCGCCGTCCTGCGCGACGGTGCGGCCGGGCTTGAGCATGGCTTCCAAGAACGGAAGACCAAGCGCGGTGCCGGCCGCGCCACGCAGAAGCGTGCGGCGACTGAGGCGGCGGAGTTTGCCGGAGCGGGGTGCCGTGGGCTTCTTCATTCGCCGGCTCCTTCTTCTTCTTCTTCGCGCTCGGGGGTCACGGAGTCTTGGTCCCGCACCCGGTGCAGGAATGTGTCGGTGGTGGTCAGACGCACCATGAGCTCACGGACGTCGAAGCCATCGCGAACGAACTCTTCGGTGAGGCTGCGGGTCGTGCACCCGTCTTCGTGGTCTTCACTGCGCCCGTAGCCGTAGCGGAACCAGTGTTCGACGAAACACGCCTGGGACTGCGGGCTGTCGAGCAGTTTGGTGGCGAGCTCGACCGGCCCGTCGAAGTCGGGGTCTTCGATGTCGGTGGCGACGAACTCGCCGGTGGCGTCGATCGGCAGATCGTTCTCGGTCGCGCGGAAGCGGCCGGAGCCATCGAAGTGTTCGAACGCGAAGCCGAGCGGATCCATGCGGGAGTGGCAGTCGTTGCAGACCATGTTGTTGGTGTGCTCGGCCAGCCGCTCACGGGTGGTGAGGCTCGGGTCCGGGTCGGGCGGCTCGACCAGCAGCCCATCCGGAACGCGCGGCACGGTCCCGCACAGAAGCGCGGCCTGAACGAACATGCCGCGGTGAATCGGCGAGGTCTCGTAGGTGCGTGCGCGGGTCGCCATGAGCGAGCCATGGGTGAGCAGGCCCGCGTGGTGCTCCGGATCGAGCTCGACGCGCTGAAACCCTTCGCCCGCCGGCGCTTCGATGCCGTAGAACGCGGCGAGCTCGGCGTTCACCATCGTCCAGGGTGCGGTGAGCAGCGTCTGCCAGCGTCCATCGCCTTCGACCATGACCGCGTGCACGAACGCTTCGGTCTCTTGCCGGAAGAGTTCGGCCGTCTCGTCGTTCCAATCGGGGAACGTCTCGGCGTCCTTGCTCAACTCGTCGAGCTGCTCGAGCTCGAGAAAGTGGTGAAAGAACCCCTGCAGAGCCCGTTGTCCGTTTTCATGGGCCAGCAACCGGCGCGCTTGCGCCTCGACCCCCGCGTCGGTGTCGAGCGCGCCGCTCGCCGCCGCCTCGAAGAGCGTGTCGTCGGGCATCGTGCCCCAGAGGTAGTAGCTCAACCGGCTCGCCAGTTGATACCCGTCGAGGCGAACGATGTCTTCGGTGCCGGCCGGCGGGAGCTCGACCCGGTAGAGGAAGTGCGGCGACTGCAGCATGCTCTCGACCAACGCGCCGATCGCTTCTGAGTGACCGAGCTCCGCGGCGCGAAGGTCGGTGTACAGGGTGCGCAGCGCGTCGCGCTCGGTTGTGGCGAGCGGGTGGCGGAACGCGCGGGGGGCGAACCGGTCGATGAACTCGTTCGCACACGCGGCGTCTGCCGTCGTACAGCCCGTGAAGCGCTCGGGGTCGGCCTGGACGACGGCGCCCATGCGTTCCGCGACGTCCATGTACTGCTCCGCGAGCAGCGGGTTCATGATGCGGCCGTCCGCGCTCGTGATGCCGCGCTCGTCGTCGACCACACCCGAGGCGGGCCGGCTCGTGTCGCCGAGCAGCACCTCGAGGGTGCGGTCGAGCTCGTCCACCGTCAGCCGGCGCAACGGCGCGCGTCCGGGGCGGATCTCGCCTGGTTCGCACACGACCGGCGGCTCCGGATCGGGGTCGGGCCAGTCGTACGGGTTCGGGCCGTTGTTGGGGTCGGAGATGGACCCGGTACAGCCGAGGAGCACGGCGAGGGTCGCGCCGAACGCGGACCGGATGGAGAGGGAGGGCACGGTCCCCACAGTGTGCAAGGTCTGTGCTTCGATGACCACGGCGCTTTCCCGAGGGAATTGGGTCAAACGAAGCAACTGTTGGGGGGCGTGGACCACGGTCCGGGGTGAATCGGCACCAGCCCGTCTCGCCTCGGGTTCAGGCACCGGCATCGGCTTGATCACAAAGTTGGCGCTTCCTCCTGCGACTGGAAAGATGAGGGCATGCGCTGTCTCCTCGCGATCGTCGTCTCCCTGGCTGCCCTGGCCACGCCAGCGACCAGCCGCGCCGAGTCGTCGATCGACAACATCGGCGACCTCCATGGCGCGTGCCGCGAGTCGGCCGGGTCCGGCACCCGCAAGCTCTACGTGGTCGAAGTGCCGCGCTACCAGTTCGCCGAGTACGACCGCGAGCGCGGCATGCTGCTCGTCGACACGCGCCGGAACTTCCGCGTGCTCCGCGGCTCGGCCGAGATCTTCCCCACCGGCCTCGAGTCGATCGGTTTCGTGGCCAACCGCGAGCGCGCCCGCGAGCTGCGCACCCTGAACGGCGCGAAGCTGCGCCTCGGCTTCTTCCTGGGCTACGACGGCTCCGGTCAGCCCTGCGTCATTCGATCCGCCGTCGCCGTGACGATGGTCCGCGCCGACGTCGCGTTCGTGGAGTTGGTCGACGACGACGGCCGGGTGGTGGCCCGCGAAGACAGCGACCGCCTGCGCGCCTGGCTCGACGATCAAGAACGCGACGCGATCCCCGGCGAAGGCCCGCGCGGCATCGTGGACGTGGACGACGTACCACCCGCCCTGCACCGCGCATTGGGCGCCGCCCCGCTTCGGGCCGCGCTCGCCGAGTGCCACGCCGCCGCCGTCGAACGGGGCGCCACCGAAGACGGCCGCATGGTCCTGCGCTTCGTCCCAGGCGAAGAGCCGCGGGTGATGATCTCTTCGCTCTCGGACCGCGACGAAGAAGCCTGCGTCCTGCGCGCAGTGCGACCGGCGGTCCCGAGCGGATCGCAAGTCAGCATCCCGCTCCGCTTCACGCGCTAGCGATGGGCCAGCGTTGGTCGGGTCGGCGTTCTTGGCGTTGGTCGGGATCGGTGTCGGGGACGGCGTCGGAAGCGGGAGCCACGGCAGAAGCAGCCGTGGAAATAGCGTAGAATCGGCCTAGAATCAGTCGCAGAATCAGTCGCAGGATCAGCTGCAGAAGCAGCAGCGATGAACGGTCACAGGTGGCTCACTCTCGAACAAATCACCGCTCGAGGCGCGGTGGCGTGAGTTGAAGTTGCGAGCACCTGGGACAGCGGTGCTTTGGCTTGCATCCGCAATGCACACTTGGCAATAAGATCTGCGCATGCTTCGCACCGACCCGCTCGCTTTCGTTTCCGTACACGAGAACGCCCTTGGGCGCTCGACCTGGATCCTCTGCTGGGGGCTGATGCTGTCGATGCTTGGGTGCGGGCGCTCGACGTCGTTCCTGCACGATGGGGGCGACGCTCTGGATGCGTGGACGACCGACGCCGGCCCAGCGATGGATGGCGCGGTGGCCCGGGACGTCGGCATCGATGGAGGCACCGACGCTGGTGCGGACGCAGGTGTGGACGCGGGCCCGCCGGCGCCCTTCGTCCTGCTTGGGGCGACCGCTCGACAAGAGGGCGGTGACATCGTCGTCCAGCTCGAACGCTGGGAGGACGGGCGGGCCCGTGTCGTGACCGAACGCTCCGTGGCCGGGCGCTTCGCGCCAGCCGCGCTCCCAACTCTTCGCTCGACCAGTGACGGAAGCCAGGTGCTCCTCTCCGTCACCCAAGGCACCGGGTCGGAGAGATGGCGGTGGATCCCCCTCGACCGCCCCGAGGTCGACCTGCCGATTCCCTTTTACGATTGCGTCGGCGGCCAGCCGATCGTGCTCGGCGACACCGCGGCGTTCGGCTGCGGTCCGGACGGATCCACCCTCACGGATCGGCATGGCGCCGTACTCGGAGAAACCGTGTGCGGGGCGTGGATCGGATCGCTCGTGCACGATCGCTTCGTGATGCTCTGCGGCGGACGCGACCAGCTCGTGGACGGTCGAGGTGCGTTGATCAGTGCATTCGAGGTCGAGAACTGGGGCACCCGGATCGTGGGGCCGGACCGGCTCGCGGTCTGGGTGGTCGAACCGAGCCGCAGCTACCACGCGATCCTCGAGGCCGGCGAAGTCGTCGCCCAAGGACCGGAGTGGCCTGCGGCGGCTCGGTCGGCCGGGTTCGATGCCACGGGGGAGTACGCGATGGTGCTCATCGACGACGAGACCCACCTCGCCCACGTGCTTGACGGTCCCGGCGAGCCGGAGCTCCGGTGTCGCCGCGACGGCGGCTCGTTTGCCCCCGACGCTCCAGTGGGGATGCTGACCTGCGAGGGCGACGCGTTCTGGTTCGACGCGGCAGCCGGCACGGTCGAACGTTTCCCACTGCCCGTGGCGGATGCGGGTTGGTACGTCGGATTCCACCACGACGCTCGGTGGGTGCTGCTCGACGATCAAGGTCCGTCGCCCGCGCAGATTTTCGACCGCGAGACCCGCGCGATGGTGCCTGCCTGGCCTGGCCGTGAGCCGACCATCGTTCGTTGGGAGCGAGCCGCGCCACGCTGATCCGCGGGTCGCGTCGCTTCATTAGAGACGTTCGTTCAGCGGAGAGAATCACCCACAGATGCCGTGGACATTTGCTCTCGCTACTCCGTTTCGCGGAGGAGGCGGGTCAGGGCGGGGCGGTAGCGTTCGGCTTGGGAGAGGACGACTCGGACGAGGTTGCGGAAGGCGCGCCGGTCGAAGTTTGAGTCGGTGTGGAGCACGGCGCTGATGCGCACTTCGCCGTCGGTGGGGTTCCACTCGAGTTTGGTGGCGAGCATGCTCCAGTTGAGTTCCATCAGCCGGCGCAGCAGCGGCTCGATCGCGGGGTCGTCGGGGAGCACAGTCAGCAGCGCGGGGATCCACACGTAGACGGTGTCGGACTCGTCCGAGTAGAGCGCGTGGCCGACGATTTCATGGCGGGCGTCGCTGGTCACGTGGTGGAAGGTGCAGCGGGTGCGGGTGGGACCGAGCGATTCGCACAACGGATGCAGGCCGAGCCGCTCGAGCTCTTCCTGCAGCGGCGCGGCGTAACGGGAGGTGCCGGGGGCGGCGGTCTCGGTCGCCTCTTCGGGCGCCTCGTCGTTCTCTTGGGCGGAAGCGGTGGTCGCACCGAAGACGAAGAATGCGGCGAGCGCGGCGGAGCCCACCCTCATTGCAGGATGTCCAGCCAGCCGTGGTTGATGTCCGCACCCCGCGCTTCCACCGGACTCCAGCGCATGAAGAGCGAACCGACGCAGTCGTTCTGAACCACCGTGCCGAACGTCCGGCTGTCGTGGTCCGGTCGGCTTCGGTGGTCGCCAAGGATGTAGATGTGCCCGGCCGGGACTTCGGTCTCGCGCACACGGAACGTGTAGCGATCCTGGAGGAAGAACTCGTGGTTGGTGTTGCCGAGTTCTTCGGTGCCGAACTTCACCGTGATCTCTTGGTTCACGTCGAGGTCGAAGAACGTCTTGGTGCCGCCCTCCCAGTCGATGGTCGGAATGGTGCCCGAGACCCAGAGGTTGCCGCGCTCGTCTTTGATGGTCATGCCTTCGCGTGCGACCACCCGGCCCATCACCATCTGACCCGGGGTCTGCGGGTTCTGGCAGATGACGATCTCGCCCATCTCCGCCTCGGTGCCGCGCCACATCAAAACTTCTTCACCCGCGAGCAACGTGGGGGCCATGCCGTTGTGGCCCACGACCACGAGATCGAGAAAGAAGATGCGCATCACGCCGGCGACGACCAGTGCGATCGCGCCGAGCCAGGCGGCTCCTTTGAGGCCGTACTTGAGGATGCTGCGCATGGGGAAGTCTACTCCCCCAGGTTCGGCGGTGGGTCAAGTTCACGCAAAACCGCGTCCATTCGGGCACTCATGTCGACCACCGCCGCCTGCATCGCCGTCGCGTCCGCACCCTGCGTCGCCCGGATGAACGCGACGCCCCGTGCGCCGGCCCGGAGCGCTGCGTCACAGTTGTCTGCATCCACGCCGCCGAGTGCGAGCACCGGGATCGGACTCGCCTCGGCGGCTTGCCGGAATGTCTCGAGGGGCAGGGGGGCGCCTTTGCATGGCGTGGATGCGAAGGGGGAGAGCGTCGCGTAGTCGGCGCCGTGCGCCTGCTCGAGCCCCGCGCGGTCGTGCCGGGACACGCCGATGAGTGCGCCCGGCCAGAGCGCGCGCACCTCGTGCGGCGCATGGCCACGCTCGGGCAGATGCACGCCCACCGCGCCCACGGCCATCGCGAGGTCGACGCGCGCGGAGACCAACAGCGGCACTCCCGTCTGTACGAACCGGCGCGCTTCTTCGAAGAGCGCCGCGCCCGAGAGACCGCGTCTTCGCAGCAGCACGACACACCCAGCCGGCAGTCCGGCCTGCGCCGCTTCAAGCATCGCTTCGATCGGACCACGCTCCGGCGTGATCCACAGCAGCCGCGGAACCGAAGCGGCCCGCGGGGTCATTCCACGGACTCGTCCGAGACCTCAGACCCGTCCGCGACCTCAGACCCGTCCGCGACTTCAGGCTCGTCCGAGACCTCACGCCCGCTCAACACCAGGCGCGCGCGCTCCGCTTCGCGGCTCGTCGGGTACCGCTCGACCAGTTCTTCGAGGGTCACTCGGTGCGCGTTCTCGTCGCCGTCGGCTTCGAACCGGCGCGCGAGGTGCCAGAGCGCTTCCGACGGAGTGTCTTCCAAGCGGTGGTTCGGATCCGGATCCGACGCGCACTGAAACGGCGCCGTGATCGAGCCAAGCGCGGTGACGAGCACGAACATCGAACGAAGCAGGAACATTGGGTCCGTCAGGAACCCGCGTCGCTGCCGATGATGCCTTCGATCGGGCTCGACGCGGTCGCGTAGAGCTTGCGCGGAATGCGGCCCGCCAAGAACGCGTCGCGACCGGCGAGCACCGCGTTGCGCATCGCGCGGGCCATGCGCACCGGTTCGCGCGCACCAGCGATGGCGGTGTTCATGAGGATCGCGTCGACGCCGAGCTCCATCGCGAAGGCGGCGTCGCTCGCGGTGCCCACGCCCGCGTCCACGATGACCGGCACGTTGGCGTGCTTCACGATGATCTCCAGGTTGGTCGGGTTGCGAATGCCGAGCCCGCTTCCGATCGGCGCGGCGAGCGGCATGACCGCGGCGCAGCCCATGTCTTCGAGGCGGCGGCACGAGACCGGATCGTCGGTGATGTAGGGGAGCACGGTGAAGCCCTCCTTCACGAGGACGGCGGCGGCTTCGAGGGTCGCGGGCACATCGGGGAAGAGAGTGTGCTCGTCGCCGATGACTTCCAGCTTCACCAGATCGGTGCCGAGCATCTCGCGGGCGAGCCGCGCGGTGCGCAGCGCGTCCTTCGTGTTGTAGCAGCCCGCGGTGTTGGGGAGCACCGCGCAGCCGAGCGCCTCCAACATCGCGAACACGGATCCTTCACCGCGCTCTTCGAGCGGCACGCGGCGCACCGCGACGGTGACGCAATCGGCCGCGGACTCCTTGAGCGCTTCCCGCGCGACAGCCGCGTTGGGGAACTTGCCGGTCCCGGCAAAGAGGCGCGACCGGAAGGTGTG
Source organism: Deltaproteobacteria bacterium (assembly GCA_034670305.1). Classification (GTDB taxonomy): domain Bacteria; phylum Myxococcota_A; class Polyangia; order Polyangiales; family Houyiibacteriaceae; genus JAXMNT01. Next base: position 92,474 of record JAXMNT010000009.1, read on the forward strand.
GGCACCGAGGGTCAACATGTCGAGTCGGAGGGTTTCGTCGCTCATCAAACGGTTCGTTCGGGGAAAGCCAGGGGCGTGTCCTGGGAGGTCTGGGTGGAATGCAACTCAGCCGCCGCCGACGAAGTGCACGATCTCGAGCACGTCGCCTTCGGCCAGGGTCGCGGCGTCGTGGGTGGCGCGGGGCACGATCATCTCGTTGCGCTCGACGGCGACCAGGGTCTCTCCGAGATCGAGCAGCTCCAGCAGCGCCCGCACGGTGGACCCGTCCGGGATCTCGCGCGCTTCACCGTTGACGACGACGTTCATGCGGGGCGCACGATAGTCCGCCGGGAGAGGGGATTCAATCGACCGGATCCTCGGTGGCGCGCTGCAGACCACGTTCGTCGAGGGTGTAGACCTCGCCCGTGAGGTGCGGGGTGCCCGCGTCGTCGTGGGACACGACCAGAGTGGCGATGCCCTTGGCGGCGCAGCGTTCGTGGAGTTCTTTCGCAAGGCGGGCGCGGAGCGGTCGATCGAGCGCGGTGAACGGCTCATCGAGCAGCAGCAGCTCCGGCTGGGAGAGCAGGGCGCGGCCGAGGGCGACCCGCTGCTTCTCGCCGCCCGAGAGGTGCCGCGGCGCCCGCGCGAGCAGGTCGGTCAACTCGAGCCACGCCGCCACGTCCTCGATCGCAGACGTCTCGACACCTCGAGCGAATCCGAGGTTGCCGCGCACGTCGAGATGCGGGAACAGCACCGCGTCCTGGGGCACGAGCGCCGCGCGCCGCGCGTTCGGAGGCAGCCGCGTGTCTTCGTCGAAGAAGATCCGCGTGCCCACCCGAAGCCGCCCGGTCGCGTCGAGTAGGCCGGCCACGATGCGCAGCAAGCGCGACTTGCCGATGCCCGAGCGGCCCCGAATGGCCAGGTGCCGTGCGTCGGTCTGAAGCGAGAGCGACTGGCGTTCGAAGCGCGCGTCCATGTCGAAGAACGGCGTCATCCCGGCAACTCCAGCCGCGCCCGGTGGCGTCGCCGAAGCCATTCGTAGCCGAGCACGGCGGCCCCGCAGACCAGCAGGCTCGCCAGTACGAGACTCCGTGCGTCGGTGTCGCCGCCGGGCGTTTCCATCAGCGTGTAGACCGCGAGTGCGATGGTGCGGGTCTCGCCTTCGACGTTGCCGGCCAGGACCGCGGTCGCGCCGAACTCGCCGAGCGCGCGCGCGAACGAGAGCGTCGCACCGGCAAGCACCCCGGGCAGCGCGAGTGGTAGGGTGACCCGCCAGAACGCGCGCATCGGCGACTCGCCGAGGGTGCGCGCGACCTCTTCGTACTTCGGGTCGACCGCCTCGAAGGTCTGCCGCACCGCGAGCGTGTAGAGCGGCAGGCTGACCACGAACGACGCCACGACACACGCCGCGAACGTGAACGGCACCCCGAGCGCGCCGAGCAAGCCCTCGGGCCGGAACACCGAGAGCAGCATGAACCCGGTGACCACCGGCGGCAGCACGAGCGGCACGAAGAGCAAGAGCGCGAGTGCCGAACGGCCGACGAACCGTTTGCGGGCCAGCAGGTAACCAAGCGGCACCGCGACCGGCGTGGCCAGCACCGTGCACCACGCCGCGACCTTCACCGAGAGCCACACCGCGGCCCAGACCGATGCGCTCAACGCGCGGCCTCGCCGGCGTTCGGGTGGGCCCGTTCGAATCCGAACTCGGAGAGGATGGCCTGGGCGGCGTCTCCCTCGAGGAACCGCGCGAACGCCGCGCCGCGTTCCGAGCGGTGCGAGACGGAGTACCGCGGCGTCGGGCCTTCGACCTCGAACGCCACCCGCACGTTCGGGTCGCGCGCGTCGCTCGCGTAGAGCAGGCCGGCGTCGACGGCGCCGCCCGCGACCCATCCGAGCGCGGTGCGCGCCGAGGACGCGCCGACGAGCTTCGGCCGGAGCGTCTCGAACACCCCCGCGGAGCGGAGCGCGGATTCGCTGTAGCTGCCCAGTGGGACCGGCGCGACCGCGACGGCCACGCGGCGCAGATCCGCGAGCTCGCCCAGCGTTCGGGGCGGCGGCGCGGTCCGCGACGCGGGCACGGCGACCACCAGGCGGTTGCGGGCGAACACTCGGCCTTCGGACATCGACGCGTGGTCGTGGGCGCGGCGGCTCCACCGCTCGCTGGCCGAGAGCAACACCTCGGCACCCGCGCCCGCTTCCAGCTGCCGCACGAGCCGCGAGGTCGGACCGACTTCGAAGCGCAGCGGCTCGGCATCTGGTTGCGCGAGCCACGCTTCTTCGAGCGCGGGCAGCGCGGGCGAGAGACTGGACGCGACCATCACCCCGAGCCCCTCCGGCTCCGACCGACAGCCGAGCGATGCGAGCAGCGCGATCGCAGAGACCAAGGACAACAGCATCGACGCGCGGCCGGACCGAAGCCGGGTGTCTGCGCCTGGGGCCAGGCTGTCTGAAGAGGTGCGCATCGCGAAGCAGCGCAGCTTACGTGAAATCACCCCCCGCGCACTTGGGCTGAACCGCTTCGGCGTCGGCGTCGGCCTCTGCGTCGGCCTCTGCGTCGGCTTCTGCGTCGGCATCGGCTTCTGCGTCGGATTCGGCTTCTGCGTCGGATTCGGCTTCTGCGTCGGATTCGGCTTCTGCGTCGGCATCGGCATCGGCATCGGCATCGGCTTCGGCGTCGGCTTCTGCGTCGGCTTCGGCTTCGGCGTCGGATTCGGATTCGGATTCGGATTCGGCGTCGGCTTCGGTTTCGGAAGAATGGCGGGCACGGGCACGGGCACGGGCACCGTCTCCTTCGGCTTCGGCTTCGGCTTCGGCTTCGGCTTCGGCATCGGCTTCGGCTTCGGCTTCGGCTTCGGCATCGGTTTCGGCTTCAGCCTCAGCCTCAGCCTCACTCTCAGCCGCGCTCAGTACTTGTCGCGCGCGGCGTACAGGTCCGCCTTCTCTTGCAGCTTGCGCAGGTACTGCAGCCGGTCGTCGGCGGCGTCTCGGGCCGCGTCCGCGGCTGCCATCAGCCGCGCGTAGTCGAGCCGCTCCAGGCGCTCGAGCGAGCGTTCGGGTGTCTCGCCGTCGATCGGGATGCCGAGCCGCAAGAGCCAGTTGCGGGCGAGCTCCTCGCGTCGTGGGTGCGATTCGCGGAGCAGCACGATGGTGTGCAGCGGCATGTCGAGGGCGAGTCCGACGAAGGCGTCGCGCCAGATCTGGCCGGGCTCCGGGTCGAGCTCGTGGGAGCGCTGGATGGCTTTGGTCAGCAGGGGCGCGACCCCGACCAAGAGATCGAGCCGACGCCACCCTTCCGAGTCGAGGTCCCGGCTCGCTTCGTCGAGTTCGTGGGGCTTCGGACAGTCCGCCGGGCCGAGGCTGCGCTGGAAGTCGCAGAGCCGCGCGCGCGTGAGCAACACGTTCGCGCCGTGGCGTTCCACCGAGGGGAGCGCGCGCCGGAAACCGTGCATCACCGCATCGAGTTCGACGGTCATGGGGTCGGTCGTCCTTCTTCGGGGAAGAGCGCGTGGGCGAGCTGCGCGGCCACGGCTGGGAAGTCGTTCAGGCGCGGGACGTCGACCACCCGCATGCCCCAGGACCGGTACTGCTTCACGTTCATCGGGTCCGCCATCGCCTGCACCAGGATGAACCCGGGGCCGGCCTCGGACGCGTGGCGCAGCACGGACTCGGCGTCCGGCTGCTTGCCGACGTTGAAGTCGAAGTCGCGGTCGGTGAGCACCAGGCGAATCGGCTGTTTGTCGCGGCACGCCTCGACGGACTCCGACAGCACGTCGAACGGGAACTCGGTGCCGCCGCCCACGTACTTCAGCATGAACCCGGAGAGCTCGCGCAAGCTGCGGCACCAGCGCCAACTCTTGGTGTACGTGTGCGAGTAGAGCAGCGCACGCGCCGCGCCGCCCGCTCGCAAGGTGCCGAGCGCGAGGATGATCGCGGCGAGTGTCATCGCGTTCTCCGCTTCCCGCGGATCGGGCATCGAGCCACTCACGTCGAGGTAGATCTCGGACCGTGGTTGCCAGAGCTCCACTTCGAGCCCCTCGTGGTCCGCCACCGTCTCGCGGCGCACCGGGCGCGCTGCGCCGAAGCGCGGCCCCCGCTCGCGCAGGGTCGCGCCCCAGTCGATGGTGCCGATCGGATCGCCGGGCTCCCACGCTTCATGCGTGGTCGGCACGATCGCTTCTCCGAGCCGGCGCTGCGGCGGCGGGCGCAGCAGGTACCGTTCGGCCTGGCGCCGGTACCAGTTCGCCATGATCTCGGTGACCTGATCGCCCGTCCCATCGAGGTTGCCGGGCAGGCCCGCCGCGCGTGCGCCGAGGCTCTTGTCTCGGAGGCGCCGGATCTGATCGGGCGCGAGCCACCCCTCCCGCGCGGCGCGTTCGATCGCTTCGTCTTCGAGCGCGCCCGGCGTCAGCGCCGAGGCCCAGTCGTCCGCGTCCGGCTCGCCCGCGCACTGACAGCTGTGGCCCCCGTGGTCGTGCTGGTTCTCCTCGACTTCCTGGATGAGGTATCGGCTGAGCACGGACAGGTAGAAGATCAACTGCGTGAAGACGTTCGGGCCGAGCCGGTAGAGATCCTGCGCCACGAGGTGCGCTTCGGCGCGGTAGCCGTCGTAGATGCCGTGGAGCTTCTCGTGGCCTTCGGGGCCGACGAGACTGGCCGGCGGCAGCTGCCAGAGCTCTTCGTAGATCGCGAGCGTGAAGAGGAACGTCGCCGGGGTCTGTGCGGTGTGGTCCGCGGATCCGTACACCCGCCCCAGCTGGGTTTGTAGACCACGGCGGCCCAGGTGTTCGTTGATGAGCAGATCGGTGAACAGGTTCAGCGCGCTGAAATGCTCGAGCGGAATGAGCTGCTTCTCGAGGATGCGCATGCGCGCCAACGTGCCGAGCGAGCGTGGGAACTTCACGTGGTGTCCGACCTCGTGCGCGAGGATCGCTTCGAGGCAGGTCTCGAGCCCATGACCGGCCACGTGCGCGGCGCTCACGAAGACCTGCCGGTCCCGAAGATCGATGCGCGCGATCGCGGGCCCTTCGAGTTCGACCACCGGACGGCCGAGTTGCAGCGAGCGCGCCCAGTGCGCGCGCGCGGCGTCCCAGTGATCGTCGATGGCCGCGTCGATCGACGCCCGCGCCGCTTCCGCGCGCGCGGCCCGTTCCGCCCGTTCCGCCCGTTCCGCTGCGGCCGCTGCGGCCGCGGCGGACGTGGCCTCCGACATCGCCTTAGCCGGCACGGGCCACCCACAGTCTCTGCGAGTCCACGCAGGTCGCAACGGCGAAGCCGGCCGGAGAGACGACGACGTGTTGCCACGCGGTCAATCCTTCGCAGCGCCAGCGGGCGTCTTCGATCCGAAGCGTGCCGGGCACGAACGCGACGGCGGCGGTGCTGGTGGGCGTCGTTCGGTCCGGCAGCGACGCGCCCGAAGTCACGCACGTGAGGCCGTCCGCGAAGACCGAGACCGCAAGCTCGGCTTCGCTCTCTCGATCCCGCAGGGCGACGACGTTCGGTCGCACGAGCCGCAGCCGACCGGGCACGAACCGCGGCGCCCACCTCTCGATCCGCAAGACCTCGGTGTCGCCGCCTTTCCAGTCTGGCGCGGTGTCCGGGCTCGGTGCGTGCAGGGTCTCGAGCGTGGCGGTGAGCACCGACTCGATCTCCGCGCAGGTCGTCTGACGGCGCTCCAGCACCTGCGCGAGGGTGAGATCGATCCACTTCGGTTCTCGCGCGAGCGCTTCGCCGAGGTTCCACAGCTCGGCCATCCGCGCCGCGTCGAGCGTGCCGAGCTCCCTCGGCAACCGGTCGAGCAGCAGCAGCCCGAGCACCCCGTCGCTGCCCGGGCCGGCGACGGTGAACTCGTCCACCAGGCCACGCCCCATCGCTTCGATCAGCAGGTCGAGCCACGCCGACACCCGTTCTTCGCGGCGCGGGTCGGCGGCGAGGCTTCCCCAGGCGTCGCGCACGTTGGATTCCGCGAGCTGCATGAACACGCCGGGTCGCCAGCGCGCGTGCCGTTTGCGGCCGCGTTCGCGGGCCGTCGCGACGAGCTCGCGGAGCGCGCGCTGTCCGGGCGTCTCGCTGCTCATCGCCCCTCCGCGAGGGAGATCCAGCGCCGGTGCAGCGCCTCGAGCCGAAGCGCGTCTTCGCGCACCGCGCCGCTGAGTTCTTCGGAGCCGAGCAGCGTGCGCCGTGCGGCGTCGACTTCGTCCAGAAGCGCGCGCGCCTCGGCGACGTCCCGCGGCATGCGCGTCTCGAGCGCTTCCACCCGTTCGCGTTCTTCGGACCGCGCGGAATCCAGCGCGAGCGCGCGATCGAAGAGCTGCGTGATCCAGCCGGCGCGATCGCTGAGCAGCACTTCGTGGCGGTCCTCCGAGAAGAACCCGGAGTGGGTGTTCGGACGCAGCCGTTCGTGGAGCACCCAAGGGATGAGCGCGCGCACGTCGTCGAGGGTCACGGCCGTGCGGCCTCGGAACCACGCGAGCGCTTGCGCGAAGCGCAGCACCGAGATGTGCGCCCGCGTGGAGATGCCGCCTTCCGTCTGGGCGCAGGCGTGTTCGCGTTTGTCGAGCGGGCAGTCTTCGTTGCAGACCTGCGCGAGCCGCCGGCCCGCCACCCGCAGCGTGTCTTTGGTCATGTACGGCAGCTGGTCCGACGCGCGCTGACAGAACTCCAGCTGGCTCGCGAAGGTCGCGAGCGCGCGCAGCACCTCGTCGCCGATCGCGATGCCGCGCACCTCGAGGTCGGCCGCGTCGAGCGCGTCTGGGGTCAGGCGGCAATCGACCGGGACCAGATCTTCCGGCCGCTCCCGCTCCGCGATCCGGTCCGCGAGGATGCGCATCTGGCCGCCTTCGAACGGGGCCGCACGCACCACCGCGTCGATGCGGTCGCGGAGCGCGTCGATGACTTGAAACGTGCCGCCGCCGAGGTCGTCGTTGGCGGTCAGGTACCAGGCGCTCGTGCCGGACTCGATCGTGTGCCCGAGCTGCTCGGCGTAGCCCTCGGCCATGAGCGAGAGCAGCGCCGACTGAGTCTTCGTCGGAATGCGGTTGTACTCGTCGACGATTTTCACCCGCCGCTGGATCCATCCGCGCCACGCCACGTGCACTTCGTCGATGGTCTTCGCTTCGACGAGGTTGCCAGGCAGCGGGCTGCCGAGCAGATCGGCGAGCGTGAGCTGCGGGTGACCGTGCTGGGTGTCGCGCCGGATCTGCGCGAGCTCACCGCCGGCGATCAGCGCCATCAGCGTGGCCAGCGTGGTCTTGCCCCGGCCCGGCGCCCCGATGATCAGCAGCCGCTGGTGGGTGACGAGGTTCAAGAGCGGCAGCAGCACGTACGACGCGTACGCATCCCCCGCGCTCATCACGCCTTTGCGGGTGCTCGGCGCACCCCCGAGGATCAGATCCGGCGCGTCGCAGACGATCGCCTGTTCGACGATCCACCGGTACGCGCGGCGCAGGATCTCGACCGGCGGTTCGCCCTGCCAAGGCGCGAAGACGATGCCTCCGTCTTGCGCGCTCGCCCGGCCCTGTTTCCACGCCTGCACGCGCTCCGCAAAGTTCACTGCCGCAGGATAACGCGTGATCCCAGCTTCGCCGTTCCCGAATGCAGGGGCCCCCGGCGCTTGGGTCTACTCGGCTCTACTGCTGCCACCGCAGGTGTCGCACGCTGTTCCGATACCATCCCCGTCGTGGTCCACCTGGCATGGGTTCCAGGCGGTTGGGCAGTTGTCTGACGCGTTGGGCACGCCATCGCCATCTCCGTCGGTTGTGTTGTTGAGGCTGGGGTCCCACTGGAGCGATGGGTCCTCGCACGAGCCATCGAACCGGCCGTCTACATCCAGATCAAGATGATCCTCGACGAAGCTGAGACCATCGGCAGCCATCAGATCTCCGAATGTATTGTCCCAGTTCGTGAACCCGCCGGATGTGGTGGCCAACTGAGCACTGTTAATACCCAGCACGTAGTACGGCGCAGGCCCCCAGAGAATCGGCCCGCCTGAGTCCCCGGGCCCAGCTTTTGCGTTGTCCGCAATCAGGTATCCAAACGTGCTGGAGAAGGCGACATCGGCGAAACCCCACCGTCTGGTGCCGAGGCCAGGAAGGTCAGGCGTACCTCGTGGGATGTCAGTCCAAACCCAACGTTGGCTACGGTGACGGGGAGGCTGGGCGCCGCGGACGCACTTGGGAGAGTCCGGTATGGCTCGATTCGCAGCGGTACCGTGGTCGGTGCCCGGCCTGGGGCCACCGGAAAGTCGAGTCGCAGGACGGCAATGTCACTTGGGAAGTCCCACGGCTGTCTGCCCGTCGAAGGCTCGCCAACCGCCCCGCACTCCGTGTCGGGGGCGACCCCCGCGGCTACCTTGTAGTCCGGGTGGATCCAACACGCCGACACCCCCCGCCGCCCTGCGCTCCGGTGGTTGGCGCCAAACCCAATCTCCGTTGCGGTGTCCGCCTGGACGCAGTGTGCCGCGGTGACCACGTGCCACGGCGTGATCAGTGTTCCGGAGCAGTTGGTGCGCGCGCTTCGGTTGAGCTCGATGCTGACGACCGCCGGAAACATTGGTGACACGTCAGAGTCCGTGCCATCTGCCCCGACGATCGCGTTCGATGAACTCCCCCCCCCCCCCCTGGCTGCAGGCCTGGGTGAGTACAATCGCGATTGAAAGTGAGAGCCTCATGGACGACTTATAGCAGATGAGTACGAATCCGCGATAGGTGGACTCCGGACAACACTTCTCCTGCAACCGACGAATCTAGAAGGAAAAATCGAGGAGCGGGGAGGTGGTGCTGCCGGGTTCTTCGAGGTTGGCCAGGCGGGCGGCGCCGACGCTGGTGAGGATGATGCCGACGATGCCCACCACGATCGTGGCGGCGACCAATCCGAATGCATCGCCAACACTCGGGGCACGCGCGACCATCGTTCCGAAGAGCGTGGCGGCGGCGAGCGAGAGGCCTCCGGCGATGGTCAGGGTCCGGTAGTGACAACGTGCGCGCACGAACTCGGTCGGCGCATCGAATGGACCATAGGTGGGCGCAGCCAGTCCGATCCCAAGCGCGAAGAGGGCGGCGCTGCTGCCAATCAGCGCCACGTTGCGGGTCTTCCACCCTTGCTCATACGCGTCCCCCACACCGACCACCGCCGTCACTGCGGCAAGGCCGACGATGGCGTGGCCCGCGCAGCGTTGCCGCGCTTGCGCGTCGGCGGTCGAGGTGGAGGCGGCCGTCAGCACGAAGCCGACGGTGAGCGCTGTGATCAGGAGGCGCATGCGGGCTGGAGTAGCACGGCGGCGCGGAATCCCGATGGAAAGCGGCGCGGACTCGGCTTCGGACCGAACCCACGGGCACGGGCACCGCACCTTCTCGTTCGGCGTCGGCATCCGCATCGGCATCGGCATCGGCGTCGGCATCGGCATCGGCATCGGCTTCGGGGTCGGCATCGGCATCGGCATCGGCATCGGCATCGGCGTCGGCGTCGGCGTCGGCGTCGGCGTCGGCATCGGCATCGGCATCGGCATCGGCATCGGATCGGGCCCGAGCGCGGGCACCCTCGCCCACAATGCGTTATGCGGGCCGGCATGATCCGGCTCGACAACGTCACCAAACGCCACGGCTCCCAGATCCTCTACGTCGATGGGTCGATGAGCGTGTTCAAGGGCGAGAAGATCGGGCTCGTCGGCCCGAACGGTTCGGGCAAGACGACCATCTTCCGGTTGATGACGAACGAAGAGACGCCCGAGGCCGGCGCCGTCATCGTCGATCGCGGCGTGACCATCGGGTACTTCTCTCAGGACGTCGGCGAGATGGCCGGGCGCACCGTCGCGGCGGAGACGATCGCGGGCGCCGGAGAAGTCTCGGAGCTGCACCTCGAGCTGGCCGAGCTCGAAGCCGCGATGGCCGACCCGGCGCGCGCCGACGAACTCGAGAAAGTGCTCGAGCGCTTCGGCGAAGTGCAGGCCCGCTACAGCGAACTCGACGGCTACGCCCTCGATGCGCGTGCGCGCGAGATTCTCGCAGGTCTCGGCTTCACCGAAGCGCGCATGGACGTCGACGTCGAGACGCTCTCCGGCGGCTGGAAGATGCGCGTCGCGCTCGCGCAGATCCTCCTGATGCGGCCGGACGTGCTGCTGCTCGACGAACCGACCAACCACTTGGACATCGAATCGATCCTCTGGCTCGAGACCTTCCTGCATTCCTTCGAAGGCGGTCTCGTGCTGACGAGCCATGACCGCGAGTTGATGAACCGCTTGGTCACGAAGATCGTCGAGATCGATCAGGGCACCCTCACCAGCTACACCGGCGACTACGACTTCTACGAGACCCAACGGGACCTCGCCGCCAAACAGCAAGAAGCGCAGTTCGCCCGACAAGAAGCGATGCTCGCCAAGGAGCGCGCGTTCATCGACCGGTTCAAAGCGCGCGCCAGCCACGCCGCGCAGGTGCAGTCGCGGGTGAAGAAGCTCGACAAGATCGAGAAGGTCGAACCACCGAAACAGCGCACGGTCGTGAAGTTCGACTTCCAGCAGCCGAAACGGTCCGGCGACGACGTCGTCTCCCTGCAAGGCGTGCACAAAGCCTATGGCGACCTCGTGCTCTACGAGGGCTTCGACTTCCTCATCCGCCGCCAAGAACGCTGGTGCGTCATGGGCGTCAACGGCGCCGGCAAGTCCACGCTCTTGCGTCTGGTCGCGGGCATGGCCGAACCCGACAGCGGCGAAGTGCGCGTCGGCGCGAGCGTGAAGCTCGGGTACTTCGCCCAGCACGCGATGGAGCTGCTGCAGCCAGACGAGACGGTGCTGCAGACCATGGAACGCACCCACCCCAAAGCGTCGGGCGGGTCGCTGCGCACCGTGCTCGGCGCGTTCGGCTTCCACAAAGACGAGGTCGAGAAGACCTGCCGCATCCTGAGCGGCGGCGAGAAGGCGCGGCTCGTCATGGCCCAGATGCTCTACAACCCGCCGAACTTCTTGGTGCTCGACGAACCGACCAACCACTTGGACATCCAGACCAAAGAGATGCTGGTCGACGCCTTGCGCGACTTCGAAGGCACCATGCTCTTCGTCTCCCATGACCGGCAGTTCCTCCGCGCCCTGAGCAATCGAGTCCTCGAAGTCACCCCCGGCGAAGCCCGCGCCTACAACGGCAGCTACAAAGAATACGTCGCCCAATCCGGCTACGAAGCGCCTGGCGCCCGCGCGGTCTAGCAGCCTGCCCCTTGCCCCTGCCCTTGCCTTTGCCCTTGCCCGCGGATCAGCGGTCAGATCGCTTGATCAGCGCGACGAGCATCGCGACGACCTGCTCGAGGTGGGCGAGAGCCCGTTCGATATATTTCTTGGGGGCACAGCCCGCGCGGGGGCTGTGCCCCCAAGAATTATTCGACAGCGTGCAGCCTCGCGAAGCGAGCCAGCGGTGTCACCGGGACGGGGTTTGGGGGCTGTGCCCCCAAGAAATATTGTCTCTCGCGAGGGAGGCTCTGGGCCCGCGCAGGAGCGAAGCGACGAGCAGGTCCGGAGCCGTCTTCAAGGGTTCGGAAAGCCGAAGGCGCCCGGGCCCGCAGAAACCCCGCGAGAGACCAGCAATATTGTCTCTCGCGCGCGAGGCTTCGGGCCCGCACAGGAGCGAAGCGACGAGCAGGTCCGGAGCCGTTCCCGACGGGTTCTAGGACGGCCGAAGGCGTCCGCGCCCGTCGGGACGCCGCGAGAGACCAGCAATATCGAGGCAGACGCAAGACACAGTTCGCCGCCTACCTGGCCGGCGCCGCATACAACCTCCTACGCGTCGCGCGGCTGCGGAGCTGCGCCGCGTAGCACCGACCGATTCGCGGCCTCGCCGTCGCGAAACACACGGACGACGCGGGCAAGGGCACGGGCAAGGGCAACGGCAAGGGAGCAGGTCGCTTTTCAGCGACCTGCTAGAGCAACGGAAGCTGGGCCGGCGGCAGGAGGCGGCCCGCGACTTCTTCGGCGACCGCACCCACCCACGCATCGCGGTCGAGCACCTCGAGCCGCATCGGATGCAGGTCCCGCTCGCCGAGTTCTTTCAGTAGCCGGTCATCCACCGCGCGCTGAAACGCGGGGTCGGTCGCGCGGGTTCCGTCCGCATGGGGCCGCTCGAGGATCGGCACATGGACCAGCAGATCGTAGGTCTTGATCCATTCGGTCACGAGCGTGTCGAGCGCGGCTTGGCGGCCGGCGGCGAGCATCAGATAGACGTAGTTGTCGAGCACGCTGCGATCGCAGATCACCACCGCGCTGCTCGCGGACGCGACGATCTCGTCGGCGATCTGGGTGTGCAGGATCCAGGACTGTGCCCCGACGCTTGTGCCTTCGTTGATCGGAAGCGGAGACCGCCGCGCGACCTCCCGCACGATGTCGAGCACCACGTCGTCACGCTTCAGCCGCGCGGCCAGGCCGTAGCAGAGCGTGGTCTTGCCGACGCCATGGCTGCCGATGAACGCGAGCTTCACCGGTCAAGGGTACGACGCATGCGGCCGGGACCGCACCACCTCTTCGGTCGCTGTCGGCTTCGGCTTCGGCTGGGCCTCGGCTTCGGCATCAGTAGAAACTGCCACTGCCGGGCCCTTCGACGCAGAGCGAGGAGAGGCAGTCGTTGCCGTCGGTGCAGGTGTCGATGCCGACGGCCCGCGACTTCGCGCTCGCGCCGGGTGCGGAACCCGCGTACGCCTTCGGGGTGGCGTTTCTCGCGCACTCGTTCGTGACCCGCATCGGCGACCGCGCCTTCCACGCGCCGCTCTCGTTCGATCTCGAACCGGGTACGTCCGTGGTGGTGCGGGGGCCGAGCGGCGTCGGCAAGAGCACGTTGCTGCGTGCACTTGCTGCGCTCATTCCGCCGGGCGGCGGCACCCTCGCCCTCGACGGCGCCGCGCCCGAGACCGACACCCTCGCGTGGCGGTCGAACGTGCTCTACACGGCACAGTCACCAAGGCTCCTGGAAGACACCGTGGGCGAAGTGCTCCGCCGCCCATTCGAGTTCCGGGTGCGGCGCGGTCAGACCTTTCCGGTCGACGACGCGAAGCGGTGGCTCGACGCGCTTCAGTTGCCCGGTTTCGACCGCCCGACGGACCACATGAGCGGCGGCGAGCGCCAGCGGGTGCATCTGGTGCGCGCGCTGTGCCTGCGCCCGCAGGTGCTGCTCCTCGACGAACCGGTGAGCGCGCTCGACCCCGATCGCCGCGAGGCGGCCCGCGCGCTGCTGGACGAAGCCGCGGACGCGGGCGTCGTCACGATCGAGGTCACCCACGAGGTCGGCGATCGAGCGGCGCTCGAGGTCGACTGGATCCACGCCGAAGAGGTCGCGCATGGCTGACGCCATCGAACTCGGTGATTGGGAAGTGGCGGGTGCCGCCGGGCTGGTGCTGGTGGCCGGCGCGGTCAGCGTGGCGCTCAAGTTGCGGCTCGAGAAGTCGCTGCTGCTCGGCCTCGTACGCGCCACCGTGCAGCTCTCGCTGCTCGGCCTCGTGCTGCGGTGGGTGTTCGCGCACGGGAGCTTGGCGGTCACGTTCGTCGCGATGGGTGTGATGACCGTCGCGGCGTCGCGCGCCGCGCTCGCCCGCGCCGGCTGGAAACTCGACGGTGCGTTCTTCGGCGCGTTCGCCACGCTCGTCGTCACCGCCGGTTTGATGGCGATGCTCGGTTCCGCAGTCTTCGTCGGCACCGATCCCTGGTACGACCCGCGCTACGCGCTGCCGCTGCTCGGCATGTTGCTCGGCAACGGCCTGACCGGCATCTCGCTCTGTCTCGACAGTTTGCTCGCGGTGGTCGCGGACGACCGCGACGCGATCGAACTCGAGCTGGCGATGGGCGCCACCCGCTGGGAGGCTTCCCGCGCGCCCATGCAGCGCGCGGTGCGGCGCGGCATCGTGCCGATCGTCAACGCGATGATGGTGGTCGGCATCGTGTCGATCCCCGGCATGATGACGGGGCAGATCCTCGCGGGCGCGGATCCAATGCTGGCGGTGCGCTACCAGCTGCTGATTCTGTTTCTGATCGCGGCGTCGACGAGCCTTGGGTGCGTGGGGGTGGCGGTGTTCACGGTGCGGCGGGTCATCGACGCGCAACATCGGCTGCGGCCGGACCGGGTGCACAAGCGGAAGTAGCCCGATGTGAGGAGGATGCCGACGCCGATGCCGAAGCCGATGCCGAAGCCGACGCCGATGCCGAAGCCGAAGCCGATGCCGAAGCCGAAGCCGAAGCAGATGCCGAAGCCGATGCCGAAGCCGGACTCCGAACGGCCACAATCCTTCAAAAGGAGCGTTCTTCGGACTCGGCGCTATGATCCGCCGGTGCGTCGCGCCCCCAACCGCATGCCCATCGGGCTCCTGCCTGCGCTTGTGCTCGCCGTGCTCGGATCGGTGGCGTGGGCGACGGCTGGGGCGCAGCCCAACGCGGCGGAGCCAGAGGCGGAGACCAACCCTCCAACCGCGGAGCCGCACGAACCGGAGGCGCCGGCGCCGCCCTACGGCCCGCCGGTCCGAGAGCGCACCAAGAGCCGGTCGATCGCGCGCACGAACCGCGGGTGGCTCCGCAACGGCGTGCAGATCGAGTCCAGCGACACGATCCGCGTGCGCCATCCCGGCAATGCGTACGGGACCCAGGAGATGGTGGATCTGCTCGAGTGGGCTGCGGCGGAAGTCGAGCGCCAACATCCTGGTTCGGTGCTCAACGTGGGCGACCTCTCCCGGCGGCGGGGCGGGCGGATTCGACCCCACCGGTCGCATCGCGCGGGCCGCGACGCCGACTTGGGTTTCTACCTGCTCGACAACGATGGCCAGCCGGCGGTGCCACGGCACTTCGTGCCGCTCCAGCGCTCCGGCAAGGGCGGCGACCGAGACGGCGCGTACTTTTTCGACGACGCGCGCAACTGGTCGTTCGTGGCGGCGCTCATGGGTCAGGACGTCGTGCCCGTGCAGTACATGATGGTCATCTCGCCCCTCAAGGAGCGCTTGCTCGCCGAAGGAGCTCGGCGGGGCGCGAGCGAGGCGCTCTTGCAACGGGTCCGTGAAGCGGTCGGACCACGGCACACCGGCCGCGGCCGGCGCGCGCGGTACGGCACCCACAACTCGCACTTCCACATCCGGATCTACTGCGCGGCCGACGACCTCCCACGCTGCGTCGACTCCGCCCCGTTCTGGGACTGGTTCGTCCGGCCGACCCCGCCGCGCGCCTCCTCGATGCGTTCTTCGATGCGTTCTTCGATGCGTTCTTCGATGCGTTCTTCGATGCGTTCTTCGATGCGTTCTTCGATGCGGGTCTCGATGCGTTCTTCGATGCGGCGTTCGTCGATGTCGTCGATGTCGACGCGGCGCCGCTCAACTTCGATGTGAGAGCGCTTCGAGTTTGGCCATCTCGGCGTAGGTCGTGGCCCAGAACACGGTCTCGTGAAGCGCATCGCACCGCTCGTCGGCATAGCCTGCCGTCAGCAGCGCACGGATGCGTGCCGCTCCATGGTCGAGTGCCAGCACGTCCAGGCTGATCGACGCCTGGGTCAGTTGCGCCCTTCGAAATGGGACGGTGTGGCCGACCCCCGACACAGCCCAACCTTCGAGCGTATCGAGCAACGCCTCGACTACCAGAAGATCGCCCCGCACGGCGCGTCGCGGAGCGCCGGGGTCGTGCTCCGTGGCGGAGCGCTCTTGCGGGTAGGAACCGCGGTGCTGGCTCGGGGAACCGCGGTGCTGGCTCGGGGAACCGCGGTGCTGGCTCGGGGAACCGCAGTGCTGGCCTTCCAACGGGTCGAAGCCGAGGTGCACTGGCGGGAACTCTTGTCCCGACCAGCGCCACGAGAGCGGATCGGCGACGAAGCCTGCCGGGGTCGGCCGAAGCCGCGCGACCAACTGGTCCGGCAGGATCTCGAGCAGCGGCCAGGACTCGAGCGCCTGGATCCGGTGGGCGTCGGTCGGCCGATGGGGGAGCGAGACGCGCACCCGCACACCGTCCTGCAGCTGGAGCTGGAACTCGAGGCGCTGCGCGACCTCGTCGAAGCGCGGTTCGGGTACGAAGTCCGGATCCAGTACGAGCACACACAACACGTCTCGGTCTTCGCCACGACGCAGCAGGGGCGGCAGCTGGGACGACCACCGATCGAGCAGGCCGCGCTGGGAGTCCACCACCAGGTGGGGCGCGATGGCTTCGATCCGAAGGTCCGCTTCGGCGCGCTGAACCGTCGTCGAACCCCCCGCGCTCAAGACGCCGTCGGCACCGATGCGGGGCCCGAGCAGCACGAACGGAGATTCGGCGAGCTGCTGCATCGGACGGTCCCCGAAGACGCGGACCGAGCGGTAGAGCACGTCGAGCGTGACGTCTCCGCGGCGGCCGACGGAAACCGAGAAACTGCGGCCCGTGTCGCGTTGCAAAACATGAAGACGCACTACGCCGCCGCCAGGGCCGAGCGATCCCTCGACCGAGAGCGGCACCAGAGACAGCCGCTTGCCGAGCGCACGGCTGCGGCGGCCTTCGCCCGTGAGCTTGCGTCGCTGTGCTGCGCGCAATCCCTTGCTCCGCACAGCTGTTCCCGAAGCCTGCACCGCGGTTCCCTTGCTCCGCACGGCGGTTCCCGAAGCCTGCACTGCGGTTCCCGAGGCCAACACTGCGGTTCCCGAGGCCAACACTGCGGTTCCCGAAGCCTGCACTGCGGTTCCCGAGGCCAACACCGCTCGCTTCGAGGGCGCCAGTGACGCGGTCAGCGCCCGGGTACGGATCGCCAGCCGGGAGAGTACCCACAACCAGGCACGGCCATCGAAGCGGGCGCTGCGCTCATGGTACGCACGCAGGAGCTGGGCGAGTTCCCGTAGATCGCGTGCGGCTTCGGGCTGCCCGACCATGTCCTGCGCGGTCGCGTCGAACATCTCACCGGCCTCTGCCGGCAGACCGTCGAGTCCCGCCGCGGTTGCGCGCAACACGAGCGAGCGCAGACGACCGAGCTCCTCCCGTGGGTCGGGGCCGTCGGGCAGCGGTGGCAATGGGTGGAACGCCAGCGCGCCCATGACCCGGTGGCTGCAGACGCCTGGTTCGCGGCAGGAGCACACCGCGCCTTCCAGCCCGCCGTTCGGGACGAACCGGACCCGGATGCCGAGCTCAGGGAACGTGACGGCGGAATCGGACTCCAGCTCCACGTCGATTCCGTCGTGCAGTAGTTTGAGCGCGGCCAGGTAGCCTGCGGCCGCTTGGATCGTCTCGAGCGAAGGGACGGTTGCCCCCACTTCCACCGCACCGGCGTCTCGTGCACCGACAACGTGCGCGGGACCAACGTCCACCGCCCCGACTTCGTCGAGGGTCTGATACGCGAGCACGGTACGGACCCGGTGCAGGCAGAACCGCCGCGCCGGGCACGTGCACGAAGAAGTCTGCAGGCCGCCCGGCGGGAAGGTACACACGACACCGTCGCTCCACACCGCAACGATGGTCTGGTCCTCCGACCGCCAAACGACCTCGAGTGCGCCGGCCTCCAGTTCGCGCTTCGCCCGCTTGAGGGCGAGCCGGTTGGCCACGCCAGCCAAGTCGTCTTCACTGAGTATGGTGAGGTCGGCGCGCTTCATCGAACCACCTCGGCCACGTAGCGGACGAGCGCCTCGGGGGTCAGCGCCGCCACGTGGGCCCCGAGCCCGGTGAGTCGGCGGGCCGTGGCGCGGTCGTAGATCGGCTGGCCGCTGCGGTCGTCGAGCGAAGCGAGCACGAGCACCTTCACTCCGTCTTCGAGCAGCCCCGCGAGTCGACCAACCATCGGCGCGGGATCGCCGCCCTCGACCAGGTCCGAGATGAGCACGATCAAGGTACGCCGCGGTTCTTCGACCAGCGCCGCGCAATGCTGGATCGCCCGAGCGATGTCGGTGCCGCCACCGAGCTGCACGCTCATCAGGGTCTCGACCGGGTCGTGGAGCGCGCCACTGAGATCCACCACCGATGTATCGAACGCGAGCAGGCGCGGATCGAGCCGGGGGATCTTGGTGAACACCGAGGCCACGATCGAGGCATGCACGACGCTGTCGAGCATCGATCCGGACTGGTCGACGCACACGATCACACGCCACCGGCGCGGATCTTCGGGTACTGCGAACCATGGCTGTTCGACCACGATGCGCCGTCGTTTCGGATCGTAGTGCTTGAGGTTGCGGGCGAGGGTGCGACGGGCGTCGAAGTCGCGGTGGCGTCCCCGTGGCTTCGCCAGCCTCACGCCATGCGAAGCGCTGAAGACCCGGTCGGCTTCAAGCCGCAGCCGCTTCTGGAGATCCTCGGCGACCGTTCGAACCAGCTTGCGCGCGACGTCGATCACGCGGCCTTGCATCCTGCCTTTGAGCCGGAGCACCGCGTCGAGCAGCCGCACCGAGGGCTCGAGACGTTCGAGCACCTCCGGGTTGGTGACGATCTCGGTCATCCCGTACTTGTCGAGGGCCGCGCGCTCGACCCGCTCGCACACCCGCGCGGGGAACAGGGTGTGGAGCTCGTCGATCCACCGCGGCACGGTGAGCTGGGAGCCGCCGGGCCCGCCGCTCCGAACGCCACGTGAACCTTCTCGGTAGGCACGGTCGTAGAGAAACGCGAGCACCTCGTCGAGGCGCCGGGCGGTGGCGGGCTCGTCGTAGAGTCGTCGTGCTTCTTGGCCAGCGGGACCGGCAGCGACGCCGCCTTCGCCTCCGTCTGCGAAACCGAGACCGGCACCGCGACCCGAACCGGCCTCCTGCCCCCGCGCATCGCCGTCGGCGCCCGTCGGGGCGAGCGCGGTGAGCGGGAGGGCGTCTTCGGCGAAGCGGCCGAGGATCAAGCGCCACCGCAAGAGGGTCTCGGTGTCATGGGTGGATGCGGTCGCAGGGGAGGTAGGTTGGAGGTCGAGATCGGACGCCGAGGGTGGAGGCGACCACGACCCCCACTGTGCGAGTACGTCTTCGACCCGCGCGCTCAAGGCTGCATGCCCACCGTCTGAAATCGGGTGTTCGGATCGCACGCCGTTCCCGAACCGCCGGGCGACCTCTGCGGCGAGGCGCGCGGTCTCCCAGGGCGTGAGCGCGGCGTGCGACCGGCGCAGGCCGGGGAGGGCAGCCAGGAAGAGTCGCGCATCGAGCGAGCGCAGTGCGATCGAGAGGTCGTGCACCAGCGTCGGGTGGTCTTGGTAGGTGCGACGGGTGAATGCGAACAGGCCATCGAACGCGCGGCCTGCCGCGTCGGGTCGCGCGTCGGCTTCGAGCAGGTGGGCACGCACCGCATCGAGCACCGACTCCAGCGGGCGAACCCCGCGGTTCCACAAGAGCGCCTGTGTGCCGACGTGCGCGCCAGGTGCATCCCCGAAGTCGTGCACGAGTTGGTCGAGCCGATCGTAGAGCGTCTGCGCGGACCCGCGTTTCGAAGAGGGAACACCCGACGCGTCGGATTCGAGCGACACGTGCTCCAAAGTGTGCAGACCCCGGAGCGCTTCCTCTTCGTTGGATTCGTCGAGCCGACCCAGGTCGGGCAGGAGCATCACTGCCCGCGTCCACGCCCGCGTCACGCACTCGGCGAGCGGTGCTGGCCGCAGGGCGGCCGGCTCCGAGTTCGGTGCGTCTTCCGAACTTGGCGGCTCCGTGCCTTTGCCGAACCGGTAGCCGTCGCGGTACCGGTGCAACAGCCACAGCAGGTGCAGCGCCGCGAGCACTTCGGTGAACCGAGGCTCGGAGTCGATCGCACGGTGGAGCCGGTCCAGCATGCTGGGCAGCTCGTCCCGAAGCCCGAGCGCGCACGCCTCGACGATGCGCTGGGCCGCGCGGCCGGCACCGGGTGGGTCGGCCGCGATGCGTTCCCGAAGTGCTTGCAAGGTCGCGGTCTGCAGCGTCGGGCCGAGCGAGCTGCGCTCCACGAGGGTGCGTTCGGTCTCCTCGGTCCAGACCACCTTCCAGCGCTGCTCGACCCGCTCGAGTTCTTCGCCGATCAGATAGCGGGGCCCGGATTCCTGAACGGCGAGCGGGACGTCCAGGTAGCACAGCTGGGTCAAGAGCTCGGCTTTGACGCGATCGCGCGCAAGCCGCATCGGACGCAGCCGCAGCACCTTCTCGTCCCCGAGGGCCGTTGGACACGACGCGGCCTCGAGCCGGCGCCGCACGTCTTGAACGAGGGCAGGCTCCAACGTGCGTGGCGGCCGACCGACGCGTTGGCCGACGAACGCGGCATCCACCAGTCCGACTGGGTCGTGTTCCTCCAGCGAACCTTTGGCCCACGTGGTGCGTACCGCATCGCGCAGGTCGGCGCGCACCGGGGCGGCGTGGCCACGGAAGTGCGCGAGCCGCACGGCGAACTCCGCGGCTTCGATCAGGTCCGAGGTACCGATGGGAATCGGGTGTGCGCGTTCCATCGCGGCCACGGGCGCCCGTGTCCCATCGGCCGCGAACGAGAGCAGCTCCATCCACGACCGCCCCGCATGCACGGCCGCGTGGTATGCGGGGGCAGGGTCGGCGGCGCCCCAATGGCCGCCGAGCTCCGCGAGCTGAGCGTTCGAGTACGCGGTCAGGTGCAGACCACGCTGGCCGGCCGGTGGCTTCTTGAACCGCGGCTTCGCTCGCTTCTCGCGCAGTGCGTGCCGGATGCCATCCACGTGCGCGAGCCCACAGACGAGCACCACCCGCTCCGGCATCTCGACGCTCGGATCGGTGGCCTTCTTCCGTGTCCGGCGAAGCGCGGCGGCCATCCAGGCCTCCCGATCCTGCCACGCGGGTGGACCCTGCTTGGCGGAGCCACCGACCCATCGGCGCAGCCCCGCGCCGAGCGCCGCGCACCGCCCAAAGAACGTCTGCCACGACTCTTCCCGTTCGGCTTCGAGGCCAACGTCGAGCAGTTCTCCGAGGTCGCGTGCTCGGGCCTGCGAGAGGGCGCCCCGCAGCACACCCGAGTCCAGGCTCGACCGATCGGGACCACGGAGCACCCGAACATAGGACGGCAGATCGGCGAACCGCATGGTGGCGCCCGCCCGCCGCGCCCACCGCAGGGCAGCCAGCTCGGGGGAGTGGTCGGCGAAGGGGTACCAGCCGGTGAAGCGGGTGAACACGCGGCGGGTCCCACCTACCCGAACGAACGCGTGGAGTGCGACGGGCGCTTCGAGCGAGGGATCGGTGAGTGCGTCGAACCCATCGAAGTCGGAGGGCCCCTCGACCAACACCGTCGAGGGTGCGATCGAGTCCAACGCGTCGACCAAATGCAGCGCGCACCGCGGAGAGAAGTGGCGGATGGGCAGCACGAACCGGCCCGGCGCCACTTCGAGGTTCTCGGTCGCTGTGGCGGTCAACGCGCGGGCCTCAAAGGTGTTTGCGCGCGACGAAGAACGCCCGCCACAGCTCGCTCTCATCGGCCCGGCGCCGCACGATGCGAGAGAAGTAGTCGCGCAGCCGCTCGAGGTCTTCCGGGTCGTCTTTGAGCGCGGTGCCGACCATGTGCCGTGCCAGATCCGCCGGCGTGACGACGGAGTCGCCGTAGTAGTAGGCATGCAGTGACGCGCTGGTGCCGACCGCGATCGCTTCGGCGGTGGACAGCGCGCTCGAGGGTCGGTCGATGCGGTCGCCTTCGTCCGCTTCGCCAGCGCGCAACTCCTGGAACGCCGTCACGAGCAGCTCGATCACGGCCTCGTCGATGCGCACTTCGAGTCCGTCGTCGGCGAGCCGTCGCGTCACCTCGCGGCGCACCAGTTCGATCTCGAGCGCTCTGTCCGAGAGGGGGTACACAGTCTCGAAGTTGAACCGGCGTTTGAGCGCCGCGCTCATGTCGTTGACCCCGCGGTCGCGGGTGTTCGCGGTGCCGATGACGTTGAACCCCGGCGCGGACTGCAGCACCCGATCAAGCTCCGGCACCTGAAGGATCCGGTCGGAGAGCGGCGAGACCAACACGTCTTGCACCTCTGCTGGGCACCGGGTGATCTCTTCGAACCGAAGCAGCCGGCCCCGTTGCATCGCGCTGTAGAGGGCACCCGGTACCAGCGCTTCATCGCACGGTCCACGGTCGAGCAAGAGCGCGTAGTTCCACCCGTACTTGATCTGATCTTCGGTCGTGCCAGCGGACCCCTGGATGGTCAGCGTGGAGGCGCCGCCGATGGCCGCGCTCAAGAGCTCGGACAACATCGTCTTCGCAGTGCCGGGTTCACCGACCAGCATCAGCCCGCGCGAGGTCGTGAGTGTGATGATTGCGCGTTCGACCAAGGAGTCGTCCCCGAAGAACTTCCGCTCGACCGAGACCTCACCGTCGGAACCCTCCAGCGCGCCACACCCGACGACGAAGTCGAGCACCGCGCGGGGCGAGAGCAACCAGCCGGTGGGACGGCGTGCGCCCTCGTCCCGCTTCGCCAATGCGGCGAGCTCCCGAGCGTACCGGGCCTCGGCCAGTTCGCGCTGAACGCCCGGCACACCCGAGTCCGCTTCGGGTGTCGCTTCGGGCTTCTTCTTCCGCTTCGTCATTCCGGTCTCGATGGTGTTCGCATGGCTGCCGACTCAAGCGTGAGCATACACGGCACCCGATGCAGCTCGGCCAGCTCCAGCGGAGCTCATGCGTCGAAGGGCGAGGGCAGTTCGCTCTTCTTCAGCCCCGTGTTCTGCTGGAGCTGCACGATGAAATCATCCAGGTCGAGGCCGGCCGCTTCGACCCACTCGACCGCACATGCGGCGTGCATGTAGCCGGGGCCTTTGCCAGTAAATCGGGGCGTCTCGATCATGCGCTCGATGATGATGCGGACATCGGCCTTCTCGATCTTCTTGTCGCAGTGCATGCACTTGGCGCGGCTCGTCGGGGCGTTGTCGGCGCCGGGGAAACCGTTCCCCATCTGGGTGAGCGCCCGCTGCTTGTTGCCTGACGAGTCGGTCTTGACCGCGGTCGCTTTGGCCTCCGGCGTGGTCGGGGTGGGTTGCGACTTTCCGAAGAGGCGCTGCACCGCCAGCTGGACCTCGCTGAACGCGATCGGATCGACCTTCTTCGCGTCCAGGTACTGGCCGGTGAGGGTGGAGAACCCGACGCTGTCGATCTTCACGTCTTCGAGCCAGGAGTTGTCGCCGCCTGCGTAGTAGCCGCTGTGGTGCAACTCCACCTTCACGCCACGCGCCGGCATCTTGATCCAGTCCGTGTAGACCATGCCGGCGTCCTCCGCATAACCCCGGTTCCATCCCGCGTCCCGCACGCGGCCAAGGAACGTACCTGGCTTCATCGCGGTCTTCGGCACGTCGATTTCGCCGGTGTGCGGGAAGGTTGGCCGGTGGATCTGTTCGAAGGGCTGCGCGATCTCCGCGTCTTCGAGATGCGTCCGCCACTTCGGGAGGTCCTGCTCGGAGAGCTCGAGCGGATGCACGATCCGAACGACGGCGTCTGCCCCGAGCGTGAAGTCCTCACCGTCGGCGTCGATCTGCGTGCGCTCTTCCGACACCCGGAACGACTCACCCTCCGCCGTCGCGAACACGAGTCCGGTGGCCACCGTGCCCATCAATGGGTGCGCCACGAACACCGCGTCGAACCGGCTGCGGCTCCAGGTCCGGCCGGCTACCATGCCCGCTTCGAAGCGGCGGATGACGCTGCCGAGGGTTCGTTTCACGCTGCCCTGCAGCTGTTTGAACAGGGCCTTGGCCTGGGTCACGGCGGCCGAGTCGTCGTCCTTCTTCGGTTTGGGCATGGACTTGGTCGCCTTGCCCGTCTCGTCGACCGCGCTGAGGCCACCGTCGGCGCCCATCCGGATGGTGATGTCCCGCTTGCCGTAGCTGACTTTGCGTTCGCCACGCGCGTCGAAGTCCAGGGTCGGCACCCGGCGTTCGGCTTGGTCGGCCGCGACGAACGGATCGAGCGAACCGCGGAACGTCTTCTCGTCCACCCCGGCCGCCGCGGCGAGTTCCCCGACCGCTGCGATCGCCTTCTTCTGGAGCCCGCCCGTCATCGCATGGTCGGCCCAGTGTCCGACCCAGTCGCGGCCCGCTTGGCTGCCGTGCCGCGCAAACACCTCGAGCACCCAACCTGCGTACGCGTGTTTGCCTGCGCTCGAGAGTCCATCGAGGCGCGGCGCCACGCTGTGGATCCAAGCGTCGTCCGCGAAGATCGCTTGCGCGTAGAGCGCCCACTTGTCGGAAGACTTGCCCTTGCCAGCGGTCTGCCACTGCTGGAAGAGGGCAGCGCCGAACGTCGCCGCGGCTTCTGGATCCAAATCCGGACGCAGCGACCAGACGAGCGGATCCATGCGTTCGTGTTCCTTCTTCAGCCGGCCGATCATCGCACCCACCGCAGCCTCGTCGAGAGCGTCGCCCGAACGCAGCTTCAACGCCGGCAACGCGGCTGCGTCCACCCACTTCGGCAGCCGCGCCTTCTTGCCGCCGGTCAGCTCCGTGTTCCACGCCGCGGCGTCCGTGCCAGATGCCTTGGCGTCCGTCCCCGGCTTGCTGCTCTTGGGCGATGTCTTGTCGGGCGATGTCTTGGACGGCATCGCCTTCGTATCGGCCTTCGAACCGCACGCGCGGATCGCGTCTTCGATCGCCACCGAAGCGTCCTCGGACTTCTCCTTCTTGAGCGCGGCTTCGAGCGCCTTGTGCGCCTTCGGACTCGCGATGGCCTCGAGCACCTTGGCGGCCGAGGTCCGGGCATCCTTCTTCTTGGACTTCAACAGCGGCAGAAGGTCATCGACCAGGGACTCGTCGCCCTTCGAGAGTGCGGCGACGCACGTCTCGCGGATGCCCTTGGAGCTCTCCTTCAGGCCAGCCACGAGGGCCTTCTTCGCGACGCCAGGGTTGTGGGCTGCGACTTCGTACAGGGGGGCCGCGAGCGCTGGCTTGCGCGTGGACAGCACGTAGTTGGCGGCTTCGGCGGCCCAGGCGCCGAACCGCTTCGGCGTGTCGCGAACGACCTCGCGCACGAGGTACACCGACAGTTTCGGCAGCTGCGCGATCGCGTCGAGGACCACGTAGGCGGTCTCGCGCTTCTGCGCGTCGGTCCCGCCTTTGCCGCCCCGGTAGCCCGTGAACACGTCGGCCGCGCCAAAGAGGCGCGAGGTCGCTTTCCACGAACTCGCTTTGTAGGTCTCGACGAACCACGCCGCGATCGGGACGAGCACGAGGGTCCCGTACTCTTCGGCGAGCGTGGCCGCGTGCTGGCCGTACGAGTGGTCGTTGTCGGGCAGCGTCGTGATCTTCTTCTTGTCCTTCGCGTCCAGTTTCTCGTACGCAGCCGCGAGGGTGGTCAACGGTGAGTCGCCTGCCGCGTCCGCCGCTTCGAACCGAGCCAACGCCGCTTCGCAGCCGACGCGGATCGACTTCTTCTTGGCTTTGGCGCCAGCCTCCAGCGCCGGTTTGGCGACCGCGTCGAGCTTGTCGAGGGACACCAGCGCGGCTTCGCGCACCACCTTGCTCGAGTGCCCGAGCAACGCCACGAGCAGCTCGGCAGAAGCCGGATCGGCGATGCGTCCGAGCGCGTGGGCGATGGGCGCTGCAAGTTTCGCAGACGTCTTCCCTTGGAGCGCCGCTTCCATGTGCGGGAGCACGCGGGCACCCACGTCGCCCACCGCGTCCGCGACTTGGAGGTTGGACTGCTTCTCGAGTTCGGCCACCGCTTTGGCGAGCAGCCCGTCATCGTCGATGACCGAGAGCAGGTGCCGGTTGCCCCAGATGGACTTCGAAGCGATCGCGGCCGCACGCTTCGCCGGGAGTGCCGTGAACAGCCTCTTGTCGATTTCGAGGTCTTCGGGCGACGACGAGAAGTAGCCGAGTTCGGCATCCAACGCTTCGGGGACTGGGGTCTTCGCCGCGACGTGCAGCTGCATCCGGAGGTAAGCGACGCGCCGGGTCCGGTCGCCGTCCTTCGCGGCCGCTGCGGCTTTTCCGATGGCGTCGAGCAGCGCATCGGCCTTGGCGATCTTGGAGAGCGCCGCCACCGCGCGGGTCCGTGCCGCCTTGCCTCGATGGGTCACGAAGAGTTCGACGGTCTGCGCCTCGTCGAGGTGCGGCAAGATGAGGTCGACCAGCGCCCAACTCACGAAGCCTGCCTGACCGAGTTTGCGAACGACCGCGGCAGCCAGCGGCTTCTCGGGGATCTTGTCGCCATGCAGGCGGAGCCAGTGACCGTCCCAAATCGGTTCGGTCTCCATGTACGCGACTGCTACTCGGTCGAGCACCGCGTCCGTCCACTGGTCGGATTCGCCGGTGAGCGCGCGGGTCGCCGCGAAGAGCACCGCGGCTTCGCCTTGGAGCTTGCCGCCGAGTTCGACCATGGCCTTGCGGTCTCGATCGAGCCCGAGTGTGTAGGCCTGTTCGGCGCGCTCGCTCCATGCCCGGATCGAATGGGATGGGTCCCGCAGGGCCTCCTCTGCGTACGCGGTGAGGTCCTCGAGTGTCGCACTCTGTGGGTACTGGATCAGCAGCTGCATTTCGGTGCGCATCTGGCCGCTGTACTCGCGGAACTCGCCCCACACTCCGTCCCGGAAGCCGCCCCAAATCAACGCGCTCGCGTCGGCGGGATCCATCGCGCGGAGGATCTTCTCCTGATCGTAGGAGCTTGCTTTCTTCAGTTGGGGGAGGGTGCTCATGCTCGTGCTTCCTTGGCTGCGGTGCCGACGGGTACCGCAGGACTGTCTTGGCTGGAGGTCGTCGTGGGGCCGCGGGGACGGAATGGTCTTCCGCCGTTGCTGGGCGACGCAACCGACTTTTGGGTTCGGGTGTCGAGCACGCACCCGATGCAAGCCGCGCGCCGCGTTGTTGGCTTGGCGTCCAGTCGACACCCTCGCGCATCGGTGTCGAAGTTGTCCGCCGAATGTGTCTCTGGCGTCAGTCTCGACCGCTCGGCCGGTTTTCGGCTCGGTTCGATGGGGGGTCGGTTTGTCACCTCACGGTCGCCCTGGTAGGTAGGCTCGGTCCCAGGCGAGCCCTGGGATGGCGGGTCGAAATGGCCCCATCGCCGTGAGGAAATGAGATGGACCGCGCAGGGCTGATCGAGATGTTCAAACGTACCGCGAGCGAGGTGGCCGAGAAGGACTTTGCTGCGCTCACCGAAGACGACGTGATCGCGGACATGGGCGTCGACTCCCTTCAGATGCTGGAGATGGTCGGGGAGATGGAGCGCGAGCTCGAGATCACCATCCCGGACGATTCGCTCGTTGGCATTCAGACCGTCAAGCAGCTCCTCGACCTGGTCGAGAAGCGCGTCGGCGCCACCGACTGAGAGGCGACCATGCCGTCCGACCAGTTCCACGAGAAGCTGTACCAGAAGTTCCGGACCTTCTTCGACGACGCGGAGGAGAAGCGTCGCTGGAACCCGTACAAGGACGTGCCTTGGGACAAGGTGAACGCCGAGGTGCCCGAGCGGCTCGCGCTGTGTGCCGAGACGTTCCTCGGCGTCGAGAGCTACCTGCCCGACTACATTCGCGGTGGCCTTCGTTCGGTGCGCATGAGCACGATCGGGCAGCGCTGGTTCACCGCCAACTGGGGCTACGAGGAACTGAAGCACTCCATTGCGCTGATGGAGTACCTCATCGTCTCGGGCAAACGCACCCAGGAGCAGATGTTCGACTTCCAGGCGCGGCTGATGGAAGACGAGTGGGAGGTTCCGTTCCACACCGATCGACGCATGACGATCTACGGCATGTTCCAGGAGCAGGCGACGTTCGTCATCTACCTGCGCCACGAGAAGCTCGCGCAGAAGTTCAACGACCCAGCGCTCGCCGCGGTGTACCGCTTCAACGCGCGGGACGAATGCGCCCACGCGAAGTTCTACGAAGACGTCGTGCGCTGCTACCTCGAGGACGACCGCGAGGGTGGGCTCGCTGATCTCAGCTACGTCGCCAAACACTTCAAGATGCCCGGCGTCGGCCTCGTGCCGGACTACGACCAGCGCATCGAAGTGATGCGGGACGAAGGCGGCATGGACCGCGACGTCTTCCTCAAGAAGGTCTACTTCCCGCTGCTCAAGCGGCTCGGCGTGACGCGCCAAGAGCTCGTCGCGATCGCGGCCGCCGAACGCAAAGCCGCGAAGCTCGCCCGCGAAGCCAGCCCACCCGCGGAGTAGCGCGAGGGAGCGCACGGCCGGTTCCACCGGTAGACTGTGGCATGCGGAGAATCGGTCCTTCGGTGGTGTGTAGCTTGGTGCTCGCGTTCGGATTCGTCTGGGGCGCGGCCGCTGATCAAAGCGTCGACGCGGGGGTCGATGCCCAGGGTGGCGCGGACCAGGGTGGCGCGGACGGCAGCGTCGATGCCGATCTGGACGCACCGGACACGCAGGCGGCAACGAACCCCGACGCGGAGGCGCGCGGGCCCGAGTCTGCGGACGCGGACGAGGTCCGTCGCCGCTCGCGCCGCGACCGGTCGGAGCGGGTCCGGTCGGAGCGGGTCCGGTCGGAGCGGGTCCGGTACCACCCAGACCTCAAGGTGCCGGAGATTTTCCGGTCGCCTGCCGCCCGCGAGACAGGCGGCCGTGTGGACCGACGACGTCGGGTGCGTCCGGCGGCGGGCGCCCGCAGCGCGCTGAAGATTCCAGATCTCTTTCGCACCCCTGGGCAAACTTCGACGCGAACATCGCCGGGCCGTCCGTCCCAGACCGACCGCAGTGGAAGCGAGCTGAAGATCCCGGACATCTTTCGATAGTTCGGACTAGTACCGCCGCCCGCAGCGTTCCCCTCGCATGCGAGAGATGAAGCTCAGTGTCGCGGGCTGGGTGCTGCTTGGGGTGGCCATGCTGGTCTCCGCAGCCGTCAGCTACAGCATGCTCCAGGCCGACTACCGGATGGCGCGCCTTCAACACATCGCGGCCGGACCGGGGCTCTCGGAGTTCGGCGGCACCTACGCGTTCTTGGCGTTTGTGATCGCCGCGCTGTTCGTGGCCGGTTCGTTGTGTGTGCTGTGGGGCCGCTCGAGCGAGCGGGTCAGTAGACGAACGGGATGATTCGGAAGCGCGCCTTCTGGCAGTACTGCGCCCAGAGCGCGCCGTACTTCTTGCGGCACTTGCGATCGTCGCGGCCGGCGCGCTGGGTTAGCAGCACCACCAGCGTGGCCGGCAGCACGTACGGCCAGGGTGCCTCGAACCCGGCGCAGAGCGCGAAGCTCAGGTACACGCCGATCTCGCCGGTGTAGTTGATCTTGCGGCCGATGCCCCAGAAGCCGCTGATGAGCAGGCGGCCGTTCAACGTCTCGGGCGGCTTGCCCCAGATGGGCGCGCTCGGATCCCGCTTGAACCGATCCTTCTGCCAGTTGCTGCCCCGGAACACCCAGTGCGAGAGCAGGTGGAAGAGCACCAGCGCGACCAAGGTGTAGATGGGCGGAGACTCGTACACCCCATCGGTCCACCCGGCATCGAGCACCCACCAGCCGCAGAGGCTGTACAGAAACGGCACGTACACCAGATCGCCCCACACCAGCATGAAGCCGAACCGCTCCGCGATGATGTCCCAGGTGGAGAGCATGAAGTCCTCCCGCACGTAGTGCGTGAAGAGGTACGCCCAGACGAAGGCCTGGTAGATCCACATCTGAATGCTCACCGCGCCGTAGGTCTCGAGCTGGGCCGAGACGAACGCGACGTTCATCAGCCACAGCCCGATCAAACTCGGCTGGTACATGAACATCTTCAGATCGACACCGAAGAGCGTTGGGTTGAGTTCTGGTCCGAACCAGAGGTCTTTCCACCAGGCGTCTTCTTCGGTCGTCCCGCTCGATGCCGCGCGGCGGCGGCGACCCACCACGAAGAGCCACGCGGTGATCAAGACCGCGACCACGTTGGCCACGACGAAGTACGACCAGAAGTGCCTCAGCAGGTCCGAGAGCGAGTGCCCCGTCGCGAGCCAGACCGCGGCGGCGGCGTTGGTCCCGAGGAACGAAGAGAGCCCGGTCAGCCGGTACGTCTTGCGGTCGCCATTCGGCTGCGGGAAACCCTCGCGCTTCGGGCCGGGGAGCACCATCGCACCCACGAAGAGCACCGCGAAGAAACCGGTGGTCAGCAAGGCCGCCCGCAAGACGAGCGGGCCGGTCAGCGGCGCGATGGTGAACTCTTCCACGCGGAAGCTGGCTTAGATCTTCTTGAGCTTCATCTGCACATCGCTCGACCAGTGGGCGTCGAACGCGCGCACGCAGGTGTCGAGGTAACGCTCGTAGTCGACGAAGACTTGGTCGCCCCACTTCGCGCGGATGGTGTCCTCGTGGAGCCGGAGTCGACGCAGCCACTCGCCGGTGGTCTTGCCGTAGCTGACCCGCTGGGTGCGCACTTCGAGGATCTCCCAGCTCGGGTTCACCGCGGCGGTGAGCTCCTCGAGGCGCGGGTTCAGGCCGCCAGGGAAGATGACGTCGGCGGTGAAGGCGAGGTCTTCGAGGTCTTTGCGGGTGCGCGGGATGCGGTTGCGCAGGATCGCCTGGAAGCCGAAACACGCGCCCGGCTTCACCCACTTGGCGACCTTGGTGAAGTACGTGCGGTAGAGATCGATCGCCATGCCCTTGCGGGACTGCTCGGGCGAGCAGAGGTGGTCGATCATCTCGATCGAGATGAGCCCGTCGTAGAGCTCTTCGGGTTGGAAGTCTTTGTAGTCGCAGACGATGGCTTTGACGCCGTCGAGTTTCTTGGCGTCGATCCATTCGCACTGGGCGGTGGAGAGCGTGATGCCGTGGGCGCGTTTCACGCCGCGTTCGCGCACCAGGTACTCGAGGTTGCTGCCCCAGCCGCAGCCGATGTCCATCACCAGGCTGTCGGGCGTGACCTCGGCGTAGTCCGCGAGGATCTTGCACTTCTGGATCTGGGCTTGCTCCAGCGTCTCGTCGCCGGTGAGGTAACTCCCCGACGTGTAGTGCATGTTCTCGTCGAGCCAGAGGTTGAAGAACTCGTTCGAGACGTCGTAGGAGACTTCGATGTCGGATTGGGTGCTCGTCATGGCCCCGAGACCATGCCCCGAGATCGCCGAGCCGGCCAGTGGCCGGCTCCCCTTGCCCGTGCCCTTGCCCGTGCCCTTGCCCGAGGTGCGGTCCGAAGCCGATCCCGAAGCCGAAGCCGATCCCGATCCCGAAGCCGATCCCGAAGCCGATCCCGCCGCCGACCCCGACCCCGACCCCGACCCCGATCCCGACCCCGCTCAGACCGAGGCGATCAGCCGGCGGAGCCCCGTCTCGAGCGTGACGGTGGCCTTCCAGCCCAGCTGTTCCTGGGCGCGGGTCGCGTCCAGCAGGTAGCGCTGGGCCTCGCCGGGGCGCTGGGCGCGGGCGCCGAACCGGAGGAGGGCTTCGCGGTCGGGGCCAATGAGGCGCGCCAGGGTGCCGAGCACGTCTTTCACCGAGACCTCGACGCCGGAGCCCGCGTTGTAGCACCCGGGCTCGGCGTCCCACTCGAAGCAGCGGACGATGAGTCGGACCACGTCGGAGACCTCCACGAAGTCGCGCGTCTGGGTGCCGGTGGTGGTGTCGACCGGCTCTGCGGCGACGAGGGACCGGACCACACTCGGGAGCAACATGCCCGGTCGCTGATGCGGCCCATAGACCACCGGCAGGCGCAGAATGAAGCAGCGCGCGCCAAGTTTCGTTGCGGCCGCCGCCACGGCTTCTTCTCCACGCAGTTTGGCGCGGCCGTACGGGCTCTCGGGTCGAGGTTCGGCGTCTTCTCGAAACGGGATCTCGAGGCGTCCGTACACCTCCCCGCTGCTGAGGAACACGACCGTCTTTGCGCCGCTCGCCTCGAGGGCGCGGACCGGCGCGTCCACGTGCGCTTCCTCCATCTCGGCTTCTTCCCCGCGCCCGCCGGCCGCCCACAGAAGTCCGTCGGCCCGGACCGCCGTCTCGCCCCGACCGAAGCCTGCCACGGACCAGTCGTCCGAGTCGGCGCGGACCTTCGCCTGCGCGCTCCAGTAGCGCGCGACGTGCCCGCCGATGAAGCCGCGGCTCCCCCCGATCGCAATCCGCATCTGGCTACGCGAGCAGCTCGCGGTACCACTGCGCGGTCTGCTCGAGCCCCTCTTTCAGACCGTGTCTGGGTTTCCAGCCGAGTCGCTCGCGTGCTTTGGTCGAGGAGAGGTACTGGGCTTTGATCTCGTGGCTGCCCTGGTTGAGCACCTCCGGCACCAAGTCCGTCCGGCCGGCTGCTTCGAGCACGCACTGCACGATTTCGACCACACTCTGCGGACGTTCGTCGGAGAAGTTGAACGCCTGTCCCACCACGTCGTCGCGGTCCATCTGCTCGGCGAGCTCGAGGTACGCGCTTACTGCGTCGCCGACGTACACGTAGTCGCGCACGAACTTGCCGTTGCTGCGGATGATCGGTGCTTCGCCACGAATGGCGGACCGGAGCGTCCCAGGCACGATGCGGTTCCAGTTGAGGTCGCCCGCGCCGAAGAGGTTCCCACAGCGCGTGATGCAGGTCGGGACGCGGTACGTCTCGAAGTAGGAGCGTGTGATCAGATCGGTGCAGCTCTTTGAGCAGTCGTAGGGGAAGCGGCCTTCGAGCGGCGCATCTTCTTCGTAGGGCAGGGTGGGTTGGTCGCCGTACGCTTTGTCGCTGGACGCGACGAGGACGCGGCCGATGGTCTTGGCGTTGCGGCGGCATGCTTCGAGAAGCTGGTAGGTGCCGCGTACGTTGGCTTCCCAGGTCGAGAGCGGGTTGCGGTTCGCGGTGCCGACGATCGTCTGCGCCCCGAGGTGCATGACCGTCTCGATCTCATGTTCGTTCAGCGCGCGTTCGAGCAGCGGGTAGTCTTCGAGCGCCCCGCGCACGATCACGACCTTCTTCTCGAGGCCCAGTCTCGCGAAGTGGCTCTGCGAGACCTGGTCGCGCACGAGGCACACGACCTGTGCGCCTTGCGCAACCAGCGCTTCGCACATGTGGCTGCCGAGCAGACCGGTGGCGCCGGTGACGAACACCGGCCGGTCGAGCCAGAATGGTTTGGCCTCGCTCATATCGGTGTCGCTCACGTCCAGGTCTTCCACGGCGCGTCGCCGTCGTTCCAGTCGTTCTCGAGTTTCAAGAGGTCGCGGTAGGTGTCCATGCACTGCCAGTAGCCGTGGTGCGCGAACATCTGGAGCTCGCCGTCGGCCGCGGCTTTCTCGAGCGGCGCGCGCTCGAGCACACAGTCGTCGTCGGCGTCGACGTAGTCGAGGAACCGGCGTTTGAGCGCGAAGAACCCGCCGTTCATGTAGCCCTTCTCGACCGGCTTCTCGCTGAAGCTCGTGACCTGGCTTCCGTCGATGGCGAGCTCGCCGAACCGGCCGGCCGGGCGCACACCGGTCACGGTGGCGGCGCGTCCGTGGCCGCGGTGGAACTTCAGGAGCGCCGCGACGTCCACGCTCGAGACGCCGTCGCCGTAGGTCAGCATGAAGTCTTCGGCGTCGATGTGGGGGGCGACCTTCTTCAGTCGCGCGCCGGTCATCGCGTTCTGGCCGGTGTCCACGCAGGTCACCTTCCAGTCGACCGACTGACGTTTGTGGTAGTCGATGCTCCCAGACTTCAGATCGATCGTGAAGTCGCTCTCCATGGCCGCGAAGTCCAAGAAGTATTGCTTGATGACGTCGCCGAGGTAGCCGAGGCAGAGGATGAACTCGCGGTGACCTTGGCCCGCGTAGAAGTTCATGATGTGCCAGAGGATGGGCCGCCCCGCGAGCTCGATCATCGGCTTCGGTTTGCGGTGGGTCTCTTCGCGGAATCGGGTGCCTTGCCCACCGCAGAGAATGACCACTGGGACGCTCGGTTCTGCTTCGCTCACTTCTTCGTTCTTTCCCACGACGCCAACAGTTCTTCGTACACCGAGAGCAGCCCATCACGGTGCGCCGCGATGCTGAACTCCCGGATCACCTTCTGCCGGGCCGCGCGACCAAACGCAACGCGGCGCTCGGGTTGGCGGGCCAGGACCACGAGTGCTTCGGCGAGCGCCTCGATGTCGCGTTCCGCCACCAGGAGCCCTGTCCGGTCGTGGTCGATCTGGTCGGGAATGCCCGCGTGGCGGGTCGCGACGACGGGCAGGCCTGCCGCGCCGCCCTCGCAAATCACCGTTGGGGTGCCTTCCTGGTCGCCGTTGTCCGCGGTGCGGCTCGGCACCAAGAGCACGTCGGCCTGCCGCATGGCCTCCGGCACCCGGGTGCTGGGATCCGGCCAGTCCACGTCGAGCTCCAACTGTCGACCGAGGGCGCGCAAGGCAGCTTCGAGCGGACCGCCAGTGCCCAGCAGCGTGACCTTCAGCTGGATGCCCTCCGGCTCGAGCGCGGCGGCGGCCTGGGCGCACGCGCGCAGCCCATCGTCGAAGCCCTTCTTCTGGACCTCGCGGCCGACGAGAAGCACGCGGAACGTGGCGGCGTCGCGGACCGAGCCGTCCACGGGCGTGAAGCGGTTGGGGTCGATCCCGATCCGCACCACCCGCGTCTTGTGTTCGGGACAGCCTTGCGCCACCAGCGCGGCGCGCATGTGCTCTGAGAGCACGACGAACCGGTCCCCCCGTTCGAAGAGCCGCTTCTGCATCAGGGTGTACGGCAAGTAGGCGGGCGAGAGTCGGGCACGCGCGTGCGCGAGGGTGACGTCGCGTCCGTAGAAGCTCGTCACGAGGGGCAGGGCGCGTTCGGTCGCGACGCGCACTGCATGCGCGCCGGTGTAGCCCATGTGCGCGTGGATCAACCTCACCGACGACGCCCACGCGCGGTGCGATCGAGAGGTGCCGGTCAGCCAGTACTGCGCGGCCTCGAGGTGCCCGAACCGTTGTTCGGTCAACGCGGTGACCTGGGCATCCGGGAACTTTTGTTTCGAGCGGCGGTTGATCGCGAAGACCCGCACGTCGACCTCGGCCTCCGTCAACGCGGACAGAGCGGCGTAGATGAAGGTCTCACTCGGGGGCAGGAAGTTGTGCCGTACCCATCCAATCGGAGGGAGCGATGCCATCGGCCCACAGATATCGGGGCGCGACGCGGTGGGCAAGTCGAGGGCCGCTCAGCGTTTTCCAGGGGCGGTGCTCCCCCCGCGTCGCAGCAGGGGAAGGCCAGCGCCTGGCGTGTTGCGCCCCTCCTCGTTCGGCTTCTCAGAACAGAGACGCATCACGAGGGTGACGAGGCTCTGCTCCGACAAGGGCGCGCGGGCGAGCCCACTCACACCGAGCGAGGCGAGCAGTTGCCAGTCCATCGTCTCGGTTGCGGCCGACGGGTGCGAGACCACCACAGGCGGGGGTTCGAGGAAGTTCGCGCGGACGTACTGTGCGAACTCGAATGCGTTCAGCTTGGGGGCGTCCATCGCGATCATGACCATGGAGACGTCGCCGGATCGGACGGCGCTGCGCGCGGCGCCACCATCGCGCACGCGATGCAGCCGGACCGAAGGCATCCACCGCTTCAAGGTGTTCTCCACGAACGCCGCGAATCCATCGTCCGGCTCGACGAGCAGCAAGCGCGCGTCGGCGTCGGCTTCCGGCAGCGCCGCGCGCAGCAGCTCGTCTCTGAACTGCGCGCAGCTCGGCGTGCGTGCCGCGGGGTCCTTCACGAGCGCCCGCGCCAGGACCTCGTCGACCCACGCCAAGCGCCGGTCGACGCTCGAAGGCGCCGGCGCGGTCTCGTACAAGTGCATGCCGAGCAGCGCATCCGTGGTCGCGGCCCGAAACGGACGCGTTCCGGTCAACAGTTCGAAGGTCATGATCGCGAGCGAGTAGACGTCGGCCCGCGAGGCGAGCGCGACGTCCCGCGCGCCGCCGCGTGCCAGCTCAGGCGCGACGTAGGCGGGCGTGCCCGCGAACGTGGACGCGCGGTGGCCCTTGGGCTGCGCGAGTCCGAAGTCGACGACGCACACGCGGAACCCAGGTGCGAGCAAGACGTTGCTCGGCTTCACGTCGCCATGGGCGAATCCGGCCGAGTGCACATGCTCGAGCCCGGTGGCGACCTGTTCGACGATCGACAGTGTCCGCCAGAGTGGGATGTGGCCACGTTGGCGCCGCAACTCCTCTGCAATCGAGTAACCGGCGATGTGTTCGAGGACCAGGTAGGGCGCGCCGTTGTGGCTGCCGGCGTGGAAGACCTCCACGATGTTGGGGTGGCTCAACGCCCGCAGCGCCAGCCACTCCTCGAGCAGCCCCGACTGGGCCGACGCCGAGTGGGAGGTGAGGACTTTGACGGCGACGTCGCGATGGCTCTGTTGGTCCATCGCCAAGAACACCGTGCTCATCGCGCCGCTGCCAAGCCGAGCCCGCAGCCGGTAGCGACCATCGATCACGTCGTTGACCATGGCGGGATCGGGCGGAGGATGTTTCGAGGCGGGCAGGGTGCCCACGTCCCACGCGCCGAGCGCATCGAACATCTCCCGGGCGGATTGGAAGCGGTGGCGCGGATCCTTGGCGAGTGCGCGGAGGAACCACCCGTCGAGCTCCGTGGGCACATCGAAGTTCGCTGAAGGCGGCTCGCTGACGCCGGCCATCACGCGTTCGAGTGCCTCCGCGACGTTGGTGTGGTCGGGCAGCTCGATCGGGTCCGATCCGGTGAGTGCGTAGTAGGCGATGGCGGCCGCGCCGTAGAGGTCGGAGCGCGGGTCGATCTGGTCGGAGAGGAACTGCTCTGGTGCCCAGTACGCGGGGACGGCGGCTTGCTTCTCCAGGGTGGATGCGTGGCCACCGATGAGCTGCAGACGCCCGAACCCGAGCAGACGGCTGGTGCCCGACTCCGGGTCCACGAAGAAGACCTGAGGTTTGAGGTCGTGGTGTACGAAACCTTTTCCGTGGGCGTGCACGAGGGCCTGAAGAAGGCTGCCGATCCAGCGCTGGACTTCCTGCCACGGCCGCGGGCCAAGCGTGGAGATGGTCGTGCGCACGCTGTGCCCCGACACCGGACCGAGCACCATGTATGGAGGTTCCTGTTCGAGCTCGACCGCGTAGACCGGGATGAGGGAGGGGTGGTTGCTCCCGCCCAGGATCCGGGCCTCGCGCTCGAACCGCTTGAGTGCTCGGGCGTCGGCAACTGCCAACACGTTGAGGGTCACCGCCCTCCCAATTCGTTCGTCCCAACCTCGGTAGAGCGTGTAAGCGCTGTCTTCCTGGAGGATTTCAAGCCTCCGGTACCGCTCGCCGATAAGTCCCCGCTCCACGGTCGAACGGTACTGCACACCGCATGCCGTGATGCGCTGGCAGGTTGCTAGAACACCTGAGACCGGTATCCGATGGCTTTCTCGAACACCCGGGACACCAGCGGGGAAAGCAGCAAGTGCCGCATCTTCCACACCGGGCTGTGGCAGTCGGTGGGTTCGAGTTCGCCCGTCCAGAGTTCGGAGAGGGCGTCGGCCGCGTGCCCGGCGAACACTTCCAGCATCTCTGCTCCGAGTTCCGCGGTGGCGATGGCGGGGTCGCCGGCGAACGACTCCCGCTCGAAGTAGCGCAAGGTGTGTTTGAACGCGCGCAGCAGTCCCAAGAAGTTCGAGTCGTCGAGGGGTGCGACACCGCGCTCTTCGAGATCCCCGCCCACCGTCGTGCGCTTCAGGGACGTGTGTTTGGGATCCACGAAGCGCTTGAGCAGATGAAGCATCAGAGATGTCTCGACCGCGCCTCCGTGCGTGTCGCCTTCGAGCGCGCCCGGCTTCAGGCCTCCGCGGGTCCCGAGTACATCGGAGACGTCGGAGCTGCCGTCGGTCAAACGGGCCACCAAGAGCGAGAACATCGAGACCATGTGCACGCCGTACTTCTTGTTCACGCGTTCGGCGGCGAGCTCGATCGGGACGAAGTGGCGGGGCCCGCCGTGGAAGCTGCCGACCCAGATGTGGTCGAAGCCCTGCACCGCGAGGCTGCGTCCGAGGTCTTCGAGAACGCGGACGATGGTGTCGGGTCGGAAAGCGACCGAGCCGGGCTGGGGCACGACGTCCGCGGCGACGTAGATGGGCGGGAGGTGGACGAAGGAGATGTCTGGGTGCCGATCGCAGAGCAGCTCCATCGTGCGGAGGCTGATGCCTTCGGCTTCCCAGTTGTCCGTGATGACCGGCAGGTGCGGGCCATGCACTTCGAGCGGGGAACAACTGACGATGGCCACCGTCCGCTTTCGATCCATCGCCTCGAAGTCGGCGCCGGTCAGGTACTGCCACTCCCGCACGCGTGCGGTGGTTTCCACGGTCTCGTAGTCCATGACGGGCAATCTACGATGTTGGCACTGAGTGTCAACTCGGCGCCGACGCCGATGCCGAGGGCGAAGCCGATGCCGAAGCCGACGCAGAAGGCCTTGGCCGATGCCGAAGCCGGCTCCGATCCAGCCTCCGAAGCCGAAGCCCCCGAACCGAGGGCAAGGGCACGGGCGAGGGCAAGGGCAAGGGCAGCTAGGCTTTGCCTAGCTGAACGGGATGCTGGGGCGGGCGGCTTTGGCGGAGAGGGCGAGGCCGACGAGGGCGAGCACTTCGCGCATGTCTTCGTCGTCGACGTTGCTTGCGAGGAACGCGGCCACCGCCGGTTCGGCTTCCGCGAACCGAGTCACCGCGTCGGGGCCTGCGGCTTCGTCCAGGTCGGCGAAGTCCACGTCGGGCAAGACCTCTTGCCCATGGTAGCGGCGAAAACACCGGGCGATGAGCTCGGCGTGAAAGGCGAGGTGAATCACGGCCTCACCGCCCATCTTGGCGGCCTTCGCGGACAGGTATTGGCTGATGGCGGGCTGGGACTGAACGAAGTGCCCCACCGCCGCCTGCGCGAAGTTGGGGTTGGTCATCGCCTCCGATGTCTCACGAACGATTACTTCCACCAACGCTTCGGGGACCGACATGTCGACCAGCCTAGTGCAGGTCGTCTGTCCGTGTCTTCTGCCTTCGAAGCGGTGCGCGACGCCCTTTCAGGTGCCGAAACCGCAACGCACGAATTCGTTCATGCACTTTTTTTGTCCCCGCTGTGTGGCTTGTGTACTTGTCGAGGCAGGCGGTGAAAGACGGAATGTCCCAAAACGACATCATTGCAGGGCTCGATCTCGGAACGACCAAAGTGTGCGCGGTCGTGGCGGAAGTCACGGACGACGGACTCGACATCATCGGCATCGGCTCGGTGCCGAGCAAGGGTCTGAAGAAGGGCGTTGTCGTCAACATCGAGTCGACGGTTCAGTCGATCAAAGCGTGCATCGAGCAGGCGGGAACGATGGCCGGCGTCGAGATCAACTCGGTCTACATGGGCATCGCCGGAAGCCACGTGCGCGGCATGAACCAGGACGGCGTGGCCGCGATTCAAACCCGCGAGGTGACCCGCGAGGATCTCGAGCGTGTGCTCGAGCAGGCCAAGGCCATTCCCCTTCCGGGCGACCGTCAGGTCATCCACGTGCTCCCCCAGGAGTACATCATCGACGACCAGGACGGCGTGCGCGAACCCATCGGGATGAGCGGTGTCCGGCTCGAGGCGCGCGTCCACATGGTGACCGCCGCGACCACCGCAATCACGAATCTCAAGAAGTGCGCCGAGCGCTGCGGACTCTACGTCAGCGATGTCGTGCTCCAGCCGCTCGCCAGCGCCAACGCGGTGCTCAGCGACGACGAAAAAGAAATCGGTGTCGCGCTCGTCGACATCGGCGGCGGGACGACGGACATCATTGTCTACGTGGATGGTGCCGTCGTGCACACCAGCGTCATTCCCATCGGCGGCAAGAACCTCACGAGCGACATCGCGACGGGTCTTCGCACCCCGATGGCCGAAGCCGAGCGCATCAAGATCAAGTACGGCTGCGCCGCGACCGGCATGGTCGACGAAGACGAGACCATCGAAGTGCCCTCCGTGGGTGGACGTCCGCCGCGCGTGCTCGAACGCCGCGTGCTCTGCGACATCATCGAACCCCGAGTCGAAGAGATTTTCCACGCCTGCCGCCACGTCATCGTGGAGACCGGCTACGCAGACATGCTCGCGTCCGGCGTCGTCATCACGGGTGGCACCACGCTGCTCGACGGAATGCCCGAACACGCCGAGTCCATCCTTGGACTCCAGGTTCGGCGCGGCGCACCCACCGGCATCGGCGGTCTCATCGATGTCGTTCGTTCACCCGCCTACGCAACCGCGGTCGGCCTGGTGAAGTACGGCGCGGCACATCTTGAGCGGGCTCCCGAGCCCGTGTACCCGGAGGAAGAAGTCTCCGAGGTACGTTCGAAAGCGGGCTTTGGCAGCCGTATTGGCGCCTGGTTCCGCGAAGTATTCTGAGTTTTTGGCGCGGATGTTCCGTGCCGAAGAAGAGTGTGAAAACGGCGTGTGATGGGCGAATCACACGATCCGTACAAGCGAATAGCGCAGGGGCAACCGGCCCCACCCGGAGGGAAATTCACATGGCCATCTCGATCGACTTCGCGGACGACGCGGATCTGTGCGCACGCATCAAAGTGGTGGGCGTCGGGGGTAGCGGCGGCAACGCGTTGAACACGATGATCCAGAGTGGTCTGGAGGGCGTGGAGTTCATTGCTGCCAACACGGACGCGCAAGCGCTCGAAAGCAACCTCGCACCCGTACGTATTCAACTCGGTCCGCAGCTGACCAAGGGACTGGGAGCGGGCGGCAACCCCGACCATGGGCGCAAGGCTGCGCTCGAAGACGTGCAACGGATCGCGGAAACGCTGGAAGGCGCGGACATGGTCTTCATCACCGCAGGTATGGGCGGAGGCACCGGAACGGGTGCGGCGCCGATCCTTGCGCAGATCGCACGCGACCAGGGTGCGTTGACGGTGGGTGTCGTGACCAAGCCGTTCCTCTTCGAGGGACGACGCCGCAGCAAGAACGCGGAGCGAGGCATTCTCGAACTCGGCGACGCGGTGGACAGCATCATCACGATTCCGAACCAGAAGCTTTTGTGTCTGGGACAAGACGACATCACGATGCTCGACGCGTTTCAGCGCGCCGACGACGTGCTGCTCCAAGCGGTGCAGGGCATCAGTGATCTCATCACGACGCACGGCATGATCAACGTCGACTTCGCGGACGTGCGCACCATCATGAGCAGCCAGGGACGCGCGCTCATGGGCAGCGGCTACGCACGGGGTGAAACCCGCGCGCTCGACGCCGCCGAGACGGCGATCAACTCGCCGCTTCTCGACGACATCAGCGTGGAAGGTGCGCGAGGCATCCTCATCAACTTCACGGCGGGTCCGGATGTGGGCCTCCGCGAGATCGAAGCTGCGGCCAGCCTGATTCAACAGGCCGCCCACGAAGACGCCGAGATCATCTTCGGTCTGGTGACGGACCCGGACATGACCGACGTCATCAAGGTGACGGTCATCGCCACGGGCTTCGACGACCTCGACGAGCAGGTCGCGATCACCGAGCCGGCGCGGGCCACACTCCCGCTCGGGACGATGCGCGGCAAGAAGCGCCCGTCGCGGACGGGGTACCGAACCGAGTCGCGCGAGCAAGCGCGCCCGGTGCGCCGACAGAACGAGACCGGACGCGAAGCGCCGGCGCCTGCCCCGGCGGGAACCCGTGCCTTCGGTGCGAGCGCGCTGCACGACGAGGCGGTGCTCGACATCCCTGCCTACCTGCGCCGCGACAACAGCTGAGCGGTTCCGGTTCTGCGACGAGGGCCCTGCGCATGGCGCAGGGCCTTTTGTCGTCCGTCGCCCGGAGGTCGGCGGTTCGGTCGGGTCAGATGGTCTGGCGCTTTTGCGCCGCGAGCAATGCGGCCAGCGCTTCTTCGCGCGTCGGGAAGACGTTGTCTTCCGCGCCGTGGATCACGCGGCTTGTGGCGATCGACGTCAGCGTTTTTCGGTCGCCGCCGTATCGGTACGAGTGCACGATGAACTTCTGGAGAATGCGGCAGCGTGCTTCGCCAAACGACCGCGCGGCCCGTGCCTGGACCCGCAACCCAGCGAGGCCGATCAAGAGCCAGACCCGGCTGCCCATCGCGGCGAGTTCGCCGCTGATGCGTTCTTCCCAGACGGTGACGTCCCCGACGCCTTCGAGGGCACACCCCGTGAAGGTCGCCTCCACGAACCCTTCGGGGTGCGGAACGAACAACACATCCCAGGCCGGAGCGGTCATGGATGGGTCGCCTCGCATCGCAGGGTCGTGTTCCGCGACATGTGCACACGATCACCGAACCCCGCGGATCGATCAAGACCCCTCACCTCTGTGTCAGTCCCTTCCCGTCACGCGGTCATGCGAGGTCGGCGATGATCAGCGCCAGTGCGATGAGCACCGGGACCGCGATCGACAGCACGAAGGTCACGAACACCGACCCGACCCCACCGCCTGTCGGCACTGGATCGGGCGCCGGTTCGCGCAGGTCGAGCGCGGTGTCGTGCACCCGTCTCGTGAGCGCGTCCCGTTTCAACTTCGCCGCCGCGCGGGCGCCCATCACGCCCACCGGAAGGAACAGAAGGAAGAACGCGAAGAAGGTCAGGAACGTGGCCGGGAAGGGCGAGAGCGTCAGTTCGTATTGGCCGAGCTGGTACATCGACAGCCCGAGCTGGTCGTCGCTCATCTCCGCGATGCCGTTGGACGGCGCAGGGCAGAAGTAGCTCGGTCCGTTGGACGAGTATTCGCCGGGTCCCGTTTGGGTCCAGTGCGTGAACACCCGCCACGGCCCATGGCAGTCGTCGCAGAGTTTGGGGCACACCACGTGGCCGGGCGCACCCATGATCGGGTCCATGTCGAACGCGCAACGCGGAATGAGCGCCAGCACCGAGAGGACGAGCGCGTAGAACGGCACCCGTTTCATCGGACCACGCAGCAGCGCGATGCCGGTGGGCACCGCGTCTCGCTGTTTGGCGAGATCCATCATGCCGGCGCGGAGGAACGCGCGCCGCGCCTTGGGGGCGAGGTCTTCCTGGGCGAGCCGTTCGAGGGTCGGCTGCTCGCCGTACAGGGCGATCATCTGGCGAAGCTCTGGCTCGACGTCGCGCCCGGAGACCTCCATCGCGTGCAGCCTCAGGCGGGCGGCGGTTGCTTCGTGACTCGAGTGCCAAGGAATGTCGGCCGCGTAGGTGCCGAGCACGCCGAGTGCGGCGCTCGGGTTTCGGCGGGCGAGGTGCAGTCGCGCGAGCGGCTCGCGGTAAGCGCTGTCGAGCTCCAGCACTTCGGCCGCCGGATCGCACTCGGAGAGCCAACCCTCCGCCGCGTCGAGGTCTCCGGCGCGGAGTGCTTCGGAGGCCAACCGGCAACGCACCAGATGCTGAAATCCGGGATCCGTCACGCGCTCGAGTGCGCTGCCGAGCGCCGCGCGGGCTTCGGCTGGTTTCGCTTCTTCGATGCGCGCCGACGCGACCGCGAACGCGAGCCAGATCAGTGACCGTTGTTCCTCCACGCTGCCCGGTGGACGCGCTTTCACCCGCTTCCATTCGGCGTCCAGCCACGCCGGTTCCAGCATCGATGCGTCGCCCGTGAAGCCGAGCGGCGGCCGGCTCAAGTCGTAGGCATGCCCCGAGATGGGCGACGACTTCTGCGCGGCCAGCCGACTGAGCCGCGCGACTTCGTCGGCGGCGGAGGGCGGGGGCCGGTGGGCGCGCGTTCGCTCGGTGAGCCGGTTCACCGTGCCGCAGAACGTACAGGTGACTTCGCCCGCGGCACGCGTCTCCGTGGTGACGGGGGCACCGCACTGCTGGCACTCCAGCGCACGGATCTGGATGTCGAACGCCGTCTTCATTCGATCACCCTATCTGGAACCCGGCCTCTCTGGAAACGCCGTCTGTTCCTCAACCCAGCACGCCTCAACCGAGGATCATCGTCTCGGCCAGCAGTTCACCGCGTTCGTAGCGCCGCAGGTTCCAGCGGTC
Source organism: Deltaproteobacteria bacterium (assembly GCA_034670305.1). Lineage (GTDB taxonomy): Bacteria > Myxococcota_A > Polyangia > Polyangiales > Houyiibacteriaceae > JAXMNT01. The sequence continues at coordinate 136,026 of JAXMNT010000009.1, forward strand.
GAAGAGCGCATCTTCGGCGCCGACCATGATGTGCCGCGCCATGAGTTCGCCCATGATGGGCGCCATCATGAAGCCGTGGCCCATGAATCCGCTGAGCTGCAGGAATCCGTCCAGCTGATCGACGGGCCCGACGATCGGGTTGCCGTCTGGGGTGAGGTCGTAGCAGCCCGCCCACTGTCGCAGGACCCGCACCGAGCCGAGGCGCGGCACCGCTCGGGTCAGCGCGCGCGCGTACTTCGCGAGAAAGAGAAGCGAACTCTCCTGGGAGATGCCTTCGGGCACCTGTTCGTTCGAGATGCCCCCCACGATCTCACCGCGCATGGATTGACTGAAGTAGAGCCCGGTGGCGAGCTCCGCGACCAGCGGCCGCAGGAAGGGCTTGAGCGGTTCGGTGGAGCAGATCTCATGGCGATGGGGCCAGTTGGGAAGCGACACGTCCACCAGGCGCGCCACCTCGGGGCTCCACGCGCCGCTCGCGTTGACGATGAGGTTGGTCTCGATCCGGCCCTGGTCGGTGACCGCGGCGGTGACCGCTCGACCGTTGGTCTCGATGGCCGTCAGCTCGGTGAACGGGAAGATCCCCGCACCGAGTTTTGCGGCGCCCGCGGCGTAGCCCCACACGAAGGGCCACGGGAACACGACGCCGTCGTCCGGGCTGTAGCTCGCGACCTCGAGGTCCTCCACGTTCAGGTCGGGGACCACCGCCCGCGTCTCGGCCGCATCGATGAGTCGCGTGGTGAGCCCATGTTCGTTCTGCAGCTGCACACTTCGTTCGAGTTGCTCGGCGCGGTCGGGCGTCCGGGCCAAGAAGAGGTATCCGCCGCGGCGAAACCAGACGTTGATCCGCATCTTGGTCGCGAACTCGGCGCACTTTTCGAGCGAGCGCTTCATGAGCGCGATGTTCGTCTCGCTGGACCACTGGGCCCGGACGCCGCCGCCGTTGCGGCCCGACGCCCCGCTGCAGAGGTAGCCCTTCTCGAGCACCACGACCTTCTTCATGCCCATCTCGGCGAGGTGGAAGGCGGTGGACAAACCCATGATGCCGCCACCGACGATCACCGCATCGGCGGCGGACGGGAGTTCGTCCGAAGTACGGGTGACCCGCTCGCTCATGGGCGCTTCGCCCTAGGGAAGATCTGTCTCATACCGGGTGCCCCGCGTCGGTGTCGTCCGAGTCTTCCTCCCCATCGGACAGCCCCGCGAGGTACGCGAGTCGGACGGGATGAAAGGGCGGCCGCGGGGTGATGGGTTCGGAAGCGCACTCGCCGCCCACCGCCGCCAGCAGACGCGCGCAGGCCGCGACGCATTGTTTGCCCTGGCACCAACCGGTGCCGAACCCGGTGTAGCGTTTGGCCGCTTCGAGATCTCGGTGCCCGCGGGCGCTGGCCTGCTCGAGCTCGTGGAGGGTCACGTCTTCGCACCGGCAGACGAACACTTTGTCCGACTTGCCGCCGGGCAGGACGACGGGGTCGCGTACAGGAGTGGGCGCGGCTTCGTGCGGCACCTGGTCCAGGCCGGTCGCGGCCGCGATCCCTGCTGCGGTCGCTTGTTCGAGAGAACCTTCTCCGCCTCGGCCGCGCCCGGTGCAGCGCCCGATGGCGAAGGTCCGCGGGTGCGCTGTGCGCCCGTCGTCGTCCGCGCCCACCCAGAAGCCGCGGCCATCGAAACGGACCTGCGCACCGGCTTGTCCGGCGAGTTCGTAGACGCCCGTCGAAGGTCCGCCGACGAGCACCGCGTCGCATTCGATCTTCGAGGAACCGCGCTCGTCCTTCACCCGAACGTACGAGGCCGTGGGCCGGCCTCCGATGCCGAGCACACGCGCGGGGGCGATCGGCCCGACCACGGTCGAATCCTGGGAGCGGAGCCACGCCACCGCGCGCGTCAGAAGCGGTCCGCCCCCGATCGCCACCACCTGCTCGCCGACGATCACCCCGAGCTCGAGCAGCGTCAGGACCGCGCGTGCGGTGAAGACCCCGGGCCGGTCGTTGCCGGGTGTCACCGCACCGCCCTCCGCGCTGCCCGTGGCGACGACGAGCGCGCGGGGGATGATGCGAAGCAGACCGTGTTCGTCGGCGGCGAGCAGGGTTCGGGACGGTCGGCCATCGGCGTCCGGCTGGGTGGGATCGTCGTGCACGGCGAGCGCGGTCGCGCCGAGGCGCACGTCCACCGGCGGTCCGGGGCGCGGCAGTGGTTCTCCCGCCTTCTTCGAGGTGCCCCCGAGCGAGAGCTCCTCCTCGAGGAGCAGGACGCGGGCGCCATGTTTCGCGGCCGTGTTGGCCGCCTGTACCCCGCTGCGCCCGCCACCGACCACCACGATGTCGCGTTCGAGGGTTCGGGCGGCGACCGGCGCTTCGATCGCATCCGGCAGCCGTCCGACGCCGGCGACGCGGCGGGCGACCTTTTGCATCAGCCGGTTGATGGGCGCGAAGCGCGTGAACATGTGGTGGTGGTCCATGCCCTCGGGAAAGAACCAATCGGTGACCGAGAGCAGGTCGGCGCGGGCGGTGCCCATGACGTTCTGGGTCTCGAGCACCATCTCCTCGCGGGCCGGCAACCGGCACGTCATCACGTTGGGGACACCGTCCACCCGCATCAGACATCCGTCGCAGCGACCCCGCAGACACGCGGCGCCACGCGGGCGGTGGTACTTCACGCTCCGGCCGAACACTGAACGGCCCGCGGCGAGCAAGGCGACCGCAACCGGCTCACCGCGTTCGGCGAGGACGGCTTCCCCATCGACCTGGAGTGTGACCGGACTGGCCAGTTGCAAAACCCTGCGTGCCACGGCCGCAGCGTACCCCGCGCACTGGGCGCTGGGTCAGTCGGAACGTGCGATTCGGACGATGGCCTAGAACGGGCCGGCGGCGGCCGGGTCGTTTTCGGGCGGGGGCGCGTCGGGGTCGGGGGGCGACACCTCGGGTTGCACCGCAGGCGTGATCGAGAACTCGATCTGGCTCGGCGTGGCGTGCGCCACCTCGAGTCGCTCCACGCCTTCCTGAAACAGCGGATGCCAGGCGTGAATGATGACCGGCATGCCCGCGGGCACGCCGTCGAGCTCGAAGCTGCCGTCTTCCGCCGTCACCGCGTAGACCGGCGCGTAGACGGTCACGACGTCGGTCCGACCACACGGCGCGGTGAAACCGCACCGGACCGCCTGCACGCCGCCTTCGGAGAGTTCGATCTCGCGCGGCTCGCCCAGCATCAGTGCTTCCATGAACCCCGAGCGGCCGATGGTCGGGAGGAACGGGTACTCGTGCTCCGTCGTCAGCTTGAGTGTGTCGCCCGTGGCCGCGGCGACGACCGGCGGGGTGAGGCGGCAGTTGCGGATCACCACATCGTGCGTCCGCGCCGGCACGTCTCCGACCGCCGCCATGAATGCTTCTCGGTCCGGGGCGGTTGCGGTGATGACGACGTTCGAGAGCACACGCCCTTCGCCCATCTGCACCGGCGTGCGGTCTCGGGTCCGGGGGGGAGAACACTCGCCGGGCATCGGTGAGTTCGTGCCTTCGCGCATGGCGGCTTCCGGGTAGCTCGGGAGCGTGGCGCCTTCGGCCAAACGCACGACCCCACGCACGACGCCGAGGTTCGGGTTCGCGCTGCGGTCGGTGACGGGCGCTTCTGGCGGCTGTTCGGTGCCGCTGCCGGGGCGTTCCCCACACGAACCGCAACCGACGGCACACGCCGCACTCACCGACCACACCAACACCCAACGAGACATCGAGCGCAACCTGTCAGACGCGCGCCGCGGGGGCAACGGCGCAAGGTGGCGGCAGTGGCGGCGGCCCGGAACGGAGGTGGGTTGCGCTTGGGCGCTGGAGCAGTGAGGTTTCGGCCATGGGTCCATTCGCACGTTGGTCGCTCCTGCTCTCTCTCGTTTCCATTCTGGCTTGTGGGGACGATTCGGCGCCGCCCGACGACGCCTCGGTCGGGGCCGACGTGTTGGTCACCGAAGACGCTGGAACCGATGCTGGCGGAGAACGCGCCCCGCGCTGGGAGATGGTCGCGGATCCAGACGTCGGCCCGCTTCGGATCTGGGCGCCCCTGGTCGCGCCGATGGATGGCAACCGCACCTTCTTGTTCGGCGGGACCAACGTGGACACGGTGGTCGGCACCACGTTCGACCGCGCCTACATCTACTCCTGGGCGGCTGGTGCCCTCGTCGCGACAGAGCTCGCGGTGGATGCGACGGAGAAACCCGACTCCCGCTACTGCGGCTGCGCGGTGCACGACCCGGATCGAAACGTGGTGATCGTCGCGGGTGGTCGGCCGCTCTCCAGTCCGTTCCTTCCCGAGAACGACACCTGGGAACTCGATCTGTCCACCGAGGTGTGGACCCGCTGGACCGGCACCACGCCGCCCTCGACCCTCGGCTGCATGCTCGCCCGACAGCCCGACGGAGAGATCGTCTGGTTCGGGGGCATCGCCGAAGGGGGCGGCGCGAGTGACCAGACCTACCGCGCCAACGGCGACGGTTGGGATCTCATCACAACCACCGCGGCGCCCTCGGGCCGTTACGACGGTGTCTTCTTCCCAGCGCCCGATGGCGATGGATTGCTGCTCTTCGCGGGGGCCGACCGCGCGACCGGGAGCGGGTTCTTCGCGGACGTGTGGCGCTTCAGCGAAGGCGACTGGACGATGTTGCACGACGGCGCGGGGGTCGAAGGCCGCCGGGTCGCGTGGGTCCGGCCGACCGACACCGGCTTCGTCGCGGTCGGCGGCTTCGACAACATGATGCGTTCGCTCGGCGACGCGTTCGAGTTCGACCTGGCGACCAGCGCGTTCTCTCCGCTCGTCGCGGACAACCCGCCGGGCCAGCGCTCCTTCGCGGCCGCCCTCGAGGCGGAAGACGGCGTGGGCGTCATGCTCTCCGGCTACGACGGCGAGGGCCCAGTGCGCGACATTCGGGTGCTGAGGTTCTAGAGCGCTCGCATCCCGCAGAACGCGCGCGGTCGGGCACCACAGACGCGATACATTGGCGGGATGCAAGCATTTGAGATCGCGTATGCACCCGACGAGACCCGCGTCGCACTCGGCTGGCCCGGCGGACTGCTCGCGGTGCACGAAGTCGAACCAACCGACGGTTCCCCGGGAGCGGAGGTGACCCAGGTCGTCCATCACAAAGCGACGTTGGTGTGTGTCGGGTGGCTCGGCGACGAACACCTCGTGAGCGTCTCCTCCGACGGAGTCTGGGCTGTGAGCGACGCCAGCTCCGGAGGGGTGCTGCGTTCGGGTTCGGTAGGCGGCAGCCGCGCGTCCGCTTCGATCTCACCAGCCGGCGGGTTTCTCTTCGTCAGCTCGAGCGACACGGGCGTCGGCACCTTTCGCGTGAACCTCGAGACCGGCGCCACCGACGAAGGCGTGAATCTCAACGACCACCGAATCTACGGCTCGAGTCGGGTCTTCGCGTTGGACGATGGGTTGGCCGCGTTCCACTTCATTCACGACGGGGCCGACGACAAGGTGGTCGAGGGGTTCGTCCAGGTGGACTTCGTGGCGGGCACCGCCGCCACCAAGACCTTCGACACCGCGCCGGTCAGCGACTTCGACGACGACACGCGTTTGATGTGGATCGACGGCGGGCGCGGTCTGGGCGTTCGGCCGGACTACACGCCGCTCACCTTCGGCGGACCCGACGACTCGGTGGCGATCCTCTCGGTGGAACTCTTCGACGCGCGCACCCTCGAGACGCGGCATGTGCGCGTCGCCACCGGCTGGCCGCGCTCGCACTGCGAAGGGCCGCTGTCTGGACTCGTGTCGGCCGAACCCGGCTCGGACGAGTTCATGAAGAGTCAGGACTGGTTCGTCCGGCGCCTCAAGAGTGCGCGTTTCGCGGGAGACCATCTCTGGTTCACGATCGAAGGGGGCGCCGTGCGGCGCATCGCGATCGACAGCGACGATCGCGACCAGGTCGTGATCCATGGAGGCGGCGCCAACACGTCGTACACCCTGGACGATGTCTTCGCGCGCAACTTGCACAACTGCCACACCCTCGGGGTGAGTGGCTCCGGCACCTACATCGCGTTCGGCAACCCCAACGACTTCTTCTCGGTCCGCTCGGTCGGCCTCGACGCCGCGGAGGAAGCGATTCGGCTCCCGAAACGCGCGACCTCAGGGGCTGTCGCGGAGGCGCCTGGACTCGTCGCGTTCGCGGGCGACCTGCTCGTGGTGTTCGACAAGGGCCACCGGATGTTCTTCGTCGATGGGGCCAGCGGCGAGATCGGCGCGACGATCGAACTCGAGCGTTGGTACGGCGACGCGAACGACGTTGACCGCTCGCCCACAGGCCGGTACCTCGCGGTTGCGGTGGGCGGTGGTGAGTCGTTCTACTGGGACTTCGAGACGAGCGAGTTGATGGGGCTGCCCATGCCGCCGCACGCGGTGCGGGTGGGCTTTTTCGGGGACGCGCGGGCAGCGCTCGTGCACCACAACGGCGCGGTGATGACGCTCGACGTGGAAGAGATGGTCAGCTGCGCACGGCGCGCGCCGGACGAAGAAGGCGAAGAACCGGATGAGGACTACGACGCGTTCGAGCAGCGGTACGACGTGTATGCGTCGGCGGTCTTCGAGGTCGCCGGCGTGCCCACCGTCGCGACCTTGGACGAGAACGACGCCGTTCAGTTCTACTCGATCGACGATGCACTCGAGATCGAGGTGGGCGCTGCGCATTCGCAGGCTGGCCGGCGGCTGGTGGGCGGAGACGGGTGGTGCGCGAGCCTCGACCGCAAGGGGCGGGTGACCGTCCGATCGTTGCCGTCCTTCGAGGTGACCGCCGAACACCAGTTGGCCACCGGCGCCGACCTGTTCGTGGGCGACGCGTCGGGCGCGCTCTTGGCGTTCGACGACGCGACCGGCCAGTTGCTCGCGCTCTCGCGCGACTCCGAAGAGACCGAAGTGCGGTTCGAGTACGTGGGCGCTGCGACCGCGCAGGTGCGCGTGAAGGAGTCGCTCGACCGGGTGGCGGTGGTGACCGCGGCCGGCCGCATCGAGTTGCGCGTGCTGAGCACGGGAGAACTCATCGCGGTGCTCGAAGTGCGGCCGACCGACGACGACGCGCGGACGCTGGTGACCGCGGGGGAAGACACGGAGCCGGCGAAAAAGAAACCGGCGGCGAAGAAGAAGCCGGCGGCGGCGACGAAGAAGAAGACAGCGGCGAAGAAGAAGCCGGCGGCGAAGAAGAAGACGGCGAAGAAGAAGAAGAAGACGGCGAAGAAGAAGAAGTAGGCCGACGCCGAAGCTGACGCCGACGCCGAATCCGACGCCGACGCCGAAGCCGACGCTGAAGCCGAAGCCGAAAACCGACGCCGAAGCCGATGCCGACGCCGAAGCCGATGCCGACGCCGACGCCGACGCCGAAGCCGACGCTGAAGCCGAAGCCGACGCCGAAGCCGAATCCGAAGCCGATGCCGACGCCGAAGCCGATGCCGAAGCCGAGTTCCGAGTTCCGACTTCCGACGCCGAAGCCGACTCCGGAGCCGACGCCGAAGCCGACTTCCGACTTCCGACTTCCGACTTCCGAAACGAGAGAACCGACCGCGGCGGGGCCGGGGTCGGTTCTGTTGGGGTGGACGCTGCTCGCGTTCTAGAAGCGCGCGGCGGCGATGGCGTAGTCGAGGACCCAGTTGGGCATCAGGCCCCAGGCCATGACGGCGGCGCCACTGAGGGCGAGGGCGGTGGTGACGTAGCCGCTCTTCATCGGAGTGGCGGTGGCCTGGCCTTCTTCCGGCGACTCCATGAAGAGGCACACGAGGACGCGCAGGTAGTAGTAGGCGCCCACGGCGCTCGCGAGCACGCCGATGACAGCGAGCCAGATGTACTGGTCTCCGGCCTGCACCGCGGCGTTGAACACGTAGTACTTGCCGAAGAAACCAGCCGTGGGCGGGAAGCCCATCAGCGACAGGATCCCGATGATGAACGGGAGCGCGGCGGCGGGGTGGCGGCGGCCGGCGCCGCGCAAGTCCGCGTAGTGCACGGACTCTTTGCCCTTCGAACCGAAGTAGATGAGCGAGCCGAACGCGAGCACGTTGCTGACGGTGTAGGCGAGCAAGTAGTAGAGCACCGAGCTGATGCCGAGCTCCTCCACCCGGAACGCTGCGACGAGCCCGACGAGGATGTAGCCGGCGTGGGCGATCGACGAGTACGCCAGCATGCGCTTGATGTTCTGCTGGGCGAGCGCGGCGATGTTGCCGTAGATCATCGAGAGCACGGCGATGCCGGCGAGGAGCGGCGGCCAGCCGGCGGTGTCGTTCATGGTCGCTTCGCTTCCGAAACACACCATCATCACGCGTACGAAGACCGCGAACGCAGCGGACTTCACCGCGACGCTCATGAACGTGGTCGCCGGGGTGACGGCGCTCTCGTAGGCGTCGGGGGTCCACATGTGGAACGGAACCGCGCTCACCTTGAACGCGAGCCCGACGATGACCATCAGCATGCCGAAGAGCACGAGCCGGGTGTCGGCCGCGCCACTGTCGATCGAAGCGGCGATGCCGACGAAGTCGGTGTGTCCGGTCGCGGCGTAGAGAAGCGCGGCGCCGAAGAGCAGGATCGCGGCAGCGAAGGAGCCGAGCAGGAAGTACTTCATCGCGCCTTCGACGGCGCGTTTGCTGGTGCGCCGGAACGCGACCATGCAGTACACGGCCAGCGACATCGTCTCGAGCCCCAAGAAGAGTGAGAGCATGTCGACCGAGCGGGCCAGAATCATCGCGCCGAACGCGCTGAAGATGATCAGCACGTAGAACTCGCCGCGGTCGTGACCGTGCTCATTCAAGTAGCCGCCCGCGAGCAACGCGCTCAGCGCGCCACCCAGGCAGATGACCACATCGAAGAAGAGCGCCATCTTGTCGACGGCGATGAAGTTGCCGATCTCGGGAGGCAGCGCGGTCATGCCGCCGTCGCGCATCAAGAGCGCGAGGGAGATGCCGCCGGCGGCCGCCAGCGACACCGCGGTGACCATGCCGAGTTCGGCGCGTTCTTTGGCGAACGCGTCGACCATCATGATGAAGAGCCCGCTGAAGACCAGAAGCAGCAGCGGAGCGACGTAGAGCCAGAAGCTCATCGGGTCCTCGTCGGGGAAACGAGCAGCGCGGTGCGTGCGTCCGGCTCGGGGTCGTTGGGGGCGGCGGCGGCCGGCTCGTTCTCGGCCGGCTCCGCTTCTTCGGCGCCTTCGACCGTTTCGGCCTCGGGCGCGTGTTGGTCGGGGTGCCACAGATGCAGCGAGTCGTTGTTGTCGCTCTCGGCCCACTTGTCGGAGAAGTCGCTGATGAGCGCTTCGACGGCGGGCTGAGACTTGTGGAGGAACAGGTTCGGCCAGAGCCCGGTCACGAAGATGAGCACCATCAGCGGCGCGATCGCGATCCACTCGCGGCTCGTCATGTCCTTGAGGTTCTCGTTCTCTTTGTGGGTGATCGGTCCCCAGAACATCTTCAGGATCGCGTGCAGCATGTAGACGGCCGCGAGGATGACGCCGAGGGCGGCGACCACCGTGAAGATGGTGCTCCACTGGCCGAATCCGATGAGCCGGGTGCTGACGAACGCGCCGCTCATGATCAGGAACTCACCGACGAATCCGTTCGTGCCCGGCAGCCCGATGGAGCTCATCGAGACGATGATGAACGCGACGGCGTACCAGGGCATGACCTTCGCGAGGCCACCGAACTGGTCGAGGTCGCGGGTGTGTCGGCGTTCGTAGATGACGCCCACGAGAATGAAGAGCGCGCCGGTGGAGACGCCGTGGTTGAGCATCTGCAGAATCGCGCCGTTCACACCGTGTGTGGTCATCGAGAACATGCCGAGCGCGACGAAGCCCATGTGGCTCACCGAGCTGTAGGCGACGAGCTTCTTCACATCCTTCTGCACCCACGCGCAGTAGGCGCCGTAGAGGATGCCGATGATGCCGATGAGCGCGATGTTCGGGCCGAGGTACTGGCTCGCGAGCGGGAAGAGCGGGATCGCGAAACGCAGGATGCCGTAGGTGCCGAGCTTCAACATGACCGCGGCCAGAATCACCGATCCACCGGTCGGCGCCTGGACGTGCGCGTCCGGAAGCCAGGTGTGGAACGGGAACATCGGGACCTTGATCGCGAAGGCGAGTCCGAAGGCGCCGAAGAGCAAGAGCTGCGTGTCGAAGGGAAGAATGACGTCGTGCAGGCGCTCGAGGTCGAAGGTGTAGAAGCCGGTCAGCTCCTTGTAGCTGTTCACCAGGTACAGGATGGCGACGAGCATCAGGAGGCTGCCGACCATCGTGTAGAGGAAGAACTTCACCGCCGCGTAGACGCGCTCCTTGCCGCCCCAGATGCCGATGATGAGGTACATCGGCACCAGCATCAGCTCCCAGAAGACGTAGAAGAGGAACAGGTCGAGCGCGACGAATGCGCCGAGCATGCCGACCTGGAGCAGGAGGAACGCGATCGCGTACTCCTTCACCTTGGTCGTGACGCTGGTCCAGCTCGCGTAGAGCGCGATGGGCGTCAGCAGCGTGGTGAGCAGCACCAGCCACAGCGAGATGCCGTCGATGCCGAGCTTGTAGGAGATGCCCACGCTCTCGACCCACGGCACGTTGACGAGGAACTGATAGTCGGCGGACGAGTAGTCGGCGATGGCGAACCCTTCGAAAAGGGTTCCGAAGAGGGACCAGCCAGCGATCTCCGGGATGAGCAGGAGGCTGAGCAGGAACTCGACGCAGAGGATGCCGACCGAGAAGTTGCGGATGGCGTTCGGCCACTGGCGCGGCAGGAACAGCACGATGAGCGCGCCGAGCGTGGGCAAGGCGAGCAGGGCGGTGAGCAGGTGCTCCGAGAGGAACGGGATCATCGGGTCACCTCCGCCAGACGCGCCGCTGCTTGGGTCGCGGTGCGGGCCCCTTGGCTGTTGGTCGCCGTTGCTTCAGGCGCAGGGTTGAGCGTGATCGCGATGGTCTCGCGGTCGACGTTGCCGAATGCGTTCCGGACCTCGACCACGGTTTCCACGATGGGTGCGACCCGAATGGGCGCGCGTCCGAAGAACGCGGCCTCGCCGGCGGCGATGGTGAACTCTTCCTCCATGGCCTCGCCTCGGTAGCGCACCGCGCCGCTGTTCGGTTTGACGACGACTTCGCCGTCCTCGTTGATCCAGATCGCGACCGGGATCTCTTCTTCGTCTTCCTGGGCGCGGCTCCAGCCGGGGCCGAGTCGGGACTCGTCGAGCAAGAGCGGCTCGTGGCCGAGCTCATACTCGTCGGGCTCGCCGCGAAGCACACCCACCACGAGCGCAAAGCCCTGGTAGTCCTCAGCGTCGAAGCGCAGCTCGGCGTTGGTCTGGGTTCCGAACGCTTCGCCGGCGTTCTCCCAGCGAACCTCGTCGACCCGCTCCGCGCGTTCGAGCGCGAGGCGAAGATCCGGCAGTGCTTCGGTGGGCGGCGCCATCTCGTAGACCTTGTGTTCGCGGTCGATGAGCGCACCAAGGCCGGAGCGGTCGGACGGCCACTCGGTCGGCGCGATGGCGGCACGGACGAGCGCGACGACGCGCATCGCTTCTTGGTTCGTGATGTCGTCGGCGAGATCGATGAAGACGCGCGAGGGCTGGTCCGGCACATCGAAGTTTCCGTCGCCGTCGAGGTCGAACCGGAACTCGTAGCCGAGGCCGCGGCCGACGGTGAGGTTGGCGCTCTCGGCGCCGACGCTGTCGATCTCGACGTTCGCGTGCGGGTAGAGGAACCACCAGCCGACACCGAACATGCCGACCACCAGCACCAGGCCGTAGGCGTGCACGACGCCAACCTGGATGCGGGTGAAGAGCCAGCCGAGTCGCATGGCGATCCAGGCCGGCGCCTTGGTCAGCAGCGCGTCGACGAAGGACTGGTCGATGCGGCCGGCGAGCACGGCGAGGCCGCGGTTGAAGCGCAGGATGGTCGCGCCGTAGAACTCGTCGAAGCGCCACTTGTCGAAGAGGAACGCGTAGAGCTTCTTCGGGAGGGCGGTGGTGAACGTGTCTTCGTTCTTGTCGCGGTACTTCACGGTGGCGACTCCGCAACCGATGAAGAACGCGAGCAGTCCGAGGCCCATCGCGACGTAGACCGGGGTCATGTTCTCGACGTGGTCGTGCGGTCCCATGCCCGGCAGGTTGCCCATCGAGCCCGACATCCATCCACCCCACCAGTTGGGCAGGTGCAGCGCGTGCGGCATGCCGAGGAAACCGACGACGAGCGCGCCGAAGGCGAGCACCATCAACGGGAAGGTCATCGAGATCTCGGACTCCTTCGGGCGCGGCCGGTAGCCGTGGTCGCCGTGTCCGTGGTCGTCGTGTCCGTGCGCGTCGTCGTGCGCGTCGTCGTGGTCGTCGTCGTGGGCGTCGTCCTCGTCCTCGTCGTGCGCGTGGTCGTCCCCGCCCTCAGCCTTCTCAGCGCTTCGGTAGTCGCCGGTGAAGGTGAGGTAGTAGAGCCGGTACATGTAGAAGGCGGTCATGGTCGCGGCCAAGAAGAGCCCGACCAGAACGAACCAACCCACCCACTGCGGGATCAGGACGTCGCCCATCGCGACGCTCGCGGCGCCGAAGAGCAGCTCGTCCTTGGAGAAGAAGCCGGCGGTGAGCGGGAAACCAGCGATCGCGGCGGTCGCGATCAGGAAGGTCCAGCGGGTGACCTTCATCCGGTCTTTCATGCCGCCGAGCTTGAGGATGTTCGCGTCGCCATGGGCGCCGACCGCGTGCATCACCGAGCCGGCGCCGAGGAAGAGACAGGCCTTGAAGAAGGCGTGCGTGAACACGTGGAAGAAGCCCGCCGCGAAGGCGCCGACACCGACCGCCGCGAACATGAATCCGAGCTGGCTCACCGTCGAGTACGCCAGGATCTTCTTCATCTCCTTCTGCACCACCGCGATGGTCGCGGCGATGAGGGCGGTGAGCGTGCCGACGATGGCGATCGTCGACAGTACGACCGAGCTCTCGAGCAGCACCGGCGAGATCCGGCAGCAGAGGTAGACGCCGGCCGTGACCATGGTCGCGGCATGGATGAGCGCGCTGACCGGCGTGGGGCCGGCCATGGCGTCGGGCAGCCATACGAAGAGCGGCACCTGGGCCGACTTGCCCGTGCAGCCGAGGAAGATGAAGAGGCCGGCGACGGTGGCGAAGGTTCCGATCTCGGCACCGCCGAGCGTGAACGGGCGCTGCATGCCGGGCGCCGCGGCGTTGATGGCCTCGAACTCGAAGCTGCCGGACACCATCATCAGCGCGAGCATGCCGACGATGACGCCGAAGTCACCGATGCGGTTGGCGATGAACGCCTTGCGGCCGGCGGCCGCGTAGGCGGGCGTCTCGTACCAGTACCCGATGAGCAGGTACGAGCAGAGCCCGACGCCTTCCCAGCCCACGAACATCACCGGGAAGCTGCTGGCGAGTACCAGGATCAGCATCGAGGCCATGAAGAGGTTCAGGTACGCGAAGTAGCGTGCGAACCCGTCGTCGTCGTGCATGTACCCGAGCGAGTAGATGTGGATGAGCGAGCCGATGCCCGTGATGACGAGGAGCATCACGGAGCTGAGCTCGTCGACGACGAACCGCACGTCGACCGGCACTTCCGTGACGCCGTGCACGGTCGGCACGGAGAGTTCGAACCATCGCCAGAGATCGAAGGTGAGGTTCGCTTCGCTGCCTGCCGCGCGCAGATCGGTGAGATCGAAGAACACGTTCAACGCGAGGAAGAACGAGCCGATCACCGAGCCGACGGCGATCACGCTGACGACACGCTTCGAGGTGAAGCGTCCCGCCATGCCGTTGATGATCGCGCCGAAGAGCGGCAGCAGCACGATCCAGAGGATTCCGAGGTTGGCCATCGGTGGTGTCCGCTATCAGTGCTTCAAGGTGTCCGCGGTGTCCGTGTCCACAGATTTGTGGAGGCGGAACAACGCGATGAGGATCGCGAGCCCGACGGCAGCTTCTGCCGCGGCGATCGCGATGACAAAGAACGAGAAAATCTGGCCGACGTGGTTGTCCACGTGCAGCCGGTTCACCGCGACGAGCACGATGTTCACCGAGTTGAGCATCAATTCGATGCTCATGAGCTGGATCAGCGCGTTGCGCCGAACGAGAAAACCGATGGCGCCGATGCCGAAGAGCAACGAGGCCAAGGTCAGGTAAGCGTTGAGATCGACCATCAGGCTGCCTTCTCGATCTGCGCGCGGCGCTCACGCGCTTCGCTGAGTTCCTTGGCGGTCTTGGTGCGGGCGACCGCGAGCGCGCCAACGATGGCGACGAGCAGGGTGATCGACACGACCTCGAAGGGCACGAGGGACTGCCGGTAGAGCGCCTCGCCGACCACCTGGGTGCTGCCGAAGCCCTCGGGTGTGGCGACGTACTGCGCGCTCACGTCCACGAGCGTGAACGCGAGCGTGGCGGTGAACATGCCCATGCCCGCCAAGCTGAGCATGCGGACCATCAGGTGGCGTCCACCAGCGGTTGCATCGTTGCTGCCTTCGGACGACGGTCCGATCAGCATGATGACGAAGATGAAGAGGACCACGACCGCGCCCGCGTAGACGAGCAGCTGGATGGCAGCCAGGAGTTGTGCGCTCAGGCCGAGGTACAAGCCCGCGATCGCGATGATCGTGACGAGCAAGGAGACCGCCGCGCGCAGCGGACGCCGAGCGGCGACCGTGCCGATGGCACCCAACACGGAGACCACCGCGCAGACCAAGAAGAGAACGAAGCCAGCCGTACTCATGCCGCTTTTCCGCCTTCCGACTTCTTCACAAGGGCGCGCGCGCTGTCGTCGTGCCGCGCTTCGAGCGGCGCACCGCGTTCCGCGGCTTCGATGAACTCGTCGCGGAACTTCTGAACGAAGCCCAGCATCGGCATCGCCGTTCCGTCCGCGAACGCGCAGATCGTGTTGCCCATCATGTTGTTTGCGATGTCCACCAAGAGGTGCACGTCTTCGACTTTGCCGCGGCCGGTGCAGAGGCCGTCGAGCACGTCGACGAGCCAGCCGCAGCCTTCGCGGCAGGGCGTGCACTGCCCGCACGACTCGTGTTTGTAGAACCGCATCAGGTTGCGGCAGGCCTCGACCATGTTGACCGAGTCGTCCATGACGATGGCGCAACAGGTGCCGAGCATGGTGCCGAGCGCACGGTAGGTGTCGACGCCCATGGGCACGTCGATTTCGCTCTTGCCGTGCCAGGCGTGGAGCGGGTGGTCCTCGTTCGGCGCGTCGACCAACAGATCGGGCCGGAGCACCGGGGTCGACGAGCCACCCGGAATCACGGCCTTCAGCGGGCGGCTGTCGTCCAGCATGCCTCCGCCGTAGACCTCGATGAGTTCGCGCATCGTGATGCCGACGGGCGCTTCGTACACGCCGGGCGCCTTCACGTGTCCGCTGATGCCGTAGAGGCGCAGTCCACCGTCCGCGGGCGGGCCGCCGTCTGTGCCCTCGAAGCGGCTGAGCTTCGCCCAGGCTTCTCCGCCCATCTCGACGATGTCGGGGACCGAGGCGATCGTCTCGACGTTGTTCACGATCGTGGGCATGTCGAACGCGCCCTTGATCGCGGGGAAGGGCGGCTTGAGGCGGGGTTCGCCGCGGCGCCCCTCGAGGCTGTTGAGCAGCGCGGTCTCTTCGCCGCAGATGTAGGCGCCGGCCCCGGTGTGGGTCCAGATGCGGACCGGGTGGTTCTTGCCGAAGGGACGTTCGCCGACGTAGCCCTTGGCGCGGGCCTCCGCGAGGGCGTCGTCCAGGAACTTGATGGAGTGCGCCAGCTCACCGCGGACGTAGATCCAGCAGTCGTGGGCACCGATCGCGAAGCAGCTCAGGAGGATGCCTTCGATGAGCCGGTGCGGATCCTCGTTCATGAGGGTCCGGTCTTTGAACGTGCCGGGCTCGCTCTCATCCGCATTGATGACGAGGTAGACGCTCTCGCCCTCTTTGGGGTTGAGGAAGCTCCACTTGCGACCGGCCGGGAAGCCCGCCCCACCGCGACCGCGGATGGAGGCCTTCAGGACCTCATCCTTGATCTTGTCGGCCGTGAGCAGCCCAGCGAACGCCTTCTTCGCCAACGCGTACGCCCCGTGTTTCTCGGCGACCGCAAGGGTGTGGGCGTCGTCGATGTCGTACCGGGCGGTGAGCAGTTTCTTCTCGCACTTCGGAGGAAGTGCGTCCGGCGTGGTCGAGTCTTCGTCACTCATGAAGCCGTCTCCGCGCGGCTCTGGCCACGGTAGGATTCGAGGATCGCGTCGATGCGCTCGAACGTGAGATTCTCGTGGTAGTCGTCGTCGATCTGCACCATCGGGGCTTGTCCGCAGGCGGCAAGGCACTCTGCTTTGAGCAGCGTGAACTTCCCGTCCTTCGACGTGCCACCAGGGTGGCAGCCCAGCGTCTCTTCCAGATGCTCCTGGATCGCTTTCGCGCCGCGCAGGTCACAAGACAACGTTCGGCACACGTAGATGACGTGTTCGCCGACCGGTTGCTGGAAGAACATCGTGTAGAACGTGACAACGCCCTTCACGATCGCGGTGGAGAGCTCGAGCCGGCTGGCGACGAACTGAATTACTTCGGGGCTGACCCAGCCATGTTGGCGTTGGCAGATCCAAAGGACCGGGATGAGCGCTGCCCGCCGCGTCGGGTAGTGGGTCAGCAGCTCATCGACTTCTTTATCCCGCTGTGGGGTGAGGGCGAAGGCCATGATTTCCTGCCTCACACGGCGTTTTTCCCCGTCGCAAGGCGAGCGGACGCTAGGCGGGAGGCGGCCATCTGTCAAGCGAGGTCGGAGCGGGCGAAGATGGCGGCAAACGTTGGAGAAAGTCCGTTTCGCACCGGCGCATTTTCGAGTAGGGTACGCCAGCCTGGAGTGCTGCGTCCGTACCGACCGGTTCTCCCATGCGATTACCGCCGATTGACCAAACTCGGCGAGATGAAGAGGGGATTCGGTGACCGTCTACTGTCCGAACTGCGGAAAGCCCAATACGGATGAGGCCGCAACATGTGTCTCTTGTCAGACCCAGCTCAAGAAAGCTGCGCCTGGCAAGGCCAAGTTTAAGGGAACGATGATGATGTCAGGACTGTCCGCTCCGGCGGCACCCCCCGGTGGCGCTGCTCCGCCCGCTGGCGCACCGCCTGCGGCTGCCGCTCCTCCCAAGAAAGACATGGCGTTTCAGGCGACCATGCTGGGTCCGATGACCCCGCCGGCAGGCGCTCCTGGTGCGGCTCCGGCAGGCGCGCCGGCAGGTGCCCCCGCGGGTGCCCCGCCGGCAGGTGGTGGATTCGGCGCCGCACCCGCTGCAGGCGGTTTCGGCGCGGCCCCGGCCGCGCCGCCTGCCGGTGCACCGGCAGGCGGCGCGCCCGCAGGTGGTGGCTTCGGAGCGCCTCCCGAGTCGGCCCCCGCGGGCGGTGGATTCGGAGCGCCCCCCGGTGGCGCACCCGCAGGCGGTGCTCCCGCCGGTGGGTTCGGAGCGCCTCCCGGTGGCGCACCCGCAGGCGGTGCCCCGGCCGGTGGGTTCGGAGCGCCCGCAGGAGGCGCGCCCGCCGGTGGCGCGCCCGCAGGCGGTGGATTCGGATCGCCCGCCGGTGGTGCGCCCGCAGGCGGCGCGCCCGCAGGTGGCGCGCCCGCCGGTGGTGGTTTCGGTGCCCCGGCGGAAGCGTCCGGTGGCTTCGGGCAACCGCCCGGTGGCGGAGCCCCTCCCGGCGGCGGATTCGGTGGCCCTCCTGGCGGCGCACCGCCCGGTGGCGGCGCACCTCCCGGCGGCGGTGGTTTCGGTGGTCCCCCCGCAGGCGGTCCGCCGGCCGGTGGACCTCCCGGCGGTGGCTTCGGCGGTGGCGTGCCTCCGAGCGCTGGCGGTGGCGGTCCCCCCATGGCGACCCCGCCCCAGAAGAGCAAAGCCGGCATGTGGATCGGCATCGGCGTCGGGTGCCTCGTGCTCCTCTTCGCGGTGGTCTTCGGAACCTGCTGGTGGTGCAAGAGCAAAGCGGAGCAGTTCGGCGAAGAGCTCGGTGAAGGCATGGGCGGACTGGGTGGCGAACTGACCCGCATCTCGCTCGGATTCCAACTGAGCGGCATCAAGATGAGCTGCGCCGGCGATCCCTCGGGCGCCGCTGCAGCGAACTACTTCCATCCGCAGGTCTTCGCCCAGAACCAGGCCGCTGCGTGCCAGGTCACGGACGCCACGCTCCAAGCGATGGGCCGCTCCTGCAACACGGGACAGGTTCCCTGTTCCGCGGTGACCAACATCACGACGACCCCAGATGCCAGCCGCGCGACTTCGCTCGGCCTCGATGGCAACCAGTGCTGGGTCTACACCTCGGGCTCCGCGAAGATCATCGGCTGTCAGACGCCGACCGGGTTCAAGCTGATCCATCTCGAGAACCCAGGCGCCGTCCAGTAGGTCGGCCCACACTTCGATGAGAAGGCGTCCCTCGGGGCGCCTTTTCTCGTTTATCGACGCGGCGAAGCCGAGCGAAGCGAGCACGCCGTGTCACCGGGACGGGGTTTGGGGGCCGTGCCCCCAAGAATATTCGACGCGGTGAAGCCGAGCGACACCAGGACGGGGTTTGGGGGCCGTGCCCCCAAGAATGTTCAGTCGGGGGCGCGGTAGCCGACGCCGAAGACCGTCTTGATCGGATCGACGTCGCAGACGCGGAACTTCCGCCGGATGCGCCGGACGTGGGTGTCGATGGTGCGTGCGGTCACGTGGTTGTCGAACGGGTACGCCCGCTGCATCAGTTGTTCTCTGCTCAGTACGATTCCCGGCCGTTCGTAGAGGGCCTGCAGCACCCCGAACTCGGTGGCGGTCAGTTCGATGGTCTGGTCCCCGCAGCGAACGTCGTGGCAGTCGATGTCGATGCGCACCGAACCGTGTTTGAGGACCCGGGTGGTGGTTCGCTGGGTGTCGTCGCTCCGGCGCAAGATCGCCTTGATCCGGGCCACGAGTTCGCGAGGGGAAAACGGCTTGGTCAGGTAGTCGTCGCCCCCGAGCTCGAGGCCGAGCACCCGATCGATCTCTTCGCTCCGGGCGGAGAGAAACAGAATCGGGATCGAGATGGAGTCTTGCCGCATCCGGCGGCAGACCTCGAGTCCGTCGATCCCAGGCATCATCACGTCGAGCACGATCAGATCGAACGCGGTCTGCTTCTTCACCTGGTCGAGCGCGCCGGCCCCATCGGACACGCTGGTCACCGCGAAACCTGCGCGTTCGAGTGCGTACTGGACGACCTCTCGAATGCGCGCTTCGTCGTCGGCGATCAGAACGTGGGGCATCGCGGAATCCTACGTCGAGTGGCCCCAGGTCTGCCCTCTGCGCGCAGGCTCACGTGACGAACTTCACCGCTTCACGCGGGTCCGCGGTCACCACCTCGACTTCGGAGGAGGAACCCACTCGGGTGTGGTGTTGCTGCATGGCGATGGTCGGACTGCTCGCGAGCACGACGAGGCCCTGACACGCCTCGCTCCTCAGGCAGCGCTGCTTGAGGCCGCGAAACCGCTCCACCACATCTTCTTCGAGGGGCACCAGGTCGCGCAGATCGAACAGCGCTCGGAACGTTGCTCCGCCACTGGCGGTCAGCGCGTCTTCGAGCGCTGCGCTCAGATCGCGCACGTCCCGCTGGGTCAGTCGGTCGCACACCCGCACCGTGAGCCGAGACGAATCGGGCTCATACTCCACGCGCCACACCGGGCGAGTCTAGCAGGGTCGTCCGGCCGGTGCGCGGTCACCCAAGCGGAGTCTCGTTGGCCTGGTCGTGTCCGGCCGGTGCGCGGTCACCCAAGCGGAGTCTCGTTGGCCTGGTCGTGTCGTTCAGCAGTCCGCGGGCAAGGGCAGGGGCAAGGGCACGGGCAAGGGTAGAACGCCCTTGGGCGTTCTAGTCGACCTTGAGGTACCCGGCCTTGATCAGCTTCACGAGGATGCCGCTCGTCTCGAGGTCGCTCGCGAGACTCTTGTTCAGCACCGCTTCGACGTGGGCGTAGTTGTGCGCGAGCTGGAGGACGTCGAGTTCGTCGGGCGCGAGTTCACGCAGCGGAGGAATCAAGGGTGAGGCCAACGTGACGCTCGAGGAGAGGGGCGGCATGTCGGGCCCGAGCCGGCGGACTTCGTCGAGCTGCCGCATCGCCTCCATGAGCAACCCTTCGGTGCTCATCTCGATCGGGTCGAGGAACTCCCGATCCTCGGGCGCGGCCATGTCGAAGGTGCCTTCGGTCCAGGTGATGATCCGGTAGAAGCTCTTCACCGGCGACACGTCGTAGTTGTCGTTGATGACGGAGAACACGACGCGGCCCTTGTCGAGGAAGATCTTGCCGGTGTCGTTGTCCGTGCGAACCACGAGGGTGCCGCTCTTCTTACTCGCGCTGAACAGCTGCAGGAGATCGGGCAGCGGCACCTCACCGATGGAGCCCGTCATGGTGCGCACCTGCGAGGTGCGCTTTCCGGCCGCCACATCTTCGAGATGCGCCTTGGCTTCGTCGAGCGACGCGGGTCCTTCGGTCGCGATGACCTTGATGATGCTGGTCCCGATGAGGATGCGATCCCCTTCGTTCAGCCGGGCGCGTTTGATCTTCTCGCCGTTGACGAAACTGCCGTTCGTCGACCCGAGGTCCTGGATGAAGATCTGGTCGTTCGTGACCGTGATCTTGGCGTGGCGGCGCGAGACCATGTCCTCGACGAGCACCATGTCGAGTTCGCTCGAGCGACCGATCACGATCTCCCCCTCCTCGGGCAACGGGAATTCGCCACCTTGGTATTTGCCGGAGATGAAACGCAGCGCGAACGACCGAGCGGAGCGGTGTTGGGGCGGCGACATCTTGGGGGACGGAGGCTCCATGTGGGAGATGCGTGGGGCCGATGAGGGCCACGCGAGGGGGGTAGGCTAGGTCGTTGGAGCCAGCGCGGTCAAGGTTTGCTGGTGCCTGGATGCACGGTCATGTCCCTGAAATCATGAGAGACCCCCGGACGGCCAAGGGGAGGGCGCACCACCTCACACGATGGCCGAGGCCGCCAGCCGTGGTAGAGGTAGACATGTCGGCTGGCCCGAACGCCGCGAGGAGTAGGGCACCACGCTCCGGGCCGGTGCTTTGGGGTGTCGCGCTGTCGGTCGCGGCCGTGTTTTGGGCCCTGGCCGGCCCAGCGTCCGCGCAAGTCCGGGACCGCAGGCTTCGGTGGCGCACCATCGAGACCGAGCACTTCGCGGTCCACTACCCGCAGCCCCTCGGCATGCTCGCCCGGCGGGTCGCGGACGTGGCGGAGCGGGCCCATGCCCGGCTCGTCACGGTGTTCGACCACGCCCCACGAGAGCGGGTCGAGATGGTGCTCACCGACGACACCGATTCGGCCAATGGCTCGGCGACGCCGCTTCCCTTCGCCAACATCCGGCTTTTCGCCAGTGCACCGTCCGACCTCACCCCACTCGGGGACTACGACGACTGGTTCACGGTGCTCGTCACCCACGAAGACACGCACATCGTGCACCTCGACACGATCGGCGGGATCCCAGCGCTCATCAACGCGGTGCTCGGCAAGAGCTACGCGCCGAACCTCATCCAGCCGCGCTGGTTCATCGAAGGGCTCGCCACCCACGTCGAGTCCGCGGAGACCTCCGGGGGCCGCATCCGCTCGACGATGTTCGAGATGTACATGCGCATGGCGACGCTCGAGGACCGGCTTCTGACGCTCGACCAGCTGAGCTCGAGCGTCGATGCGTGGCCGCGGGGAACCGCCTGGTACCTCTACGGGGGGCGCTTCGTCGACTTCATCGCGCGGCGTTACGGACGCGATGCATTGACGCAGATCTCGCACGCGTATGGCCGGCAACTCGTGCCCTACGGGGTCAACCGGGTCGCCCAGCGCGTCACGGGAAAGACGTTCGTCGAACTCTACGCCGAGTGGCAGGACGACCTTCGCGAGAAACACGGGCGGGTGCGCGACGAGGTCGTCGCCACGGGCCGGGTCGAGGGCGAGCGCATCACCTTCCACGGCGAGCTCGCGCGGTCGCCGCGCTTCGTCGATGAGGAGACGTTGGTCTACTACGTCGCCGACGGACACAACGATCCGGCGCTGCGCCTCATCGACCGCAGCGGCCACGACCCGCGACAGCTGACGCGCGTGGTTGGGGAGGCGTATGCCGCGCCAGCCGGCCGGGGCCGGATGATCTACGACTCGCTCGACGCGCATCGGGACATCTACTTCATGAACGACCTGTTCATGATCGACGGCGGCGAGCGAACCCGGCTCACCGAAGGGCTGCGAGCCCAGCATCCGGATCTCGCCCCGGACGGTCGCCGGCTCGTGTTCACCTCGAACAGCGCGGGCACCACCCACTTGATGATGGCCGACCTGCAAGATGTGCAAGCGAGCGCGCGGGTGCTCCTGCGCAGTCGGCGCTACGAACAGGTCTTCACCCCGCGCTGGTCGCCCGACGGAACCACGATCGCCATCAGCCGCTGGCGCGCGCCCGGATATCGAGACGTCGTGCTTGTGGACGCACAAAGCGGCGACGTGCGGGCGGTGACCGACGATCGCGCGCTCGACACCGGACCGGCGTGGTCGCCCGACGGCCGCACCTTGTACTTCAGCAGCGACCGCACCGGGATCGCGAACCTCTTCGCGTACGACCTGGAAACCGGCGCGACCCACCAGGTCACCAACAGTCTCTCAGGCGCCTACGCCCCGACGGTGAACCCGAACGGCCGAGAGCTGGTCTACCTCGGGTACACCAGCTTCGGGTTCGACCTCTTTCGGTTGCCCCTCGATCGTTCGACCTGGCGCGACGCGCCGCTCTACGAGAACAACCGGCCCGCGGCGGTGGAGCCGGGGGAGAGCGCGCTTCTCTCCTCGCGGTACCGGCCAGCGCGCACGGTCTACCCCCGCTCCTACCTGCTCGACTTTCAGCCGGACTCGTTCGGCACCCAGCTCGGCGTCACCATCGCCGGCACCGATCTGGCCGAACACCACCGCTACGCCGCTCGGGTCGGGGTGAGCCTCGCAGAGGGGTACGTGAACGCGGACGCGAGCTGGGTGTTTCAGCGAACCCCGGCGCCCGTCACCCTTCACGCGTTTCGTCGGGTCGCACTTCGGGGCGGACTGCAGGTGGCTGGCGAGGAACGCAACTGGGTCGAGGATGCGATCGGCGCCGACGTGGGGTTGAACTACAGCATCCCGCGCATGCTCCATGCGGAGTCCATCAGCGCGAACTACTCGGTGGTGAACCTGCGGCAGGGCGAGCCGTTCGGCGGGACCCTCGATCCGAACACCCCGCCGCCGGTCCTCCCGACCACCGGGCGGTTGGCGTCGCTCCGGGTCGGCTGGGGGTACTCGAATGTGCGCCAGCACTTCTACGACATGTTTCCGTCCGAGGGCCGGAACTTCGGCGCCAGCATCTCCCTCTCGCACCCGGTGCTCGGAAGTGCATTTCGCGCGGCGAGTCTCTCGTGGTCCTGGACGCGTCACGTCGAAGCCCCGTGGCGGCAGCACCATGTGTTCTCCCTTCGTTATGGGGGCGGGATCAGCGGCGGCGACCTCGGCCACCGCGGGGTGTTCGCGCTCGGAGGCTTTGGCGACGCGAGCCTCTTCGACCAGCTCCGCAACCAGAGTTCGCTCGGCGGCACGGCGCTGCGTGGGTACGACCCGTTCAGTCGAGCCGGCACCCAGTTCCAGCTGGTCCAGCTCGAGTACCGGTTCCCGCTCTTCCGGATCATGCGGGGGATCCAGACGCTGCCGGTCTATCTGAACCGCACCTACGCGCTGGTCTTCGTGGACGTTGGCGATGCGTACCGGGGGCGCTTCGACCCCACGACTCTGCGGGTCGGTGCGGGGGCGGAGATCTTCCTCGACTTCACCCTGGGCTTCATCCTCCCGTTCACGATGCGCATCGGGTTCGCCTACGGATTCATGGACGAAGAGGCGGGTGGCGCCCAGTTCTACGCCCACCTCGGCGTGCCTTTCTAATTGCCACTACGGGCCTGGCTCGCTTCGCGAGACTGGCGGCCCTAATTCGGCGTCCAGAGCACATCGACGTGCTCACCGCCTGTTCGCTTGATGCACTGAAGAAGCATCTGGATGCTCTTGGCGGCTGCGCGCGGTCGATGCACTCCCGCCGCCTCCATGACGCACTTGGGGAGTGCACCAGTTGCTCGGCCTTCGGCCTGCGCAGGTGCACGGGTGGAGATGCCTGACTCGCTGGCGCTGGTCGAGGCCTGGCTCGCTTCGCGAGACTGGCGGCCCTAATTCGGCGTCCAGAGCACATCGACGTGCTCGCCGCCCACTCCTTGGGTGCACTGAAGAAACATCAGGGGCAGTTGGCGGCTGCGCGCGGTCGATGCACTCCTGCCGCCTCTGTGACGCACTTCAAGAGTGCACCAGTTGCTCGGCCTTCGGCCTGCGCAGGTGCACGGGTGGAGATGCCTGACTCGCAGGCGCTGTTCGGGCCTGGCTCGCTTCGCGAGACTGGCGGGCCTATGCTCGAGGAATACACCCAGTGGGGAGAAAGAACGCCCGGGTCCGTATGAGGGGTGAACATCTCCCATTTCGAGGTCTCCCGTGCGCACCACCCGCTTTGTCTTTTCGCTTCTCTTTCTCTGCGGCGCGCTCGCGTGCGGCGACGACGACGCTGGTGTCGATGTGGACGGTGGCACCGACGATGGCGGCACGACCGAAGACGCCATGGTCGAGGCCGATGGATTCGTTCCGGACGGCTTCGTGCCGGACCCCGACACGGGCGTCGAAGAGATGTGCGACACACCCGGCGCCGTCGAGAGCACCCCATGCGGCATGTGCGGCACCGTGGAGCGGTTCTGCAACTCGGACCGTGTGTGGGTGTACGGCGACTGCGAAGGCGAGTCGGGTGTCTGCGAAGCGGGCACCACCGAGACCACCATGTGCGGCAACTGCGGCACGCAGATGACCCGTTGCAGCGCGACGTGTGAGTGGGAAGACGTCGGCGCGTGCTCCGACGAAGGGGAGTGTGCACCTGGCGAGCGGACCCGCAGCACCGAAGGGTGCCCGGAGGGATCGAATCGGGAAGTCTTGTGCTCCGACGTCTGCGTGTACGAACCCACCGAAGAGTGCAACTCCGACCCCTGCGACCGGCCCGGCGCGATCGAAGACGTGCCATGTGGTTTGTGCGGCACCGCGGAACGGTTCTGCAGCGTCGAGGGTTCGTGGGAGTACGGCACCTGCATGGACGAAGGTGTCTGCATGCCGGGCACCACCGACGACATCGAGTGTGGCATGTGCGGTTCACGCACCGCGCGGTGCAACGACTCGTGCGCCTGGGTCGCCAGTGGCGCGTGTATGGACGAAGGCACCTGCGCCCCCGGAGAGACCCGTCGCATCACGGCGGGCTGTCCCTCCGGCGAGACCCGTCTGATGGAGTGCGGCGATGGCTGCGGCTACACGATCGAGCTCGAGGGCTGCACCGCGGCCCGCCCGATCGACGTCATCTTCCTGCTCGAGACCACTGGCTCGAACAACGCCCAGTTGACGTCCGACCTGCCCGCTCTCGAGTCCGCGTGCGTGCGACCGTTGCTCGCGCTCGACGATGTGAACGTGGGCGTCGCCTACTTCGGCGAGTACCCGATCTCCCCTTACGGTTCCCCCGGTGACCGTCCGTTCCAGGGCGGCGTCGAACCCGGCACGACGGTCCGAGCGGTGACCAACGAATGGGACGGCCGACCCATGTTCGGTGGTGCCGATGGTCCCGACGGGTTGGTCGAAGGACTCTTCTCGCTCCATGGCGGACGACTCGCGGCGGCCTCCATCGCGATGGAGTGCAGCGCGGGACGAGAAGCCGGCGGCTGCTGGCGTCCGACGGCGCAGCAGGTCGTCGTCGTCCACACCGACAGCGAGGTCCACAACGGACCGAACCCCGAGGGCAGCGGACTCTACTCGCCCTACGCTGGGATCTCGCCGGCGCCGGCGACCTGGCCGGGAACCCGGACCCGCATGCGCAGTGACGAGACGGTTCTGCTCATCTTGGACGACAGCGACTTCTCGACGACCAGCACCCAGCAGTTCGACCTGATGATCGACGATCTGGGTCAACCCGCCACCGACCGCCACGACATCTCGAGTGGCACCGTCACGGACGCCTGTGCGGAAGTCGTCGCGCGGGTGCGCGGCTTGATGACGCCCTGACACCGAGTCGTTGAAGCCCGCGCCCGTCTGGACCACCAGGCGGGCGCAGTCTTTCGTGCGGGACGCTCTGGCCGCAGGAACGAAGCGACGAGCAGTCCTGAGCCCCGCGAGAGACGAGCCAGCCATGTGTGGGTTTGGGGACCGGCTTGGGCAGCCACCTTCTTTCACGAGCGCGGCGGGGCTTGCGAAGGTTGGGACGCCGCCTTACCCACATCCCCATGCGCACCCTCCACCAACCCCGTGTCGAGTATGCGCACCTCTGCGTCTGGCCAGCCTTGAACTGAGGCCGTGGCGGTCGACTGAACGCGTTTACACGGGGATAGTCGCTGCGGGGCTGGGCTCGACCTCGTCGGATGCCTCCTTCGCGACAATCCTTCGCGTTCCCGCCACGGAAACCCCGCGATCGCGACCGCTCTTCTTCGGAGGAGGGGTCCATGCGTGTCGCGGTCGTTCGTGCCGTTCGAGTCCCGTGAACCGGGACTCGGGAGGGCACGCCTCCATCTTCGAGAAGTCTCATGACCACCATTTCCAGAACCCGAAACTTTGGCATCGTCGCGCACGTCGACGCTGGCAAGACCACGCTCAGCGAACGCATCTTGCGTTTCACCGGACGCATCCGTCGCACCGGTGAAGTCCACCAGGGCGACACCGTGCTCGACCACCGTGCCGACGAACGCGACATGGGCATCACCATCACCGCCGCGACCGCGCGGTGTGCATGGCGTGACCACGTCCTCCACTTGATCGACACCCCAGGCCACGTCGACTTCACCGTGGAAGTCTCGCGCTCTTTGCGCGTGCTCGACGGAGTCGTGGTGGTGCTCGATGGCGTTGCCGGCGTCGAACCTCAGACCGAAACCGTCTGGCGTCAGGCCGATGCGCACACGCTTCCGCGCGTGCTGTTCGTGAACAAACTCGATCGGGCCGGCGCGTCCTTCGATCGCTGCCTCGCGGCGGTGGAAGAACGTTTTGGCGTGCTCGTGGCGCCGGTCGTCGTACCGGTCGATGGCGATGCCGACTGTCTGATCGACGTCGTCTCGGCTCGGCTCCTGATCTGGGCCGACGCCGAGGGACTCGAGCTGTCCACAGGTCCGGTCCCAGAGCGCTGGCGCTCGCTTCTCGAGCAAGCGCGCGAACGACTCGTGCTTGCGTGTTCGCTCTTCGACGGGTCTCTGCTCGAAGAACTCTTGCAAGACGGTCCGCTCGGCATCGAACCGGAGCGTCTTCGGAACGCGCTTCGGCACGCCACGCTGGAGCGTCTGGTGGTCCCGGCACTCGCCGGGTCCGCCTACACCAACCGTGGCGTGCAGCCCTTGCTGGACGCGGTGGTGGATCTGCTTCCATCACCGGAAGACCGAGCGCTTCCGCTCGGCCTTCGTCCGGAGGCAGACGCACCACTGGCCGCGTTCTGTTTCAAAGTGGTGCACGACAAGTTCGGCGCACTCACCTTCGCGCGCGTCTATTCGGGCACCCTTCGAGAAGGCACCCGGGTCCGGCGCGGGCGAGACGACTCGAGCCCGCGCGTCGGGCGACTCGTGCGGGTGTTCGCAGCGGACCGTGAAGACGTGTCGCTCGCGACGGCCGGCGAGATCGTCGGCCTGCTCGGTGGTGACTTCATCACCGGCGACGTGCTCTCCGACGTCGGAAGCGACGTCGCGCTCGAACCCATTCACATTCCGGAGCCGGTCACACTGCGTGCGATCGAGCCCCAGACCCGGAAGGATCGCGACCGCCTCGGCGGTGCCCTGCGCCGGCTGCTGATCGAAGACCCGTCTTTGCGGGTCTCGACCGACGCCGACACGGGCCAGACGCTCCTCGCGGGCATGGGGGAACTCCACCTCGACATCGCGCTCCGTCGTCTTCGCGACGACCATGGCGTGGGTGTGACCGCGGGTTCGCCTCTGGTCGCCTACCGCGAGACCATCGCGCGCAGCGCCGACCACGACGTGAAACTCAAGAAGCAGAGCGGTGGACCAGGGCAGTTCGCACACATCGTGGTGCAGGTTCGGCCCGGTGCGCCTGGGTCCGAACTCGTCTTCGCCGACCGCACTTCGGGCGGCGAAGTGCCTCGGTGTTTCGTACCCGCCATCGAGCGGGGTCTGCGCGACGGAATGACGCGCGGTCCGCTCGGCCAGCCGATCGTCGACCTCGAGGTCGATCTGGTCGGCGGTTCGTTTCACGCGAACGATTCGCACGAACGCGACTTTCAGTTGGTCGCGGCGCGTGCGGTTCGGGAAGCGTGCCGCCTCGGCGGCCCGGTGCTGCTCGAACCTTGGATGAGGCTCGAGGTCACCGTGCCCGAATCCGAACTCGGCGATGTGCTCGGAGATCTGAGCAGTCGTCGCGCCCGCATCACCGACCTCGAGGCCGGCGTGGGCACGTCGACGGTGCGGGCGGAGGTTCCGCTCTCCCGCACGTTCGGATACGCAGCGAAGCTCGCGTCGATCTCGCATGGACGCGGCAGCTTCGTGCTCGAACCGCTGGCGTACGAACCCGTTCCGGGTGCGCTTGTGGCGGAGGCTCTGGCGGGCTGAACGTCAGACCCACGAGAGACGGCCCGGTTCACGTTCGCACGTGGGCCGGGCCGTTGTTTTGTCATGAGGTCGGGTGAACGCGGAAGCGCGTCAGACCACCATGATGTCTTTCTCTTTCTTGGAGACGAGCTCGTCGGTCCGCTCGGTGCCGGCTTTCACGACGGCTTCCATCTCCTTGCGGCCGCGATCGGCTTCGTCGGCACCGACGTCGCCGTCCTTCTCCATCGCATCGAACATGTCTTTCGCTTCGTGTCGAGCGGCGCGGATGGCGACCTTGCAGTCTTCGCCCTTCGCTTTCGCGACCTTGACCAGATCCTTGCGGCGCTCTTCGGTGAGGGCGGGCATGGGGATGCGGATGAGCTCGCCGTCGTTCGACGGGTTGAGCCCCAGCTGGGCCTTCATGATGGCCGCTTCGATCTCCTTCATCTGAGTCCGGTCGAAGGGCTTGAGCAGGATCATGCGCGGCTCGGGTACGCTCATCGACGCGATCTGTTTGAGCGGCGTCGGCGTGCCGTAATAGTCCACGCGTACCCCGTCGAGAACGTCGGGGTTGGCGCGACCAGTGCGGATCTTCGCCAGCTCACGTTTGAGAGAATCGTGCGCCTGCTTGATGGACGCGTTCAGCTCGTTGAGGGTGTCCTTGATCATCGTCCGACTGTACCCGACCCCACACCAGGCCGGGAAGCGAGATGTTCACTCGACGGGTACCTCGCGAAGCGAGCCAGGCCACGAGATGACGCCAGCGAGTCAGGCATCTCCACCCGTGCACCTGCGCAGGCCGCAGGCCGAGCAACTGGTGCACTCCCCAAGTGCGTCACAGAGGCGGCGGGAGTGCATCGACCGCGCACAGCCGCAAACGCCGCACTGCTTCTTCAGTGCACCCATCGAAGGGCGGCGAGCACGTCGATGTGCTCTGGACGCCGAATTAGGGCCGCCAGTCGAGCGAAGCGAGCCAGGCCCGTAGCGGCAATGAACTAAGCCTCGTGGACCAAGGTGCCGACGTCTTCGCCGAGCACGACCCGTTTGATGTTGCCGCGCTGATGAAGCGCGAACACCCGGATCGGGAGCTTGTTGTCACGGCAGAGCGTGACGGCCGTCGAATCCATCACCTGGACCCGGTCGACCAGGAATCGATCGTAGGCGAGGCGCCGGTACATGACCGCGTCGTCGTGTTCGACGGGGTCTTTGTCGTAGATGCCTTCGACCTTGGTGGCCTTGCAGAGACACTCGGCGCCGATCTCCATCGCTCGGAGCGCGGCCGCGGTGTCGGTCGAGAAGAACGGGTTGCCGGTGCCCGCCACGAAGATGACGATGCGTCCCTTCTCGAGGTGCCGAATGGCTTTGCGGCGGATGTACGGCTCGGCGACTTGGCGGATTTCGAGTGCGCTCACGAGCCGCGTCTGGACCCCGAGTTTCTCGAGCGCGTCCTGGAGCGCGATGCCGTTGATGACCGTCGCGAGCATGCCCATGTGGTCGGCCGCGGTGCGGTCCATGCCCACCGCGTTGCCCTTGAGGCCGCGGAAGATGTTTCCGCCCCCGATGACGATTCCGAGCTGGCACCCGAGCGCGTGAACTTCGCCGATCTCCGCTGCGATTTCGCGGAGGGTTTCGGGGCGAATGCCAAACCCCCCGATTTCGCCGCAGAGGGCTTCACCGGAGAGTTTCAGCATCACGCGCTTGAGCGCCAGTTCGGCCATCCTCAGGCTTGCTTCAGCGTTTCGGCGACGTCGGCCGCGAGGTCGACCTTCTTCTTCTCGATGCCCTCGCCAAGCTCGTAGCGAACGAAGCGGCGGATCGAGACCTTCTCACCGATCTTGGCGCTCAACTCGTCGGACACGACGGCGACCGTCTTCTTGTCTTCCGACATGATGAACTCTTGGTCGAGGAGCACGACGCCCTTCTTCCACTTGGCGAGCTTGCCTTCGATGATGCCGGCGATGGCCTTGGCGGGCTTGCTCTTGCCCGTCTCCTTGGCTTCTTCGTCGAGCTGGCCCTGGAAGATGCGCTTTTGCTTTTCGATCGCCTCGTCGGTGATCTCTTCGCCGCGCACGTACTCGGGCTTCTCGGCCGCGATGTGCATGCCGACCTCTTCGACGAACTGCTGGAACTCTTCGTTGCGTGCCACGAAGTCGGTCTGGCAGTTCACTTCGACGATCACCCCCACGCGGTTGCCCGGGTGGATGTAGGCGTGGACCCAGCCTTCGGCGGCGATGGCGCCGGCCTTCTTGGCGACCTTCGCGAGGCCCTTGGCCTGGATGAGCTCGAGCGCCGCTTCTTCGTCGCCGCCGGCCTCCTGGAGTGCCTTCTTGCAGTCCATCATGCCAGCGCCGGTGCGGTCGCGGAGCGCCTTCACCATCTTCGCGTCGATCTTGCCGGCCGGCTTCGCCGCCTTCTTGTCCGACTTCGCGCCCTTGGCGCCCTTGTCGGCGGCCCACTTGCGAACTTCCGTGCGGAACCACTCGTCCGCTTCGTCCGTCCACTTCAGCTTGTCGCGGATGTACGCCACGGTGTCTTTTTCGACGTCCGTGTAGGTGTCGCCATCCTTGACGAGCTTGAAGAGCATCGCTGCGTCGTCTTTGCTGATCCGTCCATCGCCCTTGCCGGCGACGGCCTTCTCGGCTGCGTCGATCAGCTCGCCGTCGTACTTCTTGCCTTCGATCTGCTTGTAGTAGCCCATCGTGTTTCCTGAGTCTGGAGTTGGGTTGAGAGGCGAGGGGCTAGCGGCGACCGCCGCCACCGCCGCCGGGGCGACGCTTGCCACGCTGGAACTCGACGGCGACGCCGTCGGCCGAGGACGCGGGCTGACCCGAGCCGACCATCTCGCGACGGCGCTGGTGGCCTTCGATGCATGCATCGGCGAGGCGCGACGTGACGAGCTTGATCGAGCGGATGGCGTCGTCGTTGCCCGGGATGATGAAGTCGACGAGATCCGGATCGCAGTTCGTGTCGGTGAGCGCGACGATCGGGATGTGGAGCTTGCGGCCCTCGCGGACGGCGATGTGCTCGTGGTTCGGGTCGATCACGAAGAGCGCCGACGGCAGCGCGTTCATGAGCTTGATGCCGCCGAGGAACTTGTGGAGCTTCGACTGGTCGCGGCGAAGGGAGAGGCCCTCCTTCTTCGGAAGCGAGTCGAGCGTGCCGTCCTCGTCCTGGCGCTCGAGGTCGCGCAGACGCTCGATGCCGCCCTTGACGGTGCGGAAGTTCGTCAGCGTGCCACCGAGCCAGCGGCCGGTGACGTAGAACTGGCTCGCGCGGGTCGCTTCTTCGTAGACGACGTCGGCGGCCTGGCGCTTGGTGCCGACGAAGAGCACGTGGCCACCGCGGGCGACCGCGTCCGACACGAACTGGAACGCCTTCTTGAAGAGCTGGGCGGTCTGGTCGAGGTCGATGATGTGGATGCCGCTCCGCGCGCCGTAGATGTACGGGCGCATCTTCGGGTTCCAGCGCTTGGTCTGGTGGCCGAAGTGCACGCCGGCGTCGATGAGGGGCTTGAGGCCGATGGGCAGGTCGCCCGAGGCGACGTCGGGGCTGCCGAGCGCCGCAAGTTCGGGCGCTTCCTGGATATCGTGGGTCTGGGTCATGTTTGCCTCCGGTTGTTCCGCCATCCCCTCCGCTTCGAGGACCCTTGCGGGCACCGGCTCGAGCGTTCCAAAAACGAGGAGATGTGAGTGATTTCGGCGCCCTCGGAAGGAAGGAACCGGCTCCGTGAGGAGCGGCCGCTCTTTACCCCAGGGGGATGGGGTGGGCAAGCGGCGGCGTGCGCTCTCCAGGGTGGCCTGGCTTGGGGCGTCGGGTCGTCGGGCTGGGTCCCCCGCCGAACACGGGGTTGCTGGCGCCGACCACGGGGTGGGCGTAGAGGGGGGCCATGCCCACCCTCCACCTCGATCGCCCACTGGAGCGCGCCATTCTTCAGGGACATCCCTGGATCTACGAGGACGCGCTCAAGCCGTCGCGCGTCGCCGCCGGCGCCGTCGTGACCGTGCGCGACCGGCGGGATCGATTCCTGGCGCGGGGCATCCGCGAGGGCGGGCCCATCGGCGTCCGGGTCTGGTCCCTCGACGGCCAGGAGACCATCGACCAGGCCCTGGTGGAACGCCGGGTGCGGCAGTCGATCGAACGGCGCGAAGGTCAGGTGGGCGACTCCGACGCGTACCGCCTGGTGCACGGCGAAGGGGATCAGCTCCCGGGCATCGTCGTGGACCGCTACGGCCCGTACGCGGTCGTCCGCCTGGAGGGCGCGGTCGCGGAGTGTGGTTTCGTGCTGGACGGATTGCGCATGGCGCTGCGCGACCATCGCGGCGTGCTCCTTCGTCGGGGACGGAAACACGATGTGCAGTCGGAGGTGTTCTGCGGTCAGGCGCCGCCCAAGGATCTCGTGGTGCGCGAACACGGCATGCGCCTGTGTGTGAACGTCTGGAAAGGGCAGAAGACCGGTCTCTTTCTCGACCACCGCGAGTCGCGCCGCCGGGTGCGTGAGTTGGTCGCCTCGATGCGTGCCCCGCGCGTTCTGAACCTCTACGGCTACACCGGCGGGTTCAGCGTCGCGGCCGGACTGGGTGGGGCATCGACCGTGACGACGGTCGACATCGCGGCGCCGGCGATCGCGCTCGCCAACGCGAGCTGGGCGGAGAACGGACTCGACACGCCGCACGAAGGACTCGCTTCGGACGTGCCGAAGTTCCTTCAAACGGACGATCGGGTGTGGGACCTCATCGTCGCGGACCCACCGAGTTTCGCACCGAGCCGCAAAGCGCTTCCGAACGCGCTTGCCGCATACCGCAAACTTCACGCCGCATGTTTCGCCGCGCTGCGCGAGGGCGGGACCTACGTCGCGGCGTCGTGCTCCAGCCATGTCGATCACGCGATGTTCGAGCAGGGCCTGCGGGATGCGGCGTCGGACGCTCGGGTGCAGGTCGAAGATCTCGAGCGCTGGGATGGCGCGCCGGATCATCCGCGGCTCCCCGCGTTCCCAGAGGGCGACTACCTGTCCGTGATCCGTTGTCGCCGCGGGCGGACCCTGGGTGCGAAGAAGCCCGGCACCCCACCGAAGCGCGCAGCCGACTCGAAGCCGAAACGCAGCGACTCGCCGAAACGCGGCGCGGGGTCCAACAAGGGATCCCAGAAACCGAAGTCGGGCCGGAAGGGTGGGAAGGCTGGCAAGGGGTGAGTCGAACCCCCGGACCGCCCTACGTCGATCCGCTCGACCTCGTCTGGACCGCGACCGCGCGCCGCTTCGGTCTGATGATCGTCCGATCCGACGAAGTCTTCGCGTCCACCGACGGTGCGGGCACCTTGACCTTGGGCACACCCGAGACGCTCGACCCCGACGACTGCCTCGCGCAGATGGTGTTGCACGAGCTGTGTCATTGGCTCGTGCAAGGCACGAATGCGGCGGGTGAGGCCGATTGGGGACTCGACAACGACAGCGTGCGCGACGTGCATCGAGAACATGCCTGTCTGAGAACCCAGGCCGCGCTCCTCGAGCCCCTGGGCCTCCGAGCCGTGCTTGGTCCGACGACTGATTTTCGCAGTTATTACGACGCGCTTCCCAGCCGCCCGCTCGACGAATCGACCGAAGAAGACCCGTCGGTTCCGATGGCCCGAGAGGCGATGCGACGCGCGGGCCAGCCCGAGTGGATGCCATTGCACGAGGCGCTCGACGCCACCCGCCGCATGGCACAGATAGTTCAAAGATACATCCCCGCAGGAACCGCCGAAACGCTCTGGGCCAGACTCGTTTGCGCGATCGAAGAGCCGTCCTGAAGCCGGGACCCATCCGATGTTCGTTTGGCCTCGAAGGCACCCTGGATCGGCGTGCACTTATCGAAGTACGGGCGTAGACTCGCCTGCATGGGGGAAGTGGACTTCAGCGGAAAGGCGGACCGCGCTTCGCAGTCCTCGGTGCGTCCTCGACGCGACCGCCGCAGCTCCATCACGATCAGTCAGCAGGCCTACGACCATCTGCTTCGTCGTCCGCTGGACCCGAGCTTGCTCGACGGTGCGACGAACGCCCTGGAGAACGCGCTTGGTCTGAAGGGCGGAGAGAGACTCGTTCTCATCGTCGAGACCGGTTCGGAAGCGATCGGCACCGCGTTCGTGCGTGGGTGCGAGACACTCGCGCTTCAGACGCGCACCTACGTGGTCGGCTTCAAGGAGTCCGAGTCCGATGGGTTCCGCGCCCGCTTGTACGAACAACTCGACGGCGCCGACGCGAGCATCCTGATCGGCACCGTCGGCGGGTTGTCTCCGGAGTTCAGGCGCGAAGTCTGCACCCGGCCGGGCCGGCGGCGCCATGCGCACATGGTGGGCGTGACCGTCGAGATGATGCGCCAGTCCATGCGGGCCGACTGGGTGGATGTGCATCGACTCGGCGAGCAACTCAAACGCCATTTGTTGAACGTCCAGACGATCGAGATCACCTCCGGTCCGCTCGACGTGCTCCGGGTTCAGACCGATCCACGGTGCCGCTGGCACAACGGAAGTGGCCTGTTGCGCAAACCGGGCTTCGCCAACTTGCCTGGGGGTGAGGTGGCGACCTCGCCCGGCATCGTCTCCGGGAGCTTTCGCGCCGACGGCGGTGCCTTCCTGCCCGACGGAAGTGTCTTGCGCACGCCGCTTCGTCTCGTGTTCGAGCGCGGGGTGCTCGTCGATGTCGAAGGCCATGGGCGGGAGCGGGTGCTTGACGCCGTCGACGCCGATCTCGACGGCCGCCGCATCGGCCAGATCGCATTCGGCACCAACACCAACGTGCTCACGCCGATCGGCGCGATGCTGCAAGACCTCAAGATGCCGGGCTGTCACTTGGTGCTCGGCTACACGTGCCCGGAGCTCACCGGCGCGACCTGGACGAGCACCGTGATGGTTCCGCTGGTCTGCCGCCGGCCCGACGTCGTCGCGGACGGCGAGCCCCTGATGGTCCGCGGCCGCTACACCCGCTTGCTCTGACCATGTGGAGCCAGCTGGAAGCAGCGCTGCTCGCACAGGGCTGGAAGAGCGACACGCCCCAGCCGCCCGCCGTGGCCAGTGCGGCGCTCGAACGAGCCGACGGATGTCGGTTGGTGATTGAACAGCGCCCCAGCGGCTCCGCCGCGTTCGCCTTCTGGCTGTGGGTGCTCGAAGGCCGACAAGCGCGTGCGTTCGGACTCCCGCTGACGGACGCGAACTGGGATGCGGTCGTCGCCGAGCTTCGAGCGCACCAGGACGCCGTGACCACCGGCAACTACTTCACCGCGTACCTCGCGCTCCAGAAGGTCTGCGAAGTCTCCATCATGGCCTGGGAGCAGTTCGAAGGTGGCCCACCGTTCGGTTCCGGAGCCAGCACTGCGACTCCCAGAAGCACTGCGACTCCCGAGGCCAGCCCCGCGACTCCCGAGGCCAGCACGGCGACTCCCGAGGCCAGCACTGCGACCAGCGGTTGGGGCAACCCTGAGCGATCGGACCCGGGCAAGAAGGGCTGGTAGGACCCGGCATCGCCAGGCGGGTTTCCCGGTCGGGTTTCGAAGTCGGGTTTTCGAAGTCGGGGACCCGGCGGGACTCGTAAGCGACAGCCGCGACCTTTCGGTGAGAAGCTGAGGGCATGCTTCGTTGCAGCGCCCTCCTCTTCGTTCTCTGTGGGTCCACCATCGCTTCGGCGGATGATCTTCACGTCGCCCCCGGTGGCAGCGGGGACGGCACCCTCGCGTCCCCGTTCGGTTCCGTCGCCGACGGACTCGCCGCCGCGGTCGATGGCGACCGCGTGCTCCTGCACGAAGGCGACTACGGGGACGTGACGGTGTCCGGCGAGTTCGGTGCCGACACCTTCGTCGAACCGTACGAAGACGACGCGCCGCGCCTGCGCACCTTGCTCGTGCAGAACGCACGCAACGTCGTCGTGCGCGGACTCTCGATCAGCCTTTCGCACGCAGAGACGTACGCGTCGGACACGATGGTGACGGTGCGCGGGTCGTCGAACGTGACGATCGAAGACAACGACATCTTCTCGGTCGACGACGCCACGACCGCGGGCTGGAGCGCGACCGATTGGGCCGACCTGCCGGGCACCGGCATCAGTCTGCGCACCGGCGACGTGACCTTGCGCAACAACCGTGTGCGCAACGTCGGCTACGGCATCTCGGTCGCGCACGACGCGCCGAACGCGCACGTGGTGTCGAACCTGGTGGAGAACTTCTCCCGCGACGGATTGCGGGGCATCGGCGACTACGGCGTCTTCGAATTCAATACCGTGAAGAACGCATACGACGTCGACGACCACCACGACGACTTCTTCCAGTCGTGGTCCGTCGGCGAAGACGGCGCGCCCGGCACCGGCGTCGTGCGTGGCGTCGTCCTGCGCGGCAACCTCTTCATCAACTTCGACGATCCCGACCAACCCTTCGCCGGCGCAGCGCAAGGCATCGGCTGCTTCGACGGGTTCTTCGAGGACTGGGTGGTCGAGAACAACGTCGTCATCGTGAACCACTGGCACGGCATCACCTTCCTCGGCGCGCGCAACATGCGCATCGTCAACAACACCGTGCTCGACAACCGCCGCGGCGAACGACCCGGTCCGCCCTGGATCATGGTCTCGAGCCACAAAGACGGAACCCGCAGCGAAGACATCGTCATCCGCAACAACCTCGCGGAGACCATCACCCTCGAGGACTCGGACCGCGCCGTGGAAGACCACAACATGGGCTTCGACGATCCCGCCGCGGTGTTCGTCGATCCCGCCGGCTTCGACCTGCATCTGTTGCCGGGCGTCGCTGCCATCGACTCCGGAAGCGCCGAGATGGCGCCCGGCTTCGACCGCGACAACGTGCCGCGACCGCAAGGCGACGGGCACGACATCGGCGCCTACGAATGGCATGACGGAACGGTGGTGACCCCCGACGGCGGCGCGCCGATCGACGCAGGACCACGGCCTGACGCGGCGCTCGGGCCGGACGCCGGCGCCGAGCGCGACGGCGGCGTGGGAGCCGATGCGGGCACCGGGCCAGGCGATGGCGGTTGCGGCTGCCGCACCACCACCGCCGACCCCCACGCCGCGTGGCTCCTGCTCGGCCTGTTCTGGTTCAGACGCCGCCAGTAGAGCGTCGGGTTCAGGGTCGGATTCGGCTTCGGCGTTCCGCGTCGGGTTCGCGTTCGGCGTCGGCGTCGGCGTCGGCGTCGGCTTCGGCGTCGGCTTCGGCGTCGGCTTCGGCTTCGGCTTCGGGTTCGGCTTCGGCTTCGGCGTCGGCTTCGGCGTCGGCGTCGGCGTCGGCGTCGGCTTCGGCGTCCGCTTCGGGATTCTGCTTCGGCTGTTGCTTACGCAACCACTTCCATAAGCAACCGCCCGCTTTGTTGCCGCGCCGGCGCCGCGGACGCTACGCAGGAACCATGCGTGGGTCGATCGCAGCTGCATTGGTGTGTCTGACGTGGTTCGCCGTCGTCGCGCGGGCGGACGAACCTGTCGCGGCGGAGCCACCCGCGCCGGAGCCCTCGGTGTCGCCGGCCGACCCGAGCCCGTGTCTGCGGCCGCCCGTGAACATTCGGCGGCGGCACATCGAAGACGCCATCCGGATCGCGCTCACCACCTGCGACGGCGCACCGAACTTGGCGGTGCTCGACGAGCTGAGCGCCCTCGCGCGTCCGCGCACGACGCCGCGCCCCACCCGCGAGGCGATGGAAGCCTACCGTGAGGCGCATCCCGACCACACGAGCTGGCTCGTGCAGGGCAGCCGGCGACTTCACGAGGGGCTGCTGGTGCGCTTGCAAGCGTTGGCGGATCGGTGGCCAGATCGGGGCATCGAGATCAACTCCGGCTACCGGCCGAACGCGCGGCGCGGGAGCCGCCATCGGACGGGGCGGGCGCTCGATCTCTCGGTCGATGGAGTGCACCGAGAAGAGGTGGCGGCCTTCGCGCGTTCGTTCGCCGACACCGGCGTCGGCTACTACCCGCGCAGCACCTTCACCCACATCGACGTGCGCGACGCGTCCTACCACTGGGTGGATCGCAGCGGGCCGGGCGAGCCGCCCGACTACGGCCCGTGGCCCGCGAGCGATGCGGAACAGGACGAGACCCGCAACGTGGTGCTCGCCAGCATCGACGCGGCGCTCGCAGACCTGGCCGACTCACCGTTCGCGACCGACGCACCTGCGCCGAGCCCGGCGTCCAGCGAATCGACGCCCGCCCCGGATGCCGCGTACACCCGCGCGGTTCGAGACGAAGCGCTGGCGGCGATCGAACGGGCGGCGCGCGCGCCGGTTCAGGTTCGTCCTCCGCCGACGCCCGCGCCGGTCACGTACACCCAGGTGCACGAAGACACCCCGCCCAGCTGGGACCCGCCGTGGTGATGGGGTAGGGGCGGGTTGCGTCAGAATGTGAGTGGCTGAGCTGCTCGTCTGTCGCTGTGGCTGGTTCTGTCGCTGTCGCTGGTTCTGTCGCTGTCGCTGGTTCTGTCGCTGTCGCTGTCGCTGGTTCTGTCGCTGTCGCTGTGGCTGGTTCTGTCGCTGTCGCTGTTGTCCCCTGAAGCCGAAACCGATCGCCGAGGCCGAATCCGATCCCCGACGCCCCGATCCGAGAGTCCGGGCCGAAGCCGAAGCCGATGCCGAAGCCGACGCCCGACGCCGAAGCCGATGCCGAAGCCGAAGCCGAAGCCGATGCCGATGCCGAGGCCGATGCCGATGCCGATGCCGATGCCGATGCCGATGCCGAGGCCGACTCCCGCAGCTTCCGCGCCCCTTCCCGGTTGGCTGGCCCGTGGGTTGTTCGACCGTAGCGGTCTGGCGCCGCGTAAAGGAGGCCTTTCGCTTCCAAGCCCCTACGGCCGGCTGACGGCGACTTCGA
This sequence comes from Deltaproteobacteria bacterium, assembly GCA_034670305.1. GTDB lineage: Bacteria > Myxococcota_A > Polyangia > Polyangiales > Houyiibacteriaceae > JAXMNT01. The sequence continues at coordinate 175,431 of JAXMNT010000009.1, forward strand.
GGCTGTAGGCGCCTTCGTTGCCGGTGCGGAATCCGTCGACGACGACGAAGTAGGTGCCGGGGTCGAGGGTCTGCTCGATGCGGGAGTGGCGGTTGTCGCCTTCGTCGTCGTTGCACGCGACCTCGGTGGTCTGGTCGGTGCAATCGCGCCGCAGATGCAGGGCGCCGTCGTAGTCGCTCGACATGTCGATGCGCACGCGGGAGCGGCGCGTGATGCGGAGCCGGTAGAGCACGTCGTTGCTGCCGGCGTTGCCAGCGCAGCTCGCCTGGAAGTCGTCGCTGCCGCCGCTCGTGTTGCCGTTGACGGTGCGGCCGGGCCGGAGGAGCGGCGCGGTGCGGCAGGCGCGTTCGAGTGCCTGCAGGTCGGTGACCTGCACGTTGACGGTGGCGGAGCCGAACGTGTCGGGGCGCGCGCCGTCGAACACGAGGTTGTAGCGACCGGCGGGCAAGGTCGCGGTCATCGTCGTCTCGTTCTGCCCCGCCGCGGCGCCTTCGATGGCGGTGCACTGGACTTCGGTGTTCGCCTGACCGCAGGTGCGCTGGAAGTACATGGCGCCCGCGAACTCGGACTCGCGTACTTTCACTTCGACCTGCGAGCGGTTCGCGAGCGTCATCGCGTAGACGACGTCGGCGCCGCCCTGACCACCGCAGGATCCGCTCAGGTCGTCTGCGGCTTCGAACGTGTCGATGACGATGTCTTGCCCAGGCGTGAGGTTGGCGACGTTGCCGCAGGAGTCTCCGGTCGCGGTGCCGCCGGCTGGGGACGCGAGGTCGGCGGTCAGCGAGAAGTTGCCGGTCACCGCCTGCTGCGCGGTGTAGCCGTCGGAGTAGATGAAGTAGCGGCCGGGATCCACGACGGAGGTCACGAGGCTTCGGCGGGTGTCGACGAAGTCGTCGTTGCACGCGATCTCGGTCGTCGCGTCGTCGCATTGGGTGCGCACGTAGAGCACGCCGTCGTGGTCGCTGTTCTGGCGCACCCGGAGCCGACTGCGCTGCGGCACATCGAGCGCGTAGACGCGATCGGGAGAACGCGCGCCGCCCGCGCACGTCGCCTGGAAGTAGTCTGCGGCGCCCTGGGTGGTGTTCTGGACCTGCTGCCCAACGACCAGGTTGGTCGCTCCCTGGCACATCTGGGCCACGGTCTGCAGCGGCGTCGTGCTCACCATCAACTCGTAGGCACCGGCAGCGTCGCCATAGCCGTCGACGACCAAGTAGTAGGTGCCCGGGTCCAAGGTCAGATCGAGGCGCGAGTGTTCTGTGTCGCCTGCGTCGTCGTTGCAGTCGACCATGGTCGAGACCTGGCCGCACTCACGCAGGACGTAGAGCGCGCCGTCGTAGCTCGAGGACAGAGAGAAAGAGATCTGTGCGCGCTGCTCGACGTTGAGCCGGTAGACGCGTTCGGGGGCGTTGCCGGTCGCGCAGGGTCCGGTCGTGACCGAGGGCGCGCCGGTGGTGTCGCCTGTGACCGGCTGACCCATCGTGATCTCGTACGGCTCGCCGCAGCTGCCCGCGCCTCCAGAAGCCACCATCATCCGGTTGTTGCCAGTTGAGGGCAGTACGCCGCGGGGTGCGCCCGACCAGCTCGAGACCAAGAACCCGCCGGAGCCTTCGGTCATCGTGACGATGAGCTGGTAGTCGCCGGTGCGCTCTGGACAGACCTGGGCGGCCGCCTGGCGATCGTGGGTGACGTCGCGGCCGACTTCGAGGTCGCCCTCTCCGACGATGCGAATGTCGAGGTCGCGGACCCCGCTGTCTCCGAGCCCGATGAAGGTGTAACAATCGCCGCCACGCAGCGCGAGGTCGAGCCGCGCATCGGCGCCTTCCGGCAGCGAGCCCTGGCTGATCGGCCCGGTCTGCGCCAACCCCATGGCGCTCATGGCGTTGTGCACGGCCACGAACCTCGGCTCCATCTGGGTGGTTCCACCGCAGGAGCTCGCGAGAACGAGGGCGATGGGGAGGGCGAGGTAAGAGCGGGCGTGCATGGAGTTCCTTGGACAGCGAAGGGCGCGATTGCTTGGGCGCGATGCGGCTGCAGCGGTGGTGTCAGAGCAGTTTACGGAAGAGGTGGAAGAAGTTCTCAAAGAAACGGTCCCCGAGAGAACGGTAATGGAAGGCTTTCCAGTCCACAGGGGGTGCCCGCTCCAGATCCAGAAGGAATTGTTGCTCGCAGGCCCCGGCCACGTCCGGATCCTCCACGGACACCGCCACCTCGAGGTTGAAACGCCAGGACCGGTAGTCGAGGTTGTAGGTGCCTACGGTGCACCAGGACCCGTCCACGACGGCGGTCTTGGCGTGCAGGATCTCGCCGCCCCATTCGTGCAGGTGGACGCCTCGCGCGTGGAACCACGCGTACTTCTTCCGGCTGGCGTGGTGCACGGCGAAGATGTCGTTCTTGCCGGGCACGATGATGCGAACTTCCACCCCCCGCGCCGCCGCTCGGGTCAGGGCCAGACGGATGCGTCGATCCGGCACGAAGTAGCTGTTGGTCACGTACACGCATCGGCGCGCGGCGCGGATGCGGCGCAAGTACTCGGCTCGGATGGCGCGCCGTTCGCCGAAGTAGTGGTTGGCCAACACCCGGACCGCAGCCTGGCCGGCTTCTTTGGAGACCTCTTCCTTCATGGGCGACGCGCCTTTGGTGAGCGAGCCGATGCCGTGAAAGAAGATCCGCCGCATCTGGGCGACCGAGGGCCCACGGATCCGGATCATGTCGTCCCGCCAGCCACCGCCTCCGTCTTCGAGCGAAGCCCAGGGGTCTCCGATGTTGACGCCCCCGGTGAATCCGACTTCCCGATCGACGATCAACATCTTGCGGTGGTTGCGGCGATTGACGACGCCGATGCGGAACCGGCGACGCCACGGCGCGATGGGGTTGTACTCGTGGACTTCGACCCCCTCGGCGCGCAGGCGCTGCCACATGGCTGGGTCCGCCTCGAAACTGCCAACCGCGTCGTACACGACCACGACCCGCACGCCGGCCTTGGCGCGCGCGATCAGCGCGTTCGCGAACCGCTGCCCAGTTCGGTCGGAGCCGAACCAGTACATCTCCAGCAGGATCTCGGAGCGGGCCCCGGCGATCGCTTCCAGCATCGCCGGGTAACACTCTTCGCCGTCGTGCAAGAGCGAGACGGAGTGTCCGCCTGCGAGTCCTTCGAAGCCTTCGGTGGACCCGAAGACGTTGCGCAGCTGGCCATACCCCACGGCTTACTTGTACCAGCGCGGCGAGATGCCTGGATCCCTGTCGCGTCTGCGGGCCGGGAAGGTGGGGTTCATAGGGACGCGCGCGAAGAAGCGCGCGGTGGTCAGATGTGGAACGTCAGGTGCGCGTGGATCCGCATCTGCAGTCCGACCGCGTCGCCGTTCTCTTCTAGGTCGACCGAACCGGCGGAGCCGGCCATCGAGATGCCTTGGCGGGTCATGTTGAGAAAGACCGCGTCGAACCCGGCGCCGAGGGAGACGACCCGGCCGAGTTTGATGTCGAGGCCGGCCCCGACGTCGAGCTCGAAGCCGTAGACGTCCGTCGTGCTCAAACTCGGGTCCATGTAATCGGCATCGCCCATCCACGCGTAGCCGAAGCCGGCGCGGATGTAGGGCTGTACACCGGGGATCGGGAAGTGAAGGGCCAGGTCGATGCCCGCGGTGCCGATCTCGAAGCCGAAGTAGCTCGCGATCGAAGCGCGTGCGCCGATCGTCAGCCAGTAGAGGCGGAACCCGAGCGCGAGACCCCCGACGATGCCGCTGCCTTCGAGGCGCTCCGCTTCGGGGATGAAGTTGGTGGAGTCGAACTGGACGATGTTGACGAACGAGTACCCGCCCTGGAGCTCGATCCAGAACACGCCCCAGTCCTCCTCGTCTTCTTCTTCGTCTTCGGAGGCCTCCGGGTCATCGAGGCTCGACGAACGCGGCCGCGGGGTGGGCGAAGGGGCCGCCCGTGGAGCTGGCGCAGTCGGCTGAAGCTCGGGTTGAGCCTGAGCCTGCGGTTGCGTCTGCGGCTGCGGCTGAGTCTGCGGCTGAGTCTGCTGCTGTTGCTGAGTCTGCTGCTGTTGCTGAGTCTGCTGCTGTTGCTGCTGCTGTTGCTGAGTCTGCTGCTGTTGCTGAGTCTGCTGCTGTTGCTGTTGTTGCTGCTGCTGTGGGGGCGGCGCCGGTGTCGGCGGCGGCACCGTCTCGTCCACGCCCGCAGCCTGACCCAGCGCCACAGACGAGATCATCGATGATGCCAGCGCCACAACCATGCGCGTGCGCCAGCGACTCACGAGGGATCCTCGAGCTTGGTCTGCATCACTTCGGCCAACGCGATCGCGTCCAGCTCGTCCTCGGGAACCGTTGGTACGGCATACGCCCCCTCGAACCAGCTGCCGAGGTCGGCGCTTCGGCAGCGGCGGGAACAGAAGGGGCGAACTTCGGGGTCGCGCGGTTTTCCGCAGATGGGACAAGTCATGCAGTGAGGGTAGCAGGCCGAAGAGGCCGGGGAGGAGACCCGAAGCCAGAGGCGTGATCTCCCCGAAAACTTCGGCGCTTCGCCCCGCTCACGTAGGGTCGGGCGGTGTTGCGTATGCTCGCATGGGTCGCGGTGTGGGCGCTGTGGACCACCCCCACCGCGCTCGCGTGGACCGATGCTCAGGTCCAGACCGCCCGGGTGCGCGTGGAGGTCGATCCGCAGGCGCAAGCCACGGTCCAGGTCGAGTTGCGGGTGGAGGTTCGCGCGGGCTGGCTCGAGGGGCTCGAGGTGGCCGGGTTCGACGACGCGCTTCGGCTCGACGACGAGTCGGTGCGGTTCGAGGGCACCGAAGAAGAGGGCAGCTTTCACCCACGGGTCCGGCGCCGGGACGACGGCCGGATCCAGTTTCGATTCGAGCGCCGACACGCACCGCGCCGTGGCGCCTACCGGGTGTTGTTCAGCTACGTCTCCGATCTCACCTCGGTGCTCCGGCCCGTGGCGGAAGACGAGTCGCATCTGCATGTCGAGTGGACACTGCCCGGCTGGCGCTCCGGATTGGACGGAGTCGAGATCGCGCTGGTCTTGCCGGGCGACGCGATCTTTGGTGCCGACGAGTCCGAGCGGGCGACCGTGCAGCGGGACCGGACGACCATCGGCGGACAGACCCAGCTGGCTTGGCGCCGCGCGCACCTCCCACGCACGTTGCCGTGGCGGGTGACGGCGGCGGTGTCCCGAAGTGCGATGGATCCACAGGTCGTGACCGCCGCCACCGTACCCGCGCTCGCGACGCCGGCTGAACAGGACGCGGAACCACTGGAACCCGTGGTTGGCGCTCCGACCCGCGAAGCGACCGCGAGCGCTACTCGGCCCCTCGCGTTCGGGGCCTTGTTCGTGTTTTGCGGGTTGCTCTTGCTCGCGTTTCGCGCGGAGGCCATCCGGCTTCGCGCGAGCCCACGGGGGCTTTTGCCGGGGCCCCTCTGGATCCGGATCACGATGTTGGCGGCCGCCTGTGCCGTCGGCGCGTGGGCGGTCGCGACAGCGTGGATCTGGGGCGCGGCGACCGCCGCCACGCTCTGCATGGTGATGAAGGAAACGGCCCCGCTGGCGCCGAAGCTCGGGCGCTGGGCCGCACTCGATGCCGAGGACGTGGACCGCCTGCGTCGCGAGGCGATCCTCGAGCGCGTCCGTCCGCTCTCGTGGTTCGATCCCTCGCGCGCCGCGGGCGTGGCGGTCTGGGTCGCGGGCGCGATCGCGATCCGCGCTTGGCTGAGCGCCGGTGCCGCGCTCGAAGATCTGTTGCCCTGCGTGGCCGCGGCGGCGGCTGCGTCTCTGACGTGCGGTTGGTCCCGGCTGCCCAAGTCGGTTGCCGAGAAGACGCAGCGCCTTCTCGAGTGGCAGAAACAGCAGCCGAGCCTGCGACTCGTTGGGCACACCTCGAGCGGAACCTCCGTGACCCTGCAGGACATCCGCCTGCGCGCGCCGCTCGACTGCGTGCGGGAGGGTTTGTTGCGCCTCGACTTGGTGGTCGCGCGTTCCGCCCCGATGGGCCTCGTCGTCACCCGCACCGGTTCGGATGCCGAGCACGCGTTGAGCGAAGCCGCGGGCACATCGGCCCCGGATCCCATCGTCGGTCCAGGCGGCCGGATCGCCCGCACCGCGCTGCTCGCCGACAGCCGTGCGGCCGCCGATCACATCGCAGCGTGGATGCGGGTACTCGAAGTTCCGCTCGAGGCGGCGCGCACGCAGCCGGCCGAAGCGCCTGGTCCTTCAGTCGACGCTGGGCGGCGCCGGCCCGGACTCGAGTCGTTCCAGGAGCGCGCGTAGCCGCGTGCGTACCCGGCGGTTCTCGGAACCGGCGAGCGCGACGCGGACCCGCTCGATGGCCCGCTCACCAAAGATCCGGTGAATGGCCGCGCTCGCGGGCTCTTGGTAGCGGTCGCTCGTCGCGGCTTCGAGGAGGTCGGTCAACATCTGAGGGTCGTTGCGCGCGTTCTCGTTGCGCACGAGCGAGAGTTCGTAGCGCTCGATGGCCTGGGGCCACGCGTTGTGGCGGACGAAGTCGCGTCCGAGCAGCAACGACGGCCGCGCGTCGTCCGGGTGCAGACGCTGGTAGACCCGCATCGCCCGATGGACCTCACGGTCGAGTGTGGTGCTTCGTTCCAGTCTCGACTGGAGCGCGGCGAGTTCGCGCGGCAGCGCCTCGTCGAACGGGTCGGCGGGGGCCACGACCTCCACCGGGACCACGGGCTCCGGCGGCTCGACCGCTTGGACCGGCTCGATTGGCTCGGGTGGGACGATCGGATCCGGCATGGTGGGCTGGGCGATCGGGACGGGGGGCGGGGTGGGGGCGGGCGTTCGCTTCGAGAGCCAGTAGGCGCCGCCCAAGAGCAGCATCGCCGCGGCCGCGACCAGCACCCAGCGGATCCGGGTGGGCGGAGGTTTCGGCGGGGCCCGCCGCGCTTCGATCAGCGTCTGTTCGCGGCGGGGTTCGATCGCGCCGCTCTCCATGCGTGCGGCCATCTCGGGCAGGGCGTCGAAGCGCTCGAGCAGCTCTTTGCAGTCGGCCGGCCGGTCCACGGGTTCTTTCGCCAGTGCGGTCAGCAGCAGTTCCTGCAGCTCCCGGCTGAGCACCAGGCCCGGCCGCATGCTGGCGGGGTCGGGCACCGGCTCGACCATGTGCGAACGGAACAGATCACTCCGACGGTCTTCCACGAACGGTGGTCGTCCGGTCAGGAGTTCGAAGAGCAGCACGCCGGCGGCGTAGACATCGGCGCGCGCATCGACGGTGCCGCCAGCGGCCTGTTCGGGGGCCATGTAAGCCGGCGTGCCGATGATGGTTCCCGCCTTGGTGAGGGTCGGCTCGCCTTCCCCGCCTTCGTCGTCGATGTAGAGTTTCGCGAGCCCGAAATCCAGCAACTTCGGGTGGTGGGGTTCGTCCGGCAGCGACTGGAGAAACACGTTCCCGGGCTTGAGGTCGCGGTGAAGGATGCCGCGGCCGTGGGCGAACGCCATGCCGCGGAGGACGCCGCGTGCGATGTCCAGCGCGACGTGCGGATCGGGCGCGCCGCCGTCGTCGATGAAGTCCGCGAGCGAGAGGCCTTCGAGCAGCTCCATCACCAGGTAGGGCATGCCTTCGCAGATGCCGTAGTCGGTCAGCGCGACGATGTTGGGGTGGCTCAGCTGACTGAGGATCCGGGCTTCGCGTTCAAAACGCCGGCGAAGCGACGAAACGTCCTCGAACCCGTGCCGAAGCACTTTCAACGCCACGGGCCGACGCAGACCGGTGTGCTCGGCGCGGTACACGACCCCGACGCCACCAGCACCGAGCACGCCCTCGATGCGGTAGCGGGCGTCGAGCACCCGCCCGATGAGCGGGTCGTCTTCGCCCAGCTTCTTTCTCACCGAGGTGATGCCGTCTGGCGGCCTCTCGGACGATGTTTGCGCCCGGCTGCCCATCCGGGGTGCACTATACCACGGGCTCGCCCAGGACGAATGTCGGATGACGCCTGATCGCGATCCGCCCATGGCGATGAGGCCAACGCGATCAGACCCGCGCGCTCAGGCCCGCGCGACCGCCCGCGTGCTCTGGCCCGCCGGGTCAGGCCCGCGCGAGCAGGCGCGCGACGAGGCCCGCGCGATCTGGCCCGCCCGGTCAGGCAAGCGCGGGTCAGGCCCGCGCGATCTGGTCGCGCGCAGGCTCCCGACCCAGACGCGGGGTTGCGTTCGGAGGGGTCAGAGGCCGAAGCGGTCGCGGTTGGCTTCGAGGAACTCGATGTAGTGCTCGAAGGGCTGCTGAGCTTCGACTTCACCGGCCCGGGCGACCTCATCCAGCTGTTTCATCAAGTCCCCGACGCGCTTGCTGGGCGGGATCTCGAAGTGCTCCATGACCACCTTGCCGAGGCCCTTCGGCAGCGGCGCGACCTGCTCGTCCTCGGCCTGGAGCGCTTCGATGCGCTTCTTCAGATCGGAGATGTTGCGGACCCCGCGCTTGCGCTTGGCCGGCCGTTTGGTCGTGATGTCCGCGCGGCCGAGATCGAGTAGGTCCCGCAGACCCTCGCCCATCTGCTTGTAGAACCGGCGCACCGCGGCATCGGTCCACGACTCTTCGTACTGGCTCGGCCGCAGGTGAAACAGGATCAGAAAGTGGATGCGGTCTTCGAGCTGCTCGTCGAACCCGAGGCGGCGTCCCATCTTGCGGCGGAACATGCGCGCGCCGAGCTCGGCGTGGCCATGGAAGGTCACGCGGCCGCGTTCGTCGATCTTGCGGGTCTTGGGCTTGCCGATGTCGTGCAACAGCGCGCCCCACCGAACCGAGAGCCGCGGCACGCTCTGCATCACGACCTGCTTGGTGTGCTTCCAGACGTCCTTGTGACGCCACTCGGCGTCGCCGAGATCGACCATGGCTTCGACCTCGGGCATGAGCGCGCGGAACAGGCCCATGCGCTGCAGCGCCTCGAGTCCTTCGTCCACGCCGGGCACGATCAGGATCGCATCGAGGTGGGTGCGGAGGGTCTCGATCGGCAGCGCCTTCCATTCGGCTTCGGTCGGCTCGGGCGGCGACGACTCCAGCAGCGTGGGGTCGACCGCGACCAACATCGCCCAGTCGAGCGCTTCCAAGACGCGGGCGTGCACAGGCCCGGTGGGGGCCGGCGGAGCGCTGGAGTCGGTCAACATCTCGGTCATGGCAAGCTCGATGCACGAAAAGAGCCTAGAAAAGGCGGCCGTGCGGCAGACGGCGAAGTTAAGTCGCCCATGCCGCCCGCGCAAAGCGATCTTCCTTCTGGCCACTGCTGGCCAGGCTCGCATTGCGAGACTGGCCTTTCCTGGCCAGCGCCGCATACAACCTCCTACGCGTCGCGCGGCTGCGGAGCTGCGCCGCGTAGCACCGACCGATGCCCGGCGGCTTCGTCCGCTGGGCATCGGGCTCCGATTCGCGGCCGTCGCGAAACACACGGCGTCCACGACGCGGGCAAGGGCACGGGCAAGGGCAACGGCAAGGGAGCAGGTCGCTTTTCAGCGACCTGCTAGTGTTTGGCGGGGTCGGCGCCGGCGCCGGGGACGTCGTGGAGGGTCTCGTCCGCGCTTGGTTTGCTGCCGGCGGTCGCGATGTCGCTCGCGCTCGGGTCGTTCGAGGCGCCGCCCACCGTGGGCTTCGTGGACACCGCGGCGAGGTCCTCGAACCACGAGAAGAACTCGAGCAGCTTCGTCTTCCGTTCGGGCGAGAGGTAGTCGAAGTTCACGCCGCGGTCGCTGATCTCCCAGAACTCGCTCGACTTCACCTGGAGCAGCTCGTCGCGGATGCTCGCGAGCCGGTCGCGTCGTTCGCGTTCCATGTCGCGGTAGATCTCCCGCGCGAGCGGTTCGTCGCCCTTGAGCAGGTAGTAGGTGGCGAGTTTGACCTGGGCTTTGCGCACACCCCGAAGGCTGACCTCCTGAACGGCGCTCTCGCTCTCTTTGTCGACCTCCAGAAAGATGCGCAGCAGCTCTCGGGAGGCGGGCGAACGTTCGTCGAAGGCGAGCTCGTTGAGCGCACACAGGTCGTACGCCACCGTCTCGAGCACGAAGGGCAGCTTCGCGTTGTAGCCGACCAACCCGTAGTACTTGAAGTACCGGGCGATCTCGATGCTGGTGCTCCCGTCGCTGTACTGGAGCGCCCGCTCGGCCAAGAGCCGGTATTGGTTGAGCACGTTGTACGCGGTGCGGACGTCGCGCGCGTTCACGGTCGCGCGTAGGTACGTGTTGAAGAACTTGAGGACCAGCTCGAACAGTTCTTCGTGCCCGTGTTCGAGCGCCCACTCGGCGATGTGCCGGGTGTTGATCGCGATCAAGTAGTTGATGTCGCGCATCCGGTTGAGCGCTTCGTTGTAGAGCGTCTGGTACTTGCGCAGCACCTTCATCTCGAACCAGATGCGGCGTCGCGTGACCGCCTCGAGCACCTCTTCGCTCATCGAGACGAAGTCCGGGTTGTGCGCCAACTCGCCTTCGACGCGGAACCAGTTCGACTCCAGCGTCTCGCGCACCTTCTGGTAGTCGAGCACCATGGCTTTGAGCGCGTCGACGCTCGCCATGGAGATGCCCTTGTCCTTGTGTTCCATCGCGTTCAGCCCGACGTCCGCGAGCTGCTCGATGCCGCGCACCGCTTCCTTCTGTCGGTCGCCCATCGATCGCCGATCCCGCTGCGACACGATCTTGATCGAGTGCCGCCGGATGCGATCAACGATCTGGATCGGGTTCAGGAAGTCGAAGACGAACGCGAAGTAGGGCAGCAAGATCAGCAGGCAGAACGCCAGCATGCCAAGCGAGACCGTGATGCCGACGTAGGGGACGAAGTGTTCGTCGAACGTGACGCCCACGAAGATCGCGACGAGCGCGGAGACGACGAAGAACCCCATCACGAGGAAGTTGATCGGCTCCTGTACGAAGAGCTCGGTGACGCGGTGCGTGTACCGGTTGGAGGCCAGTTCCACGATGATCGCGACGACCGTGATCGCGATGCCCAGGACCGCAGCGACGACTTCGCCGGCGTTGCCGATGGTGTTGGCGGCCGACGCGGGGTTCGGATGCCACAGGTTGCTGAGCTTCGAGAAGTCGCCGGCGTCGAGCCAGTTCGTTGCGAGGAAGATCGCCAACGAGGCGATCGCCAGCAGGCTCAGTGGAGCGAGCCAGATCCTCCATGCGCGCGGCTTCTCGGCGGCCATCGCGGGGAGCGTACCACCGGGGATGCTGGGTTGCGCTCTGCCGTTTTTGGGTATGATGCCGCCGTGACCCGCATCTTGATGGTTCTCGTGCTGTGCTTCGGGGCGTCCTCCGTTCGCGCCCAGACCGGTACGGCGGCGTTGCCAGAAACCGAGGACCCGGACTCGGTCGCCGCGCCACCCCCGGGGGTCGCGCCTGCAGACGACGGATCGGCCGAGACGGTCGAGGCGTTCCCAGAGCCGGATCCCGACGCGGATCCCACCCTCGAGATCTTCCGAGACGAAGACACGCACTGGTGGCTCTCGGTGAACTACTTCGTCGCGGCTCAACTCGAAGACGACGCGATCGAAGACGCGCTCGACGCACGGGGCTACGGCGACGGGTCGATCACGTTCGGCGGCGAAGCGAGTGGCATCTACCGCGTGCAGAAATGGCTCGGGCTCGGCGCGCGACTCGGGATCCGGCATCAGCACTGGAACCACTACAGCGAGACCCCAGCCTCGGCGCTCGGGATCGACCTGCAGTTCGTCGTGACGGCGCGCTGGGTCGCGAAGTTCGGAGACATCGGTGTGGACCTCTCGGGTGGCGTGGGGCTCATCGGGCTTCGCCTCAACGAAGTCACCGACTACCAGGTGGCTGGACGGCTGCAGGCCGGACCGGTGGTCGCCATCAACCTCTTTGGCTCGGTCCGGGCGCTCGTGCGCTTCGGATACGATCTCAACCGCCGCGACTTCGGCGGGTTCGAACTCGCCATGGGTGGCGGCTTCTTTGCGCTCGGTCTCGAGGTGCGTGAGTGAAACACATTCTTTGGGTGCTCCTCTTCTGCCTCGCGTGTCGACAGCCCGAGCAGGCGCCGACGCGTCTCTTCGAAGAAGGCTTCGAGGAAGTGTGCGACGGGATGCCATGCGGCTGGGCGCAGACCGGTGGCGACGACGGCGCCGTTCGATTCGTCGAGACGATCTTCGCGGGCGAACACGGAGTGCGACTGACCGGCGATGGGGCGGCGGTGCGCGGACCGGGTGGCCCGGCCCGCACCGCGACCTTGACCTTCGGCACGGTGGAGGCCCGCATCTCGGGGGTCTGTGACGTGGGGGCGCTCTTGGTCGTCGAGGCTGCGCTCGTGGACACCGACCGGTCCCTCTCGGACACCTTCACCGGGTTCGTGTCGTTGCCCGAGGACTACACCGAAGGGGTGCGTTACGTGCAGTTGACCGGCGCGACCGCGCTGCTCGACGGCGGCATCACCGGCGGCATGTTCGGCGGGGTGGTGAACGTACAGGTCTCGGCGGTCGCCTTTCGCGTACAGGGGTCCGGGCAGTGCACGGTCGACCACATCGTGATCGACGACACGGGCTTCACCGACACCCCGCGCCCTTCCTCCTGCTGAGGTCGCGCCGAGGTCTGGCAATCGAGACACCCCGGCACGTCCGGGCTGAAGAGGAGAACGACATGGGGATCGTGGTGAAACGTGCGCTCAGCAGCGCGTTGGTCTGGGCACTCGCAGGATGCGGCGGCGAAGAATCGCCGCCTGAACCGACTCCGACCGAGACGACGGTGGCGGAGAACACCGAGCCCGAGGTCGAGACCCCGGAGGTGGAACCGGAGGTCGAGCCGACGCCGATCGAGCTCATCGATCTGGTGCACCGCGTCCCCGTCACCGTGGCCGCCGACAGCGCGTACCACGGTCAGCTCAACCAGGTGGAGCGGCTCTACGATGGAGACCTGACCACCGCCTGGAACTCCGAGTCGAACGAAGGCACCGCGGTGCTCACGTTCCTCTTCGAACGGCCGACCGAACTGCACGCGGTTGCGATGACTTCGGGGTACACGAAGACCGACGGCGACCGCGATCTCTTCGCCGGCAACCGGCGCATCAACAGCATCGAGATCGTGGTGGATGGCGAATCGAAGAAGCGCGCGCCGCTCGACCCCGACTCGCGCGAACTCCAGACGGTCACGCTGGACGAACCCGTTGCTGGCCAGCGGGTCGAGGTGCGGCTCGCCGGGTTCTCCCCCGGCACCAACGCCGACTGGCGCGAGCTCTGCGTGAGCGAGCTTCGGCTGATGGGTGTCGACGCTTCGGCCAGCGCGGAACCCTTGACCCCGACGAGCCACTTGGGTCCGGTCGTGCCCACCGACACACGCGCGTTCCTGACCAGCACCTACGCCGACTACCTCACGTCGAGTGGGGACGAACAACCGATGCCGAGCGGTGTGGCTGAGGTCGCCACCGGCATGGGCACGCTCAACACGCGCGACGCCCGCGAGACATTCCGAGCGTCCGCCGGCAAGTGCTACCTCGTGGTCGGCGAGATGTCGTTCTACCCCCGTGAGCGGGATGAACTCGTCGGTGTGTACCCGCCGGACCTCGTCGTGTTGGTGGGGGAAGAAGACGATCAGAACGCCCTCGACGGCGAGGACCCGACGTTCTTGCTCGGCACCGGCAGTGCGTGTGCGGAGACCTCGGGGCGAGCGACGATCACGTTCACAGCCCAAGCGATGCCCGCGGCCTACTGGTACTCGGTGTACGAGTTCGCCGACCCCGTGCTCGCCGGACTGGGAGCGGACGCTCTGGAAGAGGATCCGGACGCGCTCGGTGAAGACGAGATGCCCGATGAAGACGCACTGGAACCGATGGAGTCCGAGACCGGCATCGTGCTCAGCGAGACCGCGCTCGGCACCGGCGTCGAGAGCCGCGCGCTCGTCGGCGCCCGCACGACGTTCTCCAAAGCCACCGACGAACGCGTCTACTGCTTCACCCGCCTCGACAACCCGAACCGAGTCGAGAGCCAACTCTACTTCGGCTGGGAACGCGGCGGCGAGCCGGTCGACTCCGCCGACTCCTCCGACTGGGGCCGCGCCAACTCCGTCCCCGCCAACCGCCACCACGGCACCTTCACCTACCGCGGCACCGGGCAGCGCGCCGGTGAGTACGCCTGCGTCATCCGAGACGAGGACGGCGTCGTGCTGGCGCGGCTTCCGTACACGCTGACGGACTGAAGCGGCCAGCGCAGCGGTAGCGGTAGCGGTAGCGGTAGCGGCCAGCGGTAGCTGTAGCTGTAGCTGTAGCGGTAGCGGTAGCGGTAGCTGTAGCTGTAGCTGTAGCTGCAGCTGTAGCTGTAGCTGTAGCTGATTCTGATTCTGCTTCTGCTTCTGCTTCTGCTTCTGCTTCTGCTGCTGATTCTGCTTCTGCTGCTGATTCTGCTTCTGCTGCTGCTTCTGCTGCTGATTCTGCTTCTGCTGCTGCTTCTGCTTCTGCTTCTGCTTCTGCTTCTGCTTCTGCTTCTGCTTCTGCTGCTGATTCTGCTGCTGATTCTGCTGCTGATTCTGCTGCTGATTCTGCTGCTGATTCCGAAACACGCATCCCGATCCCGATCCGATCCCGAAACCGACGCTGATTCCGACGCCGACGCCGAAGCCGATCCCGACGCGTCCTCTACGAGAGCGCGGGCAGGCGTTTGCGTAGGGCTTCGAGCAACGCTTCGTTCTCGGCGGGCGTGCCCACCGTGACGCGCACCCGTCCCGTGAGTCTGGGGTGGCCGGTGAAGACCCGGACGCCGATGCCGTCGGAGCGGAGTTGTTCGGCGAGCAGCTCCGCGCGCTCGTGGTCGACCAGCAGGAAGTTCGCGTCGGACGGCCAGACGTGGAGTTCGAGTTCGGTGAGCGCCGCCCGCAGGGTCTCGCGCGCCTCCACGATCGAGCGCAGGTGCATCTCGAGGTCCGGTGCGAGCTCTTCGAGCGCGAAGGTCGCGGCGCGCTGCGCCAAACGGTCGAGGTTGAAGGGCTGGCGCACTTTCTCGAACTCGGCGGCGAGCGCCGGGTCGCACTCCAGCCAACCGACCCGCAACCCGGCGAGCCCGATCTTCGAGAGCGTGCCCATGATCGCTGCCTGCGGGAAGTCCTGCACCCAGTCGCGCTCCGAGACGATGACGCCGTCGTCGCGTCGGAAGGGACCGTAGGCTTCGTCGATCACATGCAGCGTGTTCGGGAACGCTTCGACGAGCTGCTGGAGCACTTCGGGCTCGAACGCGTTGCCGGTCGGGTTGTTCGGGGTGGCGTAGTAGACGAGCGCCGGATCGTGTTCTTCGATGCCGAGCACCATCGCGTCGACGTCGAGCGAGAAGTCGCCCTTGAGCGGCACTTCGATCGGATGAAGTCCATGGGTGAGCGCGTTGATGCGGTACATCACGAAACTCGGACCGGGGTAGAGCACCGTGGGTGGCGCATCGCCGCGGGCCATCGCCGTGTGGAGGATCGAGATGATCTCGTCGCTGCCGCTGCCGAGGACCAGCGCCTCCGGATCGCAGCCTATGCGAAGCGCCAGGGCGCCGCGCAAGTCGCTCGCGCGCGCGTCGGGGTAACGGTGGAGCGGTTCGGTCGCGAGCACATGCGCCATGCGGACGCGGGCATCCGCCGACAATGGCCATGGGCTCTCGTTGGCGTCGAGTTTGATCGGCGGCGCCGGCTTCGGGCTGTACGGATGCAGTTCGGAGAGCGCCGGCCGCAGTCGATCGAAGACGCTCAACGCGGCGCGCCTTCGCGGAGGGAGGAGGGGACTTCCAGCTCTGGGTCGCCGTCGCCGTCGCTGTCTGCGGCCGCGGCGCCCGCGCTCTCGGTGCCCTCGCGCGCGTTGCCGTGATCGTCGAGGTCGCTCGGGTAGAGCGAGGCGTAGGCGTCGACCAGCGCGTCGGCGACGTCGCGCCCTTCGGGGCCGCCGAGTTTGACGACGTGGCGGCCGCTCACCCAGACGAGCCAGACGCTGTCGCCGCCGGTGCGCAGCTCCCACATCCACTCCCCCTCGCGTTTGATCACGCCGACGTCGTAGGAGTTGAGTTCTTCGATCTGCTCGCGCACTTCGGATGCGAGCGCGGCACCATGCGCGTAGACGCTCACAAACGCCGTGGAGGTCAGCAGCGCGTCGCCATCGCGTTCGAGGTAGGTCGCGGTGTGTCCTTCGGCCGCGTTGCCCTCGATCGCGAACTCGATGTCGAGCACGTGCTGGTAGCGGCGGTACGAGAGCTCGTCGACGTCGCGCTCGAGCACGTAGCGGGGCGGCAGGGTGGGGCTGCAGCCCGCGGCCAGCAGTCCGAGCAGCACACTGCTGAGGAGCAGGCTGCTCGTGAGCGCGCGGCTCCTGACGACGCGGGTCAGGAGCCTCGGGACCACGGACAACGGGCGCATGGGATCAGAACCGGAACTGGGCTTCGAGACGGACTTCGCGCTCGAGGGTGCGGTCGTCGTCGCGGTCCAGCTGGTCTTCGATGTGCGTCTCTCGGTAGAGCAGCGTGAGCAACCCGATGTTGCGGAACCACCACCAGTGCAGCGCGACGCGGAACTGGAACTGGTCGAGCGGCTGCTGCAGATCCGGGTTGGTGGTGTCGATGTCCGCGGCGGTCAGCTGGGCGACGTCGGCCGCGAGCACGAGGTGTTTCGGCCAGAGCAGGAACACGGCTTCCGCCTGCCAACCGTTGCGGCTGCCGCCGCCGTCGAGCACGAACTTGTAGTAGTTCTCGACGCGCAGCGCGAAGATGTTGTAGCGGAAGTAGACGGTCGCGTTGGCGGCGCCGAAACGCTCGAGCGGGCGCTGGTCCCACTTGCCGCCCAGAAGCGCGCCGAACATGGCGGGCACGCGGTTGTAGAGCAGGTGCGAGTCGAAGCGGTTGAAGTACCCGACGAGGTTGAACTGCATCTGGGCGCCAGCGCTGTATGCGAAGTTCGGGCTCGCGCCGCTGCCTTCGGTCCGTCGTCCGCCGACGTTGCCGGCGAAGAGGCCGGTGCCGCCCGCGGCGTAGAGTCGGAAGGCCACTCGGCCATTCTCGGTCAGCGGTCCGCCGGACTCGATGGCGGCGCCGTTGCCCTGTTCGAACTCGTTCAGGATGAAGAAGACCGGATCGAGCAGCGGCTGCTTCGAGGTCGAGATGATGCGGCCGACCGAGAGGTTGCCCGAGCCGCTGTTGAGCGCGAGGAAGTGGCCACGCGAGCTGAGCGGCACCTGGAAGTGCGCGAAGGTCAGGCGCGGGCTCGTGTCCCAGCGGGTCGAGAGCAAGAAGAAGCTGTTCTCGATGAACGGGATCTGGCCGAGCGCTCGGATCTGGAGGCGGCTGAAGTTCACGTCCGCAGCCGAGCGGAAGTCGCTGTCGAGCTCGAGGTCGTACCCGAAGCCGACGCCCGCGACGACGCTGAAGCGGTAGCCCGGGCTCGACGTGCACACGGTGACCTGCGGGTCGAATCGGCAGCCGAAGTCGGCACAGTCGGTGCGGCCGTCGTGGTCGTTGTCGACGCCGTCCGAGCAGGTGTAGTCGTTGCGTTCGCCGTCCGCGTCGCCGTAGCCACCGATGAGGTCTTCGGCGCTCATGTCGCCGGTGAGCTGCGGCAAGTCGTTCGCGCTGTCGTCGGGCCGCACGGGGTTGTGTCCCGCCGCCGATCCTTCACAGACCGTGATCCCAGGTCCGGTGCAGTCCGAGTCTTCGCAGTCGGTGAATCCGTCGCCGTCGTTGTCGACCCAGTCGCTGCACGCCTGGTCGTTGCGCTCCTGGCCTTGGCCCGCGAGGCACGAGGCGTGGTGGAAACAGTCCGCGTCGCCACAGTCGACCATGCCGTCGCCGTCGTCGTCGTTGCGGTTCTCGCAGTCCGTCTCCGTGGTGGAGAGGGTGGGCGGAAGGGGGCGGGGTGCCTGGACCTCCTCGACCGGCACCGCCAACCGGGTCTCGACCGCCGGCTCGATCGGCTCCTGGGGTGCTTCGTCCTCCGCGACGATGCCCGCGGGCGCGCCTGCGCCTGCCTGAGCCTTCACGTCGGCGGTGAGGGCGGTGGCGAGAAGGAGCGCGCCGATAAATGAAAGTGATCGCATCGTTCTGGGCTTACCTGTTCGCATGTCAGCGGCAAAGCAGTGGAATGGGGGAGGGAATGCGCGGAACTTCCGCGCCCATCGGGCGGCGCCAGGCCAAGGCGCCAGCGTCGAAGAAACCACCCTGACAGAGGCCGGGGTTGTCGTTGGAGAGGTCGCGCGCGCGCGGGTTCAGCAGCGGGTTCCACTGGCAGTCCCAGTCGTCGCAGTCGACGAATCCGTCGCCGTCGCCGTCGAAGCCATCGGTGCAGCGCTCGAGCGCCTGCGCGACCGCGCGGGACTCTTCGATGCCGTCGACGAAGTCGTCGGGCACGCTCACGGACTCGTTGCAGGGGCTGGTGATGAAGGTCGAGGTGCTCCCGTCCGGGCGGGTGAAGGTCACCGACTCGAGCACATCGCGGCAGGAGAAGTCGGCGCAGTCCGCGAACTCGTCGCCGTCGTCGTCGAGTCCGTTGATGCAGCTCTCGAAGCTCGCCTCGCAGATGTTGCGGAGCGCCGGGTCGAGTGACGCGCTACAGCTGAAGTCGTCGCAGTCCGTGAAGCCGTCGCCGTCGTTGTCGATTCCGTCGGTGCAGAGCTCCAGGGTCTCTTCTTCCGGCATCGCGTCGCAGAATGTCTGGATGGCCGGGTCGATGCAGGGCATGCCGCGCGGGCAGCAGCCGAACTCGGCGCAGTCCTGGAATCCGTTGTCGTCGTTGTCGATGCCGTCGGTGCAGCGTTCGACGGTGTTCTCTTGGATGGCCATGCAGTAGGTCTGGATGGCGGGGTCGATCGCCGCGGTGCAGGAGCGGTTGCCGCAGCAGGAGAAGTCGCCGCAGTCCGAGAAGCCGTTTCCGTCGTTGTCGAAGCCGTCCATGCAGCGCTCGACGGTGTCTTCGGAGCCCATCACGAGACCGCACTCGATGCTCGACGCGCAGTCGCGGTCGTTGCAGTCGATGTCGCGGTCGCCGTCGTTGTCCAGCCCATCGGCGCAGTCGGTCTCGGTGCTGCAGACCCGGATGAAGGGGTTGCCGCGGCAGCTGAAATCCATGCAGTCGGCGAAGCCGTTGCCGTCGTTGTCCCGGCGGTCGGCGCAGAGCGCGTCGCTGAACTCGGTCACGCAGCACAGCTCGAGGATCGGCTGGCAGTTGCGGTCGCCGCAGTCGAAGTTGCCGTCCAGATCGTTGTCGATGCGGTCGGTGCAGCGCTCGAAGGTGTTCTCCGGCACCGCGCGCGCGTCGTCGATGACGATCAGTCCGCAGAAGTTGCGGGCGATGCAGTCCGGGTCGACGCAGTCGACGAGGCCGTCGAAGTCGTTGTCGCGCCGGTCCGTGCACGAGAAGAGATCCGCCTCGTAGCCCGCGGGCGGTCCGCCCTCGACGGGCTCGAAGCAGCCGGTGCCGAACACCGTGGCGACGAGCAGAGCCCAGGGGGCCACACGGCGACTCAGACGAAAGCGACTCACTGGTCACGCTCCAATACGAAACCGTCCGGCAATGAGCCATGTCCACGGAAACAGTGCGCCCGGTTCTGGCCGTAGCGTCGGGTGAACGCGGCGTACACCACGCAGGAGCCCCGGACCTCTTGGGTCTCGCCGAGCAGGCCCGACGCGCGCGCGGCTTGCAGCCTGGGTTCGAGCGCGGCGCGCACATCGTCGGCGGTGTACTCGGGGATCTGCTCGAGCCGCGCGTAGCGGTCGACGAGCTCGATGAGCAGCAGGTTCGAGGTCTCGGCCAAGATGGGCGCGAGCGCTGCGTCGCCCCGAAGTGTCCGGGCGAAGTTCGAGACCCGCTCAGCGTCCGCTTGGATCTCGGTCGCGCACTGGATGCTGCACTCTGGGTAGAAGTCGTTGTGCTCCCAGCGCTCGGAGTGGCCGTCTCGGACCGAGACCATGCGGTTGTACTGCATGTCGCGGCTTGGATCTTCGTCGCGGGAGTGGAGTGAGGTCAGCACGAAGCCGGGCACGCCGTGGGCCCACATCCCGCGGCGTGCCGCGATCGCTTCTTGTTGGGCGCGCAGGTACTCCGGGCGGGCCGGGGTGTCGTCGATCTGCATCGCGTGGGCGAGCCCCTTGCGGATTTGGTCGATCGCGAGGTCCGGGCAGTCGAGCAGTACCCGGCCGTAGGTGTCGGTCTCCCCCTCGCCGAAGCAGTGCCAGACGCCACGCCGGCCGTTCAAGGTCGCCATCTTCGCGTTGATGTAGAGCTCGTACGGGTGCCAGCGGCCCCAGAGATGGGTCGGCCCGTAGCTCTCCAGGGTGTTGAAGCCACCGAGGCGGGAGCCGCGTCCCGACCAGGGGCCGTCGAGCTGGCGGAAGCTGTCGCCGTCGTTGAAGTACACGCGGGTCGGGCGGCCGTTGATGTAGACCAGGCTCTCCACCTCCGCGGCGAAGGCGAGGTCGCCCATCGCCAGCAGCTGCGCCGCGATGAGCAGTCCAAAGAAAAGGGAAGTGAGAAGGCGACGCATGATCTGGGCCTGGGGTCCGGCGGGAAGGGGCGACCCTAGGCTCCCGATCGGAGGGCTGTCAACGCGGACCGTCCGCGCTTTGCGAGGTCGTCACGTGGATCTTCCAGCCGCCGAGCGGGACGATTCCAAGCGTTTCGGCCAGTCCCACCGAGGCCACCGGTCTGGGCCGCGCTACTCGATCGTTCCGCAGACCACGCCGGGCATCGTCGCTCGGTTGTTCTCTTCGAAGCATTCGCCGTTTTCGGCCAGATCGTCCGCCACGACCACCACGTCGGTGCCAGGTCGCATCGTCGGCGGGGTGTCCCAGACGCAGGACACCTCTTCGCAGTCCCCGGGGGAGAGGACGGTGGTGGTGGTGGCTCGGCAAATGAGGGTCTCTTCCGTGACGTCGACCTCGTAGAAGCCGACGCTCATGCCGGCGCCGATCGGCTCGGTGCCGCGGTTGCACACGCGGGTCTCGAGGGTCGCGGTTCCATCCACCGCGCAGCGCACCGGCGTCGTCCGGGCGGTTGCATCCGGTGCGTCGCCCGGTCGGCCCACGCCCTGCACGTTCGCTCGGAAGTTGTTGAGTCCCTCGGTGCTCCAGTTCAGCTCGGCGGCGGAGGTGCGGGGCACGGTGCCGTCTTCCGAGATGTTGGTCACGTGGTAGGCGTGCTGGTTCCAGATCGTGCGGGAGCCGACCCAGCGGTCGGCGGCATCGGAGTACACCCGGATCCCGAGCGCGCCGCGCGGGTGGCTGGCACGACAGGTGTTGCCCGCGCCCGCGGTGCCGGCCGGCGGCGCAGCACACACGAAGCCCGACGCGAAGCAGTCTCCGCCCGGACAACATTCGGCGGTGTCCGTGCAACGGCAGAGGCCTTCGACACAAGAGCCGGAGATGCAGTCGATGCCTTCGCCGCAGCGCAGTCCCGCGTGCAAGGGATCGATGCCGCCGGGTTCGATGTGGGAACAGGGCACGCCCGCGGAGGCGGAGCCGCAGTTGAAGTTGTTGCCGATGACGATCTCCGCGTTGAAGTCGCCGTCCACGTCTGCGACCACCGGGTTCTCGTACCAGGTACACGACGAGCGGAACTGGCTGAAGACGACGTCGCCGCTCGGGCCGTCGTACACGCGCAAGAAACACTCGTCGCCGTAGACCACTTCGGCACGTCCATCGCCTTCGAAGTCGAACACGCTCGACCCCGTGCGGTTGCTCGAGGCGTCCTGGCTGGTTTGGGACCAGAGCAGACCGTCGGTGCGCCCACTGGCACACGTGCCGATCGGTGTCGCGGTGCAGTCGAGATCGAAGACCGCGTAGCTCGTGGCGCCCGCGCTCGAGAGTTCCGGTCGGCCGTCGCCGTCGAAGTCCGCGATGGTCGGTGGCCCGCCGATGCCGCCGCCCGGAATCGCGACCGGCCCGAACACGATGGTGCCGTCGAGGGTCTGGACCCGCGCCGCGCCCGCGCTCACGACGACCACTTCGGGCGTCTCGGGCGGCCACGCCATGGCGCCGGGGTAGTCGCCGAAGTCGGCGATGGCGGTGTGACCGCCGGCCTGACCGGTGGTGAACGAGAGCACCCACTGGGAGAGGCCGGGATCCCATTCCCACACGTTGTCGCCCTGGATCTGCTCGACCCGCCCGTCTCCGTCGACATCGGCCACCACCGAGAAGACGCCTGTTCCGCCGCCGCCGGCCATGTTGCCGAGCGCTCCGTCGAGCAGCACGCCGTTGTTGTCGTAGACGATGCCGCTCCGCATCACCTCAGGGATGCCGTCGTCGTCCAGGTCGGCGACCGAGGGCCCGGCCCATCCGCTCCCGGTCGGGCTCGACGGGGCGCCACCGGCGGTGCTCCGCCACATCACCGTCCACGCACCGGCGGTCATGTCGAACGTGAAGGCGACCAGGCCACCGCCGGCCTGGAACGCGATGATCTCCGGTCGGCGGTCGCCGTTCAGGTCGGCGATCGCCGGCGGCGAGGAGTGACTGGTCAGCTGAAGCGAGCCGAGCTCGGCTTGTTGCACGCAGGTGCGCCCGTCGAGGATGCGGATGACGCCCGTCGGCAGCTCGCTGCTCCCGTCGACGCCATCGTCGAAGACCGCGACGATCGATGGCTGAGGCGCTCCGTCCGGATCGCGGCCTGCCGCGAGGTCGGCGACGAGCGGCGTGCTGAGTACGTGCAAGTGGGCGGGGAAGGGGTCGCCGGCTGGTGCCTCCACGAACTCGCACTGCACGGTGGGCTGGAACAGGCCGGCGACGATGACGCGGTTGCATTCGTCGTCGGACTCTCCGTCGTCGAAGGGAATGCAGCGGCCGTCCACGCAGTGGCTGTCGTCGCTGCAATCGTCGTTGGTCGCGCAGGGGCCGAGGTCGTCGCGGCAGACGTCCGCGACACAGACTTCACCGGCGCCGCAGCACGCGGCGCCGCAGACGGTCTCGCACCCACCGGTGTCGACGCCGTCTGTGTCGATCGTCATCCGCGCGTCGGTGCTCGCGT
This sequence comes from Deltaproteobacteria bacterium, assembly GCA_034670305.1. GTDB lineage: Bacteria > Myxococcota_A > Polyangia > Polyangiales > Houyiibacteriaceae > JAXMNT01. Next base: position 198,330 of record JAXMNT010000009.1, read on the forward strand.
CGGTCCCGATCCCCTCGCAGCGGCCGTCGGTGCACCGCTGACCGGCGGGACAATCGGCGCTCGTGGCGCACGCATCGCCGCTCCCGCCCCCGCAATCGCAGGCGACGAGACAACAGACGGCGAGGAATCCAAGAATGCGCATGGGGGCATTGTACCAAGCGCCGGGCCAGGGGCGATTCGATTGAAATGCGGGATGGGGTTCGTTCGTTGGGTACTCTGTGGACTCCATGTCCCTGCGCCCCCGCCCAAGCCTCGATGAACCGATCGTCTCGGAGTCGGACACGGGGCGACGTCCGTCCAAGAAACCGAAGAAAGACGCCCCCACGCTCGGCCCACTTCGGGCGCTCGGGTGGCTCTTCGTCTTCGGACTGGTCGCCGTCGGCCTCCTGATCGGCGCGCTGCTCTACCGCATGATCGCACCCGACCCGGCCGAAACGGTCCAGGTCATTCGGCCCACCCCCGACGTGATCGTGGCCGTCCGAGACCTCGCCCGGCTCGAGACCGCAGCGTTCCATGTGGAGCGGGTCATCGATCTGAAAGAGCGGCAGAGCGCCCTCTTCGGTCTCATCGAATCGGAAGATGCGATCTTGCTCGTCGCGGCCGCGGACGTCAGCGCTGGGGTCGACCTGACCCAGATGCGGGATGGCGACGTGGTGGTCTCGCCTGAAGAAGGCACCGCGGAGATCACGCTGCCGGCCCCGGAGATTTTCTATGCGGCGCTCGACAACGAGCGCACGTACGTCCACACGCGCTCCACCGGCACCTTCGCCCGGCGCAACGACCAACTGGAGACCCGCGCCCGGCGCGAAGCCGAGCGGACGTTGAGAACGAGTGCGATCGAAGGCGGCATCCTCGACCGCGCCCGCAACAACGCCCAGACCGCGGTCCGCACGCTGGTCCGGTCTCTCGGCTACGACCACGTCACCATCGTCTTCCAAGACGGCGAGTCCGCCATCCCCGCCCCCGAAGACAACCGCGAGTAGAGGCGGCCTCCGGGCACTCGACAATCGTCGTTTGGGCCGTACAAAGCTGCCCGTGCGTTTCTCTCCCCGCATTCGGTCCTCGAATCCCACCGGCGCCGCGATCCTGGGGCTGCTCGTCGCGCTCGGTTGCGGTGAAGCCGACGCGGACGAAGGCGGCCACGGACGACCCCCGGCCCGCGTCGCGGTCGGCGAGGTCACGGCTGGGAGCGTGACGGTTCGCTGGACCTTCTTCGGCGAGGTCGAAGCGCTGGCTCGGGCCGAGCTCGCCGCGGGCGCGGATGGGACCGTGCGCCGCGTGCTCGTTCGGGAAGGCGACCGGGTCGAAGCGGGACAACTGCTGGTCGACGTCGACACCTCGGTCGTGCGGGCGCGCCTTCGGGCCGCGCAGCTCGACCGCGAAACCACCAACCGGGAACTCTCCCAGGCGCGTCGCGATGCAGAGCGCCTCGCGATGGCAGGCACCCGGCTCGTCTCGGAATCAGAGATCGAGCGGGCGCAGAACCGCGTCGACGTGCTCGACGCTCAGTCCACACGGCAGGGTGCGGGCGCGCGCGAGATCGCGGCCGCGCTTCAACGACACCGCGTGACGGCGCCCTTCGCCGGCGTGGTCGCCGACCGACGCGTCGATCCAGGCGACTACGTCGCGCCGGGCACGCCCGCGCTGGTGCTCGTCGGCGACGACGCGGTGCAGATTCGGTGCGAGGTGCACCCCGACGCCGCGTCGTTCCTGGAGGTCGGCGCCGAGGCCACGTTGCGTCGAGGGGACGTCGAGCTGCCGGCCCGGATCGGCGGCATCGTGCGCGCCCTCGATCCGACAACCCGCACGGTGCGGATCCGGATCGTGCCGGAAGGCAACACGCCGAGCTGGTTGGTGGCGGGGCAGACGGTGGACGTGGTCTTCGAAGTGCAGCGTTCCGAAGAAGGCGCGCTCGTGGTGCCGCTCGATGCGGTCGTGAGCGGTGCGGCCGGCGCCCGTCGGGTGGTTCGGGTGGTGGAGGGACAGGCCGCGCTCGTCGGAGTCGAAGTGCTGGCGGAGAGCGACACGCAGGCACTCGTACGTCCCGCATCGCCGCTGTCCGCAGGAGACGCGGTCGTCACCCGGGGCAACGAACGGCTCCGCCCCGAGCAGCCGCTCGAGGTTCTCGAGTGAGACCGACGTGAGCGAACCGACCGACCCGCCGAGTTCGGACGAGGCGACCGAGCCGACAGAACCCAGCGACGCCACCCCCCAGGCCGCCCCGGTGCGTGCGCCGGTCCAGGGGTTGCTCGCGACGATGATCGCGCGGCCGGTCACCGTCATGGTCGGCGCGATCCTGGTCTCGCTGTTCGGTGCGCTCAGTGTGCTCGACCTGCCGATCCAGCTGACCCCCGACGTCAGCCGGCCCGTCATGAGCGTGTCGACCCGCTGGTTCGGCGCCGCGCCGACCGAAGTCGAGTCCGAGATCTTGGAGCCGCAAGAGGACGCGCTCGAGAACATCGACGGGCTCGTTGAGATGACCTCGACCGCCGCCGCGAACGGCGGCAGCGTGCGGCTCGAGTTCGAGGTCGGCACCGACATCGACGAAGCACTGGTCCGGGTCTCGAACCGCCTCGCGCAGATCGGTGCCTATCCGGAGTCCGCGGACGAGCCGGTGGTGGAGACCTCCGATTCGTCCGGCCCGCCGCTCGCGGTGATCACCGTTCGTTCCCTCAACGGCGATTCGCCCGCGGCGTTTCGGACGTGGATGGAAGAAGAGATCCTGCCCGAGATCGAGCGGATCCCTGGGGTCGCGGGCATCCGCCACATCGGCGGCCGGGACACCGAGGTGCACGTCGACTTCGACGCGGGCGCGCTCGCCGCACGCGGTCTCTCGGTGTCCACGCTCGCGGCGCGGGTTCGGACCGAGTTGCGCGACATCTCGGCCGGCGACGTCACCGTCGGCAAACGAAGTTTTCAGGTGCGCACACCGCTCGTGCCGCTCGACATCTCGGAGCTCGAACGCATCGTGCTCGGCGCCGGTCCGGACGGGACAGCGATCACCCTGGGCGACGTGGGCACCGTGCGCACCGGTCTGCGGGACGCGCGGGGCGTGGCGTTCTCGGACGACCGACCATCCATGGTCTTGCTGCTCACGCGCGAAGCCGGCACGAACGTACTCGAAGTGACCCGCGAAGTGCGGGCGCGGGTGGAGGCGCTGAACCTCGAGCGGTTCGCACCGGAGGGTCTCGAGATCGAGGTCATCAGCGACCAGACCCACTACATCCAGGGCGCGCTGGACCTGGTGCAGCAGAACCTCCTGCTCGGTGCGCTGCTGGCCATCTTCGCGCTCCTGATTTTCCTCCGCAGCCTCGGCGCGTCGATCATCATCAGCGTGTCCATCCCCGTGTGCGTGTTCGGCACAGCGCTCGGCATGGCGCTGCTCGGTCGGTCGGTGAACGTCGTCTCGCTCGCGGGAGTGACCTTCGCCATCGGCATGGTGCTCGACAACTCGATCGTGAGTCTCGAGAGCATCGACACGTGGCGGCGCCGGGTGGCGACCGCGTCGGAGGCGGCGCTTCAGGGCGTGCGGGACATCTGGGGCGCCGTGCTCGCGTCGACGGCCACCACCGCGGCGGTCTTTCTCCCGATCGTGGTCTGGGAGGGCGAGGTCGGTCAGCTCTTGCGCGACGTCGCGATCGCCATCGCCCTCGCTGTGTTCTTCTCACTGCTCGTCAGTGTGTGGGTGATCCCGAGCTTGGCCGCTCGGTTCCTGCCGCCGGTCAAGCCTCAGGTCGGCCCGCCGGGCACGTTGGTCGGCCTCGGCCTTCGCGCGCGTGCGTTCATCGGACGTCGGGTGCGGTGGTTGACGGCGCGGCTCTGGCGGTCGACCGCGATGGTCGCACTCGCGATCGGCGCTTCGGTGACGGTCGCGCTCCTGCTCTTGCCGCCGCTCGAATACCTGCCGCGCGGCAACCGGAACCTCGTGTTCGGCATCATCGTGCCGCCCCCCGGCTACGCCATCGCGGAGCTCGAACGCATGGGCGCGTCGGTCCAGGGGGAGATGGCCGAGGAGACCGGCGAAGGACGGGCGGTGGCGCGCAGCTTCTTCGTCGGCAGCGCGGACCGGATCTTTGCCGGCGCGGTCGCCGAGGACCCGGACGATGTCGATGCGGCACTCCAGCTGGTGCGCCGGGTCCAGTCGAAGATCCCCGGCGTCATCTCGTTCAGCAACCAGGCGAGCCTGTTCGGTGGTCTCGGCGGTGGCCGCTCGATCGAGATCGACGTGAGTGGGCGGGACCTGACGGTCTTGACCGGACTGGCAGGGCGCATGATGGGGCTCGTGAGCGAAGTGCTGCCCGGCGCGCAGGTGCGCCCGATCCCCAGTCTGGATCCAGGCGCACCCGAACTTCACGTGCACCCGCGAAGAACGTCCGCCGCCATGCTCCGGGTGCCTGGCGACGAGCTCGGGCTCGCGGTCGATGCGTTCGTCGATGGGGCGATCATCGGAGAGGTGGGTCCGGCGGGCGAACCCAAGGTCAACGTCGTGCTGCGCGGACATGCGCAGAATGGGGCGCACTACGGCACCCCGGCGCTCTTGCTGGCCGCGCCGATGGCGACCCCGAGTGGGCACGTGGTGCCGATGGCGACCCTCGCGGAAGTGGAAGAGCAGCTCGGGCCGACGCAGATCCGGAGAATCGAGCGCCGCCGAGCGCTCACCCTTCAGGTCTCGCCGCCGGACGAGATCCCGCTCGAGGCCGCGATCGCAGCCATTCGCCGAGATGTGGTGACGCCCCTCTCCGAGGACGGAGCGATCCCGAGCGACGTGCGGGTGGAGATGAGCGGTACCGCGGCCGACCTCGACATCGCGACCGGCAAGCTGCTCGAAGTGCTGGGTCTCGCGCTGCTGATCTCGTTCCTGTTGCTCGCGGCGCTCTTCGAAGACTTTCTCGCACCGGTGGCGGTCCTCGCGAGTGTGCCGCTGGCGGCCGCTGGCGGAGTCGGCGGATTGCTCGCCGTGGACGCGTGGGTGAGTCCGCAACCGCTCGATCTGATGACGGCTTTGGGTTTTCTGATACTGATCGGTGTCGTCGTGAACAACGCGATCCTGGTGGTCGACGGCGCGATCGGCCGGCTTCGCGAGGGACGTACGCTGCGGGACGCCGTGCCGGAAGCGGTCGAAGCCCGCGTGCGGCCCATCTTCATGACGACGGTGACTTCGCTCGCGGGTCTCTTGCCGATGCTGCTGTTTCCGGGGGCGGGCGCGGAGCTCTACCGGGGCGTCGGTGCGATCGTGCTCGGCGGGTTGGCGCTCTCGAGTGTGTTGACGCTCTTCGTCGTGCCGAGCTTGTTCACCATGCTGTGGAGCGCCCGCGCCCGCTTCGCGCGCTGAACGCTAGATCTGAGAGAGCACCAGCTGTGCCGCCTGTGCCGCCGTCCAGTAGCTCGCGGAGTTTCGGTAGGAGCGACCGGCCACGACGATGTCGTCGATGTGCCTTTGCCCCTGGAGCGCGGTCGAGAGGTAACGTTCGATCGTGGCCCGGACCTGGTGGCGCGGGCCACCGAGCGCAAACGGAAGACCCTCGACATGACCCGTGACCGTCGCGGCGGCCTGGCCCGCCGCGCGGGCGTTGAGTGCGCTCATCGCGCAAAGCGACTCGTTGCCCCAGTAGCCGGGGCCGTTGCGGTGGGCGGTGCCGAACACCGTGATGTCGTCGACATGGGTCAGCCGCACCGCGCTCACGAACTGGATGCACTGGGCGTAGATCTCATCGGGGGTTCGACCGGTGAACACCGCGGGGGTGCGTTCGAACGAACCCTCGAAGCGCAACTGGTTCTGCGCACCGTAGCCGCCGTGTCCGCCGTGTCCGTGTCCGCCGTGTCCGTGTCCGCCGTGTCCGGGGTTCACGTGGCCAGCGGGGGGACGGTTTGGGATCCGCGCGGGGCGGCGCCGCATCTCGGTGGCGTGGAGCGCGACCTCGTCCCAGAGATCGAGCAGGTCTTCGTCGATGCGCTGGCTCCGATGCACCAGACGGCGGAGCCGGCGGTAGTCCTGTTCGAGGTGCGCCCGCGCACCGCGCCGATGATGCACGAGGACCTGTTCGAGGTGCGCCGTCGCCTGCGCGACCGGGCCGCGGATGCCGTGCGCGAGGAGTGACTGGTGGAAGTCAGCCAATGCGTTCTGCAGCGCGTCGTTCGACCGAAGCGGTGGCGTCGCATGACGCACCACGGTCGTCGGCTGGCGAACCTGTCGACGCTGGCGCCGCTGGGCGTCGGCCTCGGAGGAGACGGAGAACGAGAGGGCGCAGAGCGCCGCGACGAGAGCAACCCGCATGGGAGGATCCTTGGTTGGCGTTGGAGATGAAACGGCGTCCGCTGATCTCCGACCCTGGATGCAGGGTTCGGGTCGTGGGGTGCGTGCGCAGTCACTCGTACCGACGGTCCACGGCGCGGTTCGCTTCACACGCCGGTCGGATTTCTGGGCGCGCCCACTTCCGGAAACCGGATCTCGAAGCACAGGACGGGGTGCGGATACAGCGGCCGCGGCAGCCGCGGCCGCTCTAGCAGGTCGCTGAAAAGCGACCTGCTCCCTTGCCGTTGCCCTTGCCCGTGCCCTTGCCCGCGTCGTGGACGCCGTGTGTTTCGCGACGGCGAGGCGCGAATCGGAGCGCGATGCCCAGCGG